>CAZJEX010000015.1:0-95144 GCA_964545155.1 uncultured Desulfobulbus sp. | reverse complement strand
CGTAGAAGGGATACGATCAAGATTCTCTACTGGGACCGCAACGGTTTCTGTCTGTGGCATAAACGGCTGGAGCGTGACCGGTTCCGCTGGCCCCAAAGCATGTCCGAGGTGCGGGCGATCGGGACCAGGGAGTTGGCCTGGCTGCTCGATGGCCTATCGCTCGACCAGGCCGCGCACAAACCGATCCGCTATGAAAAAATCTGCTGAAAAATCAATAAAAATATTAAAAAATCAGCTAGATGTGATAATGTCAACCGCATGAATTCCTCCATCAAAACAGTACCGGACGATCCTGCCGAGCTCAAGCGGCTGGTGGTTGATCTGTGCCAGCAGCATGAGAAGCAGGTGTCTGTACTGCTCGAACAGATCCGTCACCTGCGCCAATTGTTGTTCGGTCGGCGGAGCGAAAAGCTGCCTGCGGATGGATCCACGGTGCAGCTACCGCTGTTCGATCTGCCCGAGCCCGAGCATATCGAGCCGGCCAAGATGGTCGTGGAGGCCCATGAACGCAAGAAGCCCGGCCGCAAGCCGCTACCGCCGGAGCTGCCCCGGGTGGAGATCGTCCATGACCTGCCCGAGGAAGAGAAGGTCTGCGCCTGCGGCTGCCAGTTGAGCCGGATCGGGGAAGAGGTCAGCGAGCAGCTCGACATCGTTCCGGCCAAGATCCAGGTTCTGCGCCACATCCGGCCCAAATATGCCTGCCGGGCCTGCGAGGGCGTGGAAGATAACGGACCGACCGTGCGGATCGCCCCGCCTGCCCCCCAGATCATCCCCAAATCCATCGCCAGCCCAGGGCTTTTGGCCCATGTGCTGACCGGTAAATTTGTCGACCATCTGCCGTTTTACCGGCAGGAGAAAATGTTTGATCGTCTCGGGGTGGACATCGGCCGGGCCACCCTCTGCAACTGGGCCATGAAGGCTGCCGAGGCCTGCGTCCCCCTGGTCAACCTCATCCGCGACGAAATTTTGGAGGCCCGGGTGATCAATATTGACGAAACCACGGTTCAGGTGCTGGCCGAGCCTGGTCGGGCGCCCACTTCCACCTCGTATATGTGGCTGTTTCGACGGGGCGACCCCCAAAGACCGGCCCTGATCTATCAGTATCATCCCTCCCGGGCCGGCGATGTTGCCAGGGAGTTCCTCGGCGACTTTCAGGGCGTGGTCCAGACCGACGGTTATTCCGGCTATGGTTTTCTTAACCATCAGGCCGGGGTGCGCCATGCCGGCTGCTGGGCCCACGTGCGCCGCAAGTTCATGGAGGTGAGCAAAGCGCAGGGGAAAAACCACAAGAGCGGTAGCGCCGATCAGGCCTTGGCCACGATCCAACAGCTCTACGCCATGGAAAAGGAGGCGAGGCGGCTCAAGCTTGAGCCTGGGGCGCTCCTTGCTTTACGGCAGCAACAGGCCCGACCGATCCTGAATAATTTCCATCTGTGGCTCCTGAAGCGCTCCGTTCAGACCCCACCCAAGGGGCTGCTCGGCAAGGCGATCAACTATGCTTTGGCTCAGTGGGATCGGCTGCTGGTCTATCTGGACGAACCTATGCTCACGCCGGACAACAACCTGGCCGAGAATGCGATCCGGCCTTTTGTCCTGGGTCGCAAAAACTGGTTATTCGCTGGAACCCCGAAAGGCGCCGAGGCCAGCGCCCTGCTGTACAGCCTGATTGAGACCACCAAAGCCAACAATTGTGAGCCCTACAGCTACCTGCGTCATGTTTTTGAAAACCTGCCAAGGGCCAACACCCTGTCCGACTATGAGGCCCTGCTTCCCTGGAACATTGACCGGACGAAAGTCATGCTGGCGGGTTTGGGAGGGGGTTGATTTGGCGCTTACGCCAATACTCACCACCCACCAGTACGGGCCACCCAAGCGCTTCAAGTTCGCACGCTGGATCGGATTGGTGCGTTTTGTCGTCTGATGTTGTTCTGGCTCGTGCAACCCGAAAAACAGCAGCGCAACTGCCATCAAGCCAGGAATCACCGCCACCCAGAACACCGCCCGGAAGTCGTTGGCCCAGAGCAGCATCAAGCCGACTGCCAACAAGGGACCAATAAATGCACCCATGGTGTCCAGGGACTGGCGCAGGCCGAATGCGGCACCACGCAGATTCGATGGAGCAATGTCAGCAACCAATGCGTCACGCGGTGCACCGCGCATGCCTTTGCCGGTCCGATCCAGCAGGCGGGCAGTCAGCACGATGCCGGTCGTGGAAGCCACTGCAAAAAGTGGTTTAGTGAGCGCGCCCATCGCGTAGCCGAATACGGCCAAACCTTTGCGCTTGCCGAAATAATCGCTGAAGGCCCCTGAGAATATTTTGACAATCAACGCCGTGGATTCAGCCAGCCCTTCCACCAGACCGACAGCAAAGGCGCTGGCCCCGAGCGTCGTGACCATGAACAGCGGCAGCAGGCTATGGATCATCTCCGACGAAATATCCATCAGCATGCTGACTAAGCCGAGTACCCATATGCCGACGGGTATTTGCCGCAATGCGCTTTTTGTTGGTGTTGTCATCGATTTGATCCCCATAAATCCGCCCTACTTGAGGTAAGACCGTAACGCGGCGACCACTTGCTCCAAGTCCTCGCTACGCTGCTGCGGGGAAATGTCATTCGCGCCAAGATGCTCGCGGAGGTGTCCTTCCAACACCTCAGACATCAACCCATTCACAGCCCCCCGGATTGCGGCGATCTGCTGAAGAACTGCCGAGCAATCCGTCTCGCGCTCTAACGCTTTTTCTAGGGCCTCGGCCTGCCCCTTGATGCGCCGCACGCGTGTCAATAACTGCTTCTTGCTTTTGATCGTATGTGCCATGACATTCTCTTTTCAATTGCCTTAAAGTATACTGGGGTATAGTATATATTGGATTAGTATAACCGGATTACCTAAAGGATACGAGCATGCAATCTTCCACTTCTGTTGAAAATTTTAAAAACGGGCGTCACTCACACGTCTTTAATGAAGGCAACCCGCTGGCCGAGAGAAATACCCGATGGGCCGTCGTACTAACTGCCGTGATGATGGTGACCGAGATCGTCGGTGGGTGGATGTATAACTCAATGGCGTTGCTGGCTGATGGCTGGCACATGAGTTCGCACGCTTTGGCGCTTGGTCTCTCGGTGTTAGCCTATGGCGCTGCTCGACGCTTCGCCCACGATAAACGGTTTGCTTTCGGTGCGTGGAAAATCGAGGTGCTGGGAGGCTATACCAGCGCGGTTTTCCTGGTGGGTGTAGCCGGGTTGATGCTCTATCAGTCTGCTGAGCGTCTGATCTCACCTAGCCCCATCCACTACAATCAAGCTATTGCTATTGCCGCAGTTGGTCTATTGGTTAATCTTGCCTGCGCGTGGCTGCTGAAAGACGGTCATGCTCAGCATCACGACCACGAAGAGCACCATGACCACGGTGGCCACGATCATCACCATCACGACCTGAACCTGCGTTCGGCCTATCTGCACGTTGTAGCGGATGCGGCCACATCCGTACTCGCAATTGTGGCGCTTTTTGGCGGCAAGCTTTGGGGGGCAAACTGGCTTGACCCGGTAATGGGCATTGTCGGCGCCGGACTGGTTGCGGTATGGGCGTATGGGTTGCTACGCGACACCGGGCGCGTACTGCTCGATGCCGAGATGGATGCGCCCGTCGTGGCTGAAATCCACGAAGTAATCGAGGCCAGTCCAGTGAAAGCTGAAATCACCGATTTGCATGTCTGGCGTGTCGGCAAGGGGAAATACGCCTGTATCCTCTCGCTCTCTGTGATTGATGTCATTGAGCCGGACTACTTCAGGCGACAGCTTAGCATTCATGAAGAGTTGGTGCATGTTACGGTGGAGTTGAACCAGCGCGTGCAATCAAACATTTGACGCATTAGCTGAACGTCAACTTGAGCTATACCCTAACCTGATGTCAGTTATTTGATGGAATCGTGTCAGATTAAGACCACTTTTTGATTTTTTTGACACTTTTTATACGATCTCTAAGACTTCAAACTGACAGTTTGAAGCTAAACGTACGATTTTGTCCGTTTCGTGAGCAGACCCCTTATTTGGCTCAGCCTGCACAAACGCTTATAGCATCGGCAGTTTCAAACCCTTCCTTGCCGTCGATTCGTCTCCCCCCCTCTTCACAGTTTCTTCATGTCGACATGGTATAAATCTCCGGAGTGGCGACGTTGCCGCTCCGGAGATTTTTTTGCCTCTTATTAATTTGTGCATACGTCTGGCTGCACAATGCGACATTATGGAAGGCCACCATGCAACTCTCAGTAGTGATCCCTGTATTGAACGAAGAAAATAATATGGAGCCACTTCTTCAAGAACTTGAAGAAGCACTGCGGGGCTGGGAACAGGTAGAAGTTATCTGCGTCGACGACCACTCCGCAGACCGCACCCTGGAAATTCTGAAAAACCGCAGCGCGGAATACTCCTGGTTGCGGATTGTCCGTCATAACAAGCAGAGCGGCCAAAGCGTGGCCGTGCGCAGCGGAGTTCAGGCAGCCAGGTATCCTCTGATTGCAACCCTTGACGGAGATGGCCAGAACGATCCCGGCGACATAGCGCAACTCGTGGCCGTCTACCACCGGGAAAAAAAAACGACAGGGCCTTGTCTCGTCAATGGACGGCGGCTCCAGCGCCAGGACAACGGATGGCGTCGGCTTTCCTCGCGTCTGGCCAATGCAGTCCGCCGCCGATTGCTGGACGATGACACTCCAGATAGTGGCTGCGGGATCAAGGTGTTTTCCAGAGATGATTTTCTTGATCTGCCTTCGTTTAATCACATGCACCGTTTTGTTCCTGCTCTCATTCGGCAACGGGGCGGTACGGTGATCTCGGTGCCGGTCAATCATCGCCGCAGAGCATCTGGCGCATCACATTACGGCACCCTAGATCGTCTTGTTGCCGGAATCGTCGATCTCGTCGGGGTGCTGTGGCTCGCCCGACGGGCTATTCCACCGGCAACGAATGTGGAGGAGGAATGCAATGGATAAGGACAGCGTCTGGTTGATGGTCGGCTTTCTCGGGCAGTTCTTTTTTACAAGCCGTTTTCTGGTGCAATGGCTGGCCAGTGAGCGACAAAAAAAGAGCGTCGTCCCAACCGTCTTTTGGCATTTTAGCATTTTGGGCGGTGTCGTGTTGCTGGGCTACGCCCTCTACCGCCGGGATCCGGTGTTTGTCCTAGGGCAGTCCTCCGGCTTGGTCATCTATTTTCGCAACCTCTACTTGATTCATAGAGAAAACCTCCAGAGCCTGCAATGTCACAAAATCGAGTAATTACCTATGGCTGGATCGCGCTCTGGCTGGCCTCGCTGGTTGTTGCTTTATTTTGTCGCCCGCCGTTGCCAATAGACGAAACCAGATATTTGTCAGTGGCCTGGGAGATGTGGCAGAGCCATCAATTCCTTGTCCCACACATCAACGGGCTGCCGTACAGCCATAAACCCCCTCTGCTGTTCTGGTTGATCCAGGCCGGCTGGGGACTGTTGGGCGTCAATGTCTGGTCGGCCCGGTTGACGGCGCCGCTGTTTGGACTGTTTTCCGTTTTGCTTGCCGTGCGCCTGGCCCGGTTGCTGTGGCCGGATCGGCTCCAACTGCACCAAAACATACCTTATCTTATATTAGGAACATGCTTTTGGAGCGTTTACAGCACATTAACTCTGTTTGACATGCTCCTGGCTTGCTTTTCCCTGGTGGCTTGGATTGGCCTTTGCCTCGTGCAATCAACCAAGCGGCGTATGGGCTGGGGTTTATATGCGGCGGCGACCGGACTCGGCATCCTGGCTAAAGGGCCGATCATTTTGGTATATATAGTTCCACCGGCATTGTTGGCCCCCTGGTGGATGAGCAAGATGCAGGCAGGTTCCTGGCGTCGCTGGTATGGAGGTTTTGTACTGGCGATTGCAGCCGGGGCCGCGCTCGCGCTGGCATGGGCCATTCCTGCGTCCAAGGCCGGCGGCGAACAGTACGCACAGGCCATCCTTTTGGGACAGACCGCTGGGCGCATGGTCCATTCCTTTGCCCATCAGCGGCCTTTTTACTGGTACCTGTTGCTGGTGCCGCTGTTGTTTTTTCCGTGGTCCTTTTTCCTGCCGATCTGGTCCGGCCTGAGGCGTCTGCCTCTGAGTCCGGCGGTGAGGTTTTGTCTCAGCATTCTTGCGCCGGGTTTTTTGGCGCTCTCGGCGATCAGCGGCAAGCAGACCCACTACCTCCTGCCGTTGCTGCCGGCGGCGGCGTTGCTGATTGCTCGAGCTTCTTGCGAAGGGAGCGAGGGGCCTGAGGGAAAGACCGGCCCTTCCCGCGCGCTGCCGTTGCTGCTTGCGATGTTGGCGTTGCTGTTGACGATTGCGCCAATGTTGCCGCTCAAGGGCGGCGACAGCGAGATGTTGGCGTATCTGCCGCCTTGGCTTGGCCTCGGTCCCTTAGTCGCTGCGATTGTGCTTTCTTTTGGCAAGGCTGAGCAGAAAAATTCGATTGTCTGGACGGCAACGACTTTGCAGTTAGTCCTGATTTTTCTTCATCTTGCCCTGGTTCGGCCACTGCACAGACTGTACGAAGTAACCGCTATTGGCATCAGCATTCAGCAAGCCCAGGCGGCCGGAAAGGAGGTGGCGGTTTTCCCTGCCCGCTTGTCGGATCAGTTCCAATTTGCCGGTAGGTTAACCGTCCCGCTTGTGCCGCAGCAAACTTTCGAAGAGACAATTCTCTGGGCTGGTCAACACCAAGTGCATAATGTACTGTTTTTTTTAAACAGTAAAGAATATTCTAATCTCACCTTTAATGAAAGTTGTGTAGTGCAACCTTATAAACATGGGTGGTTAATTTTCTCTTCTGCACAAGACGTCTCTTCCTCCTCCGCTCATTGGTTTAGTAGGAAGTACAACTTGTCCAATGCACATCAGATAAAATGATTAATTTTGTCCTATGTGGGCAACCCCCAACAATCGTACCAAAGATGGAAATTCACCTTATTTTCTAATATAACAAACATTTATGGGTTCGATCCAAAAAAACGGTAATCCTTGCAAGGCAAGGGAAGGTTATGCTCTAAATTCAGCAGGTTATCTCTTGGGTTTTCTCAATCTTGATATTTATTTCTCGTAAACGTACGATTATTTCGAATTTCGTACTCACCCCGCTTTGCTCCTTCAATAGAAGGAGCGTTAGAAGCTTAATCATTTCTTCATAGATGGTGGAGTAAAGTACACACAACTCACTCAATCATCCATGGAGAGATAAATGTTTGCATCCCCCAAAATATTCCCTCAAAGACAGCGTCCTCGCAGCTTATCCTCAGCGTTCATTGATAGCTTCGGCTTGATTCGTGCTGTCTTTTCCGATACTCGATACTCGATTTTATTGACGACTGGGCTTTGCTACCTCATTGTTTCCATCTTACTTCGGCTTGTTCTTTTTTTCATCTTCGCGGCACCGACAACCTCGGTGATCGTCTTGTTTCCGACCGTCGGTCTTGGCGTAATCAATGATCTTGTTACGCTTCTTGCTATTCTCGGTCCGTTATCATTGTACCTTTTCATCCTGCCAGGCAAATTTCACCAATCGGTAATGGGAAGAATTATTCTTGCCGGGATTATCTGGGCAGAGTTCTTTACAATGCTGTACATGGCTGTAATTCAATACTATTTCTTCAAAGAATTCAACGCTCGATTCAATTTGGTGGCGGTTGATTATCTTCTTTATCCCCACGAGGTCTTTGGAAACATAGTAGCCTCGTACCATGTTGTCTCATTTCTCATCATCGTTGCCGTCTACGCCAGTGTAATGCTGATTCTCTACTGGAACAAATTGAAAAAAACATCAATTCCTCAGCAATCTTTGTCAATAAGAACCAGATGGATCGCTGTGCATACAGTGCTCACGGTGCTTTGCCTGTCACTTTTCTCAACACATAGTTTTGATTTTTCTCAAAACAGAATCGTCAATGAAATTAGTGCGGATGGAATCAGTAGTTTTTTTGAAGCGTTACATACCAACCACCTTGACTACAATGCTCTATACAGAACGGGCGATTCACAGGTTTTCTCGAGTCTCTTGAAAAAAGAATTGGCAACCGACACCAGTAGGACGCAAGCAAACGGCTCGGATATCAATCGCGTCAGTACTGGGTCCAACTATGGTCTGGGAAAGTTGAATGTGGTGGTGATTGTTGAGGAATCGATGGGTTGCGAGCAGGTTGACGCCTGCGGTCAAGGGCTTGATATTGATGCGGCGATGGCCGCCTCAGCCGCCCGGTTGACCCCGGAATTGGATAAACTGGCAAAGCAGGGGATGTTCTTCAACAAAGCCTACGCCACCGGCACACGAACGGTGCGCGGACTTGAAGCGATTACCGCTTCGTTTCCCCCCATCCCCAGTGAATCCATAGTGAAGAGACCGGGAAACGACCACATCGCAACCTGGGGCAAAGTCATGCAGGAGAATGGCTATCACACCAGCTTCCTCTACGGCGGATTCAGTCAGTTTGACAACATGAAAACCTTCTACGCCGGCAACGGCTATGCGGTCAGCGACCGATTGGATATCGAAAATCCCCGGTTCTCCAACATTTGGGGCGTATCGGATCAGGATCTTTTTGACCATGCCCGCGCTTATTTTGATCAGCGGGAAGCGAGCGGCGCACCATTCTTCTCCATTATCATGACCACATCTAATCACTCGCCGTATACCTTTCCGGTAGGCATCGACGGAGTACGACCGCATGGTGGGAACCGTATGGACGGTATCCGTTACGCCGATCATGCCCTAGGGGAGTTTTTTGCAAAAAGCAAGAACGCCTCATGGTACGACAACACTTTGTTCGTTGTTGTTGCCGATCACGGGGCCAGGGTCTACGGCAGTGAACGGATTCCATTGCAAAGTTACGAAATTCCGCTCTTGATTATGGCGCCAGGGCATGTCCTGCCTCAACAGGTTGCCAGCCCCATCAGTCAGATGGATATCGCCCCGACGGTGCTCGGGCTATTGGGACTTCCCTATCAGGCGCCGTTTTTTGGTCAAAATGTGTTCGCCACAAACGAACAGTCCAGGGTCCTGCTCTTCAATCATAACCACGATGTCGCCCTCTATCAGGACGGCAAACTGGCGGTTCTCGGGTTAAACAACACTCTTCACACCTACAGGTGCCGTCTCGGCGAAGATCGTCTTGAGGAGATTGCCGCCGACAACGCAGTTGCCGATCTTGCCGCCGCCTATTATCAAACAGCCTTTAACCTTTTTACTCAGCACACTTATTTGTAAAAAGAGCAACTCGGGTCGGACAATCGCGTCAAAGTGAGCGTGCAGGGACAATCCGGCAAAACGATTCGCCGGATTGTCCTCTTTGATCTATAATAGCAGAATTGGCCAGCAATCGCCGCTAGAGAGGGGAACTGGCGGGGAGTTTCACCACAAAAGTGGTCCATGCTGGCGAGGCGCTTTCCACGGCGATGCTGCCACCGTGGAGTTCGACAATCCGTTTGGCGATGGTCAGGCCGAGGCCCGAGCCTCCCCGAGCAGTGGAGCGTGATTTTTCACAACGATAAAATTGGTCGAAGACGCGGGGCAGATCGTCTGGTTCGATCCCTGGACCTGTGTTGGCAAGGGTGAAGATGACCTGCACCTTGCCGGCCTCGGCCCGGCAAACGATCTCACCCTCGGGCTGATTGTAGCGGATGGCGTTATCCAGCAGGTTGATCAGCATCCTGCGAATTTTTTCCTTATCCGCATGGATGGAGAGTTCACCCTCCATCTGGCTCACGAAGTTGAGGCGTTCTTCCTGCATCAACAGCTGAAATTCTTCTGCCACGGAGGTGATCAAGTCGCCCAGGGAAAAGGTTTCTTTTTCGAGCAGTTCAGACAGTTCCAACCGGGAGAGGTCGAGCAAGTTTTTCACGAGTTGACTGATGCGGGACAGGGCGCTCTCCTGGGCCAGTAATTTTTCCTGCAATGCAACCGGTAAGTGCTCGTCCTGCAAGGTTTCCTCCATGGAGAGCCGCAGCAGGGTGATGGGGGTCTTCAATTCGTGCGAGGCATTGGCAATAAATTCTTTTTGCTGGAGAAAGGAATACTCCAGCCGGTCGAACATCTCGTTGAGCGAGGTGGCCAGTTCATCGATTTCATCCTGGTTGCCAGCAATCGGTATTCTTTTTTTCAGGTTTTTTTCCGTGATTTCAGTAGCTAATTTGTTGATCTCCTGCACCGGGCGCAAGATCTTGCCGGCCACCTGATAGCCGACCACGATGAGCGTCAGGGCAGAGGCCAGCAATGCCGCTGCGATCATGATCGCCGATTCGATCGATTCCCCCACCAGGCTCTCCACCGGCCTGGCGACGTGCATCTGATAGGGTATGCCGCCCACCTGCACGGTGAACACCCGGTTCCAAAAAGCGGTGGGCTCGTTCCCCTCTTCCTTATAAAAGGTATTCAAGGGAATGTCGGTGCGGACAAGATACCCTTGATCGCCTGTTTTCATCGGGAGCGCGATCTCCTGGGCCATCCGGGACGCAAAGACCAATTGCCCTCCGGCATCATAAATTTTGCTCCAGTAGAGATGGGAAAAGCTCTCCAAAGTTTTGTTGTCGAGCGGTGTACCGGTCTCGTGCTCCCTCGCCAGTTCGTCGGCCAACGTATGGACTCGGATCTCCAATTCCTGGTCGAGAAATTCATAGGGTGTCTCTAGCCCCCAGAAGAATACGATCAACGAAAGGACCGCGCTGGAGACCAGTCCGGCCAGGCTGACCCAAAGGGTGATGCGGTTACGGATCTTCATATTTGCTCGTCTCGGACCATATAGCCCACGCCGCGAACCGTGACGATGATTCGTCCGGCCTGATCACCCAGTTTTTTTCGCAGATTTTTGATGTGGACGTCAATGTTGTTGGACATGGCGAAGGGATCGAAGGCCTCGCCCCAAACGTGCTCGGCCATATTGAAGCGGGAAATAGCCCGATTGCGGTTGTAGAAGAGAAATTCGAGCAGAGAAAACTCCTTGGGGGTGAGATTGACCGGCTCGTTATCAAGGGTCACCGTCCGGGTGTTGGTGTCGAGGCGGATAGTGCCGATGCTCAGAAAGGAGCTGGTCTGTTCATGGCTGCGTCGGAGTAATGCTCGAATCCGGGCCAGGAGTTCGGCCATGGAAAAGGGCTTGTGCAGATAATCGTCGGCGCCCAGATCAAGCCCCTTCACCCGGTTGGCTATCTCGCCTTTGGCGGTCAGCATCAACACCGGGATAGCCACTCCTTCCCCTCGTAACTCCCCAAGCACCGCAAACCCATCTTTTTCCGGAAGCATGATGTCAAGTATGATCAGATCATAGGGGTCGGTAAAGATTTTTTCTAGGGCCAGGGCGCCATCACCGGCTGTATCCACGGTGTACAGCTGCTGCCTGAGAATCAGCGCAATCTGCTCGCACAGCTCCGGCTCGTCATCCACGATCAACACCCGCATACATTCTCTCCTTTGTTCCTGCTGTGTTCCGAACTCGTAACCCTCCCCTTTATATACTCCATATTGATGAAGAAATGATGAAGACCACCCAAGGAAAAGCGCTCTTCACCATTTCTTCATCAGGCCTGTGGTAATCATCGCTTGTACGGGAGGGAATTCCCTTTCTGGAATGTGAGCCTCCCTGTTGCTTCCAACACAGAGTGCTCGACCTTAACAAGCTGTATATTCATCTTTTATAAAGAGAAAAATCATGATTATCTCCCAGGAAAATTGCAACTCAGAAGCGCCTTTCCTTGAATGGGCCGTCAAATTGCGACAGCCCATTTCCATTGCCGTGATCCTCGCTTGTTTGGTCCTGTTGATCGCCACTCCACCCTCCTGGCCGAATAACAGTGTGGCCAGCCTGCTGGCGGATATTCTAGGATTTGTGCTGATCGTCCTTGCCGCCTTTGGCCGCATCTGGAGCAGTCTGTACATCAGCGGTTACAAGGAGGATCGCATTGTAGCTGAAGGACCCTACGCTCTGGTCCGCAATCCGCTCTATGTATGCAGCTTTCTTGGTGCACTCGGCATGGGCCTGGCCACAAAACATCTCTTGGTTCTGGCCATCATCGTCTGCGCCTTTCTCCTCTATTATCCCCTGGTCGTGCTGGCCGAGGAAAGAAACCTGCAACGAAAATTCGGCCAAGTTTATGAGGAATATGCAAACCGGGTGCCCCGGTTTTTCCCTTGTCGATTCCAACTGGTTGAACCCGATACTTATCCGGTGCGGCCTCGTCATGTCCGCCGATCGCTGCAGGAAATTATCTGGTTCTTCTGGTTTTTTCTCCTTCTCCACCTGGTGACAGGCCTCCAGCATGGCGGGTGGCTGGCAGCGTTGCGCCTCATCTGAATTTCTGCTCTAACTATGAACGAAATCCTTGCCTTGCTGTGGTAATATTGCCAAATGATGGGTATTTGCAAGCTGGAATCACCAGAAATCATGGGTCGGCATTTCCAGTCTGTTCCTGTGGCTGCCTGCATTGTGCTCAACTAAAGATCTCTCGCAAAAAAAAGTTATTGCAACAATGAGAATGACCCAGACGAAACTCAATCTCTTGGCCGCTATCTTTTTTGTCCTTCTGTGCAATTTCTCCTTCTTTCAACATGTTGTCGAAGTTTATCCGATCACCCTAAAAAATAGTGGGTTTCTAATCTCCCTTGCAGTGGGTTTGACCGCCATTATTCTGCTTATGCTCACGCTGGTCAGTTCGAAATATACGATCAAGCCGGTGTTGATTCTGCTTCTGCTAACCGCCTCGATCACCGCTTATTTTATGGACAATTTGAGTGTGGTGATCGATCACACCATGCTGCAAAATGTGTTTCAGACCAATTTCAAGGAAGCGGCCGATCTGTTCAGTGTCAAATTACTGTGGTATTGCGCGTTCCTGGGGGTGCTGCCCTCCATTGTGATCTACACGATCCGGCTTGAATCCATGCCCTGGAAAAGAGCTCTCCTGGCTAAGATCAAGACGGTCACGCTCGCTATGGTGGTGGTGCTGGGCCTGGTGCTTCTCTTTAGCAAATTTTATGCTTCCTTTTTCCGAGAGCACAAACCGTTACGGTATTATACCAACCCCACTTACGTGCTCTATTCCATCGGAAAATATATCAACAAAAACTTCTACACCACCAAGGATGTAGTTCGTCCACTGGGCCTGGATGCCCAAATTCCGGCAACGGACAAAGACCGGGAATTAATCATTCTGGTGGTTGGTGAGGCAGTTCGGGCAGACCGGTTTTCGCTCAACGGGTACCAACGTGAAACCAACCCGCTTCTGCAAAAAGAGGATGTTCTCTCCTTCACCCAAATGTATTCCAGCGGCACCTCAACCGCCTATTCTGTCCCGTGCATGTTTTCCAATTTCCCGCGTGAGCTTTTCGACGAGCGCAAAGGGGCCACCAACGAAAATCTCCTCGATGTTTTGCAACACGCCGGAGTGCATGTCTTGTGGCGGGATAACAACTCGGACTCAAAAGGCGTGGCGACCAGGGTCCCGTACCAGGACTATAAACAACGGTCAATCAATTCGATGTGTGATGATATTGAATGCCGCGACGAGGGCATGCTGGTTGGGCTTCAGGATTATATCAATGCACAACAACAAGGCGATATTGTGATTGTACTCCATCAAATGGGCAATCACGGTCCAGCCTACTATAAAAGATATCCAGCGGCCTTTGAAAGATTTACCCCGACCTGCCAGACCAATCAACTGGATGAATGCACCAACGATGAGATTAGTAATGCCTACGATAATACAGTATTATACACTGATTATTTTTTGCAGAAGGTCATCAGTCTACTGAAAGACAACACCCGTCGTTTTGAAACGGCCATGGTCTATATGAGTGATCATGGCGAATCCCTCGGGGAATACGGCATCTACCTGCATGGACTGCCTTATGCCATGGCGCCGGACAACCAGAAGCATATTGCTTCGGCACTCTGGTTTGGTGATAGTTTTAAAATCGATAAAAAAGCACTTCAACAAAAGGCAAACCAACCATTTTCTCACGCCAATCTCTTTCATACCATGCTAGGGCTCATGGAAATAGAGACTTCAGTCTACAACAAAAATCTTGACATTATCCATGACTGCAAATTTCCAGAGTGAATAAATCGGGATTGCCCCATTTTGATGTTTGAAAAGCATACGAATCGGAATGTTACAAGTAACCAATTTTTATCTTTTCTTCTTTAGGCAGACATTATGATGCCGGTATGCCTTCTCTTACCGTTCTGAAGTTGCTTGTTTGATTGACGAGTAAGAATACCTTTCTGCAATCCAAACGACAGCGTCGGCTGGAACTCATTCAATTGTCGCTCATAACCTAACTCGCTAAATTATGAAGTTTATCCTGACACTCTTTCAATTTTTCCGGGAAGTTCAACATGCCAGCCCCCCACGCACCAAGCAACTCAGGCGAGATAATGAACTCAATACGGCTCGACTGGGAAAGAGATGTTCAAGGCTGATGATATTTCTCGTCCAATTGGCCCTCCTGCTCTTTCTTCAGTTTTCATTGCCAGGCACGACGGGAGCAAGAGTCTATGCGTATATTGATGCTAAAGGAGAAATCTATTGTACACCGATTGAAGGCGGTGAACTACGTAAGCTAAGGTCGAAGTCCAGAAAAGTGAGTAACCCGTTGATTTTTGTCGGCAGATCAACGTTGCCGTCGAAATCAACTCGGGCACCAAAAAGAAGCGATTCGGTTATTGGGTCGTTCAATGAATTTATCCAAACTGCGGCTATGAAAAACAGAGTTGATCCATTGTTGATCATGGCAGTCATAAAAGCCGAATCGAATTTCGATCCCGGCGCGGTGTCGTCTAAAGGCGCACAAGGTTTGATGCAGTTAATGCCCGCGACTGCTAGGGATCTCCAAATTGCCGATCCTTATGATCCTCAAGAGAACATTTTTGGCGGTACTAAATATCTGCGCTCTCTGCTCGACAGTTATAAAGGGGATGTCGAGTTAAGCCTGGCAGCATACAATGCAGGGCCGGGCAATGTTAAAAATAAGATTCCCAACATCCGTGAAACTAAAATGTACGTTTCCAACGTTCTAGAAAATTATCAATCCTATCGAGGAAAATAATAAGCCGAGGAAAAATCAAAAAAACCTCTCTTTGGGATGAGAGTTGAAATTGGAAAAAAACGTACGTTTACGAAAAATAAATATTATAATATTGGAAAGTTATCAATATTTCAACAGTGCGTAGCGGGCATGGAAAAATCAAGAGCTAAACTGACTGAATCTTCCATTATAATTTGTCAAATGTTCTCCCGGATCTCAAGTCTTCCGAAATGACACGTTTTCGCAATATGATGAAAAAAATTTGATTCAGCCCATCATCAACCTGATGTTCTTGGGCCTTGCCGGCGAACCAAAGGGGAAGTTTCAATAATGCCTTTTCAACAACAGGCCAGTCAGATCAGTTCCTGGCTACTGCTACTCTTAGCCTTCTGTTTACCACTCTCGACCTCGGCTATTTCCGTTGCTGCCCTTCTTATTCTAACCTGTTGGTTGATTGAAGGTGAATTCCCTGAAAAATGGAAGGAAATCACTACCAGTCCATTTTGTCTTGCTGTCTTGATCTATTTCGGAATTTTGTTGATCGGTTTATGCTGGACGGATGATCTCTCCGCTGGTTTGGAGGCCATAATGAAGCAGTGGAAGCTTTTGATGGTACCGGTTTTATTGACAACCGTCCGCTGGGAACAGCGCTGGCGGTATGCGGCGGCTTTTCTTGCCGGAATGACGGTGGTCATGGTGTTGGTTTGTCTCGCACGGTTTGACCTACTTGTTTATATCGGTCTTGATTCTTACAAAGATATCAGTCTGTTTGTTAACCATATTGTCTTTACCCCGATGCTCGCGTTAGCCATCTACCTTCTGCTGCATCAGGTGCTCTGGAGCGGGACTGTAGGCTGGAAGCGTTGCATGCTGCTCGCGCTGGCTTGTTTAATGGTTTTTAGTGTCTTTAATACCTTTGGACGTTCCGGGCAGTTAGTTTTTTTCATGTTACTCGTACTGCTGCTTTTTCAGTATTTTCGCAGGAACCTGTTCAAGGCATCCTTTCTGACACTAATCATGTTGCCGCTGATTTTTGCCGTTGGCTACCGGGGAAGTTCTATTTTTAGGGAACGGATGAATCTGATTCAGCAAAACATCGCAACCTTTGAGAAAAACCCAGATACCTCCGTAGGGTTGCGTTTGCTTTACTGGAAAAATTCTTGGGAAATTATCAGGCAGTCGCCCTGGTTTGGTGTCGGAACCGGTGGTTTTGAATCCGCCTATACCAAGGTGAATCAACAGCACTCACCAAACATTCCCACTATCGATCACCCCCATAATCAGTATATCTTAACCGCGGTTCAACAAGGGGTATTCGGAATGATAGGTCTGCTTGGCCTTTTTGGGGCCCAGATATATCATGCTCGGCGAACCAAGGACGGCTGGGGACGGATTCGTCTCGCTATCCCTTTGTTTTTTTTGGTGATCATGTCTACCGATTGCTACTTGAATACTCCTGGCTCCGGTTTTCTTTTTTCCCTTTTCAGCGCTATTCTTTCAAAAAACAGACTTGATTGGCAAGCACGATTTGTGGAATCTGGAGCTTGAGGTGCAATGGAAAGAAAAACATACATAGCTTTCTGCTTGATCGTATCTGCTGATCACGTAATGCCCTCAACACAGCCAAAACCATGAGAGCAGCCTTAGACCGCTTTTTTGTCGAAGCCGAGAAGCCTGATCAGGACAGATTTTGATTTGGGAGCGACGGTTAATATGGTTGGAGTTAACAACAATTGTTATGTGTGATAAAGGACGTTATCATACTCAAAACAGGGCGGCTCAAGGAGAGCATATGGTAGAGGCGTTGGTAATCATCAAGGGACAAAATGGGATGGCGCTACCGGCGCTCTTTGCTCCGGATGCAAACACGGCGGAACGGGTGATTGAATTCTTCACTGCGCAAATTAGAAACCCGAATACCCGGAAGGCCTATGCGAGGGCAACGGGTAGCTTCGCGACTTGGTGCGCGGACCAGGGGATCAATAAGCTGGGCCAGATACGGCCTGTGCATGTTGCGGCCTATGTGGAGGGATTGCAGCAAAGAATTGCCGCTCCCTCGGTTAAGCTGCAGCTTGCCGCGCTCCGCATGCTCTTTAACTGGTTGGTCGTTAACCAGGTGATCCCGACCAACCCGGCCCACGCCGTCCGAGGGCCGAAACATGTGGTGAAAAAAGGCAAAACGTCCGTGCTTTCAGCGGAAGAGGCCCGGATGCTGATCGACTCCATTGGTACAGACTCACTGATCGGGTTGCGGGATCGCGCCCTGGTTGGCCTCATGGTCTATACCTTTGCCCGTGTCGGGGCGGTCACCAAAATGCGCGGCGAAGATGTCTATGTCCAGGGTCGCCGGACCTGGGTGCGCTTGCACGAAAAAGGGGGAAAGCGTCACGAAATGCCCTGTCACCATAATCTTGAGCACTACCTTGAAGCCTACATCGAAGGGACGGGGATTGATGCAAACGCAAAAGGATATCTTTTCCGCACCGTACGCGGGCGCAGCAGCCAGCTTTCCGATAAGCCAATGCACCAGGCTGATGTGTACCGCATGGTCAGCCGCCGCGCCGAGGATGCCGGTGTTCGTACCCAAATTTGCTGTCACAGCTTTCGTGCTACCGGAATCACGGAATACCTGCGCAATGGCGGCAAGCTCGAAGTGGCACAACAGATGGCCAATCATGAATCAGCTCGCACCACCGGTCTTTATGACCGACGCAACGATCAGATCTCACTCGATGAAGTTGAACGGATTCTGATTTGAGGTTGGCCACACGGGCAAGGTGCCGCTAGGCCCTAAAGATAGCATTTTTGTGGGGCAGTATGGCTGGGTTGATTGAAACAATCGTAGTGTTTGGTTCTGGGTTTGGAGCGATTCGCTTTATGGTGCGCGTACCCGCCAAGACTGCAACGCTGCAACAGAATAACTCTGTCTTATAGGTGACCGCTCACGAAAAAGATATTTTTGTACGCTAAGCAGATGGGATATAAATAGATGCCTCACACTTGGACTTTGAGATGGTGTGTCAGATTGAGGTCTGTTTTTTGATTTAAGTGAAACGATTTAAACAATTTCTAAAACTTTAGACTTACAGTTTGAAGCTAAACGTACGATTTTTTCCTCTTCGTGAGCAGACCCCATCAACATAGAAAACAGGGGCGTCATTGTGGCCCAACAAGTAAACTTGACTGATTCTGCAACTCCATAATCTCAATTTCATCGGGTTCGAACCAACCCTGCCTGATCATGGCCTCATGAGACGCGGCAGGGTCGGCGGCATAATAGACGACCGCCAGGCTTTGCTCAGCCCGACTACACGTCACGTAGAAGAGGCGGCGAGTTCGATCTATCGTCGTTTCCTTTCCAGCCGCTTCATTTTCGAGATCGGTTCTGCTCTTTTCCTTCGCCCCAAAAAGCTTGTCATAGTTGAACAGGAAACCCCGTGCTTCCTCATCGCTAATAATCACCATGACTCGCGGAAATTCGAGGCCCTTGACGCCTTGATGCGTGTCGAACTGCGATACGCCACGGACATACCGGTCATATTTGTCGATCTGGTCGAATGGGGCATCCAGTGCCAGCCGCCAAGCGCCGGTTTCGCTCTTAATATCGACGTATTCCTTGCCGTCATCAACCTCACCCACGACCCCGTCGCCCTCCTCGTCGGCTCCCGTAAATGGCGCTAGGACATCGGGGATCGTGAACAATTGCGCATCGGCCACGAAGCGCAGCACGTCACGAAGGGTCGGCATCTCGCTGCCGGAAACCAGCGCTAGCAGGCCATCACAAGCTACCTTAGCGCGGTCGAGCAGACCGTGCTGCTTCTCGCCAGCTTCTTTTAACGCAACGCGATCAAGCAGCGGCGAAGTACTCCGGATGACAGCAGCTGTGGCAAAACGATCTCCGGATTGAAGCGCCTTGACCAGCGGCAATATCTCACGCGTGAAGAGACCCATGCCAGCACCGCTCCCATCCAGAACCCCTGTGCGGATTCGCTCAACCGCATATAGCGGTTCAAAGAACGCCTCGAAACCGAAGCGCCGCGCCGACATCATATGTTCGAGCGCCAGTGTCTTGATGGTTTTGGAACCAGCAGCCCAGTCGGGGTCACCGGTGACCTCTGCCATCCTGGCGGCAATAGCTGCCTCCGCCGATGACTTGTCGTCAGTTGAGTGTGGCAAAACAAAGAGCCGAATGATGCCTTTTGGAGCGTCGCTCCGTGGTCTCTGCGCCTGCCCGTCATCATCCAGCCGTACCTTATTGATCAGTTCGATAATCCGAGTCGGGCAACGATGATTCATCTCCTTCCGCGGCCGCGCCCAATCATCGGGGATTGCGTCAGCAAGTCCCGTTTTCCCGTCGGCATAGATGCGCTGCATCGTGTCGCCGAAGAGCCCCAGGCAGAATGTGTCGCGATGGGCCACCTGCACATCGAGCAGCGCCTCCATCAGCCTGCGGCTGGTATCTTGGCTCTCATCGATCAGGAGTATGGGAAAGCTGGTTACCAACAGGCGGCGCAAGCCCGGCTTTGCCGTGAGGAAGTCCGAGGTCATCGCAATAACCTCGGCGTGGTTCAGGGCGTCGCGCGTGCGATTGTCGCCGGTTGGACTGTAGATAAACCGCTGAATAGCGTCGAGACCGGCATAACGGCGCTGCTTGCTCTCGATCGACCGTTTGCGATCGATCGCCGCCTTGCTGCTCGCTCGGCCTTTTGCCTGGGCCTCTTCCAGTTCCGCGATCTCCTGCAGCATCCGCGCAGCGACCCATTGCCGGATGTCGCAGTTATACCCACCGATAAGCGACCATGCAAAGGCGTGAATGGTGGAGACCTCGACCCGAGGATCGAATTCGAGCCGCTGCTTGATCTCGTCGCAGGCTGCATTGGTGTAGGTGATGACTCCGATCTTCTGGCCAGAGAGAGATAGCCGACGGCCCTCGTCGCGGCAGACGATCCGGATCGCCTCGACAAGTGAGCGGGTCTTGCCGGAGCCTGCGCCGGCATAGAGAAAAAAGCTCTTCGGCTTTTCGAGATTGAGGCATTCGAGGATCGTCTCGTCGGCCTCAAGGTCAAAGAGGTCGTCGTCAAACGCCGGGCTCACGCTCCAACCCCCTCAATCTTTGGCAGAATCTCCACCCGTTTCTTCTTCAGCTGGGCCAGCAGCCATTCAAGGCCTTCGGCGATATAGCGGGGCACGGTAAGGTCGTCGAACCCCTCGGCCTCAATAACATCCAGCGCGAATTCTGCCTTTTTTCCTGATTTGAGGTCAATGTACATCCGGTTGCCAATGGTGGTGACGCCTCCGCCCGCATTGATGGCATCCCGAAATTTACGTACCAAGCCATTCCCCGCGAACTTCGAGAAAAAATCGAGGTTCTCGAAGACAAAAGCATCCTCGAATGTATAGGGATAGGCGGTCTCCATGGCGGTGCCCCCCGGCGGTGTTATGGAGACCGGCACCTGATATGCGACACGCACCGCGAACAGCGGATCGTCCACCTCACCCAACGTTTTCGTTGCTGCACTGGCATCCATCAGCGCATCGATATCGTCCGTCGCGGGTACCCAGGTCTTAAGTGTGGCATTGTCTGTTTTCTGACCAGCGCCCTTTGCCGGCTGGACCGACGCTCCGCCCGTTTTGTCGAGCGTATCCAGATCGGTGACGATTAACGTCAGGAGCCCAAGATGATCTATCAGCGATTTCAGCCGATGTGCGTGGCTACCGCCAATCTCGAGCAGCGTGATATAACACTGGTTCAGCTCGTCATATTTCGCACGGATGAAGTTGGGGATTAGTATTCGTTCTGCCGGTCCTTCGACCAAAATCACGGCATCAGCGAAGAACAGATCGGCATGCTGGGCGCGCAGGTACCGCGTGACAAACCGCTCGGTTTCGCTGCCGGCTCCAAAAACCTCAGAAAGATTGATGACCGTAGAAACCGGCACTTTTGCGATCATTCCTGCTGGAAGCCTGCGAAAGTAGCGCAGGCAGGAAAATGATGTTTCGTGCGCAACATGGCTCGAGTGTGTGCTGACCACCAGCTGCGTACGCAGCTTCTCATTCCCGATCAGGTCGTCATGGGCGCGCAGCACATCATAGGCCTTCTTGATAAAAACCTGCTGTACTTGTGCATGAAGATGCGCCTCCGGTTCCTCGACGAGCACGAGGTGAAGAGGTTCCGTGTTGGTGATGGTTGCGCCTTTCGACGCCTTACCGACTCGCATCCATGCATCGCGAAAGCTCATCAGCCGGAAGATCATCGAAATGAGATTCTGGTAGCCAAGACCATTATTGGCTTCGGGTAGCCGCAACAGAGGCAAGGTCACCCCGTCTTCGGCAATCACATCGACTTCGAAGCTCACTGCCGCAGAGTGGTTCAGACCGTCGATCGCCTTCAGCCTCGTTGATACCCGTGGCCTGGGGTCGGTCACGCCAGGATAGCCCATGCCTTCGACTTCGGTGAAGGCGGCTGTGAAGCTCTCAGTCAAACGTTTGTCGAAGGCATCTTGAGCGGCTTCAATCGCTTGAAGAGCGCCGAGATCCTGCGGGTCCGGCCCTTTGGTCGGATCGAGATGTTTTGAATAATAGCTACGCAACTGGTCCGACAACCGGTTGCTTGATGATGTCGTGGACGTGTCATCGTCCTCGTCACCCGACTGCTCTTCGCCGAATCCCCGCTGAGCGGGGATATCGTGAACACGGATCAACCCCTTGAGGGGATCGCCCTCAATAGGTAGCGACGTGAGTGGTAAACCCTGAGGCCGAGCTTGGGATTTTGCCGGCGGTTCCAGTCGCGCAGGATCAAGTGGATAGGCCCGGATCGTGAAATGCGAGGACAGGCGTTTGCCCAGAAAGTCGATGAGATTCGTCGGCCAGATTGTCAGCTTAGGCGGAGCTGGTTGGGGGTTGGCACCGGGATTTTCCGCAGCCACCAGTGCAACGGCGGCAGCCCTCATTGCCTCGGCGTCGCTGATAGCGCCCATGAAATCTTTGTACAGGAGCTTAAGATCCTTGGGTTCGTACCGTAGTCGAACGCCAAGCCGTCCGCCCTCCCAATCCAGAGTCGGGATCAGGTCGCGGACGTGATGCATTTCCCCCGTCTCCACATACAGCCAAAGATCGAGCGTCGGCAACGACCCAACCCATGGCGTAACCACCAGATCGACAACTTCCCCGGCATTGCGCGCCGCGATCCACCTGTCGCCAAGTGCAATGATCGTCGGCCAATGACATAGCGTGAAATCATGCATCTCGAATGCACAGCGGCGCGGAGATAGGAATCGTCGCATGGCGAGCATCGCCGACGTCTTGCCGCTGTTATTGGCGCCGACAAACAGGGTAGTTGTCGCCGATAAATCAACTCGGGTCGACAGCAGCTTCCTGAAATTGGCAATTTCTACGAACTCAATATGCATTCTGCGGCTCCGTTCGGCTCATCATTGGGTACGTTTAAACAAACGACATCAAAGTAGCATAGGATGCTACCTAACCCCGCATCCAGAAATGGTTTTATATTCAGAAAACGGATTATAAAGCACGGTGTTGTGTTAAAAATTAGATAAATTTAAGTAGCTATCAATAGCCATGGGTACACAACAACTTAACGCACAAAAAATTCGGTTTAATGAGCTGACTCTTTCATGGTTGACACAAGGCATCAATAATACTGCCGAATATACCCATACGCCTTGTCAAACAAATCCTGATCCTTGACTTGGTACTTCACATAAATCACCTTCCGCAACGCCTTCTGGACCTCTCGCTCTCCAGCCTTAGTGCCCTGCCATCCAGGGAAACGCACCAGTCGGACAATCTCGTCAATGTCAGTCACAATCCGCTCGACCACCACCGGCATAGCACCGTTCTTTACCTCTGCGAACAGTTCGGTCAGCGCAGCCTTGGCCTGAGCCTGCTCGTCAACAGGGTCGACCTGCTTCTCGGCCTGCACAACTTCCTTGGCCAGAGTCAACAACTCCTTCAGAAAATCGAGGCTGTGCAGCAGGCCTTTTTCGTGCCTTTCCTTCAGTTTTTCCAACCGCTCGCCCAGGGCGACAAACGTCGGGTTACCCTTGTGTTTGCGCAACCGGGCGATGAGTTTAATTTCGATCTCTTTGTATTTTTTGTCCGGGTCTTTGGCATCGAGCAGACCTTCAAGCACCTCGGCATCCATCACCAGGGTATCCAAATCGTCGCGAACCGTCTCCAAATGCACATTGGCATGAACCAGCTCAATGGTCTTGGCCCCGAGAGCATGCCAGAGCAGTTTGCCGTTACCGCTAGGCGGCTTCACCGATTCATAGACATGGGTCAACCATTTGTAATCAGTCTCATAAGACCCAAGACAAGGGTCGGGAGACAACGCCTCCCACAGGCGAGAGAATACCGAATATTTTGCAGCAAATTTATCGCGGGACTCGTTATCAGGTAGGCAATCCTGGGCAGCAATCATCCCCTCGTATCCGCCGACGGTTCGATCGACTTTCGGGAAGAACGCCAGGCATTTCACCATCTGCCCGGGCAGCTCTTTCTTGAGTTCATCCAGGTTGGTGATCACCTTCTGCACTGCGGTCTCATCGAAATCGAGCGCCGTGGCCACATCATCGAAGATGCCCAGATAATCGACAATCAGCCCATGCGTCTTGCCGGGATAGACACGGTTGGTACGGCAGATGGCCTGCAGCAGGTTATGGTCCTTCATCGGCTTGTCTAAATACATGACCTGCAGGATGGGCGCGTCGAAGCCGGTCAGCAATTTGGAGGTAACAATCAAAAATTTGAGCGGATCGATCGGGTCCCGAAAGCGGTCCAGCAGTCGCTCCTCTTCATCCTTGGAGAGCTTCCACTCGGCATATTTATCGGACTTCCCACCCTGGGTGTGCATGACAATGGCGCTGGCATCCGGCCCGACTAACTCATCCAGGGCCCGCTTGTACAACACGCAGCATTCCCGGTCAAAGGTAACGACCTGCGCCTTGAAACCATTCGGCTCCATTTTTTCCTGATAATGCTTCACTATGTGCTGGCAAATCGTGTTCACCCGGACCGGGGCCTTGATCAGCACCGCCATCTTAGCGGCGCGCTTGGCCAAGTCGTCACGATCCTGCTCGCTCAGCTGATCAGTCATCTGCGCATAGGCTTCGTCGATGGCGCCCTTATCGATATGGAGCTTCACATCGACGGCTTCAAAGTGCAGTGGCAGCGTGGCCTTGTCCCGGATCGAATCCTGGAAGGAGTAACGGCTCATATAGCCCTGTTCATCCTCATCGGCACCGAAGGCCCAGAAAGTGTTGCGGTCCCGCTTGTTAATCGGCGTACCAGTCAGGCCGAAGAGAAAAGCATTGGGCAGAGCGTCACGCATCTTGCGTCCCAAGTCGCCTTCCTGGGTCCGATGGGCCTCGTCCACCATCACGATGATGTTCGAGCGTTCATTGAGGCGATCATCCGCTTCGCCAAACTTGTGAATGGTGGTGATAATAATCTTGCGAGTGTCCACCGCAAGCAGCGCCTGCAACTCCTGCCGGGTCGTAGCGCCGATCATGTTCGGGATGTCGGCAGCGTTGAAGGTCGCAGTGATCTGGGTGTCCAGGTCGATGCGGTCCACCACGATCATCACCGTTGGATTGCCCAGATGGCGGTGCATCCGGAGCTTTTGCGCCGCGAATACCATCAACAGCGACTTGCCCGATCCTTGAAAATGCCAGATAAGGCCTTTTTTGGGAGAGCCATGGACCACGCGGTCTACAATCAGATTGGTGGCTTCATACTGCTGATAACGACAGATTATCTTGATACGCCGGTGTTTTTTGTCCGTGGCGAACAGTGTGAAATTCTGCAGGATGTCCAGCACGACCTGGGGCTGCAGCATGGAGCGGACTGAACGCTGCACATCGGCCATCGTCCCTTCAGACTTATCCTCGGGATCGTGCCAAGGGCCCCAGATGTCGATGGGCATGCGCACCGAACCGTAGCGGTAGCACTTGCCTTCGGTGGCAAACGAAAAGACATTGGACACGAACATCTGTGGCACGCTCTGCTCGTAGCCGCTGTGAATGTCACTGGCGCCATCCACCCAGGTGACTGCCGGACGTACCGGGGTCTTGGTTTCCCCCACTACCAAGGGGATACCATTTACCAGCAGTAGAATATCAAAGCGGCGACCGCCTTCCTTGACCGGATAGATCCATTGGTTGGTTGCCACATAGTCGTTGTTGCTCAGCTCCTCGAAATCGATCAGCCGCACTTGGGTGTGTTCGCCCCGTTCACCGAAGGGCATGGACTTCTCGCCCCGCAGCCATTCGGCGAACAGCTCGTTGGCCCGCACCAGGCCTTCGCTCTGTACCGAAAATGGGATGGTTCGCAGGCGGTAGATCACCTCGTCGGCGCGGTCGGGCTGGGCCTTAATTTCCGGGTTCAAGCGGATGAGAGCTTCACGCACCATGGATTCGACCAGCACGTCGGAGTGCTGGCGCGGCAGTTGTTCCGCAGGCACATAGCACCAATCTTGGGTTTCGCCGCCGTAGCTGGGGCGATCATCCTTCGCAATCATGGTTCCCGAAACCCTGCCGCAAAGCGTATCGAGGATCATTTGCTCGACGGTGGTTTCTTCGTTAAACATGAGTTTCCCCTTCAGCTACAAGTGAAGCAAAAAAACCTGCCACAATTTCCTTGAGATGCTTGGTATGCATCTGGACCTGTGCTTGCTTCCCTTCAATAGATTTAATGCGAGCAATTAGTTTTTGTTGCTCGTCAATGGGTGCTAAAAGAACCGGAAAATTTTTAACCTGTGTACTGTTGATTGAAGCCAGATTAGAGGTCTTCTTCGCACACTTGAGAAAATAGAGTTTTCCATATGGGCTGGCTGTTTGATAGGACAAGAAATCTGGTAAGAGCATATCGATTTCAGGCCTCACACAAAAAATATGATTTTGGTGCAAACATTCCTCAATTTCACCCTTCCAGACAGTGCCTCGACCGACCTTGTCAAAATCTCCGCCCTCGGTGATCAATACATCTCCATTTTTAACGCTGAATCGTTCAATTTCTGCCAATGTAACGGAGATTGTTTTGATCTCACTCAGATCCAAATAACCATCTTTGACATTCGCAACTCGCAAATATGGAAGCTCGACGAGTATCTGGTCATCCGAATATTTCCGGCCCTTAGCAATTCCGGTTTGGAGTGTTGCAACATCCAACAGTCTCTTCTGACTCCAACCTCTTGAGGTTGCCTTTGTTCCCGAGAATGTCGAGCTAAGAAACTGTTGCTTCGTTATTTCAAAAGCGTTGAATGTCGTTAGCCAAGTTTCAATCGCCTCATCAGCAGCCAACAAAATTTCAGTAATACGCTTCTGCTCCTCAAGAGGCGGTAACGGAAACTCCTCGATGCGCAGTGTCTTCCAATTGATTGTCGGAGAGAGTGAACCCACCGATATTTCAATCGCTCGTTCCATGAACATGTCGGATTGCAGAAAGAACGGCAGGAACTCTGACAAAATCATCTTAGGCTTCGCCCGCACCACCATGGCATGGGCCGAGCAGATGCCATCGAATTCGGCCACAGCCAGCTTGCGTTGATACGCCCGCCGACGGCCGAAAATCACATCGCCTTTTTTGAAGGCCAGCTTCTGCCCGGTAACATCGGACGGATGCCCCCAATGGCGGAGGTGAATTGTTCTTGGATCAAGGTGTTCCAGTCCGACATAAACGTCCGTTGTCGCTTCAGCCGGGTCTACGCGATCGGCGACACTTTGCGCAATGTCACCGAACTGGATCATCTTCCATCCTTGTTTCAAGGATTGCACGTCCAAGGTCTACTCCTCCCCCTCGTCAGCCCAACGATAGAACACCTTGAGCTTGTTGCCGATATCGCATGGCAGAATGCCGTCGTGCTGCAGCCGCCCCACCACAATCCCTGGCGCAATTCCGATATTGTGGGCAAAAAGTTGGATATCGGCGAGGGTGGGATGTCCCTGTTCGAGAAACTGCCGTAAGGCCGCCGGTGGAATCAGCCGGTCACAGGCAAAAACATTGGCTTCTTCTTCCTGTTCACCATCCAGCCCTTTACCCTCTATGAACACATCTTTCCGGCCGTGCTTGACGATATGCCCGGCTTCATGAAAAAATGTGAACCAGAGATGGTCGTTGCTCTTGTAGCGCAGGCTGAGTTGAATCACCGCTTTGTCACCCAACCACCTGGTGGCTCCGTGGACCCCGGTTTTGGGCAATTCAGGAATAAAAACCACCGCCACTCCTGCTGAGGCGCAGAGCTCAATGAGTTTGTCCAGAAATACCTGCGGGGTTTCCGTGGTCAGCGCCCGGATATCAGATAAAATTTCCTGAAACCGTTTCTTGTCAAAAGGGGCACAAGTGATTTTTTTGGCTTCGATTTCACCTTGACGCAGCCAGGCGGAAACCGACTCGGCGCAGGTCTCAAATCGTTGGGTCTGGCGATAGGCCACCTGGTATTCGGTCCAAACGGTATGCCACTGCTCGGGCGAAGCAATACCAAAAAAACTGAGCACCGCTTCCAGCAGTTCTGTCTTGTTCTTGATTTTGGGAAGCCACCCCAGTTTCGTCATCGCTTTTACCGGGACTTTATCGAGCCAGTCCAGATGGTTTTCAAGGCGCTGTTGTTCAGCCAAGCGAACACGGTCTTCCTGGTACTGGCGCTCAAGATTGTTCCAGAAATGGGCCGGACGGCCGAGAGTGCGCTCCAGTTTGAGAGAGGTCTCGGGCGTTATCGGGGTTTTCCCCTTGATGATTTCGTTGATGGTTTTTTTGGCCAGCCCCGTTCTGGAAGCTAACTCAACCTGCGTCATCCCCAGGCTGTCGATGTAGTCTTCCAGAACTTCGCCCGGCGTGACCAGGGAATCGGGCTGATACTGGTTTTTAGGCGTATTACTCATGTGTATCCTCCACTCCCATGATTTTAATAGCGGTGATCTGCGACCAGTCCAGGCCGCCATCCCCTAACTTAGGGATCGGATTATGATCAGGGACAAATATCAGGCGATAGGGGTGGTCCAGATCAACGGAAAGCTGTCCGGCACGGCGCCCCCCGGTGAGTTCATGGCAACGGCTTGGTTTGCTCTTAGGAGGCCAGAAGTCCTTAAGGGATTGAGCGGCCCTGAGTTCCGTCAAACGAATCCGGATTTTTTTGGCTCGAATGACCCCATGCTGCTTCTCAAGCTGCACTTGTTCGTTGAAGGATCTTTCTATTTTCTTATTTTTAAAAGATATAATCAATTGGGCTTTCCGTCAATAATTATTAACCCGATGGGTTAATCAAATTTAAACACACTGAAGAGCTGATCCATTGATTCTCTGAGCTTCAGAGAGCTTTCCTGCCAGTCGGCAACAGCCTGTTTCAGGCTGACTGTATCGGGCGCCCCTTGACCGTTGCCATTACCGTTATCTCCCCGCACATAAAGCGGAATACTGAGATTACCGCCTTTCTCGCGGATCTCAGCATTGGTGACCACCTTGGCAAAGCCATCGTCATCGCCAAAATTCTGGTATGCACGGACAATGCGCTGAATATGCTCTTCGGTGAGGAAGCTCTGCGCCCGTTCGCGGGTGACTTCGTTGACGGCGTTGATAAAGAGCACCTTGTTCCTGCGCTCCTTGGGTTTGTTCATGCGGCAGATGACCACACAGGCTTCCATAGGTGAGTTGTAAAAAAGGTTGGGCCCCAGGCCCAGCACGCATTCCACCACATCATGGGCGACCAGCTTCTCCCGCATTGCGGCCTCTTCATTGCGAAACAGCACGCCATGCGGGAACAGGATGGCGCAGCGGCCCGTCTTGGGCTTCATGCTTTTAACGATATGCTGCCAGAAGGCGTAGTCGGCACGACCCTGCGGCGGGGTGCCGTAGATGTTGCGACCCCAGGGGTCGGCGGCCCAGGCGCTACGATCCCACTGCTTAATGGAGTACGGCGGATTGGCCACCACCACATCGAACTGCATGAGCTGGTCGCCTTCGACAAAGGCGGGGTTTGCGAGGGTATCGCCTCGGACAATACGGAAATCCTCGATGCCGTGCAGAAACAAGTTCATTCGGCCGATGGCTGAGGTGAGCAGGTTGCGCTCCTGGCCGATCAGACGGAGGTTGCGCCATTCCTTGTTTTGGCGCTTCAGGTGAGTAACGGCAGAAAGCAGCATGCCCGCCGAACCACAGGTCGGGTCGTAAATGGACTCGCCCGGCAGAGGTTCGAGCATCTCGGTCATCAGGTGAACCACGGTGCGGTTGGTGTAGAATTCCGCTGCAGTATGGCCGGAATCATCGGCGAATTTTTTTATCAAAAATTCGTAGCCAATTCCCAGCTCATCCTCGGGGCAGTTGGCCAGTGAGAGCGTTTGCGAGCTGAAATGTTCGATGAGCTCTCGCAGCATGTGATCGGGCAGCCGGTCTTTGTTGGTCCACTGAGCATCGCCGAACACAGCGTAGAGGGTGCCCGGGTTGGCTCGTTCAATTTCCCGGAGTCCATCTTGGATGGCTTTGCCAACATTTTTAACCTGGTTGCGGGTTACCTTCCAGTGCGCTTCCGCCGGAATCTGAAATCGATGTTGCTCCGGAAGTGCGGCATATTCCTGGTCACCGCCAGATTCTGCCAATGCCGCAGATAACTCTTCATCGTACACATCGCAGAGGCGTTTATAGAATAACAGCGGGAAGATGAACTGCTTGTAGTCCCCGGCATCGATAGTACCGCGCAGCAGGGTCGCCGCGCCCCAGAGGTAGGATTCAAGTTGAGCCTGAGAAATGTTTTGGCTCACTGAAGGGCCTCTATGCCAAAGGCCTTGTCACCCTGGGGGAGGATTGCATAACTTTTACCGCAACCATGACATTGGGTGGCCTTCCCTCCAAAACCCTTCTGGTTTTCCCGGCAAACAAAAAGCAGGGGATGTCCGCATGCAGCGCAGCACCAAGCAATGTTGTTACCATGAGCGTCAGCCGGCGTGGCTTTACCTTCATATAAAATCTGACAATCTGTTGTCTTCATTTGAACCCTTATAAAAGTCCCTCACGCATTAATAGTGCCTTCAACCGATCCTCTGCAGCGTAAGCTGCCTCCACGGATTCCTTGAGATTGGCTATGGCTTGGTCAATCGTCATGGATTCTTCTTCGATGACCGGTTCCACATAGCGTGAAATATTTAAGTTGAAATCGTTCTCCCGGATTTCGGATAGGGTGACCACACGGCAGAGCCCTTCGACATCCTGATAGTCTTGGTACAAATGATGGATGTTGGCAACGTGCTCGGGCAGGAGTTCGTTCTGGGCCCGGCCGGTTTTGAATTCTTTGGAGGCGTCGATGAAGAGTACCTTTTGCCGATGGGCTTTTGGTTTGGTATCGCGAAAAACCAGCACGCATGGCGCAAGGCCGGTGCCATAGAAGATATTCTGACCAAGCCCGACCACCGCTTCAAGGATGTCCATCTCCAACAGTTTGCGTCGGATGAGGCCCTCCTTGGACATCCGAAACAGCACGCCATGCGGGAGCACGACAGCCATACGCCCCGTCTTGCGGGCCATAGATTTGACCATGTGCTGGACCCAGGCGAAGTCGCCCGATTTGGCTGGGGGCTGTCCGGCAAAGTTTCGGCCGTATGGATCGCTTACCCAGACATCATCCCCCCACTTTTCCAGAGAAAAGGGAGGATTGGCGATCACGCAGTCGAAGGTTGCGAGACTGTCACCCGAATAGAAAGCGGGCAACCGCAAAGTGTCACCGCGTTCGATATGGAAATCTTCGGCGCCATGGAGAAAGAGGTTCATCCGGGCAATGGAGGATGTGGTCAGGTTTTTTTCTTGGCCGTAGAGCTTGCCCAGCATCAGGTTCTCGTCACCGCCATGCTCTTTGACATAGTGTAGGGCTTCGAGGAGCATGCCGCCGGTCCCGCAGGCTGGATCGTAGATAGTCTCCCCAGCTTCAGGGGCAAGGATGCGTACCATCAGCGCGACCACGGGGCGCGGGGTGTAAAACTCACCGGCTTTTTTGTTGGTGAGGTCGGCAAATTTTTTGATCAGGTATTCGTAGGATTGGCCGAGAATATCGGCCTTGCAGTGTTCGTTGCCCAGGCTGAGCGATGAAAAGTGTTCAATCAGGTCTTTGAGCAGCGAATCGGAAAGGCGGTCCTTGTTGGTCCATTGGGCATCACCGAAGATACTGTGAAGTGTATCCGGGTTGGCTTGCTCGATGCAACGCATGGCCGCCTGGAGCGCGTGACCGATGTTGGCGCTCTTGGCACGGACCTCCTCCCAATGACAACCTTCGGGAACCTGGAAGCGATGGTTTTCTGGGAATTGTGCGAAAGCTACGTCTCCATCGGATTCTTCCAGAGCGGCAGCGAGTTCTTCGTCATAAACATCAGAAACCCGCTTAAAAAAGAGAAGCGGGAAAATGTAGGTCTTGAAGTCAGCTGCATCGACGGGGCCACGTAGAATATTTGCGGCTTCCCAGAGGTGGTTGCATAGTACGTTTTTATCCAAAACTGCTTACTCAGTAGAGTGGATTAATTGTCACCCAAAATAGATTAGAATATAAATTCTAGGAGGCCAAAGCCAATATAGTCTCAATGAAGCGCAACTCGCTATTCTGATTCTACAGCAGCAGGCTTTTTCTTGGTCCGGGCGACTATCGCTTTTTGTAGGTTGACCGGAATACCGCGTTCCTTCCCTGATGCAGACCGTTTCTCAGAAAGCGATTTCGCACAAAGCGGTTGCCGAGCGGAAAAGCCGTACTTCTTGCGATATTCTTTTGAATCTAGGCCGTGAGACTTCAGGTGCTTTGGGGACAGCATCTTGAACTCTTGACCGCATTCCAGACAGACGACCTTGTTCTTCTGGATGGATTTCTTAGGATCAACAGCCGGTGCAGTTACTTCTGCTCCTGGTTCTACAGCACCACCTGCTTCAGTGTCCTGCAGCGATTTCAGCGCTTGGAAGGTTTCAGTTAGGGCCACTTTAATTTCTTCGGTAGTCATTTGCTTGCTGCTAATTTGCGATTGGATGATTTCTGCGGTCATTTCTACAAGTGTTTTGCTCATTATTTGTTCCTTTTAAGGTGATGATTTCGAAAAAACTTCAAAAATCGAAAAATACGCACCTGTAATATCAATTAGTTAGCAGATGCGAAATGGTTAAAATTGGACTCTTTGCGAGTCCATCAAGGTTAATATAAACAGGAGATATGTGAACCTCTCGATTTAAAGATTCACAGTAGGAACCTTCAATTCTGAGTCTTTCAGAATTTGCTGAGATTGAGTCTGGCAATCTCAACTGCTTGCTGCAAATCAAGAAAACCTGCAGTATACCTTCTGAGAAATAACGACTCTGTCCCATCACCTCTTACGCCAGCCAGATATACCGTTGACAGTATCAACCTACATCTTCCAAGGTTCTAGTTCTCGGAGAATTGTCTCTCCTTCATGTGGCGGCAAGAATCTGCTACAGGTCACTCTAACGCTGTCCTTTTTGCAATCACCTAACTCCTGGGTGATCTGGCAGGAACACAATCAGGCTTATTGTACACCGGTTTGAATCATTTTTGATTGAGATCATTACCCTATAACAGCTTCAACACTGAGAAAATCCCAAGTGGACTGAACATATCAGTAACCTACTCCCTGAATGACCCTATAGTGCTAAAAGACAAACTTAGGTGCTGAATTAAACTGGAATCTCAACAACAGTATGAATTCCAAGTCGCGTTGCAACCGGAGTATAGATATCAACAGCTTGCCCCGGAAGGGTAAATGACACTATCAAGGAATAGCGTGTTTGTTTATTGAATTTTCCAAGATAGTGCCGTTCTCGCCACCAGCCGACAGCGGGGTGAACAGCGATCAAGTTTGATAGAGACAACTCCGCAGTGCTTCCTGTCCAGATGTCCGAGTGGATTGAACCAACGTTGCGTGCTTCACCCAAGGTCCAGTGGTCTCCGGCCCCTTCGGTTCCGGGGTGCTCATCGTCTTCACGAGCCTTGCGGTTTATTCTTTGGATAAAAGCAGTTTCCGCCTCGCCGGGACCATTTAGTTCAAAACGCAAAGCATGGGAAGCATAGCGGTAGCGATCTTTCCAGCCGACTTCACCCGGACTCGGTTCAATAAAGTAGGATAATGTCACCCGCATCTGCACGGTCATTTCACCGAGGCCCCTTAAAACATCAACAGGCCATGGGAGGCGATATATATGCATATCCTTAGTGACATATCGGCTTTGCGTCTCATGTTTATCAAAAGGCTGGATCGTTGCTTCCGATATGAGCGATAAGGAGTTCGCGGCACAGGTCAGGGCTCGTTCCAGATTCGGAACACCATATCCGCAAACTCTCGCTAAATGATAGTAGTCTGTCTTCGAAGTTCCCAAAAGAAAGGATTGCTTCTGCGCTTCGGTCCACTCGGCAGAATGTACTATCAGTGCTCTCACTGTTTCAGGCCACGCATCAGGATATGCGGCTTGGATTCTCGCGGCCATCCATGCTGCCTGAGCGCTTGCGGCGCTTGTTGCGTTAAATGCCGCAAACTGGGCTTCATGAGGTTTGTAATATGTGGAAAGAAGCTTCAGGTCGTCTGTGTCGAATATGCTGTCGTTTGGTCCTTTGGCGATGTTGCCGCCTTCGAATAACACTTCCGGTTTAATTGGCCATTTTCTATTAGGCCAAGTGCAAGAAGTCGAGCTTAAAGGAGACAAGTTACCGGCTTCAGCGATTGGTTGATATGATGCGAGTGTCGGGTCCGTGATCCTCGTCATATTTGTGAAAGCACCGACCGTGAGGGCATTCCAGGACTGTGCCGGATCTTGCACTTCGCAAATGAGGTTACGGTCCGGAAAAGCCTTCCAGGCAGCCGGGTCTTCGACATTCCCTGCACTTAAGATGATAAGACGCCGGGTTTCGCTGTTGCACCCTGAAGCTAGTTCGTCGATCTGCCCGGACCACGATGTAGGTCTTCCCCGGCTCGGTTCATCGTCACTGTTCACCGCCATACAGATAATGCGTTTTCGATCTGGAGCCTGAATTTCAGCTAAGCTGATCCCCTGGGCCGTATAATGTGCCCACAAACGCTTCGGATTAACCTCTGGCGGTGGCGGTAGAATTTTTGATGATTCTACGACATGACTGACAATGCACGACCCGGTCCCGCTAACTTTATCGAGTAGATCACCGTAGGCTACAGTCCCTGCCATTAGGGTGCCATGGCCGTGGTCATCTTGAGTTCCCCAATAGGCATCAACCGCATGACAATCATCATCATGTAACAACGTTTCCAGCAAGCGGTGGCCGTTGTTCACGCCGTGATCAAGCACCAGGACGGCTATTTTACCGTCCCCCTGGTACTCAGCGCGATCAAGCAGGTCCTGCACCCAAGCGACCTGATCTTTATTCTCCTGTTCAATGAAAAAGGTGGTTACTTCTCGGCCGGCGCGAAATTCGGCGAGATTGTCGGATAGCTCGATCAAATCCTCTAATTGACGCCGATTGGCATGGATCAAAAGGACCGAACGTTCCGGAAAAGTCAACCTGCCTTCACCTACTTGGATTTCTTTTTCATGACATAATCCGACAAAGGAATCAATCTCGCCAAGATCTTCTGTGCTCAACCATGATTCAACCCAGTCCGCTATTTCGCCTGGAATCCTCTCGGGAGAGTCCTGCCAGAAGGAGGTCTCAAGGATGGCGGCTCTTACATCTCCAATACTTTCGATAAGTGGGGCATTTTTAGGCGTAGTGGTAGCGTCCTTTTTAGGAGGATTGTCTTTTTCGGCATACTCGGTGGCTTTTTTCAGGAAGTGAGCGCTCTTATTATGAGGGACAAAAACAGTAGCTCTAGTAAGCTGATTTCCCTGCTCCCCTTCCTTCTTAACATTCAATAATTTGATGCCTGCCTGCCTCGATTCAAGGCTTTTGAGAATCAAATCGAATCCGGGTTCGCTGAGAAACTCCAAGTATACACCTCTACGATCCGAATGAGCTACGGCCTGTCTGTCTACAGCCGTATGCCAGGCGGTTTCAATTGACCTTCTCACATGTTCAGCATGAGACTGTCGGTCTTGCGGCTTTATCCTGGGGTCATCGCCACCGCGTCTAGGATTGCTATAATCGCTTCTTGTGTCTGAAGGACCGGGGAGAAATAGGTGTGGATAATGTTCGTCGGACATGAATTATGGACGCTGGTGGGTTTGCTTTCGTTCGTTTAAAATTCGGACAAGAGAACCCGAATGCACTTTTTCGCTATCACTCAAGATGGCATCTTTGATTGCGTCGCGGCAGGCATGAGTGATTTCAGCGTGACTGAGACCGGCAGATACTTCCTGGATAGGCTTCCATTCCATATCGCCTTTGAAAGCTCCGAGAACGTTTTCTACCAGGTTACGGCGGTCTTCCTCATCGGGAATCTCATAATGGATAACATCATCGAATCGCCGAAAGAGAGCGCGGTCGAGCAAGGAGGGATTATTGGTTGCGCCGATGATTATACTGTCTGAAGCGTCCAGTTCAATAAACTGAAGCAAAGAATTCAACACCCGGCGCATTTCGCCTACATCATTGTCAAGCGATCGGTCGCCTCCAATGGCGTCAAACTCGTCAAAAAGATACACCCCTTTTACTTCGCTGATGAGATTAAATATCTGCCGGAGTTTAGCGCTGGTTTCCCCCATGAATTTAGTAACCAGCTTATCGACTTGAATTGTGTGCAGAGGAAGCCGAATCTCATGTGCCAGAACATGGGCGGTTAATGTTTTACCAGTTCCCGGAGGACCGGACAGCAGGATTTTCCGCCGATTGGAGAGACCGTGTTTTTTGAGCTTGGTCTGTTGCCGATACTCATGAATTATCCTTTTAATTCGATCCCTTAGGCTTTCCTGGAGAACAAGGGTGGCAAATGGTATGTCGGATTTTTCCGACAACACCATTCCGGAGAGATCTTGCGGAAATTTAATAAGCTTATTCCCGCCCCGGGCGCGTTTTGATTTCTGAACGATCTCGCGAATGTCGTGAGCAAGAGCGCCATGCCCCTGTTTTGCTTCATGGGCAGCAACCTGCAGGGCGAGGGTATAAAACCGCTCATCATCATCGCTGATGTGAGATCGGATCAAGGATTTTATCTGTTCAGCGGTGGCCATTTCCGTATCACTTCGCCTCCAGTCAATAAATGTATTTCTATTATCAGAGATAACAAGTTATCAGGTTTCTGTCGAGGGGGCATCAAGAGTTGAACTGAAGGGTTTTAGCATCACCTCCCCCTACACTACAGTAACCTGACCATTCTTAGCATATTTCAGAATCACATAGGAACCGCACAGGAATCGTGGACAGGCCATGGTTTAAATTTTGAAAAACGATAAATCCCGGTTAACAGAACCAGATCTAGCTTCCGAAGGAGAAGATGGCTACTGGAAACGTCGCTTCTTCGCATGAAGTCATTTTCGTACAGTGGGTTCTTCCGTCACATCTATACTGCGCCTTACTTACAGGACTCTCCCCTCCTGAGATTTTACTCGAAGTTAGCGCTTTCCCTATTTTCGACAATAAAGATTCCTCGGAACCTGTATTCGGTTTTTCTCCTATTGTGATCACTGGAGGCGTGGACTCTGATGGAGGTGCAGCTTGCTTATTTTCCCTTTGTGCTGCTCGCCATTCCCAAGGCGGAATCACAACCGAGTCTCTCCACATTCCTTTCTTTTGTTGCCGTGCAATCCCCTCTGATCTGATCCAATCAGAACAGAACTTCTCATTGCAGTATTGCCGATAAACCCAAGCAAAACCGTTTTGGATGATCAAGTCATTGAGGATTTGACCGTCAACTGCCACCAATCCGACAATGCGCCCGTACTTATCAATATCCTTCTGCTGGACTTCAACATTTCTACCGGCAACCAAAACACTCGTCAGTTCTTGTGCTTTTTGCCCGAAGCTCTGTTTCTTCTCTGGGGTATCAATGCCATACAGCCGGATCTTCTCCTCTTTACCGTCATGCAAAACCTTGATAGTGTCGCCGTCGGTGACTGAAACAACCTTGCCGGACCAGGCAAGACAAAGGGAGGGAAGGGAGACTGTGAAGAACAAGAAGGCGAGAGCAATATTGAGCCTTCGTGGAATTTTCATACATTAATCCGTTTTAAATGGTTGTTGCCTCGACGACGGGCAACAGCTTGTATAACGATGGCAAAATGATGCTGTCAAAATTGATACTTTCATCTGTTTCTCCTTGGTTTGAATCAAAACATCGAATTTTGAATCAAAAAACAAATCGAAAATTGATCGCTGGGGTTTTTAAATCATTTTTTATCATTAAAAACAGGAGATTTAAAATTACTCTCCCAAAAAAATACCATCGCAGTGAGTCATCTCATTTTTTTCCTCAGCGCTCCAGGTCAGGGCGTGCATGATCCGGCAAAAGCATTTTTGCTCTTTTCCCGAACCGAACCACATGGAGCTCGGACAACTTGCGCAAACCGATTTTATAGACTTGTTGAATGCCAGCAAGGTGGGGCTTGTGATCTCTGGTCCGACTTCTTTCGTTTCGATCATAAATTGTCCGTTCGATGGTATTGTCTTTAAGCTGAATATCTTTTCCAAATCGGGCTTGGCCATAAATGATAGCCGCTTTCTGCGTGCTTTCGTCCAGGGAAAAATGCAATTTCTTTCCTGTATCCCGGATAGTCCCGCCTTCAGGTAGAGTGAAGATTACGATACCGTTGTTGTCGATAGTATGACGAACCCCCAAAAACATTTTTCGGTCGTCTGGTTTGACTGTCCGTTGCAAGGCTTCCTGGGCCACTAACAGTTTCATCCGAGTAATGGCAATCAGGCCGCCACGATGCTTTGTATTGAGAGCAGCGGCGGTAATTTGCTGTTCATTCTCTAAGGCCGTTACTCTGATTTGCCTTCTGGATTCATGAACATCTACGGGGGTATTTTCCTGGAGAGGGGCATCGTCTTGCTGCTGCGTCCGGGACCGCAACACATCCAGAGCGATTTCGCTACCCTGTTGTGCCTTCCACTTCAAGTATCCATTCCAATTGTGAAACGGATACTGTTTTCGAGCTTCTTGTAATCGCGCTTGCCCAACGGCACGATTCTTTTCTAACGCTAACCGCTCTTCGATTCTGACGGTTTGCCGGAGCTTGCTTTTTGTTTTTCGAGGTAAGATGCGTTTTTCAATGACCTTCCGCTGTTCGCTATGGAGTTCTTTAACCGAGAGCAGCTCTGCGGTGTTTTGATGTGACACCATCGCCATGTGCGACTTCCGATGCTCAAGCAATTCCTTGTATTGCTGATAGAGTTTCGTTCGTTCATCGGAACGGTGTTGCAACGGTTTCCGCTCATATCGTTTCTTTGGAGCTGCCGATTTTTCAGAACCAGCATATTCACCCCAACGATCCGTCAGTCGATTTTTTGATAAGCTACGATCAATGGTGCTGGCCTTAATAGCACCTTTTCCCGTGCCATTCGCTACAACCAAACCGTTGCCATGCGGCTTGATCTCCATGCCGTATTCGGCCAAAGCGGCATGTGCCTCTGCCCAATTTCCAGCAGCCCCTAGCCTCTTCAAGATGTCGTCTTTGTGCTCCAAGACAAACGACTGAAAAGATTGTTCTCCTGAATGGGCTTCCATGCTTGCTGCTTTTTGTTCTATCTGCGGTGATGCCTCCGGGCCTTGACTGATTCCATTATCCACGACCAGACCATATTTCTTCTCCATTTCACGGCAGGCTTCTGAGAGCTTATAGAAATCGCGGAAGGGCTCACGTTTGGTGAACAACTCCGGATGGATCATGTTGTACGCTACGTGCAGGTGCATGTTGTTGGTGTTCTTATGCACCCCGCACACTCGTTGATGGTCACTGAAACCAAGGGCCTTGGCAAATGCAGCTTCAATGTCTCGCATTGATTCCGGATTCAGCTTCGCCTCGTCTTCCGGCCTAAAGCTGACCAACAAATGGTAGGTCTTGGCGCCTTGACAGCGGGTATTCATACCCTGCGTGGCCTCAATTTCGATTAAAGCGGCGTCGTAAGTGTCGGACAAACACCCTTCATGCCAGGCGAACAGCAATTTTTCGCCCTCATGGCTTGCATCGGCAATGTATAAGCCTAAATTCCTGGAATTGTCGTTGCCCGGTTTGGTGTTGATGCGCTTGGCGATCATCTTCCCCACACAATTTTCAATATTTGTCGAGCGCTTGATTCAATCCCCATAAACACTGAGGCTAAAAGAATGACAACTACCCAATAAAGACCGCGCGCTATCCATACCACCGTCCAAATTGCACAGGGTATAATAGTTAGCACAGAAAAAATTTTCCCTGCACCATTCAAGCCCTCTGCGTGCCAGGCGAACAACAAGAGAGTGCAAACACCGATGTAAATCACCAAAGAGACAAGATTGAATAAAAATTTCATTCGTCTGGTTCTCTGGATTGTTTGTGCGCAAACCCTTTAATCAAGTTGTCGAACTGTTTTGCCACAGTATCCTTGACCGCCTCGATTTTCCGTAAGGTGACTCGCAATTCATCAGCGTGTTGCCCAGCCTTCCCTTCTGACAAAAACATTTTGAATAAGCCTCCTAACCTTCCAAGATCGGCATTGGCCTTGGTTAAGGCCAATATTGCTTGGTGATCAACTGTGCTTGGTACTTTGTGACCCAGACAAACACGTTTGACAAACGTAGAAAAGGATAATCCCGCCTTTGCTGCCGAATCAGCAACTTGCTGGTATTCCTTATCTGTGAGGTAAGTTGTTATTCTTTTTTTTGAGCTTGGCATAATCTCATTTTTTGGGGCAGTTGCGTTGAGCCGGAGGCGAATAAGCTGCTCCCGGAGGGCAGGGTGTCAAGTGCGAGGTAACGCTACTTGACCTATCCTGCCCTCTACTCCAAGGAAAAATAAGCAAATTTTAACGATAATCCAACAGATGAATCCAAATTTCTGGCTAATTATCCTTTCTGCGGACTAATTTTACTTAAGTTCGGATTATTATTTCTTCTTTCGGTCTTACTATTCTAAATTCGGTTAATCAAGTTTTGATGGGGAGTTGAAACGTTGACTTATAAGGTCAACGGCATTTTTCGCCTGGGAGGGAGCGAGGTGAGCATATCTCATGGTAACGTGTATGCTGCTGTGTCCCAACAATTGACTCACCAATGCCAAGGGCATACCGTCTTGAACAAGCCAACTCGCAAAGGTGTGTCTTAGCGTATGGAAAACAATTTTTTGCCGCAGGTCAGTGACACCTTGATTAAACTCACACTTCTCTATAGCCTTGGAAAATAATTTTGGAGCTTTACTCTTAAAAATTGGATCGCCAACACTCTTTATCAATTTTTTTTTTGATTTAGTATATCAATAGCCACGTGATTTAGAGGTAAATTACGATTTCGACATGATTTTGTGTCTGAAACCATTAATAACCCACTATCAAAATCAACGTGCGTCATGTTGAGTTTAAATATTTCACCTCTCCTTAATCCTGTATTCAGAGCAAACAGTGATATATCATGCCAGTTCATAGACTGATCGGATTGTTTCAACATATTTAAAAGCAAATCAGCTTCTGTTTTACTCAAAAACCTCTGCCGTTTATTATCAAACCTAGGCAATGACCCTTTAAAACTTGGGATTTGTCCTTTGAAATATCCCCATTCAACAGCTCTCAGAAGACAACGTCTGAGTAAAGATAAACAATGATAAACCGTTTGAGGGCTCAACTTTTTATCTTCTAAACTTCGGCGAAGCATCAAATAATCTCGGCTTGACAATTGTTCTAAAGTCAATTCACCCAAAACAGGAGCTATGTAATTATCCCATCTTCCAGTCTCGATTACTCGACTATGTTTTGTTGAAGATCCTAATACAGCCACACGATACAACTCCCAAGCCTCTTCTACTTTCAGCAACTCCATATACTCACTCCTTAAATTTGTGGTTCGGTTAGCTTTCTCTTGACAAGTGACAAAAGCTTACATTATACACAAAAAAGCGAGTATGTTCAGGACACCGGCCTTTCACGCCGGCAACACCGGTTCAAATCCGGTTGGGGACGCCACATAATGTCAGCTATCTAGCTGATTGCAGTAGAACCCGAGAAGAAGCTTGATGTACTTCTGATGTACTTTTCTCGGAATCAATTAAACCGGGGAGTGCCGCGAGCACTTCCCGGTTTTCTTTTTTCAGCCTATGGATATACCGTTGAGTAGTTGCCAGGCTGGTATGCCGAAGCATGTACTGAACGTATCAGGCTGCATTTCATTCAGAGCCACAGAACGTTTTGATTATCAAGACAGGCCAAACTCTTTTTATGGCGTAATAGCCACTGAACCAGGTCATCCTTTACGCTGATCCATTGGTTTTGCCACGCCCCCGCCATGTTTTTCCGCCAGGAAAGCCGGATCCTCTTGCCAAAAAAATTCGACATCTAACCAACAAAGCCGGAACGGCTCATCACGCCTTGCTCAGGTTTGCAGATAACAATAGAGCATAAGCTGATCCTGATCGTTCTCGATGATGTGAAAGACCTACCAGTAATTATCAAGAGTTGGAGATCGGGCAATGCACCGAAACTGTGAGCTGACATGTCACAAGCATGGATACCGTATTCGGTGGCTGCAAGGCATCTCCAGGCTCGACGAATCGCCAGGAATCGCTAGTCTTGATCCATGCCACGCGAAACAGAGCGTTTACACTTATTGATGCCAATTTGTTAAGCCAAAGTTTCAAGCCTCAAGTTTAGGGACACTTGCTGGGGGTCGGCGGGACAGTTTTGGGACATTCGTGTGGCACGGGCGGGACAGTTGTGGAACAGTTCCGGGACACCTGCGGCAATGCCCTAGCTGGTCAAGAAAGAAAGGCTTAGAGTTTTTAAAAAAACATATTCTGGATTGTAACCTAAAAACAAATATTTGATGTCAATGTGGATGCGGTTATGCGTGCCGGTCCATTTTCTGGCACGTGCTGTGCTATACCTTGAACAAAAGGCAACAGCGCAAATGAGTAATTAAAGCTTTAATCAATGTTTTAATCTTAGGAGGATATACTATGAGCGACAGAGCACTTGTAGCAGAAAAAAATCAGGGCAAAATTCAAGAAAACAGCCGAGTTGATGTTTCAACTGATGTCGTAGTTGATAAGATAGTAATTCGTAGTGTTGCAGCTTTTGCTGGGCTTGTTGGACTGTGGGCTTTTGCCTGTATCGGTAGCGCCATGTTCCAGGCCGGTGGACCGCTTCAGCTTGTTAAAGATTGGTTTAGGGCTGTAAGCGGAATGTAATTTGGGCAATATGCCTTTAATTTATAAGATTGTATTCAGGGCAAGTAATTATGTGGATAACAATAGCTGGCGGATATTTTTTTCTACCGGCTATTGTTTATTTTTGATATGCAAATTGCATGTTAAATAAAATATAAATAAATAAATTTTAATTGTGGAACATGAAAGTGGCCATTATTTTATTAATTGTATTTTAATACTTCTGAATATAAAAATTAATGGCTATTCTCGTTAGAAATTTATTCATTTTTTTCCTTGTTGCTTTATTGTGCATGCTTGCAACTTCGTTTTGGTTTTTGGAGAAGCGGCTTCCAGTTCAGGATTACAGCAAAGTAATCGAGAGACTCAATAACAACCAGATCGTAAAATTTGAATTTACTGGTAACAGGGTTGTGTTCACCGATAAAGATAATCGGTCTTTCATGACAACCGTACCGGATGTTAATAATTTTCTGGAAAGAATTCATGACGACAATATTAATATTGTCGTCAAGGAAGACAGATTCAACCTCATTTACATGACGGTTATTTCTGGATTCATAGTCGGTTTTATTATGGTGGTGTGGTGGTCACTGCAGCCTAAGGGAAAGGAAGAGAGCACGTTCGCCAGTGACAAACTGGTCAAGCAGCGGGGGAAAGAGCCAGGTCTGACCTTCAATGATATCGCTGGAATCCCAGAGGTTGAAGCAGAGCTGGAAGAGATTGTCTCCATCCTTAAGCATGCTGATAACTTTAAGAAAATCGGTGCGACCATCCCGAGGGGCATTCTCCTGCAAGGCCCTCCTGGTACCGGAAAAACCCTACTGGCCAAGGCTGTAGCGGGTGAGGCCGGGGTTCCATTTTATAGCTTCAGCGGTTCAGACTTTGTGGAAATGTTTGTTGGCGTGGGGGCCTCAAGGGTTCGGGATCTTTTTAAGGAGGCCAAGAAAAATTGCCCTTGTATTATTTTTATTGATGAAATCGACGCGGTCGGGGCAAGCAGGGCAAGCGGTTCCTCCGCCGGAGGGCAGGAAGAAAGGGCACAGACTCTCAACGCACTCCTGTCTGAAATGGATGGATTTGATACCGGAGATACTATTATCGTCCTGGCCGCCACCAACAGGCCTGATATCCTTGATCCAGCCCTGAAGCGGCCAGGTCGGTTCGATCGACAAATCAACATTCTCCCGCCGGATCTGAAAGGCAGAAAGAAAATTCTTGAAGTGCATGGCCGGAAGGTTGCGCTGCATCCTGAAGTGGATTTTGAGGATCTGGCCAAGGCAACTCCAGGTTTCACAGGTGCGGAACTGGCAAACCTCGTGAATGAGGCCGCTTTGATGGCCGCCAGAAAAGGGCGAGAACAGATTCTCAATGAAGATTTTGAGAAGGCCCGGGATCGCATCCTCATGGGGATCGAGCGAAAGGGTATGATTATCAGTGACAAGGATCGTAACGTTCTTGCCTTTCATGAGGCCGGACATGGCATCTTGGCTAACAGTCTTCCGAGTGCTGATCCGCTGCACAAAATCACCATCGTGCCAAGGGGCATGGCACTTGGCCAGACCCAACAACTGCCGATCAGTGATCACCCGGCATATTCAAAGGAATATCTACGCAGTAAAATTATCGTTCTCATGGGCGGAAGGGCTGCAGAAGCGTTGATTTTCGACCAGCAAACAACCGGTGCCCAAGGAGATCTCCTCACCGCCACGAGAATAGCCACCGATATGATCTGCAAATGGGGAATGAGCAGTACGTTCGGGCCCCAGACCTTCTCTGTAGAAAGTGGCGGCTTTATTGCGGGAGCCGGTGGACGTTTACCCATGAGCGACGATACCGCCAGGATGATTGATCAAGAAGTCCATGCACTCCTTACCAGTTGTTATGAGGAAGCACTTTGTATTTTAACTCAGAAACAGGCGCTTCTCGAAGATCTAGCTGAAATTCTCCTCCAGGTAGAAACCTTAGATGGAGAGGAGTTTGGCATTATTGTTCACTGTAGCGCAACCAAAGAAGCCGCAGCCGTTAAGGATAACCCAGAAAATGACTGCACCGCCTGCCTTTTCAATGAACAGTGCAGCGCCGGTCAGGCAGTGCTGGACGGGAAGATACATGCGAACGCTACGTAGATTAAGTGCCGTGACCTTAATAGGCACCGCCCTTTTACTGGCGGCCCTTGTTGTTACCGGTATTCGCCAAAACAACCTGGCGCTTGATTACAGCACTATTGTTCAAGAGAGCGAGCGGACCATTTTTCTCTTTGCGACCATACAAGATCAAGCCACACAAGGCCTGTTATCTCGTGATCCATCACAGCTCCTCGGCGCGGCCAAAGAGTTCGAACAACTGCAGAGCAGATACGTGGCCTTGCTCGACAACCCTTTGATTCCAGCCCAATACAAACTTTCCGTCCTTCAGGAATTGGATTTTGGACGGGTTGTCGTCAACTTGCGAAATCTTGCCGATAAGCCGGTCAATAACGAATTGATCCTACAGGTCATGGGGCATCTTCGGCTCATGAATAAACAATTCCTGCAGTTTGACCGCATTGTGGTTAATGGAATGCGAAACAGGGTCATGGAATATCAGAAAACGGCTCTGGTATTCATGGGTATGATCATCTCCTTGACCTGCTTTAGCCTTATTATGCTCTACCTGCATTCGGTTAAACCATTCATCGCACTGGCTAGACAGGCTGAGCTGGCTCTGCGGGACGGCAATTCCCTGGACCTCGGCAAAGCAGGTGGGGGCAGTGTGGAGGTCAGCACCGTAATCGCTGCTTTCAATCAGTTATTACCTAAGAATTCCCAAAAAGGTCCGGATGACTTGGCGTACAGCAGGAGAGAGGCCGAGTTTTCAGCCATTATCAATGAAGCTACCAACCGACTTAACGGCATTATCAACTATTCGCAACTATTGGCAGACTCCTGCGAGCGGGGGGATTCCGGTGGCGATCAAAAACAAATACTTGGAAAGATTATTCAAAATGGCGAGCAGTGCGCTGTGATCCTCAGGAAGGGAATACCATGAGGAAACGGTAACCAGTGAACAAATGGAGTATGGGCCAGCAGGCGGAAGATACGCTCATTTGAGCGAATCTCTTGAAGTCAAAACCGTGATCGTGAACTTATGAGAGAGTATAAAATGAAAGGGATAAAGTTGGGTGAATTGAAAAACGAGGGCGTGGAAACTCTTTTTTCAAAAGAACGTCGTCAATTTCTGCGATTCGGCCTTGTCGTTACAGGTGTTTTTCTGGGCGGATCGATTCTTTCTTTGACTTCTGCCCAAAAAGCGCACGGTGCTTACAGAAGCGGCAAGGTGGTACCCTCTGCGGGGCAATTCCCCTATAAACCACACTACACAATGGTCGTTCGTCAAGGTCTCTGCGTTGATTGCGAGCTGTGCATGGAGGCATGCAGTAGCACGAACAGTGTGCCGGCCTATGGCTATCGCACCACCATTCTGGAACGCAGCGTTCTCAACGCTGAAGAGCAACAAGAACGCGCTTTCATGCCTATCCTGTGCAATCAATGCAACCAGCCGAGTTGTGTACGGGTCTGCCCAACCGGAGCTACCTACAAAGATAAAATAAACGGTATCGTCCGGATGGATCCTAAGAAATGTATTGGCTGCAAGACCTGTATGGCGGCCTGTCCTTATAATGCGCGGTACTATAAGGAAGAGGTTCGGGCCATCGATAAATGTAACTTCTGTTTTGATACCAAACTGAAAGAAAGCGGTGGGAAGACGACGGCCTGCTGTGCTGCCTGCCCCGCCGGTGTCCGTATTTTCGGGGATCTGACGGACCCGGAGACTGCGGCCTATAAATTGATCCATACCCCCGGGAATGTATTCTGGGTACTTAAGCCGGAAACCGGCAACTTGCCGAATATTTTTTATATGGATGCCTGAAATCGGGCATGCACATGTGACACATCAAAACAAGAAGAATACTAAAAAGGAAAAGCCATGACTTTCTACACCAAAACAGATGCCTCGACCTTACCCCCCATGAACCAGATACTGACTTTTGTGGTGCTTACGCTTATCTGTGTGATTGGCCTCGCTTTCGGTCTTCACACCATGCTCGTAGGCCACCATCATACGCTTGCGACAACCAGAGAAGTACCTTGGGGACTTCTCATTACCCCGTATGTTTTTTTTGCATGTCTTGCCACCGGGCTCAGTATGATTTCCTCTCTCGGTCAGGTCTTTGGTATCGAGACGTTTAAACCTCTTGTTACCCGCACAGTCTTTCTTTCCCTTATCGCAATGGCTGCTGGCCTTTTGTGCATCGGGCTTGAGGTTGAGTCTCCATGGCGTGTCGGGTTTTACGCGCTGCTTTCCCCGCAACCTTTTTCGAATATCTGGTGGAAAATTACGATTTATTGCCTCTTTACGGTATTTACGATCTGTAATTTCCTCTTACTGATGATAGGGCGCAAGAAGAGCGCAAGAGCCTTTGCAACCATCGCGATTGTTTTGGTGACCATAGGCAACCTGAACATGAACTCGGACATGGAACTCCTGGGTGCCAGGGGATTTTGGAGTGAAGGCTATATGCCCTTGTACTTTCTTTCTCTCTCTGCCATGACCGGTTGTGCGGCAATTCTGTTGTTTAACTGGATCAGCGCTAAGTTTACCAACCAGATTTTGCAAAGCCAAGAGGACCTGGCGCTTCAGGCGACAGGGAGGCTGTTTTTGGTGCTCCTGCTGGGCATTTGTTATTTCACGGTCGTTAAAATCATGGGCGGATTTGTCCCGAAATTCACCAGCAATCCAGAGGCAATGGCTCTCTTGGTCCGAGGTGACTTCGCCCGGAATTTTTGGATTGGCGAGGTTGGTTTAACGGTCTTGATCCCCCTCGCGCTCATCTTTTTTACCAAAGGCAAAAATGTGTTCGCTTTGGCTCTCGCCGGTTTTTCCTGTTTGACCGGAGCCTATGTTTTATTCTATGATTTAGTAATCGTCGGCCAACTTGTTCCCCATTTTCAGGGTTACAATATCATTGACCTCCCGCAGTATTACCCATACAGTCCTAGCCTGCATGAAATTATGATTTCTGTCGGCGTGACCTTCTTTTTCTTGGCAGCATTTATATTTGGTGAAATGCTGTTTAAAAATATTTATGTGCAAGATCGATAGAATTTCCAGGGCTGCCCTTTCTTTCGCAGCCTCAGTTTTCCTGGACTCGGGGGTTTCAACCGATGCAGATTGAGAACTTGAATGTTTTGGAAGTAGTGGAAATAATCTAATCCGTCCCCGGCGGGTATGGCAAAGGTGATTTACGGCAACAGCAGATCTCGATATAATAGTTTGAATTTTTTATTTTTGAGAATCTCTTACCGGACCATTGCCATGCCCCAACTCCCTTTGTTCCCTGAAAGCATCGCCCTTATCACCCATAACAACGGTTTTCTGTGCAAAGGATCAATCCACACCTCTGCCTAAGGGAACCTGCCGGTATTGCTCACACACCCTGCGGGAATTAATTACCAAATGGATATACATAGATCACCTGAAAACCAAGTGTCCGGTGAGGATGGCTGTACTCCACCAACGACATTGGCACACGAGACATGGGGGCGAGTCTTTAACGGTATTGAGGATCCTTTCCTAGTGGTCCGGCCGGATGGGGTAATTATCGAGGCCAATGAAGCAACCTTGAAGGCGGCTCGGAAAACCAGGGGGGAAGTAATTGGTCAGGGAATATGCAAGATTATTCATGGTGGTCGGTGGCCGCATATTAAATGTCCTTTGGAAGAATTTCTTAAAAACTGTACGCCAAAAGTGGAAGAGGTCCGCCTTCCAGGCCTCTTTGGGGAATATTTTTTTTCAATTTCACCTGTAAAAGGTGCAAATGGCGAAATCGATATAATATTGCTGAGCGCCAGGGAACTCACCCGTGATGAGATTCGCAAGGTGGATTACATCCGGAATGCCAATCTTGCCGCTCTAGGTGAACTTGCGGCGGGTGTTGCGCATGAGATTAATAACCCCATTACCGGAGTTATTAATTTTGCCCAGATACTGCTGGATACTTATGATTTCGATCCCGCAGGCGTTGATATGGTGGAGAAGATTATAAAAGAAGGTGACCGCATAGCAACTATTACCAAGAATTTGATATCTTTCGCACGGGCGGACGTTTGCCTGCAAGAACCCGTCAATCCAGTCGATATTGTTAAAAGAAGTCTTTCCTTGGTCAAGCATCAACTGCGTAAGGAAGGAATCAGGATAGTGACTGATTTTCCGAGCGAAGACACCTTGATTGTGGCTGATTTCAGAAAATTACAACAAGTATTGTTAAATCTGATAGGTAACAGCCGGTATGCCTTAAACGCTAGATATCCAGGTTTTGATACTAGCAAAATTATTGAAATATCCTGTTCTGAGAAATACAGTGAGGAGCATCGGATTTATCAAGTAATTGTCAAGGATTACGGAACAGGTCTGCCCCAGTCTATACTAGGGCATATCTTTGAGCCGTTTTTCAGTACGAAACCCCCCGGCGAAGGAACAGGGCTTGGTCTCAGTATCAGTTACGGAATTATCAAGGAACATGGTGGCAATATGAAGGTTAATTCTATCATGGAAAATTTTACCGAAATGATTATTGAACTGCCGGTGGGCATCTAATCCTATGGATGATAATATCTACTCCGCAAAAATCCTCATTGTCGACGACGAGGAATCCATCAGGCAAACCTTTGAAATATTTTTGCATGCCGCAGGGTATCAATTTATCAAAACAGTCGCAAGTTTTGACGCGGCCCTGGAGGCGCTCGGTCAAACAGAATATGATTTAATCATCAGTGACATAGTGCTGATAGGGCACAGTGGGACAGATCTTCTGCAGAAAATCAGAGAATCAGGGGTGAAATGTCCTGTTGTCATGATTACAGGCTTTCCAAATCTTGAATCTGCCGCCCGGTCGATACGACACAGCGCTTTTGACTATCTCTCCAAACCGGTAAATAAAGAAACACTGCTTCATTTCACCAGACGGGCCCTAGAACATTGGTTTGCGGTCAACAAAGCTCAGCATCTTCAGCAAGAAAACGAAAAATACCGCCTATATTTGGATACTATTTTTCATTCGGTCAGCGATGCGATTGTCACTGTTGATTCGCAATTGCGGATTGTGCAACTGAATGAAGCCGCAAAAAATTGGCTTAATTATAGCAATATCGATAAATGCCCAAATCTTCTCCGGTGGCCAATTGATGCGCTCGGTCATGACTGCCTTGACGATGTTCGCAAGATTTTACAGGGAGGTCAGGAGGTCAGGAAGCACCTCATTGAGTGCACCGGTGCAGACCATAAAACAAAGATGCTCAGCATCAACGCGTCCCCTTTGCGCGACGAGAAGAACGAACTCCAAGGCGTTGTGATTGTCGCCAGAGATATGACTATTGCCAAGCCGTTAGATAGGGAGCAAACCCGCTCTTCCTTTCACGGCTTTGTTGGTTCAAGTCCGGCAATGCAAAAAGTGTATAGCCTGATCGAAAATATTGGGAAAGTGGACACCTCCGTTCTTGTTACAGGCGAGTCCGGAACCGGCAAGGAACTGGTGGCAGAAGCACTCCATGCCGAGAGTACACGACATGACAAACCGCTTGTCAAGATGGATTGCGCTTCTTTTTCCGAAGGTTTACTGGAAAGTGAACTCTTTGGGCATCGCAAAGGTTCCTTTACCGGTGCGGACAGAGACAGGGCCGGTCGGCTGCTCCAAGCCGATGGCGGCACATTGTTTCTTGATGAAATTGGAGATATCTCGCCTCGGACCCAGTTGTTCTTGTTGCGTTTTTTGCAGGAGAAGACGTTTACCCCACTGGGGCAGGATGAACCAATACATGTCGATGTCCGAGTCATAGCCGCCTCCAACATTGACTTTCAAAAAATGGTGAAGCTTGGAAAATTCAGGGAAGATCTGTACTACCGCCTCAAAGTCATTGAAATTAATCTCCCCCCCTTGCGCGAGAGGGGTGACAGCATCCCGCTGATTGCCAACCACTTTCTGGAAATCTTTCGGAAACGACTTGGTAAAAAAATTGCCACAATCTCTAATCAAGCTCTGGAATGTATGCTGCGTTATCCTTGGCCTGGGAATGTCCGAGAGTTGCGACATGTCATCGAAAGGGCCTGCGTCCTTTGCCAGGAGGGGATAGTGCAAGTGAAACATTTACCTGAAGAATTGCAAAATCCATCGAGTATGGAGATGCTGTCACCATCTCTTTTCCCGTCCCCTAATCCTCAAAAAATCTTTCCCGAGACAGTTCCAGTAACTTTTCAATATCCGTCGGAAGAGGAAAAAATACTCGGTGCTCTCCGGCAAGCAAACAACAACAAGTTAAAGGCTGCAAAATTTTTGGGAGTATCCCGTTCTACGCTTTATAGGCAAATGGAGCGTTATAATATATCCGGTTAATGTTGAAGAAATCTGGTGGCTACGGTCGGAGAGTTTAGCCTCGCCCGCTGTGTCCTTTCGTCGTATTCAAAATGAAACATGGAGCAAAGACATGAGAAAAATGCTGTTGTTCGGGGCCATCTTGTTGTGTGGCTGTGCTATCGGGCTTGTGGGTACCGCTGGTGCTGCGGATAAAGGGCCCGCAGAGCTAACCTTGCAAGCAACAATTGATCCCGCGCCTACGCCAAAGCCCGCAAAGTTTCCGCATGAAGCGCACCAGTCACGGTTGGAATGCGGCGTCTGTCACCATAGTAAGGGGCCGGACGGCAAAAAAGTCGCTTATGTCGAAGCGCAGAAAATAGAAAAATGCGAGACCTGTCACAACAGCAAGGCCGGTATGCCGGAAAAAGTTAATTCCTACAAGAATGCCGCACATACCCTTTGTAAAGACTGCCACACCAAGAGCAAGCCGGAATTGGCCAAGTGCGGTGTCTGTCATCAGAAATAGATAACTTGGTAGCGTTTTTCCCAAATCGGCGGGTTGCTCTGCGTGTGCAACCCGCCGAATCTCTTCAGGCCGACGTCCACCCGTTGTTGTGCAAGTATCATCATCTCTCTAAAAACTTATTGGACTCTGGACGGATGAACCAGTGGTAGAAGTCACGAGATAGTCGCTCTCCCATTAACACGTTATAACACCTTACAGTTTGAGAGGATTGCAGCATGGCGAGGATTTCTTTCATCCTTCTTTTGGTATTTATACTCATCTGTCTTTGGTACTGGTACTCGATTAATCCAGATGAAAAATTAGACGAAGATATCATTTGTAAACAATGCCGGAAAAAAGGGCGTGTTTATATCAAGAAAATCAAAAAGAAGGCTGGTGTGCTGACCGAAGCCCATTGTTGCGATTGCGATTTTACCTGGCATTTGTAATGGAAGACGATGGAGTTGAACGTTCCTGCGTCCAATGTCTGAGTTCGCAACATCTCAACGCCTCCATGCCATGGACTGGAATAATATTTGGCCGGTGTTTTCCCTAGTGGGCACACCCGGCGTCAAACAGACCAAGGTGTCGGTCTGGCTGGGGTTCAGGTTGCAGGTGTTTCCACCTGGGTGGCCACCGAACGGTTCGATCTGACGCTGAGCAAGTCACCTTTGTCGACAAGCTTCGCTGGAATATTGAAGCGTTGTTTAGCTGGTGGAAACAGCAGGGCCATGTCTATTTCCTTTTTGCCTGGAGCAAAAACGGACTGATGGTGCAGGTCCTTTTGGGCCTCAGCACCTCTCTCCTCTTGGCCATGGACTGTCAGGAGGAACAGGGCGTGCCGGTTCAGTCGGCGGGTTTTTCTTCTTTGCTCGCCAGAAAGGCGAAATATTCGGCGGCGGTGGGCAGCTTGCCCGCCAGGGCGCTGATCGCCGTCACCTCGGTCGAGCCCAGGAACACCCGTGCCCCATCGCCGAGGCGATTGTCGAAATTGCGGGTTGAGGTCGACATCACCGTGGCTCCGGGTCTGACCCGGGCCTGATTGCCCATGCAGAGGCTGCAGCCGGGAATCTCCACCCGTGCACCGACCTGGGCAAAGAGATTCAGGCCCCCTTCCTGCGCAATCGCCTGTCGATCCATGCGAGTTGCCGGAGTAATCCACAACCGGCTGACCGCATAGGGCGCATCTTTGAACAGGCGGGCGGCACTCTGGAGATGGCTGAGGTGGGTCATGCAACTGCCGATAAAGGCCTCGTCGATGGGGGTCCCGGCCACCTCGCTCAATAGACGGACATCGTCGGGATCGTTGGGGCAGGCCAGGATCGGTTCGGTGATTTGGGCCAGATCGATCTCAAGGATGGCCTTGTATTCGGCCTGTTCATCCCTCCGCATCAACTCGGGTCGGGCCAGCCACTGCTCCAGGGCGTTGATGCGCCGTTCCAGGGTGTCCCGATCACCGTAGCCCTCGACGATCAATTGTCTGAGCAGGGCCACATTCTGTCCGACCTCGGCGATCACCGCCTCCATCGCTAGCCGAATTGTACAGGCGGCTGCGCTCCGTTCGGCAGAGGCGTCGCTGAGTTCAAAGGCCTCGGCCACGCTGAGGTCGTCTACGCCTTCAATCTCCAGGATGGTGCCGGCAAACACGTTTTTTTTGCCTTTTTTGGCCACGGTCAGCAATCCTTGCTGGATGGCGGCATAGGGAATGGCATTGACCATGTCGCGGACGGTGATTCCGGGCAAGCGTTTTCCATGGAACCGGACCAGCACAGATTCCGGCACTTCCAGGGGCATGAAACCCAGGGCCGCGGCAAAGGCCACCAGGCCCGAGCCGGCCGGGAAGGAAATGCCCAGCGGGAAACGGGTATGGCTGTCGCCGCCGGTGCCGACGGTGTCGGGCACCAGCATTTTGTTAAGCCAGGGATGGATGACGCCGTCGCCCGGTTTCAGGGCCACCCCGCCGCATTCCAGGGTGTTTTCGGTCATGGTTTGCCAGCGCCCCAGATCTGAAGCTTTAGGGTAGGCCGCAGTATGACAGAACGACTGCATGAACAAATCCGCTTTGAAGCGAAGGCAGGCTAGCTCGGCGATCTCCTGCATGGTCATAGGTCCGGTGGTGTCCTGGGAGCCGACCGTGGACATCCGTGGTTCGCAGACCATCCCCGGCAGCACTCCGGCCAGGCCGCAGGCCCTGCCGATCATTTTCTGAGCCAGGGTGTAGGGCTGGCCGGTTTTTGGTTGCTTATTTTCGACCTCTTTGAAGAAGTCGGGCATGGGGCGCCCCAAGGCCTTGCAAGCCGAACGGGTGAGGTTGCGGCCGATAATCAGATTCAGGCGGCCGCCGGCGCGATACTCATCGAGCAAACTGATCGGCGCGGCCTCTATAGGGATGTGGGTGCCATCCTGGCGGTGCAGGGTCCATTGACGCAGGTCAAGCACCAATTGATCGCCGGTCTGCAACCCGGTGACGTCGCATTGAATCGCCAGAACCCCAGCATCGCGCGCGGTGGCGTAAAAGATAGGGGCAATGGTGCCGCCGAGCACCAGGCCGCCACTCCGCTTGTTAGGGAGGTGAGGAATATCGTTGCCCAGATGCCAGCTTACCGAATTGATAGCGGATTTACGTGACGAACCGGTACCGACCACATCGCCGGTAAAGGCGACGGTTTGTTGCTGGTTGCGGAATTCGGCGATGGTCCCGATGCCATCGGGAAAGCGGGTTTTTCCAAAAAAGGTGGCATGCAGGGGGATGTCGGCCCGGGATTGGGCTTGGTTACCGGGGGAAAAATCATCGGTATTAATCTCGCCATCGACCTTGTACACGGTACAGTGCACCTGTTCCGGCACTTCCGGACTGCGGGTGAACCACTCTGCTGCGGCCCACGAGGCCAGCACGTCTTGCGCGGCTTCACTCTGGTCGGCTAGGGCAACCACCTCGTCAAAGCCCTCGTAGACCTTGGTCAGTCCCTTGAGGGCCTCGGCGGTCTCCGTTGCCAGTGGTTCGATCCGCAACAGACGGAGCAGGGCCGCCACATTATATCCGCCGCCCATCTGCCCCAGCATGCGGATGGCCGCTTCCGACGGAAATCGGTCGACCGCGACCTGCCCCATGGCCACCTGTTCCAGCCAACCCGCCTTGATGGCCGCAGCCTTACTTACCCCTGGTTCCACCCGTTCGCCAAGCAAGGCAAGGAGCTCGACCGACTCCTCATTTCCTGCGGTCAGCTCCAGGGTCAGGGCCCTGGTTTGCTCTTCGGTCAGCGGTACAGGTGGCACCTGGAGTGCGGCGCGTTGGGTAACCGCTTTTTTGTACTGTTCGAGCATGGATGGATTCCTTGGCTTGGGTGAAGAAAAGGATGCGACAGAAGGCGCCGGAGTAGCGAGAGCCCGTGGTCTGGTTAACGCGCGGCCACAATCAGGCCAGCAGCTGGAAGCGTTCCCAAAAATCGGGAAAGGATTTGACCACACAGTTCTCGCCGGTGATCTTGACGCCGGGGATTCGCAGTCCGGCCACCGCAAAGGCCATGGCCATGCGGTGATCATCGTAGGTGGAGATGGTGGCGCCGTGGAGATTGCTGCCGCCTTTTTTTCCATGGATGATCATCCGGGCCTCTTCTTCATCGACCTCCGCCCCCAGCTTGCGCAATTCATTGACCACCGCCGAGAGTCGGTCGCATTCCTTGATCCGCAGATGGGCAATGTTGTTGATCACGGTGGTGCCTTCTGCAAAGGCCGCGACCACCGCCAGGGTCGGGGCAACATCCGGCATGTCGCCCATATCTACCTCAATCCCTTCCAACTGGTCGGCGCCGGTGACGGTGATGCCCGCACCGGTCCGGTCGATCCGGCAACCCATGCGTGCTAGGTAGGGCAGAAGATTGGCGTCGCCCTGCAGTGAGGGGATCGGCACATTGGCCACGGTTACCCGGCCGCCGGTCACGGCCGCGGCCGCCCAGAAATACGAGGCCCCCGAAGCATCGCCCTCAATGGCATAGGTTCTGCCCTGATACTGTCCCTGCGGGATCCGGAAGGCATGCAAAGAAGGGGCGGCTTCCACCCGGATGCCAAAATCGGCCATCACCGCAAGCGTCATCTCCACATAGGGCCGGGAAAGAATTTCCCCCCGAACCTCAAGCTCCGCTAACGTTTTTGCGTAAGGGGCAACCAGAAGCAGGGAACTCAGGTACTGGCTGGATTTGCCTTCCGGCAGCACGGTTCGGCCACCGCGCAGGCCTTGAGCCGCCAGGGTGAGCGGCGGACAGCCGTTATGCGCATCGCTGTCGATCAGTACCCCCCAGCCGCGCAGGGCTTCCATCAGTGGCAGGATCGGCCGCTGGGCCATCCGCTCGCTGCCGGTGATGTGAAATCGTCCCTGGCCTAGGGCCGCCACCGAGGTGAGAAATCGGGTCGCCGTCCCATTGTTGCCAAGGAAAATATCGTCGGCTGGTTCGCGGATCACGCCACCGGTGCCGTGCACCTGCCAGCAATCGGGATCGTCATCATTGCAGATAACCCCCATGGCCCGCAGGGCGTCCATGGTGAAGCGGGTATCCTCACTGGCAAGCGGCCCAATGAGCCGGGATGGGCCTTCAGCCAGGGCGGCGGCGATCAGGGCGCGTTGGGTCAGGCTTTTTGAACCGGGAACCGTGATGGTCGCGTCGATGGTTAGGACAGGTGTAATGGGTATCATGGCGGGTACTTACCGTATGAGGACAAGAAGGAAGGGCTTTCGGGATTAACGGCCGCCCAGTTCTGCCAGCAGGGCATTGCGGAGCACGGCGCCGGGTGCGTCCTTGCCGGTCCACAATTTGAATTGGGCGGCGCCCTGGTACTGGAGCATTTTCAAACCGTCGATGGTTCGGCATCCGCGGGCGGCCGCTTCCTGCAGCAGGCGGGTAGTCAGCGGGGCATAGACGATATCCATGACCACCGGGTAATTGGCCAGGAGTTCAGGGCTGATCGGCAGGGCCTGGTCCAGGGGGGCCATGCCGACGGAGGTGGTGTTGATCAGCGCGTCGGCTTGGATGGTGGGCAGGTCGGCGGTGGGTATAAAGGGGCAGCCAAGCTGGTTGGCCAGTGCCTGACCCTTGGATTGGGTGCGATTGGTGAGCAGGATCCGGGCACCGGCCTCGATCAGTCCAAACCCCACTGCCCGGGCGGCCCCACCTGCACCGATGATCAGCACCGTATGCCCCTTGGGCTCAAGTGCTTCGGTCAGGGCTTGGTTCGAGCCCAGCCAGTCGGTGTTGAACCCCTTGCAGAGCGGTCGACCTTCTGGTTGCTGCTGAAATAATAAGGTGTTGACCGCTCCGATTTTTTGGGCGACCGGATCGATCTCGTCGAGCAAGGGGATCACCGCCACTTTGTGCGGCACGGTTACCGAAACCCCGATAAAGCCGAGGGCGCGCAGCCCGCAGAATCCCTCCTGAAGATCGATCGACCGCATGGGGATATAGACGCCGTTGATTCCCAGGGCGGCAAAGGCGGCATTGTGCATGGCCGGACTTAAGGAATGTTCGACCGGATTGCCAATAATGCCGAATAACTGGGTGCGGCCATTGATCATTTGGGCTGCTCCAAAATCGTTTTCAGGGCGTGCAGGTCGTGGACGGACAATTGTCCGGGAGCCGTGGCCTGCTGGGCGGTGATGGCTGCATAGGTCATGCAACCCCCAAGGTAGAGGGTTGCCAGACGGCTGATTGTTCCGGCCGCGCCCATGGCAAAGGCGCTCAAAGGAAAATGGGCGGCCATGGCCTCCTGCTGCAGCGAGAGGATACGCAGGGTTTCCGCAGCGCAGGTGGCGGTGGTGACGATCTTGCCGATATCGGCGCCGCTGGCGATCATCTCCCGGAGCGTCTGCCGCAGGTGGTCGAGGGACGGGGTGGACTGAAAGTCATGGTTGGAAACAATGACCTTGGCGCCTTGCTCGCGGGCCAGGTTCTGCAACACTTTCCGCAGGTCTGGGGCGGTTTTTAATTCAATGTCGACATAGGTAGCCCCGGCTCGCAAGGCGGCACCCAGCAGAGCAATGCGGTCTTGTTCGTTTCCGGTATATTGGCCGCCTTCCCAAGCGGGCCGATTGGTTACCAGTACCGGTTTAGGGATGGAGGCGATCCAGCCCTCCATGCTGGGATCCAGCATGGTGTCGAGCCGAATTTCCACCACATCAACCAGGGAAAGCACCGGAGAAACGGCGTCCAGGATGCCTTGGCCATCGTTTGCGGTTACAGAAACGCAGATCAAACCATGTGGACAAACCATGCTAAACGCCTAAGCGAAGCGAACCGATAATAGCCCGGACAGAGGTTTCTCCCTGCTGGCGCAGATAGTGCTCGATACCTGCCAGGATTTGTTCGGTGGCGCTGGGATTATAGAAGTTGGCAGTCCCAATTTGAACCGCGGTGGCACCCGCCAGGAGGAATTCGATGGCGTCTTCGATGGTGCCGATCCCACCGATGCCAATCACCGGGATGGAGACCGCCGAGGCGACCTGCCAGACCATGCGCAGCGCCACCGGCTTGATGGCAGGACCGGAAAGTCCGCCGATAATGTTGGCCAATCGGGGGCGTCGCGTTTGGGAGTCAATGGCCATGCCAATCAGGGTGTTAATCAGCGAGACCGCATCGGCCCCGCCTTGTTCGACGGCTTTGGCCATGGCCACAATATCGGTGACGTTGGGTGATAGTTTGACGATCACCGGCAAATGGGTGGCTTTTTTCACGGCGATGGTCACAGCTGCCGCCATTTCCGGTACCGTGCCGAAAGCGACCCCACCCTTTTTGACATTAGGACAGGAAATGTTGATCTCCAGGGCATCGATGCCCTCAACCCCGGTCAACTCTTGGGCCAGAAAGGCGTATTCCTCGATGGAGTCGCCGAGAATGTTGACGACAATTCGACTCCGGAAGGTTCGGAGAAAAGGCATCTTTTGGCTTATAAACCGTTTGAGCCCGACATTTTCAAGGCCAATGGCATTGAGCATGCCGCAGGAGGTTTCAACAATACGGGGCGGCGGGTTTCCTGCGCGTGGTTCAATGGAAATACCCTTGACCACCATGGCGCCAAGGCGGTCGAGGTCGACGAGGTTGGAAAATTCGGCCCCATAACCAAAGGTGCCGGAGGCGGTCATAATCGGGTTTGCCAGCTGTAAAGGGCCAATTGCTACCTGCAGATCCAGATCGCGAGAAGATTTTAACGGTTCCATACGACCTCTTCGGCGTTGAAAACCGGGCCATGTTTACAGACATGCTGGTAGTGCCCATGAATACCTGGTATGGCACAGCCGAGGCAGGCTCCAAGTCCGCAGGCCATATGTGCTTCGAGTGAGGTCTCGCAGGGAATCTCGGCCTCACGGCAGAGTCCGGCAATCGCTGCCATCATGGGAGTCGGGCCACAGGTGTGAACTTTTTTAAGGGGAGCAAGCAACGGGGGGAGGAGATCACTGACCAGACCGTGGTGACCGAGGCTGCCATCATCGGTGGCGGTATGGACCTGGCAACCAAGTTCTTCGAACTCGGTTGCCAACAGACGAATCTCCTCTCCGGTCCTGGCACCGAGAAGCACAACGCATGAGTCAACCGGTCGGGGTTGCTGCAACCAGGTGTTGGCGAGAAACAACAACGGGGCGATACCGATGCCCCCGCCCACCAGACAAATCGGGCCTGCCGGCGGTAGGTGAAAACCACGGCCAAGCGGGCCGATAAGACTGACGCTCTGACCTCGTTGGAGTTCGGATAACAGCTGGGTCCCGCGTCCAATCACCTTGAAGAGCAATCGAATGGTGCCGGAGGCTGTCACCTGATGGAGCGACAACGGTCGACGCAGAAGCGGATCAAGCGAATGTCCGCAGGCCGTCATGATAAACTGCCCTGGATGTGCGGCAGCAGCAATGCGGGGAGCTTGAAGGGTTAGGCGATACAAACCCTCGGCCAACCGTTCATTGGACTCGACAATTGAATTTTCCTGGTACTCGGCCATATAAAAAGATACAAAGAATCAAAGAGGATAAAAGTTGTTATCTAAAAACAATAGACTCAGATAATCGAAATGGAACTAGCAATGATACTTTTGGCGGCTCTTTTTGGTGCCGTGGTCGGCTCATTTCTCAACGTGGTCATACTGCGTTTACCCAAAGACGACGCTTCCATCGTTTTTCCGGGTTCGCATTGCCCACAATGCCTGGCACCGCTCAACTGGTATGAGAATATCCCCATCCTCAGTTATCTTGTGCTTTGCGGTCGATGCCGGTCCTGTAAGGTGCATATCTCACTGCAATACCCGCTGGTCGAACTGTCCATGGCCGTGCTGACCGCAATTTTATACCACAGGTTGGCTTTCACCTTCGAATTTTTCTTCTATTTTATATTTTTTGCTGCCTTGCTGGTTATCATATTTATAGATATCCAGCATCAAATAATTCCTGACAGCATCAGCCTTCCCGGCATCCTCATAGGCTTTGCCGGCTCTTTTCTCAATGGATTGGTCACCTGGCAACAATCAGCGCTCGGGTTGCTGTTTGGGGGCGGGGTATTGTATGCAGTGGCCTATGGTTATTACGCGGTGACCAAACGTGAGGGTATGGGAGGAGGTGATATAAAGCTGCTGGCGATGATTGGCGCCTTCCTCGGCTGGCAAAGTCTGCTGTATGTGGTGTTTTCCAGCTCATTGGTCGGAAGTCTGGTCGGGATTGTCGCCATGTTCCAACAAGGAAAAAAAGGACAGACCAGAATTCCCTACGGCCCTTTTCTCGCCTTTGGCGCCATGTCCTATCTCATCTTCCACCAACAGATTGAGTACCTCTGGAGACTCTATCTCTCTGTAAGCGGGATGTAATCAGAAGACAAAAAAAAACCCCCGATTGCTCGGGGGTTTTTTTAAAGGCATGGGTTGGAATCATGCCTCCATTTCGTGTTCTACCCCGATGGCAATCTTGTAGAGGACCGTCAGGATGAAAAATCCGGTCGCCCAGATGCCGATGGTGATGAATAGTTCGTTAAACGTCGGGTAGTATTCAACGATTTCTTCGGTCGGTGTCGGTACAAAACCACCAAGCACAAAGCCGATGCCCTTATCCAGCCAAAAGGCGAAGAAGATGGAGGCGCAACCAATACCGAGCCACAGATCGCTCTGTTTTCTGGTGTACGGATGGATCAGCAGAGAGATTCCCACCAGAAACAGGGCAATGAAGCCCCACATGAACGGTACCAGGTTATTATATACATGGCCATGATGCTCAAGGCCGAAAAACAGGTACTGCAAGGTGTGCATGTGGCCAGGAATGTTGGAGTAAAAACCGACAAAGAACTCCAGACCGACAAAGAACATGTTGGCCAAGGCCGCATAAATAATGATGGTTACCATCTTATTGAGCGCTTCTTTGCCCGCATCGAAATTAGCAACCCGTTTCAGAATCAGGGCAATGACGACGATCAGGGCCGGTCCAGCAGCGAAGGCTGAGGCAAGGAAGCGGGGCGCGATAATAGCTGACAGCCAGAAGTGGCGGCCAGGAAGACCGCAATAGAGCATAGCGGTGACCGTGTGGATCGAGAAGGCAAAGGGTATGGAAAGATACACGAAGAAGTAGATCCATTTCGGGGGATGCACACCCTTGCGTTCAGCAGTCAGGATCACCCAGCCACAGAGCGCGTTAAGAATCAAGTAACCCCAGAGGACGCACATATCCCAGAAAAGCATGGAGCCGGGGGTGGGGTAGAGCATGACGTTCAGGCCGCGTAAGGGCTGCCCCAAATCGGCCATGATGAACATTAGGCACATGAGCAGGGCGGAAATGGCGAGGAATTCACCCAAGATGGTAATGCGGCCAAATGCCTTGTAATCATGGATATAATAGGGCAGGACCAGCATGACCCCTCCCGCGGCAACGCCGACCAGGAAGGTAAACTGAGAAATATAAAGTCCCCAGGATACATCACGGCTCATGCCGGTGATACCCAGTCCATAAAAATATTGTCTGAGGTAACAGACAGCTGCTATGGCAATAAAAAAGCCGAGAAAGGCCAGCCACATCCAGTAATAATTGTTTCCTTTTAATGCTTTTTCAAACATGACGGCCTCATACAATATAAAAGACTGAAGGAATGGTGCCGAGTGCCGGATTACGCTGAATCGTATGATTTTCTTTCAGCATTTTCCTGATCTCGCTATTAGGATCGTTGAGATTGCCAAAAACAATGGCTTTACTCTCTCCACACGCCTCGACACAGGCAGGCTGTTTGTCCGATCCGACGCGCTCGTCGCAGAAGTTGCATTTTTCGACCACACCACGCGTTCGCCGCGGGTAGATCTGATTGGTGTTTTTGACAAAGGCCTCGGGATCGCGCCAATTGAAACTTCGGCTCCCGTAAGGGCAGGCGGCCATGCAGAAGCGGCAACCGATGCAGCGATGGTAATCCATCATGATGATGCCGTCTTTATTTTTAAAAGTCGCCTTGGTGGGACAGGCCCGCACGCAGGGCGGATTCTCGCAGTGGTTGCAGAGGATGGGCATCTGGTGCTTAGCTGTGGCCTCGTCCAGATAGGGGTTGGTGTTGGTCGGGAAGGCATTTTCAAACTTAGTCATCCAGATCCATTTGATCTCGTCTTTCTTGTCCGGGAACTGGGGAACGTTATGGACCGCATGGCACGCGTTTACTGCCTTTTCCCCTAGACTGGGATCCTGCTGGAATTTTTTGATATCAATGATCATGCCGAAGCGGTTACCGCTCGTCGACTGCTGGGTGCCATGACCGCCGGCACCGGCATCTTTGGACGGTTCGGTCCCGTGACTGGTGGCCGCGACGGCCTGGGCTACGCTGGTTCCGCTGACCAACCGATCAACTACCGCGGTGCCTCCAAGGCCAGCCAGTGTTGAAATACCGGCCACCTTGAGGAAATTTCTTCTATTCTTGTCCATCTCTACATCTCCTCCTTAGCCGTTCACTCAACAGGAGCTATGTGGCAATCCCAACAATATGGTTTAACCGATGCATACGTGTGGCAAGTGTCACAGAACTGTTTTTTGCTTGTGTGGCACTTCATACAAGTCAGCATCAGACTTTTTTGGTATTTCTTGCCTTCCAGCTCAAAAGTACCACGATCCCCAGTCCGCAAGACGTCATCACGCCAAGTGTTCAACAATTTCATGTGCTCAGCGCGAATTTCCGCAGCCGGCAGAACACACATCTTGGCGTCTTTCGGTAAAACCGGTTTTGGTACGGACGCGGTGTTGCCGCGGTTGTACCAGATGGGTATCGTGATAAACAGGACGAAAATGATCAGTCCCGGGATTATTTTACCACTGTCATACATTGCTATTCCTCCAATTCCTGCCGGTAAATTAAACCAAGGTCCTGAGCCCTTCGGTCAGTTCTTGTCGTTGCTCACCTTCGATCACCAATGCGTTGCCGACAAGTTCACTTAAACCGGCGACCTGAACATCCGGTACCCAGTAATTCATGAGACTAGTCAGCGTTGCCCGGTCGATGGCGCATACAGTGCCAAGCGTGTTGACGCCGTGCTTGTCATGGACATGCTTCACGGCATTTGCGCGGGGCAGGCCGGAGCGCATCCGCAGTTCCATGATCTCGTCGGTATTGAGGGCCGTCCCTGATCCGCAGCAGAAGGTCTTCTCGCGGATGGTGTTTTCAGGCATCTCCACCCAATTATCGACGACATGGTCGAGAATGTATCGCGGCTCGTCCAGCAATCCCATGGCGCGGGCGGGATTGCACGAATCATGGAAGGTGGCCTTGATATGGGCATTGCGGCTCTTGTCGAGCTTGATTTTGTTGTTCTTGATCAGGTCGGCGGTGAACTCGGAGATATGGACCATCTTGGTGGATCTTGCATTCTCGAAAACCGTCCCCGTGATCGGGGAACGAGGAACATCAAGGAAGTCAGTCGGGCCATTCATGGTATCCATATACTGATGAAGGACGCGCCACATGTGACCGCACTCGCCGCCCAAAATCCATTTGACGCCCAAACGTTTGGCTTCAGCATAGATCTTGCCATTGAGCTTTTTCATCAGATCGGTGTTGGTGAACAACCCAAAGTTACCGCCTTCGGAGGCATAGGTCGACCAAGTATAGTCCAGACCGATTGCTTCAAACAGCAGCAGGTATCCCATACAGGTAAAAATACCGGGTTCGGCGAAGACGTCAGCTGAAGGGGTGACGAATAAAATTTCCGCACCTTTACGGTTAAAAGTCGGGTTGACCCGGATGCCGGTCAGGTTCTCAATGTCATCGCAGAGGAAATCGACGTTCCCCTTAAAAGCCTGGGGGGTCAGCCCCATATGGTTGCCGGTGCGGTTGGAGTTTGAGGCCGGTTCCATGGCCCAATTGATACCAATACCGACCAAATGCAGCAGCTCGCGCAGCATCATGGTGATTTCGGCGGTATCGATGCCGTAGGGACAGAAGACCGAACAGCGCCGACATTCGGTACACTGGTAGGCATACATGAACCATTCCTTCAGCACCCCTGCGGTCATCTCGCGACCGCCGGCCAGCTTGCCGAGGATCTTGCCGGCAAGGGTGAAATCCTGGCGATACACCGAGCGCAGCAGTTCCGCGCGCAAGACTGGCATGTTTTTGGGATCACCGGTGCCAAGGAAAAAGTGGCATTTGTCAGCACACGCTCCACAGCGAACGCAGCAATCCATGAAGATTTTCAGAGAACGGAACCGGTCTAGCCGATCCGCCAACCCCTGCAGAATGATTTCCTTCCAATTCTCCGGAAGTTTCCAATCCTCATCCTCGGGATTCCATTCGCGTGCGTTGGGAAAGCTGAGTCCCTGCTGACTATCCAGATACCGAAGCTTTTCAGGCTTGGTCGGGTAGGCGTAATTTCCAGGCTTGAATACTACAGGCACATCCATCCAATCTTTGGTTGGTATGGAGCCTGTCATCAGCGAAGGTCCTTCGGCAACGCTCCTTGCCAACTTATCTACCTTTACTACTGCCATTGCTCTATCCTTATACTCTTGAATTTTCCAGCGTTAGTCATTAGCCTGAGGCGGCAACTCTTTCTCAACGGGAATGCCCTGCTCAATCATATCGGCACGGAATTCGTCCTCATAGCCCGCGTAAGAATGCGGTCTGATCTCTGGATTCCAGGGATTGATATGGCGTTTCATTCTCGAGTCGTTGGCCAGGTTTCTTGTTGGGCTGAGGAACACACCGCCCATATGCATGAGCTTGCTGAATGGAAAATAAGCAAGCAGAATGCACACTAAGAAAAGATGTACGTAAAACAAGGAACTGATTTTAGTGACGATGACCGGGTGAAAGGTCACCAAACCCACCGCCAGCTGTTTGATGGCGTTGATATCGACATCGGTCCGCAGGAAAAATCGCATCAAGATCCCGGTGAACGCAATGCCAAGGATGAGGAACAGCGGGAAATAATCATTTGCCAGCGAGATGTAGCGGACCTGGGGATTCATCAGTCGTCGGCCGAAGAGAAAGAGCAGGCCCAAAACCAGGGTGACGTCGGTGGTATACATGGTCGGGGCGCCGATCTGCAGAAGGGAGTCGCCCATTTCCATAAAGGCCACTGGCCACGGCACCGGATCCAGGAAGAGGCGCATGTGGCGGATGACGATCACCAGGAAACTGTAGTGAAAGACGATGCCGAACAGCCACAGCCATTTGCTTGACTCGTAGGTGAGTTTCGGGCCGTCATACACCGTGGCCTTGGTGTTGCGCCAGAGTGAGCGAAACAGAAATATTTCCAGAAACATCCTGGCCACAACCTGAGCGGTGTTGACCGGAGCTTCCAGCTTATCCTGTTTGATCCAGGGCAATGAAAAGCCCTGCCCGCAGGTGGTCGGGATTTTAAATGGTACCGGCGATTTAGCCCAATGGATTATCCGGTAACAAAAACCGCCTAAAAACAGCGCCATGGTCAGGTATGGAACGACAATACCAAAAAGGTATTGCATTCCAGGTACCTGCACCAGGATAAGCGCTAACAACACCAGGGCAATTACTGCCGCCAAAGGGAAGGCGTACTTCATCGATCACTCCTTCACATTCTAGTTAAACAATAACTTATAAAAAGTTACGATAAAGGCCGGAAATTTGCTTCAAACACTATTTCCGAAGTTCTCCGGCCGGTCACACAGTAGGTTCCTAGATAGCCGTCTCGACGTCTATCTTTTCTTGCTGCACCAATTTAGAAGGGCAGGCGGCATCGGTCAGGATGGAGCTACCGCTTTTTAATTCGCGAATACGGTTCCGATATAATTGCTCTCTGCATTCACTGAAAATATCGAAGGCGTTCAGCGTCATTCTGTCAATTTCGCAGTCCAGCGTTTCGAGCATCCCCATCAAGAGTTGGGTATCCTTGTGGTTTGAAAACACCTGTTTGATCACCCATTTCAATTCGAGGAAGGGGGCCATTGCCTGGGATGGCGTGAATTCCTGCACCGCCCGAATCCGTACCACCTGATCTAGGGGGACCCGATAGGCCGACGGCTCGGCATTGGTGAGCAGAAGTTCAAAAAGAGCAGTGAGGCCGCCGGCAATGTTGACGCCGACTGGATTGGCAAACGGATCCTTGGAACTTTTAAAGAAACCGGGGGCGGTGTAACTGTCGAGCGTTCTTTCTATCCACAGGGAAAGAATCTCTTTTTTCTTGATTGACAGTGCTTCGGTCAGTTCCATTGATTTATGCGTACCGGGCTGTTAGGCCGTAAAGTTTGTGCCTGTGATAACAAATGCAATTACTTCAGTATATCAGCGATCTCCCGCTTGATAAAAATGAATGACGATTCATGCACAAGATGCTCTATCATGATATAAAATTTGTTTCAAGCTAAAAATTTATTGCGATAAACCGACCGAGGTATCTGTGGTGTTGAGGTCCTTCATCAAAAACAGTGATACCTGGACAAAAGGATCGGTTGCCAGCAGTTCATCGAGCTTCTTTTCCTTCTTCGGGGTGCCCCCCTGATCAGACTCTTCCTGCAAAAGTCCGGCGGTCAGAGCCTCCTTGCGGGTGGCTTCGAGATCTTGCCGGTATTTCGACATTCCCTCCAGGTAAACGGCAATTTTCGTTTGCTCGCTTCTTGTCTTGGCCTTGACCGTTTCTTCTTTTATCTTTTTAAAGAGGGCGTTGTCATCTGCCCATCGTCTGCCTTCCTGCTGAGCCTTGGGCAGATTGAAGCGGACGCCGCGCCAGCGGGTATATCCAACCTCCTTCACTTGATCCCAAGGAAGCGAATAATCCATGAATTTTTCCCCGCTTTCGAGGTAGTCGAGCATTGATGGCACCACAAGATCCGGTTCAACGCCTTTGTACTGGGTGGAACCTCCGTTGATCCTGTAAAATTTCTGGATCGTTAGTTTGATTGCCCCCAGATCGTCATATTTTTGCAGGTGCAGCAACGGTAGGTTTTTATTCATATCCAGCATCGCCTGCACCGTCCCCTTCCCATGGGTGTGGGCGCCGCCGATGATGAAGGCGCGTCGGTAATCCTGAAGAGCCGCGGCCAGGATTTCCGAAGCCGAGGCGCTGAACTGGTTAACCAAGACGATTAACGGACCGTCATAGGTGACGGCGTTATCGTCGTCCTCGAGGACTCGAATCGAGCCCTGCGAATCCTTAACCTGCACCACTGGTCCGCCTGGCAGGAACAGGCCTGAAATTTTAACAGCGTCGGTCAGGGCGCCACCGCCGTTGTTGCGGAGGTCAAGGATCAGGCCGCCGATGTGTTGTTTTTTGAGTTTGATCAATTCGGCCACGGTATCATCGGTCACGTTCCTGGTGGCCTTGCCGTCGGATTGCGCTGCGAAATCTCGATAAAAGCTGGGGATGCGTAAATATCCGATGGGCTTGGTTTTTCCACCGGTTTTAATAATCGTCGATTTGACATACGTTTCATCGATCTGCACCACATCGCGGATGATAGGAATAATGAGTTTGGATCCGTCAGGCTTCTGTACTGTTAAACGCACCTCGGTCCCTTTAGGGCCACGGATAAAACCGACTGCCTCGCGAATCCGCATTTCCGAGATATCCACGGGGTCGCCGCTTTTCTCGGCTACGGCTAAAATGGTGTCTTCGGCTTGAAGTTTCCCCTGTTTTTCCGCAGCGCTCCCCGGGATAATTCTGATCACCTTGATCATCCCTTCATCCTCACGGAGCAGAGCGCCGATCCCTTCCAGGGAACCGCTCATCTGGATATCGAAATCTTCTTTGGAGGTGGGGGCCATGTAATCGGAGTGGGGGTCGAAACTCCGGGCGATTGCATCGAAATAGCGATCGAAATGATCCTGACGGGTTTGTTCCAGCAATCGACTCAAGGCGCGGTGCGTACTCCCACGGACTTTTTTGATCGCATCTTTCATTTCCGCAGGATGGTCTTTGATGGCGATGTTTTTAGCCTTGTCGGGTTGCTTTTTAAACTGGGCGTCAAGGCTGTCCAGATAAGCGTCCAGTACCTGCATCTTGAGTGAGAGGCGCCATCGGTCCAGCAACTCATCCCGGTCGGCGGCAAATTCGATTTTTTTGGGTTCACTTTCCAGGTATTCTTTGTTTTCAAAATCAAAACCCTGGTCGAGGATCGGGTCGATCAGTTTTTCCACCTGGCGAATGCGGTCATTGAGTACTTCCATGCCAGCGTCTACCAGGACGACATTGCCCCTTTTGAGTTCGTCGTCGATGTGGGTGGCAAACGCATTGAGCTGTTGGACGTCGGACTGCAGCAGGAAACGTTTTCTTGGGTCCAATTGGCGCAGATAAAGATTAAAGGCCTTGCGAGAAAGGTCGTCATCCAGCGATTCGTGGCCGAAATGCTGCGCCGGGAGTTGCTGGCTGAGGATAAAGGCGATCACCCGGTTGCGTTCCTCGTTAAACGGGGCAGGGGCATTTTTGGCCTGGCAATAGGGGGCGGCCGTGAGCAGCAGCAGAAGCCCCATGACCGACAGGATTGCCCAATGCAAGGATCTTTTGTTGGCGGAGGTTGTGCGGACGTTGTCGTGCCCGCGGTGACCGCGGTTTTCTTGAGGCAAGGAGTTAGGTGTCATAAAGAGTATTTGAGTACCGGATGAGGATGTCTGCAGCGACCGTAAATGATCAAAAATTGCGAAAATAAGTGACTTGAATGAGTGGCTAATATGGGCTGGTTATCTTATCGGCACTAATGATCGAGTGCATAATGTCGTACATGTTGGAAATGTGCCCAACTTTGATGGCCGATTTTAACTTGAAAAAGTCCAGGCATGTCCCGCACACCAAGATTTCAACGCCTTTGCTCTGGAGTTGTTTCAAAGCCTCCAGGGCTCCGGATTCGGTTGTCACCTGCTTGACGCCACTGTTGTAAAATATGATTTTTTCAGGCAACGGGTCGATGTCTTTGATGGTCTGAATATAGGTCTGTAAAAGGGCCCACCCCAATTCGTCATTGCCGCGGCCCATGGAATCAGCAGAAATGACATACACAAGTCGCACCTTTTGAGGCGGATTGCAACGGTATTCCTCTGGCCCCTCAGTATCGATTTTTTGTCCGAGACCCTGGCTGATAGACGCAGCAATTGAAATGGTAAAATGGCCAGACGGTTGGGTGATCGCCACTACCTGATGGCCACGATTTTGAGCAAATCGGGCAACATTGTTTCGAGAGGCTTCGTTGTCAACGTGCACCTCAATCTCCGTCGCGCCTTGTTCGAGGGCATCTTTCGTGCGTAGTACTGGTTGGGGGCAGGGAAGTCCAGTGCAATCAAGGGTTACCTTTGCCATGTGGGGCTCCTATTATAGGCCACCCGGCCGGGGAGGACCGGGACAAATGATTTACAGGATGATTTCCTGGCCTTCGCGGGCGAAAAAAATCTGCATGGGATCGGTGTCGCCCGAAGCCCCATAGGTCTGGGTCATTGCATCGAGCTGCTGGTCGCTACGCTCAGGATCGTGATGAAAAAGCGCCAATCGCTTAACCCCGGCGTTTCTGGCGGTGTCAATGGCAGCTTCGATCGGGGTGTGGCCCCAGCCAACCTTGCCTTTGTGGTATTCTTCCCGAGTGTACTGGGCGTCATGGACCAACAGATCGGCACCTTTGAAAAACCCCTCGAGGACCAGGTTTTGTTCACGGGCCGCCTCTTCGCCTTCCATGGCCATGAGTTCATCGTAGGCGGGGTCGTCGGGGTCGGTCACAAAGAGATTGCGAAAGGGCTCGGTGTCATAGGCGGTACAGAACACCGCTTCCCGGAAGGTGAATCGGTACCCAAGGGTGGTGATTGGGTGGTTGATGATGGTGGTCGCCAGGGAGATGCCATCGCCCAAATCGATAAACGGTTCTTCCTTGAGACGGCGATATTCGATTTTTCCGGCCAATTCGCCCATGTTCACCGGGAAATAGCGGTATTTCATCTGGCCGCCGACCACCGCTTCCAGGGGGTCGTCCTCATAGGTCACCGGTCCGAAAACTTTAATAGTGGTGCTGGGGAGATAGGCAGGCACGAAAAATGGAAATCCCATAATGTGGTCCCAGTGGGTATGGGACAGGTAAATCTCGGTGGCAATCGGTCCTTTGGGTAAATCGTTCGCCATCATGAAGTTGGCCAGGTCGCGGATACCGGAACCGGCGTCGATGATGATGTGCCGATTTACCTCGGGAAAGCGCAGTTCGATGCAGGCGGTGTTGCCACCGTACTTCATGGTCTTGGGGCCTGGGCAGGGAATGGAACCCCGCACCCCCCAAAATTTAACTTGGATCATTGCCTCATCCTTGTGGGTTGGGAGGATTGCTCATCGATCAGCTCTGTAAAAAGATTTCGGCTTTGTGGATTTCGGTGTCAACGGCTTCGGATAACTGGACCACGGCGTCCCATTGCAACCCGCACAGTTCCAGCAGCGGCGCCAGTCGCGTTTCATCGGGAAAGCGATTGCCGGCGAATCCGATATCAAAGAGGCATATGTAAAAATCGGCGAGCGCCACCGTGGCGACCAGTTCCTGGTTTTCAGGGCCAGCCAGCAGGGGGTCGTGGTGATGGCAGATGGCGTCGGTGATGACCGCATTAAGTTTCCATTTGGTGGCGATCATCTGACCGACCTCTTCGTGGTCGATCTCCATCAGGCGCTGCTCGAGCAGGGCCAGCGGTTCCTGCGTCTTATCGGCCAGGTTGAGCACCTCGATGTATTCGTCGCCAAAGGGTATTTTGCCGAGATCATGCAACAGACCGGCAACAAAATATTCTTCCCTATCCGTCAAGGGAATCCCGCGTTCAGCGGCAAGTAGTTTGGCCATGACTCCAACGCCGATGGAATGGGCCCAGAATTCCTTGATGGGCAGAGCCTTGGATTTTTTCGCCTGGCTGACGCTGCGGATGATGGCTGTGGATAACGCCAGATTTTTAACCGTATTCAACCCCAGCATGATGATGGCTCGGGTCAGGGAGGTGACCTTGTTGACGAGGGAGTAATAGGCTGAATTGATGAGCTTCAGTACCTGGCCGGTTAACACCGGGTCCAGGGAGATAACTTTGTTGAGATCGTTGGGTGAGGTGTCCGTCCGGCTGCAGATTTCCAGTACTTTGCTGACCGTGGTGGAGAGGCTCGGCATCTTCTCAACAAAAGCTTGGATCTTATCCAGTTTTGTCTTGCGTTCACTCATAGAGGTTTCTGCAGGAGGCGAGTATGAAAAGGTCAGCGAACCATCCGCCGAATCAACGGTAAGCGTTTATAATAAATGAAGGGTTGCTGCTGGTCAAGCAGACGGTGTTTTTTTTATCAGGCGGTCAACAGCCGTGTTTGCCTAGAAACTCACGGATCAATTCCTCCATGAGTTGCAGTTGGGTCTGGCCGCCTTCGTGAATTCGCATCCACAGACAGCGCTGGAAGGCACGATGAAGATCCTCGGGGATCAGCAACTTTAATTCGACCAGCGGCGCGGCGGGGTTTTCCGGCCGTCCCTTGTCATGATTGTGCATGGAAGGCCACCACGTCACGATAGCGCAGGTTTGAACCGCCGAAAATATCCAGGGCCGAACCCACGGTGGCGTCAATGCGGCCTTGCCCGACGCTGCGGATCTGTTCGAGATCAGCCATCGACGAGATCCCGCCGGCGTAGGTCGTCGGTACGGGGACGCTGGTTGCCAGCAAGGCGAGCAGTCGGGTGTCGATGCCCATGCATTTGCCTTCGACATCAACAGCATGCACCAGAAATTCGTCGCAATAGGCAGAAAGTTCCTCAAGAACCGCAGCGCTGATCTGCAGCTTGGTGAATTTCTGCCAGCGATCGGTGACCACGTAATATGCGTTGTCACGATATCGGCAACTGAGATCGAGTACCAATCGATGCTTCCCGACCAGTTGGGTGAGGTTGCGCAACCGCTCCCAATCGATTTGACCGTCATGGAAAACATGTGAGGTGACAATAAGATGGGAAGCGCCGTGATCGAGCCATTGTCCGGCGTTGGCGTCGGTGATGCCGCCCCCCAGTTGCATGCCCTGGGGCCAGGTGGCCAGCGCCTCGATGGCAGCGGCTTCATTCCCGGAACCGAGCATGATGATGTGGCCGCCGTTCAGGTTGTCCTGCCGGTACATGGCCGCATAATGTGAAGAGGGGAGAGTGGAGGAGAAATTAACTCGCAGATCGGAGCTTGAATTTTTGAGGCTGGAGCCGACGATCTGTTTCACTCTGCCGTCGTGTAAATCGATACAGGGTCGGAACCGCATATGGATAATCTCGCAAAAAAAGGGGGGTTGGGAGCAAGCCGCTCCTAACCCCCCGCGAAGCCAAAAGGTGTTACTTCTCTTTGACCATCATGGTGGTGGGGTCAAGGAGCAAACCCTTGCCGCCCTCCACCTGGGCACCGTAATTGCGGATGATATCGAGCTGAATGGTTGCGTCTTGTTCGGGCTTCAACAGGATGATCATGTCGAAAAGATCATCAAGTTCATGGCAGGGAGCCGGAACACCGGTGGGGGAAATCCGGGTGTCGCCACGGTGGCAGATGGCGGAGAACCAGGCCTGCATGTTCATGGTCTCCATCAGGTTTTTAATGTCTTCCAGGGCTTCGCGATCGGCGTTTTCAAAATCAAAGCCATCGACGATCAAGCAGTTGGGCCGAAAAATATCCTGGAGGACAAGATCGTTGAGCCGCTCTTCCAGTCGAGACCGGGTGAAGGCGGCGACCTTAAAGGTCATGATCATCCGGTGGCGCGCCACCATGTCGATGAGTTCGTGCGGCCTGGTGATGGTGTGTTCCTGGAGAATGCCCTGCAGGATGTCGTCATACCAGGTTTTGGTTTTCTCAATGGATTCTCCGATGCTGACATGGATGACCCGTTTGCCCCGGAGGATGGCATCCAGGGCGATCTGTACCAGCAGCGCGGTCTTGCCAAGCCCCGCACGGGCCATGACCAGACCCAGCTGATTGTTTTCCCTGCCCATATTCAGAACCCGGAGCGGATTCTGCTGTACCAGTGGTTCATATCCCATAATTCCACCTCTTAACGATGATTGCTTTCATTGGTTCCGGCTGATTGCGACTCGCCACGGATTCACGATTCTTTTTTCTGCGCTTCATGGGCCTTGATCAGCTCGTCAGCCACCCCTTTCGGGACCTGCTTATAGGTTGCAAACTCCATGGTGAATTCGGCTTTGCCCTGGGTCAGGGAACGCAGGGTGGTTGAATACCCAAACATCTCGGCCAGCGGCATTTCCGCCTCGACCACAGTGTAGTTGCCTTCTTCAAAGGTGCCGATGATAACGCCCCGGCGTTGGTTGAGGCTGCCCATAACCGCCCCTTGAAATTCGGAGGGCCCTTCGACCGCGACTTTCATGATCGGTTCCATGATCACCGGCATGGCTTTGCCGTAGCCTTGTTTGAAACCGCCGATGGCTGCCAGCTGGAAGGCGATGTCGGAGGAGTCGACGGCATGAAAACTACCGTCGTTGATGGCCACCCGCACACCGGTAATCGGCGCCCCGGTCAGGATACCCTTGACCAGTGATTTTTGGAACCCTTTATCACAAGAGCTGATGAACTCGCGGGGAATGACGCCGCCGACGATACTGTCGAGGAATTCATATTCGCCCTCTTCCAGTGGTTCCAAATATCCGGCGACGCGACCGTATTGGCCCGAACCACCGGTCTGTTTTTTGTGGGTGTAATCGAAGACCGCACGCTGGGTGATGGTTTCGCGATAGGCGACCTGCGGCGCGCCAACCTCGACTTCGGCGTTGTATTCCCGCTTCATTCGCTCGACGTAGACTTCAAGATGCAGTTCGCCCATGCCGGAGATAATGGTTTCGCTGGTCTCATGATCGACAAAGGTCTTGAAGGTGGGGTCTTCCTTTGTGAATCGATTGAGCGCTTTGGACATGTTGATCTGGGCCTTGTTATCCACCGGCTTGATCGCCAGGGAGATAACCGGTGCCGGCACGTGCATGGAACTCATCGACCAGTTGACACCGCCGCTGCAGAAGGTGTCGCCGGAGGCGCAGTCGATGCCGAACAGGGCGACAATGTCGCCGGAACCGGCGCCGTCGATCTCTTCCATTTCGTTGGCATGCATGCGTACCAGGCGACCGACCTTGGCCTTTTTGCCGGTCCGGCTGTTGACGATGGTGTCGCCTTTCTGGACCATACCCTGGTAGGTGCGGATATATGTCAATTGGCCGTACCGGCCGTCCTCCAGCTTGAACGCCAGGGCCACCAGCGGATCGTTGGGGTTGTTGCTGACCACGATCTCGGTCTCGTCCTTGTCCAGATCGAGCGCGGTGTTTTCAACATCGGTCGGGCAGGGGAGGTAAGCGTTGACCGCATCGAGCAGCAGCTGCACGCCTTTGTTTTTATAGGCGGAGCCGACCATCACCGGGGTCAGTTCCAGGCTCAGGGTGCCGCGCCGGATGGCCTCATGGACCATGGCTTCGGGGATTTCGGCTTCCTCCAGCATGGTTTCCATCAGCTCGTCGGAAAACATGGAGACGGCATCGAGCAGTTCTTCCCGCCTGGCTTCGGCCTCTTCCAGCAGGTCGGCCGGAATCGCTTCGTGCCGGATGGTGTCGCCCTGGTCGCCGTCAAAATAAACCGCCTTCATGGTGACCAGGTCGATCATGCCCTGCAGGTCGCTTTCCAGGCCAATCGGCAACTGGATCATGACCGCGTTCAGGTCGAGTTTGTCGCGAAGTTGCTGCATGACCCGAAAGGGATTCGCGCCGGTCCGGTCGCATTTATTGATAAAGGCGATACGGGGAACCTTGTAACGGGTCATCTGCCGGTTAACGGTGATGGACTGCGATTGGACGCCGCCGACCGAGCAGAGGATCAGTACCGCGCCGTCAAGTACCCGCAGGGCCCGTTCGACCTCGATGGTGAAATCGACGTGGCCGGGGGTGTCGATAATGTTGATGTCGCAATCTTTCCAGGAGCAATAGGTGGCTGCCGACTGGATGGTAATGCCGCGCTCCTTCTCCAGTTCCATGGAATCCATGGTGGCGCCCACGCCGTCTTTGCCGCGAACCTCATGGATGGCATGGATTCGTTGGGTATAGTACAGAATCCGTTCCGTCAGGGTGGTTTTTCCCGAGTCGATATGAGCACTGATGCCAATGTTGCGTACTTTTCTCAGATCTTTTTTCATCACGCGTTCCTCAATTGCCGCTTACAGGTCGCTTTTTTTGCTTTTATAGGTAACTTGGTGGATGCCGTAAACAGTATATGAATAAAAAAAGGAGTTACAGTTGGTTCTGCAACTCCATGCTCAATGCGTTGGTGGTGCCGGCCAAGGTGGTGGGACCCTCGATTATTCAAAAAATGTTTGCCCGTCCGCTTGTCCACGGACCTTAAAGGGATCAATGGGCACTATTTTGAATAAGTTTTTTTGAATACTATAAAACGATGGTAAAGTAAAGCGTTTTTTAAGGGGTGATAATGCGGGGAGACGATAAACTAATTGGGGGCCTCGCCGGAACCTCAATGGGTTACATGCCGCAGCACCAGGCGGCCCCAGGGCCTGGGGGATGGTAAGGGCGCAAGGGTCGCGGTCGGGGGAAAGTTTTTTTTGCGCCGCTCCTAGGCATTGATGCGCCAGGTGGTCATCACAATGCCACCAAAAATAAGCAGCACGCCCATGGCGTGGTACCAGGTCACCGTTTCGCCCAGAAAAAGCACAGCCAGGGTGGTACTGAACACCGGCATGAGATGGACAAAGGGGCCGGCCTTGACAGCGCCGATGGCGCGGATTGCCTGGTTCCAGAAAATGAAGGCCAGCACCGAGGCAAATACCGCCACATAGAGGATGGTGGCTACCGTCGCCGGATTTGGGGTAAATGTTTTACCGCTGTGGAGTTCCAGCAGATACAGTGGAAGAATACCCAATAACCCTATTGTGTTGATCATGGTCAGGTAGGCCAAGGGATGGAGCTCTTGGGGGTATTGCTTGAGGTTGGAAGAATACAGCGCCCAGACCACCGCCGCGGCCAGGACCAGGAGGTCGCCATGGTTGAACGAAACCTGCAGCAGGGTTGCGACCTCGCCCTTGGCCATGATGGAGAGTACCCCCAGTAAAGAGACCAGCACACCCAGGCATTGGCGTATCCGCATGGTTTCCCCGTAGAGCAGCCAGGAAAAAAGCACGATAAGTACCGGAATGCAGGAGTTCACTAGCACCGCATTGATGGCGGTGGTGTATTGCATGGCCTGGTAGAGCAGGGTGTTGAAGCCGGTAACGCCAAGGAGGCTCTGGACGAGGATAAACCGATGATGACGGCGGAACAGATGCCGTTGGGAAAACAGATGCCGGTGGGCAAGCCCCAGAAGGATGAGCAGGGCAATCGCCCAGCGCCAGAAGGAAAGCGTCATCGGCGGGATAGCTGTGTGCATTCCCCGACTGAGGACAAAGTTGCCGGACCAGAACAGGGTGGTGAGCATTAGAAGCAAGTACGGCATGAGCAGATCTGGTGACGCGTTGGGCCCAGTTGATTTATGAGTGAAAGTCCTTTTTTGGGGCATTGTACCGGCATCTTCTGGGGGTATCCAGCAGATAGTTATCCCTCCGGCCATCGACCGAGTCGCGCTGCACCGCAACGTTGGCGCTCTAAATCACGGTCTGGAAATATTCTTGACCGGTGCTCCCCTCTTGGGTAAGAGCAGTGATATCGTCGAGGCGTTTTTCTCCAGTAATGCGCGCAATGTGACCGCTTGCTGCCGGTGCCGCTCGCTTGTGGTGGAGTTCCCCCCTCGATGCTTTGGCAGAGCAAACCAAAGGGCCTGCTTGATTATTCTGGCAAGGTCCCGGAGTAACACCATGGGACATCTCCCCAGTAAGGACATCTACCGCCGTCTGGGCAAGCGTCTGGATCAGGGGCCGGTGCGTACGCCCTGGACACCGATTTTCCGTGAGTTGGTGGAGGTGCTCTACACCCCGGTCGAGGCTCGATTGGTCAGCCGTCTGCCCTATCGCCCCTCTACTTTGGCGCGCATCGCCCGGATGACCGGAGAAACCGAACCGCAGCTGCTCCCCCTGCTCGAGGGGCTCTGCTCCAAAGGCTTGGTGCTTGATCTCTGGAACGGCACGGAATACCTGTACCTGGTCAGCCCGCTGGTCATCGGCTTTTTCGAATTCACCATGATGCGCACCGGCCCGGATCTGCCCCAGGCACGGTGGGCCGAACTTTTCCAGGCCTACATGTTTGGCGAGAAGGATTTTCTGGCGGCCAACTTCGGCAACAGCCAACAGGTCTCGGTGATGCGCGCCCTGCCCCATGAAGAAACCCTGGGACCGCACGTCGAAATTTTGGACTATGAAAAGGCTTCGACTCTCATCGAGGACCATACCGACTTTTCCCTGGGCCTGTGCTCCTGCCGCCATGAAAAGCACCACCTCGGGCAGGCACCCTGCCGCACCCCTCTGGAAACCTGCACCTCCATGGGGGCCGGCGCCCGTTTGCTGATCAGAAACGGGTTCGCAAAACCCATCGAAAAGTCCCAAATGCGCGACATTCTCGCCCGATCACGGGACTCGGGCCTGACCCTGTCCACCGACAACGTCCGTCGGGATGCAGGCTTCATCTGTCACTGTTGCGGATGCTGTTGCAATCTGCTGCTGGGGGTACGCGAAACCGGGTACCCCGGCATCTTGGTCACCTCCAGTTATCTGGCCGCGGTTGCAGAAACCCTGTGCACGGGATGTGGCTTGTGCGCCAAGGCCTGTCCGGTGGCGGCCATCGAGATGGGGCGTAGGGGAGCCGGAAGTCAATCTCGACCCGCCACGAAGTTCGCGCAGGTCGGGGCCATCTGTTTGGGCTGCGGCGTCTGCGCGCTTAAATGTCCCACCGGCGCCTTGCGGCTGCAACCTCGACCTCAGAAGGTGCTGCATCCCGAAGACAGTTTCGAGCGGATTATGCTCCAATCCTTGGAGCGGGACACGCTGCAGACCTTTGTCTTCGACAACCCCGAAAGCCGGACCCAGGAATTCATGCGCGGACTGGTCGGCGGATTTCTGAGACTGCCCCCGGTCAAGCGGGCCCTGCTCGGCGAAAAACTGCGCTCCCGTTTTCTCCTGGCCCTGCGCCGGGTGGCAAGCGCGGCTGGCCCGTCGATATAGCAGCATATTGCGACCCGCTTTAGCCAGCCGTGCGCGGAGCCCAATTTCGGCAACGAGCAATGGGTCGTCTGGGCCTCATTCCTTGCCGCAGGCTGGTCTTCGGCGCCGGTTCCACAATGGCGGTTTAACGCCTCGAACTCGACGATTCCTGTTTGTTATTATTTGTCAGGCAAGCAAGGGTATGGTACCGATAACCAGCGGTCTCCGGGAGGCGGCGATCGTTTTTTGATTTGATCGTGTCGCGCAACCGCCGTCAGCCGGTTTGATCGGTCGAAATTTGCAGAAAAACGGTGCAGGCCGGTTCCTGGCAATACTCGTTGTCACCCCACGGGCGTCATGCCCGAAAAAATACTGTCTCCAGGTGCGGAGATCGAAAATCCCACATTACTTTTGCTGTGACGAGGTGAGGAATGACTAACAAAATGGTTCGTTATGCAGTTTGGCTACCCATATTGGCTCTTGCGATATTCTCCGGTTGCGCTCGAACGCCATCAAAGGCCGCCAGGGAGACCAAACTGGCCCAGCAGGAAGCGCTCAAAAATATCGATGTCCAGAATTCCGATGGCGACACCGCGCTTATCCTGGCGCTCGCTGACGGCCAAACCGATATCGCCCGCAAACTGATCGATCAGGGCGCCAAGGTGGACCTGCAGAATAATAACGGCGACACCGCCCTGATCTTTGCGGCTGCCAGAAACAACGCCGATATTGCCAAGATGTTGATCAAAAAGGGGGCCACCCTGGATGTCCAGGATAAGAATGGCGATACCGCCCTGATCTTTGCAGCCGCCAAGGGGAGCACCGATATCGTCCGCATGTTGCTCGACAAGGGCGCTGCGCTGGATATTCAGAACGCAACGGGTGACACAGCCCTGATCGCGGCGGCGGCCAACGAAAGCGCTGACGTCGCAAAAATATTGATAAAAAAAAGAGCGGGGCTCAATCTGCAGACCAAGAACGGCAACACCGCGATTATGGTGGCGGTAACCAATGGCAACAAGGATATTGTACGTTTGTTGCTCGACAAGGGCGCGCAACTGGATATTCGCAACAAGGGGGGCATTACGGTCATGGACTTTGCGATGCGAGCTGGTAACCCTGCCATCATCGAAATGCTCCGTGCAGCGCAAGCCGGCGACCGTTCCTCCCGCTGAGAAGCGCACCTGCTCCTGCTGCCTGAATGGGCCTCTTTTGGAACCGGCGGGATGATAGCATGGGTGCATACTGCGGAGCGGGAAGGCTCATGGCGAGGTTGGTGCAAACTTCCCTATGGAGTCTACGGGATCAACGGTTGACTCTCACCTCGGTTGTGTGGCGCGACCCTAATTTTTTCGTCCTTGGTGATCAAGACTCCGACAAGAGTCCCCGGTGATTTTCGACCTGGTGGTCTTGGGTTGTCAGGAATTATAGCGTGATTTAAAAAAGTTCAGTTTTGTTGAGCAGTGCGATTCGTTTGTTCACTTCATGTCTCATGACCGCGAGCTCGGCTTCCACTTCCAGTCGGCCTTTGGGGCAAGCGATTCTTTCCATGTTCTTGGTGATGGAATCGTGCACGATTTCGTTGCGGATTTTCAGGCCGGCCTCAAGGTAGTCGCTTAAGTCGGCTGGAATGTCGATGCGTTTGCGAAGCGTGTTGATCGACTGCCCCAGCGTCTCATTGGAATAGAGGTCTAGAGCCGCGCCGAATAGATTTTCCTGTTCATCGGTTTCATCGGTTTCATCGTGAGACAGCTTCGCATTGAGCGATCGCAAGCTGACTTCGAGAGACTGGCAGGTGAACACTGCTTTGCCCAGTTCGAGGAAGATGGGATCCATTTCGTTTCCGGCGCTATGTTCGGTGGTCATGTTTAGCCTCGTGGAGTTCCGCTGTACACAGCGATCTGTTAATGCAATAGGCGGATTATGGTCGAGCAGTGCATGCTTGGTGCATGGACGACCTGTTTGCTTCGACACGTGGATCGAGCATTGCTGAAAACAAAAACGACAACCGATTGTCTTCAATGAAACAATCGATTGCCGTTAATGTGAATGGTGAAGGCGCCGGGAACTGAAGGGATTGACACGTAAACACCCAATATATTCTACTTGTATTGCTCGTTTACACTCAAGATGGTCTAACAGTGGCCAGTTCGATGGCTTTGTTCGAAATGTTAGAATCTTGTCTAACAGAAATACATTTTTGCTCAAGTTGGTTCAGCTTCAAAAGTTGAACCCAAGGAACGTCAGGCGTTGAACCCTGGTTCGAATCCGTCATTTACTTTGGGTTACGGTTCCTTTGACCAAGCGATATGTATTTTACGGTGCTGAGTTACACAGTCTCGAAGATACAAGTTGATGAGACTTTGGTAAGGAACCCCCGCCTCAGACGCCATGTCTTTGAAATACGAGACGACATCTTCAGAAAGACGCATGGTAATAGATTTTTTCAGTTTTGATGCGTAAGGATTTTTACGCGATTTCATTTTCGAAAGGTCATATACTGCTTTCATGGCTCCGTACCTTTGTAGAATTCGCTTTCTTTCTTTGTGGCTTTGCGCGCAGAAATAATTCGGATGATATTGCTACCTGCACGCTCGCAGTGACAAACGAGCAAAAGCCTGGCGCCGGTACTCATGCCCAGCATAAGAAAGCGTTGTTCCTGAGTAGAGTGCTCCTCATCAAAGAATTGGACAGCAAAATCATCGTAAAAGACGGATTGCGCTTCCTGAAAAGAAACGCCATGCTTTTTCGGGTTTGCCGCTTCCTTGGTATGATCCCATTCGAATGTAATCATACATACATTGTATGGAATAAAGCCGAAAAGTCAATAGCGCTTGTCACGCCCAGTTCACTGAAGCGGAATAACATAATGCAAAGTTGCATTGACTTCCTTGATCAGTATACCTGCCAAAACCACAAAGTGGAGCATTTCAATTATATAGTTATATCCTTAACTGATGGGCGTTTTTCAAAGACCTCCGGGGGTTCGTAAGGTCGGTTTGATCGGCAGTAGTGATTAGCCTTTGGGCACGACTCCAAGACAAACAAGGTCACGTCCCCTGATCCGGGTGCCATTTTTCCTGTTCCAACCAACCCTGAGCAAATGTAAAGCGGAGTTCGTCTTCAAAGGGGAACTTCCCCAGGTTAAGCATTGCCATAGCTGCGCTTTTTTGTCGGTCTGTCAGGGGCAGGAGGTCTTGCTCGCATCGTTTGAGCGTCTCGATGTCGCAGCGGTACAATTGCAGAGGAAAGATTGCATGCAAAATTGAGGCGATACGAAGTCCATTCGGATCGGAATCGCCCCAGTGGCGGCAGCGGGATGCCTGAGGAGCGAGCAGGCGATAAATGGTACACACAGCGCTGTTGGGGAACCCGCCGGTAAAGAGAACGGCTTCCCCGGGCTGCTGGCGCACAAGCTGGCTGAAAGGCGCTTCGTTTTCACAGCAGAGGAGCTGGGGCGGATCGTTTTCCCGACCCAGCCAGCGCATGGTTTCCACATCCATGAGGTTGGCCCAGTTCAGCGTTGCCGCTTCCCCCTGTTCGTACAGTCTGTAGATCCAGTCATATTCTCTGCCGTGTTTACTGTAGATCACCGGCCCGAACAGCACCGCATTGACCGTCAGCCGATCATGGTAGACATAGAAATTTTCAAGCAGTTGGCGCTCATTGTCACTGAGCTCTGCATCCTGCGCATAGATTTTGAGCCAGCGAAGCAGCTGTGCTCGCTGCTCGCCCTGACGCAACACTTTGCTGTTGCCGAAAAATCGAGCGCCAAGCTCGGAAATCGTGACCGGGGTGATGTTGTCGAGCAAGTGTTGTACGGTTTCGGCCAGCTGAAAACAATGTTGCGTGGTCTCGCTCTCTGAACCGGTGCGCACTCGTCTCAATTCTTCGGGATTCTCCTCTAGGTAACGAACAAGATTACGCAGTTGAGGAAAGGCAAGCTGCAGACGGTCGAGCATGGTCTTTTCCTGCTCGTCTTTGCTGTGTTGAGGCCTGTGCCTGAGCGGCATTCCGGTCGCCTCTCCGATTCGCTCGACCCAGAATGGTTCGGGGGCCTGCTGCAGGAGCTGGTCAAAATGGAGCCGGACCTCTTCATCCCGGCTGATCCGTATGGGGGCTACACCAAAGAAATTACGCAGTTGTTGCAGTTGATCATGCGCAAGCCTTGGGCCGACCTTCATTGTCCCGTGCAACGCTCCTTTTCTGGCATATCTACGCGAAATTTTTGTCAGGATGTCGATGAGAAATGAACTGTGTTCGGCCATTACAGTTCCTCTCCGAAAGCAATGTCTTTTTCGTTTGCCGGCTGATCGAACAGCCCCATCTGCCGGTTGACCGGGTTGACCCAGTGAAAGGGGTACAGATGCACATCATATCGGGCATCTTTCTTGACCAGGATGGTCGTCGAGTTGCGCACCTCCTGTCGAACCCCATCTTGGTCGGGCGAGGCAATGAAGAGCTGCAGATCAAGATCGGTGGCAAAACCGAGGATCTGGTCCCGCCGACCGGCATCAATGCCATAAAAGGCCTCGTCAAAAAGCAGGGTGTGCAACCGTATCTTCTTGCCGCGGTACATGAAGTGGGCAATGGTAAGAATAAGCAGGTAATTGGGCACCGCCTGTTCACCGCCGGAGCCCAGGCTCTTGTTGCGCCGATTGATCACCTGGCCCTCTTCGCCGACGGTGGAGACCAGCATTTCATAGTGGTACCAGTTGCGGTAATCAAGCTCTTCAGGGATGGTCCCCGGCTCGGTGGCGATAATGGCGTCCCGGTGATCCTCGAAAAATTGCTTCAGCTCGTTTTCGCCTGCCGGATCGAACGTACTGATTTTTTTAATCATACTGATCAGGCGGTTAAATTCATCAACTGGGCGGATTTTGAAACTGTAGCGTTGATTGCCAAAGGTCCTGTTCTGCAGCAGCGTATTGATTCGTTTGACCATGCTTTCCAGTTCTCCCACATGGCCGCGCAGATACTGCATAAGATCGGTCATGATGATTTTCTTGAACAGTTCCCGTGTCCGTTCATTCATCACTTCCTGCTGCTCATCGAGATTTCTGCTCTGCAAGTCGATGATGGTGGCAAGGGGCTGCTGGCGAAAGTCGTAAAGTTGATTGCGGCTCTCCTCGTAGAAAAAACGGAAAGCGCCCCCAAATTCGGGGTCGTTGAGCTCAATCCTGACCTGTGTTGCTTCCTCGATAACCGCTTGATGGTGTAATGCGATCTCCTTCTCAATGGCCTCGCGGTTTTTAAACTGCTGGCCTTTCTTGGTTTTCAGGACAAAATAGGCCGGGTCTGTATTGGGCTCCAGTGTTTCTTTTAACCGGTTTGCAACCGCTTTGAGCTGCTCACCCCGCTTTTGGTGCTTGCAGCTCAGCGCTTCAATTGTCTGCTCCAATTGCTCTTTTGCCTTGTTTTTGCCGCCGATGCTCTGGTTGAGTGCATCCTTTTGCTGGCTGAGGTGGTGCTGCTCCTGCTTGAGCCTCTTGATCAGTTTCTCAAGCTGAATGAGTCCCTCTTTGTCGATGAGCTCTTTGATTTCCGCTGCTCGCCGAGCAAGTACATCCACCTCCTGCCGTGCGTTGCGTTCTGACTGCTGCTGCCTTTCCAGGTGCGTGGTGAGAGCATCCTGGTCGCGGCTGGCATTGCGGGTTTCGGCAATACCCTGTTGCACCTGTGCAAGATTTTGTGTGACGAACTCCTTCATCTCCTGCAGGATGTGGTGGGTCTTGTTCAGGTCATCGTGCTGCTTCTGCAGCGCTTTTTGTTCGTGTTCGCACTCCTGAATGGTGTTGTTCAGCAGATTGATCCGATCGGCCAGCGCCTTGTTGCGGCTTTCAGCACCGATAAGACGGGCGGGCGATTGCAGCAGGGTCCGCTCATGGCTACGGAAGGCAAGGACCGGTTTACCGGCCACCATGCTCACCGAGGGGTGTCGGTCAGCGCTCTCCATTTCCATGGCCAGGGCCCGAAGGCAGTCTGGATCGGATTCGCGAAGATCAAAGCTATGGCGTATCCACTGGGGCAGTTCGCTGACAGCAGAAGAGGGCTGGCAGATCCGCAGGCCAGGAAAATCTGTGCAGTGTTCCCGGGCCCTGGAATAATCAGATGGGCGGAGCAGGAGGGCGGCCAGGATCTCTTCCCCGATACATTCCTCGATGGAGTTGCGTTGCTGCTGCTTCAGGGTGGGAGACCATTCCAGCCCCTGAAATAGAGGCCGGAAGGTGATCATGTTGTTCTTGAGCACCTGCTCGAAAGCCTCGAATCCAGCAACCTGGGGTACCAGCTCCTGCCGTTTCTCCAGGTGTTCTATCTCCTGTCGATGCGCAAGGATGCGTTCCTTGTATTCGCGTAGGCCTTGTTGAAGAATGGTTTTTTCTTCAATTATTTTATGTAGATGATGGTCGCACTGGGCCAGTGTTGGTTGTGGCGAGGGCAAGACAAGCGCTTCCGGATCATTACACCTGCCGATGGCGTCGATCTCGACTTGCAGCTCGCTTAGGCTAAACGGTAGAACCGCACCACGGCGGGCCAGCTCCGGCTGAAGCCGTTTGAGGAGTTTGTCAAAACTATCCCGGGCTTTTCGAAGTTCGCGCTCGCTGTTTTTCAGCTGTGCCCGTAAGCCTTTGCCCTCTTCCTGTTCTCTGGCAAATTTTTGTTGTTTCTGCTGCAACTCGGCCTGACAATGCTTTTCCTGAATGATTAGGCCGGCGCTGTCTTTGATCTGCAGGGTATGAAGCCGTCCTTCAACGTCCAGGCCGCGCCCTTCGAGTTCGATCAGTTGTTCCTGATACGCCTTGAGTTCCGCAATCGATTGATCAAGGTTTTCCCGGCAACGCTGTTCTTCCTCCCGGGTTTGCTCAATGATGAAATGATGGAGCAGCCATTCATAGCGTAGTTCGCCCTGGCGTGATTCGGCAATCGAATCGATCTTGCTGCGCAGTCCATGGAGCCAGTCGAGTTTGCGTCTGAGGTCATCGAGCAGCGCCTGCGACTCATCAAGACTTTGCAGGGCAACAATAATCTGCTCAAAGATCGAACTGCGGGGCTCCGGCAGGAGTGATTTGAAGAGCTGGTGATAATCCGCAGCTCCCGCTGAGATTTCCCGGTACGATTTGCCCATGGAGAGGAATCGACAAATATCGAGATAGCTCTCTTCTCCGCCGAAAAGACGATCGCCCAGATCTTTTCTGTAGGCGGTCTGATTGATGTAAAAGCCATGGTTGCTTTCCAGCTGCTGCTTGAACTCCTGGCGGGAAGCGGGGCGGATTTGACCGTTTTCGGCAATGGTAAAGGGCAATTCTTCCAGGGTGCATTCCTTGATAAAACCCCAGAATCCGATCCGTTCATCCATGGCGGTTGCTGAGATTCCGATGCCGATGGAGAGTGGTTTGCCGTGACGCCTCGCAATTTCCAATGCTGCGTAGGTAATGGCACCGCCGGTGTTGAGAATGCCGGTATCGATGTTGTAGCGAAGGACAATACCCTGCGCTCTTCGTCCGTCCCGCTTAACGCCGCTCAATCTGGCGGCCGAATTCCACTCCATCTCTTTCCCGGCGGTAAGGATGTAGTGCACCGCATCAAGGATCGTTGTCTTGCCGCAGCCGTTGTCGCCAAGCAAAAAGAGGTGGCCGCCATTTTCCAGGTCTATGGTTTCATCAACAAAGTTGTGGAAGTTGAGCAGGCGGATGCGTTGTATCGAATAGGTGTCAGCTGTCATCCCGCACCTCATCGATGACGGCAAGTTCCGGTATCGTCCGGGATAAAGCCGCACCGTTATAATGATAGAGCGCTGGCATAGCCTCGTAAATCAGTTCTCCGGGGGAGGTCTGCAGGTCTTCGGGGGGAGAAATTTTCTTGAGGAAACGGTACTTTTCCAGTTCCGGGATCACAGGTTTCCATATTTTTTCGCGCACCCGGTCCTGGCTGTATTCGGACTGCCTGGCCGGGAAGATCTCCACAAAACGTTTCTGGCTGTAGTCGAGGAGATCACCGAAGTGGAACCGGAGGTTGTGTCTATCTTCAACGGTCATGCCGTTTTCTTCCAACTGCTGTTCGAAAAATTCCAGGAGAATCATAAAGGCGATGCATTCGTCGCGCTTGGTAAAGGAAAAGAGAGACCTGTTTGCTGGGGTGATGGCCGTATTATGCCACTCCGCTTTGTAGAGCCGGGCGCATTTGGCGTCGAGTTGCAGCGTCCAGCCGTAAAACTGCTTGAAAAATTCGGCGAATTCAGAGCGATGCCTCCTGAGAAAGAGATAACTGTCGTGATCGTCGTCCATATAGAAATAGGGGCCTTCAAGCAGAATGTTGAGCACCTTGCGGACTCTGTCGCCATGACGCTGCAAGATGTTGGAGAGCACTATTTCCATGATTTTGCCGTCGATGAAAGGAGGGGGCTGATGATCAATTCCGGACAATGCAGTTGTTGCTCCTCCAGGAAAAGGAGGATGCGCTGCTCCTCGGGCGTGAGTGTATAGTCTAACCGTGCAAGTCGTTTACCGTCGGCCAGCAACCCTGCCCGGCTCAGTTCAATAATCTTGGTGAAGTCGTCAAAGCAGCTAATATGGGCACGGGAAAGGAGACCTTGGCGGTTTTCCGCGTCAAAGGGGATGTTTTCCCGAATCCAGCGTTCAAGCAGGGTAAGGCGTGTCTCTTCCAAGGATTCGACGACCTTGCCCTGGCTTTTTTTCTTGCCGAGATAACGTTTGGGAAATTCGTTGTGCCGGGAAAGCCGCCTGCGCGGGACCGGCGGTTCCGCCTTTTCCTCCTTGTCCCAGTAGTTGGGATCAAAACAACACAGTGGCTGTCCAAGAAGTTCGTTCATAAAGCCCGCCGCATCGGCCTGTTCATCCAGAGTACCGATTTCTTCGATGCGGCAGCGGATATCCTGCAGCCTGTTGTTTTTTCGTTCAAGCTCACGCAGATGGCTACGGAGTTTCTGCCACACTTTCATGGAAGCGTTATTGATGCGTTGAAGGAGTTTATCCAGGCTGCCCTGTTCCTCAAAGAAAGTCTGCAGGTTCTCCGGAATGGCGGCAACATGGACCATCCTTCGTGATTGCAGAAGATTCGGCGTCCGTTGTCTCTCCGTTTCCATGATCCGGTGGCATTCAAGAATTTTGTTGGTGTTGCTTTCCTTTCTCAATCGTTCAAGCAGGGGAACGATCTCTCTGCGCAGGTTGAAGATCTGTTGGAGAAAATTGTCCACATAGGATTCGATTTCTCTAATCAGTTTGCGGACTTCCTCAATCTGGTAATGTTGCACCAGAAAAAAGAGCAGGCGGCCGTTCAGGTCGGCCAGATTGACCGAAATTTCCTGGCAGAGATCGCTAGTCTTGAAGAGCTGAAAGAGCACGCGACGAGCCGTATCCTCCTGTCCTTCCTCCTCCTTGAACAGATGCAGAAGCCGCAACAATTCGCCAAGACTGCCCCGGCTCTCCCCCAAGAGGTCCCGGGTATCGTTACCCTGGCTTTGGATGTCATCCAGATAACGCTGTTCAAGCCATTCTAAAAACGCGACCGCTTCATTTGTCAGTCGATAGCGGAACTTACGTTTCCGATTGTCGCGATAGCCCCGCAGTCGCTGCTTTTCTATTCGGAAGCTGATTAACTCCCAGTTTGTTAACTGTTCTATATCATATCGAAACTTAGTTTGGGTGTAGTCGTTGTCCAAAAGAGATTGCGGAGAAAAAATGCCCTGAAAAATGTCTTCATAGAGTGGTTCAAGCTCATAGTCACGTTTGAACAGCAGCAAGCTGTACAGTATATTCAGGTAATAGAAGGCCCGTTCCGAGGTAAGCAGTGCGCCAAGGTGACTGTTTCGTCCAGAGAGGAGTATTGAAGAGCCATGCTGCTGAAAAAAGGATGCCCCATTATTGTTGAGAAGATCTGGATGGTCAATGTGCTCCACTGCTTTTGTTCTCTTTATAATTTTAATCGTATCGACGGAAAAAACGGTGACCGGATACCCCGCTATAAAAGCGATCGATGAATTCCGTGTAAGCATCTAAACGCTGGTCATATAACATTTGGTTCACGATGCGATAAAAACGCCTATCCTTCCAGCTCCACCTGAATTTGCTATTGGATGAAAAAACTTTTTTTAGGCTAGGTTCATCTGTAACCTCAACAACCGCCATCGCAGCTTTCGCAACATTCCAATCAATGTCATGATTCCCTGGCGCAATAACCACCAAAGAATGATCACCATTGACGAATTCGGTGGCTAGTCGAGACAAAATTTCTAAAACTTAATCACCCCAGGTAGTTTACTTTGGCCGGACCGCGTTTGGCGACGCGATGATATTCTACCGCCGGTTTGCCAAAAAGCATAGCGTAGCCAATTGTATGGTCGGATGGTATGGCGAGTCGCTCCACAAGGTCTGGGCAAACAGCAAGCGCCATCATGAACAGCCCGTCCCAGAGTGTGCCGAGTCCATGCGACGCGGCTGCCAGTTCGAATGTGGCCAAAGCAATATGGGCGTCCTGGACAGGGCAAGGAACAGTTTTGGGAGCGCTGGTCAAAAGCAGGTGCGGTGCCCCTTTGAGGATAATATCACGACCTTCGGTCTTCCAAACTTCGACCACCAAAGCAAGATATTGCCCTAGAAAGCCTTCGGGCAGATTTCCTGCCGACTCGACAGATGCAAGACGCTCCATCATCTCTTTACTCATTTTCTCCATGAAAGCTTTATCACGAACAATAGTGAAAAGCACTTCACTGGCATTGACGCCGGTAGGGGCATGGCAAGCCGTCTGCAAAAGTTCGTCTATTAATTCGGGCGTGAGGTTCTCATCCTTGTAGCGCCTTACGGACCTGCGCCACCTGATCAGATTCGATACCTTTTCGGAATGGGGCAGTTGATCAGCTAACGAAATCTCACCAACAGGATTATTGCCTAAGATCGATAGAGCCCCAGTGGGGCAGACAGCGTAACAGTGCAGGCACTTAAAGCATCCCTGCTCATTGGTAATCTCTGGGGTATCGTTCATGGCGATAATCCCAGCGGGACAATCAGTGGCGCATTCGCCACAACGAATACAAAGGGTTTCATCAATTTTAAACTGAATCATTTGCATTCTCCAATTTGAATATCATTAGGATTAGTTAATCGAACAGAGCGGTTAAAGATGGGAAACATCTAGCCAATGTGCCGAATTTTGATATCCTTATCCTCCTAGCTCATTCTTCTTTTGCACGGCGCTCAGACCTTGCCAATCTTCTAAATCTTGGTCAGGTTTTTCGGCCCGAAATCGAGCGTAAAGCTCAATCCCCTGTTTGTCCTCCAAAATCTCCACGAGAATTCCTTTTTCACGCAATAACAGTTCATTACCACTTGCATTCGTTACATCTCCAACGACTACGCGGCTAAAGCCTCTCATGTAGATCAATGTTGCGCAGATATCACAAGGACTAAGGCTAGTGAAAATGGTTGTATTGCCAAAGTCTATCCGTCCAGCATCACGAATAGCGGAAGTTTCACCGTGGTTGTAAGGATGGTTTTCTTGAACGAGAGTGTTGTGCCCCTTTCCTATAACTTGCCTTGTCCGGTTATCAACTATCACCGCGCCAATCGGACAGCCTCCTTCATCATAACTTTTTTCTGCAAGAAACACTGCGACGCGCATAAAATCTGCATCTGTTAACCTTCCCGCAAAATCATTGTCCATTAAAACAGGTAGGCTTTTGGTCGGCATATGGGCTATTGTTTTCAATACTTCTTCATTTTTATCTGTTTGCTTATTTAAGAGGCTCTTCATCTGCATCCTTAGAAATTATATTTCATGGCCTTCCGTGTGTCCGGTGCTGACCGATTCAAACGCAAACCTTGCGGCTCGTTCCTGATCTTCATTCGACCATGCCGGGTTCGATCCAAATTTCCTTTCGACATACCCGCGAATCCAAAACGTTTCTTCTTGTATAAATACAGGCACCCCTCTCATGTCCCGGCGGTTAATCGGTGCCCCATTTTCCACCTCGTAATTTTAATTCATCTGGGTCAGAAAAGATGAGTTTGAGTCAATATACTTCAGAGATGTATTTACTACTGAAGCACCAATCAGTTGCCAGTCGGTCTAGAGGGAAACAACTTTGCCGGTATTTATGCCGCCGGGAATATTTGTTGGCCTACCATGCTAAATCGTCAGGACCGCAAGACGAGGAATGTGGCACCGGGATGCAAGCGCCCTGCCCAATCTAGTAGGTAGGCTGCACGCGACGCAGGTTCCACTTCTCTGTGGTCCGACCGTACTCGAGGTCGCCGGTGATCCTCTCTCCCGAAAGTGTGTCCGGGTCTTTCGGGTCAACTTGCCCGCTGATTTCAGTAATGCCGGACTGCGCATACGCCTCGCTCATCGGGCTCGTTTCGCCTTCGTCGCTATCCGTCGACTGGGGGGGATTCTCGCAGCCTCCGGCTGGGGCGTTGGTGCCCTTTTTATGCCATTTGGTGGTCACTGCTGGGTAGTGGGCGTTTATCGTGTATTCCCCTGTTGTTTCGTTGACATACACAGATACCGGCAACGATTGCGTGGCTTCGCCGGCCTCTTCCATTAGGTCTGAGTCACTCGCGGTCGTTGTCCTCCATCGGCTGTTCTGCCCCGGTGCCCGGCACAATACGCTCAGGTCCTGTTTGCGGATATACTCGTCGCGGTGCGTGTACCGGTGCACGACCCGCGCCAACGGTTTCGCCGCACCGTCGAGACTTGGGGGCGCGGGCTGGAGCACCGCCTCGACGAAGTCCTTAGTGTGATTTGATTCCGACACGTTCGTCGTGATGTCCTTCGCATTTCCGCCCCCACGCTCAAACTTCCTTCTCTGGTCCGCCGTCTTATGTTCGTAGGTGACGGTGATTTTACCTTCCCAGACATAGACGCCGCTGACGTGCCATGCCACCCTCACCGTGCTGCTGGCCGAGCGTGCAGAGGTTGCGATGTCGGTGGCTACATCGGTTACTATTTTGAATAAAGCCTTCCCTGCTGCCCAGGTCGGATTGGGCCCCATAAGCAGGTCCTTGAACTTGATCGGCGGCGTCCTGGTCAGGTCGAGCTGGGCCTCGGCACCGCTCGAAGCTCGCTTCAGCTTTCCCTTGCCGCACTTCGCCATGTCGACCTTTTCGCCTCGGTCGTTGGGACAGAATTTTTCCGGGACCGTCTCGGCACGGAACTCAGCCTTGCCTTCGCTGTCAGTCGCGCCACCACCACCACCACCTCTTTTGAGTTGCCCCGACGATTTTCTGTCAAGTGTCTCGAGGTGATCGTCGAGCAGACCCCATTCAACCCATATGCCGCTGACAGCTGAGTTGTTCGGGATAGTGTACCCCTTCAACGGTCCGCACTGCACAGTGGCTCCCGGCCACGGGGTCTCGAAGCGTACCGTCGCCGTAAACTTCACCGGCTGCATGTCCGAACCTCCACTCGAATGCCGGAGGTGCAGTTCCTTGCCGGCGGCGTCATTGGCGACTTCGAGCTTGAGCCCTGCCACTAATGCCGCCCGCGCCAGTGTCGAATCGAGAATGTCCACGACGTCGACGGCCTTGTTCGCCTTCTTACCCACGTCCCAGGCCTTTTTCCCCTGGTCCCACTTGTCGCCGAATATGTCGAAGATCCAGTCGGCAAGCGTCTTGCCTGTCTTGGAACTCGCGCCATCCCAAGCATCATATGTTTCTTCCGGGCAGGGAGTGGCAGCATGTGCGATGCGCAGCCCCAGAGCCTCACCAAGTGCCGAGGTCTTGGTAGGGGAACGTTGGAACGTGCCCTTCGAACCATATATATCCGCACCGAGCACGAGGAACGAGAGTAAGTGAATCCGCCCTGCTGCACGGTCTGCTGGCAGGACGTTCGCCAGTTCCTGGAGCAGGGCGGCGTCGAACGCTTCGGGGTTCTCCGGTTCCGTTGGAGCCGAACTCATCCAGGACCGCATTGCCTGTTCAAGGATCGCTTCGGGAAGTTCGACGCCGTACAGTTCTCGTGCCAGATCGGTAATCCTGGCGAGTCCGACCGTGCTCCCTTCCCGCAAGTTTTCGGCGAGCATGGGGACCTGGAAGTCGTAGATCGCAATGCCGGTCTTCGAAGGCGTTGCCGGCGTGTTGAGCGTCACGCCATCGCCATTGACGATGCGGACACCTGCACGGGTGAGGATCTCGCGCATCGCTGCCACGCTCGTCCCCGAGTCGAGCGCCTGGGCCACGAGCGCTGCAGCCGCCTCGCGGTGGCCAAGTGGTAATTTGATAACTTGGTTTTTCGCCAGGAAATCCGCACTTGTCCTCGACGGGCCCGATTCGCCCGAGGCAACGCTCGTCACTGGCATATCTTTGGCACTGTCTCGGCAGCCAAGCAAGGCTAACAGAAGGAAGGTCGTAATAATTCGGTGCATGAATAACCTGTTCCGTCGTCTACCAATGTAGTTTTTGATTAACTGCGAGTTCTTGGTGAGAAGGCAACATGCTCCCTGATTATCTGACTGGGCAAGTAAACATATTTCCAATATATGCGTACTATTGCCAAAGCCCATCAAGTTTTTTGGTATCAATACCGTCTAGCCTTTGCTTATCTAGAGTCGATAAAAAATCAAGGCCGGTCATCGCCTCTACATCCCTAATGGTCACAATGTAATTCGGCATATCTTTCGTATTAAGGGGTATATTCGGCATGATGAAAGCAATTGCCTCATCGGCATTTGGGTCAAATACGATTTTGTAAAGATGAGTAACCGTTCGAAGTCACACATATTTCCTGATCATCTCTGGTTGGGCGATTAAACGTTTTTCAGATAAATTTTCACCGGCTTCCTTACAGTATTCACATTGAATATATTCCATTTTGACACCCAAAAGGTCGACATTGGGCATCAAACAAGCCTCTTCTACAAATGTTACTTTTTGATTTCTTGATGCAATCATGGACTGACCCATGGGTCCATAAGTTTATAGAACGCAGACGAAGCCGGGCAGAATGCATAAGGGTCTATTTTGCTGTGCCGCCGTGTGGCTTGTAGAAGACATGCTCGCCGACCTCGACCGTCATAATGTATTTCGTAGACCAACTGGGGGTTGCTTTACGTTGGCGGAAATATAATGCGCCACCGGTTCGGTCAGTTAGTTGCCCGTTAAGAGCTTTTCGAGCTATTTCCTTGGCAATCGCGTAGGATTTATCCTCCTCTGCGTCATCCGAACGGCCATCGCACCACCACGAGAACTGGCAGGCACCCTGCTCGCGGCCCTGCCTGACGACCTCACAAATCGTGTTTGGAAAGCCCTCATGGCCCAGCCGGTTCATAACAACATTGGCGACTGCTTCCATGCTGGCAGCCCCCTCACCCCTAATCTCCCAGTAGATGGTGCGTGAAAGACAGGTGATCGCATCGTCCAAGGGATCTTCGCCGACCGGATCGACCGCCTGCGCTTCGGGCTTCGTGATCATCTCGGATGGAGAAGGGAGCGTTTTGCTGCCCTCGGCCGCTACGTTCTGCTCCAGTGCCCCCGCCTTGCTCTCAGCGGCTTCCGACTTCTGCGCCTGATCAGCCGCGATCGCCTGGCTCACGAGAAGGAATGTCGCAAAGCACGTCGCAATGCATAACTTTTGCATAGTCGAACCTCCTGGATCAATCAAACATGGTCTCACGCCCGCCCGATACGTCTGCGGGCCATTCGGGCATAATGAAATTACGTTGAACAGAGAAAACAGTGTCCCAAACGAAATATTAACGGAATTGACCTCCTTTCCAGAGAGGGGATCCGTAAGGTCATTTGATCTTACGGAGGGAGTGTTCAGAGTTCTGTGTCAGGGTTGACTTTCGATCATCAGTCCAAGAGAGCGGAAGCGAAAGCTAGCCCTGAGAATGGGCCAACAATCATGCTCGTCGGAGGAGTTGGCTTTTGCTGGCGCGGACCGAAGTTCTTTTTATCCATTCAGCACTTCTTGAACTTTATACCGCTGCCATAAGGACAAGGATCGTTTCTGTTTATTTTCAAACCCTCAACACTTGCCGAGAGATTCAATCTTTGGCAATTTTTTCGAAGCTTTAACGATAACCTGACATTGATTTTCGGCATCCATATCATTTTTCGCTACAATGGTGCGTACAACGGTTTTATTGTCTCTTTTGATAAACGAATACTGGCCAACGCCAACATATTCTAAAAGCCAATCTCTCCATTGATGGATTACTTTTATCTTCATAGCTAACCTCCTACTGATTGTTGTTCAGAACCAAAACCAGGATTGACTGACTGGCGAGGTAGATGGAACTGACCAAACGTTAGGCCCTCTCCTGAAAACGAATCCAGAAGAGGGCGAGAAATCATTTTATTCCTTGGTGGCTTTTTTCTTCATGCGAGCATCGATAGCCTTACGAAGGTTGGCTGGTATCCCTCTCTCCTTGCCAGAGAGGGATCGCTTCTCTGAAAGCGCTTTAGCACACAGTGGCTGGCGAGCTGACAGCCCATGCTTCTGGCGATATTCTTTTGAAGTGAGTCCATGAGACTTCATGTGCTTTGGAGACAGCATCTTGAATTCCTGGCCACATTCAAGGCAGACGATCTTGTTTTTCTGGATGGATTTTTTAGGGTCCATCGCGGGGCTTGTTGCTTCCGCTTCAGTCTCCATCACCCCACCCGCTTCGGCATCTTGAAGTGATTTAAGCGCCTGGAAGGTTTCGTTCAGAGCAGTTTTGATTTCATCGGTGGTCATCTGCTTGCTGGTTATCTGGGATTGGATAATTTCAGCTGTCATTTCTACAAGTGTTTTGCTCATATGTTTACTCACTGACTAAATTTTTCATATTCTTATTTTTGAGTACAGGGGACGCTTTGACCATTAATACAACATCCGCTTAACCGGAGAGGAGGGTTGAAGCCGCTGTTAATCGATTCATATCTTTTCTATCCTATAGTCAATGGGCAATATTTTCATATTTCCTTAAAAATAGCAATCGATTATTCTTTTGTCAGTTTCAAATGCGTAACTCGTACAAATATGTAGATCATTATCGATCCATTTGAGCTCTGTTAATATTTCCCCAATCTCTTGGTGGCCATTTAATACATAATCTGTGAAGATTTTGACAATGATGCCGGTATAGGTCAATCTGTTTTGTCAGTGAAAAATGAAACCGTCAAATTGATTCAAAGTTATTGGAATAATCCGCAAGTTCAACAGGTAATATTTACTCATGCTATATCCTGAATAAAATGGCTCAACTAGCATGATTTTGAGCTTTGCTGATGGATTATACAGTTACCGATTTTAAGCATCAGTATCTGCTTCATTACTCGAGTTTTGCGTAGGAAATAATAATAACGAACTGGCTGGTCAATAAATGAGCATGTGATGAAGAAGAAGGTATTGGGTATTCCGGTGAAAACGGCCGGGCGAACTGCCGCGAAAGCGGCCGCTGTTC
>CAZJEX010000014.1:0-98663 GCA_964545155.1 uncultured Desulfobulbus sp. | reverse complement strand
CCATGAACCTATACTACAGGTTGCGGCCGGTTGAGTAAACTGCATACCCACTTTACAAAATTCCCTGCCAGCCAAATGACCGGCCTTGACAAAGATCGCCGCGGTTTTCTCCAGGCCGAGTTCCTTGGAGAGAACGTCTTTAAACGTATATTCCAACAACCTGTACACCAGCACAGGCATCTGTGCTCCGAGATGCGGTCGGCCCATTTGCAAGTCGCCAAGGTCTTCCCAGGAAAAATCATAGGTGTTTTTCATTAGTTTCTCAATCATGACAAAATATCAGGGGCGGGGATGGCCAGAGGGCAACACCGGTTCAAGAATGGTGCTTTGGCAAGTTGAACTCCTTTCTTTAAGTATGCCTTGTCAAAAGCTTGGAGGTCAAGTCGCATTTCATCGGGTCGAGTCTAACCCTGCCCCACCGATCAATCGAAGCCTTCGCAACCGATGCGCGATCCACAGGAAAGTCATGGCTGTTGTTGTTTTATAATCCTTTTTGTTTTGAATCCCGCTTGGGGTATGACATAATATTTTTATTGCAGGATTACTCCCTGCTGCCAATCTATCTTTGCCCCCTCTCCTCTCAACACGAAAGGATTACTGCATGCCCTCTTCCTTGCACATTCTCCTTGTTGAAGATAATCCCGGAGACGCGGATCTGATTCAAGAGATTCTTGGCGATTCGGTTACCACCCGATTTGCGTTCACCCTGGCAGACCGGTTGGCAAGCGCCATCCGGGTCCTGGCAACCACCCAGGTGGATCTGATACTGCTTGACCTCAGCCTTCCCGATTCCAATGGCCTGGAGACGGTCCAAAAAGTGTTCGCGGCAGCGGAAAACCTGCCGATTATCATCCTGACCGGTAACGATGACCGGCAACTGGCTTTTGAAGCCGTCAAAGCCGGTGCCCAGGATTATCTGGTCAAGGGCATGATCGCTCTGGATGTTTTTGAACGCATTATCCGGTACTCAATGGAACGGCACCGGAATCGTCAACAGATTAAAGAATCCGAGCGCTTTCTGCGAGCCACGCTCGATGCCCTCGCCGCCCACATCGCCATCCTTGACCACACCGGCCGGATTCTCAGTGTCAACAAGGCATGGATGGACTTTGCCCGGCAAAACAACGCCAATTTCGAAGCGACTGGCCCAGGCGCTTATTATATTACCGTCTGCAAAACGGTCATCGGTGAGGATGCGGCGACAGCAGTGATTGTAGCCGACGGCATCCAGGCGGTAATTGATGGAACACGCCAGTCATTCCAAATCGAATATCCCTGCCATAGCCCGACCGAACAGCGCTGGTTTCACCTCCAGGTCACCCCTTTCCCGGATAGTTCACAACGGCAGGTCGTCGTTACCCACGAAAACATCACAGTTCGCAAGCTGGCTGAAGAAGCGCTCGTCGCCAGCGAGAAACGCATACGGCGGGTGATTGACACCTCGCCGAACTGCGAATTCATTAAAGACCAAGCCGGCCGATATGTGATGGTCAATACCGCCACCGCAGCCTTGTTCAAGACAACCTGCGAGGAGATGCTGGGTAAAACCGATGACGAATTGGCGGGCGGCAGTTGGGGCGCAAACGCCACCGAGCCCGGGGCCGCACGGAGCCTTGAAACCGTTGTCTACAACCTGCGGCCGACCTGCGAAGAAACATTTGCCGCCGCTAACGGAACCATTCGCTGGTTCCGCACCTTCAGGGCGCCCATCGTATTCGCGGGGTCAGCGGCATGTGAACTCACCATTGCAATCGACATAACCCAGCAACGGGAAGTGCGCGAACAATTGCGGAGTTCCGAACTACTGCTGCGATCCATTCTCGACACCCTGACCAGCAGGATCATCCTGATGGATCGAGACCAGCGAATTGTCTGGGCCAATCGGGCCGCTACTGTCGATGCCGCCAAAGAACATGCCCAGATGATCGGGTTGTATTGCTATGACTTTTTTCATCAGCAAAATGCGCCCTGCACCCATTGCCCGGCGATACAGGCCCTCAATGAAGGACGCCTGAGTCAACAAATTACAAAAACCGCCCAGGGGAGAACCTGGGTGACCTATGCCATTCCGATCCGCAACGATTTAGGCGAAATCGTCAACCTGGTCGAGGTGGCAGATGACATAACCGACCGGTTGGCGCTGGAAGGGAAGCTCCAACAGGCCCAAAAGATGGAATCCCTGGGCGCCCTGGCCGGCGGCATAGCCCATGATTTCAACAATATTCTCTCAGGCGTGCTTGGCTATGCCGAATTGGCCAAAGGCAAAGCCAAGGATTCGACCATCACGGAGTACCTCGATGAAATCTACACGGCAGGAGTGAGAGCAACCGACCTGGTTCGGCAAATCCTGACGTTCAGCCGTCGCCGAAACACAGAAATGCAACCGCTCCAGGTACCTCTGGTGGTCAAGGAAGCCTTGAAATTGCTCCGTTCGACGCTGCCGGCCTCGATTAAGATGAAAACCCTGATTGCCAGAGAGGTCGACCCTGTATTAGCAGACCCCACCCAGATTCATCAAATCGTCATGAATCTCTGTACCAACGCCAGCCATGCCATGGAACCCGATGGCGGCACCTTGACCGTTACCATTGACCAGGTAACACCGGAGCCTCTTTTTTTTGAACAACATCCCGGACTCACGACCGGCAGTTACCTCCGCCTGCAGGTCGGCGATACCGGCTGCGGCATAGCTCCTGCGATCCTCTCATCCATCTTTGATCCGTATTTCACCACCAAAGAACTCGGTGAAGGCACAGGGCTCGGATTGGCCGTGGTGCATGGTATCGTCAAGGAATATGGGGGAGAAATTCTAGTCGATTCCGTACCCGAACAAGGTACGATGTTTACGGTGCTGTTACCGGTGACGAACAAGGTTGTTTTTGATCTGGAAGCAGCAAAAGACGACCAAGTGCTGACAGGAACGGAACGAATCCTGTTGGTGGACGACGAACGGTCGATAACCGGGCTTTATAAAAAATTTCTTGCATTCCATGGGTATCGAGTGACCACCTTCAACGACCCTCTCTTGGCCCTCGATGCGTTCAAGGCAGACCCCATGGCGTTTGACTTGATCCTCAGCGATGTAGCGATGCCTGAAATTAACGGAGATAAATTGGCCCAGCAAATGCTTGCGCTCCGCCCGAACTTGCCCATTGTCCTGATGACCGGCTTCAGTCAGCACATGACTGAGGCGACGGCCAAAAACCTAGGATGCCGCACCCTCATGCTAAAACCTCTCCCCAAGAATCTGCTCCTTGTCAAATTGCGGGAAATATTAATTGATGCCAAGAACCGTTGACCTTTACCATTGAGTATTGGAAACAATTATGGATACCATCCTCATCGTCGATGACGAACCGCAGGTCCGAGAACTCCTCAACACCATCCTCGAAAAAGCCGGCTACCTTTGCAGAACCGCGGCAAATGTGGCAGCAGCCCAGGAACTTTTAGCGGAAATACCTTTTGACCTGCTGCTCACCGATATGGACATGCCCGGGGCATCGGGGATAGAACTGATCCGATTTGCCAAAGAGCGCTACCCGCAGACCGCGGCAATGATGGTGACCATTATTGACGATCCAGAACAGGCAAAAGAAGTACTGGAACTCGGGGTTTACGGCTATATCATCAAACCATTCACCCAAAACACGATCCTCATTGCCGTGGAAAACGCCCTGCGCCGCCACCGGTTGGAGTTGCGGGACCAGCAGCATACCAAAATGCTGGAAAAAGAGGTGGCGGCTCGAACTCGATTGCTAGATGAGCAGCTTTCTTTTTTACAGACACTCATCGATGCCATCCCGGCCCCTATCTACTACAAAGACAACAACCTCGTTTATTTAGGATGCAACCGCGCCTTTGAGGAAAGCCTGCAACGCAGCCGGGATTGTATTATCGGAAAAACCGCCGAGGATATGTATCCCCCCCGTCTGGCCCAAGCGATTCAAAGAAAAGACCGGGAACTCCTCCAGCAAGGAAACCAGCAGGTTTTCGAAAAAGAGGTTCTGTTTCCCAATGGCGCCTTGCGCTCGGAAATCACGCACAAGGCCACCTTTGCAGATAGCAACGGCATCGTTGCCGGCTTAGTCGGGGTACGGCTCGACATTACCGAGCTGAAAAAAACCGAACAATCGTTGCGGGCTTCGGAGGAAAAACTCCGATCCATCATGGATAATCTCCATATCGGAGTGGCCTTGATCAGTCCCCAAATGGAACTGTTGCAAATCAATCGGCAGATGCAGCAGTGGTTCCCGGAGGCGACGGCGAAATCCAGCTTATACTGTTACCAACTCTTTGCCGGCCACGACCAGCAGGATCAGTGCAAAGACTGTCCTGCACAACGGGCTTTTGACACAGGTAGAACCCACGAATCCCTGTTGCAAAGACAGACCACGGCAGGGGAGCGGATTTTACGGGTCGCCGCCTCGCCAATCTACGATGACGCAGGCCACCTCACGGCTGCCATTGAGCTGGTAGAAGATGTGACCGATAAAATGGCCGCGGAACGCGAACTCCGTCAAGCCCAGAAACTGGAATCCATTGGTCAACTTGCCGCCGGCATTGCCCATGAAATCAACACGCCGGTGCAGTATGTCGGCGACAACATCCGTTTTCTTGGCGATGCCTTTCTGGATTTGGTCGCGATCAACGATAAATATAGCGCGCTTCTCCAGACGGTGGAGGATGCCGAACCGATCAAATCCCGTATCCAGGAAGTTAAGGAGGCGATTGATCAGGCCGATCTACCATTCCTACTCGAGGAAATCCCCAAAACCATAGAACAGAGCTTGGAAGGGATCAACCGGGTCGGCGCCATCGTCCGTGCCATGCGGGAATTTTCTCATCCGGGCTCGGAAGAAAAGACAAACGTCGATATCAACAGGGCGCTTGAAAGCACCGTAACGGTGAGTCGCAACGAGTGGAAATACGTGGCTGAACTGGAAACCGACCTGGCGCCGGACTTGCCGATGGTTTCCTGTCTGCCCGGAGAGATGAATCAGGTCTTTCTCAACATCATCGTCAATGCCGCCCATGCCATCGGTGATGCCACCGAGGGCGGCAGCAAGGGCAAAGGTTGTATTAAGGTGTCAACCCGTCTCCTTGATGACAGTATTGAAATTCGCATTGTTGATTCCGGCGGCGGTATCCCGGAAACAGTGCAGCACCGGATATTCGATCCTTTCTTTACCACCAAGACCATAGGCAAGGGCACGGGGCAAGGGCTGGCCATTGCGCGCAGCGTGGTGATAGACAAACATCAGGGAACACTACGCTTTGAGACAGAAGCCGGCAAAGGGACGACCTTCATTATTGGATTGCCGCTGCATTGAACTGAGCTGTGCAGCCGGCAGGCACCTGAAAATTATTCTCCAGACCACGGCAAATTCTTTATGGAAAAGAAAACCATCCTTTTTGTCGATGACGAACCCAACATCCTTTCGGGGCTGCAAAGGATGCTCCGTTTTCTGCGCAATGAAATGGACCTCCATTTCGTAGAGAGCGGCAAGGGGGCGCTGGAGTTCATGGCGGCCCATCATGTCGATGTTATTGTTTCCGATATGCGGATGCCCGGCATGGACGGGGCAACCTTGCTCACCACCGTTCAGGAACAATTCCCCCATGCCATCCGCATTATGCTGACCGGGCAGGCCGATGAAGATTCCGTCCTCCGAACCGTGGGGGTGGTTCATCAGTTCCTCGCCAAACCTTCTTCGCCGGAGACTTTGAAAGAAGTGTTGGGGCGCGCCTGTGCGCTCCAGGATCTGTTAAAAAACGAACAATTAAAGGCATTGATTTCCCGTTTGGGCCAGCTGCCAAGCTTGCCGGCGGTGTACGCGAAACTGCAGAATGCCTTGAAAAACCCGGAATGCGGGCTCAAGGACGTCGCCGCCATTATTGAACAGGATCTGGCGATGAGCGCCAAGGTGCTGCAACTGGTGAATTCGGCTTTTTTCGGATTCTTCAAAAATATCGACAGCCCGGCGCGGGCCGTCAACCTGCTGGGACTGGACACGGTCAAGGGCTTGGTACTTGGTATCGGTGTATTCACCGAACTCAAACCGACCGTTGAAACCATTTTTTCCATCCAATCCCTCTGGGAACACAGCATGGGTGTCGCAGCGTTCGCCAAAACGATTACCCAGGCGGAAACCGATACCAAAGAGCTGGTCGACCATGCCTTTATTGCCGGCCTAGTCCATGACATTGGCAAATTGCTGCTCTTCTCCAGTCTGCATCAACAATACACCGAAGTGATTACCCTGGCGCAGAGCCAGGATATGGCTTTCTGCCAAGCGGAACAACAGATTCTCAATGCCGACCATACGGATGCCGGCGGTTATCTGATCGGCTTGTGGGGGCTACCCGGACCGGTGGTGGAAGCGGTCACCTTCCATCATCGGCTCGACCAGTATCCCAATCCCTCCTTTTGCACCGCGGTGGCGGTTCATGCTGCCGATGTCATTTATCACACCCTCTACCCTGACCCGCATTTTGCGAGGCCGGTATTGAACAGACTCTACCTTGAGCAGGCCGGTGTCGACCACCGTTTTGATCACTGGGTCAAAATATGTCAGCAAATGGAAGTATAGGAAACAGCATGACCGAGAAAATTCTCTTCGTCGACGATGAACCCAACGTCCTCCAATCCATCCAGCGACAATTGCGCAATCGTTTCGAACTGGCGACCGCCGAAGGGGGCGAGGAGGCCCTGCGTATCCTCAGAGAAGAGGGCCCCTTTGCAGTCATTGTTACCGATATGCGTATGCCCCGGATGAATGGAGTCGAACTTCTGGCCCAGGTTAAAGACCAATATCCGGACATGGTCCGCCTGATGTTGACCGGAAATGCCGATCAAGAGACCGCCATGGAGGCGGTCAATACTGGACAGATCTTTCGTTTCCTCAACAAGCCCTGCCCGCAAGCTACCTTTGTGACCTCACTTGCCCTGGCATTGCGACAATATCGCCTGATCAATGCCGAGAAGGAACTCCTCCAGAAAACGCTCAAAGGTTGTATCAATGTGCTCTCCGAACTTCTCGGAGTGGCCAACCCCTTGGCGTTCAGCTCCGGACTGCGGATTAAAAATTATGTGGTGCATATCACTGAATCCCTCAAGCTGCCGGGGAGCTGGCAATATGAGATAGCCGCCCTGATGTCACAGATCGGTTGTATTACGCTGCCGGGGGATGTCTTGAGCAAGGTCTATTCCGGTCAGGAACTGACCCAGGCCGAAACCGAGATGTACCAGAATCATCCGCTCAACGGAGCCGCACTGCTGGAAAAGATTCCGCGGCTGGAAAACGTCACCAAGATGATCGCCCTGCAGCAGAAACGATATAACGAATACACCGACAAATTAAAGAGTGCGGAATTCGAGGAAGTGCTGATTGGGGCCCAGATTCTCAAGGTGGTTATCGACCTGGATCAATTGCTCTTTCGGGGGATAGGACGCGACGAGGCGCTCATCGTGATGGGCAAACATAAAAGCCACTACAATCCTGAAGTGATGGCAGCACTGGCCACCCTCAGGTTGGAGGATCATGGCCAGGCAATCAGTTTGCCAGTCGATCAAATCAGCGAAGGCATGGTGGCCGCGGAAGACGTGATGGCTAAAAACGGCGTGATGATCATCCCCAAAGGGCAGACCATCACCAAACCCCTGCTCCAGGGGTTGAAAAATTTCTCGATGCAAGTCGGTGTGGTCGAGCCCATCAGGATGCAAATCGGTCAGGCTTCCGAATAATTTTGAACCACTTGCATAAGCGCCCCCAACGCTCTCTCGTTTGGAATCTTCTAATCCAGCACCTCTCTGATTTTGGTGGAAAGCACTTTCAAGGTGAACGGCTTCTGGATAAAAGGCACCCCTTCATCCAACACTCCGTGGCTGGCAATGATGCTCGCCGGGTACCCTGACATAAAGATATGCTTCATCTCCGGATGGTTTATCAGCAGTCGGCCAGCCAATTCCTGACCATTCATACCAGGCATAATTACATCGGTCAGGAGTAGATGGATCTTGTCGGCGAAGTCAACGGCTAAACGGACGGCTTCATCCGGGGAGTTTGCCGCCAACACCTTGTAGCCCTGATTTTTCAGCATTATCGCAGCCATCGTCAGAATCGACAAATCATCTTCCACCAGCAGTATGGTTTCATGACCTCGCCCTGCGGATTCGGTGGCGTTTTCTGTCCATGTTTGCGCTGGCAGGGCCACATATCGCGGCAAGTATATTGCAAACGTCGTCCCCATTCCTGGCTCGCTATAAACATTGATAAAACCTTTGTTTTGTATAACGGCACCATGCACCGAAGCTAAGCCAAGGCCCGTTCCTTCACCAGCAGCCTTAGTGGTGAAAAACGGTTCGAAGATGTGGGACAAGGTCAGCTCGTCCATGCCGCAACCATTATCACTGATAGCAATCTTTACATACTCTCCGGGCGCAAAGTTAAGTTGCGCACTGCAGTAATCCGCGTCAAAAATACTATTTTTGACCTCAATGACAATTTTCCCTGTACTGCTGCCTGCAATAGCGTCTCGTGCATTAATACAGAGGTTAGTTAAAATTTGGTCGATCTGTGAGGGGTCTATTTTGACCGGCCACAAACCGGGCTCTGGTGACCAAGTGAAATTAATCCCCTCGCCAACGAGCCGCCGCAGCATATTCAGCAAACTATTCACAGTCTCGTTCAGATCAAGTACCACCGGTGCGACGATCTGTCTCCTGGCAAAGGTCAGGAGTTGCCGGGTAAGTATGGCAGATCGCGTGGCCGCATTCCAAATCTCCTGTAGATTTGCATAGAGTGGCGATTCCGGACCCAAATCTTCCTGGCATATCTCTGTATACCCGAGAATAACCCCAAGCATATTATTGAAATCATGGGCCACGCCGCCTGCCAAAAGGGCAACCGACTCCATCTTCTGCGCTTGCTGAAATTGATCGGACAAACGGAGATGCTCGGTAATATCGCGCTTGACGGCCACATAGTTAACAACTCGTCCCTCCGAGTCCAGCACTGGTGAAATAGAGACCTCTTCGGTGTACTGGGTACCGTCCTTGCGCTGGTTGACGAGGCGGCCTTGCCACCGCCGACCACTGGAAATGGATTCCCACAAATCATGGTAAACGGTGTGGTCCTGTTGGCCGCTTTTTAAGATTCGAGGATTCTGACCTATGGCCTCCAAACGGGTATAGCCGGTTATTTGTTCAAACACCGGATTCACATACTGGATGGTTCCTCTGGTATCGGTAATCACGATACACTCTTCGGTTTGTTCGATGGCAGTTATTAATAATTCCCGCTCTGCCTCGGCCTGCTTACGCTTGGTGATATCACTCAGCATCATCCAGGTCACAGGCATGCCGCTTTCGTTTTGCCTAAGCGTGACCGACAAATGCACCCAGAAGGCCGTTCCGTCCCCTTGAACCATCCGCAGTTCGCAGGCCCGAGGTTCAGAGCTTTCTACCGGCCCCCTGTGGAGCTGGTAGTACTTATCCTGATCCTCGGGAATGATGAACTGGGCAAGCTTCTGCCCGACCAGAGCACCTCGGACCAGCCACAAAAGCTTGGCGGCATTGAGGTTGGCCTCCAGGATCACCCCCTGGTCGCTGACCGTGCAGTAGCCCACCGGTGCCAGGTCATACAGCTGAAAGTAGCTGGCCTGCGAAGCTTCCAGTGCTAGCTGGGCCTCCCGCAACTGGGTGTTCTGCATCTCAAGCTCGATCTGGTGCACCCGCAGTTCGTGAAATCTTCGTCGGGTTTCTTCAAGAGAAAGCACCTCGATGTCTTCCGGGAACGAAACCGTATTCCTCTGGTCGATGGCTTCGGCTCGTCGACGCAACTCACCATCGGCATCTGGTCGATCAGGTTCACTAGTCATAGCACCGTCCTTGTCAGTGGATCTATCTTGAGTGCTTCGGCTCGCTCCGTAGTAGCCACCGCATACATCTTCCCGGCATCATTGACCAACGCAGTGGCGATCATCCAAATCTCCACGAGTTTACCTTCTTTGTTGAGCCGTTGGGTATGATACGGTTCCAGAATTCGAGTCTGGCTTATCTGATAGAGCTTAGCTGATTCTTCTGCTCGCAATTGTTCCGGAATGCGGCTGGAGGCTTTCATCGTCAGCGCCTCGGCTTCACTCCAGCCGTACATCCTTACTGCGCGTGGGTTCCAAGCGATAATACGGCCTTCGAGATCCTGCACGGTGATGGCGTCATGTGCATCCCTGACGACTACGGCCAGGCGGAGCTGATCATTGGCCTTGCGCAGCGCCTCCCTTTTCTTTTGTATTTCGGTTATGTCCATGAAGGTGATCACTGCCCCTTCAATCACATTGAAGCGGGTACGGTACGGTTGGATACGCAGGGTGTACCATTCACCTATTGTGGTCTGCACCTCTACTTCTTTGGGGACCAGGGTGTCCAGCACTACCTGCGTGTCCGGGACCAGGCTCTCGTAGTCTACAAGGTTGGTAACGGTGTGCCCCACGGGCCGTCCCACGTTGGAGGGAATCAGATTGATCACCCGGGTGGCGGCAGGAGTAAAGCGAAGGATGCGTAACCGATGATCCACAAAGATCGTACCGATGTTGGTCCCTGCCAACATGTTGCTCATGTCGTCGTTAGCCTGCGACAGATGAGCCATATTGGCTTGGAGTTCATTATTGACCGAGTTGACTTCCTCGTTCACGGACTGCAGTTCTTCCCTGGAGGTCTCTAGCTCCTCGTTGGTGGACTGCAATTCCTCGTTGACAGATTGCATCTCCTCGCTGGAGGATTTGAGTTCTTCATTGGAAGCCTCTAACTGCTCACGGAGAGTCTGGATATATTCATCTTTGGCTGACAGTTTTGCCTTGAGCTCCGCGATCAGCTTGTTGGCGACCAAACCCACAGCTTCCGGAGTTTCATGATCATCGGCCGCGAGGGGTTGTATCGGTGCCATCTCCAGGATGACCAGGTATAAAGGCGCCACCGGTGAGGCGGCAGCGCCAATCGCGATCGGCTGGACAGTCAGGTTGACCGAACTGAAATCGCCGTTGGTTTTGACCCGCAAGCCCGGATAATGCACGATTTCTTTGCCAACCACGGCCTTGTGCAGCGCCGTGGTCAATTCGTGCCGCAATCCTTCTCGAGCCATTTGCAAGATGTTACTGACACCGACTTCGCCCCGTGCGGTTTCCAGATACATACCGGTACGGCCATGAACGTACAGGGCATCACCGTGGTTATTGACGAGCACAGCCGTTGGCGCTCGCTGTAAGAGTACCTGTTCGGTTAGTTCGCGCAGGGGCAGCTTCACGGGAAACGATGACTTTTTGGGATCGTTTGGCAGGAGGGGCACCCTGACGGCTGGCATGGGAGGTGCAAATCGGCTCAGGGCTGGGCGCTGGGTCCTGTATACTTCGTCCTTGCGTTGATACAGTCTTGATTGTCTGTCGAGGGCGTTAAAAAGGGTGTTGAACTCGCCTACTGTTTCCGAGGTCCCCTGAAAGAGGTAGCCCATTGGATTCAGGGCATAGTGGAACATGGGGATGATCCGCTTCTGCAGATCGTTATCAAGATAGATCAAGAGGTTGCGACAGCTGATCAGGTCCATCTTGAAAAACGGCGGATCTCTAATCAAATTATGCTCGGAAAAGACCAGCATATCACGAATACCTTTGTGGATATGATAAAAACCGTCATCGTTGGTTGTAGCGACAAAAAAACGTCTCAACCGTTCCGGGGAGACATCGCTTGCGATACTGGCGGAATAAATCCCGGACCGGGCGGAGGCAATGGCGCGGCTGTCAATATCGGTAGCAAAGACCTGCACCTTGAAACTCTGCCTCATCGCCTCCTGCCGTTCGGCGAGCAAGATGGCAATGGAATACGCTTCCTCGCCGGTGGAACATCCCGGAACCCAAACGCGGATCACAGCATCAGCGGATCTTCCGGCGAAGAGTTTGGGGATGACCTGATCCGCAAGTGCCTTGAAGGCCTCGGGATCGCGAAAAAAACTGGTCACACCGATCAATAGATCGTTAAAAAGCGCCTCCACCTCCTCGGGTGTCTGTTGCAGATAGGTGAGGTACTTTGCAAGCGTGGTAATCTGGTTGACGGCCATACGTCGTTCGGTGCGGCGTTGGATGGTGCTTGACTTGTACTGGGAGAAATCGTGGCTGGTTTGGTTGTGCAGTAGGATGAGGATCTTCTTGAGTGCATCCTCTTCTTTGGGCTTCAGGGTAGCTATAGGAGCGAAAGCGTAATGTATGGCACGGGCCGCATAGGCGGTGAGCTGCGCCGGCATCTCTGCAGGTGGCAGCTTGTAGTCCACCAAACCGGTGGCGATGGCGCTGGTCAGCATTCCGTCAAATTCTGCGGATTCAAGGGTCTGGACCATGACCATCCCCCCCTCGGCCTTGATGGCCCGTACTCCAAGAGTGCCGTCGCTGCCGGTGCCGGAGAGGACAATACCAATGGCCTGTTCGTGCCGATCGTGCGCCAGAGAACGGAAAAAAAAGTCAATGGGCATCCGTTGACCCCGTGGGAGAGAGGGCTCAATCAACTGGAGTGTGCTGTTGAGCAGCGCCATGTCACGGTTGGGGGGGATGACGTAGACGCAGTTGGCTTGCACGACCATGCCGTCCTCAACCTCGAAGACCTGCATTCGGGTATAGCGCTGTACCAGTTCGGCGAGGTGAAGTGGTGCCGATTATTGAGACAGGTGTATAAGCAATGAACCACCCTATTTTGAAAGGAGAAGTTCAATGTCAACGCCACAACATCGCACACGTCACAGCGCAGAATTCAAGGCCACGGTGGCCCTGGCCGCTCTATCGGAGTCAAAGACTCTGGCTGAGCTTGCAACTGAGTACCGGGTTCATCCAACCCAGATCACCCGCTGGAAGCAGGATTTGACCAAGAACGCTTCCGACCTTTTTGGCAAGGGCAAGAAAAAGGAAATCAACCATGAGGCCGAAGTGGCCGAGCTCCACCGTCAGATCGGCAAGCTCAAGGTTGAGAACGATTTTTTAGCCAATCTGCCCGGTCTGAATTTGGCCGGGCGCAGAAACAGCAGGTGATCGCTATGGGTCATCCTGAAATTTCTGTTCAGCGTTGCTGTCAGCTTCTTGGACTGCCTCGTTCCAACTATTACCGCGGCCTTGCTTTCGGCCTGCGGATGGGTGACTTGAAACTGATGCGCCGTATAGACGAGCTCTATATTGAGCATCCCTGGATGGGAAGTCGCACCTTTGTCGATCACCTGACTACTCCCGAACTCCCGGTGGGAAGGGATCGTATCCGCCGCTTGATGCGGGTCATGGGCATCGAGTCACTGGCTCCCAAGCCAGGTACCAGCAAGCGGCAGCCGAAACATCCGATCTATCCCTATCTGTTGCGGGGCATGACCATCGAAAGACCCAATCAGGTTTGGGCAACCGACATTACCTATATTCCAATGGCGCGGGGATTTATGTACCTGATCGCAATTATGGATTGGGCCACCAGAAAGGTCCTCTCCTGGCGACTGTCAAATACATTGGACACCAGATTCTGCGTTGAAGCATTGAAAGAGGCGCTGTTCAAATACGGAGCACCCGAGATCTTCAACACCGATCAGGGATGCCAGTTCACCAGTGAAGCCTTCACCTCAGTCCTCAAGACCTGGAACGTCAAGATCAGCATGGATGGCAAAGGCCGATTCAAGGATAACATTTTTATCGAGCGGCTCTGGCGAACACTGAAATACGAAAGAATCTACCTGAAGTCCTACGAAACAGGAACTGAGCTTTCCGGGGACCTTACTTCCTGGTTCAACTGGTATAACAAAAAAAGAAAGCATTCGTCACTTGACAAGCAGACTCCAAATGAGGCTTATTCGAAGGGACTCGAACTGTTGAGCAAGGCTGCCTGAGGCCTGTAACTGCATAAAAAAAGGAACATTGCTTATTTTACACTTCAGGATGTCTCACTAACCCCGACCACTTTAGTTTGATTGTCCGAAGATATTTAACGCGAACGAAGGCAACATCAAACTCAAAATATTTCGGAAAGATGTTTTTGGGCTATCGTTGCTTCGCGTATCATTAGCCATTTTTATTTTCACACAAAACTAAATAAGGAAGGAGCACCATGAGATATAGCCAGGCCGCTCTCATTCTTTTTTATTTAGCAGTTATTTGGTTTTCTTCTCTCGGTCCGTCGCAATCTCTGGCTGCTGAGGAGAAGGGCCCTCGTGGCCTTATCCGCATTGGCACCTTTCCTTTTGAACCGTTCAATTTTCTCGATGAAAAGGGAATGACCCAAGGGTTGAACGCTGACCTGTTAAGGGAAATTGTAAAAGATGAGGATTGGTCCATAGCTTTTGTTCCAGGAAGTTGGGCCGAGGGGCTGCAACGCCTGCAAAACCAAGAAATCGACTTGATGATATCGGTAGCCTACTCCGAAGAACGTAACAATATAATGGATTTCACCTACGAATCCGTCGCCGAATTGTGGGGTCAGGTTTTTTTGCGACCTGATGGAAAATCACAAAACATTTCCGATCTCTCAGGGAAGCGCGTTGCTGTAATGCGCAAAGATATAAGTGGGGTCAATTTTATTGAAACGGCGAAGCAACTCGGCATTCAATGTAATATCATCGAAATGGCTACCCATGCAGATGTATTTGCCGCAGTGCAGAAGGGGGATGCAGATGCCGGTGTTGCCCCTCAGCATTTTGGCTTACGGCATGCCGGTGAGTATGGTCTTGTCGCCAGCACGATAATGTTCAGCCCTTTTTCTATCTATTTTGCCAGCAAAAAAGGCACGCAGCATGAACTGTTGAGTTATATCGATGCACACCTATCCTCTTGGAAAAAAGATAAAAACTCCTATTTCTACCAACGACAGAACCATTGGTTGTCAAATAAAAATCCCGGGTGGGAATGGCCTCCCTGGCTAACCTACACGTTCCTGGCAGCAAGTTGCATGATACTGGCTTTTGCCAGCTTTTCATATTTTCTGAAAATAGCAGTGACACGAAAAACCAGAGAATTACAAAATAGCGCGTCGTGGCATAAGACTATTTTACGGACAGCCATGGACGGTTTTTGGCTTGTAGACTGGCAGGGACGACTATTGGAAGTTAATCAAGCCTATTGTCGGATGAGCGGTTACAGTTCGCAGGAATTGTTGAACATGCGCATAGCTGATCTGGAAGCTATCGAACTTGTCGATGAGATCACAGATCACATTCAAAAGATCGCGAAATCAGGAGAGGACCGTTTTGAAACTAAGCACCGCCGCAAGGATGGGACGGTTTATGATGTTGAAGTTAGTTCACGGTACAATGCAATTGATGGAGGACGATTTGTTGCCTTTTTGCAAGATATCACTGAGCGCAAGAAAATGGAGGATATTAATATCTTCTTGGCCCGTTCAAGCTTTGATGGATCTGGCCTACTTTCTTTCAACATACTGGCGAAGTACCTGGCGGAATTTCTCGATATGGATTTCGTCTGCATTGACCGTCTTGATCCCGATGGCCTGACCGCACATACCGTGGCTGTCTGGAGTGATGGACATTTTGAAGACAACGTCTCCTACGCCCTGACGGATACACCTTGCGGTCAGTTGGTGAATCAGGAATTGTGTTGCTATCCGGCAAGTGTCTGCCAGTTTTTCCCCAACGATCATGTATTACTGGAATTGCAAGCCGAGAGCTACGTCGGAGTGACTCTCTTCGGTCATGCTGGTGAACCGATCGGGTTGATCGCAGTCATTGGCCGAAAACCACTCCAAAACCGTAAACTGGCCGAAGCCTCACTGCAACTTGTAGCCGTACGTGCATCAGGTGAAATAGCGCGTCTCCTGATGGAGGAAGAAAGGAAAAGCATGCAGTCACAACTACTTCATGCGCAAAAAATGCAAGCCATCGGTACTCTTGCGGGAGGTATTGCTCACGACTTCAATAATATTCTTGGGGCAGTGATTGGTTACGCTGAAATGGCGAGAGACGCCAGCGCATCTAAATCGGCGGTTGCCCATGACCTCGACAAGGTGCTCGAAGCAAGCCATCGTGCTGCTGCTCTAGTAAAACAGATTCTCGCCTTCAGTCGCCAATCCGGTACTAAACGTATCCTTCTGGACCCATCCAATATCATTAATGAGGCCGTCAAACTTCTCCGCCCGATTCTGCCGTCCACCATCACAATCAGGCTAGATATCGGTACAGGCACTAAATCGATCTTCGCTGATCCCACCCAAATCCATCAAGTCGTAATGAATCTCTGCACCAATGCCTTCCATGCGATGGAGCAGACCGGCGGCATCCTTGATATCAGTCTCACAGATTGTGAACTTTCCCTCGACGACCTCCAGTCCTTCCAGGAAGTTAAACCAGGGAAATTTGTGGTGCTCGCCATCGGCGATTCAGGACCAGGAATCCCACCGAATATCCTTGGCAAGATTTTTGATCCCTATTTTACAACCAAAGAAGTGGGCAAGGGCACCGGCATGGGCCTGGCCATCGTTCATGGCATCGTCACTAATTCTGGTGGATTCGTTTCCTGTAAGAGTGAACCAGGAAAGGGTACGGTCTTCCATGTCATCTTTCCTGCCATCGAACGGGAAAATCCAGCTGCAATCGAAGAGATTGAAGATATCCCGACAGGTAAAGAACGCATCCTTTTAGTTGATGACGAGGTTATGCTAGTTGAAATGGGCCAGTCAATGCTTGAGCGGTTAGGCTATGAGGTGACGGTACGTACGAGTAGCCTTGAGGCTTTAACTCTTTTCCAAAACCAGCCTGAACACTTTGATGTAATAATAACTGATCAGACCATGCCAGGCATGACAGGCGTGGATCTCTCCCGGCGGATGTTGCAGATTCGTCCAGGTGTCTCAATAATTCTCTGCACCGGTTACAGCAACCTGGTCGACGAGGAGCTGGCAAGAGCCTACGGGATTAAGGGTTTTATCATGAAACCTCTGACGAAGAAAGATATCTCAAAACTGCTCAGGAAGGTGCTGGGTGATAAAGCGCAAGCTTAGATATATCCTCAGGTCTTCCTGGTGGAAAAGCGAGACGGCAAAAGAGGTCGAGGCGCTTCTGGCAAGATGCCATTCGTTGCCGCCTTGGCGCTCTCTGACAAAGGGCACCCTATTTCCTTAAAACTGAGCCATCTCAGAGGATTTACCTTGGAAGAAATCTCATCTTGGGCCTCAAAGCACATCTCCCTCGGAAGTTTTGTCATGTCCGATGGTTTAAATTGTTTCCCCGGGGTAACGCAAGCTCAATGCGAGCATGAATCCGTCATCACCACCAAGGGTGCTGAGTATAATGGCAAGGTATTCGAATGGCTTAACACCGTTATAGGAAACGTAAAAAGTGCCCTGCATGGCACGTATCATGCCCTAAGCGGTAAACACTTACCCCGCTATCTCGCGGAGTTTTGCTATCGTTTCAACCGTCGATTTCAAATGCACACCATGGTTGACAGGCTCGTTTATGTTGCTCTGCAAACTCAACCTGTCCCCCAACGCCTTTTGAAACTGGCTGAAGTTCGATGGTAAGAAAATAATATGAAAATTGGTACACGATTAACCCGTACAGAGTATCACCGGAAACCCGATGAACAGATATCTGGGGCTATAGATAGGTGTTGCGAAGAAACAAGAAACACTGGTCCGGTGCGACCTCGGCACCAGTCCGCAAGCGGAACAGACTGGTGTTGGCTCTTAGGGGTTGCCCACCCCAGTCGACTGCGAAAAAAATTTATTATCTCCTTTACTTTCAGCCTCAGTGGCCTCTACAATTGACGTTGATGCTATCAATAGGATGGCTTATGACCGGGTTCAAAACGTTACAACATATCTCAACAGAGAGGTAGCACACATGCAAGAAGAATCGGTAGCACCAAAGGAACGGGTAAACATAACCTATCGTCCAGCAACCGGCGATGCTAAGGAAGAGGTTGAGCTCCCCTTGAAAATTTTGGTGGTGGGCGACTTCACTCTGGCGAAGGACGACCGAAGTGTTGAAGAGCGCGACCCCATCAACATTGATAAGGATAACTTCAACGACGTCCTTAAAGCTCAGAACCTGGCAATGGACTTGAGTGTCCCTAATACGCTCACCGATCAGCCTGACGAAAAAATGACGTTAAATCTAAAGTTTAATTCGCTGAAGGATTTCGATCCTGACGCCATAGTCCAGCAGGTACCCGAACTCAAGAAGATGATGGAACTGCGTGAGGCGATCAAGGCCATGAAAGGGCCGCTGGGAAATGTGCCGGAGTTCAGGAAGAAAATTCAATCTATTATTGATGACCCTGCTTTGAGAGACAAGATACTCAAGGAGATGGGGATCGGCGATAAAAAGGGAGAGGAGTGACATGGCTGAAGAACTTAAAGCTGAAGAAAAGGGTGCTGAAACCGCTGAAAGCATATCCCTGATAGACGATATACTCTCGGCAACTAAATTGACTCCGGAGAATGAATCCTATTCTGTTGCCAAAAAAGGCGTGGAAGCGCTAATTGCGCAGATATTTCAGCCGGGTAAATCAGTGGAGAAGATAAACGCCCTGATCTGCGACGAAATGATTGCCGAACTGGACAAGAAGATGAGTCGCCAGTTGGATGAAATTTTGCACAACTCCGATTATCAGAAAATGGAATCTTCCTGGCGTTCGCTGAAATTTATTGTTGATAGGACCAATTTCAGGGAGAATGTCAAGCTCGAGATCATGAACCTCAGTAAACAGGACATGCTCGACGATTTTTCAGACGCGCCCGAGGTTGTTCAGTCCGGCCTGTACAAGGTTGCCTATTCGCGAGAATATGGGCAGTTCGGTGGCCAGCCCTACGCTGCTATAATTGGCAACTACGAATTTGGTCCAGGACCGCAGGATATCAAATTGCTCCAGGATCTGGCTGCGGTTTCCGCCATGTCCCACGCCCCGTTTATTTCGGCTACCAGTCCGGAGATGTTTGGCATCGAGGACTTCTCAAAGCTTCCGGATTTAAAAGATCTCAAATCAATATTTGAAGGCCCTCAATATGCCAGATGGCAGGCTTTCAGGAATTCTGAAGATTCCCATTATGTGGGACTTACGGTGCCGCATTTTCTTCTCCGCCTGCCCTATGGTCCTTCCTCCAACCCGACGAAAAGTTTTACCTACGAGGAGAGTGTCTCCGAAGGAAACGATCGTTTTCTGTGGGGCAATGCCGCCTTTGCCTTTGCAACCCGCCTGACCGAAAGCTTTGCCAACTACCGCTGGTGCGCCAACATCATCGGGCCACAGGGAGGGGGAACGGTTGAGAACCTGGAGCTCTACCAGTACGAATCCATGGGCGCCATCCAAACCAAAATCCCAACCGAAATCGTCATTACCGACCGTAAGGAATTCGAACTCGCAGAAGAGGGATTCATCGCCCTAACCATGCGTAAGGGGAGCAACAACGCCGCTTTCTTTTCTGCCCAGTCATGCCAAAAACCCAAAAACTTTGGCATCAGCAAGGAAGGAAAAGAGGCGGAACTCAACTACAAGCTCGGCACCCAGCTCCCCTATATGTTCATCGTCAACCGCTTGGCGCATTATATCAAAGTCATCCAGCGGGAAAACATCGGTTCGTTCAAGGAGCGGGGAGAACTGCAGGACGAACTGAACAAATGGATTGGTCAATACGTTGTTGAGATGGACAACCCGACGGCGAGCACAAGAGCGAAAAAACCCCTTCGCTCAGCCCAGATCACCGTGGAAGATGTTGAGGGAGAACCCGGATGGTACCGGGTCTCAATGATGGTCAAACCCCATTTCAAATATATGGGGTCTTCCTTCACGCTCTCTTTGGTTGGCAAGCTCGATAAGTAAGCAGCAGCGACAGGTTCAGTCTCAAGTGGTCAATTGTCTTATATTATAAACTCAAGGAGAACCAGTAAATGGCAAACACAAGTTATTTAACATTGACCGGCGCCAAACAATCTGACATCAAAGGCGATTGCGTTCAGGAAGCATACAAGGATTCAATTACAGTATACGCCGTGGAGCATGAAGTGCATATCCCACGCGACACGCATACTGGCCTGGCAACCGGTCAGCGCGTCCATGGACCCTTCTCAATCACCAAACACAAAGATCCCTCTTCGCCCAAACTGTACCAGGCGCTGACCTCAGGTGAGCAGATCACCAAGTGGGAACTGAGTTATACCGCCATCGGCACCAGCGGCAACGAGTATATTTATGCCAAGGTGCAGCTTGAGAATGCCATTATTGTTTCGATTAAGTCGTATAAACCGATGACGTTCCTGAAGGAGAACGAACCGTATCACGACATGGAAGAGATCATGTTCACCTATGGCAAGATCACCTGGATCTCCCTTGACGAAAAAGGCTCGACGCTGGCCCAGACCGATGATGACTGGAAAAAACCTAAAGCATAATCAGCCATGATTTCATGCCCTCTCCATGCATGTGGAGAGGGCATTTTTTCCTGCATTTGCACGCGCTCCTGTTTTATTCTCGATACGATTTAGTTTATGCAAATAATAAAAAAAGAGCGGCTGCTCGAGCGGATACGCATGATGGAGGAAAACCCGGCAGGGCGTCTTGACGTCGATTCCGGGACCATCGTCAATTCTGTTCTTGAACACCTCGTCAGGGTTCTTAACACCAAAAAAGGTTCCGTTGAAATTGATCCGGAATTTGGTGTTCCAGATCTGACCAACATGTCAAGTTCCTTCTCCTCAGAGTCCATCCCGGAATTGGAAGAGGCAATAAAAAGTGTCATCGTTAATTATGAACCTCGCCTCAAGGAGGTTTCGGTTCATTTTCAGACACAGCAGGACGACCTGCTAGCGCTCCGGTTTTCCATAGCCGCCAAACTGGTTACAGATGAGAAGGGGAAACCCATAATTTTTGAAACCATAGTCGACTCTGACGGGCAGGTAAAAGTCACCTCATAGTTTGATCAGACAAGGGCAATCTCCATGTTTAACCGTTACTACCAGGAAGAGCTTACACTGCTGAAAGAGCTGGGTGCGGAGTTTTCCAAAGCCCATCCTGCCCTGGCCCCAATGTTGAGCGGTCAGACCTCGGATCCCGATGTCGAGCGACTCCTTGAGGGAACCGCCTTCCTTACCGGCCTTGTCCGCCATAAGTTGGACGATGAATTTCCTGAGCTTTTGCATGGAGTTATGAGCCTGCTGGCTCCCCATTATCTACGACCGGTCCCTTCCTCCTCCATTCTGGTGTTTACTCCTCGTCCGACCCTGCGCGAACCACTCTTGGTCCCGGCCGGTACGGAGGTCGCTTCTGTTCCGGTTGACGGCACGTCGTGTGTGTTCAGAACCTGTTTCGATATCGAAGCGCTTCCACTCAGGATCAATACGGCTGTAATGGAACAGCCGACCGGCTTGCCCCCCAAGATAACCATCCATTTTGAACTTTCCGGAATCCCTCTTTCCTCCTGGGGCCAGAAACGAATCCGACTCTATCTTGCCGGGGGAATCCCCCAGGGGAGCGACCTCTATTACCACCTGATGACCAACGTCGCCCAGGTGGAATTACTTGCTCCAGACGGCACCCGCTGCATTCTTCCGGCATCGGCCATCCAGCCTGTCGGATTCGGTCAGGCTGATGCGCTTCTGCAGTACCCTTCACAGTCGTTTCCGGCGTACCGGCTCTTGCAGGAATATTTCATGCTTCCTGAAAAATTCCTCTTCGTGGATATAACGGGTATCGAGCGCTGGACCGACAGGGGGCGAGGGTCAAGCTTTTCGCTTTCGTTCCAGCTGAAACAAGAGCCAGCTTTTCCGATCCCCATCAAACAGGATTCATTCCTCCTCTTTGCCACGCCAATCATCAATCTGTTTAGCCATGATGCGGAACCAATCCGCTATGATCATCGTAAAAGCCGTTATCTTATCCGCCCATCAGGGAGCAAGCCGAAGGATTACCAGGTGATCACGGTCCAACAAGTTTCTGGTTTTATGCAGGGGACTTCAAAGGAAAAAGCCTATATCTCCTTCCAGCAATTTTCCCCCCAGTATGAGGCGCAGGCCGTATACAACCTGAGCATCGCCAAATCGGTGATTGATGACAGCCTCGAAACCTACATCTCGGTGGCCTATCCCGGTATCGCAACCGCTCCGGTCGAAGAGGTACTGTCGATCAAGCTTCTCTGCACCAATGCCTCAGTACCGGAGAACCTAGGCCTTGGTGACATCTGCCGCCATACCTCCACCTCTCCCGAGCTTTTGGAATTTTGCAATATTCGTCCTGCCACCATGAATATCCAACCACCACTCGGCGCCAGCATCCTGTGGCGGCTGCTTTCCCATGCCTCGATCAACCTGCTCACCCTCGACCGTCCTGAAGCGCTCAAAACGCTCCTCGACCTGTACATTTTTACTGAAGGGCGCGACAAGGCCTCGATACTTGCCAACAAAAAGCGGGTCGCAGGAATAGAAAGTTTGGAGATTAACAGGGTCAACCGACTGATGCAGGGGATCATGGCACGTGGTATCGCCATTAACCTGAATCTAAAGAAGGATAATTTTGCAGGCATCGGTGACATGTATCTGTTCGGATCAATGCTTGACCGTTTTCTGGGCTGGTACGCAACCATTAATTCCTTCACTTCCTTTTCCGTCAGGGAAGTGAACAGCGGAGAGACTTTTACATGGCCAGTCAGGGGCGGGGAACATTTTCTGATTTAGAGGAGAGCCTCCTTAAGGAAGGGCCTTCATACTCCTTCTTTCAGGCGATCAGGCTCATTCGGCTTCTCCTCAAGCAACGGGAGGCGTGCGGCGTCCAAGACGCAGCTTCCATAGAAGGCCGTTTTCTGCGCATCCGTCCGGAACTCACACTGGGGTTTCCATCGGCGGATATAGCGAGCATTACGACAACGCCCTTGGAGGATGACGAGCATCGCTTCGTCATCAATACGACTTTTCTCGGACTCTATGGCACGTCCTCACCGCTGCCGTCCTTCTATACCGAGGATCTCCTTTACGAGGCGGCAGAGGATAAAAGTGTCACGCGCGATTTCATAGACATCGTCAATTCCTCGGTCTATTCGCTCTTTGTCAGCTCATTACTCAAGTACAATCTCTTCCTGCAAGTATGCGAAGAGCAAAACCGCGAGTATCTGGAGCGCATATATTGCCTGATGGGCCTGGGCAATGCAGAATTCCAGAGTCCTGCCGGCGAAGAAGCGCGAAGATCGCTGTTGCGTTATGCCGGCATCATGAGTCAGCAACCGCGCTCCGCTCTCGGCTTGAAAACCATGTTGAGCGATGCTCTCCAGGGCATCGCGGTGAACATCAGGCAATGTGTTCCGCAAATGGTTTCCGTTCCCGTCGACCAGCGGACTGCCCTTGGAGTTACCAACGCGACCTTGGGCGAGGATATGTATATGGGGAGTGAAATCGCCGACTGCATGGGGAAATTCAGCATCGTTATCGGGCCGGTGCCTCCCGGAAAATTTTCGGCCTGTTTACCAGGGGGAACGGTTTTGAACCGGGCTGTTTTTTTGGTGGATAAATATCTGAATTCCCCCCTTGAATACGACTTTGAATTGCTTTTTGACCGGGCAGGAATACCGGCCTGCAGCTTGGGAGAGCCCTCCGGCGCTCTTTTGGGGGTCAACTGTTGGCTAGCCGCTGACGGCGCGGACGGCCCGGTGACAACACGATACGGGGCCGGGGTGCCTGCTGCCTATCATCATTGAAGTTCCAGGAGAAATTCATGCTCAGTGTAGAAATAAAACCATTGCTCAAACGTCTCAATCCGTTTTGCACCAGGGCGCTCGAAGGAGCTGCCGGATTATGCGTTTCCCGTTCGCATTATGAGGTGACCGTTGAGCACCTTGTCTCTCGCCTGCTCGATGAAATCGGCGCCGACTGGTATCTGATTCTGAAACAGTTTGGGGTTAACAGTACAGCGTTACGCAAAAGCCTCGACCGGACCTTGGAAGAGATGCGTTCCGGCAATGCCGGCAAACCAGCTTTCTCGCCGCTGTTGCTGCAATGGATTCAGGATGCCTGGCTGCTGGCCTCGGTCAACCTTGGCGAAGGGAGCATCCGTTCAGGCTCGCTGTTATTGGCATTGCTGGCCAAGTCTTCGCTCTATTCGGGGGGAAACTACATCGACCTTTTGGAAGGTATCGGCCGGGAGGGTCTCGAGGGGCAGTTCTTCAAGATTTTGGCCAATTCCATCGAGACCGCTGACACCGCAAACGCAGGTCAAGCGGCTGGTGCAGCCTCCCCCGCTGGGCCGATGTCGAGCGGAGCGTTGGGCAAATACTGCGAGGACTTCACCCAGAAGGCGCGTGACGGTAAAATCGACACTGTTTTCGGTCGTGATAACGAGATCCGCCAGATCATCGACATCCTGGGCCGCCGCCGGAAAAACAACCCGATCGCCGTAGGCGAGGCCGGAGTCGGCAAGACTGCGGTGATCGAGGGGCTGGCCCTGAAGATTGCCCTGGGAGATGTCCCCGACAGCCTCAAGGATGTTTCCATCCTGGGGCTTGACATGGCGCTTCTACAGGCCGGAGCCGGGGTCAAGGGGGAGTTCGAGAACCGGCTCAAATCGGTGATCAACGAGGTCAAGGCATCTCCCAAGCCCATCATCCTGTTTATTGATGAAGCCCACACCCTGATTGGGGCCGGCGGCGCGGCCGGCAGCGGGGATGCAGCCAATCTGCTGAAACCGGCCATGGCCCGAGGCGAATTGAAAACCCTGGCCGCCACCACCTATTCCGAATACAAAAAATATATCGAAAAGGACCCGGCGCTGGCCCGGCGCTTCCAGCCGGTCAAGCTTGACGAACCGACCGTTGCGACCTCCATCCTGATTTTGCGGGGCTGCAAGCTCGCCTATGAAAAATCCCACAACGTCATCGTGCGGGATGATGCGGTCATTGCCGCCGCCGAACTCTCCAACCGCTACATTACCGGTCGCTTCCTGCCGGATAAGGCTATCGACCTGATCGATACCTGCTGCGCCCGCGTCAAAATCAGCATGGCCTCCAAACCAGCCCGGCTGGAGGATTGCGAGCATGCCATCCAAGCCCTGGAAAGAGAAAAAATCGCGCGTTTGCGCGACCAGGAACATGGGGTGGTTTTGGATGAAGGGCGTCTAGCTGACATTGCGGGGGAGCTTGCCCGGCTGGGCAGTGAACTTGACGAAATCTCCTCGCGTTGGTTACGCGAAAAAGCAGCGGTTGACCAGGTCGTTGCCTTACGCAACAGCCTGGCGGAGTTTAAAAAAACAAAGACTGCCGCAGCAACAGAAGCATCAACCGAAACTGGAGAAGCACCGGTCACCCAGGAAGGGCTGGAAAAAGAACTGGTAGTTGCCATGGCTGAACTGGCTGACATCCAGAAAGATGAGCCGATGGTCAAGTATGAGGTTGATCCGGATGTGGTCGCCCTGGTCGTTTCTGACTGGACCGGTATTCCCTTGGGCAAGGTGTTGCGTGACCAGTCGCACAGCGTGCTGCGAATGGAAGAAGAGCTCCAGGCCCGTATCAAAGGCCAGGATCACGCCCTTACCATTGTCAGCGAGGTGATGAAATCGACCAAATCCGGCATCGCCGATCCCAATCAGCCCATGGGAGTTTTCTTGTTTGTCGGCCCCAGCGGCGTCGGCAAGACGGAAACCGCGCTCACCGTGGCCGACATGATGTTTGGCGGCGAACAGTACACCGTCACCGTCAACATGAGTGAATTCCAGGAAAAACACACCGTCAGCCGTTTGATCGGCTCGCCTCCCGGCTATGTGGGCTACGGGGAAGGCGGCATGCTCACCGAGGCGGTGCGTAATCGGCCGTACTGTGTGGTTCTGCTCGATGAGGTGGAAAAGGCCCATCCGGATGTGCTCAACCTCTTTTACCAGGTGTTCGACAAAGGGGTCATGGGCGACGGCGAGGGACGTGAGATTAATTTCCGCAACACGATCCTCTTCCTGACCAGCAATCTGGCAACCGACATCATCACCGAGATGACCCGTGACGGGCAGCGTCCCGGCATGGATGTGCTTGTTCCGGCGATTCGCCCGATACTGTCCAACTGGTTCAAGCCGGCCCTGCTGGCGCGCATGAACATCGTCCCGTTCCTGGCGCTGGACACGTCGGCGATGAGTGGCATCGTCAGACTGAAACTCAACAAGATGGCCAAACAACTGCTGAACAACAACAAGATGAAACTCAGCTATTCGGAAGCGGTGGTGGAGACCATCGCCGCCCGCTGTACCGAGGTCGAAACCGGCGCCCGCAACATCGACTACATTGTTCGCGGCACCATCATGCCGCAACTTTCCCAGGAAATTTTGGCCCATATGACCACCGGCGGTATGCCCTCGGCCGTCAACCTTGACATTGGTGCCGATGGCTGCTTCAGCATGATCTTCGCCTGAATGGGAGAATGCGCTATACAACCGGGTTATTGGCAAATGATGCGGCATGGGCTTTGTTGTGGCTGCCTGCTCACTATTTTGCAGGCAACCCGGTGTGTTTTTGATTCTGCCGAGTTGGTGTTATCCACCGCCTGTCCGAGGAAAGAATATTAATGAAGATCATCAAGCCCGATACTCTTGCCCTGCTCTTCACCCCATGCGTGTTAGGCGACGATTGCTGTCTCTCCGTGGCGGCCATGGCCTGTTTCCCCCTTGAACCCGCTCCGGTCGGTCGCCTTCTTAAAGAAACAGCGATGTGGAAAACCGTGGCGGCGGAACTGGGCGAAGAAGAAGCCCTGGATACAGGGTATCCCAAACAACGGGGCGAGTTTCTGGTCTATGGAAGCTGCCATGCTCCCGAGGCGGTAACCGGTCTGCAGGTGAGCGCTACGGTTGCCGGTTGGTCAAAAACCCTGCAGGTGAGTGGGGCCAGATACTGGAACGCGGTGGGAGTTCCATCCGTCCCGGAACCATTTAGAGAGATGCCAGTCAGTTGGACCAATGCCTTTGGCGGTCTAGGCTGGGAACCTAATCCAAACGGTGTGGGGCTGAAGATAGACGAGACCGGGAGAATACCTGTGCCGCCGGTTCAGGATCCGCGGCATCTGGCGGTATCGCCTAACGACCGGCCCGAACCGGCAGGGTTCAATGCCTTAAATGCTTTTTGGCCGCAAAGAAAACGCTATCTGGGAACGTTTAACGATACCTGGCTGAAAAGCCGCTGGCCCCATTATCCCCACGATACCGATCCCGAGTATTTCAACACCGCCCCCATGGATCAACGGATCTCCGGGTTTTTCAAGGGGGACGAACCGCTGCGGATTGGGAATATGCATCCGCTGAAACCTGAAATTTGCTCCGCCTTACCGGGGGTGCGCGCCCGCGTTTTTATTAATCGGGTTGTTGACGGCAAGGAATCTTTCATCGAAATCCCAACAAGGGCTGAAACGGTTTGGCTCTTCCCCGGCAGTGATTGCGGCGTCCTGCTCTTCCGGGGGACCGCAAAAGTAACCGACGAAACACTGGACGATGTGACCCATCTGGTGGCCGAATGGGAATTGTTGCAGGCAAAACCGGAAACCCTTGATTTCTACTCAAAGAAATTGCTCAAACCTGTTGCCCCGGTGCCGGTTGCACCGCCCGAAACAGACCCGTCCGCTGTCGTGCCACCTGCACCCAAATCTGAACCGCCTCCTGCTGCCCCTGATCTGCCCAAGCCTCCTCCGCTGCCTCCGGACGCCGAAAAACTGTTGGCAAGCGCGACGGAAGCGATCGCCAAAGTCGAGGCCCAAGCAGACGCCGCCTTCGCCAAACTGGGGATGACGCGGGCCGAAGCGATGGCCAAGTATGCGCCGTCGCCCAAGGCCGCAACCGCGCCACCCCAGGCTGAAATCGAAAAGATGATCGCGGATGTGCAGCAGCAGGCGGAGGCCGCTTTTAAAAAAATGGGGATGACGCAGGAGGAGGCGACCCAAAAATATTTAAAATCACAGTCCCCCCCAAAGGATATTGGGCAAGAAATAACAAAGCTGACAGACGCGCTGCAGGGTATCGAGGCGAAGCTGCAGCAATCCGGGACCAATTTTCAGGCAGCCGCTGCCAAAGCGCTGCCGAAGATCGATCCGGCCTCACTTGACATCGGCAAGCTGATTGCCGGGCTGACCGCCCTGGCAGCCTCCCTGCCCCCTAAGGCTGAAGCGGTCCCGGCACCACCAGCGCCGGAAGCCGCTGAAGCCAAGATAGCGACGCCTGCGGTTGACGGAGAGGCGGAGGCGTTGGACTCGGTCGATGCCGTGATGAACCGCCATGCCGCCGGGGAAAAGCTGTCCGGTCTGGATTTAAGCGGTCTGGATTTCAGCGGTAGGGATCTCTCGCACGCCGATTTTTCCGGATCGACCCTGGTGAAGACGCTGTTCTGCGGCGCTATCCTGCAAAACGCGCTGTTTGCTGATGCCTTGCTGGCTGATGCCGATTTCAGCGGAGCACAGATGGCGCAGGCCGGATTCATCCGGGTTCAGGCCGTAGGCGCAACCTTTCCCGGAGCTGATCTACAGGACACCGATCTCACGGGCGGCAATTTTAGCGGCTGCGATTTCAGCGGAGCAGATTTTTCCCAAGCCTGTCTGTCCGGGGCGCAGTTTGCCGCCTCATCCCTGAAAGAGATCAAGGGCGTCGGATTGACCGCGATTAAAGCAAGTTTCCCCAAGGCCGATCTTTCCGGAGCCAATCTGCGCCAGGCCAAACTCACCTCCGCCGATTTTACCGATGCAACCCTTGAAAACACTTGCTTCAGCCAAGCAGAAGCCTCCAGGGCGACGTTTGGCGGGGCGCATGGCAAGGGGGCTGATTTCAGCGGCGCAAAAATGAATAATTCCCGGGCCGGAAAGACCACCAAACTTTCAGGAGCCATCTTTACCGGGGCGGATATGACCCGTTCCTGCTGGGAACGCTCCAGTCTGACCGATGCCCGCATGGCCGGAGTGGTGCTTGATCATGCCAATTTCAGCAGGGTCAAGCTGGACCGGGTGTACATGGTCAATGCCATCGCCAAAGAAGCCAACTTTATGAAAGCCTTAATGACCGACTGTGATCTGCGAGGAGTCAATTTTTTCAATGCCTCCTTCCGACACGCTCAGCTCAACGGCTGTGATTTGAAACATTCCAGCATGTTCGGCACGGATCTGTATGGCGCAAAAATAGTGGCAAGTGACACAGCAGGAACGGATTTCAGGAGAGCGCAAGCGAGATCCGCAGTCTAGCATCCTGATTTTTCTAGGAGTAGTACATGACATCCATCGGAAAAAAATTTAGTTTTGTATCACTGGCGCCTTCACTCACTGCCGACACCTTTGACGTCGTCAGCTTCAGCGGCACCGAAGGGCTTTCAAAGCTGTATCAGTTTGAAGTGACCCTGGTGTCCGAGAACGACGAGATTGATCTGGAAAGCGTGACCCAGTCCCGCGCCAAGCTCACCATTCTTCGCGACAACGGCAATATCGTCTTTAACGGCATCCTGTCCGAACTGGAACAGATGGGAACCGCACAGGGCCGCACCCAGTATCGGGCGGTCCTGACCCCGGCTTTCTGGCGGCATACCTTGACGCACCACAACCAGATTTTCCTCGACCAGACCGTGCCACAGATTATCGAATCGGCACTGAAAAGCGGCGGTCTCACCAGCCTGGATTACGAATTCAGACTGACCGGCGTGTATCCGCCTCACGAATATATCTGTCAGTACAGCGAAAGTCTCTACGACTTCATATCCCGCCTGTTGGAGCGCGAAGGAATCTATTATTTTTTCGAGCAAAATGCCGATAGCGAGAAGGTGATCATCACCGATACGGCACTGTTGCATTCGGTCATGACCGAAGGGGTGCAGATGTCGTACTCGCCGCCATCGGGGCTGGATGAAGCCTCCCGCGAGGAGGTCATCAGCACCCTGGTCTGCCGGCAAAAAATTCTGCCGGCCCGGGTTTTGCTGAAAGATTACAATTACCGCAAGCCCTCCCTGGAACTGACGGCGGAATGTGTGGTTTCCGAGCGCGGACAGGGCGATGTGTACATCTACGGCGAGCATTTCGCGACCTCTGAGGAGGGCACCCGGCTGGCGCAAGTGCGCGCCGATGAACTCAAATGCCGGGCCAAGACCTTTCATGGGGAGAGCCTGATTCCCTACCTGCGACCTGGATATCTTTTCTCGCTGGCTGGGCATAACCGTGCTGACTTCAATACCTCCTACCTCACCTTGGAAATAACCCATCACGGCGACCAGGCTTTCATGCTGTCGGCGGGATTGAGCGCCACGCTCTCCGACCGCGAACGATCGCCCTATTACCGTAACAGTTTCTCGGCGATTCCCTCGAATTGCCAGTTCCGCCCGGAACGGATCACCAGCAAGCCCCGTATTTCCGGCACGCTCAACGCCCATATCGACGCCGAGGGCAGCGGGCAATACGCCGAGGTCGACGACCAAGGGCGTTACAAGGTTATCCTCCCCTTTGACCTGAACACCTCCATGGGCGGGAAGGCTTCTTCCTGGCTACGCATGGCCCAGCCCTATGCCGGCGAAAACCACGGCATGCACTTCCCGCTGCACAAGGGCACCGAGGTGCTGCTAACCTTTATTGACGGCGACCCGGACCGCCCGATCATCGCTGCGGCGGTGCCGAACCCGATCACCCCAAGCCCGGTCAACTCTTCAAACTGCACCCAGAGCCATGTCACCACCGCCGGGGGCAACAAACTGCATTTTGAGGATCAGAAAGGCCGCGAGCGGATTGTGATGCAAACACCGAATAGTAACAGCATGTTCAGGGTCGGTGCCCAGAAAACTGCAGAGCAGGCTTCTACAAGCACCACTTCCACGGATTCCTCAACTGACGGAATACATGCGACCACCAAGGGGACGTTCACTCGTGAGTCCACCATGTACAATACGTTGACCCTAGGTGAAGAGATGAACATCTTGGTCGGCTCATCCTATAACATATATGCCGGCACTGAAACCTCTATCAATGTGGGCACTTCGGTGGATATGTCCTTGGGGCTTGATATGGAGGTGTCCTTTGGTGGCCATGTTGAATGGTATGGAGGCACTTGGTATACCAGTTGTAAAGAAAATGAGTTGGTCGGGAGAAATAGTGTCGAGATCAAGGCTGGCGGAGATTCACCATTGCTCAGTGGATTAATGAAAGCCATGGTGCTCGTAGCATTAGCCGATACTGCCGTTGTTGCAGGCCTGAGCACGATGGACTCCTTTGCAGTTGACGAGACGAATCCAAACGAAACACACGAAAAAAATCAAAGCATCTTTGCTTGTGTATCAGGTGCAGCATATGGAGTGATTTTAACTATTCTTGAATTCGCTATCTGGTACCAAACCAAGCATGATCCAGTAAAGTTCAAATCCGAAATAGTGCTGGATGAAAATAAAATAAAGATGCAAACACCCTTTGTTCTGCTTCAAACTGAAACCGCATTATCCATTGCCGCTGAAGCAGCCGAGGCTACCGTTCACAAAGCTAAAAATTGGCTCCGTGATTCAGAATCCAAATTGACTGAAGACCGAAGATTATTTCCCGGACTCAAAGACGAGGATCTGGAGGGATTTGACGATTGGGTGCGGTGCAGTAAATTCGCCGCAGGCGCCGAGCAAAAAGCCGCCGATGCCGCCGCCGCTTTGGCCCAGGAAGATGCGGGTGATATAAAGATTCAGGCCTTTAGGAATATTAACAATACGTCTGTAGGTATTACCAATACAGCCACAGTCGATATCATTAATACAGCCGCAGGGAATATCACAAATTCTGCCACATTAGACATCACCAACGCGGCTGAAGGAGCCTTGATCAATACAGCCGAAGGTGAGATTAGCAATACGACCATGGGAGAGATGACCAATACGGCCACTGTGATTAACCTGAACGCAACAACTGAGATGTCGCTGTTTTCAGGAGGCATTCTCGGAATTGAGGCAGCCGGAGATATATCACTTGAAGCCGCCAGCGTAACGATGAATGCAATAGCCGAATTTTCGATTGAGGGGGCGACAATAACCATCGATGGCCTAATCATAAATATCGGTTAACCGGACCATCCTGTCGCAGTTCCTGCGTTGAAATTCGGAATCCAACAGAACAGCATAAAAACTTTGGAGGAAATTAGTTTGAATAGTGCCGAGGCCCGCAGCATCCTGGAAAAAGAATCGTGTATCGATGGCGTGGATCTGTCCGGGCTCTCCTTGACCGGACTTACGCTCGTCGACAAGCGCTTCGGAACGGTGTCCCTGCGCGGTGCGGACCTGAAAGGATCGCGCTTCAATAATTGCCTGTTCAGGGGAACCGATTTCAGCGGCGCGAAACTGCACGGGACTGTTTTCCTCAAGTCAGGCTTTGGCAACTGCCGGTTCGATGGCATAGATGGACGTAATCTGACGTTGACGGCCTGTGCACTCAAATATTGCAATTTCCCCGGGGCCGACCTATCCGGCGCGGATTGTTCAAAAACATCCTTCTCAGCCGCCACCTTGACCGACACCCTGTTAGTCGGCGCAACCTTGTTCAAAGCAGTCTTCGCCAAATGCGTGACCGGGACAATTGACTTCAGCAAGGCCAACATGGAACGGTTTATGGTGATCCAAACCCCCTTGAGCGGCGCGATTTTCAACCAAACCAACCTGTCCAACGCCATTTTTACCAGCACCATGCTGGACAAAGTTGCCTTTCCCGGCTGCACGCTCATGCTGACCATCTTTGCCCAGGCCTCCCTGCAGCAAGCCGATTTTTCCGCCACCAATTTACTCAAATGCAGTTTTAACGGTGCGAATCTGAACGGGGCCAGTTTTGCAGGCGCCAGAGGGAAATTCATCGGGTTCGCAGGGGCCATGGCGAAAAAGGCCGATTTTACCGGCGCGGTTTTGGAGATGACCAATTTTTCCAGGGCCTGCCTCGATGGGGCCGTTTTTGCCCGAGCTGCAATGGCAAAAGCCCTGTTTAAAGATGCGTCGCTGAACCATGCCGTTCTGATCGGCGCTAACCTGACCTACGCCAATTTTTCGCGGGCTAACGTGACCGACGCTGATTTCTCCGAAGCGGATCTGTCCATGGCCAAAATCCACAGAGCTAATTTTTCAGAGGCCAGAACGGATGGCGCCAACATGACCGACGTCAGAACAACGGACCCGGTCATGGCCGAGGGCGAAACCTGGGTCTCGCCGATATCCATCTGACCGGAGGGCAACATGACCAAGAGCAACAGCAATGTAATCAGGCTCAGGCAGCAGGTGATGCCGGAGATGGCGGCCGGCGGAGCAACCGTTGATACGGCAAGGGTGATCGGGCGGGACCGCGGGGATTTTTTGCTGGTAACTGCCGGTACGTTGGCGTTGCGTGCGCAAAAAGCTGCCGGATGCCTTTTGGAGCCCGAAGACAATGATACGGTTCTGATCGTCCGCAACGTCCAGGAAGGCAATTTTATTTTGACTGTACTGGTACGGGGCAAGAGCGCCGGCCGCGTCATCCTGCCGGACGACACAACCCTCTGCGTCGAGGCGGGAACCCTGCGGCTTGCCGGTGAGGCGGTCGAAATCACGGGGGAGAAGGCCGCCGGAATGACGGCGCCGGAGATCAAGCTGCAAGGAGTTACGGGTGAAGCGTTGTTTTCCGATCTGTCGCTGATTGCTTGCTGTGCTACGCTGAAAGCAGGGAAACTGTCGCTGGTGGCCGCAACCATCGATACGGTTGCGGAACAGATCACCCAAAGGATAAGAGACTGTTTCCGCTGGGTGGCCAGGATGGATAGCACCAAAGCCGGGCAGGTGAGCATCAACGCCACCAATCGTTTTGATGTGATCGCAGAAGACGCTTCGCTGGTTGCGGAGTGCGATGTGAAAATTGAGGGCGACAAGATTCGTCTGGGGTAAAACCAGCTGTCATCAGGAGTGAAAGTATGTTTGCGACCACAGATGCGGGCGGGATGCTGAGCATGACCGTACCGGATATGTGCAATACCATTGTCGGGCCTGCGGTGGCTCCGCTGCCCTATCCTAATTTGGGCATGCCGATGTCGGCTGAACCGACTGCGCTGAATGTCATTATCGCCGGAGGGCTCGCGCTGACCATGGATTCCATGGTAGAGCCTACCAACGGCGACGAACCCGGCATTACCGGCGGCGGCGGCCTGATGTGCGCCGAGATCATGGGGGCGGCGGAATTTATCAGTTCCAGCCTGACGGTGATGATCGAAGGGATGCCGGCAGTCAGATTGACCGACGCGGTAACTATGAACGAAAACAACACGATAGGGCTTGGTTGTATCCCGAGTCAGCTCACGGTGATGATCATCAGCTGAGGGAGTCGGGCAGCACAGTTACCTGTCTATAACTGACAGGGAGAGAACAACTCAGACAATGGAAGGATCCCCCCACATGAAAAAGCAGCTCTGGCTTACCTCGCTGACCACTGACCGGAGCATTCCTTCGGCTGTAAGCTCCAAACTCGGACCGTACGGCTTTGACGTCGCCGGAAGCCTCTGGAATGACGACATCGAACGGATGGGATGGCAGGATTCCCGCAACATGCTGATCAACCCGTCAATCGCCGCCTGGCTGGTGGTTACCACACCTGACGAACTGGTCAAACCGACCATCCGCTACGGGCTGTCGCTGCTGGCGCTCACCGTTGCCGCTGCCCGCCCGGGCCTCCCCCTGTTTATCATCTGCTGCGGTGGCACGCTGCCAGCAGCTGGTGTCCTTCCCACGCCCCTGGCCAGAGCCACGCTGTTGGCCTTCGAGGACCCGGCCTTATGCGCCAAAGTGGTGGCCAAAACAAGCGTGCCTCCGACTGCTCGAACTATGGACTACCGAATTGACATAACCGGCGATCCGCAGGTAGGGCAATGGTTTGAAGTCGGTTCAACAGGGGGCGACTGGAAAGGTGCCCTTTTCGGCGTCTGCGGCGCGGAAATCAATTTTCAGGCGGTTGGGCCGGCCGGAACGCTCCCCAAGGATACGGTGCTGAACTATCCGGTTCAGGGGATACAACTGACCCTTGGAGGTCGAGATTTTACCGCCTGGGGGGTACAAAACGAATTGCCAAACGGGACCTCCTTTCTTGCCCGTGTCAAAGGCATGCCGGAATCGATCGTGTTTGGTCCGTTTCCCGAGAGTGATGAAGCGGAACTGTACACCTTGCGGCTGATCTGATACCAACCGTGGAAACAGAAGAAATGCAGATCCCTGCTCAACCATGGTACATCATCGCCTTTGGTCCGTTCCTCCCTGCGGAAATGGCTGAAAAAACGCCTGCCGGGCAACCACTCCCGATTCAATCCGCTGATCATGGCTTGGCCCTGCTCCGCCCTTCGCTGTATATTCCGCTGCCCAAATCACTTGCCCCGGACGGGGGCATACAACTGGAGTTCACCTCGCTGGCCGATTTTGCACCGGAGGCCATCGTTGCCCGGACCCCATGGCTCCGGGCGCTGAGGGAGGGGAGCCGCGCCGGAGCCGCGCCGGAGCCGCCAAATGCAGCGGCAACAAGCCTCGACAATATCCTCGCCATGGTCGATTTCCCCGGAAAGCAGGAGGAAGGCTCCAGACGGTCCGATGCAGAGGACAATGAGGCTGATGCAATGGTCTCCGGTGTGCTGACCCGGATTTCCACCGATGACGATTTCCGGCGGATGGATGCAGCGTGGCAGGGGGTTGCCCTGCTGTTCGAGGCGGCCGGTGCTGAGCCGTTTCGCCTGGCCCTGGTGCCGGTGACCCGGGAAAATGCGGCTGAAGTGGTGGCCTCAAGCGGACCTCTGCTGGACGATGAGCCGCCGGATTTGATTGTGCTGGATGCGCCGTTTGATGCGACCCCGGTCGGCATGCAGCTGTTGGAGGCCGCGGCCAACCTGGCTGAACGCCAGACCTCGCCGGTGGCATGCTGGTTTGGCCCAAATTTTTTACATCTGGATACCTGGTCCGGCCTGGAGCATCTCCCCTATCTGCCCAATCATTTGGACGGCTTTTCCTATGCGAGATGGAAAGCGCTCCGTGCCCAGCCCGCAGCCTTCTGGACGATAGCCGCTTGTAACCGTTTTTCATTGCCCCCTTCCAGGCATGACGATGCACCGCCCGAACTGTTTAGGCCAAATAAGCCGAACTACCTGGCCCCAGTCTGGGGTGTCGCCGCCCTGCTGGTGCAATCGAATGCGAGAACCGGCAGTCCGCTGGGCATTGCTTCCCAACTGCTTTGCGTCCAGGACGATAACGTTGCAGGCTGGACACCGCTTGAAACCATCATTACCGACGAGCGCGCCCAGCAGATGACGGTGAGCGGTTTACTCCCGCTGGTGCAGTCGCGCGGAAACGGCATTCACTTGGCGGAAGCAGTGGTTATCAATGGGGAGTCCCTCCTGGCGCCGTTGATCCTCTCAACGATCATCCACACCCTCATCGGTTTACGCCAAAGCTCTGGCCCCTGCAGCGACCCGGATCGCCTGGCGAGTGCCTTGGACGAAGTGTTTTCCCGACATCCCCGCTTCAAGGGGGTGCTTCCCTCTAATGCCGTCACTTTCGAGACGGTTGGCAGTGACACTCAAGGTTGTGTTATCCTAGGCGTAATGCTGAAACACAGGGGGTCCGGCGGCAAGAACATTGAATTTACTTTCAAATGGTAATGTGGTAACTGTGCCGTCCATATGATAAGGCTTTTTCTCCTTATATTCACAGTGCTTCTGCTGACTTCCTGCGCCAGCGATAGCAGCTTGCGCGGTCGCGGCTCCCTGGTGACGTTCGGCCTGAATTATACCTATGAGCCGGGTCAGGTTGTGGCCCTGCTGCCATTGGTCAATTCCGAACGAACCAGCTTTAATGATCTTGTCACCAACCGTTTCGCCGCCCAACTGACCTCGGTCGGTTTTTCGGTACTGAACCCGGAGAAAGTCAAACAGGCCGCAGTAAAGGCAAAGATAAACCTTCTGGAACCCCCGTCCAATGCACAATTTGCCAGCCTGGGGAAAAGCCTCGGTGTTCGTATTCTGGTCGTGGGCTCCTATAGTCGCCTCCGAAACGCCACCGGAGAGGGGGAAGAAGCCATTGCCATCATGTCTGCTCGTTTTCAGGATGCCGCAACCGGGGAGACGCTTATTTCCGCCAGCACCCACTCGGATGGCATCACCCCGGCTACCCGGTCTTTGGCTCTGGTGATCCGCAGCAAGGCGATGAGGGAACTGTTCCGTAAAGGCATCGAGCTGTACGACCAAAAAGAGTATGCCCAAGCCATCACCCAATTCAGCACGCTTATCGCCATGGACCCGCAACGGATTGAGGCCTACCACAACCGCGGGGCCTCGTATTTGAAAACCGGCGACTATCAGAAAGCGCTGGCTGACTACGACCGGGCTTTGGCGGTGCTGACGGCAAGAGAAGCTGCCGCTCCAAGGTCTTTTTCGCCTTCCTCCCAGGAGGAACAGTCGGAAAAAGCGGGGCTGCTGTTTGGCCGGGGTATTGTGCTGGTTCAGTCGGGAAAGCCGGAGGCCGCAGTCGCCGATTTTTCGAAAGCGCTGGCCGCAGGGTATGATCCGGCCACAATTCATGCCAATCTCGGCTACGCCCATTTCAAGATGAAAGAGCTGAACAACGCGCTCGTCGAGTATGGAAAAGCCATTAAGGCCGATTCGACCCGGGCTGATTTTTATTACCAGCGCGGGCTTGTCCTTGAAGAGGTCAACACCCTGAAAGCCTCCCAGGATTTTTCCAAGGCAATCAGTCTGGACAGCCGGTATCCGCTGGCCCTGGCGGCCCGCGGCAAAGCGTATTTGAAACTTGGCAAGCCAGCGGACGCGATCAAGGATTACACCCAGGCGATCGGGTACGAACCTGGCAATTGCGAATATCTGACCGGCAGAGGAGCCGCCTTTTTTCAGGCAGGGGACTATGACCGCGCCATCAACGATTATTCCGATGCCATTGCCGCGAACCCAACCTATTACCAGGCGTATCTAGGTCGCGCGGTCAGTTGCGCCGCCAAGGGAGACGACACCTGCGCGGCTCAAAATTTCAACACTGTGCTTTCGTCCGGGACCGTCGTGTCCGGCGCCGCCTATCTGGAAGCCGGAATTTTTCAGGCGAAACAGGGGCAGTATCGGGAGGCGATCAACATATTCAACAAGGCCATCGAAACCACCGGCAAGGATGGGGTCGTGTATTCCAACCGGGGCAAGGCCCTGCAGATGATGGGCAGTTACCGTGATGCCGTGCTCGATTTCAGTCGATCCCTGGATTTACGGGCCGACAACCCGCAGGATTATTTCAACCGGGGCTATTCCAATATGCAGAACGGAGGATACCGCCAAGCCATCGACGATTTCAGCAAGGCGGCACGCCTTGATCCCGACTATGCGCCAATATTCAGTAATCGCGGATACGCGTACCAGCAGAACGGAAAGTACGATGAGGCCATCAGCGATTACAGCCGGGCGCTCGGCCTGCTCAAGCCGGACCAGAGCGAGTCCTCGTATCGATATCGGTATCCCGATGGCCAACTGAGCCAGGTGGCGGGGTCGTTTCAACCGTTTTTCATTTATTACAACCGAGGGGTATCCTGCCTGGCGTCCGGCAAACCCCGACCGGCTCTTGAGGATTTCAACACTGCCATCGAGCTGACCCCTAAAAGTGCCGAGGCCTTTGCCCATCGCGGCAAGGCAAACCAACAGCTCGGCGCGTTGGAACAGGCCCAGGCCGACTACAAGCAGGCGATCGAACTCGATGGCCGCCTGGCCGATGCCTATTTCGGGCGGGGCTCCTTGAGCGAACAAGCCGGCAATCTTCCTGGGGCGATCTCCGACTACACCGAAGTCATCGACATCAAACCCGATTTTGCCCGGGCCTATTACAGTCGTGGTTTGCTCAGAACACAGATCAATATCGTAGAACCGGGGATGACAGATATTAAGGCCGCCGCTCGCATGCACCTGCAAGAGGCTCAAGATTATCTCCTGACCAGGGGTGTGGATTGGTGATGGCACTCGCCGCGCACCAAAGGAGAAGAGAATGAAGATAATGCGTATCTCATCAGTATTGTTGCTGCTTTTCCTAACGTTTGGCTGCTCGCAGACGATAACCGGCACCGGGCCGATTGACACCTCCATCATGCGCAAGGTGGAAGAGCAGTGCGCCTCGTATTTTTTGGGGATCGGCCCTTTTGGCGACACCTCTCTCAAGCAGAAGCCGGATACTATCCAGTACACCGTCAATAACTATTTTGTGTACAGCACGTTCTGTACCGCAGGGTACAACAAGTAATTCATGCGACCCACATTAGTTGTCATCGTTTTATTACAGACATTGCTATTAGCAGGCTGCTCATGGTTTGCCCCCAAGCCGCCACCGCCGCCCACGCCTTTGGAGGCGGCGAAAGAGGCCAATGAAAAAGCCAGGATAGCCAATGAGGAGCTCAAAAAAAATTATGCCGTGCCCCAGGTAAAGTGGACGTTTGCCGCCAAAGCTCTCGAGATCCGCTTCAAGGCGGATGCCGGACTCAACTTTTATGACGGCGAATCACATGCCCTGGCGGTCGCGGTCTACCAGCTGAGCGACCCGAATGTCTACCTGGGCTATGGCGTCAATCGCGAAAAACTGACGGAAATCATGGATGCCCATCGTTTTGATCCTTCCGTGACCACCTTTGACCAATTTTTCCTCCAACCGGGAGAAGAACGGGTCGTCAGGTTGGACCGTGCGGAGAACAGCCGTTTCGTCGGGATCGTGGCGGGCTTTTTTCAAGCTGACCCAGATCAATCGACGCGACTTTTTGAAATCCCTGTGATCCTTACCCCCGGCAAGCAGGAAGTGCTTGCCGCACCTGGTGTACTGAATCTTAACATCTTCGCTGGACGGAACATGATCCAACAGTACGGGAGCAATTGATATGGAATTCACCAGGCCCATCTTCTGGCGGCACGGCCTTTTCCTGCAACCGCAGCATTTGCAGTTGAATGATCTTTTCCTCGAATCACGTCTTGCGCCTTTATGGGAATTCTTGCAGCCCTATTTCTGGGGCGTTGCCGAGATGGACATTCAGGAGTCGGCTCTTGCCGCGATGTCCTTTGAAATCCTCAGGGGAAAATTCCTGTTTCCCAGCGGTGTGCATGCTGTTTTTCCTGGGAATGCGGTTATTGAGCGGCGCTCGTTTGCAGACGCCTGGGAAAACTGGGACAAACCGATCACGATCTATCTCGGCCTCCGCACCATGAGCCAGATGGAGCCCAATGTGACCGTTGTTGAAGAATTGCGGGGGCTTGCTGACATTAAGACCCGTTTTGTTGCTGCCTCGGCTCCGGAGGAGGTCCGGGATCTCTACCAGAACGGCCAGGCCGGCCAGGTGCAAGGAATGCAATATCAGCTCAGGCTGTTCTGGCAGACCGAGACCGCCTTGCTGGACAATTACGAAATTATTCCCATCGCCCGCCTGGAAAAAATCACCGAGCGGGTACGCTTGCTGCCCAGCTTTATTCCGCCGGTATTGTCGTTACGCTCCGCAGACCGCCTGTTCGCCATAGTGCGGGATATTCGTGACCGGCTGGCCGCGCGCGGCCGGCAGTTGGAAGGGTACAAAAGGCTGAGGAATCTGGAGACGGGCGAGTCGGAATCTCGGTACATCTCTTATATCATGGCGCTTTCTTGCCTGAATCGTCACATCCCCGTGCTTTCGCAGATGTGCGAATCCGGATCCGCCCATCCCCATGACGCCTATCTAGCGCTGCGACAGTTAGTGGCGGAACTCTCAACCTTTTCCACCTCGATTGACGTCATGGGAGAAACCTTGAACGGGGAAACGGTGCCGCCCTACACCCATACCGCGCTGTGGGATTGTTTCAGTCGTGTACAAAATGCTATAGAGATCGCCTTGGCGGATTTTATCACCGGCCCGGAGTACATCATCCCGCTGGAACGGGATGGCGACAGTTTCGTTGCCGAAAAACTGAGCGAGGATGTCTTTCAACCGCGCAATCACTATTACCTGGTGTTCTGGACCGCATTGGATCTGCAACAGATTTTCGACTCACTCGCCCATCTCACCAGGGTCACCTCTCGGTCCTATATGCCGACCCTTACCAAACGGGCCCTGGCCGGGATCGAACTCAGTTTCCTGGCCCAACCCCCGCGCGAAGTGATTGGCAGTGCCAATAGCTATTTCTTTCGGCTCAACGATACCGATAAACAGTGGGAGTCTGTGATCAACGAGCGGTGCCTGGCCATGCAATGGGATGGGGCCCCAAAAGACCTCAAAGTAGAACTCATGGTAATCAGGAGATAGTATGCGGCTAGTTGATTGCTTCTTAAAACCTCTTGCATACGCTGCCTACCTTGGCGGCCTCAGCGATGATGCGGCTGTCACTCTGCCGCAGGCAACCCAAAACCTGCACCGCTTGCTTGCTGAAAGTGAACAGATGGCCAGTCAGGCAGACTTTGTCCAGCAGGAATACCATGAAGCCCGTTTTGCCGTCTGCGCCTGGATTGACGAGACCATCCTCAACTCAGACTGGCCGGAGCGAGACCAGTGGCTAGGGGCGTTGCTGCAGCGGATGTTCTACGCCACTAACAGAGCTGGAGAAGAATTCTATACTAGGATGCAGAATCTGAGCGATTCCAACATCCAGGTGCTTGAGGTGTTTCACCACTGCCTGGCTCTAGGCTTCAAGGGGCGCTATTTCTCGCCGGAAATGGCCGATGAACTGGAAGCGATCAAAAAATATGAGCTTTCAAGGCATCTCAGGGATACTGTCCTGGTCGCGGTCGACCCTCAGGGGAAATTCTTCCCTGAAGCCTATCTCCAAAAGGCAGTGCCTCGACGACGGAATCTGCCCCGTGTTGCCTTGTCGTTCGTCACTTTGTTCATGATCCTGGCGCCGCTTCTGTTCCTAACTCTCACCTATTTTTCTTATAGCAAGTCTCTTGACGGCATGGTTGAAAACATGATCCATCTGGAGGCAAAATAGCATGAAACTGCTGCTTAAATGCCTCAGGTTCCTCCTTATCTGTACCGTTATCATCGGCGTGCTTTTCGGTGCGTTCTGGATGACTTACATCAAGGGCTGGCCACTCTGGAGCGGGGCCTCGCTGATCCTGCTCTGCATTGGGCTGGTACTTGGCTGGTATGGACTGAAAAAATTGCTGATCAGGCGCCGGGAAAAGCAGTTTGTCAAACAGGTTGTTGAACAGGGCGCTTCGCTCACCGATGTTGCCGACAACCGTTCGACGGAACATCTTTTGAGCCTTGAAAGACAGTGGGCCGACGCACTCGCGCTGCTTAAAGCCTCACATCTGGCCAAGCAGGGAGACCCCCTGTACGTACTGCCCTGGTACATGGTGTTGGGTATACGCGGCAGCGGGAAAACTTCGGCCATTCGCAACGCGCGGCTCTCTTCCCCTTTCCCCGAGGCTGTGACTCCGGTCGGCTCCGGAACACGGTTCTGCGACTGGTGGTTTACCGAACACGCCATCATCCTGGACACTGCCGGTAAATATGCAACCGCAGTCATGACCGCCCCGGACCAGGACGAATGGCAACGTCTTCTCACCCTGCTCCTGGCAGCTCGTAGAAAAGAAACGCTCAATGGTTTGGTGGTCACGGTCTCAGCGGAGCAACTTTTCGAGGCCGACGGAGACACCCTGGCCGAGGAGGGGCGCGCAATCAGGCTCCGGATTGATGAATTGATGCGGGTCTTGGGTGCTAAGTTCCCGATTTATATTCTGGTGACCAAATGCGATCAGATTTACGGCTTTGAGCCACTTGCCAAATACCTCCCCGAATCGTTTTTTAAGCAGCCGATGGGTCTAGTCAACGAAGATTTGACCAGACCGCTGAGTGATGTAATCCGCCTGACGCTGGACACCATCTGCGAACGGCTGAGGGATATGAGGTTCATGCTGCTAGACAAGGTGCAGGGGGACAAAACCGGACTGCTGCTGCTTCCCGAAGAAATTCGAACCCTCCAACCGGGACTCGAAATTTTTATGCAGGGGGTGTTCCGAGTCAACCCCTATCAAGAATCGCCCCTGATGCGGGGGATCTTTTTTTCCAGTGCCCTCCAGAACGGAACCTCGGTCTCCCGTCACTTGCAATGCCAGGAATCTACGAATGACGATGCCCCCAAGGCCAGCGCCCCCCCTCTGGCACCGGTCATTACAAACGGTGCTGCCGGCATAGTGTTGCGCGATGTCCTTCCTGGCACCAAGCGGAGCCTGTTTTTGTTTGATTTTTTTGACAGGGTGCTGACCGCTGATCGCTGGTTGCATATTCCGCTCCGCTCGGCATTACGGCGTTTTCGGGTCAACTGGGGGGTCGGAATGATCGCCTGGTTGGCGATTCTTGGCGGTGCGTTTGGACTTGCAAGCACCTCGTACATGCTGAACCGGTATGTCATCAACGAATATGTTGCCGAATTCAAGGAGCCCACGCACCTGACCGGCAGTGTGCTGGAAGATATTTTAATCCTGGATCGGTTCCGGACCATCATCCTCAAGATGGAAGAGAGCAACCGGCGGTGGTGGGTGCCGAGGTTCGGACTGACCCAGAGCGAGGTGGCCGTGACTCGTCTCAAAAAAAATTACTGCTACCTGTTCGGTACCGTCTTATACGATAAAACCATCAACCAAAAGCTGGATGAACAGTTAGCCAAGATCACGCCCCGGACGCCCGGCAGAGAACGAGGCGCTTATGTTGCCAATATCGTCAGTCGATTACGTTTTATCAATGCCCGACTAGAGAAGAAAGATCTGGCTTATATGAAAACACTGCCGGCGCCATCCGGCGCTTTTCTTGTGCTGCTGGATACCAGGGTGACGCCTGAACTGGCCCGGCAATATCAGGATGTTTACCTGTACTATTCAGCCTGGCAGGACGACCTGACCTCCGCTGTCATCAGCAAGCAAAAACTGACCTTGATGCTGAACCAGGCCCTTACCGGCCCTTCAGGGCAATACGACTTGGATTGGGTCCTGGAATGGATCGACAGTACCGAAATGAATCAACGCATCACCTTGCGCTCGTTCTGGGAAGGGAGTGGTGATCTTGATGATATATTCATAGAGCCCTGTTTTACAGTGGCCGGGAAAAAGAAACTGGATGATTTTATAGCCCAGATTTATAACTTGATGACCCCCTCTGCAACGCTGGATGAACAAATCCGATTGTTTAATGCGGATTATGAGCATCAGTACATCACCGTCTGGGAAAATTTCGCCAGGGATTTCGCACAGGGGGAGAGCACCTTTGCATCCAAGCACGAGATGTACGTTCAGGCGGCCGCTATCGGCATCGACAAAATTCCTGCCGAAATTTTTATCGAAAGAATGGTCAAGGAGCTTGCTCCCTTTTCAGAGGAGGTGAATATCCCACCCTGGTTGAAACTTGCAAGAGAACACGAACGAATTCGGTTGCGGGTGCGGGCGGAAGACTTCAACAAACAGGCGAGCGGTTTCAGTCAAGTAGCAGAAGGGGTGGTGGAAAACAGCAAGAACCTGCTCGATTCGGTTATGGCCAAGAAAATTGCCTTGCCGGATAAAGCGAAAACCATGTCCTTCCTCGATGCGGTCAAATCCTATGGGGAATATCGGAATGCTCTTCAGAATATGGCCAAGGGGGTAACCACCGATGCCACCACCATGCGCCTGGCTGTTGATATGTTTAGCGATGGTTCCGCCTCAGCGGTGCCTCGGAGCGGAGCGTCAGGGGCCGAATCGCCGTCGCAGTTCGCCAAAGTGCAGGAATCCTATAAATTATTTCAGGCACAGATGCGGCATGTGGGGGATGATCATATTTACTGGGACCTGGTGAATTCGTCGCTTGAATTTTTCGCCATGATCGCTGCAAAGCAGGCGGCCTGCTCGTTACAGGACCAGTGGTCGTCGCAGGTTTTATCTGAAACAAACGTTGTCGGCAAAGCTTCCCTGCAGGACCTGATGTTTGGAGCGCAGGGAATCGTCTGGAAATTTGTCAAAGGACCGGCAGCGCCTTTTATCAAAGGGGGGCCGCAGGGATACCAGCCTGTATCGATCATGGGACAACAGATTGCATTCAATCCGCAGTTCATCGATTTCATTAACCAAGGCAGTCTCGGTCGTCAAGAAATCCAGGAGAGCTATACCGTCAAAATCAAAGCGTATCCGATTCACGTCAACAAGGAGGCGACCCAGAAACCTCAAGCGGTCTTGTTAAGTCTTTCATGCGGAGATGAGTCCCAATCGCTCAACAACATGAATTACCCGGTACAGAAATTCTTCAAATGGAATTTGAAGAATTGTGATGAAACGGTTCTGCGTATAAAATTCGATACCTTGACCTTGGAACAGAAGTTGACCGGAAGGCTGAGCTTTATTCATTTTCTGTCCGAATTCAAAAACGGTGAGCATAGCTTTATTCCTGAGAATTTTCCTGGGCAGGAGAATGATCTCAGGGCGATGAACATCCGGCAGATACGGATTAAGTATCTTTTCGAGGGGCACCATGAGCTCCTGAATCTGCCCGGATTTACCCCTATGGCGGTTCCGCCGATCATAGCGACCTGTCAGCAGTAAGGACTCTATGAATATTCGTGAACTGGGGCGTTCTCCCATCAATAGTATTCACTCCGCCGGAGATGACATCCGGTATGACCCGCTCTTCGAAGCACTGCAGGCTGAGATAGACGCCAAGCCATCGGCCGGTGCAGGTGGTGTCAATTGGAATAAAGTTGTCGAAATGGCTTCGAGTATCCTGGAAACCAGATCCAAGGATATTCTCGTCGCCTGTTATTTGGCCGTTGGTGTGCTTCGTACCACAGAGATGCCGCAGGGACTCTTGAATGGTCTGGTGATGCTCAACGACCTGATGCAGGTGTTCTGGGAGGATATGTTTCCCCCGGTAAAGCGCATGCGTGGACGCGCCCAGGCACTTGGTTGGTGGGTGGAGCGGACAGAGGCTTGGTTAGGGGAGGGCACCGTTTTGGCTCCGGTTTCAGCTGAGATGCTCCAGGAACTCACCACCACCGGTACGGCGCTTGATAATCTGGTCTCCGAAAAATGCCCGGACGCCCCATCGCTGCGGCGAATATTGGAATTCATCCACGCCCTCCCTGTGGAAGCTGCCGATATCCAGCCTGAATCCATCGAAGACACCCCGCAGTCCACCGCCACTGCCATCGCTCAAAGTGAGCAGCAGCCACTGCCAACTCCATCTGGACAACAAGCACGACCGCCGTTGGAGGTTGCTTTTTCACAGCAAGCACTTGCAAACCAGAATGACGCCAACAGTCTTCTGTCGTCGGTGATCGAAAAGAACTATCTCTTAGTGGATTTCATGCTTGCCGGGCCAACCGAGAACCCTGCATGGTATCGTCTCAACTTCCTCTCTGCCTGGTTCGAGATCAATAAGCTCCCCCCGGCTACCGACTCCAAAACGTTAATCCCCCCACCGGATCACCAGATAATCAATTCGCTCGATGCCATGAAAGGGGCTGACAATTGGGCTGGAGTTATAAAGAGCGGTTGTTATACCATCCGCCGCTACCCCTTCTGGCTCGATATGAATCGATTTGTGGCGGAAGCACTCGGCATGATGGGCGAAGGGTTCAGAGAGGCGAAGCAGGCGGTCGAGGACGAAACGGCCCGATTTGCGGGTCGTTTTGTCGGCATCGAGAACTATACGTTTAGCGATGGCACGCCTTTTGCCGATAGTCAGACCAAGAGTTGGCTGCGCGCGCTGGACAGTGGCGTGGCGGCATCTCAGGCGGCAATCCCCGCTAGTGGCGATGAGCTTACTGTGAAAATTGCGGAACAGTTTTCCTGCAGCCGTGCGTTAATGAACAGCGGCAAACAGGGGGAAGGGCTCTCGCAAATGCAGCAATCACTCCAATCCAGCAGGTCAGGGCGTGAATGTTATCTCTGGCGACTGTCGCTGGTTCAGTTGTTGACAGTGACCGGGATGGAGAAATTGGCTATTCCTCATATTTTTGAATTGATGAAGGATTATGATTTCTATCACCTGGAAAAATGGGACCCGGAAATGGCGCTTCAAGCCCTAAAGGCGGTCTGGTCCGTTTTACGGACCCAGAACGATCCGGAATCCAATCGAAAAGCCGACGATACCCTGTCGCGCATCTCTATGCTATCACCTTCCGACGCTTTCAACCTTATTAAATGACCCCCCATCCCGCATGTCAGGTGAACCCGGTACTCAGTTGCAAGCTCAGCCAGAGTCTTTGTCTCCGATAGAGCAGCCAGGGCCACAGTGGCCTTAAATTCTGCACTGTGACGGGTGCGATGTTGGGGCATTGACATTGAACTTCTCCTTTCAAAATAGGTTGGTTCGTTGCTTATACACCTGTCTCAATAATCGGCACCACTTCATCCCGTAGCGGTCTGATCGTCACTATCCCCGCCCTGGTCAAATCTTCTAGCTCCTCTTGCCTTAGCCCGGCCAGCTGTAAAATATCGTCCGCCCCTTCCCCCACCGCCGGCGGCTGTAAACGCAGCGCGAAACTCTGCCCACCGAGCCGCAGCGGCAGTTTGGGCAATTGAACCGATTTGCCCGCCGGCGTGGCGGTGGCAACGAACCCGCCCGAGGCCAGCATGTGGGGATCGTCCCACAGGTCCACGGGCTGGTTGACCGGAGCAAAGGGAATGCCGGCCTGCTCGGCCAGGGCCATCAGGGTTGCTTTATCCAGCCGCTGCAGCCGTTGCTGCAATTCCAGGGAGAACCAGGCCCGGTTTTCGATTCGTCCCTGATTGGTGGCTAATCTCGGATCATTGGTCCAATCATCGAAACCGAAGGCCGTGCACATCCGTTGCCAGTGACGGTCCGAGGTGATGCCGACAAACACCTGCTCCCCATCCCTGGTGTTGAACAACTCGTAGACCGACCAGGTGCGCCCGCGTTCCGGCATGGGCGGCGGGGCCTGCCCGGAGACCGCGGCTCCGGCCATGTGCTGGCCCATGAGGAAAGCCACCGATTCGAACAAGGAGGTCTGCACCAGTTGTCCTTGGCCGCTGTCGCGACGTTGATGGAGGGCGGTGAGGATGCCGATCACCCCGAAGCTGCCGCTGAGGATATCGGTGACCGAGGCCCCGGCCCGCATCGGTTTGCCGCTTGTGCCGGTCATGTAGGCCAGCCCGCCCATCATCTGCACCACCTCGTCCAGCGCCGGCCGGTGGGCATATGGGCCGGGCATGAACCCCTTGAGGGAACAAAAAATCAAACCCGGGTTGCGTTCCTTGCAGACCGCATACCCGAGCCCCAGCCGCTCGATGGTGCCGGGGGCGAAATTTTCAATGAGGACATCAACCTGTTCCACCAGTTTCAGGAACAACTCCCTGCCTGGTTCAGCCTTGAGATCAATGGCCAGGCTTTTTTTGTTGCGGTTGAAACAGGTGAAAAAGCCGGCCCCAAATCCCTGCAGCCAGCGGGTATCATCGCCCTTGCCAGGCCGTTCGACCTTGTAGACCTCGGCCCCCAGATCGGCCAGGATCAGCCCGCAGGCCGGTCCCATGATGTTGTGGCCCAGTTCCAATACCCGAATCCCGGTCAGGGGCAGTTGTTGCTGCTGCATAGGTTCCTTTATCGGCGTCTCGGCGGGGTCGACCCCTTCATGGACGCCGGAAGCATGTTTGGGGAAGGATCCCCTCCCCGGTGATAGTTTGACCCGCCCCGGCGGCGTGAAGCAGAGGGGCCTTGCGCCAGGGTAATTGCCCCATCCGTCGGCACGGATTCCCTCCAAATATAACGCTAGCCGATGGATCCCGGCATGAAGCATCAATTGTACTGTCACCCCGTTATTTGGATCAAGGAATCTTTTGGAAAAAACGGCTGTCCCTGTAAAAACGAGCGATGGATTGCCCGCTTACCCATCCCGGCCCCAAAAACAGCTTTGTAGCGGGATGACACTGGCAAAAGGATTTTTCCAGATTAGATAAATTGTGCTATCATTATTTAATTATCTGAAAATACAGGCGCGTAAAGTGTTGTTGCAGAGGACTTTCCTTTTTCTCAGCTGAGGCGCAACGTATGGAAAAACCCTTTCTCTCAGGACGCACAGGGCAAATCTGGCAAGCGATCATGCTGGTGCTGGGTGGTGGTATGTTGGTGGTCGGCACGCTGCTGGTTATCGATCGCCACGTTGTGCAGCCCGCTTTTCAGGTGTTGGAACATCAACAAGGGGTGCAGGATAACGAGCGGGCGTACGCCGGTATTGCCCATCAATTAGCTAATCTCGTCGATCTGGCGCAGGATTGGTCCAACTGGGATGATGCATATGCCTTTGCCCAGGATCGCAATCCCGAGTTTGTGCAATCCAATTATCCCGATGGTGCCAATCTGTCGAAAAACAGCGGTATCGATCTACTGGCCTTCTTTGATCTCAAGGGGGACCGGCTGCTCCAGGGGATTTTTGATCCTGAGAGTGGGCAGGAACTGCAATTGCAATGTCTTGCCGGCGAGGTGCCTCCCCTTCGGGCAGCGCTCGCCCCTGTTTTTGACCATGCGACCCCGATGGAAGGACTCCTCGAAACCGAATCCGGGCTGCTGCTCCTGGTAGCTCGTCCCATCCTGGCCAGCGATGATTCCGGCCCCACCCGCGGCGTGCTGCTCATGGGACGTTTTCTTAAGACCACGCGTATCAAACAGCTGGCTCAACAGGTAAAAGTCGCGGTTCTTCTCTCCCCGCGCCGGGAGTTACCCAAGGGTGAGCAAAGACTGTTTGATCGGCTGCTCGCAACCGGTGCCGACACCGCCCCGACCTTGCTGGGGGAAAGCGTGTACCGGATACTGCTTGACATAGAACGGAAACCGCTCGCCCTGTTACAGACCCCCGTGCACAACGACATCAGAGCCCTCGGCAAACGCACCGGTGTCATTCTCTCCTCCCTGCTGAGTTCGATTGCCCTAGTGCTGCTCGTTTGCCTGGCGATTTATCGGTACCGAGTCAATGTTTCGCAAGATAATCTGGCCGAGAGCGAGGCTCGGTATCGGGAATTGTTCGAAGCGGAATCCGATGCCATTTTCCTGATCGATAACGAAACCGGACAAATCCTTGAGGCCAATCAGGCCGCTGTCAGTTTGTACGGCTACGACCGCGAGGCCTTGCTGCTCCTGAAAAATGTCGATCTGTCGGCTGAGCCGGAGGAAACCCGGCGGCTCACCCGGAGTGCCTCCGCCAACCTGGACCATGTGGTGACGATACCCCTGCGCGCCCATCTGAAAAAGGATGGCACCGTCTTTCCGGTGGAAATCACCGGCCGGGGGTTCGTCCATAAGGGACGATCGGTCCATATTGCGGCGGTTCGTGATAGTACGGAGCGTCTGCGCCTGGAGAGCCGATTACGGTTCACCCAGTTTGCCATCGATCACAGTGCGGATGGGGCTTGCTGGGTGAACAGCGAAGGACGGTTGGTGTATGTCAATGAAGAGGGGTGCCGGGGGTTGGGGTATACCAGAGAAGAACTCGAGGGGATGACCGTTGCCGATATCGACCCCAGCTTTCCCTTGGATACCTGGCCGCATCACTGGCAGCAATTGCAGCGGGAAAAAAGTATCCTTCTGGAAACGACCCACCGGCGCAAGGATGGCAGCATTTTTCCGGTGGAGATCCGGGCCAATTTTGTCGCATTCGACGGCCTGGAGTACAATTGTGCGATCATTCGCGATATCAGCGAGCGCAAACGATTGGAACAGGAGCGGGTTGCCTTGGAGGCCTTGAACCGGCAATTGCAGAAAGAAGAAAGCCTGGGGCGGATGGCCGGGGCTATTGCCCATCACTTTAATAACCAGTTGATGGTCACTCTGGGTTTTATCGAACTCGCCATCGACCAGCAACAGAATGGCGAAAGAGCCGATGATGAGTTGGCCAGTGCCATGGCTGCCACGGAAAGGGCGGCAAAAATGAGTGCTCAGATGCTGGTGTATCTTGGCCAAACCTTTACTGCCCGGCACTCCATGGAACTCGCCGAGGCCTGCCGCCAGAGCTTGCCTCTCTTTCAGGCGATGCTGCCTGGGAATGTAGTGTTGGCTGAGAATTTGCCCTCTCCCGGACCAATGGTCAATTTGAATGTCGAGCAGATTCAGCAAATCCTCACCAGTTTGGTGACCAACAGCGTCGAGGGGCTGGGCGATCAATCCGGCAGGATCGAGTTGGGGGTCAAGATCGTGCCGGCGGTCGATATCCCCGCGGCCAATCGCTTCCCTGTGGGGTGGCATCCGCAGTTTGATGCCTATGCCTGTTTGACGGTGGCGGACAACGGCTGCGGTATCGAAGCCGAACATATTGAAAAAATATTTGATCCTTTTTACACCAGTAAATTCGTCGGCCAGGGCTTGGGCCTTGCCCTGGTACTGGGACTGACCAAGGCGCATGACGGGGTGATAACCGTGAAGAGCGAGCCGGGCAGGGGCACGGTGGTCCAGGTTTTTTTGCCTTGTGTCCAGGCTGAACCAGTTCCGCAGTCTGACTTGGGGCGATAAAGGACGCAAGGGGGACCTGGGAAACTCGCCATGTGAAGGACTGGCAGCGGAGAACGGGTGCAACCTGCTTGCCGGGATTGGTTCGAGAGAAGGCGGCTGGTCTTTTTTCGATTAACCAATGGGGCGGTACTGCCGATACTTTTGTATACTGTCAACGGCGGTGGCTGACAGGGTAAACCGTGAGGTGGCGATGGTTGCCTCCGGGGTGCAGAAAAATTTCTTAAGGAGGCGGTTGCGCATAATGAAAACCAAAACATTGCTGTTCACGGTGCTGCTGCTGGCCCTGGCGACCATCCCGGCCCAGGCCAAGGAGGCGCGGCCCGCCGGGGTCTCGCTCTATGGCGAAACCCTGCTGGCGCAGATCAATATTTATCGGCAGGAGAACGGGCTCAACGGGCTCCGATTCGATCCGGGCCTGACTCAGTTGGCGCAAAAGCACAGTTTTGAGATGTTTCAGCAGAAACGAATTGGTCACAGCAACTTTAACCAGCGGTTTGAGCGATCCGACAGCCGTCTCTGTGTGGAAAATGTCGGTTGGAACTTCACCAATCCCTTGAAAATGTTCGATTCCTGGCGGGCATCACGCGGTCATGACGAGAACATGCTCAAAGAGGGGATCACCAAAGCCGGTATCTCCGAGGTTGGCGACTACGTTACCTTCTTTGCCTGCAAGTAGCTGGAATGTTATACAAAGTGATCGCGTTCGGAGTCCGGATCACGGCGCGTTCACCCCAGCTTTCGCTTCTCCCGCCTTTTATTTGCCTCTATCTTTTTTCCCCTGAATTCGATATAACCATCGGTGCACTGCCGTAGGGCTGAGCGCTGTTTTGTGTCGTTATTCAACATCTTGTTTTTAAAACAATTTTTATAATTATTGCGTGGCGATCGCACGATTGTCCCGGCAACCATTTCAGGTGAAATCCATGGGGCGTATTATCCTTGTCACCGGCGGGGCCAGAAGCGGCAAGAGCGTGTATGCCGAGCAACTGGCCGCAGACCTTGGTGCCAATATCGCCTATGTCGCCACGGCCAAACCTCTGGACGCCGAGATGGCGGATCGCATTGCCCGGCATCGCCGGCAGCGGCCCGCAGCCTGGCGCACCTTTGAAGCCGCCGTCGCCCCCTCGGCGATCATTGCCGCCGAGGGCGGCCGGTATGCCGGCATCCTGCTGGATTGCCTCACCGTGATGATCACCAATCGGATGCTGGCGCATGCGGTCGATTGGGATGACCCGACAATGGCGCAGTTGCACACCGTCGAGGCCGATGTCCTCGACGAAATCGAGGCCCTGATTGCGGCGGTCGAGCAAACCAGCGCGACCCTGATCGCCGTCACCAACGAAGTCGGCTACGGCATCGTGCCGATGGCACCATTGGCGCGGTTTTTCCGTGACTGCGCCGGCCGGGCCAATCAGCGCATGGCGGCGGCGGCCTCCGAGGTTTTCCTGGTGGTCTCCGGCATCCCCATGCGGATCAAAGGGTAGCGTTGGGCAGACGATGCAAGCGCTCATATTGATGATCCAGTTCATGACCCGGTACCCGATTCCGATATCCATCGAGTTTACCGCTGCCCGTTTTGTCGAGGGGATGAAATGGATGCCGCTGGTCGGCCTGCTGGCGGCCCTGCCCGCAGCCGGTTGTTTCGTGGTGGCCGATCATCTGCTGGGTCGGGAGATCGGTGCGATCGTCGCAGTGATTGCCCTGATCGTCATCACCGGCGGCCTGCATCTGGATGGCATCGCCGACACCGCCGACGGGCTGTTCTGCTATCGATCACGGGAGCGGATGCTGGAGATCATGCGGGATTCGACCTTGGGCACCAACGGGGTGGTCGCGATTGTCCTCACCGTGCTCTTGAAATATCTCCTCCTCCATAATATACCGGCCAGCGGTGCGACCCTGGCGGTGCTCGCCACCCCGGTGCTCGGCCGGATGGCCCTGGTCTGGCATTCGGCGGTCGGTCGTTATGCCCGAGAGGAACGGGGAATCGGCGATTATGTCAATCAAACCGGGCTGGCCCAGGCCGCGGCCGCCACCTGTGTTTCCCTGGGGCTGGTCACGGCTATGCTGTTTATCCTGGGCTTGGCCCCGGGCCTTGTGGCCCTGGTCGTGGTCCTGCTCCATGTTCCGGCTCTGGTGCTGGCGGTGCTGTTTGCCTTGTACCTGAAGCCACGGCTCGGCGGCATCACCGGCGACACCATCGGTGCCACCGTCGAACTGGCTGAAATCCTCACTCTTTTAGTCTCTCTTCTTGTCTGGAAATACCTGTTATGAACACGACCAAACTCTATCTCATCCGCCATGGGGAAACCGAGCAGAATAAAAACGGTATCCTCATGGGGAGCACCGATACTCCGCTCAACGATCACGGCCGGCAGCAGGCTTCCATCCTCGGCCAGCGCCTCAACGCTCTGGAGGTGGATTCGATTTTTTGCAGCCCCCTGCAGCGGGCGGTGGATACCGCCACCCTGGTTTTCGGCGAAACCGTTCCGATCATCACCGACAGCAGCCTCCAGGAGTTTCATTTCGGCGAGTGGGAAGGCATGCATTTTTCCGAGATCGCCAAGCAGTATCCCGAGATCTGGCAGATGTGGCTCAAGGATTGGGAACTTACTCAGATTCCCGGTGCCGAGGCCTTTGCCGCTTTCAGACATCGGGTGGTCAGTTTTGTGGAGGAGGTGGTCAGTTTGCAACCCGGCAAAAGGGTGGCGATGGTCTCCCATGGCGGCTGCATCCGCTCCTTGCTGGCGCACTTTTTCTGCGAGTCGGTGTCCACCGGCTACTGGAAGTTCAAGGTCGATAACGCCACGCTGACCGAAATCGAGTTTATGGGCACCCTGCCGATCCTGATCCGTTTCAATTATCGCTGAAAGGAGCAAACCATGCAGCTGCTGCAGCAAACGTTGGATGCCATTCGGCCGACTGACAAAGTAGTGATGGCCGCGGCCCAGAAAGAGATCGATTATTGCCTTAAGCCGCCGGGCAGCCTCGGCAAGCTTGAGGATATCGCTCGCCAGGTGGCCGGAATCACCGGCCAGATCCACAACGCCATCCACAAAAAAGCGATCATTATCATGATGGCCGATAACGGCGTCTGCCGCGAGGGGATCGCCATGTATCCCCAGGATATCACCCGGATCGGCGCCGATTTTGTCACTTCCGGTCGGATGGGCGGCAATTTCCTCGCCAACTATGCTGGCGCGGATATCATTGCCGTGGATATCGGTATCCAGGTCGATGTCGATCTGCCCAAGGTGATCAACCGTAAAATCCGCTACGGCACCGCCAATTTCCTGGTCGAGCCGGCCATGACCCGGGAGGAGGCGGTTCGCGCCATCGAGGTGGGGATCGAGATCACCAATACCGCCATTGACCAGGGCTATGACCTGATCGGCACCGGTGAGATCGGCATCGGCAACACCACCGCCAGCAGCGCCGTGCTCTACGCCTTCACCGGCGCCCATATCGACCGGGTGGTCGGCCGGGGGGCGGGTCTGACCGACGAGGCCTTCGCCCGCAAAAAAGCGGTGGTGCAACAGGCGGTGCATTTCCATCGACCCGATGTCGACGACCCCTTGGACGTGCTCTCGAAAGTAGGCAGCCTGGATATCGCCGGCATGGCGGGGACCTATCTGGCCTGCGCCGCCCGCCGGATACCGGTGGTGACCGATGGGCTGATTTCCAACGTCGCCGCCCTGGTGGCTATCCGTCTCAAGCCTGAAGCCATCGAATACATGATTCCCTCGCACATCTCCTTTGAGCCCGGGGCTAAACTGTTGCGGGAGATCACCGGGCTGGAGCCCATGTTGGACATGAACATGCGTCTTGGCGAGGGCACGGGCTGCTCCCTGGCCTTCGGCATCATCGAGGCCTCGCTCCGGATGATCGAGGAGATGGGAACTTTTGCGGTTATCGGGAAATCACGGGATGAAATTGGGGACCACGTCATGGCTTATCGGGGAAAATTTCCTCGATAACGCCCGTCTGGTGGAGGGGAGGGTCGATTTTGTCGAACTCCTGATCTACACCTGGGATCGCGAGATGCAGGCCAGGGTCGCCGCCAGCCTTGATGGGTTGGCGACCCTTGACCTCGAATACACGGTCCATCTGCCCACCGACGAGGCCGCGGGCGCCCTGGCGGCGTCCCGGTATTTCGCCGAGTCGGGTTTTCCGCTGCTCAACATGACCCTGCATCCGCTGCCCGGCTGGCGCCATCTGGCCTGGCCGGCGATGGTGGCCCTCGAAAACCTGATTGATCAGGTCGAATTCCATCCGCGTTTTACTTTTGATCTGACCCACAGTTTGCTGGGGCATCCACTCCCACCCCCATTTTCTCCCCCATATCGTCGAGCTGCACCTCTCGGGCACCGATGGCCATGATGACCACCTGCCGCTCGATGCCGCTACTTTGGAAAAGGCCGTCCCGCTCCTGGGGGGCGAGATGCTGGTCTGTTTTGAAATCTTTGCTGTTGCCGATGCCCTGGGGGCTGTCGATCTGCTGCGTTCCCGATCGCTTTGTTTGTAAAGATCAGCTGGAAGCCGGCAGCTGCTGGTTGAAAAAGGCGGGCAGCAGCCGGTCGATCAGGCAGCCGGTCCGCCAAGGCAGGTGGCCGTCGATAAACCCCACATGGCCGCCGTGGGCCTGGATCGCCAATGTCACCCCGGGGCCGACCTGATCCTGGGCCGGGATATCGTGACCATACATGAAAGGATCATCCTGGGCGTGGAGGATCAGGGTCGGGGTGATGATCCGGGGCAGGAAGCCCAGGCAACTGCAACGGGCGTAATAGTCCTCGGCCCCGGCAAAGCCGTTGAGGGGGGCGGTCACCTGCTGGTCATAGTCCCAAAGGGTGGCGATTTTGTTCAGATCGATCCGCAGCGGTGAGGGGATGGTGCTGAATTTGCGAAGGTAGGCGCGTTTCAGGCGGGTCAGGAGGTAGTGCTGATAGATTCGCGAGAAGCCCTGTTCAAGCCGCCGGGCCGCATCGGCCAGAACAAAGGGCACGCTGATCGCCACCGCCGCCCGGAGCAGGGCATCGCCACCGGCCTCGCCCAAATATTTGAGCAACAGGTTGCCGCCCAGGGAAAAACCGACCGCCGCCGCCACCGGACGACCGCTTGCCCGCAAAGAGGCCAGTACTTCGGCCAGATCTTCGCTCGCCCCTGAGTGATAGGAGCGGGGCAGCCGGTTGGCCTCTCCGCTGCAGCCGCGCAGGTGCATGAATACCGGTTGATAGCCGGCTTGCGCCAGGGCCTGCATGGTCGGCAGGGCATAGTGGGAGCGCAGCGTTCCCTCCAGGCCGTGGAGGATAAGGACAATGGGCCCGCTGCTGTCCGCTGCCCAGGCGAGATCGATGAAGTCGCCGTCAGCCAGTTCGATCCGTTCGGGGCGCAACCTTAAGTTCGGGAGGGGCCTGAACAGTTTGGGCCACAACGTCTGCAGGTGGGGATTGCGCAGCCAGGCGGGTGGGGCGAATGAAGCTGGGGTCATGAGGTCCTGGGGGTAAAGATGCTTGTCGAGGTGCCGATGATGGCGGTCTGCGGAATCCTACCACCTCGCGCATTGATTGACCACAGCACGTTGGGCGGCAGGCTCTGGAATCTGATCCTACCACACCGCGGCAATCCCCCAGAGAACCTGTTCTTTTCGGGCTAACTGTCTTGCTTTGCACCGATGACGGTTGCCGGGCCGGTGCGTTTTTGGTAGTGATCAGAGCTGCCCCCTGCAGAGTGCAGCATACGCTCAGGGCGTTCCCGCAGGGTGGGGGCGTAGGTTCTGATATGACCCCGGATTCCGCTGCACTCCATTTGGACGACGACCGCATAGGTTGAGCCTTGCAGGCTTGGCACCTGTTTAACGTGGCCAGTAGACGAATTTATTTCAAACCAGGAGCCCACCCGATGCCCCAATCCTTTCCCCAGGCTATTACCCGCAATTTTCTCGGGAATGCACCGCTTTGGTATAAACTGACCATTCTCCTGTTTCTGATTGCCAATCCGATCCTGCTGCATACGTACGGACCGTTCATCGCCGGTTGGGTGCTGATCGGCGAATTTATATTCACCCTGGCCATGGCGCTGAAATGCTACCCGCTGCCGGCGGGGGGTATCCTGGCGATGGAGGCGGTGTTTATCGGGATGACCAAGGCGGAGACCGTGTTTCAGGAAACCCTGAAAAATTTCGAGGTCATCCTGCTGCTGATTTTCATGGTGGCCGGCATCTATTTCATGAAGGATTTTCTCCGCTTCACCTTTACCCGCATCCTCGTCCGGGTGCAGTCAAAAATAAATATTTCCCTGCTTTTCTGTTTTGCCGGGGCCTTTCTTTCGGCCTTCCTCGATGCCCTGACGGTCACCGCGGTGATCATCGCCGTTGCCTATGGCTTCTATGAGATCTATCATCGGTACATCACCGGCAAAGACGGCGGTGCCGGGGTCTATGATCTGAGCAGCGACCTGGCCTTGAAAGAAAAAGAGCAGGAAGATTTAAAACAGTTCCGGGGATTTCTCAGGAACCTGATGATGCACGGCGCGGTCGGCACCGCGCTGGGCGGGGTTTGCACCCTGGTGGGTGAACCGCAGAACCTGCTGATCGGCAGCGAGATGGGCTGGCACTTCATGACCTTTTTTCTCATGGTCGCCCCGGTCTCACTACCGGTATTGCTGGTCGGACTCGGTACCTGTTACTATGTGGAGAAGCACAAATGGTTCTCGTACGGCGTTGAGATGCCCGGCAACATCCGCTCCCATCTCCTGGAGACGGCGGTCAAGATGGAAGCCAAACGAGGGTTTCAGGGCAAGACCATGCTGATCACCCAGGCCCTGGCCGGCATCTGGCTGATTGTGGCCCTGGCCTTCCATATGGCAGCGGTCGGCATCATCGGCCTGTCGGTGATAGTTTTCCTCACCGCCTTCAACGGGATAACCGAAGAGAACCGGATTGGCCACGCCTTTGAAGAAGCCCTGCCGTTCACGGCCCTGCTGGTGGTCTTTTTCGCGATTGTGGCCGTTATTCATGACCAGCATCTTTTTGCCCCGGTGATCAATTACGTCCTCAGTCTCAAGGGGCAGGCGCAACTGGCCGCCTATTATATCGCCAACGGCCTGTTGTCGGCCATTTCCGACAACGTTTTTGTCGCCACGGTCTATATCTCGGAAACCAAGACCCATTTTGTCAACATGATGGGTGCTATCCCCGATATCGGCATGACCGGTCAGCAGTTGATGGATAAGCTCACCGATCCGCTCGTAGCACGCAAGGAGGTTTTGGCAGCATTGCCGCCAGCCGCAGCCGGGCAGGCAGAGGCTCTCATCCGTCATCTTGATAAATTGGCGGTGGCCATCAACACCGGCACCAATATCCCCAGTGTGGCGACGCCCAACGGACAGGCGGCCTTTCTCTTTTTGCTGACCTCGGCCCTGGCGCCGGTCATCCGCCTGTCCTACGGCCGTATGGTCTATCTGGCCCTGCCCTATACCATTACCATGTCGCTGACCGGTCTGGCGGCGACCTACCTGTTCCTGTAATCCTCTGGGGCGCGCCAGGAAAAAGGGCGGATCGAAAGGTGTCGATCCGTACCTGGCGCAACGGCAGCATCAGCCGCGTTCTGAAAAACTTGGGCCACAGGGTCTGCAGGCGGGGATTGCGCAGCCAGCAGGGTGGGGCGAATAAGTTTTTGGTCATGGCAATTCGCAAGCATGAGGTGGTTGTCAGCTGGCCGATTGTTGGCATTTTACGGAAATTACCACCTTGCTGATGGAATAACCACAACACGATCGCCAACCGTTGGTGCATCGGGGAAATCTGCCCGGCCGGCTTGATAAATATCAGCACGAAAACGCTGGTGGAGGCTGCGAGCCTGTTTTTGTCATCTTGATTTCCGGTTGTCAGGCAACCGATTTCCTGGTAGCTAGCAGGGCAACCGTTACAACGTGTAAAAAATTAAGAAATTCAGGCCGTTATCAGTGCTTCCGCTCAGGTTCCTCGCCACGGGCATCAGCGCTATCTTTCTTTTCACATGCAAAATAGTCTTGATCGTACTTTCCTCCCGACCGGGAGGGTGGGGCAAGATCCTTTTTGGTAAAGCAACGGGGACGGACAATCCCAAAGGGGCAAGATGGGCGTGGTTGCCTCTTTCCAAACAACCCCGACATGAAAAAGAGTGACTTCGCCAGGAAAAGTTGCTTAATTATCTGGCTCGGCCGAGTAACTGCCGGCAGATTAATGGGTGAGAAGCGTCTGCGCAATGCACAACCTTACAAGCGACGAGAGATGAAAAACTGTGAACCGGTTCTCGGCCTATCCTGTGCCCCGGACCGGTGTCCGTAACAAGGTGATCACCATGGATACGCAATACAAAGCGACCCTCGAGACATTGGAACGGCTGCGGGCGGAATCGATTTCCGCCGGTGGCGAGGGCAAGAAGGCCGATCAGCACCGCAAGGGCAAGCTGACGGCGCGGGAGCGGCTGGATCTACTGCTCGACGAAGGCTCCTTTGAGGAGTTCGATGTGCTCAAAATTGGTCGTGGCAGCAGCCTGGGCGGCGAGAAGAGCTATCTCGGCGACGGGGTGATCACCGGCCATGGGGCGATTGACGGCCGGGAAGTGTTCGTGTTCAGCCAGGACTTCACGGTGCTCGGCGGTTCGCTGGGCGAGGCGCATGCCCAGAAGATTTGCAAGGTCATGGACCTGGCGGTCAAGGTGGGGGCGCCGATCATCGGCCTCAACGATTCGGGCGGGGCGCGTATCCAGGAGGGCATGGATGCCCTGGCCGCCTACGGCGAGATTTTTCACCGCAATGTTCGGGCCAGCGGGGTGGTGCCGCAGATTTCCTGTGTCATGGGGCCCTGCGCCGGTGGCGCGGTCTACAGCCCGTCGATTACCGATTTTGTTTTTATGGTGGAGGACAGCTCGTACATGTTCGTCACCGGTCCGAGCGTGGTCAAGACGGTCACCCATCAGGACATCACCTCCGAGGATCTGGGCGGGGCCTTGGTGCATGCGCAGAAGAGCGGGGTGGCCCATTTCACGGTGCCCAACGACGTGCTGGCGCTGCGCGAGGTCCGGCGGCTGATCAGCTACCTGCCGTCGAACAACCGGCATCGGGCGCCGATCCTCGACATGAGCGACTCGGCCGACCGGACCGATCCGGCCCTGGACTACCTGATCCCCGGCAACTCCAATCAGACCTACGACATGAACGTGCTGATCCTCAGCATCCTGGACGGCGCCGAGTTCATGGAGGTGCACGGCGGATTTGCCCGCAACATCATCTGCGGGTTCGGCCGGTTGGGCGGTCAGACCGTGGGGTTGGTGGCCAATCAGCCGGCGGTCCTGGCGGGCGTATTGGATAACGACGCCTCGATCAAGGCCGGTCGTTTCGTCCGGTTCTGCGATTCGTTCAACATCCCGTTGATCACCCTGGTGGATGTCCCCGGCTTCATGCCCGGTCCCGACCAGGAACATGGCGGCATCATCCGGCACGGGGCGAAACTGCTCTATGCCTTCACCGAGGCCACGGTGCCCCGGATTTCGGTGATCGTCCGTAAGGCCTACGGCGGGGCCTACCTGGTGATGAACTCCAAGCATATCCACTGCGACGTCAATTACGCCTGGCCGACCGCTGAGATTGCGGTGATGGGCCCCAAAGGTGCGGCCGAGGTCATTCATCGCAAGGAGATCTATGCGGCCGCCGATCCGGAAGCCGTGTTGAGCGAAAAGATGGAGGAGTATCGCCGCACCTTTGCCAATCCGTTCATCGCGGCCCAGCGGGGCTATATCGACGACGTCATCTTCCCTCGAGATACCCGCTCGCATCTCATCCGCACCTTGCAGATGCTGGACAGCAAGCGAACCAAGGGCCCTGATCGCAAACACGGAAATATCCCCCTGTGAGGTTATGCAATGTTTACTAAGATTCTGATCGCCAATCGCGGCGAAATAGCCATTCGGATTATCCGGACCTGCAATCGGATGGGCATAGGCACGGTGGCGGTCTATTCCGATGCCGATAGCCGCAGCCTGCACCGCCATCTTGCCGATGAAGCGGTGCATATCGGCGAGTCGCAGTCGCAGAAATCCTATCTCAATATCGACAAGATCATCGCCGCGGCGGTGGCCACCGGGGCTCAGGCGGTACATCCCGGGTACGGTTTTTTGTCGGAAAACGCCCGGTTCGCCCAGGCGGTCGAAGCAGCCGGGATGGTGTTCATCGGCCCGCCGGTGGATGCGGTCAATATCATGGGCGACAAGATCACCTCCAAGGAACTGGCCAAGAATGCCGGCGTCCCGGTGATCCCCGGCCATATCGAGGCGATCGCCGATGAAACCGAGGCCATGGCGGTGGCTTCGAGTGTCGGCTACCCGGTGCTGCTCAAGCCCGCAGCCGGCGGCGGCGGCAAGGGCATGCGGATTGTGCGCAAACCTGAGGATATGAAAGCGGCACTTGCGGCCAGCCGTCAGGAGACCCAGAAGGCCTTCAACGACACCCGGATTTTTGTCGAGCGCTATATCGAGCAACCCCGGCATATCGAGATTCAAATTTTGGCGGACAGCCATGGCCATGTGGTGCATCTGGGCGAGCGCGAGTGCTCGATCCAGCGGCGCTACCAGAAGGTGATCGAGGAGTCGCCGTCACCTGCGGTTTCGCCTGAGCTGCGTCAGCGGATGGGTAAGGCGGCCTGCGATCTGGCGCGTACGGCCAACTACGTCAATGCGGGCACGGTCGAGTTTGTGATGGACAGCCGGCACGATTTTTATTTTTTGGAGATGAATACCCGGCTGCAGGTGGAGCATCCGGTCACCGAGATGGTCACCGGCCTGGATCTGGTGGAATGGCAGCTGCGGATCGCCGCGGGCGAGGCGCTGCCCTTTGACCAGGGCGGGGTCAAGTTCAATGGTTGGGCGATCGAGGCACGGATCTGCGCGGAGGATCCTTCGCGGGGCTTCATTCCCTCGACCGGGATGATCACCCGCTACGCCGCCCCCCGGGGCACGGGCGTCCGGGTGGACAGCGGGGTGAATATCGGCAGCAAGATCGATGTGTATTACGACTCGATGCTGGCCAAGCTGATCTGCCACGGCAAGACCCGCGAGGATGCGCGCCGGGGGCTGATCGAGGCGCTGAACGGCTACCACATCGAGGGGGTTTCGACCAATATCGATTTTGTGACCAGCGTGCTGTGCCTGGCCGAGTTCGCCGAGGGGAACCTCAACACCAATTTCATTGAGCAGCATTTTGACGGCGGCATGTCGAAGCGGTCGCCGGCACTCCTGCACCTGCAGTTGGAGGCCCTGACCGCGACGCTGCTCTATCATACCCGGACAGTGGCGGTGCGCGAGTCCATGCGCCACATGATTTCCGATATCGGCGGCAAACGGGATCTGGGCAAAACCCACCGCTACCAGGTGCGCAGCCAGAACGATATTTTTGAGGTCACTCTGGAGGGGACGCCAGTATTCGGTGAACTCTATACCATCCGGGTGGATGGGCAGGCGCATCAGATCGAGATTCCCAAATTCGAGTTCTTTCGCCGTCGGCTCAAACTCAAGATCAACGGTCAGACCTATCGGTTCCGGTTGCGTTTTGATGAATCGTTCGTGTTCATGTCCTTCAATGGTATTTCCCGGCTGTTCGAGGTCTATACTCCCAAAGAATGGGCTTTGATGCAATTCATGCCGAAGAAGGCGGACAAAGCGGCCAACAACATCCTCCTCTGCCCGATGCCGGGGCTGGTGGTGGAGGTGCTGGCCCAGAAAGGAGAACGCGTATTCCGCGGCCAGAACCTGGTCATCCTGGAATCGATGAAGATGGAAAGCGGCGTGGCTTCTCCGGTGGACGGGGTCATTGCCGAGGTGCGGGTGACGGGTGGTCAGGCGGTGGAGGCCGGCGAAACGCTCATTCGTTTTGAGGTGGAAGGGCAGGTCGCTTGACCTGTTTCACATAACTGCCAGGTTCGTTAGGAGGTGTTCATCTTCCGACGACCCTGGCAGTGTCTTTCGCTGGCCTTAAAAAGGAGCACCGAAGGGCGGTCGAGGTTATTTTCTGGTTGCGTATTTTTTGAGATGCACCAATATACGCCCTTGTTGCAATGCATACCTTGCATGCGATCTACAAACGATAGAACACACTGAATCCTGCGGAAGCAGGAGCGGGGAAACCAATTTTTTGGGGCATAACGCTTATGCGCAAGGCATCTCTCAGCCTTGGCCCGTCAGCTAACCTCGCAGGTGAATGAGAGCCTCCGGTCTTTTTCCAGGGGCTAACCATATGGAAAAAATGGAGTATTGTCTATGTCGCTTGATTCTCAGAAATCCATAAAACCGCCCCACGTGCACCACCAGCCCCACGCGCCGCTACCGCAGTTGGCTTTGGCGGCTTTGGGGATCATTTACGGCGATATCGGCACCAGTCCCCTGTACACCATCAAAGAATGTTTTTCCGGCAGCCACGGCATGGAGGCCACCCCGGCAAATGTGTTGGGCATCTTGTCCATGGTTTTTTGGTCGTTGATATTTGTAGTCAGCCTGAAGTACGTTCTTTTTGTCCTGCGGGCCGACAATAAAGGGGAGGGCGGCACCTTCTCGCTCCTGGCCACCTTGCGCAGCCGTTTGCAGGACAATAAGAAAAAATGGTCCATCCTGACGGTGTTGACCGCCTCGGGGGCATCGCTGCTCTATGGCGACGGGGTCATCACCCCGGCCATTTCGGTGCTTTCGGCCATCGAAGGCCTTAACATGGCCACCGATGCCGCCGCCAATTATGTGGTGCCCCTGACCTGCGTCATCTTGATAGCACTCTTTCTGGTGCAACGGCATGGCACCGCGGTCATCGGCAAGGTGTTCGGCCCGGTGATGATTCTCTGGTTTGGCAGTATTGGCACCCTGGGCCTGCTGTCCATCCTGCGGACCCCCGAGATTCTCTATGCCTTGAATCCCTGGTATGCGATCAATTTCTTTTCTATCCATCACCTCCATGGCATTGTCTCCCTGGCCTCGGTGGTCCTCTGCATCACCGGCTGTGAGGCCTTGTATGCCGACATGGGCCATTTCGGCCGCATGCCCATCCGCCTGACCTGGTACGGGGTGGTGCTGCCCGGCCTGGTGCTGAATTACTACGGCCAGGGGGCGTTGCTGCTCCACGATCCCAGTGTCGCCAGTGTCAATCCTTTTTATGCACTGGCCCCGAAGGCGCTGCTCTATCCCCTGGTAGGGCTGGCCACCCTTTCAGCGATCATCGCTTCCCAGGCGATGATTTCCGGGGTCTATTCCCTAACCCAGCAGGCGGTGCAGCTTGGGTTTACCCCGCGTATGCGCATCGTCCATACCTCGGAAGCCGCCAAGGGGCAGATCTATATCCCCACGGTGAACTGGCTGGTGATGATCGCCTGCCTGACCCTGGTGCTGGTGTTCCAGGAATCGACTCGTCTCGCGGCGGCCTACGGTTTTGCGGTGACCGCGTCCATGACCATCACCTCGATCATGTATTTTCAGGTGACCCAGATCAAATGGAACTGGCCAATGTGGCAAAGCGTGTCCCTGCTCTGCCTGTTCCTGTTTTTCGACGGCGCTTTTTTGAGTGCCAACATGTTTAAAGTGGTGGATGGCGGTTGGATTACCATCTGTATCGCCTCGTTTGTTCTGGTCTCCATGATCACCTGGCGCGACGGCCGGGCCATCCTGGCCAAACATTATGAAATGATGCGGCTGCCCGCCGATGTGTTCCTCCGGGATATCGCCGCCTACAGTCCTCAACGGACCGCCGGCACGGCGGTGTTCATGTCCATCTCCCCCAAAGGTATTCCGCATACCTTGCTGCATCACCTCAAGCACAACGAGGCGTTGCACGAACGGGTGCTACTGTTTTCCATTCTTTCCGCCGAAACCCCGACGGTGCCTGCCGATGAACGGGTGTCGCTGGAAGATCTTGGGCAGGGATTCTATCGGGTCAAGGCTCGTTATGGTTTCATGGAGTCCCCGGACATGCGTGTGCTCAAAGAATTGTTGGGTCAGCAAGGCCTGTTAATAGATCTCTACACCACTTCGTTTTTCATGGGCCGCGAAACGCTGCTTGCCACCGGATCAGCCCCCATGGCGCAGTGGCGGAAGCAGTTGTTTATTTTCATGTCGCGCAATGCCTGGAATGCCACCTCGTTTTTCAAGCTGCCTCCGGATCGGGTAGTTGAATTGGGCAATCAGGTGGAAATATGAGGGGGCCGATGTCAACCTTAACCTCCCCACGGTTTTTGTTAGTATGATCAAGTTGACCCGTCTGAACAACTCGACCGTGTATGTCAATCCGGATTTGATCAAGAGCCTTGAAGAAACCCCGGATACCATCATTAGCCTGATCAATGGCGATCACTTCCTGGTGCGGGAAAAGGCGGAGGAGGTTATCGATAAAATCTTAGTCTATCGCGTCCGCATTATCCATCTCGCCGAACAATGGTCCGACGCCGGTTCCACGGCGTAATTTTGTTTGCCGTCGATGAGCCGACGGGGCAGAAAGGGTGGCGATAGTCCATTGTCGTGACAGGAAATTTCACTACTTTTTTCTTTTATTAATCCGGTTATCCATCTACAATTAAATAGTATGTATTTCTGCCGATGGGCTTCGGCGGTCCTCTTTTCAGCTAACGAGACTCGCAGCGTATGGATATCGCAACAATTATAGGCTTAGTCCTCGGTCTGGGGGCTATTATCGGGGGAGCGGTCCTGGAAGGATTGCATCTCAACTCTCTGGTGCAACCCACCGCTGCCTTGATCGTGCTGGGCGGTACCTTTGGTGCAGCTTTCATCAGCTTCCCGATGAGTACCGCCATTAACGCGGTCAAGGATCTTAAGAAACTGATCGCTACCCCGCCAAAGAACGACGAGCTGATCGTCGAAATCTGCGGCTATGCCACCAAGGCCCGAAAAAACGGCATCATTTCTCTGGAACAGGATGCCCAGAACCATAAAGACCGGTTCATGAAAAAGGCGATCTCGCTTTCGGTCGACGGGGTTGAACCCAAGGAAATCAGGGAGCTGATGGAGCTGGATCTGGGTGCGTATGAAGAGCATGCCAAGATGAGCGCCGAGTTCTATGAGGCGGCCGGCGGCTATGCCCCCACCGTCGGCATCATCGGCGCGGTGCTCGGGCTTATCCATGTTATGAGCAATCTCTCCGATACCTCCAAGCTGGGCGGGGGTATCGCTGTGGCCTTTGTTGCCACCATCTACGGCCTGATCACCGCCAATATTCTCTGCCTGCCCTTTGCCACCAAGATCAAACACCGCATCAAAGACGAAGTGCTGCGCAAAGAAATGATCATTGCCGGCATTGTGTCCATTCAAAACGGCGAGAATCCCCGCTTTATCGAGGAGCGGCTGAAATCATACCTGGGCGGCATTGGTGATACCAGCGGTGGGGCCGACGGTGAGGGAGGAAAATAAATGGCCAGAAAAAAAGAGCCGGAAAAAGCGGCAAACCATGAGCGTTGGCTGGTTTCCTATGCCGACTTCATTACCCTGTTGTTTGCGGTTTTCGTCACCTTGTATGCCATGTCGCAAACCGACAAGCAGAAGGTGGAGCAGGTGGCAGCCTCCTATCGCAGCGCCTTCGGGGTGACCACCGGTGCTTCGTCGGGCAAGCCCACCATTATGAAAAGTGCCGAACTGCTGCCCATCCCCTCGATGCGGCGTTCCATCAAAAATCCGGAAAAGCCCAAGCCGAAAACCAGTGACGGCACCGAGAAAATCCAGGCCACCAAAAAAGAGTTCAAAGAAATTCTGGTGTCGATTGAAAAGTTTCTGGTCACCCAGAATGCGTTGGAAAAAGTCAACGTGGAGATCACCAAACGAGGGCTGGTGGTGAGCGTTAAGGAAGCCGGTTTTTTCGATTCCGGCAGCGCCGCCGTCAAACCAGCTTCGCACGCCATTCTCTCTAAAATTGCCGAGTCGTTGCTGCCCTATAATAACCCGATTAGCTTCGAAGGGCATACCGACAATATTCCGATGCGCTCCTCGCAGTTCCCTTCCAACTGGGAACTGTCCACCGGCAGAGCCACCAGCCTGGCGCATTTCTTTATTGATCGGCATAGTTTTGCACCCCAGAAACTGAGCGTGACCGGTTACGGCGAGTATCGGCCGATTGCCGAGAACAGTTCGGATGAAGGTCGCAAGCAAAATCGTCGGGTTGACATTGTGCTGATGGCTACCGGCGGCGATGCGGAGGAATCCGTCGAGCAAACCCCTGCCGAACAGCAGTGAAAGCATCGTGAAAACTTGCGCCTCTAAAATCAATAGGCTAAATAAGAACAGGCAATTAACTGTTTTTTTCCCGGACCGGTGTCCGTAACAAGGTGATCACCATGGATACGCAATACAAAGCGACCCTCGAGACATTGGAACGGCTGCGGGCGGAATCGATTTCCGCCGGTGGCGAGGGCAAGAAGGCCGATCAGCACCGCAAGGGCAAGCTGACGGCGCGGGAGCGGCTGGATCTACTGCTCGACGAAGGCTCCTTTGAGGAGTTCGATGTGCTCAAAATTGGTCGTGGCAGCAGCCTGGGCGGCGAGAAGAGCTATCTCGGCGACGGGGTGATCACCGGCCATGGGGCGATTGACGGCCGGGAAGTGTTCGTGTTCAGCCAGGACTTCACGGTGCTCGGCGGTTCGCTGGGCGAGGCGCATGCCCAGAAGATTTGCAAGGTCATGGACCTGGCGGTCAAGGTGGGGGCGCCGATCATCGGCCTCAACGATTCGGGCGGGGCGCGTATCCAGGAGGGCATGGATGCCCTGGCCGCCTACGGCGAGATTTTTCACCGCAATGTTCGGGCCAGCGGGGTGGTGCCGCAGATTTCCTGTGTCATGGGGCCCTGCGCCGGTGGCGCGGTCTACAGCCCGTCGATTACCGATTTTGTTTTTATGGTGGAGGACAGCTCGTACATGTTCGTCACCGGTCCGAGCGTGGTCAAGACGGTCACCCATCAGGACATCACCTCCGAGGATCTGGGCGGGGCCTTGGTGCATGCGCAGAAGAGCGGGGTGGCCCATTTCACGGTGCCCAACGACGTGCTGGCGCTGCGCGAGGTCCGGCGGCTGATCAGCTACCTGCCGTCGAACAACCGGCATCGGGCGCCGATCCTCGACATGAGCGACTCGGCCGACCGGACCGATCCGGCCCTGGACTACCTGATCCCCGGCAACTCCAATCAGACCTACGACATGAACGTGCTGATCCTCAGCATCCTGGACGGCGCCGAGTTCATGGAGGTGCACGGCGGATTTGCCCGCAACATCATCTGCGGGTTCGGCCGGTTGGGCGGTCAGACCGTGGGGTTGGTGGCCAATCAGCCGGCGGTCCTGGCGGGCGTATTGGATAACGACGCCTCGATCAAGGCCGGTCGTTTCGTCCGGTTCTGCGATTCGTTCAACATCCCGTTGATCACCCTGGTGGATGTCCCCGGCTTCATGCCCGGTCCCGACCAGGAACATGGCGGCATCATCCGGCACGGGGCGAAACTGCTCTATGCCTTCACCGAGGCCACGGTGCCCCGGATTTCGGTGATCGTCCGTAAGGCCTACGGCGGGGCCTACCTGGTGATGAACTCCAAGCATATCCACTGCGACGTCAATTACGCCTGGCCGACCGCTGAGATTGCGGTGATGGGCCCCAAAGGTGCGGCCGAGGTCATTCATCGCAAGGAGATCTATGCGGCCGCCGATCCGGAAGCCGTGTTGAGCGAAAAGATGGAGGAGTATCGCCGCACCTTTGCCAATCCGTTCATCGCGGCCCAGCGGGGCTATATCGACGACGTCATCTTCCCTCGAGATACCCGCTCGCATCTCATCCGCACCTTGCAGATGCTGGACAGCAAGCGAACCAAGGGCCCTGATCGCAAACACGGAAATATCCCCCTGTGAGGTTATGCAATGTTTACTAAGATTCTGATCGCCAATCGCGGCGAAATAGCCATTCGGATTATCCGGACCTGCAATCGGATGGGCATAGGCACGGTGGCGGTCTATTCCGATGCCGATAGCCGCAGCCTGCACCGCCATCTTGCCGATGAAGCGGTGCATATCGGCGAGTCGCAGTCGCAGAAATCCTATCTCAATATCGACAAGATCATCGCCGCGGCGGTGGCCACCGGGGCTCAGGCGGTACATCCCGGGTACGGTTTTTTGTCGGAAAACGCCCGGTTCGCCCAGGCGGTCGAAGCAGCCGGGATGGTGTTCATCGGCCCGCCGGTGGATGCGGTCAATATCATGGGCGACAAGATCACCTCCAAGGAACTGGCCAAGAATGCCGGCGTCCCGGTGATCCCCGGCCATATCGAGGCGATCGCCGATGAAACCGAGGCCATGGCGGTGGCTTCGAGTGTCGGCTACCCGGTGCTGCTCAAGCCCGCAGCCGGCGGCGGCGGCAAGGGCATGCGGATTGTGCGCAAACCTGAGGATATGAAAGCGGCACTTGCGGCCAGCCGTCAGGAGACCCAGAAGGCCTTCAACGACACCCGGATTTTTGTCGAGCGCTATATCGAGCAACCCCGGCATATCGAGATTCAAATTTTGGCGGACAGCCATGGCCATGTGGTGCATCTGGGCGAGCGCGAGTGCTCGATCCAGCGGCGCTACCAGAAGGTGATCGAGGAGTCGCCGTCACCTGCGGTTTCGCCTGAGCTGCGTCAGCGGATGGGTAAGGCGGCCTGCGATCTGGCGCGTACGGCCAACTACGTCAATGCGGGCACGGTCGAGTTTGTGATGGACAGCCGGCACGATTTTTATTTTTTGGAGATGAATACCCGGCTGCAGGTGGAGCATCCGGTCACCGAGATGGTCACCGGCCTGGATCTGGTGGAATGGCAGCTGCGGATCGCCGCGGGCGAGGCGCTGCCCTTTGACCAGGGCGGGGTCAAGTTCAATGGTTGGGCGATCGAGGCACGGATCTGCGCGGAGGATCCTTCGCGGGGCTTCATTCCCTCGACCGGGATGATCACCCGCTACGCCGCCCCCCGGGGCACGGGCGTCCGGGTGGACAGCGGGGTGAATATCGGCAGCAAGATCGATGTGTATTACGACTCGATGCTGGCCAAGCTGATCTGCCACGGCAAGACCCGCGAGGATGCGCGCCGGGGGCTGATCGAGGCGCTGAACGGCTACCACATCGAGGGGGTTTCGACCAATATCGATTTTGTGACCAGCGTGCTGTGCCTGGCCGAGTTCGCCGAGGGGAACCTCAACACCAATTTCATTGAGCAGCATTTTGACGGCGGCATGTCGAAGCGGTCGCCGGCACTCCTGCACCTGCAGTTGGAGGCCCTTGCCGCCACCCTGATCTACCATACCCGGACGGTGGCGGTGCGCGAGTCACTGCGCCACATGGTCTCCGACATCGGCGGTAAGCGGGATCTGGGCAAGACCCATCGCTACCAGGTACGCAGCCAGGACGATATTTTTGAAGTGACCATGGAGGGGACGCCGATCAGTGGCGCGCTGTGCACTATCCGGGTGGATGGGCAGGCGCATCAGGTCGAAATCCCAAGATTCGAGTTCTTTCGCCGCCGGCTCAAGCTCAATGTCAACGGTCAGGAGTATCGGTTTCGGGTGCGGTTTGAAGAGTCGTTCATGTTTATATCCTTCAATGGTATTTCCCGACTGTTCGAGGTCTATACTCCCAAAGAATGGACCTTGATGCAGTACATGCCGAAGAAGGTGGACAAGGCGGCCAACAATATCCTCCTTTGCCCGATGCCGGGGCTGGTGGTGGAGGTGCTGGCGGAGAAGGGGGAACGGGTGTTCCGCGGCCAGAACTTGGTCATCCTGGAATCGATGAAAATGGAAAGCGGCGTGGCTTCTCCGGTGGACGGGGTTATTGCCGAGGTGCGGGTGACGGGCGGTCAGGCGGTGGAGGCCGGCGAAGTCCTCATCCGTTTCGAGATGTAAGCAGCTTCGGCCGGATGCCCCCGTCGCTGTGTTGGCCGATGCTGAAACTTCGGCGGCTGATATCAACGAGACCATCTTGAAAAACGTCGCCGATCGGCTAAAGAAAACGTGCCATCTTAATCTATAAAAAAGTGGGTGCCGCCTTGCTAAAGCAGAAAGCCATTCTTTGCATTTTTTCCGAGCCGGGTTTGTTCCTTCGGGTCTGCTGAATATTTACAAGAAGAGTAACGAAAAAGCCGCCGCCCGGTCCCGGGTTGGCGGCTTTTGTCATTGTTTGCCCTGCTGGGGGCATAGTGTTGGCTCAGCCGATCCCCAGATAGGCCAGTTATCCCCTTCCTGGCCATACCGGGATGGGCTAGAAAAATCGATCGAAATATTCGAGGTTAGCCAGGAAATAGCCGGCAAGAACGCAAACTGTCACCCATGCGGTTCCGCCTAATACACTAAAGGGGAGGAAGGATCGCCAGCTCATTTCGGCCATGCCGGCCACGAAGGGAACATAGGTGCGAAGAAAGGGAATGAATCGACAAAAGGTGACGGCCTTGCTCCCGTGCTTCTCAAAAAATTCGTGAGACTTGGCGAGATTTTTCTGGTTAAAAAAACGGCCGTTATCGCCGGCAAAGACTTTGTGGCCGAACCATATACCCATGAGGCGGTTGAAATTATCTCCCAGAATGGCGGCGATCGGAAAGAGGGTCAGGACGATACTTAAATCCATGGCATCGCTGGCGCAGAGGGTGCCGATGGCAAACAGCATCGAATCTCCGGGCAGAAAGGGAGCGACAATCAGGCCGACTTCACAGAAAATGATCAAGGCTATGAGCCCGTAAACCAGTGCGCCGTGGTTATCCACCAGAACGGTTAAATGCTGGTTTATATTTATTATGAAATTAGCTAATTGACTGATTCTGTCCATGGTGTTTGGAAAATTGTAGTGGAGAGTGAACTTTCGTTGAAAAGGAAAAGAGCTGCACGGTGAGTCTTAGTTTTTATTGCCCTTTGCTGGCTGATGGTATCATTCCTGTCAGGTTACCGACTGTTTCCCGGTGGAAATCCTGATTTTGAACCAAAGCGAGGAATATATTCTCCGTTCGGGATAAGGGCAATGGAAAAAAAGCCAAATTTGATCAGAGCCGCTTTTTTAATGTTGATTGCGCCTTAGACCGTTGGGCCATGGTGGAGGGTTCCGGGGGAGAATTTGTGATTTCCGAGGACATACTATCATCCCAACAAAAAATATATCAGATGAACTATTGATTTTTTTGTTGAAAAACGGCAGCCGGCTTGAGCCAGACAACTCAGTCGACCCCCAGATAGCCCAGTATCCCCTTGGCCGCCAGTCGTCCCTGCCAGATGGCGGTCACCACCAGATCCGACCCCCGTACCATATCGCCGCCGGCAAAAACCTTGGGATTGGAGGTCTGGAGGGGGTATTCGCTCTCTTCCCGTGCCTGCACCCGGTGTTGGCTGGTGAGGACAACCGCATGTTCAAGCAGCCACGGCGGCGGGTCGGGACGAAAACCAAAGGCAATCAACACAATATCCGCGGTCACGGTCACCTGACTGCTCGCGACGATCACCGGTCGCCGTCGCCCGCTGGCATCGGCCTCGCCCAATTCCGTGGTCACTAGTTCCACTCCCTCCACCGCATGTTCGCCCAGGATGCCCACCGGTTGCTGGTTAAAGAGAAACTGCACCCCCTCCTCCCGGGCATTGGCCACTTCCCGTTTCGAGCCCGGCATGTTGGCTTCGTCGCGGCGATAGGCGCAGGTGACGCTCACCGCCCCCTGGCGGATGGCGGTGCGGCAACAATCCATGGCGGTGTCGCCGCCGCCGAGCACCACTACCTTCAGGCCGGCGGTATCGATAAACGGGGCGGCTGTCGCAAAGCCGTGATGGTGACTGACGTTGCCGATCAGGAAGGGCAGGGCGTCATGCACCCCCTGCAGATCCTCGCCGGGGAATCCCCCCCGCATGTATTTATAGGTCCCCATGCCGAGAAACACGGCGTCAAATTGATCCAGTAACTGCTCCAGGCCGACGTCCCGGCCGATTTCGGTATTCAGGCGAAATTCCACCCCCATCCCGGTGAACAGCTGGCGGCGGCGTGCCAGGATCGATTTCTCCAGTTTGAACTCCGGAATGCCAAAGGTCAGCAAGCCCCCGATTTCGGGATAGCGGTCAAAAACCACCGGGCGTACCCCATTGCGCACCAGCACATCGGCGCACCCCAGCCCGGCGGGTCCGGCACCGATCACCGCCACCCGCTTGTCGGTCCACGCCACCTTGGAAAGATCCGGTTGCCAGCCCTGCGAGAGTGCCTGGTCGGTGATGTATTTTTCAATGTTGCCGATGGTGACCGCGCCGAAACCGTCGTTTAAAGTGCAGGCCCCCTCGCAGAGTCGGTCCTGCGGGCAGACCCGGCCACAAATCTCCGGCAGGCTGTTGGTCTGATGGCAGAGTTCCACCGCCGCGGTCAGATTGCCCTCGGTCAGCAGTTTGAGCCAGTTGGGGATATAGTTGTGCACCGGGCATTTCCATTCGCAGTAGGGATTGCCGCATTCCAGGCAGCGGTGCGCCTGATGCTGGAGATAGAGTTCGGGCACCGGTTCGTAGATTTCCCGAAAAGCGGTTTTGCGCGTGACCAGCCCGGTTTTGGGCGGCAGTTTGCGTTCCACGTCCAGGAATTGGAAGACATTATGTAAACGATTGTTCATAGGGATGCCGTGGTCTGATTATTCGCCGCGCTGGCGGAGTCGGTCGAGCAGGCTGGATAAGTCGGCGGCCTTGGGTTTGACCAGCCAGAATTTGCCGATATAGTCGAGAAAGTCGTCAAGCAGCCGCCAGCCCCAGTCGCTGTTGGTTTCGCGGCAGAACTCTTCGATCACCTGGTGGAGGTGGTTGCGGTATTCTTCCATGTACCCGGAATGGATGCGTTGGATTTCGACCAGCTCATGGTTGTGTTTGTCGACAAAATTGTTTTCCAGATCGAGCACATAGACGAATCCGCCGGTCATGCCCGCCCCGAAATTGGCTCCGGTCGGGCCGAGCACGGTCACCAGGCCGCCGGTCATGTATTCGCAGCCGTGGTCGCCTAACCCCTCCACCACCGCATGCGCCCCGGAGTTGCGTACCGCGAACCGTTCTCCGGCCAGGCCGGAGGCGAACAATTTGCCGCCGGTGGCGCCGTAGAGGCAGGTGTTGCCCATGATGCTGGTGACTTCGCTCTGGAAGGTCGAACGGTGCGGTGGGCGCAGGACGATCTTGCCTCCGGCCATGCCCTTGCCGACATAGTCGTTGGCATCGCCATTCAGATACAACTCCAGGCCGCCCACGTTCCAGACCCCGAAACTCTGGCCGGCGACCCCGGTGAGCTTCAATTTGATCGGGGTCTCCGCCATCCCCTGGTTGCCATAGCGTTTGGCGATTTCGCCACTGAGGCGGGCGCCGATCGACCGGTCGCGGTTGGTCAGGGTGTAGGCAAAGGCGCCGCCGTTGCGTCCTTCGATGGCGGGCAGGATGTCGCGGACCATCTGTTCGGCCAGCGGCCCCTGGTCAAAGGGCTGATTGCGGGTGACTGCGCAGCATCGCGGTTTTTGGGCCAGTAGGTCGTCGGTGTGGAGCAGTGGACGGAGATCCAGGCGTCGTTGCCGGGAGGTGGTGCCAGCTGCCTGTTCCATCAGGTCGACCCGGCCGACCAGTTCGCCCAGGCTCCGGACCCCGAGCAGGGCCAGCCACTCCCTGGTTTCCTGGGCCACGAAGCGGAAGTAATGGATCACCTTGGCCACCGTGCCCTGGTAGTGGTCGCGTCGCAGATCGTCGCGTTGGGTGGCCAGGCCGGTGGCGCAGTTGTTGAGGTGGCAGATGCGCAGGTATTTGCAGCCGAGCGCCACCATGGGCGCGGTGCCGAAGCCGAAGCTCTCCGCCCCGAGCATGGCCGCCTTGACCACGTCGAGCCCGGTTTTGAGGCCGCCGTCGGTCTGGAGGCGAACCTTGCCGCGCAGATCGTTGGCCTGCAGGGTCTGGTGGACCTCGGCGAGTCCCAGCTCCCAGGGCGAACCGGCATGGCGGATCGAGGAGATCGGGCTGGCGGCGGTGCCGCCGTCGTAGCCGGAAACGGTGATCAGGTCGGCATAGGCCTTGGCCACGCCGGCGGCGATGGTGCCGATGCCGGGTCGTGCCACCAACTTCACCGACACCAGCGCCTCGGGGTTGATCTGTTTGAGGTCAAAAATCAGCTGGGCCAGGTCCTCAATGGAGTAGATGTCGTGATGCGGCGGCGGCGAGATCAGGGTGACGCCGGGGACAGCATAGCGGAGGCGGGCGATCAGCTCGTTGACCTTGCTCCCCGGTAGTTGGCCCCCTTCGCCGGGTTTGGCGCCCTGGGCGATTTTGATCTGCAGCACCTCGGCGTTGACCAGATAGTGGGGCGTGACGCCGAAACGGCCGGAGGCAACCTGTTTGATCTTGGACACCTTGAGGGTGCCGTAGCGGGCCGGATCTTCGCCGCCTTCGCCGCTGTTGGAACGGCCGCCCATGGTGTTCATCGCCGTAGCCAGGGCTTCGTGGGCCTCGGGCGACAAGGCGCCCAGCGACATGGCGGCGGTGTCGAATCGCTTGAGGATCGCTTCCACCGGCTCGACCTGGTCGAGCGGGATCGGGGTGATGCCCGGGCGGAAGCAGAGCAGGTCGCGCAGGGTCGCGGGCGGGCGGTGATTGATCGCATCGGCGCAGGTCCGCCACTGTTCATAATCGCCGCTCTGCACCGCGGCTTGCAGTCCCAGCACCACCTCGGGATTAAAGGCGTGGTATTCCTGGCCGTACATGTATTTGAGCAGCCCGCCGGGACGAATGGGCAGGTGCGCGGTGATCGCCTCTTTGGCAAGTCGTTGCTGGTCGGCTTCAAGTTCAGCAAATCCTGCCCCCTGGATGCGGCTGGGGGTGCCGGGGAAACACAGCCCGACCACCTCCTCGTCCAGGCCGATGATCTCAAAAAGTTGTGCGCCCCGGTAGGACGCCACCGTGGAGATGCCCATCTTGGAGAGAATTTTTAACAAGCCTTTTTTGATCCCCTGGCGATACTTTTTGAGCGCCTGCTCCGGGGTCAGATCAAGCTCGCCGGTGCGACAGAGATCGCCGAGCACGGCATAGCTCAGGTAGGGGTAGACGGCGGTGGCCCCGAAGCCGATGAGGGCAGCTATCTGGTGGGAGTCCCGGGCCGTGGCGGTGGCCACCAGGAGGTTGGCATTGCAGCGCAGCCCCTGCCGGGAGAGGTGATGGTGGACCGCGCCGGTGGCGAGCAGCGCATGGATCGGCAGCTGGGGCGGCCGGCAGTCCTGGTCGGTGAGCAGCAGTAGGACACTGCCACCCCGCACCGCATCCTCGGCCTGCTGGCAGAGCTGTTCCAGAGCGCTGCGCAGATTCCGCTGGTCCGGATGATAGCAGAGCGGCAGGCGGGCGAGGCCGTAGCCCCAGCGTTCGAGATGGACCAGGGCGCGGAATTTTTCGGCGGAGAGCACCGGCGAGGTCAGGATGACCCGGCTGGCATGCTGTTCGGATTCCTCGAAGATCGATTGCTGTTCCGGGCCGATGCAGGTCTCCAGCGACATCACCACCGCCTCGCGCAGGGGATCGATGGGGGGATTGGTCACCTGGGCGAACTGCTGGCGGAAATAATCAAAGAGCGGCCGCTGCTGGCGGGAGAGTACCGCCATGGGGGTGTCGTCGCCCATGGAGCCGGTGGCCTCCTGGCCGGTTTCCGCCAGGGGCCGGAGCAGCTGGTCGCACTCCTCAAAGGTGACCTGGAACATTTTCATGGCCATGCGGAGGTCGTCGGGCGCCATCTCCTTGGCCGCCCGGTCTTGGGTCAGGGTGCCTTCGATCCGCAGGGTGTTGTCCTTGAGCCACTGCTTGTAGGGGTGGCGGCCTTTGAGTTCCTCATCCACCTCGCGGGTGTGGCGGAGCTGGCCGGTCAGGGTATCCACCGAAAGAATCTGCCCCGGACCGAGGCGGCCCTTGGCCACCACCTCGCCGGCATCGTAGGCGTATACCCCGACTTCCGAGGCCACGGTGAGGAAATCGTCGCGGGTCAGCACCCAGCGGGAGGGGCGCAGCCCGTTGCGGTCCAGGGCGCAGACCGCGTAGCGGCCATCGGTGATCACCAGGCCGGCAGGGCCGTCCCAGGCTTCGGTGTGCATGGAGTTGAACTCGTAGAAGGCGCGGAGATCGGCATCCAGATGTTCGACGTTCTGCCAGGCGGGCGGCACCAGCATACGGATGGCCCGGTGCAGGTCCATGCCGCCGGTCAGCAGAACTTCCAGCATGTTGTCCAGGCTGGAGGAATCCGACCCGGTGCGATTGACCAAAGGGGTGATGGTCTCGATATCCGGCAGCAGCGGGGTTTTGAATTTGCCGGATCGGGCCACCGACCAGAGTCGGTTGCCGGTGATGGTGTTGATTTCGCCGTTGTGGGCCAGCAGGCGGAAAGGCTGGGCCAGCGGCCAGCGCGGCATGGTGTTGGTGGAGAAGCGCTGGTGAAAAACGCAGATGGCGCTTTCCAGGCGAGGGTCGGCCAGGTCGGGGAAAAAACCGGGCAGGTCGGCGGGCATCATCAGGCCCTTGTACACGACCACGCCCTCGCTGAGGCTGACCACGTAGAAATCGGGGTCCGCGGCCAGCCGGATTTCCGCCTTGCGCAGGGCCAGGAACATTTTGGCGGTGAACTGCTGGCGGTCGAGCTCGGCGCAGTTGACCAGGACCTGGGCAAAGACCGGCAGGGTGTCGAGGGCGATGGGGCCGAGGCAGTCGGGGTTGGTGGGAACCGCCCGCCAGCCGGCCACGCGCAGCCCTTGGGCGGAGAGCTCTTCACCGAGGATGCGCCGGCCTTCGTCGGCCCGGTCGGTTTCCCGGCTGAGCATGACCGCGCCGATGCCGTAGAGCGGGGTCAGTTCGCCGAGGCCGCAGTCCCTGGCTATCTGGCGGAAAAAACCATCGGGCTTTTGGAGCAGTAGGCCGCAGCCATCGCCGGTGCGGCCGTCGCTAGCAATCCCGCCCCGATGGGTCATGCAGGTCAGGGCCTCGATGCCGGTCTGCACCAGTCGGTGGCTGGCCGTGCCCTTGAGGTGGGCGATCAGGCCGAAGCCGCAGTTATCCTTGTATTCATTGAGATCGTAGAGCCCTGTTGTCATGCCGTATGCCCCGAAAGAAGTAGTTTGGAGGATATGTTAAGCACCGGCGGGGCACCAGTGCAACAAGAATTGTTCCTGGGATTGTGCGGGGCGGTACCGGCCGACCAGGATTGGAGCAGTTCGACTCTTTGGTTGACAGTTTTCTTGCATCCTATAGAGTAAAGGATAGCGGTGGTTTTTCGGCGCGTGCTGCCAGCTCTCCCGGGGCAGCGACGGCTCGAAAATCGGCGTCGATTTGGCGATACTTTGTTGGTATAATATTTATTTTTGACGTTGATCAGCTCAACGTCCTGATCAGGTGCCATGCAGATAGCGACGACCCATAAAAACACCGATTTTGACGGCCTGGCCTCGATCATCGCCGCCACCCTGATTTATCCCGGGACCGTGGCGGTGTGCCCAAAAAACGTCAACCCCAATATCCACCGGTTTCTCAGCCTTCATAAAACCTCCTTTGACCTCATCTTGGCCGGGGAGGTCGATCTGGCTGCGGTCACCCGGCTCATCGTCGCAGATACCAATCAGTGGCGGCGGCTGGACCGGTTCGAGCAGCTTAAGGACCGGGATGGCGTCGAACTGCTGCTCTGGGATCATCATTTCGGGATCGGTGATATCAGTCCCCATTGGCAGTGTGTTGAAAAGGTGGGAGCCACCATTACCCTGCTGCTCCGCGAGATTCAAAAACAGGAACTCGCCATCACCCCGCTGCAGGCCACCCTTTTTCTCCTTGGACTCTACGAGGATACCGGCCAGTTGACCTTCGGCTCCACCACCCCGGAAGACGCCCGAACCGCCGCTTATCTCCTCGAACAAGGCGCGGATCTCAACATCGCCGTCGATTTTCTCAACATGGCCTACGGCGAAGTCCAGAAAAAAGTCTTGTTTCGCTTGATGCGCGATGCCGAGCAGCACGAAATCAAGGGTAAACGGGTGGGGATCGCGGTGGTGCAGATCAATAAGCATGTTGAACTGGCCATGGTGGTCCAGCTCTATGCCAAGATCGTCAATGCCGACGCCGTGTTTGTTATTTTCGTCAACGAGGATGGCGGATTTTTCATCATCGGCCGTAGCAGTGCCCCGGAGATCAATGTCAACACCCTCCTGCAGCGTTTCGGCGGCGGCGGGCATCCGGGAGCCGGCTCGGCCACGATTGTCGGCAGCCACATGGCGGCCGGCGAAATCAGGCAGAAAATTCTGGCCGCGCTCCACGAGGTGCAGCGGGGTGGTGCTTTGGTGGCCGATATGATGTCGTTTCCGGTCACCACTGTCAGTCCGAATACGCCGATGCTCGAAGTGCAACATATTATGGAGGATGAGAAAATCCGGGGGGTGCTGGTCGAGGAAAATGATTGCCTCCTTGGGATCGTGGTGCTCTGGGATCTGAAAAAACTGAAACTGCGAAAACAATGGGACAGCCCGGTCAAGGCCTTCATGAATCGCAAGGTGACGACCATCTCCCCCGATGCCCCGGCCGGCGAGGCGGCGGAACTGATGGTGCAGAAAAATATCGGCCATCTGCCGGTGGTCCAGGGACAAAAGGTGATCGGCATCGTCACCCGTACCGACATCATCAACTACCTCTACGGCATGCTGCCGACCTGAACCTGTCGCCGCTGCGGCCCGGCCGGGTGGTTTTTTCTTTCTGGCCGCCCAAAAAATCCTTTCTTTGTCCTTCTCTTTTTTATACTATTTCAATTTTCTGGTAACCATTCCCGTTTCTATTGGTCGTCGGTTCCCTTCTATCCAGGAGTTTAACGCTTGAAACCAACAGATATCGAAGATCCTGAATATTTTCATAAAGTCATCGACTGCCAGTTTGCCTGCCCCGCCCATACGCCGGTTCCGGAATACATCCGCCTGATCAGCGAAAAGCGTTACACCGAAGCCTACATGATCAACTGGGTTTCCAATGTTTTTCCCGGGGTTTTGGGGCGGGTCTGCGACCGGCCCTGCGAACCGGCCTGCCGCCGGGGGCGGGTGGAGCAGGAGCCGGTGGCTATCTGTCGGCTGAAGCGGGTCTGCGCCGATAACCGCGACCTCGGGGTGACGGCCCGGTTTCCCGAAATTCCTCAAATAAAGAACGGCAAGCGGATCGCCCTGATCGGCGGCGGGCCGGCCTCGCTAACCGTGGCCCGCGATCTGATGCCGCTTGGCTACGAAATCGATCTTTTTGACGAGCAGGAACATGGCGGCGGTTTCATGCGCAGCCAGCTACCTTCGTTCCGTCTGCCCGAGGCGGTGCTGGCCACCGAGGTCAACTACATCCTCGATATGGGGGTGACCACCCATTTCAACCACCGGGTGGCCAGCATGAAGGCGATGCTGGCCCAGGAGTACGACGCCGTCTTTGTCGGTACCGGGGCGCCCCGCGGTCGCGACCTGCCCGATCTTCCCGGCAGGCAGGCCGGCGAAGGCCAGATCCATGTAGGGATCGACTGGCTGGCCGGGGTGGTCTTTGGGCATACCGACAAAATCGGCAAACGGGTGTTGGTCATCGGCGGCGGCAATACCGCCATGGACTGCTGCCGTACCGCCCGGAGGATGGGCGGCGAAGAGGTGCGGGTGGTGGTGCGTGGGCCCAAGACGGCCATGAAGGCCTCGCATTGGGAGATTGAGGACGCCATCCATGAAGATATCCCGATCCTTGACAACCTGACCCCCCTGGCCTTTGTCATTGAGGATGGCCAGCTGGTGGGGATGGAATTTGAAAAAGGGCAAGGGCTGGGCGAACCGCCCAAGTTCATCGCCTGTGACGAGGTCCTGCTGGCGGTCGGTCAGATGAACGCCTTCCCCTGGATCGAGCCGGATGCGGGCATTGCCTTTGACCAATGGGGTCTGCCGGTGCTCGATCCCCTGACCCTGCAATCTTCGCTCCCTCAGGTGTTTTTCGGCGGCGATGCCGCCTTTGGACCGCGCAACATTATCACCGCCGTGGCCCAGGGCCATCAGGCCGCCATCTCCATTGACCTGTACTGTCAGGGTCAACCTGTGGATCAGCGTCCGGCACCGCAGGTCAACCTCGCCGGCCAGAAAATGGGGGTGCACGACTGGCTCTACCACAACCAGGTCGCCGAAACCGAGCGGCAGGCCGTGCCGATGTTGAGCAAGGCCAAATCGCTCAAAGATCGGCTCCTGGAGGTTGAGCTTGGTTTTGATCGGAAACTCGGCCAGACCGAATCGCTGCGCTGCCTCAACTGCGATGTGCAGACCGTCTTCCACGCCGCCGAGTGCATCGAGTGCGACGCCTGCGTCGATGCCTGTCCGGAGAGCTGCATCAATTTCGTCGACAACGGCAGCGAAGAAGCGCTGCGGACCCGGCTCCGGGCCCCGGCGCAGAATCTCGGCCAGGGGCTCTATGTTTCCGGGCCGCTGGCCACCGGGCGGGTGATGGTCAAGGACGAGAACGTCTGCCTGCACTGCGGCATCTGTGCGGAACGGTGCCCGACTTCGGCCTGGGAAATGCAGAAATTTATTTATCAATCCGCACAGGCAGGGCAACTATGAAGCCGTTGGAAAGCGTTAACGATTTTGTCATCCGGTTTGCCAATGTCAACGGCTCGGGCTCGGCCAGCGCCAACAATCTTTTCGCCAAGGCGGTGTTCCGGATGGGCGTGCCGGTAAGCCCGAAGAATATCTTCCCTTCCAATATCCAGGGGCTGCCGACCTGGTACGAGGTTCGGGTCAATGAACATGGCTATCTGGGGCGACGGGGCGATGTCGACATGGTGGTGGCGGTCAACGGGCAGACGCTGCGCCAGGACTACGACGGACTGGCACCAGGTGGGTATTTCCTCTATGATTCCTCCAAACCGCTGGACGAAACCTTCCGGCGCGACGATGTGGTGGTGATCGGCATCCCCCTGACTCTGCTCTGCAACCAGCACTTCGATAATCCGCGGATACGACCCTTGCTGAAAAATGTCATTTATGTCGGGGTGCTGGCCGCACTGCTCGACATGGAAAAGCAGGTGCTGATCGACAGCCTCAACAAGCAGTTCCGCAAAAATCCCAAGCTGGCCGAGCCCAATATTCAGGCTCTGGAATTGGGGTATGGGTATGCCGTGGAGCAGTATGCCGGGGTCTGCAAACTGTCGATGCGTCGTGGCGACCGGGTGGGCGAGGACATCATCATTGACGGCAACGCCGCTACCGCCCTGGGGGCCCTCTATGGCGGCGCCACCGTGGTCGGTTGGTACCCTATAACCCCGTCCACTTCGGTGATCGAGGCGTTCGGCCGTTATGCCGAGCAATTCCGGATGGAGACCGAAACCGGTCGGATCAAGGCGGCCATTGTTCAGGCCGAGGACGAACTGGCGGCGATCGGGATTGTCATCGGCGCCAGCTGGAACGGGGCGCGGGCCTTCACCGCCACCTCGGGGCCGGGCGTTTCGCTGATGGCCGAGTTCCTCGGGCTCGCCTATTTTGCCGAGATTCCGGTGGTGTTGGTCAATGTCCAGCGTACCGGGCCTTCCACCGGCATGCCCACCCGCACCCAGCAGTCGGACCTCCTGGCCTGCGCCTACGCCTCCCATGGCGACACCAAGCAGGTATTGCTGTTCCCCTGCGACCCCAGAGAGTGTTTCGAGATGACCGCCGAGGCCTTTGATCTGGCGGAACGGCTGCAAACCCCGGTGATCGTGATGAGCGACCTTGATTTGGGGATGAACGATCACCAGTCTCCACCGCTGCACTGGGATGCGTCCCGGCGCTATGATCGGGGCAAGGTGCTGGATGCCGCCCAGTTGGAGGGGCTGACCACCGAGTGGGGCCGCTATCTCGATATCGACGGTGACGGCATCTGCTATCGGACTTATCCGGGCACCCACCCCACCAAGGGCGCCTATTTTACCCGGGGCACTTCACGCAACGAATACTCCGCCTACACCGAAGACAGCGCCGCCTACGTGCGCAACATGGAGCGGCTGCAGTTGAAATGGGAGACCGCCAAGGAGTTGGTACCGCGGCCCACCATCAAAATCCGCGACGCCGGCGCCAAGGTGGGGGCGATTTTCTTTGGTACCACCACCCACTCGGCCTACGAGGCCATCGGTCGCCTTCACCGCCGGGGGATGGCGATCAACAGCCTGCGGATTCGCGCCTTTCCCTTCCAGCAGGAGGTCTTCGACTTTGTCGCCCGTCACGACCTGGTGCTGGTGATCGAGCAGAATCGCGACGGCCAGTTGCGCACCCTGATGATCAACGAGGGGAATCTGCATCCTGAAAAACTGGTTGCCATCACCAGCTTCGACGGTCTGCCCGTGGCCAGTCGTTTTCTGGGCCGCGCCCTTGATGCGGCCCTGCTGCAACATGGCTTTTTGGAGCCAAAAACCGCATCCGATCAGGGAGGCAGCCAATGACCTTTACCCGACCGACCTTCCGTCATCCCGATCTGGCGCCCAACGCCGCCGGTTTCCAGCGCCGTGATTATGAAGGGCTGATCTCCACGCTCTGCGCCGGCTGCGGCCATGATTCGATCAGCAACGCCATCATCCAGGCCTGTTTTGAGCTGGCCCTGCCCCCGCACCGGATTGTTAAGATGTCCGGCATCGGCTGTTCATCCAAAAGCCCGGCCTATTTCCTCGGCAAATCGCACGGCTTTAATTCGGTGCATGGCCGGATGCCTTCGATTGCCACCGGGGCCAACATGGCCAATCGCGATCTGGTCTATCTGGGGGTTTCCGGCGACGGCGACACCGCCTCGATCGGCATGGGCCAGTTCGTCCATGCGGTCCGCCGCAACCTCCACATGCTCTACATCGTTATGAACAACGGCTGCTACGGCCTGACCAAGGGCCAGTATTCGGCTACCGCCGATAAGGGCTCAAAAGGGAAAAAGGGCCCGGCCAATTTGCTCGAATCCATCGATCTCTGCGAACTGGCCATTCAGTTGGGGGCCGGTTTCGTCGGCCGCAGCTTTTCCGGCGACAAACAGCAGCTGGTGCCGATGATCAAAGCGGGTCTCTCCCATGGCGGTCTGGCCTTCATCGACGTGATCTCGCCCTGCGTCACCTTCAACAATAATCCGGAATCGACCAAAAGCTACCACTGGGTGCGGGAGCACAGCGAGGCCACCAATACCTTTGATTTTGTCCCCTTCCTCCCGACCATCACCGCCGACTATCCCGACGATGTCACCGAGACTGTAACCCTCCACGACAACTCGCAGATCCACCTGCACAAACATCCCCATGGTCCCGATATCACCGACCGACGGCAGGCCATCGATGCCCTCGAGGACCACAAGGCCGAGAACATGATCCTTACCGGCGTGCTTTATGTCAACCCGGAGAGTCTTGATACCCACGAAATCCTCAACACCAGTGCGCGACCGCTCAACAGCCTCGCCGAGGCCGACCTCTGCCCCGGCAGCGCGGCGCTGGAGGCTATTAATGCCGGGCATCGGTAAGTCTACAGACGGGGATTCAGCCGGGATGGGCACGTTGTGGCGCCCATCGGCTTCTCGGTCAATATTTTCAGTTCGTTTACCGTGGACAACTATCTTAAACTGCAGCCGTTTGGGACAGGGCAATATCTAAAGCGACACTTGAAGAGCCTTCGCGGTTTGTCCCTCTTTTTTTATTTCTGGCGGTTCTGCAGTGCGGAACCCATAGCCTATATTTTCAGGATTACCTCACCATGACCACTTGCATCCCATCCCGGCCAAAATTGCCTGCGGTCCATAGGCGCAAATCGAACCTGTCAGCGTCTCGTTTTGCCAAGCTTCGCGGTAGAGTCCTCACCCGCTGCGCAGTGCTGTTGGCTTTCGGGCTGACCGCTTGCGCAGGGAGCGATACGAGAGTCTCCCAGCCGACCCTTGTCAACCCTGCGGTCAGCGCTCAGGCCAATCGGTTGGCGACCGGCAATCCTGCGAATGCCTCGACGCGGCGCACTGTCGGCCCGTACCGTGCCCAGCGGATTACCGGAGACTATGCCGATTATGCCAGCCTGCAGCGGTTTGTCGACCAGATGGTGCAGAAACATGGTTTTGAGCACGAGAACCTGATGGGGGTGTTTTCGCAAGCCCGCCGCAAAAACTGGACGCTGGACTATCTCGCCAAGTCGGACCAGGGCTTAAAAGGTAAGCCCGCCGCCGGAGGCTGGAGCCGGTACCGGGAGAAATTTCTCGACGAGCCCCACATCAGCGCCGGTGTTGATTTCGCCCGCCGCCATCGTGCTACCCTCCAGCGTGCCACCCGGCAATACGGCGTGCCTGAAGAATATATCCTCGGCATCCTGGCGGTGGAAACCACCTTTGGCGGCAACGTGGGCAATCATCGTGTGCTCGATGCGCTGACCACCCTGGGGTTCGATTACGATCGCCGCGGCGACTACTTTCGCAGCGAGCTGGAAAATTTTCTGGTGATGTCGCGGGATGAGGGCATGGATCCGGTGAAACCCGTAGGTTCGTTTGCCGGGGCCATGGGGTTTGGTCAATTCATGCCCAGCAGCTTTCGCAAATGGGCCGTTGATTTTAACGGCGATGGCCGGCGGGATTTGTGGAACGCGGAAGACGCTATCGGCAGTGTTGCTAACTATTTTGTCCAACATGGCTGGCAAGCCGGGCAACCGGTGGTCACCCCTTTGCAGGCAAGTGGCGTGGTCACGCTTGAGCCAGGCATAGAGCCCCAGTATTCACTCGACGCTTTGCAGCAAGCCGGATTGAAACCGACCGGCCCCTGCACCATTCAAAAGCCGTTGCGCCTGTTGTTGTTGCGCTACACCAACCATGATCAATACCTGATCGGGTACCCCAATTTTTACGCCATCACCCGCTACAACCACAGCACCTATTACGCCATGGCGGTCCACGAACTAGCCCAGGCGATTAAACGCAGGCTGTAAGTATTTTGGCGGGAAAGTTGGTTGACTCCTGATCCGGAGTTCTTAAAATTTAAGAATGTCTATCAGGTTAATTTCAGGAGTCAACGATGCAGATCACTGGCAGTGCTCATCCTAAGGTGGCATTTGGCGGCTTTGTGTTGCGAGCGGCCAATGAACAGCCGCAGTTGGCGGGTGAGTTGATCAGCAAGGCCGTCGAGAGCTTGACGCAAACCCAAAACGTGCCGTTGCCTGCGCAACCGGTCACAGTTACCGAAAAAATCGAAACCGGCACAATTATCAATACCATAGCATGATCGCGTTCCAGGAAATACTCTGAAGCGATGAGTATGATCTGGGCAATAACACGGAGGTTATTATGAGTATAAACAGCGTTGGTGGAGCAATGAACAATCAACTGTATCAGCTGCCTGCTCAGAAGAGCGGTGGGCAAGTTGTTCAGCAGCAGCAACCAGCAGCCGCTCAGGGCGCATCTGGGGAAAGCAAGGAAACTGCGGCTGCCCAAAGTAAAGAAGTCGAGGGAGCGGAGTCAAAATCCATTAACTTGTATGCCTGACAAGGAGAAGGGGTTTTGCGGGGGCCGGTTCAGTTAGCCGACTGAAAAAAAATCAGGGTGATAAAGGGCGTTTCGATCATTCGAGACGCCTTTTTTTTGCGTGATAGACCGGAGCGGATGGCTTGACAGGTTGTTGCCTGACCGGCCAGGGGCAGGGCGGTTTGCTATGAGGTTCAGCCGCCGGTCCGTTTGACGGTGTGTCCCATTTTTTGTAATTCCTCCACCAGGCTGTCCCGGTGATCGCCCTGGATTTCAATGACCCCCTCTTTGACGGTGCCGCCGGTGCCGCAGCGTTTTTTCAATTGGCTGCCCAATTCCTTGAGTTCTGTCGGTCCCAGCACCAGACCGGTGATGACGGTCACGCCGCTGCCCTTGCGCCCCTTGGTTTCCCGACCGACTCGGACGATGCCGTCGCTTTTCTGCACGGGCGCTTTGGCCTTGCAGGTACAGGCCGCCACCGACCGGTTGCATCCCGGGCAGATGCGGCCGTGCTCGGTGGAATAGACCAGGCCGGATAGTTTCTTTTTCATGGTCATTTTAATCTTTCCCCTGTGCTGCCTCAACCATGGACCACCTGAGTTCCTGTTCCGCCAGGAAAGGCCGCACCGTGCCGTATTGCTCAGGTACCCGCCAGGGTTTGCGCCGGAGTCCCACCTTTTTGGGAGGCGGGGTGAGGCGGTAGAACTCGCAGGCATTGGTGCTGATAAATCCCGGCAACCGCTCCAGGCAATTCGCCTCCTCAAAGAGTTGTGCCAGCATGGGCAGGGCTACTGGGGCCGAGAAAACCCCAGCCGCGCAGCCGCAGCATTCTTTCTTGTGCCGGGGGTGTGGCGCCGAATCCGAGCCGAACAAGAGCCGGGGATGCCCCCGGAAGACAGCGGCGCACAGGGCTTCGCGGTCGCGGGGTGTTTTGGCGATCGGCTTGCAGAAGAGATCCGGCTGCAGCAGGCCACCGGCCACATCATCCAGTGTGATCATGAGATGATGGAGAGTGACGGTGGCGGCGATGTTGTCATAGTGTTCGAGCAAGGCAACCGCATCGGCGGTGGTGATATGCTCCATGACGATCCGCAGCCGGGGAAAGGTCTCGGCCAGCCATTGATAGACCGCCAGGAACTCACGTTCCCGATCCATGACAAAGCCGCCCGTCTCTCCGTGGACCAGGAGCGGGATATCGAGTTCTTCCAGCAGGGCGACCGTGTCGCCGATGCGGTCGAAATCGGCAACCCCTGTCTCGCTCTGGGTGGTGATCCCGGCCGGATAGAGCTTGAGGCCAATGATCTCGTCGCGGGCCGCCAACAGTTCTTCGCGGCTATAATCCCGGAAAAAGAGGGTCATGTACGGGGTGAAGGATTCTGGTCCGCAGGCCTCGACGATGGCGGCTCGGTAGGCCCGCAGTCGCGGCAGGGAGTCCACCGGCTGTATCAGGTTGGGCATGATGACCCCGCCGGCAAACTGGGCGGCACTGAAGGGAGTGACCATACGGAGCATCTCCTGCTCACGCAGGTGGAGATGCATGTCAAGCGGGCTGTCGAGCAGAAGGGTCATCGGCGTGGATACGTTGGTTTGGTGAGGGAAAAGGGCGTTGTCGGCGACAATGGCCGTGGGTCGGTTGCCCGGAGTTATCGTTTCGGCGGCAGCACATCGGTGATCGAGCCGTCGACCATCTCGGCGGCAAAAGCAAAGGTCTCGGCAAGGGTCGGGTGGGCATGGACGGTTCGGCTGATATCTTCCGCCTTGGCCCCCATCTCCAGGGCCAGCATTGCCTCATGGATCAGTTCGCCGGCGTTGTGGCCGCAGATGCCGGCTCCGATGATCCGGCCGGTGGCCCGATCAAACAGGATCTTGCTGACCCCGCTGGAGACTCCGGCGCTCAGGGCCCGGCCACTGGCACCCCAGGGGAATTTGCCTTTAGTGTAGCTGATGCCCTGTTGCTCCGCTTCTTTTTCGGTGAGTCCTGCCCAGGCGATCTCGGGCTCGGTGTAGGCCACCGAGGGGATGGCCATTGGGGCGAAGGAGGAGGTGCGCCCGCTGATCACTTCGGCCGCCACCTTGCCCTGATGGCTGGCCTTGTGGGCCAGCATCGGTTCACCAATCACGTCGCCGACCGCGTAAATGCGGGGGGTGGCGGTCTGCTGGCGCTGGTTGACCGGGATGAATCCCTGCGGGTCAAGGGTCAGGCCGAGGGTTTCCAGGCCAAGGCCACTGGTGTTCGGGCGTCGGCCCACCGCCACCAGCACGACATCAAAGCAATCGGTTGGAGGCGCCTGGTCGCCGGCAAAGGTGACCTCGATACCTTCGGTTTTCGCCGTCATCCCTGCAACCCTGGTCTGGGTAAACATCCGGTATCTCTTTTTCAACTTCAAAAACAGCGGCTGCACCAGGTCCCGGTCTGCGGGCGGAACAATCTGGGCCTGCATCTCGACGATGGTGATCGAAGCGCCCAGGGCGCTATAGACCTGCGCCATCTCCAGGCCGATAATACCGCCGCCGATGATCAGCAGCCGCTTGGGGATCGAGGGTAGGGCCAGGGCCATGGTGGAGTCCCAGATGCGGGGATCCTCCGGGCAGCCGGGCAGGACGAAAGGATGGGAGCCGGTGGCGATGATCGCATCGGTGAAGTTGACTCTGGTCTCGCCGTCCGGACCGTTCACCTGAAGCGTCGACCGGTCGAGAAAGGTGCCGTGACCGATGAGTCGGGTGATCTTGCGGGCTTTGCACAGGCTGTCGAGGCCATTGGTCAGTTGGGTGATGATCTTGGCCTTGTGGTTGCGAAGCGCTTCGACATCGATCTGCGGCGGGCCGAAAACGATCCCGGAAGCCGCCGCGGTCTGTGCTTCTTCAATAACGGCGGCCGCATGCAGCAGGGTCTTGGAAGGAATGCAGCCGACATTGAGACAGACCCCGCCGAGCCGCCCGCCCTGTTCGATCAGGAAGACCGAAAGACCGAGGTCGGCGGCCCGAAAAGCCGCCGTGTATCCACCAGGTCCGCCGCCAAGCACCGCCACCCCGGCGGTCAGTTGTTGTATCATGGAAAATCTCCTGTGGTCAAAAATGAGTGACCAGTATAACAGGATTCCATCCAGATCCTCAAGCAATAGGCGCAGGGTCGCCAATAGCCCATCGGGTTTGGCGCACGGGCCGCTGGGTTGCGTCCCGGTGCGGTGGCTCGGGTACGCGGCTGCAGGACTGTACCTCTGGCCGACAAAATTGTTCCGAATACTACTTTTTTGCCGTAAGTCTCTTGCCGGCCATTTTTTGTTCACACCATCATGTCCGGATTAATTTTAGGGTGGAGTTGGTAACTTCTTTAAATATAACGATTAAAAAAGAGAACACGCATGTTGGCCCAAGGATTGCTTTATTTATCGGCAAAGGAACAGGGCCGTTCTGGTCTTTCAGGGCGGTACGGCGTCTTGTCGAGGAAGTCGTATGACGGGTTCGCTTTGCAGGTGATCAAGGGTGCACAGTTAGGCGTGCCGTGCTGTTTGCCGGCAATATTTTTAACCGGGTCGCCGGGGAAGGTGACCGCAAAATAATCAACACCTTTACGACGAGCAAGGTGGTTGGTCGATAAGTGCCAGCCCCAAAGAAAAATCAGGCAGATCAATTTTTAAGATAGGTCATCCAGGAAAGGTGAGGTGGTTTGACCGGCAACGGGCTGATGGTTGGTTCGTTTGCGGACCTGCAATACCTGACCTGGAAGTGACGTGAAAGGAGGCGAGATCATGGGATTGCCATACAGGCCGTTGGGATTAGTAAAAGAAATGCTGGAACAGATTGGGCTGGAGGTCGCCTACGCCTATGAGGATCTGGTGTTCATGCAGCATAATGATATGCTCCTGCAATTCGGCCAGCAGGGGGAACAGCTTTTTTTCTCTGCCAATGTCGATACCCCCAATGCAGATGCCCAGCGGCTGTTTGCGTGTATCGAGTCCGTGGCAAGCGCCCAGGGGTTTCGCCTGACCCGAAGGGGCCGCTACCGGATATCGGCCGGGGCCGAGGAGAACCTTACCTTGGAATTCCTCGATGATACCGTCGGCTCGGCCTGAACCATCGCGCAATGAACTGATGGAATTGCTGGCCTGTCCGCGGTGCGGTTCTGAATTATTGCTGATGGTGACCGGTGCCGGCGAACGGATTGTTCTGCTGGTGGATGCGAGTCGGCAGGCGGTGCGCAAGGGCCCGGAACTTCAGCCGATGGAGTTGCTTCCAACGATTACCAACCAGCACCTCTCGTGCGGCGCCTGTTCCTGGCGGGGTTCGGCGGAGGCCCTGGTTGCATCGCGGATGTAAAGACCCCTTCTATACTCAGGAGAAACCCATAGCATATATCGTATTTTATGAAAAACCCGGCTGCGTCAACGGCGAAAAGCAAAAGGCCATTTTGCTCAAGGCCGGCAACGAGTTGCAGGCATTGAACCTCCTCGCCTATCCTTGGACCCGGGAGGCTTTGCTCCCCTTTGTCGGCGGAAAAACGCCGACGGCCATGATGAATCCCAACGCTCCGGCTATCAAAAATGGGGTCAATCCGGAGTGCCTTTCTTTTGAAGAGGCACTCGCCCTGATGCTCGAAAATCCCATCCTGGTCAAGCGCCCCTTGCTGGTCGTTTACGGACTCCACTTTCAAGGGTTCGGTGACCATCGCTTGCGCCCCTATCTCGGCAGTTGGGACGGCCGGGAAGATGTTGTCACCTGTCCCAACCTCCAAGCTCCTCCCTGCGACGCGCAGCGCTGACCCTAGCTCCGCCATCCTCCGTTCCGCCTTTTTTCAGTTTTTCCCCGTTCTGTTGTGCGCAAAAAGATTGGTTTGTGCAAAATGGGCAAGTAACGACTTGGAATGTCCACGAACCGTTTCTTGATTTTGCCATGTCGCTGCTTCCTTCAAGGGGTTCTGGTGATTTTTGAAAATCATTCAGGGCTGAAGACGCTTTTTGGCGTACGGACCGTTTGTGCGAAAAAACCGGTGTGCAGTTGTGCGAGTTGTGCGATATGCAATATTTATTGCACATCGCATTATTTTGGCTGTATACCCAATTTAGCAAAAGATTCATCGTTTTATTGCAGATTGGGGTGTGTTCGGTCGGTATGCGTACATAGGCAGTGTAACTGTACATCAAGGAGGTAGCTGATGGAGTCGAAGGTTGTGGGCAGTATTGAGCATCTGTTGGGTAACGTGACTCGCAGGGATTTCATGAAATTCTGTACGGCGGTGGCGGCAACGATGGGACTGCCGCTCAGTGCGGTTCCTCAGATAGCCGAGGCCGTTACCTCGGCGAAAAGACCTCCTGTGATCTGGCTTTCCGGCCAGGAATGCACCGGTTGTGTTGAATCGCTTTTACGTACCGGTCATCCCGATATCGTCACCCTGATTTTTGATCTGATCTCGCTCGATTATTCCGAGACCCTCTGTGTTGGGGCAGGGCATCAGGCTGAGGCCTACCGCGCCAAATCCATCGAAGCGAACAAGGGTAAATTCATTCTGGTGGTGGACGGCGCCATTCCGGTCAAGGACAAGGGGATCTACTGCATGGTCGCCGGTCGTCCGACGCTCGATATCCTCCTGGAAACAGCGCCTCAGGCCGCTGCGGTCATCGCCATCGGCTCCTGCGCCGCCTGGGGTGGGGTTGCCGCTGCCTCTCCCAACCCCACCGGAGCCACACCGGTGCATGAGATTCTCAAGGGCAAGGGGATTCCGGTAGTGAATATTCCCGGTTGTCCGCCCAACCCCTACAATTTTCTTTCCACGGTCATTCATTTCCTGACCTTCGGAAAACTGCCGGCTCTCGATGACAAGGGACGGCCGAAGTTTGCCTACAGTCGCCTTATCCATGAGAACTGCGAACGACGGGCCCATTTCGACGCCGGCCGATTTGCCGAGGAATTCGGCGATGCCGGCCATCGTCAAGGGTTCTGTCTGTACAAGGTGGGGTGCAAAGGTCCGGAAACCTATAACAATTGTTCCACGCTCCCGTTCAACGACACCGCTGGTTGTTGGCCAGTGGCCACCGGTAGCCCTTGCTTTGGGTGCTCCGAAGAGAAAGTCGGTTTCAACAGCCCGCTCTTCTCCAAGGCCAAGGTGGTCTTCCCGACTCCGCCGGCGCAGCAAAGCAGTGCCGTTCCGGAAAAGGGCGGCGGCGCAAAAGGCTTCGCCTACGGTGTAGCCGGGGCGGCCCTGGGTGCGGCGACGGTGGCCTTGATCAAACGTGACGGCAAGGAAGACTGATCAACCAGCTTGGGAGCGCGAATACCATGGCAATAAACAGACGGGATTTTCTTAAATTTTCGGCGGGTACCGGCCTGATGCTGACTGCGGGCGCCACGCCCGGCAGAGCCGCAACAACCGTGCCGCAACTGCCGAAGGATGCGGTGGGCATCCTCTACGACTCCACCCTGTGCATTGGCTGCAAGTCATGCATGGTTAACTGCAAACTCGCCAACTCGGAACCCGGTGGCGCCCTGTATCACAAGGAAACCGCCGGCAAAGTTCCCTATGAATATCCGAAAGGGGACAAGATCTACGATGCTCCGCAGCGTCTTTCCGATAAGACCCTGTGCATCATCAAGGCCCACAAGGCTGAGGAAAAGGCTTCCGCTGGCGACCCGGGCACCCAGAAGTTTTCTTTCATCAAAGAGCATTGCCTGCACTGCATCGAACCGGCCTGCGTTTCGGTTTGCCCGGTGGCGGCGCTGCAAAAAAATCCGGAAACCGGGATTGTCACCTACAATAAGAACAAGTGCTTCGGTTGCCGGTATTGTCAGGTGGCCTGCCCCTTCGGCATCCCGATGTACGAGTTCGAAAAGGCTTCGCCTTCGGTGGTCAAGTGTCAGCTCTGTAATCACCGGTATGCCCAGGGCAAATACTCGGCCTGCTGCGAATTCTGCCCCACCGGCGCCTCGATCTTCGGCAAGGTGACAGATCTGCGCGAAGAGGCCAAGCGACGCCTGGCGCTCAAGGCCGGCACCACTTACGCCTATCCGGTCAAGCGGGTCGACGGCACCGAGCGTACCGAGCAGGTGGTGGCCAGTTATGTCAACCATGTCTACGGGCTCGAAGAAGCCGGCGGAACCCAGTATCTCTTCCTGGCCGGGGTGCCATTCGACAAGCTGGGCTTCAATCCCAAAATCACCAAGCAGGTGTATCCGGATTTCACCTGGGATTATGTATCCCACGTGCCGGCATTGATCGGCACCATACTGGTTGCCGGCACCATCACCCGACTGGTGACCCAGAAACTGGATAAAAAGAAGAATGATGCCGGGAAGGGGGATGCGTCCTGAGTTGATCAGGCGCCTGTCCTCGCGGAGAAAGCTACCTAAGTGACGCAAGTCCCCTTGCAAAGAGCGTGTAAAGGAGAACCAACATGGCTAGAAAAATTACCATTGATCCCGTAACCAGAATCGAGGGTCATCTGCGGATAGATTGTGAAGTCGACAACGGCAAGGTCACCAATGCCTGGTCCTCGGGACAGATGTGGCGGGGGATTGAAATCATCCTCAAAGGCCGCGACCCGAGGGATGCCTGGGCCTATGCCCAGCGAATCTGCGGCGTCTGCACCACGGTGCATGCCATGGCCTCGGTCCGGGCGGTAGAGGATGCCCTGCAACTAGAAATCCCGCTGAATGCCCAGTACATCAGGAACCTGATCATCGGCGCCCATGGCATCCATGATCATATGGTCCATTTCTATCAACTCTGCGCCCTGGATTGGGTCGATATCGTTTCGGCCACCACCGCAGACCCCAAGGCCACCTCCATCCTGGGTCAGAAACTCTCCGACTGGAAGGGGAATAGCTATAATGAGATTAAGGCGGTCCAGGATCGCTTGAAAAAATTCATCAGTTCAGGCCAACTCGGCGTTTTTGCCAGCGGGTATTGGGGCCATCCGGCGATGAAACTCACCCCCGAGGTCAATCTGCTCGCTGCAACCCATTACATCCAGGCGCTGGAGTATCAGCGCAAGATCAACACGGTGGTGGCGATTCTGGGTAGCAAGACGCCGCATATCCAGAACCTGGCCGTTGGCGGGGTCAGCAATCCGCTTAATCCCGACAGCCCTTCCAACCTGACCATTGAAAAACTCTTCCATATCAAGACCCTGATCGACGAAGTCGGCGATTTCATCAAGCAGGCCATGTTCACCGATGTGGCCGCGGTCGGCGCCTATTACGCCGAATGGACCAAATATGGCGCCGGTGTACTCAACTACCTCTCGGTTCCCGATTTCCCCATGGACACCAAGGGCAAGGTCTTCTCTTTGCCCGGCGGGTATATTCCCGGTGGCGACATTACCAAATTCGCCCCGATCGCCAGCCAGAAGGAAAAACAGTTGTATACCGGCATCAAGGAATCGATCAAGCACGCTTGGTATAACGGCAACTGGGACCGTTCGCCCTACGAAGAGGAAACCGTACCCAACTACACCGGTTTCGATTACGACAACAAATATTCCTGGGTCAAAGCGCCGACCTTCATGGGCAAGCCGGCCCAGGTCGGCCCGCTGCCCCATGTGGTGGCCATGTATCTTGCCGGGCATGAATCGACCAAGAAGTATGTCGACGCCACTCTCAAAACCGTCTCGGCCCTTGCCGGCGCCAAGGTGGGCATCGACGCCCTCCATTCGACCATTGGTCGGATCGCCGCCCGGGTCATCCGTTGCGGGGTGCTGTACGACACCATGAATGTCCAGTGGCAAGCATTGGTCGACAATATCGGCAAGGGCGATCTCGATACCTTCAACGCTCCGGTCTTTCCTGCGGGCGAGCAGCGCGGCACCGGTTTCCACGAGGCCCCGCGCGGCACGCTTTCCCATTGGATCGTGATCGAAAATGGCAAGATCAAGAACTATCAGGCGGTGGTACCTTCCACCTGGAACGCCGGTCCGCGGAACGCCGAGGATGCCCTCGGGCCCTACGAGGCCTCTCTGGTGGGCAACCCGATCGCCGACCCCGAGCTGCCGCTCGAGGTGCTGCGCACGGTGCATAGCTTTGATCCTTGCCTGGCCTGCGCCATCCATCTGGTCGACGGCAAAAAGACCCCGCTTTCCAAGGTCAAGGTTTTATGATCGGGGACCCGGCCGTCAAGGTGCTGGTCCTGGGTATCGGCAATCTGCTTATTGGTGACGAGGGGGTAGGGTGCAAGGCGGCGGAAGAGATTTCCAGCCGCTATATCCTGCCACCCTCGGTGGAATGCGTCGATGGTGGCACAGCTGGTTTTGAGCTGCTCTCCATGATCGACAATAAGGAACATGTCATCCTCATCGATGCCCTGCGCGACGATAGGGAGCCCGGGACTGTTATCATGGTCGAGGGCGAGCATGTACCCAAAGCCTTTATGGCGCGGACCACCCCGCATCAACTGGGCATCTGCGATGTACTCGCCGCAGCCCAGTTGTGCGACACCATGCCCAAGCGTCTGACCCTGTACGGGATAGAGCCCAAGCAGCTTGAGGTCGGTATCGGTCTTTCGCCGGAAGTAGAGGCTGGAATGGAAAAAACCATCAGTGCAGTGGTCGATCAACTTCGTCACTTTGGATATGAGGTGAAACGCAATGGAAGCAATGGAATCAAATCCGAACATTAAAACCTGGACCCCGGCGACCATCGTCATGGTCCTGCTGATCATCGCCGGGACCGCGGTCGCCGTGTATCGAATGGTCATGGGGCTGGGGGCCTCCACCAACCTCAACGATGGCTACCCCTGGGGTTTCTGGCTGGGAATGGACGTTCTCGGCGGTGTGGCCATGGCGGCCGGCGGTTTTATCATCGCCTGCGCGGTCTATATTTTCAACTGGAAGAAATACCACGTGATCGTCCGTCCGGCGATCCTGACCGCCTTTCTCGGGTATCTGATGGCGGTTGTGGCCTTGTTCCTCGATATCGGCCACCCGTGGCGGCTGCCGCATCCCGCCTTCATGTGGCAGTACCATTCGGTCATGTGGGTCGTGGCTATGCATGTTATCTTTTACACCACCACCTTGGCCCTGGAATTCAGCCCCATGCTCTTTGAGCGGTTGGGCTGGGAAAAACCGCTTCGCTTCGTCAACAGAATCATGATCGGCGCGGTTATTTTCGGGGTCATGCTCTCCACCCTGCATCAGTCGTCGCTGGGGGCGGTCTTCCTGATCGCGCCTTCCAAAATGTCGCCGCTCTGGTGGGACACCAAGTTGCCGTTCCATTTCCTGGTGTCCGCCGTGGCCATGGGCTTGTCGATGGTCAGCCTTGAAACCAGGCTCAGCGGTAAATACCTGCACCACAAGGTCGACAATGAAATTTTCTACGGCCTGGCGCGTGGCTCCCTGATCGTGCTGAGCTTCTATTTCCTCCTGAAGATGTATCAGCTGTTTGCGGTAGCCAGCCCATCCATGGCCTTTGACGGCTCGGTCGAGGGCAACATGTACCTGCTGGAGATCCTGCTCGGCGTGGTGGTGCCCATCTGCATCCTCAGCGTCAAGAAGTTGCGAACCAACGTCAAGATGCTCACCTCGGTTAATATCGTGGTGATTGTCGGGGTGTTGCTGAACCGGATGAACGTCTGTCTGTTCAGCATGGAGAACTACAATGCCTGGCGCGGGTTTTCCTACTCGCCTTCCTGGCAGGAATATGTGCTTTCCCTGGGCGTCGTTAGTTTGGGCGTCTTTCTCTACAAAATGTCGGCTAAACATCTGCCGCTGTTTTCCCACTGATCTCGCTTGCCATCCCCCGGCGCGATTAAGGGGTGCGACCGATGTTTGATGAAAGACTCCATGCGGGGATGTTGTTCTCCTTCTGCCCCGCATGGAGTTTTTTTTATTGAGCCCGGAGCCGATCTGCCGGTGGCAGGCTCTAGTCAACGTTATAACTACGAGGACATCAGGAAAATCCTATGAAAACGCTCACCAAAGGGTTTATATTTTTCGGCGCGATGGCAATCCTGCTGATGGGCCTGGCCCAACGTCCGGCTCGGGCCGGGGAGGATTGCAAGGAATTGGTGGTCAACAAATGCGGGACCTGTCATTTCGTCAAATACATCTGCCCGCGGATTGAGAAAGGCAAGGGCACCTTTTCCTGGAAGTGGGTGGTCAAGGATATGGTCAATGTGGGCATGAAGGTCACCGATCAGGAACAGGATCGGTTGGTGGGTTGCTTGGCGAGCCCGGATGTGCAGGTCAAATCTCTCTGCAGCACCAAGTAGTAAGGAATCAAAACTGCCGGGAAACGGTCGGTACGGTATCGTCGCAGGCTACTGGCGAGAATAGCTCGAAAAATAGCCCGCCAGTGATATGCTGGCGGACTTGAACCTTTCACGGTGATGGGGAGGTTTTTGTTATCCACTTCTTCGACGAGCAACTGACGCCAAACCTGCCAAGCCGGTTTCGAACAGCAGCATGGTGGCTGGCTCGGGGACTGCCTCTCTGAGACCTTCCCCAGTCAATCCAATGAGCATATCATCGTGGTTGTCATCGTCACCGGCACCTGCATCATCAAGCCACAATCCAAACATCTTCTGCCCGAGGTCGTTGCCGGGGATGTCAGTCGTAGGGTGGGCAGGTTTTTTTGCCCACCGATTTAGCCGATACAAATGTGCAGTGCCCGGCGTTTTGGTATGTGCTGAGGTGATTCAGCAGGGTCAAAAGGCAAAAGGAAAGCCCGGCAACAGAGGTTTTGTCGGGCTTTGGTTCGCGGTAAATAATGGTGGGCATAAAGGGCATGCCCACCCTTGTATGATGAAATTTAATGGAATGTTGTCGAGGGGGAGTAACATA
>CAZJEX010000013.1:0-108977 GCA_964545155.1 uncultured Desulfobulbus sp. | reverse complement strand
TATGTTACTCCCCCTCGACAACATTCCATTAAATTTCATCATACAAGGGTGGGCAGGCTTTTATGCCCACCATTATTCTGCCCATTATAAAACCGCGGTACATTCTGGTCGGGATTATTGGCTTGATGGCTGAGCCTTTTGCAAAATGACAGAAACAAACTCTGCTTCCCACTCGCATTTCGCGAGGCTGAGGCAAATTGCATTGTCATTTCGAGTGATAGCGAGAAATCTTGGCCTTCCTGACAATGAGATTTCTCCCTCCGGTCGAAATGACCCCACCTGCACCATTCATTTTGCAAAAGCCTCAGCTGTTTATATTTTCAGGGTATTCATTTTTTCAGAAAGATATCTTCGATATTTTGTCGAGCATCGAAAACTGACAATACCAATACCGTGTTTTCTGAAGCCCTGTATGTGACTGCTCCAGGGAGCAGCTATGCAATTGATAGTGTGGTTAATCGCACGTATAATAATACTGTTAAAGCTAGAGACCACGGAGGTTCTATATGGAAACAATTACGGCGAATGAACTGAAAACAAAGGGGGTTGCCTCCATCCGGGAGTGTCTGGCCGGCGAGCGGGAAGCGGCCATCACGGTGCGCGGCAAAAAACAGTATGTTGTGATGGAAATGGCCCACTACCAATATTTGCGGGAGTGCGAATTGGAAGCAGCTTTGCTTGAGGCTAGGGCGGACCTGAAAAATAATAATTTTACTGTTGAAAGCGTTGCCGATCACCTGGCACGTATCCGAGATGCCGTATAAAATTATCTATCCGCAAAGCTATATCAAACGGGCCACCGCCTTTGCCAGGAAACATCCAGACCTGTTGCAACAGTACGAGAAAACCTTGCTACTCCTTGAGTTAAACCCTTTTCATCCATCTTTGCGACTCCACCCGTTTTCCGGCAAACTGCACGGGTTGCATTCCGTTTCCATCACCACCCGCTATCGTATCACCTTGGAACTTATCATTCATGAGCAAAGTGTCATCCTGGTCAACGTTGGAACGCATGATCAGGTGTATTGAAGGCATCTTGCCCGGCCCGCCTTGTGTGTTGTTGTCAGATTGGATCGTTTACCGTGTCAGCGTGGGGGCGCCAACCAAGGAAGCTCCAGCGTCCCGAGTTAACGGAGAAAGCCTCTGCCCAGAAGCCGTTCTGTCCTCCTTTTGGCGGACACACCTCATCTCCCCTTTTGCTCTTCCCCCTCCAGCGTTTCCCCAATTTTCGGAGTTCCTCCATGGCCTAACCTCGACAGCGTTGCCGTCAAATAAAGGGGCCGGCACCTTTGCGTTTCCAGCCTGGACTCCTTGAGTTATTCGCCAAGTCTTGATCGCATCCACGTTCCGCAGCTCACGGTGGTAAGCCATTATCCCAATTGTATTCTCATAGGTAATGAGTATAATAAGGTGATACTTTTTTATACTATCGGTGGAGGGGCGCCATGAGTACCACAGCTGTTGCCGTAAAAATTGACCCTGATTTGAAAGAGCGCGTGAAGCGTCTTGCCGCCGCCAGGCGTCGTTCGACTCACTGGCTGATGAAAGAGGCCATCAGTCAGTACGTTGAACGCGAAGAGAAACAGGAGTCGTTCCGGCAAGACGGCATTCGGGCATGGAACGAGTATCAGGCTACCGGCTTTCATGTGACGCATGAAGAGGCCGATGCCTGGCTTGCCAAATTGGAAGATGGCCAAAACGTGGATCCGCCTGAATGCCACATCTGATCTGGTCGCGATCTGCGCTGCAAGACGTGCAGCGAGTCTATCACTTTTGGGCGAACAGCAACCTCGATGCCGCCAAGCGAGCGGTCAAGACCATCCGCGAAAGCGTGAATATCATCGCCAGACAGCCAGAAATTGGCAGGCCTGTGGAGGACATGCAACCTGAATTCAGGGAATGGATGATCGGTTTTGGCGACAGTGGTTATGTTGCGTTGTATCGTTATGATGGTCATATCGTAGTGATTCTCGCCGTGCGGCATCAAAAAGAGGCCGGCTATTAAGAGGTGCTCAAGGGAGCCGGCCCCTTACTGTGCAATCCCCTAACCCCTTGAAATAGTTGGCTACCTCTCCGGGTGGACGGGAAAAATCTATCATGATGGGGATAGTAAATTCTACGCTGGTTGGTTCGCTATAACGTTTGCTTACACCGTTTTTTACTTTGACCTGTCCGCACACTGCAGGTACTATACCCGTATAAATTGTTGATCAAACCGTGGACTTGTCCGCACCGCTATGTGACCGAATACAAAGGAACCTTATGTCCTTTACTGTTACTCCTGCTGTCGAGAAAATAGCACTGCCGCGTGTCCTGCTGGTCCTCGCCTTGCTGGCCTGCACCTTTTTCCTTTTACAGAACGTTTCAGGCACCCGCCGGACGCCTATTAAGCAGCCGCTGGCCAAATTTCCCGTCACCTTGGGGGACTGGCAGGCCAAGTCTTCCCGCGAATCCTCGGAAGCCGTGATCAAGCTGCTCGGGGTTGACGATTATATCGAGTACAATTACGCTTCCCCCAATGGCCAAACGGTCAATTTTTATGCGGCCTTCTACGAGTCGGTCGGCACCGGCGGCGGGTACCATTCGCCGAAAAATTGCATCCCCGGCGGCGGTTGGGGAATTGAAGCGGTTAAAACGGTGACCATCCAGCCCAAGGGGAGTCAGGTCCCGGTGACCGTGGCCGAGATGATCATCAGGAACCGCAACGAATACCAGGTGGTGATGTACTGGTATCAGAATCGGGGCAGGATCATCAGCTCGGAATATTGGGAGAAATTTTATCTGGTGCTCGACGCCATCCTGAAAAAACGCAGGGACGGCACCTTTGTCCGCCTCATGGCTCCTGCCCCCAATGGTGATATTCCGCAGGCCGAGAAGGTGCTGGAGTCATTCGCCGCTCAGGTCGTCACCGAATTGGATAACTTTCTTCCTGGGAGATAAACGATATGCAGGCCGTACTGTTTCCGTCCCGGCTGCTCTCCGCCAATATGCTGTACCTCTTGCTCATCCTGGCTGCGCTGGTCGGGTTGTACTACCCGGTCTTTATAAAGCTGGCCCACGACTGGTCAACCAACGACAACTATTCCCATGGGTTTTTCATTCCCCTGATCAGCGGGTACATGGTTTATATCATGCGTGCCGAGTTGAAAAGCCTCGGTATGAAGCCCGCCAACTGGGGTCTGCTGGTGCTGCTGGCGGGCTTAGGGCAGCTCTATATTGCCCAGGTGGGGTCGGAATTTTTCCTGCAAAGAACCTCAATCATTCCGGTGCTTTTAGGTCTCGCCTTGTTTCTTTTGGGCACAGCCATGACCCGCAGGCTGTTGCTGCCGATCGCCTATCTCCTCTTCATGGTGCCGCTACCCGCTATTGTCTGGAATAAAATAGCTTTTCCCATGCAACTGTACTCCAGCGCCATTACCGAAAAGGTCATCCAGTTGATCGGTATTCCAGTATTCCGCGAAGGCAATGTCCTCCATCTGGCCCAGACCACCCTGGAAGTGGTGGATGCCTGCTCCGGACTGCGATCCTTAACCACCATGTTTGCCCTGAGTGCGGCCCTTGCCTGGTTCAGCATGTATCCCACCTGGAAGAAATGGATGCTTTTCCTGGCGGCCGCCCCTATCGCCATCTTTGCCAATATGGTCCGTCTCACGGGCACCGCCGGATTGGCCAGCATATATGGAGAAAAAGTGGCTCAAGGGTTTCTCCATGAGTTTTCCGGCCTCTTTACCTTTGTGCTTGGGTTGATGCTCCTGGTTCTGACGAATAAATTTCTTCAGTATAAACTGTAAACAGTAACCTTCCCTTGCCCGTCTTTGCAGGCGAAGTGAAGTGAAGTGCACCCCTCAGTCAGATTACGGATTGGAAACGGCAATTCAGCACGTAGACTGAAGAAATATTTGGCAAAAGTGCCGAGGCTGATCACTCGCGGTGGACGTGAGGGCCATGCGTGCCAAAGTCGGGCTGTTGACCCTGAAAAACGATTTTTCAGAAAGCGCGCTCACCAAGGTGGGCTTACTGAGCGTCAAGCAATAATCAACCGGAGCATGTACTCTCATTAAACGGCAGGCCGAATTGGTTGGCATAAGCCGTAGCAGCGTCTACTATCGGCCCAAACAGGTCAGCGTAGCCGATTTAGTGCTGATGTGCGTCGCATGGACGAACTGCACCTGAAACACCCGTTCATGGGTGCTCGCGTGCTGCGATACCAGCTTGATCGAGCCCGCCTCGATGTGGGCCGCAACATGTTGGCACCTTGATAAAGCGCGCGGGGGTTGAGGCTTTGTATTGAAAGCCAGAGTCCAGCAATAAACACCCCGGTCACAATATGTATCCCTACCTGCTGCGTGGCTTGGTCATCAACCAAGCCGACCAGGTCTAAGTGCTGGATACGACTAATATCCCTATGGTCAAGGGGTTTGGCCACCTTGTTGCCGTTATTGATTGGGCCAGCCGGAAAGTACTTGCCGCAAAGATCGCGATCACCTTGGAGGCCTGCCACGCGGTCGATGTGCTCTAAAAGGCGTTCAACCACCATGGTATGCCTGGGATCGACGACACCTATCAGGGCTGCCAATGTACTGCTGGCGAATTCGTGAAAGCGATTGTAGAGCAAGGATGCAGGCGCAGCATGGACGACCGTGGAGCCTGGCTGGACAATGTTATTATTGAACAATTATGGACATTAGTGAAATACGAGCGAGTTTATTTTCACGCTTAGGTCTCGGTCAACGAGGCCTGTAAGTCGATTGTGCAGTATCTGGGCTGGTGCAACCGAGCCAGGCCACATTCAAAATTAGGTAAAAAAACCTGGCGAAGTTTATGGCCTTATGCTGACTCTGGTTGAAAAGGCAGCATAAAACAGATAGATGTATGCGAGGCTGAATTGTATACCGGCGCCGTTAAGCTAACAATCGAGTAAGATGCTCGAATAACAAAAACAGAGACCCTATGCCGCACCCAGTCTACAGTGAATTTTCAGAGAGCTTGATCGTTCATTTCCGCCGGGCTGAACAGTTGCGGGAAGAGGCGGTGCGGTTGCCGGCCTTGGATTTGAACAACCGTCAGCTTTGCGATCTCGAATTACTCCTTAACCGTGGATTTTACCCTCTCAGCGGCTATCTGCTCAGGAATGAGTATATTAGCGTGCTCGAGAGCATGCGCTTATCCGACGGAACCGTCTGGCCGATGCCGATCTGCTTGGATGTCAGTCCGCAAATCGCCCAGTCCCTCCAGTCGGGCCAGCGTATAGCTCTTAACGATCAAGAGGGCTTTCTGTTAGCCATCCTAACGGTCGGTGAGGTCTGGAAAGCCGAGAAGGAATACGAAGCGGAGAAAGTGTACGGAACGAGTGATCCCGAATCGCATCCCGGTGTAAAAAACTTCTATCAGAAATATGGGTCTTGGTACGTGGGCGGCACTCTAGAGGGGGTTGCCCTGCCCATCCATCACGATTTTCGCAGCCTCCGTCTGGCACCCGCAGAGACCAACAGGCGTTTCACACAGTATGGCTGGCGCCGGGTGCTCGGTTTTCACACCCGTGAATACCTGCATTGCGCACACCGGGAAATGGTTCTGGCCACGGCCCGGGAGGTTAATGCCAATATCTTCATACACCCTGTCGCCGGCTTGGACCACCCAGGGAATCGCGATCATTATACCCAGGTCCAATGCTACCTAGAATTTGTCAAACATTTCCCGGCCAACATGGTCCTGCTGGGCATAACCCCCCTAGCAGAGCGATTCGCCGGTCCGCGGGAGGCGCTCTGGCATGCGATCATCAGGAAAAATTTTGGTTGCAGCCATTTCATGGTGGCACGCGATCATGGCGACCCTTTTGCCGGGATCGAAAGCAACCTGTTCTACCCGCAAGGCGCAGCGCAACAACTGGTGGCAGACATGGCCCAGGAAACCGGGATCAATATGGCTCCGGAACTGCCCGTGGGCTATGTCGAGGAAAAGGCGCAGTATGTGTTCATGCGCGATGTTGGTGACCATGAGTTGGTGAAAACCATTACCTCTCAGGAACTCAAGCGCCGTTTGGAGTGGGGCTTGGAAGTTCCAGCTTGGTACTCCTATGATAATGTTATCAGGACTCTGCGCCGCGCCTTTCCACCTCGATCTCGCCAAGGGTTCACCATTTTTCTCACCGGGTTGTCCGGCTCCGGAAAATCAACCATTGCCAAGGTCCTCATGGTGCGCTTTATGGAGATGAGTGATCGACCCGTAACTCTGCTAGACGGAGACATCGTCCGTAAGAGTTTATCGTCAGAGCTGAATTTTTCCGAGGAGCACCGTAATCTCAACGTTACCAGGATAGGTTTTGTTGCAAGCGAGATAACTAAAAACGGGGGCATCGCCCTCTGTGCTCCTATCGCCCCCTATCCGGTATCAAGGGAAGCTAACCGGGAACTAATCAGCCGCTACGGCGGCTACATTGAGGTGTATGTTTCCACTCCACTGGGGGTATGTGAACAACGGGACCGAAAAGGTTTGTACGCTAGAGCTCGGCAGGGGCTAGTGAGTGGGGTGACCGGGATTTCCGACCCGTACATTCCTCCGACCTTGCCTGAGTTGACCATCGACACCAGCATAATGACCCCGGCCGAAGCCGTGCAAGAAATTTTGCTCTTCCTAGAGGAACAAGGGTATATTAATTAAAATCACCAAGGAGCACTTGAATCCAGGTCACCCTCACGAACCCATAAAAATCAGCCATGTCTACAACCACAATGACATATTTTTTTTGGACTAGTCTTTTATTTATTTTCTATACATATATTGGGTACCCGCTCTGGCTCTTATTTAGAAAAACTTTTCACTCAAATTTGTTATTTATGAATGAAGAAGTGCGGGACCTACCTGAGGTTTCAGTTATTATTGCCGCGTATAACGAAGAGAAAAACATAAGTCGTCGAATCGACAATGTTTCCAGACAAAATTATCCTCAAAATAAAATACAGATCATTGTTGTGTCTGACGGTTCTACAGACGGCACTGTTATCGAGTTGTCTAAGTTGAATATGAAAAATGTTAACGTAATAGAATTATCAGAAAATAAAGGAAAGGCTGTGGCCCTTAATTACGGAATTGCTGCAGCTAAGGGTGAAATCGCCATTTTTGCTGACGTTAGACAACTTTTTGATCCAGGAGCAATTACTTATCTGGTAAAGACATTTTCTGACCATAATGTCGGTTGCGTCAGTGGAGAGCTGATTTTTTTGCAGAATGATGAGAGTAGCGTTCAGGCTGAAATAGGTTCTTACTGGAGATATGAAAAATGGATAAGGAAAATGGAAAGTGCCACTGGATCTGTAGTTGGAGCCACTGGTGCAATTTATGCAATTCGTCCAAAACTGTATCGCCCATTACCCCAAGGGACTCTTTTAGATGATGTTTTAACTCCTATGAATATCGTTATGCAAGGTTATCGTTGTATATTTAATCCAAGCGCCGTTGCTTACGATATTATTTCAAAGGATCTCGCTCAAGAATGGAAGCGTAAGGTGCGAACCTTAACAGGGAATTGGCAACTCTTATGTTTTTTGCCTTCTCTCCTGATTCCATGGAGAAACCCGATATGGGGGCGCTTTCTAGCTCATAAAATATATAGATTGTTAGTACCATTTGCGTTATTCACATTTTTTTTGACGAGTATATTGTCGCAGGGATTTTTCTATAATATTGCAACATTCATTCAAATTATTTTTTATACTCTTGCTTTTTTGGGGAAGATCTTCCCGGTAGCGCGTAATAATAGGCTGATTAATTTGGTATATTTTTTTATGGTAATGAATGCTGCAGTCGTGACAGGATTTTGGAAATGTGTAACGGGTCAGTGCAACGATGTTTGGCAGTCTAAATTGTATGAAAAATAAAAGTTCTGGTTACAATTTCACGTGACCTAGATTATTCGTACTTCAGTGTGAGTTACATATCAGGTATATATGAACCTAAACGAACCGGGTCGTCAGATAATTGAGCAGGAACCGTTCGGCCCAATTTTTATTGTTGGAGCACCTCGTTCCGGTACAACCATGCTTGCGGTCCTACTTGACCGGCATACCAAAATTGCTATTCCCCCAGAAACACAGTTTTTTACAGAATTTTCACCACAATTCCAGGATCAACTTTATACTCTTTCCAGTGAAGAATTGGTGGATTTCGCAGTAACGCATAGGCGGATCAAGGACCTTCAGCTGAATCGCGATGTTGTGTTTGGTGTTTTCAATAATTACTCAAAATCACTCCCGAACTTACTCAGGGCACTTATTGAATGCCATGCTGCAAAAAAATGCAAACCCATCCCTGGTGAAAAATCACCCGAACATATTCAGCATGTGCCTGAAATTTTGCTCGCTTTTCCTAATGCCAAAGTCATTTGCGTGATCCGCGATGGCCGAGACGTAGTGCGTTCGTTGCTAAAAGTGAAATGGGCTGAACCGAACAACCCAAGAAGATTTGGCCTGTTTTGCGCCCAGTGGAATCATTTCGCGAAGATCACCAAACAGTACATGCAGAGCTATTCTGCAGATCAGTTCCTTGTCTTAAAGTATGAAGAAATTGTTGAATCTCCAACTGAGTCATTGCGCACAGCTTGTAGTTTTATAGGTGTGGATTTTGAGCAAACGCAATTGAACGACACCGTATCGTCTGATGTTGTCCCGACCTGGGAAAAGGATTGGAAATCCAAGGCTACAGAGGGTGTTGATACCAGTCGGGTATATGCTTGGCGGCAGGCCGCCGACTGTGGTCAGGTTTGGACCATGAATTGCATGATGGGTGGAACCTTGAAGGAGTGGGGTTATCCGGATACAGAATTATCAGACTGCCCTATCCATAAGAGAATCCTACTATTTCTTCTTAAAATACCATATTTGCCGATCATGCGCCCAATTTCTCTGTTTGGCTTATATCTTGTTCGGAAACTCAGTAGCATTTTTTTAAAATCAAAGGAGCAATCATGTACGAGAAACGAATAGCGCTGGTAGGGGATTACTTTGACCAATGTCGGTTGGAAAACAGCCTCAAGACCTTCTATATTGGCCGGACCATTCTGGTTACTGGAGGTGCAGGTGCCATCGGGAGCAATTTGATCATTGCCCTGTCCGAACTCGTCGGAGCCTCTGGCAAAGTCATTGTCTTGGACAACTTGACGGCAATAAAAAGTAACAATCCCTGGAATGTGACACCCCTCTCAAACATCATGTTTGTGTTTGGGGATATCCGTAACGATGTTGACCTTCGCAGGTGCTTCAATGAAGACCCCTCTATAATTTTTCATCTGGCTGCTTTTTTTGCCAATCAGAATTCTGTTGACTACCCGGAGACTTCCGCAGAGGTTGATATAATCGGAATCACTAAACTACTCGAATTCTCAAAGTTCACCAAGGTCGAACGATTCGTCTACGCCTCGAGCGGCTGCGCGATTTATGGATCCTACCCGCAGATGCCTCTTAAGGAAGATTTCATCTCTATGCATTTGACAACACCGTATCAAATCAACAAGATGACCGGCGAGATGTATTGCAACTATTACAAGCATATGTATGGGCTGAAGACGGTTAACTGCCGTTTTTTCAATTCCTACGGACCTGGAGAAGCCCCGGGACAGTACCGGAACGTGATTCCCAACTTTTTGTACTGGGCTATGAATGGAAAATCGCTGCCTATTACAGGGACAGGTGAGGAGACACGGGATTTCACCTATGTCATGGATCTTGTTCAAGGGCTTGTCAAGTCCGGATATTACGATGCTGCAATTGGCGAAAATTTCAATTTAGCGGCAGGCCGAGAAATAAAGATCATTGATCTTGCCAAAAAGATCAATGAAGTGACCGGCAACACTGCCGAGTTAACCATGAAAGAACGGCGCAAATGGGATACCAAACCCCGTTTGTTGGCCTGCATTGACAAGGCTGAAAAGCTGATCGGTTATAAACCGATAATAGGCTTTGAAGATGGTTTGAAAAAGAATGTTGAGTGGTTCAGAGATAATTGGGACCTTATTGAAGCATCCGCCGACTTCCCTCCTGGTTTGAGTAGTGCTGTCCGCTGATCAGAGATACAAGTAATCAATATAATCATAAACACCCACCCAAGTTGAATGAACTCCAAGGTTACCCTTCCGGGGCAAGTCAACGGTATAAACTTCGCTCAAGGTAGACACGAATTTTTGTCCCCGGCTTCTTTCTTGGATAGAGACAAGCTTTTTTTCTCGGCGCAATTTGTGATTTTGTTGTCTAACCTTCAAAAAGTTAGCGATTTTTTATTAATCGAATAAGAGGCAACCTGTCATGAAGTGTGTATTGAACGTGATCGGCACCAGGCCGGAAGCTATTAAAATGGCGCCAGTGATCAAGGCCCTAGTCCAGGATAATACCCGGTTCAAGACCGTGACCTGTGTGACCGGACAGCACCGACAGATCCTCGACCAGATGCTTTCTTTTTTCCAGATCACACCGGATATCGATTTGGATCTTATGGTACCCAACCAAACCCTTGCTTCTTTGACTGCTAAAGCCCTGCTAAAGCTCACTGAGGTGATTGACAAGGTGCAACCGGACGTAATTCTGGTGCAAGGGGATACGACCACCGCGATGATCGCTGGGTTGGCGGGATTTTATGCTAAAATACCGGTGGGGCATGTGGAGGCCGGGTTGAGGACGAATCACCGCTACAATCCTTTTCCAGAGGAGATCAATAGGCGTTTACTGGGCACCTTGGCTACCTACCATTACGCACCGACCAACGCAGCTGCGAAGGCTTTAATCTCTGAGCAGATTCCACCGGAAAACATTGTAGTCACCGGAAACACAGTCATTGACGCTCTGCTGTGGACAGCGTCCCGCATCCAGGAACCGAGTTGGGATTTTGCGCTGTCAAGTTCCAGATACATTTTGGTGACAGCGCATCGCCGGGAAAATTTTGGCAAACCTATCCAAGACATCTGCCAGGCCCTGAAAATACTCGCGGCGCGGCATAACATCGACATAATCTACCCTGTGCATCCCAATCCTAATATCCGGACGCCGGTGTATGCGGCCCTGCAGGGCATCAAAAACATTCACTTAATAGAACCGTTGGAATATGAACGCTTTGTAGGCGCCATGAAAGGTGCCTATCTGCTGCTCAGCGACTCGGGTGGGGTACAGGAGGAAGCGCCTTCCCTCGGAAAGCCGGTGCTTGTGCTTCGTGAAACCACAGAACGGCCGGAGGCCGTGGATGCAGGTGCCGCCCGCCTTGTCGGAACGGACACCGACAGTGTCGTGGGGCATGTTGAAAATCTCTTGAACGATCCGCAACTCTATGCAGCGATGACCAATACTACCAACCCTTTTGGCGATGGCCATGCATCAAAACGCATTGTCGAAAGTCTCGCTGAAAAACTCAATCAGAAAATATAGCCATGCGTATTCTCATCTTGACAACGGTATTTCCACCCGAAGTTCGTTCCGCAGCCCAGATCATGTTTGAATTGGCCGAAACCCTAAAAAATTTTGGCCACCAAGTCGTTGTGCTCACCTCCATTCCCGAACCGGTGGAGGGCGAAAAGCGGACTTTTTGGCAACAGTTTATTTATAAGCACAAAGTGTCTGGCATTGATGTCATCGGAATCTCATCTTTACCCATCCACCGGAGCAACGCCCCAGCTATCGTTCGAGGTGTCGGCCAGTTGGTCAATGGGCTGGCATACTTCATATATGGGGTGTTTCTGAGGAAATTTGATGTCAGCATCGCCTATTCTCCACCGCTCACCCTTGGCTTGGTTGGCCTCTTCCTGGATAAAATCAGGGGCATCCCCCACGTATTCAATGTTCAGGATCTGGTCCCCCAGTATGCCATAGACCTTGGCCTGTTAACCAATAAGACACTCATTCGTCTGATCAAGGCGATAGAGCATTTTGTTTATCGTAATGTTCAGGTTATTACCGTGCATTCCCAGGGCAATAAGGATTACCTGGTCGGGGAAGGCGTACCCGAGCAAAAGGTCGCCATTGTCCCAAACTGGGTTGATCCGGATATCGTCACCCCCGGCCCCAAAGACAATGAGTTCAGGTCCAGAAATAACCTGCAGGGCAAGTTTGTGGTGCTCTTCGCTGGTGTCCTTGGCTTTGCCCAGGACTTGGATACAATCCTTGAATCAGCGTCCTTTCTGAAGTGTGCACCCGAGATTATCATCTTGATCGTAGGCGAAGGAGTGGAAAAGGAACGGCTTCAAAAAAAGGCGGCTGGCCTTGGACTGAGCAATGTGGTTTTCCATGCTTTCGTCTCTAAGGAACAGTATCCTGAGGTTGTTGCTGCATCTGATGTATGTCTTGCATCTCTCCACAAATCCTTAAAATGCCCAGTCATCCCTTCCAAGATTCTTGGCTATATGTCCGGTGCCAGGCCGGTGATCACTAGCCTGTCTCTAGAAGGTGACGCCCCCCATGTGATCAACCATGCAGACTGTGGTATATGTGTTGAACCAGGCGAGCCGCAAAAGTTAGCAGATGCCATTCTGCGGCTGTTTAATGATCCAGAGAGGTGCGATGCTTATGGTGCCAACGGTAGGGTGCACACACTGCAATTCTACAGCCGGACAGAATGCATCCGAAAATATGAACAACTGTTCGAAGCGTTGATTCAGCAGAAAAATAAGTTTCCCGTCCTGTAATCGACCGATTCGAGTTTGGGCACGAAAACCCCGTACATCGGCTTGGAGTTCAACTCGAAATGAAATGAGAGAGGACGCGTGAAACCACAAGCATCACTCACCAAACAGGCGGGGCTGCTGATGGCGGGCCGACTGTTGGCGTTGCCACTTTCAATTCTTGTGCCGATGATTTTAGTGCGGACCTTTTCCGTTGAAGAGTTTGGCATTTACAAACAATTATTTCTTGTATTTGCCGTCGTGTTACCAGTGATTGACTTAGGAGTCTCCAATAGTCTCTTCTATTTCGTACCAAAATATCCAGAGCAAAAGAGTCAGATACTTTCTCAAACAATTTATCTACAGGTAATTATCTGCACCGGTGTAGCAATCGCCTTTTTCCTGTTTAACGATAAAATCGGGAATCTTTTTAGCGAAAATGCCAACAGCCTTGCCTTGCATATTCCAATGTTAGGCCTTGTGGCAATCTCATGGCATTTTTCCAACCTTCAAGAAACCCTGCTTATTGTCGAAAAAAAGGCGTTCCAAGCAGGGGTTATTTCCTTTTTGTCAGAAGCACTCCGTTCGATAGTATCTATTGCCGTGGCGCTTGCTGGAGGCAAGATTGGCATCCTGCTGCTAGCACTCTTGGCCACAGGAGTTATTAGGGCTCTAGCATTAGGCAGTTATTTAGCAAAAACAATACAATTTCAACGCATAAAACTTCCACATCTTCGATCCCAGCTTGCCTACTCCCTTCCCTTTGGCCTCGCTGTCGTCGTCAATACACTTGTCCAATCCAGTCATCAATTTATCGTTGCATCTTCTGTAAGTGTAACGGATTATGCAGTCTATGCAGTTGGGTGTTTTCAATTGCCGATCCTCGGAATAATTGTTGATTCCGTTGCAAAAGCCTCTCTCGTAAAGATGTCAGAAATTGCTGGTGCGAAGAATTCTTCCATTGTAATGGCGGAACTCATAAGTAATTCGTTACGAAAACTCTGGATACTCTTTTTCCCGGTCTTTGTTTTCTTGTTTATTACTGCTGAAGAATTTATCGTTCTCCTTTTTACCGATACATACAGAGCGTCAGTTCCTGTTTTTAGGATTTTCATCCTTATGATTCCGCTGTCCACAATATTAGTGCAACATGTTCCTCGCGCCTTTACCGAAACAAGATTTATCCTCATGACCAACCTCGCCACCCTTCTCCTCTCTTCTGTTTTTTGTATCTTCCTGCTCTCTAAGGCTGGTTTGGTCGGTGCCGCCATAGGGTTTGTCGTGGCAAATTTGTGCTGGCGCCTTTTCTTTATATTTAAATGCAAATGCCTTTTAAATGTGCCCATCAGTAGCTTTTTTCCTGTCAAAACGTTAGCCAATGTTACTATATTAGTTGGGATAATAGGTGGTGCCTGTTTTTTTATCAAAAAGGCCTTTTTTTATGCCCCTCTCTCATCGTTTTTTTTTACTTTTGTCCTTTACGGAGTCGCATGCATAGGACTGTATTCGCTAAGCTCAATCCTACTGCCTAATGAAAAAATATTTATCCAGGATAACATGAGAAGAATCGCTAGTAGATTTTTCAAACAGAAAAGGGCTTGATGCCGTACGGGAAATTAAACATGGAACAAGAGGAAAACATAAAGACCACACAAAATTTTTCCCTCTCCTTTTGGCTTCTAGTATTATTTACGATCTCAAACTATTTCAGCCCTCTCTACTATTTGGGCGATGGATTTGCTCGTTTGCCATTTATCTTAAGCGTCTCTGCGGCAGTATCTTATGTCTTCTTTCGAATAGCAAAAGGCGAGAAGTTGTTATTTAGTTGCCCCGCGACGTTCTGCTTGGTGCTAGTATATATGTGCGCCGTATTATCAACTTATTGCTTTTCAATTGATGTCCCCCATAGCAAGGAATATCTGGATCACTTTACCAAGTCAGTTATAATTTTTATTCTTATTTCTCACATATTGGGCAATCCGAAAGAGTTCAAGGCTTATCTGATTGTCTTGTCATGCTCTACTTTTGCTTTCGCTTATAAACTCGTTCATTACCCTGTATGGAATAATGCCCGTGCCGACATTTCTGGAGGATCATCTCTCATTGGGGATCCAAATGGATTAAGTGCCGTATTTATCTATATTATACCCATAACCGGTGCTCTCATATTGATAATTAGAAATAGAATATTCCGACTAATTTTATTTTATTTCATCTTTATTTTTTTGCTAGGTATTGTTGAAGCTCAATCGAGAGGTGCGTTTATCGCATTTCTTGTCTCGCTAGGTGTATGGCTAACCCAATTCGATAATCCAAGGCGGCGCCGTTGGACGGCACTTGCGATTATTCCGCTTGCGATTCTATTCACCTATCGCTACGTCCCCCAAAAGTATATTTCCCGTATGAAGGAAATCCAGACCGTCGAAGCAGACTCTACGGGCTCGGCAGCACACAGGGCAAATGCAATGTCGATCGCCTTCAGATATATGATATCCCATCCGATTTCAGAATATGGTCTCGGTAACCACAGTTACCTCATCATAAAGGAATATGGCATATCGCCATTTCAGAGCTCTGACTCTGACTCTAAACATGACGGTATCTTTAGGGGGCAGTTTCTTGCCCACAATCTTTTTTTACAGTTTGGTGCTGATACGGGTTTTATTCCACTAATATTCTACCTACTTTTTATCTTTTTCCTTTTTCACACCCTTCACCACGACCAAAAAACTCTTGCCATCATCAATACACTTGAAAGCAAGGAATTAATTATAATATCAAAAGCGCTTCGGATTAGCTTATGGGGTTTTTTAGTTGGTGCGTTTTTCCTGCCATGGGCATATCGCTTTTATCTTTTCTACCTGGGCGGACTTATCGTGATCGTCCACAAGCTCGCAAAAGAGCAGGTTTTAGGCCCCACTGTGGCACGGGTTGCGGATAGTCCAGAGTCCAGATCAAACGAGCAGGTAGCATGATCTCGCGCAGGATTGGCATTATCGAGCCAAGGTCAAGATCGTTTTGCAGAACTTGGACTACACCCCTGATCGATACGGAACATTATGCATGGCGAAGGAAAATTGTGCCAAAAAACAGAAAGATCGGAACAAAGAGGGGGAAATGCTCGGATGTGCCACAAAAACAAATCTTCGATCGACTTGGCCAGGATTGTGCGAAAAATGTTTCACACTTAAACGATCCGTTTACCACAACAACGAGTATTCAAAACACCTTTAAAAAAAGGTGTGGTAAGCACCAGCAATGATGCTCTTTAATTCAATTCCCTACTGGCTATTTTTTCTAGGTATTTTTATTGCCTATTATGGCACAACTCCTACATACCGATGGATTGTTTTGCTCCTGTCCAGCTTATTATTTTATGGAGTTCATGACATTCGTGGAAGCGCCATCCTTGTTGCGTCAACTGCCATGGACTACGTCATAGGCCTCATATTGCCAGCAAGGAAAGATAAAAAATTTCTGATTGCTCTTTGTGTTTTGACCAATATAACCATGCTGATTACATTTAAATATTTTGCTATGGTGAGAGATATATACCTGCTTTTTCAAAACTGGACGGGGGGAACTGTTGGCACATCAATTGCTCTAAGTATTGTAGCTCCTCTCGGAATTTCTTTTTTCACCTTCAAAAAGGTAAGTTACGTCCTCGATGTTGCAGCGGGACGAATCGCGCCAGAGAAAAATTTCGGCCACTTCTTTCTCTATGTTGTTTTTTTCCTAGAGGTCGTTTCTGGTCCAATAGATAGAGCTTCATCTTTAATGCCCCAGTTCAAAAATCCTCCTACATTTAACCATGCTGATTTTCAGCATGGTTTATTTATTGCGTTATGCGGACTCGTCATGAAAACAGCCATTGCGGATCGTCTTGCCACATACACAGATGTCATATTCAACGATGTGTATCGCCATGGCGGCCCGACCCTTCTTACCGCTGCATATTTCTACTCGTTCCAAATCTATGCGGATTTTGCAGGTTACTCACTGATCGCAATTGGCTGCGGTCGGATGCTCGGCATTAATATTGCTCAAAACTTCAATCTTCCCTATTTTTCAGCTTCTGTTTCGGAATTTTGGAGACGCTGGCACATGACTCTGTCCCAATGGTTCAGGGATTATCTTTATATTCCTCTCGGGGGGAACAGGGTTTCTCGGCTAGTTCAATACCGAAACTTGACACTGGTATTTCTCCTCTGTGGCCTTTGGCACGGAGCAAATTGGACGTTTGTCGTGTGGGGCTGTATTCATGGGATATATTTAGTGTTCGAACGTGTCTTTACTCACTTAGCAAAAACACACCCCCCCCTTGCTCGAGTCAATTTATCCATCCCTTCTTTTGTGAAAATTGTTGTAACATTTCATCTTATCACGCTTGCATGGATATTCTTCAGAGCTAACAACATTACCGAAGCATTATTCTTCATCAAAAATATTTTTCATGGTTGGCCAAATCTCTTTATCGACACAACTGCACTCGGTCATGGGTTTGCAGGCATACTGTCTCTTATCATTGTTGAATTGTTGTTATTCAACGACGTGCTTAAACCTGTTGAATTTATTCGCCTACCTTTATCCATGAGATGGTCAATATTATATTTTTTGCTGTTCATGGTTATACTCTTCGGTGTAGATTCAGACAAAGCCTTCATCTATGTTCAATTCTAATTTTTGGTATACAGTTAAGTATATTTTTTTGTTTATTGGATTGTTCCTTTTCGTTGACAACGTTACCTCATTGACGTTGTCTAGCATGTATAAAAAAATATCCACTGGACCTGGAAAATTTAATTATATAGGGGAAAATAAATTCAATATCCTTTTCATGGGCAGTTCCACAGCAAAGGCATTCCTAAGTGATCAAATAGAAAATAAAATTGATCGACGAATTCTGAATGTAAGCCTTGATGGCAGTTCTATCCTTTTTTCTCGATGCTTACTTGACTGGGTTACTAAAAATCATGTCGCCCCAAATATGATAATTCTTGGTATCGATTTTTTTGAGTTGCACGATAATGCCTGGAAAGGAGATTATTACGCAAATATTGATAAATTATCTCCTCTGTATGGAAAGAATCAATTGATTGATCAATCAATCACAAAAGATAGTATGCTAGGAAAGATAAAATATAGTGTTAAATCATTTAAGTTCAACAACATTGTCCCGTCAATTGCAATTAAATACTTCAGCGATGACGTTGTTTACAGGAGAGAAAAGCCTTCCGGAAAAATATTGTCAATTCCTGTTGATGCCAAGACAGTTGAAACAAAATTTAATGATTATTTCTCACCTGACTTGCGAAAAATATCACTATATGAGGACATAATCGCTATATGCAAAAAAAACAGCATAAGACTAGTCTTCATAGCCCCCCCCCTCTACTATCCAGACCTGCAACAAAACCAAAGAGATAAAAAAACTGAAAACTTATTCAGGAAAATTTCAGAGAAACACAATATTCCGTTTTATCCAATTACCATAGAAAATTACCCTATTTTCAAAAGTAATATGCTTTTCGAAGATGTCCTCCATCTTAATACTGAAGGAGCAAAATTGTTTTCTGATATCGTCTGTACTATTATAATTCGCCATTATTTTGAGGGAAATGACCATGCGAATTGATTCATTTTCGTCGAATATGCGCAATGGACAGGATGAGTTTGTGATGAGTAGAAGGAGACAAGTATGATTGAAGATTTGGTTACAGTTTTGGGAGGAAATAGACGGTAACGATGAAATTAAATTTAATGTTAATTATCGGCTCAATGGGTGTGGGTGGTGCCGAAACGCTCGCCGCTAGGCTTGCAAAAGAACTGAACCGCTCATCACTGTTTTCAGTTTTTGTCTGCGCCTTGGAGGATAGGGGTGAGCTCAGAAAGATACTTTTGGCAAATGGCACACGGCACCTGAGTCTTGGCAAAAAACCAGGCAAAGATTTATCCATTCCTGCTAAGATCGCCCAACTGGCAAGAGATGAGCGTATTGACATCATTCATACCCATGGTCAAGGCCCTCTTCTTTATACCTGTTTGGCAAAATTATTTTACAGAGAATACCACCTGGTGCATTCTGAGCATATAAAGTTTGAAATAGAAACAACATCACCAATAAAATTTTTGTTATACAATTCCGTTTTGTATAGAATCATCGATTCCTTTCTAAGTATTTCAGATCATCTCGAGCAATATTATTCAACAAAATTTCCTTTTTTGAAAAGTAAAATCACAACGATAACAAATGGGATCGATATCGATCAATTCAATGAAATGGATTGCAAAATTGTCGCTAGCGCTAGAGAATCCTTCTCTGTTGCAAAAAATGCAAAAATAATCGGAAATATATCGGTACTACGAGATCAGAAAGATCACGCGTCACTCATTAGAGCAATGCAAACTGTTCTCCACCATGTACCAGAAGCTGTGTTGGTAATTGCAGGCGACGGGCCTTTACGTAACAAACTGGAAAGATTGACTTGTGAACTTGCAATTCAAGATTCTGTTGTGTTTCTTGGCTACAGGAATGATGTATCAATCCTGCTTAGAACATTTGATGTCTTCGCATTAACATCGCTATTTGAAGGGTTGCCTTTATGCTTGCTTGAAGCCTCAGCAAGCGGTACTCCAATTATTGTTACTGATGTTGAAGGAAATAACGAACTAATAAAAAACAATATCAATGGGCTTCTTGCTCAAGCAAAGTCTCCAGAAGAAATCGGATTAAAAATTGTTGAGTTGCTTACTAATAGTGATTTGGCCAAAGACTTATCTGAGAGGGGCAAGCAAATTGTTTTAGAAAAATTCAACCAAGCAGTAATGGTAGAAAGATATAAGCAATTTTACAGTTCAATGATGGAAAAAAAAGCTGTTTCCTAGAATATTTCTGAAAACAGTTCCCTCGAAGTTCATAGCCTTGGTTGGAATGAATAATGGGTCATGACTAGAACAGCGGATTTAGCCTGACGATTTTGAGTATTAATTTGTACAGATTTTGTTCTCGGTGATTGAACCGATGGCATATCAAAATAAAGGAGTCCCTACCAATGTGTGGAATAACTGGATTCATAGATCTAGGCAGACCCCTGCATGAACAGCATGAGCTTTTGGATCGGATGACAGATGTTTTGAGTCGCCGTGGACCAGATGGTCGCGGTACGCACATTGATGGCCCTGTGGGCCTTGGACACCGGAGACTCAGCATTATCGACCTTGAAGGCGGTAAGCAACCTTGTTGCAACGAAGATGGCTCCATCTGGATTACATTTAACGGTGAAATTTACAACTTCCAGGCGCTCAGGGAAGAGCTCATAAAAAAGGGGCATCGCTTCTCGACAAAGAGCGACACTGAAACGATAATCCATGCTTATGAGGAATATGGTCCAGACTGCCTGAAACATTTGCGTGGGATGTTCGCTTTTGGCATCTGGGATGCTAAGCGTCAACGACTCTTCCTCGCACGGGATCGCATTGGGAAAAAGCCAATCTATTATTACCTAAAGGGCAATAAGCTTATTTTTGCTTCTGAAATTAAAGCCATTCTGCAGGACAAAACTGTAGAGAGATGTCTTGATCATGAGGCGATTATTGACTATTTTACCTACAACTATATCCCCTTTCCACGGAGTATTTTCAAAGACATTTACAAGCTCCCACCAGCACATTTCCTCATGGCCGAACTCATAAAGAATGAGAACGGATTCACCCGACTGAAGATTTCAGTCGAACAGTATTGGGATCTTGTTTTTCAGGCGGACAACTCTCTCAGCGAACAGGACTGGATTGATGGACTGCAAGATAAACTGCGGGAAGCTGTGCGCCTCCGTATGATAAGTGACGTGCCTCTCGGTGCTTTTTTGAGTGGGGGGGTAGATTCAAGTGCTGTTGTCGCCACCATGGCTTCGTTAGATGCAGCACCAATCAAAACTTTTTCAATAGGCTTCGACGAGCAAAAATTCAGTGAACTCAATTCTGCCAGAATCGTGGCAAAGCAATATGGGACTGACCACCATGAGTTTACGGTAAAGCCAGATGCCCTTGATGCTCTTGACAAACTCACGTGGATGTTCGATGAACCCTTTGGTGATAGTTCAGCTCTACCAACCTACTACGTTTCGAAAATAGCCCGGCAACATGTCACTGTCATCCTTTCAGGAGATGGCGGAGACGAAGCATTTGCAGGCTATGACCGGTACAAGAAGGCTCTTTCCTTTACAAAGTTTGACGGTATACCGCTTTCAATCCTGAACGCTCTATTTGGAGGGGCTTCCCGCATGCTGCCGATTGGAACGAGAGGAAAAGGAGTGCTCGAGAATCTAAGCCTGCCTCGCTTTAAACGCTCCGCCAGGCTTAGAACCTTTGACGGTTCGGGCCATCTAGCACACCTTCTGTCCGATACTATCCGCAATGAACGTGCGATATCGAACGCTGCAACAACTGAGTATGCTTTTCTCGAAAAATATCATAACCGCTATCCAAATCTCGATTACCTCTCGAAGTTACAGTATGAGGATACAAAAACGTACCTGGCCGAGGATATCCTGACCAAAGTCGACCGCACGAGCATGTACTGTTCTCTCGAAACGCGAGCACCATTTCTTGATCACAAGTTCTTGGAATTTGCCGCAACAATCCCTGCATCATTTAAACTTCACAACGGCCAGACAAAATACATTTTAAAAAAATCATTTGAGTCGTTATTGCCTCATGATATTTTATATAGCCCTAAGAAAGGCTTTAATCTGCCAATCGACCAATGGTTTAAAACTGACCTTAAAGACATGCTCGCTGATATCCTCTTGAGCGATAAATGTAAGCAGCGTGGCTTTTTAAATACCTCTTACGTCAAAGCACTTCTTGAACTACAGCAGCGAAAGTCTGTTGACCTGAGCGGCAGGCTCTGGTCGATTCTATTTTTTGAAAAATGGTGTCAAAATTGGCTTGATAATTGAGGAGTGGGCATGCGAAAAATCCTTCTTGTTGGTCCATACCCCCCCCCTTTTGGGGGCATATCGGTTCAAATCCTTCGTTTACAGAAATCCCTGCAAAGGAGAGGGTTTCACTGTCAGGTACTTAACATCGGTGAATACCGGTCCGAAGACATACCGGGTGCCATTTCCATTAAGAGCCATATTGGTTACATCTGGAATCTATTTAATTTCGCCAACCAAGGATACATCATTCATATCGTTACGAGTGGCCATAATTTTAAGAGTTGGCTGAGCGCTCTGGCTTGCTCCATGGCCGGCCTCATCAACAGAAAACGTTCAGTCATTACCGTCGGCTCAGGCCTTCTTCCCAAATATATTGCCTCAAGCAGAGGTCTTGAAAAAAATATAATTCGCTTGACATTGAAACTGGCTGGTGTGGTTATCTGCAGGAACGATGACTCCAAGGAAGCATTGATTCTATATGGAGCCCCCAAAAAACACACAGTTATCATTGCCGGATTTCTTGGTGTTAATCCTGCAGAGATAGGAGATATCCCAGGCGATATACAAAAATTTATTGATCAACATCATCCTGTTATCGGTGCTCACGCTATTCTGGACCCTGAGTATGGTCTCCAGGTCTTACTTGATGCCTTCAGTGTCCTTGTCGAGGATTTTCCTAGTTTAGGCATGATTCTAATTGGGCTGAAAGAAAGTGACGCTGAGCAATTCAGCGGGTACCAGCGCTTGCGCCAGCAAATATTCGCGACTGGATTCTTGGAGCATTCCACATCACTTGCTGTCATGCGCTCCCTAAGGGTTTTTGTGCGAGCAACTCTTTTTGATGGCGATTCAAATTCGGTCCGCGAGGCACTTTCTCTAGATGTCCCTGTGGTGGCGAGCAATACTGATTTCCGACCACCTGGGGTCATCCTTTTCACCGTTGGTAACAGTGAGGACCTTGTCCGGCAAGTCAAACAAGTTCTCAATCAACTACCAATTAATACTACCTCGACTGTGGTTGGCCCCCTAGATGAATCATCTGCAAACTTCAACAAAATTTTAGAAATTTATAACCATCTCGCTAAGAGTTAAGTTAACACTTGCGCAATAGATGGATCTTTGTCGAGGGTGCAATCTTCATTGCGCGTTGATATTCATTATGAGAGGTGCATTTCCTATGAGCCACTCTGTTCTTATATAAAACATCGGCTTAGTAAGAGCCTTCGCAATTTTCCAGTTACCTGAAGAAATAGTTTCGGGAAGGCCACTCGCCCCAAATCCGTTGTTAGCAAGAAATAGGGTCGCCGTCCATGTGCCGGTATTTTCATAGAATTGATAGTCCTTGAAGCAGCGACGTGCCATATCGAGCCAACCGTTTTTTTCGGTTTGTGGAGCCTCTTGGTAAAGGAAAGCAAACAGGTCCGAATACGTTTCAGTATATTCACCATCCGGGTTACCTATATAACCACCACTTTTTGTCCAGCCTTGATAGGTTATATAGGGATGGTATTGAGCCATATTGTTTTGATACTGACCACTCGGTAACACGGTAAAATAAGTGTCACGCGCCCAAGTCCCCCACCTGAACAGAAAGTTTTTCACATCTTGTGCCTTCGTAGATTCTCCAGCACCGGTTAAGGCATAGTACAATTTAACTAACGGTTCTTGTTGGATAGCTTCATATCCAATCCAAACCCCATCTGTATTGTTAGCTTCAGAATGTATCCAGCCCGAAACCCCATCTTTTGCTGTTGCCCCCCCCTCACGTGCCAACAAATTATTCTTAAACATAGCATAGGCTGTGTCAAGATATTCGCTCTTGCCTTCGAGAGCGTAGCTATGGCATAGGGCTTCAATTCCCCTATTAGAATTTCTTGTTTCAACATTGTTCATAGCTGCAGAATTCCAAACCCTGGTGATATGTTGAGTAGTCTGGCTTAAAACATCATAATAGTTTTTCTCCCCTGTAAGTAGATATTGTAGAGTTAGCCCCGCATTCCAGAAGTGTGATGCCTTCCTTGGGGCAGTGTTAAAAGGGCCGTAATCTTCATGATAGGAAAACAACGCATCTTCCTCGTAGCGCTGTCCACCATGATATTCATAATCTAAACCATCAGTTGTTTTTGCATCAGGGTCATGGATGACCAAAATGTCGGCTTTGTGGCGGAGGAACTCTTCGGCGATGTCAAACATATTGTAGTCGGTAAATCGTAGAAAACCTAACAGGGCAAGATATGACCAATCATAATGCTGGTTACTGTATCCAAAACCAGCTGCCCTGGGCATTCCCCCAAATTCCAGCCAACCATACCATGTGGCGTATTGAAGTGGTGATGCAGAGAGTTCCACTTTCCGGCCCTCTCTGATATTAAAAACCGTATTGGGTGCCCATTTGTTCTTTATAAAGTATTGGTCGAATTTAGCACGATGGCTGTTACTATGCTGATCCAAGGCAACTTGCAGCTTTTCTCCGGCAGGGAAAGTGTAATTTGAATTAACTGATGATGGCGCAATAAAAGGAAAAAAATCTGTCTTGGCGTAATGCTCGTCTGTGCAGCGTGCGATGAGCCGTTTCTTGATGTGAGCAACCTCGTCCGTGAAATTCGTATCCGTTCCATGGAAATAGTACATAATCTCATGGGTTTTCCATATGCCCCCCAGAATTCGATGTGTCTGGCCTGGGATAGCGGGCCAAAGATTCATCCGCACTTCATTGTTGTTAACCTTGACTCCAGACGGTTGGTTCTGCCAGAACCATCGATTCGCAACCATCAATCCTTTGGAGTTGTCTCGCAAGTCGACATATGAATCGTATTGTGCTCCAGTTACGACGTTATTACCGTTTTTGGTGATATCATATTTCCAAGTATAGGCTGGTTTGGATCCATCGGAGATTTCACGTTGCAGGATCGAGTAGTTTCCAGAGGTGAAATTATCGCTATAGCCATCAAAGGCGACGGTCTTGTTGGTTCCTAACCCTGTCAAGGTTGTCTTCAGGTATGCTTCGGAAATGCGGATATTATGGATCGGATCGGTGCTTTGGTAAGTCCAGCCCTTATTCTCATTGCGCAAGGCAACCTGCAGTTTCAGAAAGCTGTTATTCTTGTATGCGAAGTACCTGATGGTGTAGCGGATCGGGCTGTCGGGCAAGGTGCCAACTCTGGTGGTCGGGGGTTTGAGGATAATGCCAGCCTGGCTCGTGAACACCCCCTCTACCCGGACTACGCAGCGTAAGGGGCCATTCTCCTCAATTACAACCAAGGTGGGGGGGGTGTTTGCAGAGCTGTATTCCGTTCCATCGTGCACCACGGAAAACCCGTCACTGACAGGGGGCGATATCAAGGGCATCCCGCCCACAGATACTTGGTCGAAAATGTTTCCTTTGCTTTTCGAAATACGAAAGGACCCTGTGCCAGTATTTATTTCAACATAATTAACTGAATCGACAGCAAGGTTTGTAGCGACGAAAGGTCCGGTCTCTGCGGTGGAGAGAGTAAATTCCTTCGTTGCATTGGCGTTGATGTCTGTCTGAAAATCGACCAGCACCATTCGGATTGGTTTAGTGGAATCATCCGGCGTGCCGTTGTAGCGGGAAAGTACACGGAATTGAGCATTTTGTCCGGCTATGCCAAGGGATGATGTTGTTGTAATGTTGTCATTTTCAGAAAAAGGCACACCATACGTTACTGGGGCATTGGTTCGGTCAGCGTCATAACGTTCTTGAACGGTTAACTGGACGGAGGTGCTGTAAGCTGGCGAGTAGAAACTCAAGATTATCAATATCGTTAGGGTGAAATTTTTCATAGAGGGCTCCTTACTCGTACAGTTTTGCCAACACTGCTCTGTCAAATGACCTAGTGTTTGAAAAAGTAGATCCCCATATGCCTTCTTTAAATTTGCTACCTGTAGTTTGGGTTTCTGATAAAATTAGGTAGTTCGTGTTGTCGATAATGTTGTTGTATTCTGTTAATACAATGGCATCACCTTTTGATACAGTCAATGGAGTCGCAAATTTTATAATCGAACTCCATCCATTCTTTATGTCAGATCCTATTATTGTGTTTGATGTTCCTTTTAATGTTTGTATTTTATTATTTATGTCTGTCGAGTATATTTTTATATTAAATTGTTTTGATGATATATTTCCTACAACTGCTGCAATGTAAAATTGCACACCGCATAATTTTTTATCTTCTCCTGCCCAGGTTCCTCCGCTGTAGGTATTAGTGTTATCTGAGTTTGCCTTGTATGTATTAGTACCAGTATCCGGCCCTTGGTAGAAGGCTGTTGAGCAACTGGTCGTGTATATAGTTTGTTGTGTTATTGCTATGGCTCCCGCGTTATCAATGACTGTTAATGTTATATTGTTGTTAGTAGGTATTGTGCCGAGAGCATACGAAGTTGTTTGTCCGGAAATTATTGGACCAGACCCAACGTCCCATTTATATTGTGAGATTGTGCCGTCTGGGTCGGACGAGGTGCTAGCATCCAAGTTGACGTTGTTGTTGCTGATGCTGTAGGTGAAAGAGGCTATGGGGGCCTTATTTGTTGCCTGTGCATCGGTTATTGTTACACCTTTTAGGTTGCCAGAGAAGTCGGCGGCAATTGCTGCCGTGAGTAATGGAAGGGAAATCAGGGCGGCCATCACCGCATGATGGGTTCCTTTCAAGCAGAAGGATGCTATGGGGTTGGAGGAGGTTGAGAGCGTTAATAAACAAGAGGTTGGGCTATTATTCTTCATTAGAACTCTCCTGAAGGGTCTATTTGAATGAATGTGCTTTGCTGCGGTTTTGATAACGATAGGTTTCATGGCGTGTAAGTAATCTTGTTTGAAGGTGCACTGTTGCCGCCTGCTTTTTCGACCGTTTGGATGATGAAGGCGGTCGTTGCCGCAGGTTTGGTTATTTCACAATCCAGTTGTCTGGCGGTGGGGCTGTTGGTGGAGCAGACTTGAGTGCCGTTGACCAGGATCTGGAACCCGGTGATGTTGATTTCCTGGGCGGCGTCGAAGTCCCATGCAAAACTGGCCAGTGCCTTTTCCTCCGCCTGGTTGAGCGCGAGGTAGCCAACGATTTCCGCGGTGTGGGTGATGTTGGTGGATTTGGATTTCTCTTCTTCCGCCTTCACCTGGAAACCGGTGGTTGTAATTTGTTGCACCCTCAAGGCGGTTGGGTCGGTATCAGCGGTGGTCTCCATGTCAGCCAAGAGCAGGGGTGGCTGCTTGAATGCGGTCTGGAAGGTGGCGCTGTACCATTTGTCGGTGACGGCGTTGGCGGTGGTGGCGGCTTCGAACTGTATCAGGCCGATGGTGCCTTTGCCGGGTTGCCAGGCGATGTAGTTGACTGTTTCGTTGACATGGGTGTTGGTATTCTTTTCCTGCTCCCGGAAGTAATAGGAGAAGTTGGCGGTTCCGACGGCCTTGACGCGGCCGCTGATGGTATCGGCTTCGTTGGCCGAGGCAATCGTGGTCAGGATCACCGGTACCTTGGGGAAGGCGGCGCTGTAGGGCACGGTCTTGAAGCTGGTGGTGCCGGTGAAGGTGCCGGCTTCGACTATGGAGCCGTCGGGCAGGGTAATCCGGCCTTTTTCCATGACCAGGTAGGTGACGTTTTCAGCGGGATGGGTGCCATCCTGATAATTCCACTCGGCCAGCCGGATGTCAAAGCCGGCCTTGTCGATGTTACGCAGGCGGACCGTGCAGGGTTCAGCATTGCTGACACCCGGAGGACCGGCGATGACCACTGGATTGACGAAGGTGCCGGTGATGGGGACGCGTACCCAACTGCTGGTCACCGGGATCTCGCCCATTTCAATATTCAAGGTCGTGGCTATTGGTGGTTTGGCTTGCACGGTGATGGTGGTGGTGCTGCTGCCTTTGGCGCCGGCGTTATCGGTGACCTGCAGGGTGGCGGCAAAGGTAGCCTCGGTGGTGTAGGTATGGGAGGCGGTTTTGCCGGTAGCTGTGCCACCATCGCCGAAGTTCCAGAGGTAGGCGGCGATGGTGCCGTCGCTGTCGGTGGAGCCGGAGGCGTCGAAGGTAACGGTCAGCGGCGCGGTCCCGGTCAGCGGGGTGGCGCTGGCCACGGCGGTCGGCGCTTTATTGACCGCAACCGGCGGAGCGGTCACCACGATGGGGGTGCTGGCGCTGCTGGTCAGGCCTTTGCTGTCGGTTACGGTTAGGGTGGTGCTGTAGGTGCCGGCGGCGGTGAAGGCATGCGAGGTACTCGCTCCTGTGGCGGAAGTGCCGTCGCCGAAACTCCAGGCATAGGTGGCTATGGTGGCGCCGGTGGCGGCGGTTGAACCCGCACCGTTAAAGCTCACGGTTAGCGGGGCCTGGCCTGCGGCGGTCGAGGAGGAAAGCACCGCAGTCGGTGGCGCGGGCGGTGTGGTGGAGGCGGTCGCGGTCACCGTGGCGTTGGCGATGCTGGTTTGGCCGGTGGTGTTGGTCACGGTCAGTTTGGCGGTATAGGCGCCGGCTGTGGAGTAGGCATGGCTGACGGTGTTGCCGGCGGCGGTGGCGCCATCTCCGAAATCCCATTGGAAGGTCGAGATGGTGCCGGTTGAGGTAGTTGCATTGAAATTCACCGAAAGCGGAGCCGGGCCGGTGAGGGCACTGGCGGTGATGATGGCTTTCAAGTCGGTTCCGGTAGCGGTGCCGGTGGCGGTGTAGGTCAGGGTGTTGGAGAGGCTGGTCTCGGTGCCGTCGGTATTGACGGCGGTCAGGTTGTAAGTAACGGTGCTGCTGTTGATGTCAACGGTGCAGGAGAGCTGTCGCGCCGCCGGATCGGTGGTCTGGCAGATGAGTGCGGAGTTTTGATACACACGAAAACCAGTGATGTTCGATCCGGTGTAGTCCCAATTGAAATCAAGGAGTTTGGTGTTAAACAACTCCGGATAGGCTGTAGGGTCAAAGACCAGCAGGTTGGAGGTGGTGCTTTCGTTGCCGTCGGTACTGACCTGGGTCATGCTGAAAGTCATCAGGCCATGGATAAGGTCGGCCTGACAGGCGATGGAGGTGTTGGCTGGGGTGCTGGATTCGCACAGCAGCGCGTTGTTCAGGTATACGCGGTATCCCTTGATCGTGGCCAGGTTGGCAGGCGTCTCCCAGCTGAAGGTAAACAGTTTGTTGCCGGTGCTGGTTGGCGGAGGGATTGGAGCTGGGGGTGGGGTCGTAACTGGGGGAACTGTTGGTGGAACTGTTGGGGGCACTGCTGCGGTGGTAAAGGCAAAAGGTGCAGACTGCGGGCTCTCGGTGTTGTCGCTGAAGGTGGCGGTCAGGGTGAAATTGGTGGTGGCGGCAGTCAGGTTCACCGCGCAATCCATGGTGGTTGCGTTGGCATCCATGACCTGGCAGGCCACTACTCCTTCCTGGTACAGTTTGTAACCGGTAACCGCAGGTGTGGTTGGTGGCGTATATCCCCATTCTACATGAATACTCGTCGCCGCTGATGCAACAGCCGGCAGGCAGCAAAAAAGAGTGATGAGTAAACGGATTATGGTGTTATGCATCGTCGTCCCCGCATAGAGAGTTGGTGAACCGTAGAGTCGTCGAATGTTACAATGCACAGAGCGTGCCATGCGGCCCGCCGACGTCTTTCCGGTATTTGCGGTACGTTGCGCCAATGGTGACGAGTATTTTTAAGCACGAGTTACCAATTGGTAATTTCAATGGGTTGCAGTTGCACGTAATTCATTCTGTCTTCAATGGGCTCTGGCGATCGCCCATTTGGCCCACTCGTACTGGTTGGTCGAGAGGTCGTCTTTCTTGGTGTCGATAAAGGTCGCCAGTGCGGTGGGCGAATCGAACGAGATGGAATAATACCCGGTGGCGTGTGCGCCCCGGCCCAGCAGGGTGGCTTTGCCGGCTTGGTCGATACCGACCATCAGGTCATGGTTTTTATAGATGACCGCATCGGCGGTTCGGGTAACGGTACCGTATTTGGCCTGGATGTAAAAACGGTAGGTAAACCCGGAAACGATAATGATCAGCACCAGGGCCAGGGACGAGGCAACCTTGGCATATCGGGTGTAACTCTGCGGGTTGAAAATGTCGCTCAAAGACAACCGGACATGGCGTTTGATCGCCTGGTGGATGTCGGTCTGCCGCGCCAGGCAGGGTTGCACCGCTTTACCGGTGAAGTTTTCCATGTCAATGATGGCTTCGCTGTCCGAGGGGTCGGCCATGGCCACCTTCAGTATGGTGTCCCGTTCAAGCCCCAAGGGGAAAACCTCGTATTTGGTGCAGAGGTAGCGCGGGAGCATACCTTTGGCGGCGGCGTTGTATTCCTGCTCAATCTCGACAATCGGCAACTCGAATTGGGAGGCGAGTATTTCGAGCAATTGATCACTGGTGATTGCACCCATCTTCACCAGGATTCTTCCCAGCCTCCGGTTGCCGCCCACCTGCATTTTAAGCGCCCGATTGCAGTCGTCTTCAGTGATCAGTCCGGATTGGATCAGGAGTTCGCCTAAGCGTTTCTTCGGGGCAGACATAGTGATTCTCCTAAGGAATACATAATATTAGCAAGTTGCGTTAGCTAACCTTTTGAGAATTGGTGTTTTTTGGAATTCTCATGACTTATTATATGACACTAAGAACGAGAAAAAAAGGGGTGATGTGAAATAATGAGGATAAATGATGCGGGGGCGTAACCTGTTATTTTTTCCTTTCTTGCGGCGACGCCGGGTTGCTAGAAAAGAAAGTGACGCTGGGGATTGTAGACTTAGGGATTAGCTAACTTTTTTCTGCGTAGAGACCAGAAGGTTCCTGCAAGTCCGGTTGCAAAGAGGAGGGCCGATGCAGGTTCCGGCACGTCACGGACGGCGATCGCCCAGGCTTGAGTGCCTAAGTCATGTGGGTTTTGTTTGTCGGTTATGTCTATTATGTCAGCAGCACATTGTGTCCCGTATAGAAAATCAAATATCCATGCTGCTTCCCTATTTTCGTTCGGGTTGTTCGCCCATTTTGTATCAAACCAATAGTTGCCTAATCGTAGGCCTTCGAAAGTCGGGGAGACAAGGAAATCATTTTTCTTGCCCTGGGTTCCGTCTGGCGGCAAGTTCAAGAAAGAGTATAGTTGAAAGAATTCGCTAAGTTGATCAGGATTAGCATTTTTTAATTCATTGTATGTTAGTTGTGAACCTGTAAAATCATATGTGCTGGGCAGGCGCCAGTCAGTAAAGCCTCCATAGTCCAGTGCATCCGCCCATTCCCAGGCCTCTAGCCAGGTCATTTTATCTGATGAATGTCCATTCTTCATCCACATTAAATGCGAACCTTTGTCGTATATCAAATTATCGGAAGCAGGGGCGCTATCGCTAAAAACTGGAGGGGCAAAAAGAAAGAGTGGCAACAAGAGGGCGGCAAATACTGATAAATGGGAACGCAATTCTGGCCTCCATTTAGTGGATTAATTGTCAGAAAATTAACCGAAATTACAGTCTGTTAAACAGGTTGTAGGTGTTTTGTAAATAGAAAAATGGGTTGATGGCAGAATTTTTTATTAAGAGGCGCTCTTGGCCTGTTTTTCTGCAGGTGGAACTGGTGATGGTTTCGGCTTTGGACGATGCTGCAGGCGGGGGTTGGGTGGTCAACTTTTTTGTGGAATAAAATCAACAGTATTTAAAGCGTACGAGATCTATCGGCTTGTTCGATGCAATGCTTTGTTCGCTGAAATATCTTTAAAACCACCAGAGACATATTTATGTAGTACGCTGGATACAAGCGACTGGTAAGGTAAGCCCTCTTCTATTGCTCGACGTTGTAACGCTTCTAAGTCACGACTCGAAATTCTGATATTAATGCGTTTATCTTTTCGAATTGCTTCCCCAGCCAATTTGGCAAGCTGAGTTCGCCGCTCGTCTGTTAAGTCAGATTTATATTCACCAGCTTCAAACGTTTCCAGCAATTCTTGGTCTTCTCTGTTCAATTTATTCTTATTCATACGGCCCCGTTAAATAATGTTTTGTAGCTTTCCGGCTGGGGATAACGCTTTTTAGAAAGATTTCGTCTTCATTTTCAACGTAAGGAACCAACCAAGCGTACTCATCAATTTCGACTACAAAAATGCGCTGATTCGGATGCTTATTGTCGTTCGGATGAGCTAGGTCGTCGAGTAGCCTTCCCGCTTGAAACGCAAATAGTACGTCCTCGAAAGATATACCCCGTTCAATCATTAAGAGCTGATTATTTTCAGCGTTCCAGTTAATTTGCTTCATTCTTAAAAAATAACACAATGTGTGCCTATTGTCATTATTTTGGTTTTTTGCCGATTTTAAGCTAGAAACGGGGAGGGGTTTGTTGAGGAGCGCACGTTGCCGCTCATTCAGGTCTGCCGTGGCTGAGCTTTCCCCAAACCGCGCTTTTCTGAAAACCGTTTCCAACTGTGTTTCCGTTCCGTCTAGGGTGCGACCAGTCCCTTAGGCTCAACCCAGCAGGTAATTGGTGCTGCGACCGCCGGAGGCATCTTTAACCAGGAGGCCGCGACCAAGGAGGTCTTGAATATCGCGCAAGGCCGTGTCCTGTGAGCATTTGGCGATTTTTGCCCATTTTGAGGAGGTCAGCTTGCCTTCGAAACCATCCAGCAATTTATTGAGGAGCAAGCGTTGCCGGTCATTCAGGCCCGCCGTGGCTGGGCCTTCCCAAAACCGCGCTTTTCTGAAAACCATTTCCAACTGTGTTTCCGTTCCGTCTAAGGCGCGGCCAAGGCAATCGAAGAACCACGTCAGCCAGCCGGTGATATCCATATCGCCTTGCTGCGTTTCTTCGAGCACGTCGTAGTAGGCCTTGCGTTCCTGCCTGATTTGCGCCGACATGCTGTAGAAGCGTTGTGGCGTTCCATCCGACCGCGCCAGCATCATATCGGCTATCGCGCGCACAATGCGCCCGTTGCCATCCTCAAAAGGATGCAAGGTTACGAACCAAAGGTGAGCAAGGGCCGACTTCAAGACAAGATCACCACCCTCCTCCTGGTTGAACCAATCCAAAAAATCCCCCACCTCTTTTTCCAGTCTGGTGGCGGAGGGGGCCTGATAATGCACCTTCTTCCGGCCAAGAGGGCCAGAAACAACCTGCATCGGCCCTTTGGCATCATCTCGCCAACGACCCGCATTCACCCTGCTCATGCCACTGTAGCCTGTGGGAAAGAGGGCTGCGTGCCAACTGAGGAGTCGCTCGTGGGTAAGCGGCTGGTCATAGTTTTGAGTGGCATCGAGCAGCATTGCAACCACACCTTCAACGTGACGGTCTGCGGGGACCAGAGCCCCAATATCCATGCCCAGTCGCCGCGCGATGGAGGACCGCACCTGTGCCGCGTCTATCACGGCCCCTTCAATTTCGCTGGTTTTTAAGACATCCAGCGTTAAGGTGGCCAAAAGGGCTTCCGAGCGAAGCGCAAACCCGAGCCCTTCCATGCGTCCCAGCAGCCGCCCTTGTCGATGACGCAGATCGGCGAGGAGTGGCGACAGGGTTTTGTCGTCCCACCGAAAGTGCGGCCAATATGGTGATTGATGGATATAACGTTTCATTTGACGCATCCCATGCGGATAATAGAGCGGCTATTCACCGCAAAAAGCAAGTCATTGTCCGCAAAAAATGCGGAGAATGTGGCGGCCAGGCATCGCCTTAGTGGGGAGATCGGCATATTTTCGGCGCTATCGTATGGATATGTTACCGGATACGGGCGTGGGAACCATCGTTCAACCGTGAGCTCTTCTGTCAATAGATAGAGGTGGGTTCAATGCCCAATATACTTCTGTCGCCATAATCGGCATCAGTTCACGATTTCTTTGCGCGCCTAAATAGAAGACCACTATAGCCTGACAGTGAGTATCCCCCGCTCACCGATTTGTACCCTCACCGGTTCTACCTTTCTCGTCCTTCTCGAACGAGCGCGACTATCTCTTCCGTCGTTATTTGTGCCTGAATTGTGGGGACGTCTAGAGGGGAGGAGGCCATTTTTTCCGGAGTCAAAGAGAAGGTCCTGCCGTCCTTTCTGCGTATCATAACTTTTCCTGAATTTTCAGCTTGTTCGAGGAGTAGTGCAAGTTTCTGGCGGGCTTCTGAATAGGTGTAGACTTGCATGTTACATCTCCATGGTCTCGATGTTTAAAATTTGCGCAGTGGCCTTTAGCCTTCGATCCAGCGTCAACAGGGGTGCTTTAAGCCGAAGGGCGCAATCCAAAAAGTACGCATCATAAGCGTAAATATTGGCCTGTTTTGATAATTTTAATACCGCAGTGAAATCCGGCTCGATATATCGGAGGGGAATATTCTTAAAAATGGATATCCCTTTTTTGGCTTCCTCAAGGGTCAATCTTTTTTGTTTGAACATCGCAGAAAAGGCATTGCCAATCTCCCACGGGATTGAGCCGGGGCCAATAACCGTATTGCCTTTGGTGATATCAATGATCTTTTTCCGCTCAGGCTCGCCGACAATGACAGCAATTAAGGCAGATGTGTCGATGGTTATATCCATTATTTCCTCAAAGGGTTGTTAGTGGTACAATTGTACAACATGTTGGCGCTGTGTCAAGTTTCAAGAGGAGCAGCGGTGCAACGGTGAAATTTCGAACAGGCAATTCAGGTCCTCCGCCACGGTCTGAGGGGAGGAAGGGTCCCGCGTTTTGTAGATTGATTGGTGCTCGAAAAGATAGGAAAAACGATTGGCAAGGCTGGGATTCCGGTCCCCCTGGTGGCAGGGAGACCGGACATTGATGGACGGATGATGTTATTCGCCGATGGTGATCTCGGGTTTAATTTTTTCGAGGTTTTTGCCACCCATTCCTTTGACCTTGGCAAGTTCGTCAACGGTTTTGAAATTGCCATTGGCGGAACGGTACGCCACGATGGCTTCTGCTTTCACTTTCCCGACACCATTGAGGGTCGTCAACTCTTGTGCTGTGGCGGTGTTGATGTTCACCTTGGCAAAGGCAGCCGTCGCAAAAAAGAGAATGAGCAGGAACGTAAGATACAGCTTTTTCATAAGTACCTCCTTTTGTGTGATTACTAGGGATGAAGTGGATGGATTGGGGTATGATGTCTGAAAAAGTGGTGCCTGTCAACGGGAAAAATATTATAAGTACACGATATGAAATATAAAAATTTATAATCTCGTTGCCCTGCAACGGATTTAGGGAAGAATTTTTTTTGAGTCCTATCCTAATTGCCCGGTCCAACGGGCGAGCATAAGGTCTTCGTGCCGCATCGATGAAATACCATACTTATCTCAACCCCCTGTTGATCGGGCTCCTGCTGCTCATTGCCCCCTTTTTCTTCCTGGGCGGGCCGGGGTATCATGCACCGCGTTCCTTTAAAGCCTTCTGGGATCTCGGCCATATTTTCTATTTTTTTCTGCTGTCCTGTTGGCTCTGTCGCACCCTGCGGGGCAGAGCCGCCCAGCTGTCGCCGCTTCGGCTTTTTGTTTACATCGTAAGCGTTGTATTTTTTTCCGGAGTATTGGTCGAAATATTGCAAATGTTTACCAGCGGCCGATCTCCCGATGTGCTCGATGTATTGCGGAATATGCTGGGGTGCCTGATCGCCTTTGCTTTTTTTATCCGTCCTTCTTTGTTGAGCAGGCCATGGCTGCAGCAGGTGTTTCGAGGGATGGTGCTGGTGCTGATGGCCATCGCGCTCTGGCCCTTGACTAGAGCGTTGATCGACGAACACCTGTCGGCGCGGCAATTTCCGATCCTGGCCGATTTTGAAACTCCCTTTGAGCTTGACCGCTGGGTCAATCGGGCGCAGTTGCGCGAAGAGCAGCTGATAGTGCGGCATGGTCACAAGGCGATGCGGGTGCAGTTGTCCACCGCCAAATATTCCGGAATTGGTCTGCATTATTTTTCCGGCGACTGGCGGGGGTATAACACCCTGCATTACAGTGTCTTCAATCCGCAGCCCGTCAACCTGATCCTCAACTGTCGCATTCATGATACGCATCACAAGGCGCATGGGCAGGAGTATGTCGACCGTTTCAATCAGCAGTTCACCCTCCAGCACGGGTGGAACGACCTGGTGGTCTCGTTGGACAAGGTGAAAAGCGCCCCTAAGGGACGAGCCATGGATATGGAGCATATCGAAGGGTTCGGTATTTTTGTGGTGCAACAGGCGCAACCAATGGAGATTTATATTGATTATGTTTATCTCGGCAAGTGAACTCCTGTGAGTCGCCTCTACCGTCCCCGATCATTTTTTTCCCTGTTGCTCAGCGGGTTTATTTTCGTGGCCCTGCCGCTGGTGATCGCCCTGGTCAGCTCCATTCAGATTCTCGACGGTTTGGTGCAGCAGGGGGCGGTGGCGGTTTTTCGCTCGGTCAACAGAATCGACAGCAGCAGAAAGGTGGCGGAACAGCTGCATGCGCAGGAACGGACGGCTCGCTTGTACCTGGTGCTCGGCGAGGCCGAGCAGTTGCAGGAGGTCAATGCCAGTTTCCGGGCTTTGGAGGAGTTGCTCACCCAGTTTGCCGCCCTCAATGCCGAGAACGATCTGGCCCCGCTGATCGAGCAGCTGCAGCTCAGGGAGCGTCACCTGATGACAGCGTTCAACGATGCTGCCGGCGATTCCGAATCCGGCAGGCAGGCCCAGGAAACCGCGCTCACCGGCTACGGCGAAATCGGTGTGTTGGCCGCGCAGCTGGAACGATTGAGCAACTCCCTGATGATTCGGGAAGTCGATCTGCTCAAAGAGCGGGTGCAGAACAATAAAAAAGCCTTGGTTTGGCAGGTATCCGGGCTGATCGGCTTTAGTGTGTTGCTGGTGGTGTTTTTCATTTCCCTGATCAACAAACCGGTCAGTCAGCTGGACCATGGCATCGAGCGTTTGGGTGAGGGCGATTTCACCACCCCGATCATCGTTTTTGGACCCCGGGACCTTGAGGTTATTGGGGAAAAACTCGATTGGCTGCGGAAAAGACTCAACAGTCTGGACCGCGAAAAGGTGAAGATGCTGGCCCATATTTCTCATGAGTTGAAAACCCCGCTTTCCTCGATCAAAGAAGGGGCCGGTCTGCTCAAGGATGGCCTGGTGGGGCCGCTGAGTGCCAATCAGGCCGAGGTGGTTGGAATTCTAGATAAAAATTGCAATAAATTGCAGCGGCTTATTCAAAATATTCTGGATTTTAACATGGCCCAGGCCAAGGAGCTCCCCCGGGATATTCAGCAGATCCGGTTCGACGATTTAATCGACGAGGTGGCCGGGGATCATCGCCATGCCCTGCTTGCCCGTAACATCCGGCTGACCAGCCGGCTGCAACCGGCGACGGTCAGCGGTAACCGTAAGCAGCTGAAAGCCGTAATCGATAATCTGCTGGCCAATGCCATCAAGTTTACGCCGGATAACGGCGAGGTCGGCATCTCCATCAAAATAAAAAGCAATAAGGTCAACATGTTGGTTGAGGACACCGGGCCGGGAATCACTGAAGAGGACCGCTCCCAGATTTTCCAGCCCTTTTATCAGGGAAGCCAGAAAAACCGATCCGTTGTCAAGGGATCTGGCCTGGGGCTTGCAATAAGTAAAGAGTATGTGCAGCATTGCGGCGGCACGCTGCGGCTGTTGCCCAGCAGTCAGGGGGCTCGTTTTTCAGTGACCTTGCCGCGGGCAAAGGAAGGGATGGAATGAAAACTGTCGGATTGTTGGTGTTGTTGTTGTCGGGGTTGCTGTTAAGCGGTTGCGCCGATGGGTTCTGGGGTGGTACGCCGGATCCGGTCCAGGAGCCGGTGGTGTGCCCGTCGACCGACGCCCGTCAGATTCTGGCTTGTCTGCTTGAGCGGCAGAAGCTCTCGCGCAAGGAATTCAAGAGCGCCTACAAGGCGGTCTCGGCTCAGGCGGCCACGGGCGAGGCGGCTGCCACCTTGCAGCTGATCTGTTTGAGCCTCCATGAATATGCCAGCTACAAACAGTTTAAATCCGGGGTGGACACCCTCGCGGGTTACCTGAAGAAACATCCCGAGGATGCGGCAGCGCTCCAGGGGCTCCAGGCGCTATTATTGCGGATTGAACGGGAAAAAATGATAAAAAAGGCTCAGGGCGAAAAAATCCTCGATGCAAAAGAGGAATTGGGGGCTGAGAATAAAGACTTGCTGGAACGCAATGAAACTCTGGAAAAAGGGGCGCTTCAGGATCAGGGCAAGATCCGGGAGTTGCAGAAGCAGATCGAAGAGCTGAAAAATATTGAAACTATTATCAAGAACAGGGAGCGGTGACATGGGGCGTCATTATAAAGTACTGCTGGTCGACGACGAAGCCGATCTGCTTCGCCTGTGGCGGTTGCGTCTTGAAAGCAAGGACTATCAGGTCGCGGTCGCCGGCAGCGGCGAGGAAGCCCTGGCAACGTTCTCGGCGTTTAAACCCGATGTGGTGCTGACCGATCTGCGCATGCCCGGCATCGACGGTTTGGCCCTGTTTGAGGCGATCCGCAATCTCAACAAATCGGTGCCGGTCATCATCATTACCGCCCACGGCTCGATCCCCGAAGCGGTCGAGGCCACCCGGCAGGGAGTGTTTTCTTTCCTGACCAAGCCGATCGAAGGGGTAGCGCTCCTGGAGGAAGTCGAAAAAGCCATCGAGCTGACCGGCGGCGGCAGCGGCGAAGCCGGGCTGGACCGCGAAGAATGGCGGCAGGAGATCATCTGTCAAAGTGCGGTGATGGAGGAGTTGCTGTCCCGGGCCAAGCTGGTCGCCGAGACCGATTCCACCATCCTGATCCGGGGGGAGAGCGGCACCGGCAAAGAGCTGTTGGCCATCGCCCTGCACAAAGCCAGCCATTACCGGAAGGGGCCGTTTATTCCGGTCAACTGCACGGCTATCCCCGAGAGTCTGCTGGAGTCGGAACTGTTCGGGCATGTCAAGGGCTCCTTCACCGGGGCGGTGAAAAGCTATGCCGGTCTTTTTCAATCCGCCCATAACGGCACCCTTTTTCTCGATGAAATCGGCGATATGCCGCTCCACATCCAGGTCAAGCTGCTGCGGGTGCTCCAGGATCGCCAGATCCGGCCGGTGGGAAGCTCCCAGTCAGTGTCGGTCAACGTCCGAATTATATCTGCAACCCATAAAAATCTGGAGGAGGCGATCCGCGAAAACAGTTTTCGCGAGGATCTGTTTTATCGCTTGAACGTGGTCAATTTGGAATTACCGCCTTTGCATCGACGCAAAGAGGATATTCCGCTGCTGGCCGATCACTTTGTCACCATCCTCACCGAAAAAAAAGACGGGCAAGGCAAGCGGTTCACCCCGGAGGCCATGAAAGTGCTGGTGGAGGCGCCCTGGCCGGGAAATATCAGGCAGCTCTACAATGTGGTGGAAAACGCCGTGGCGCTCGCCACCTCGTCCTTGATCTCTGAAGACCTGCTGTATGACGCCATCAAGCAGCACCAGAAAAAAATCTTGCCGCTGGCCGAGGCCAGGCGCCAGTTTGAACAGCAGTATCTTATCCAGCTCCTGCAAACCACCCAGGGCAACGTCTCCCAGGCGGCCCGCTTGGCCGAGCGCAACCGAACCGATTTTTATAAGCTGCTCAACCGCCACCATATCGTGCCGGCGCTGTACAAGGATTGATTAGCCAGGCTCGCTGTTGCTTTTTGGGGACAGTAAAAATGAAGTCCCCTTGTTTTGATCGCAAAAACAAGGGGACTTGCTGTTTCTTATTTGCGACATCTTGGGGCAGCGGGTCGCATGGGGGCGCTTTTCGATTTACGGGCAAGGGTTCGGCTGGCAGAGCGGGCAGTGATAGGTGGCCCTGCCGGCCTGGGAAGTTTTGATCAGGGGGCGGCCGCACTCGTGGCACGGCTGGTCTTTGCGGCCATAGACCTTGAACTGCAGCTGGAAATAACCGGGGTGACCGCTGGCTCCGAGGAAATCGGCAATGGTGGAACCGCCGGCCTCAATGGCCGTCTGCAGCACCAGGCGGGCTTCGGCGATGATTCGCCGCCATTGGCGGGCCGAAAGTCGGCTGGCCGGGGTCAGGGGATGGATGCGGGCGGCGAACAGCAGTTCGTTGGCATAGATGTTGCCGATCCCGGCAATCAGCCGGGCGTTCATGAGCAGGGACTTCACCGCTACTTGCCGGTTGCGAGCCAGGCGGAGCAGGTTTTTCGGGGTGAATTGGTCGCCGAACGGCTCCAGTCCTTCTTTGTCGGAGAATTCGCGTTCGCAGGCAAGGGCGTGTTCCGCCGGCCAGACCGCGATGGCCCCGAATCGGCGGCTGTCGTTGAAGCGCAGCTCCATGCCATTGTCCAGCAGCAGGACAAGATGATCGTGTTTGTGCCGCTCCGTTTCCCGCGCCATCACGCCGAGTTTGCCGGTCATGCCCAGATGGATCAACAGGGTCGCGTTGCCGGCCATGCGCAGCAGCAGATACTTGGCCCGCCGGTCGATGGTGCGGATCTGCTGCCCGGCAATGTGCTCCGCCAGCAACTGGCGGGGGATCTCGGTGCGCAGCCGGTGCCCGCTCCAGGTGATCCGGCGGATCGTCCGTCCGCTCAACGGTTCCAGCAGCCCCCTTCGGGTCACTTCCACTTCCGGGAGCTCAGGCATAAACCACTCCTGTGGTGCAGGCGATAAGGTAGTCGCCGAATTCGGCGATGCGGACCGAAACCGCGCATCCCTTGGGGCCGGTCACCCGGCAATCAGCCTGCCAGATCGCCTCTCCAGGTTGATTGGTCATCCCGGTGAGGCTGATTCTGCCGAAAAAGGTCGGTTGGTCGGCGAGCAGACATTTTTTGACTGCTTCCTTGGCGGTCCACAGTAGGCCCAGGCGGGTGTTAAGGTCGTCAATTTGTTGCAGCACGGTCAATTCCTCTGCTGCGGCGAAACGTTCCTGCACGTTGGCGAGTTGGGCGCTCTTGTGCTGAATGTCGATGCCGCAATCTCCGCTGGCGACCACCAGCGCGGCGGCGTAGTCCCGGCTGTGGGAGATCGAGACCGCTGGGGTCGGTCCTTGGGGTTGGAAGTCGTGCAGGGCCGGCCGGCCGCTGGAATCGGGCAGGAGGGAAAGGTCGCGATACTGGCATGCGGGCGCAGGTTCGGTCAGCAACAATCGGCTGAGTCCATGTTTGGCGGCAAGCCGGCCGCCCAGCCATTCCAGTCGTCGCTTCGGATAGGTGAAAGCACTCAACAGCCGCGCCTCATCTGGAGAGAGCAGGGTGGTCAGGGCTTGGAGTCCCTCCTCAGCTGCCATAAGTGGGCCTAATCGGGTCAAGTCAAGGATGGACAGGCAGCCGATACCCGCGGCCAGGAAGGAAAAACGTGCCGACAGCGTCTCCATGCCGGTAAAGAGCTCCCGACAGGTTTCCGGGATCGAATCAGGACAAATCCTTGTCATATCCAAAGGGTCCGGTATAATTGCCGGGGCGGTAACCGCCAAGGGGATGGGAGGGCGGTGCAAAGCCCGACCATGCCATCCTCGCTGCCAACCGATACGCTATCTACTTCTAACAAATATGCCGACATTGAACGATTTAACCTATTTTGACCTGGTGGTCGCGGGTATTTTTTTGTTTTTCATGGCCAGGGGCATCTGGATAGGATGCATGCGGCAGTTGGCCGCTTTTTTTGCGCTGGTGGGGGGGTACTATCTTGCCGGGCAGTATGTGGCCCGATTGCTGCCTTTTACCGAACGGTTGGTCGATAATCCGAAACTGACCTTTTTGGTCAGCTTTGTCCTCATTTTTCTGGTGGCGGCGATGGTGTTCACCTTGATCGGCAAAGTACTGTACCGTATCCTGCAGATCACCCTGCTCGGTTGGCTGGACCGGATTTTCGGGCTGCTGCTCGGCGGCGCCAAAGCGGCGGTGGTGGCCTCGCTGCTCTACATGGTGGTGGCCTCCAGCCTGTCGACCACCAATGACTTGCTGCGCAAATCCTCCACCAGCCCGTATTTGAAACAGGGGGCCGAAGCGCTGCAGGGGTTAATCGACGATCCCCGGCTGCGCAAATTTTTCTTACCGAAGGAGCCTGCCATTCTCCCTGATCCGCTGCCGGGCAAACCTGACCCCAAGAAGGGTGACCCGAAGAAGCCGGTATGAAGTTTGTCTGGTTGGGAGGCTGTGGGGGGCGAAACCTCAGGGCTTGTCCTGTTCCGCTCTTTTGGTTTTGACCTTTTGGGCCGGACCGGCTACAGCTTGCATGGTGTATATACTGTACTTTCCCTTTTCTTTCAAATACGGTTTGGGTGAGCCTTGCCTATGAACCCCTCGTTGCGTTGTTTCACTGCCTATGATGTCCGTGGCAAGGTCCCGGATGATTTTGACCCGGAAATCGCCACGCGGATCGCCCTGGCCTTCGCCCACCACTGCCGGGTGCGCAAAATAGTGGTTGGCCGGGACATGCGGCTGACCAGTCCGGTGATTGCCGAGGCGATCATCGGCGGGCTGCTCGCCCAGGGCTTTGATGTCGTCGATATCGGACTCTGCGGCACCGAGGAGGTCTACCACGCGGTATTCAGCGGCGCGGCCGCCGGGGTCGAAGGCGGCATCATGATCACCGCCAGTCATAATCCCGCCGAGTATAATGGGATGAAGATCGTCCAGCGCGACGCCCGCCCGGTTTCCGGCGACACCGGCCTGCGCGAGATCGCCGCCATGACCGCGGATGACGGCTGGTATCAAAGCTTGTGCGCTCAGCAACCTTCGCAGGCGGGCCAATGCATCCGAATTGCCGATAAAAGCGCCTATATCGTTCACCTGCTGGCCAACGCCGATTGCAGGGGCCAGCGGCCGTTGCGCCTGGTGGTCAATAGCGGCAACGGCTGCGCCGGACCGATAATCGATCTGCTGGCGCCGCATCTGCCCTTTGAATTCATCCGTATGCACCATGAGCCCGACGGCCGGTTTCCCAACGGGGTGCCCAATCCCCTGCTGCCGGAAAAGCGCGAGGCCACCGCCCGGGCGGTCCGCGAGCATGGGGCCGATCTCGGCATCGCCTGGGACGGCGATTTCGACCGCTGTTTTTTCTATGATGAAAACGGGCGGTTTATCGAAGGATATTACATCGTCGGGTTGCTGGCGGTGGCGATGCTCCAGCAGCATCCGGGGGCAACCATCCTCCACGACCCCCGCCTGACCTGGAACACCAGGGAGCTGGTTACGGCGGCCGGGGGGCAGCCAGTTATGACCCGCACCGGGCATGCCTTCATCAAGGAACGGATGCGGGAACTCGACGCGGTCTACGGCGGCGAGATGTCGGCCCACCATTATTTCCGCGAGTTCGGCTATTGCGATTCGGGCATGCTGCCCTGGCTGCTGGTGTGTCTGCTGATGGATCGGACCGGTAAAAAGCTCTCCGAGCTCTGCGACCAGCGGATGGTCGCGTATCCGGTGAGCGGCGAAATCAATTCCAAGGTGCAGGATCCTGATGCGGTCATCGCTGCCATTGAGCTGCGTTATGGTGACGGCGCTAAAGACACCACCGATGGCATTTCCATCGAATATCCCGATTGGCGCTTCAACCTGCGCCGGTCCAATACCGAGCCGGTTTTGCGGCTCAATGTCGAAACCAGAGGCGACGCAGAGCTTTTGCGGCGCAAGACCGACGAACTGCTGCAGTTGATCAGGTCGTGATCCTTCGCGACCCCATGTTTTTTCAGCAAAAATCTAAAAAGACGAGGTGATTGCGTGGCGCTGCAACCTGTTATCCTGGCCGGCGGTACTGGCTCCCGGCTCTGGCCTCTTTCCCGTGAGCTGTATCCGAAGCAGGTCCTCAAGCTGACCGGCGAACTTTCCCTGCTCCAGACCACGGTGCAGCGGGTCCATGGACTTGAAGGGGTGATGGCCCCCATGGTTGTGGTCGGTGAAGAGCATCGGTTTCTGACCAAGACCCAGATCGAGGCGCTCCATCTGCTGCCCGATTTCCGCATTCTGCTCGAGCCCTTCGGCAAAAACACGGCTCCGGCCATTTGCGGGGCAGCCGCCTATGTGGTCAACCAGGGGCGGGGCGGGGATGTACTGCTGGTGCTCCCGGCCGACCATCTGATTCTCAAGAGCGAATCGTTTGCGCAGGCGGTTCGTGAGGCGGTGGTCTTGGCCGAGCAGGGGCGGATTGTCACCTTTGGGATCGTGCCCGACCATCCGGAAACCGGCTACGGCTATATCGCCCGTGGCGCAGGAAATCAGGTGGAGAGCTTTGTGGAAAAGCCGGATCAGGCCACCGCCGAGCAATATCTGGCCAGCGGCAAGTATCTGTGGAATAGCGGCATGTTCGCCTTTACCGCCGATACCTTGCTAGCGGAAATAGCACGCTTTGCCCCCGAGGTGGTGGCCCAGATGTCCGAGGCGGCCGCGCAAGGGAAACCCGACGGCCGGTTTTTCCGGTTCGACCGGGAGGCCATGGCTGCTTGTCCTGCGGATTCGATCGATTACGCTCTGATGGAAAAAACCGACAAGGCGGCGGTGGTTGAAGCCGACATCGGCTGGAGCGATATCGGCTCATGGCGGGCGCTCTGGGAGGTCGCAGACAAAGACAGCCAGGGCAATGCGGTTTCCGGCGATGTGATTCTGGAGGATGTGCACAATTCGCTGATCCGGTCCGAGCACACCCTGGTTGCCGCCATCGGCCTTCGCGACACTTTGGTGGTGGAGACCGCCGATGCAGTGCTGGTGGCGCCGATGGATCGGGCGCAGGATGTCAAAGCCATCGTTGCCAAGCTGAAGCAAAAAAAGCGGCCCGAGTTCCATGTGCATCGGACCGTGTATCGCCCCTGGGGCAGTTACACCACCCTGGAGATGCAGGACCGTTTCCAGATCAAACGAATCACGGTCACGCCCGGGGCCCGGCTTTCCCTACAGATGCATCACCATCGCCATGAGCATTGGGTGGTGGTTTCGGGAACCGCCAGGGTGCAAAACGGCGAGCAATCCGTACTGCTCAAAGAAGACGAGGCGGCCTATATCCCCTGCGGCACGGTGCATCGTCTGGAGAATCCGGGCGTGATTCCGCTGGAGCTTATCGAGGTGCAGATCGGCAGTTATCTGGGCGAGGATGATATTGTCCGGTTTGATGACGAATACGGACGGTTGTTGGAGTAGCTGTTCGGATGTATCAAAAACAGGGTTGTTCGGGCGGCCCTCAGTGCTCGGTGGCCGGCAGGGGATGCTTGGCGGTTTCTCCGCCATAGTGGGCATGAAAAGCCGCCACGTACTCGTCGAGGACGCGCTTGTCGCTGTCGGAGACATGGAAAAACTCAATTCCGTTCTGATAACGGCCGGATGAACTGGTCGTGTAGACGATTCTTCCCATCACATCAATCAGCTGATCTTTCAACCCCAGGGTAATCATCACCTGCTGGCCCTGGGGAAGCTGGATATGCGTTTCCATCAAAATCCCGCCTTTGCTGACGTTCAGGGTCCTGGCCATGGAGTAATTCCCTTGTCGCCCCTGTTCGTCAACTACCAGATAGTCGAGCAAATTCAAAGCTTCAGGTCTGAGAAAGTGTCTGCGTTCGAAGGTCATATGGAGCCTGTGCGGGAAAAATGCGGTTCAGAGCATTCATCGCTCTGTTCGTTCTTTGTGCAAACAGCTTGTTTTGCTTTGTGGTTTAAGCCACACCGCTGATTCGGACTAGTATATTTGCACGGGAGTAATCAAGGTTTACGCATCAAAATTTCTTTTTCTAAAACTCTACAGTTCGAATTGGGTTTTGTCAAATCAAGCGGCGACCTTATAGGCAGGTGGACGTTTTTGTTTGTTATGCTCTGTAATATGACAAATATGTAGGGGTAGGAGTATCGGTTTTTGCCGACTTTTCTATTTTGTTGATTTGTTTCGGTAACTTGTCAGATTTTTGTTTCCTGGCATTTATTTTGAATAGATTAGGTGTCGGCGATTTTTTCTTTGCTGGTCTTTTGGCTGAATTTTTTCAAGCTTTAGGGTTGGGTGGGGTGGTCGAGATGAAAAATTCCTGGAATGATCACCTGGTGCTTTTTCCTTGATATCGTTTTGTTTTTGGCGGCGGACGAGGGTTTTGATATTTGACAATTGAAAAATCGTTGCGCGGCGCTTGATTATTTTTTCCTTCATTGTTACAATTGTGCAAATTTTTATGACAATAATGTAAACATATGGAGGGGAGATGATTAACGGTGCAGACACTGCGTTCATTTTGGCGGCAGCCGGACTGGTTTTGCTGATGACGCCTGGGTTGGCTTTGTTTTATGCGGGTATGGTACGAAGCAAGAATGTGCTGGGCACTATCATGCAGAGTTTCGTGCTGATTTCACTGGTCTCGCTCGAATGGGTCTATGTCGGCTATTCGATGTCTTTTGGCCCCGATGTCGGCGGTTTTATCGGCGACCTGTCCTGGGTGGGCCTGCGTGAGGTGACCAATGCGCCCAGTGCCACCTATGCCACCACCATTCCCCAGTCGGTGTTTATGATCTACCAGTGCATGTTCGCGGTGATCACCCCGGCCCTGATCGCCGGGGCCTTTGCCGAACGGGTCCGCTTTCCCGCCTTTGTGATGTTCAGCCTGTTGTGGGCCATCCTGGTTTACAATCCGGTCTGCCATTGGATCTGGGGCAGCGGCGGTTGGTTGGCCAAGCTCGGCGTGCTCGATTTTGCCGGCGGCCTGGTGGTGCATGCCACCTGCGGGGCTGCGGCCCTGGCCGCGGTCTTAGTGATCGGGCCGCGTAAAGGCCATGGGCAGACCAATTTTATGCCGCATAATCTGCCGATGACCATGCTGGGCACGGGCCTGCTCTGGTTCGGATGGTTCGGCTTCAACGGCGGCAGTGCCCTGGCGGCCAACGAAGTGGCGGCGACCGCCTTCGTAGCCACCCATCTGGCCGGGATGGCGGGAATGGCCATGTGGACTCTGATGGAGTGGTTCAATCTGGGCAAGCCCACGACCCTGGGAGCTGCCTCCGGCGCCATCGCCGGGCTGGCGACCGTTACCCCGGCGGCGGGTTTTGTTGGACCGAACGCGGCGATTGTTATAGGATTGATCGCAGGCGTTGTGTGTTATATCGCAGTCAATTTGAAAAGCAGATTCAAGTTCGATGACAGTCTCGATGTGGTCGGCATCCACGGTGTGGGTGGCGTGACCGGAACCATTCTCCTGGCGGTGTTCGCCTCCAAGGCGGTCAACCCGGCCGGAGTCGATGGATTGCTGGCTGGCAGCAGCGCCCAGCTCTGGCCTCAGGTACTCGGGGTCGTGGTCGTCTGCCTCTATGCCTTTGCGGTCAGCTGGATTATTCTCAAAGTCACCGATATGATTTTGGGGCTGCGAATCAGCGAAGAGGCCGAGCATCAGGGGCTCGATTACACCGAGCATTCGGAAACCGCCTACAATTAAGCGCCGAGGGGTTCCAGTCATCGCCTTGATGCCTGCACAGTCAGCAGCAGCCGGCGTGATCGATCTGCATCCTGCCAAACGTTACAGAGGACACCACTATGAAAAAAATTGAAGCAATCATCAAACCCTTTAAGCTCGACGAGGTCAAGGATGCCTTGAACGGCATCGGCATCAAAGGGATGACCATGACCGAAGTCAAGGGATACGGTCGGCAGAAGGGGCACACCGAGATTTATCGCGGCGCCGAATATGTGGTCGATTTCATCCCCAAAATAAAATTGGAGATCATCGTTGACGATGATCAGGTCGATCAGGTGATTGATACGATCACCACCATGGCCCGCACCGGCAAAATCGGTGACGGTAAAATCTTCGTGCTGCCGGTGGAGCGGGTTATCCGGGTTCGAACCGGTGAAACCGGGAGCGAGGCGGTGTAATGGCGCCAACCCTGCGCTTGCAGCTGGAAGCCCTGGCCGAGGCCGGCCGGCAAGGACTCAGCGGTCAGGAGGTTTTGCACCGGAGTGCCGGCTTGGTGGACGATTTCATCATCCATCAGTTCAAGACTACCCCTGCGGTTCAGAACGCCCGCGGGGCCATAGCCGTTATTGCGCTGGGCGGATACGGTCGCCGGGAAATGTACCCTTATTCGGATATCGACCTGCTGTTGCTCCACGACTGGTGGTCGAAAAAATCGATGCAGTCGGTGGCGGAAGGGTTGTTTTACCCCTTGTGGGACGAGGGGTTCGAGGTCGGTCACAGTGTCCGCGGGGTCAAGGATGCCGTGCAGTTTGCCCAGGATGATTTTCATTTTCAGGTAGCCTTGCTCGACGCCCGGCTGATTGCCGGTTCTCAGGCCTTGTTCGATGAGTTGCGGGAACGCTACATCAAGAAGGTCTTTGAAGGGCGACGCCATGAATTCGCCCGGACCATGGAAACGTTCAAGCTGGAACGTTGGCGGAAGTTCGGTAGCCACACCTACCTGCTCGAACCCCATATCAAGGAAGGGAAAGGCGGGCTGCGCGACATTCAGGCCATGCTTTGGGTCGCCAAAGGCGTTTTCGGCCTGCAGGATCTGGATGCCATTCAAGCCTCCGGGATGCTGGAGGCGGCCAACCGCCAGGCCTTTGAGAATTCCTGGTCCATGCTGGCCAAGATCAGAAATAGCCTGCACCTGTTCTGTCGCCGCAAAAACGACCATCTGATTTTCGAGTTTCAGGAAGGCATGGCCGAAGCCTTTGATTACCGTGATGCAGGGGGGATGCTCGGAGTCGAGCATTTCATGCGGGATGTCTACAGCCACCTGCAGACGGTTTCGGTGGTGACCGATCTGTTCTTTGAACATGTCCAGGAGGTACTGGGGATTACCAACGGTTCGGCGGTGGAGCAGCAGCTCGAACGCTCTATTATTATCCGCGGCGGTACGGTACGGCTGACCTCGGCGGATGATCTGACGGAACGTCCCTACCTGCTCCTGCGACTGTTCCTGCAGTCCGGGCGGGTGGGGCTGCAGCTGCATCACCGCACCCGACAGTTCGTCACCGGCCATCTCCATCTGGTGGACGAACACCTTCGCTCATCAAAGCGTGCAGCCCGAATTTTTCTCGAACTGCTGACCCAGACCGAGGAAATTTTCCCGGTCCTGGAAACCATGCTGTCCACCGGGCTGCTGCCCCGCTACCTGCCGGAATTCGCCGGAGTGGAATCGCTGGCGCAACACGATTTATACCATTTGTATACGGTGGACCGGCACCAGTTGCAGACCGTGAGCGAATTGAACCTGCTCAAAAAGAGCATGGCGGAGCTGTTCGCCGGGGTTGAAGCCATCGAAGTCCTGTATCTGGCGGCCCTGCTGCACGATATCGGCAAAGGCAAGCAGGCCGACCATTCGGTGCTGGGGGCGGAAATGGTGGTCGGCATCGGGCAGCGCCTGGGGCTGTCGGGCCAGGCCTGCGAGACGCTCGCCTTTCTCATCCGCTATCATCTGTTCCTGCCGGAAAATGCCATGCGCCGGGATTTCAGCGATCGCGAATTCATTCGCCAGACCGCCGAACTGATTGGGGATGAGCAGCGCCTGACCATGCTCTATCTGTTGACCATTGCCGATTCCAAAGCCACTGGCCCTTCGGCCTGGTCGGATTGGAAATCGAGTCTGCTTTCCGAGCTGTACCTGAGCCTCAAGGCTTGCCTCGGTGCTAATTGTCATCTCGACACCGGCGCACGGGAGGATGAAGAACAGGGAGTACGCTGGCTGCGGGAGCAGATTTTGATCAAGCTCGACGGCCAACCGGCCCGGATCGACATTGGTATCCTGCCGGCCGATTATCTGATGAGTTTCAGCCTGGAAGTGGTCCGGCTGCATCTCCAGATACACCGGGAGCAGGCCGCACGCCTCCAGCAGCAGGTCCTGCTTTTTCCGGAGCCCGGGGAGCGTAGCTGGTCGTTGTTAATCATCGGGCCCGACAAGGTAGGCTTGCTGGCCAAATTTTGCGGGGTGCTGGCCTTATATAACCTCAAGGTGCGCTCGGCGCAGATTTTTACCTGGCCCGACGATACCGTGGTCGATGTCCTTGAGGTTGTCCCGGCCATGGCCCGGACTTTTGCAGAAATGGATTGGCTGGCCATGGAGCGGGATTTGAATCTGGCGATCAATTATCGCCTCGATGTCGGCTATCAGCTCTATCAGAAGATGCAGCCGCAGACCCACAACCCGGCCCGTCAGGTGCAGCAGTTGGAGCGCAAGGTCATCATCGACAATCAGACCTCGCAGCATTATACCCTGGTCGAGGTGTATGGCGGTGACAGCCGGGATACCTTGTACCAATTGACGCAAACCCTGGCCGATTTTGGCTTGACTATTCACCGGGCCCGCATCGCCACCGAGGTGGAACAATTGATTGACATTTTTTATGTCCGGACCCAGGCCGGCGACAAACTGACCGAACCGGATGCGTTGGAAAAGGTGCATATGACCCTGATGCGGATTATCAGTGCGGAGGAGGCGGAATTCGAAACCGCCGGCGTGCCTCTCCACCCGTAGGAGCAATAATATCCGGCAACGGCCGGGTTTTTTATCAATCCACAAACCAAACTAGCTTTCGAGCTGTAGCAAACATCATCTTTAACCCTTTATGGAGCGTGCACTATGAGTGGAATCGAGGCCCGTTTGAATGCCATTTCGGCAATCATCAACTATCAGCCATCCCATGCCCCCCTCAATTTTAACCAAACAAAACCCACCGACATTTTTGGATCCAACGTCTTCAGTGACAAGGTCATGAAGGAACGTCTGCCCAAGCATGTCTACAAATCGTTGAAGAACACCATCGCTTTTGGTAACAAACTTGATGCCTCCCTTGCCGACGTGGTCGCCAATGCCATGAAAGACTGGGCTATTGAAAAGGGCGCTACCCACTTCTCCCATGTTTTTTACCCCCTGACCGGCCTCACCGCTGAAAAACACGACGCCTTTCTGGTTCCCGACGGCGACGGCGGTGCCATGGCCGAGTTCTCCGGCAAGATGCTCATCCAGGGCGAGCCCGATGCCTCCAGCTTCCCCTCCGGCGGACTGCGCGTCACCTTTGAGGCGAGAGGCTATACCGCTTGGGATGTCACCAGCCCGGCCTATATCCTCGAAAATCCCAACGGTACCTTCCTCTGCATCCCCACCGCCTTTGTCTCTTGGACCGGTGAGGCCCTCGACAAGAAAACACCGCTGCTGCGCTCCATGCAGGCCTTGAACAAGCAGGCCAAACGCGTGTTGAGTCTCTTCGGCGTCAACACCAAGCTGCCCGTGGGCTCCTACGCCGGGCCTGAGCAGGAATACTTCCTGGTCGACCGTAACTTCGTGTTCTCCCGTCCCGACCTGCTCATCGCCGGCCGCACCCTGTTCGGTGCTCCCTCCGCCAAGGGCCAGGAGTTCGAGGACCAGTATTTCGGTGTGATCCCCCGCCGCGTGCTCTCCTTCATGATGGAAGTCGAGCATGAGCTCTTCAAGCTGGGCGTGCCGGTCAAGACCCGCCACAACGAGGTGGCCCCTGGCCAATTCGAAATCGCCCCCATCTACGAGTCCGGCAACCTGGCCACCGACCACAACCAGCTGGTCATGACCACCCTGCGCACCGTGGCCAAGCGTTACGGCATGATCTGCCTGCTCCACGAGAAGCCCTTTTCCGGTATAAACGGCTCGGGCAAGCATCTCAACTACTCCCTGGGCAACTCCGAGTTGGGCGGCCTGTTTGATCCGGGCGACACCCCCCATTCCAACGCCCAGTTCCTGGTATTCTGCGCCGCCGCCATCCGCGCCCTGCACAAGCACGGCGCCCTGCTCCGCGCCACCGTGGCCTCCGCCTCCAATGACCACCGCCTGGGCGCCAACGAGGCCCCGCCGGCCATCATGAGCGCCTACCTGGGCGAGCAGCTCACCGACGTGTTCGAGCAGATCAAGAAAGGCGAGGTCAAGGGGTCCAAGACCAAGGGCGTCATGAACATCGGCGTCGATACCCTGCCGCCGCTGCCCATGGATCCCGGGGACCGCAACCGCACCAGCCCGTTTGCCTTCACCGGTAACCGCTTCGAGTTCCGTGCAGTGGGCTCCTCCCACTCCATCGCCGGCGCCCAGGTGGCCCTGAACACGATGATGGCGGAATCCCTTGATTTCGTCGCCACCGAACTGGAAAAGTTGGGCAGAGTCAACAAAACCCAGTTCAACGAAGGTGTCCAGAAGCTGCTCCAAAAGATCATGGTGGAGCACGACGCCGTCATCTTCAACGGCGACGGTTACTCGGATGCCTGGCACAAGGAAGCGGCCAAGCGCGGACTGCCCAACCTGAAGACCACCCCCGAGGCCCTGCCGGTGCTCACCAGCAAGGACGTGGTGGCCCTCTTCACCAAGTACGGCGTCCTCTCTGAGGCCGAGTTGAAGAGCCGCCAGGAGATCTATCTGGAGCAGTACGTCAAGACCGTCACCACCGAGGCCAACCTGGTGATCCGCATGGCCCGCACCGTGATTTTTCCGGCCGCCATGCGCTACCAGGGTGAGCTCGCAGCAACCTGTGCCAGCCTCAAAGCCATCGGTCACGACGTCAAGATGGCCACCCTCGAGGACGTCACCGCCAAGCTGCGCTCCATGCAGACCGAGGTGGACAAGCTGGAGAAACTCCTGGCCCACGAGGGCGGCGACACCCTGAAGCATGCCACGTACATGTGCGAAAAGATCCTGCCTGCCATGCTGGCGGTTCGCGGCTACGCCGATGCTCTGGAGTCCGTCGTGGCTGATGATCTGTGGCCGCTGCCCTCCTACCAGGAGATGCTGTTCATCCGCTGATCCCGGGTTTATCGTCAAAGCGTTCAAGGCCGCTCCCGATAGGGGGCGGCTTTGTTCTTTCCCGCAAGACAGTAGCCGCAGTCATCAACCCATAGTGGTGGTAGACCTGCTGGCGCGACGCTCGTACGGTGTCTGCTGATCAGGTGTTCGTGTATTGAACTTTTCCATGTTCAAGATTATACACAAATCAGGTCCGGTAACGTGGTTGTCGTTTTCAGCTGGATACCAGAGTTGACCGGTTATCCCATGGAGTACTGCAACTCAGCCAATCCCCTAGCAACCGCTGACCCTGGCTGAAGTTTGTTGGTAATCAGATTCCACAAAGGATAAGGAGATGAGTTATGACACGTGATGAGATAATGAAAATTATCAAAGAGAAGAACGTCAATTTCTTCCGCCTGCAGTTTGTCGATATTTTCGGCTTCATGAAAAATATCGCCATTCCCAAAAGCCAGATCGCCAAAGCACTGGACGGGCAGATGATGTTTGATGGTTCCTCCATCGAGGGCTTTGTCCGGATCAATGAATCCGACATGTACCTCAAGCCGGATTACGATACCTTTATGGTACTGCCTTGGCGTGAGAAAAATGGCACCAATGCGGCACGGATCATTTGCGACGTGTACAAACCGGACGGCACCCCTTTTGTCGGCTGTCCGCGGAACAACCTCAAGCGGGTTTTGGCGGATGCTAAAAAACTCGGCTACACCATGAACGTCGGCACCGAGTGCGAATTTTTCCTGTTTCGACGGGACGAAGAAGGGCTGCCCACCACCATCACCGACGATGTCACCGGCTATTTCGACGTTGAGCCCGATGATGCCGGTATCGATTGCCGCCGCAAGATCATTGAAACCCTCGAGGCCATGGACTTCGAGATCGAGGCCTCGCATCACGAGGTTGCCGAAGGGCAGCACGAGATCAACTTCAAATATGCCGATGCCCTGACCGCCGCCGACAACACCATCACCTTCAAATGGGTGGTCCGTTCGATCGCCGCTGAATTCGGCCTGCACGCCACCTTCATGCCCAAACCGGTTTTCGGGATCAATGGCTCTGGCATGCACACCAATCAGTCGCTGTTCAAACTCGACGGCACCAATGCCTTTTTTGACGAGAAAGGACCGCTGCAACTGAGCGAAATCTGCTACAAGTACATTGCCGGTATCATGAAAAATGCCCGGGGATTCTGCGCCGTTACCAACCCGTTGGCCAATTCCTATAAACGGCTGGTGGCCGGTTATGAGGCGCCGGTGTACATCGCCTGGTCCGCTTCCAACCGCTCCGCCCTCATTCGCATCCCGGCTTCCCGCGGCATGGGAACCCGGACCGAGGTGCGTTGCCCGGATCCGACCTGCAACCCCTATCTGGCCTTTGCCATGATGTTGAATTCAGGATTGGATGGCATTAAAAATAATTTGCCGGTGCCGCCATCGGTCAATGTCGATATTTTCGAGATGACCGCCGCCGAGAAGGTCGAGGCTGGAATCGCCAGTCTGCCGGCCAATCTCCTGGAGGCAATTCAGGAGCTCAAGGCCAATCCGATCGCCAAGGAATCTCTCGGCGAGCATATCCTCGGAAAATATGTTGAAGGGAAGGAGAAAGAGTGGGATGCGTTCCGGACTGCGGTCACCGATTGGGAGCTCGACAATTATCTGAGCAAATATTGATCAACGCGAAAGCGTTCCAGCAGCGCCAAGGGCGGCCCATTGCGGGTCGCCCTTTTTTTGTTGCTCCCCCATGGGCAGGAGGGGCGACACCTTGGGCCGCTATGCCGTAGGGGACAGGTTCTGTTTTTTGAGGATTTTCTCCCGCACCTTGCCGATCTCCACCATGTCCTGGAGGTAGGCATCGGCTCGGTCGAGATAGAAGGAGAGCGCTTTGGAGAAATTTTTGCCGACCAACCCGTCGACAAAAACCTGGCTGATTTCCCGGTGGCGCTTGAGCACCAGCTGGGAGCGGTAAAAAATCAGCCATTCTTCGGTGGACATCGCCGCCACGGTCTGCTGCAGCGCCTTTCGCGCTCTGGGCTGGTACATCCAGATGTACATGAGGTCCAGGGCATTGACGATAAACACCTTCTCGAGATCCCGGGCATCCTGGTGGATGGCGGCGATTAAGGTCTTGGGTTTCTGGAGCAGCTCCAGGACATCGTCTTCCGGAAACAGCACGTCAAAACGGGCAAAAACCGCAAACAGCTGGGAGATTTTTTCCCGGTAATCGTTTAAGCGGATGCGCACGTTATTCTGCCGGTCCGCCAACCCTTCGATCACCCCCGCCACACAGTCCGAGGCCAGCTTGGAAATGATTGCCGCCCACTTCTGCATCCCGGCTTCGACTCCGGGCACCATGGCCAGATGCAGGACACTGCCGATGACGGAGTTAAAGAGCAGGGCCAGGGGAATGGAGAGAATGGATCGGAAAAAATTACCTACCACGGCACTTCTGGGCAGGCCGCGCAGGATGTTGTGGGTGGAGATGTAAATCCCGTTGGCCAGGGCCATCACCGAGTAGAGCAGGACCGGGTTGGTCGAGGTGGTGATCCCGAATTGCTCCTGGAGCAGCAGGGTTTTCACCAGATAGTCGAGCAGCGGCACCGAAAAACCGGTGTAAAACAGGGAGTCGGCGATCCGGCTCCAGCTGACCAGCGAGTTCCAGGGGAGCAGGGGCGAACGTTTGAGGCCGCCGCCGCCCATAATGGATTGGATGATATTGCGGACTCCGGTAATGCCGAACCAGATGAACGCCCCGAGATAGGCCAACACCCACCAGTCCTTGGTGAGGCTGAAGGTCAGGAAGGCGGGAATAAAACCGATGGCCACCTTGAGGGTGTTGCGCAGATGGGTGTTGAGATACTGCAGCGGCTGCGCGATTTTTGGCGAATCTTTCTTTCTCGTCGGATGGATTTCGACAGCCGGGGTCCCGCGGATGCCGCCTAGAGTGGAAATGTTGCCGTCAATTCCGGGATGGATCTCGAATCGGTCGAGGCTCCAGTCGTTCCAGAGGTGCGCGCCGTTGCTTCGCAGGCCGGGGATGCGCGCGGCGAGCCTGCTGGTCCATGAGGTTGAAATCGGATTGCGGCCGCTGGTGTGCTGATGTTTGATCATCCGGGCGGTGACCGGGATGAGTTTGCGATGCCCCTCCCGGTGTTCCCGCATGACCTTCCGATAGGCCCGCTGGGGCAGGGTATCCAGCACCACCATGCCCATGCCGTATTGGAGTTGCGATTGCCCGGTGGACCCGGAGCCGATTCGGGAACCGAGGTAGCGTTTGTTGTAATGGCCATGAAAGGCTTCGATATGGAGCAGAATCTCCATCAGGGCGGTTTTTCGCTCGTTCATCCCCGCCAGTTCGGCGTCTACCCTTTCGACAGCATCCGGGGCAACGGGATGCTCCCGGCAGTCGGCGGCTTGTTTTTCGACGATCAGGCGGGTGCGCTCGAAATCCCAGATAATGGACCGAATCGCCCGTTTGAGGGTGATGACGTTGTCCTCGTTCAGCGCTTTCTGCAGACTGTTGATCAATTGGTAATTGCGCGCCGGACTGGTGATATCCACCGCTTCGCCGGCAAAGCCGCTCCCTTTGACCGCGGCCACCGAGGTCATGCCGTAGGCGGAGTCCTTGAGGTTGAAGGCTTCGATATGGGTAATCCGGCCTTCGCAGACATACAGCAGTTCCAGGGTGTCCTGGATGGAAAGATTGCTGAGGTTGAGAGTGAACCGGCTGCTGGAATGCATGGATGCCAGGCGGGTGATCAGCTCGGGGGGAGCGAGGTTCATCAGCGGCGGCAACCCCTCTTCGTAGGGCACCGTGGGATCGTGCAGGCCGGGGTTGCGGCAGGGCTGGAGAAATCGGTTGATCAGACTCTCCAGGTCAAGGCGGACCATCTTTTTCTCGCAGGCCAGGAGTTGTTCTTCTTGCTGGGCGATGTCCAGGGACCCATTCTTGCCGATCAGCCGGATCTCCTGTTCGAGCAGGCCATGGTAGATGTTTTGGATATATTTGGCCAGGTGGAGGAGTGATGGCTGCCCGGCACCGACAAAATGAAGGAATTCGTTTTCGCCAAGCGGCGGGCTTTCCACGGCCAGTTCCTCGTCGAGCGGTACCCGGTGGGTGGCGTTGAAGGCGTGGAGGACGTCGAGCACGTAGCGCTGCTGATACAGGGAAACCTGTCGTCCTTGGGCCATCATCTCCTGGACCGCCGGTTCCTGGAGAAACTGGAGGAGGTTGTGACTGTCGAAAAACCCTTCCAGTTCCCAGATGAAGCGGACGAACTTGTTGCGGAACCGGGAGGAGAGTTCGATGCCGATGCGGACATGGATGTCGAGGATGGCGCTGGCCTCGAGCAGCTCCTCAACCACTTCGAGATCGACATGGTTATAGTACACCACGGTCAGCTTGCGGATCCCTTTGATCCAGGCGTCCATCAGCAGGTGGGTGGGGGATTTCCGGCCCTTGGTGTTGGCGTCGTGGACATGATCGTCAAAGGCGAACTGGTTCCATTCCTCGGGCATTTCCAGGAGATGGTACTTGGCCAGCTGGGCCCTGACCATGCGGGGCTTGCCGGTGTAGACCATACGGAAATCATGGGCCAGCTGCAGCTGCTGGATTTCATCGCCTTTGCTGCGGACCAGGTCCTTCATGATCTGCATGAGCACCCGGGCGGTATTCTTATGGTAAAAGGTGGTGGAGGAGCTGAACACTTCCTCGCGGAGGCTGCGCAGAGCCACGATCCGGTCCTGGGCCTTGCCGGCCTCCAGCGATCCCAGCAGGCTGACAATGGCATAGGCGATCCGCAATCCACTGACGGCGGCCATTTCCTTGATGCCATGGGGATGCATGTAGGGAGCCATCAACGAACTCAGGGTTTGCGGTCGGTTGCCCCGTTTGAGAACGTCGTTGACAATGCCGAGCAACTTGTGATCGTTGGGGTCAAAAAAGAGCCGTGATGGCTTTTTCTTCATGAAGGGTAACTCCTCTGGTGGGGTTCGATCGTTAGAGCTGCTGGCTGCGGGGTAACATACCTGGTATCGTGGTGGCTGATTTTTCGGCCGAGTCTCTGGAAAAGTCAGTCCGGTTACGTCTGCTCAAGGCAACCCTTCGCCGCTTCTGCCAGGAGATAGGTGAGCAGCTGGTCTCCGGGCAGCGGGCGGGAGAAATAGTAGCCCTGCGCCTCCTGGCACCCCATGGCGCCCAGGCGAAGCAGTTGTTCTTCGGTTTCCACGCCTTCGGCGACCACATTGAGATGCATCTGTTGACTGATGGCGATAATGGTGGCCACGATCCCACCATTTTCTTCAAGGTCATTGACAAACTGTTTGTCGATCTTCAAGGTGCTGACCGGCATTTTGTTGAGATACCCCAGGGAGGAATACCCGGTGCCGAAATCATCGATGGAAAAGAGAATGCCCATCTGGCGGATCCGGTGCATAATTTTCAAGGTGTGCTCAACGTCTTTCATGGCGGTGGTTTCGGTGATTTCAAACTCCAGGTACTCGGGAGCGACCTGGTATCGGCCGAGCAGGTCTTCGACAATATCGACAAAGTCGGCATTGTGAAACTGACGGGGCGAGATATTGACGCTGATCGGTACAGCCACTTGCTGCTGTTTCATGAGGGATTGGAAGGCGCAGGTTTCTTCCATCACGAACAGGCACAGGTCGTCAATCAAGCTCGATTCCTCCGCGATCGGAATGAAGGCATCGGGGGGGATGAGCTCGTCCCCCTTTTTCCAGCGGATGAGTGCTTCCAGCGAGGAGGTTTTCCTGGTTTGGATATTGATTTTGGGCTGATAAAAGACAACAAATTCCCTGTTTTTAAGTCCGAGGCGAATGCCGTTTTCAATCCTGAATTTATTGTAGATAACCTCGTGCATGCCCTTGGTGAACAGGAAAAATCGATTTTTTCCCTCACGTTTGGCTTTATGCATGGCCATATCGGCACTTCTGATCAGGTCGAGTCCGGTGGCACCGTCGTCCGGATAGATCGAGATGCCGATGCTGGCATTGACGAAAATTCTTTTGCGATCGACTAAGAACGGTTTTTTCAGCACCGCCAGCAACCGGTTGGCCATCAGGTAAATAATGGATTCGTTTTCGATATGCTCCATGAGGAGAATGAATTCGTCGCCGCCGGGACGGCATAAGGTGTCGTTCTCGCCCAACGCCGAAGTGAACCGTTGGGTAACCTGGATGAGCAGTTCGTCCCCCTGGTCATGGCCAAAGACATCGTTGACGTTTTTGAAATTATCCAGATCAATGTAGAGAACGGCAAGCTTGCCGCCTTCAGCCGGCATCGATGCAAGGTTCTTGGCCAGTTTATTTTCCAGATAGGCGCGGTTGGGCAGCCGGGTCAGCATATCATGATAGGCCATGAAGGTGATCTGCTTCTCCCGTTTTTTCAGTTCGCCGATTTCATAAAAGGTGGCGAAAAAATAGGTTAATTCTTTGCGTTCGTTGCGGATGGAGTTGATGGTCAGCCATTCCGGGAAGATGCTGCCGTCTTTTCTGGTATTCCATATCTCCCCTACCCAGGAGCCCTTCTCACTCAGGTCATGCCACATTCGTTCATAAAAAAAAGCATTGTGACGTTTTGAGTTCAGTATTCTGGGATTCTGCCCGACCACCTCGGCGGGCTCGTACCCCGTGATGGTGGAAAACGCCTTGTTGACCGCCAGAATCTTGGCGTTGGCATCGGTGATGAAAATCCCTTCGTTGGCATTGTCAAAGATATTTTTGTAGATCTGGAGAAAATTTTCGGCACTTTTTCGAATTTGGACCTCAGCGCCCAGTTTTTCATGGGAGGTGCGGACGATCTCAACATACTGATTGAGGCTTTCCATTAGGAAAAGGGTCTCGCATCCCCCGTTATATGCAGGGGGTCCGTCTTTTCCCGGCATATCGAACTGTTCGGCAAATTTTTTGATGGGTGATGTCAGCAAGCGGCTCAGCAAAAAGGCGGCGCAGATCGACAGCAGGGTGCCGACCAGTACCAGCAGGCCCAGGAGGTACCGGGCGGGCAAGTTGCCGGCAAGGGTCCCTGTTTCCAGACCCTGCGGGAGAGGCGGGGGGGCAGGGGTGCATGCAGAGTGGAGTATGAAGGATGCAATGAGGAAAAGCGGCAGGATAAGAAAAAAGAGATTTCCGAAGAAAATTTTTTTCCCCAGCGGCCATTTTTCAAGAGTTGCAATGATGGTCGACCACCCCGGAATCTGCATTGGACCTTTTTAGCCTCAAGAAACGGCGAGAATGAGCAGGGCCAACTGGCGCCCTGTCGTCATGAAATCCTTATGTCCACATAATAGGCTATCAGGCTATAGTGTATCGAGCTGAGGTGCAAACGCAAATTGTTTTTTTTACTTCGATCCTGTCCTTTTATTTTTGAAAAATAGGTTTTTTCAACGCCACAGAGTCGAAAAACGAGCTTCCCGGCCGAAGCCCTGGCTGTCCCGCAGTGATTTTGGCCGGTTGCGGCTGGTCGCAACAAGAATAGGCGTTTCGCCCTACCATCTGGCGCTGCCGAGGATGAGGTTTGCTTCTCTGGAGAAATGGTTTGACAGTTATTCTGCGCTTCGTTAGCTTGTGTTTTTTTTAAGTTCTTGGTGTGACGACAATTTATGGTATTCAGCGACCGGTATGGCTGCATGCAGCTCTGATCCTCAGGCTTCAATTGGCCTGGGCTCGCCTCATATTTTGCAGGGGGGCTAACAATTCCAACCTGTTCCAGGGAGTGTTCGACGGATGAAAACGGTACCCCGTGGATTATTTGCAGTCTCCGCAGTGTTGTTGTTCTTGGTGTTGACCGGGGGCAGCTGGTTTTTTCGTACTCAGGAGCAGCAGTTGCGTCATCAGGTTGAGACCCAATTACAGTCCATCGCCCGTCTCAAAGTTGATCAGATTGTCCAGTGGCGGCAGGAACAGGTGGTCCACGGTCACGTGATCGCCGAAACCCCCTTTGCGACCGTCAATGTGGCCAATTGGCTGACCGTTCTTGACCGGACCGGTACGGACCCGATTCTGGCTTGGTTCCGCACCCTGCAAAAGTATTATCAATATGGGGATATCCTTCTGGTCGATCCGCAAGGAACGATACGGTTGAGCCTTTCCGGCCAAGTCGGGACCCTAGAAGCCAGCGAAGTGGCAACCCTTGCTGAAGCGGCCCGGCAAGGGCGGCCGATGCTTTCCGATCTGACTCGCACCGGGGATGGGCAGCCGCACCTCGATACCGTGGCCCCGATTGTTGCCGAGGGCGGCCAGGGGGTGGTGGGCGGCCTGATCTTGCGGATTGATGCAGACAAGTTTTTGTATCCGCTGATCCAGAGCTGGCCGGGGCCGAGTGAGAGTGCCGAAACCTTGCTGGTGCGTCGGGACGGCGACCAGGTGCTTTTTCTCAACGAACTCCGCCATCAGCACCAGACCGCGCTTCGCCTGCGCATTCCTCTGGCCCGCAAGGATGTGCCGGCGGTCATGGCCGTGACCGGCACCCAAGGCTTGGTGGAGGGAAGGGATTACCGTGGCGTCGAGGTGTTGTCGGTGCTTAGCAGCATAGCCGAGACGCCCTGGTGCATGGTGACCAAGATCAATACCAGCGAGGCCATGGCCGAATGGCGGGCGCGCTCTTGGCTGATTGTGGGGTTGTTTCTGGGCCTGGCCGCCGCCGTGCTGACCGCCCTGGGCCTGGCCTGGCAGCGTCACGCAAAAAAACAGTATCAGGCTGCTTTCCGGGCCGAAGCCGAGCGCCGTCAGGCGGAGGCGCGGTACCGCACCACCCTGATGAGCATCGGCGACGGGGTGATCGTCAGCGATAATCAAGGACGGGTGACGCTGCTCAATCCCGTGGCCGAGGTGCTGACCGGCTGGCTGGAGGTCGACGCCCTTGGCCGCTCGATTGAAGAAGTGTTCGTGATTGTCAACGAGTCGACCCGGCAGCCGGTGGAAAACCCGGTGGACCGGGTGCTCCGCGAAGGGATCGTGGTCGGTCTGGCCAACCATACCATCCTGATAACCCGGACGGGCGGGGAATGTCCCATTGCCGACAGCGGCGCGCCAATATTCGACGACCAGGGCCGGGTAATCGGTGCGGTGCTGGTTTTCAGCGATCAGACCGAGGAGCGCCAAGCGACGTCCGCCCTGAGGCGCAGCAATCAACTGTTGGCCCGGGCTGAAGAAATGGCCGATATGGGATGCTGGGAATTCGACTTCAAGACCCGGACCGTGTGGGCCTCGCCGGCGGCCCGCCGAATTTATGGCCTCCATGATGCAACCTGGACCATCGAGGCGGCCCAGTCCATCCCGCTCCCCGAATATCGCAATGCGCTGAATCGCGCCTTAAGTGCCTTGGTGCATGGCGAAGCGCCCTATGATGTCGAATTCCGCATCCAGCGGCCGACCGATGGAGCCGTGCTCGATATTCATTCGCAGGCGGCATACAACCCGGAGGAAGAAAAGGTCTTTGGGGTGATCCACGACATCACCGAACGGAAGCTTGCTGAGGCCGCCTTGCTCGAAAGCGAATCCCGGTATCGCAGTCTGTTTCAGAACAACCAAGCGGTCATGTGGCTGATCGACCCCGAAGACGGTTCGGTTGTGGATGCCAATCCCGCAGCGGTCGCTTATTACGGGTGGAGTCGGGAACAACTGCTCGGCATGCGCCTTAGTGACATCAACACCCTGACATCCGAGGAGATTAAAGCCGTTATCGCCAGCGCCATGGCGGCCCGGTGCAATTGTTTTGAGTTCAAGCATCGCCGGGCCGACGGTTCGGTCCGGGATGTCGAGGTTTTTACCGGACCTATCCATGTCGGAGGGCGTGCACGGCTCTATTCGCTCATCCACGACATCACCGAACGGAAACAGGCGGAAGAACAGCAGGAACGCCTTCGGGAGCAACTGCTCCAGGCGCAGAAGCTGGAATCGGTGGGACGGCTGGCGGGCGGCGTGGCTCACGATCTCAACAATATGCTCAGTCCCATCCTCGGCTACAGCGAGGTGCTGCTGTCGGACCTCGACGAGACCGACACCCGGCGGGACTATGTCCAGTATATTGTCCAGGCTGGGATGCGGGCCAGGGACCTGGTGCGGCAGCTCCTCGCCTTTGGCCGCAAGCAGACTCTGGTGGTTGAAACCGTGGATCTCAACGGGGTGACCGCCGGGTTCGTCCAACTGCTGCTCCGTACCGTCCGGGAGGATATCGCCATCGAGGTAATGCCTGCGCCGGCCTTGCCGTTGGTGCGGGTCGATACCGGCCAGATCGAGCAGGTGATCATGAACCTGGTGGTCAATGCCCAGGACGCCATGCCCGATGGCGGCAAGATCCTCATCGAAACCGCGGCAATCGAGTTAAATGAGGACTATGCTGCATCGCATGTCGGGGTGGTGCCGGGCCTCTTTGTGGTCCTGACGGTCACCGATACCGGCTGCGGCATGGATGCCGCGGTTCGCGAGCAGATCTTCGCACCTTTTTTCACCACCAAGGAGCAAGGCAAGGGCACCGGCTTGGGGCTGGCCATGGCCTACGGGATCATCAAACAGCACGGTGGGTATATCTGGGTGTACAGCGAGCCGGGACAGGGGACCACCTTCAAAATCTATCTGCCGGCGGCGGAATCGCTCCAGGAAACCAAAGTACAGAGAGTTGATATGTTGCCGGAGTGCAGTCTCGGCGGTACGGAAACCGTGATGGTGGTGGAAGACAACGACATGGTCCGGCAGCTGACCGTGGATATCCTAAGCCGCCGTGGCTATCGCGTCTTGGCCGCTGCCGGGGGCGCTGCATGTTTGGAACTGCTCGATGCGCACACCGGCCCGCTCGATCTGCTGGTCACCGATGTGGTGATGCCGGAGATCAACGGCAAGATGCTTTACAAGCAGGTGGTGCAACGCATCCCCAGCATCAAGGTGCTGTATATGTCCGGCTACACGGAAAACGTGATCGCCTCCCGGGGGGTGCTCGACCAAGGCGTCAATTTCATCCAAAAACCCTTTGCCCCCAACAGCCTGGCCGCCAAGGTCCGCGAGGTGCTCGCCGGCTGAAGCCGGCTAGGGAAGGGGCTCCAGGCCGGTGACGATGAGCAGCCGCAGGTCGCGCTCAGGACGGTAGTCCTGCTTTTCCACCTCGAAGGTGGTGGGGCCGGTTTTACGGATACCATCCATGCATAGCGACAGGACGTTGCGGGGATGGCCCTTGTCGATGGTCAGGTGAAACCTGCCGATCGGGCCGTGCCAGGTGTTGGCGGTGGTCAGGACGTAATCGAGCAGCAGAGCGGTGCCGGTACCCGGGGATTGGGGCTTGGTCGAGGGATGTAAAAGTTTACGGATCGCCTTTTGGGTGGGGGCGTCAATGCAATAGGTGCGGGTCAACTCGCGCTGGTAGGGGTCCAGGTCCGCCGGTTTTTCCGGCCAGACGAAGACGCCTCCGGGCGGGGCCGGCTGGTAGCTGTGTTCGATGGTTACTTCCTGGCCGGGGGTAAAAGTCTGGGGCCAGTGGTAGCGCTCGATGATCGACCAGGCGGGCAGGGCGGGATCGCCTGCAAAGAAATCGGCAAGTCCGCGGGCTTTGATTTTGGCTTGCATCGGTTGCGGTAAGCGGGCCAGGGCGGCGGCGACTTTCTTGACATCCAGCGACAGGGGAATGCCGAAGCCTTTGAGCTCGGCAGTCACGTCTTTGCCGGGGGCATCGTAGCGGGTCGAGGGCTGGCGTGCCGCATCATAGGGCGGTTCGATGACCGCAATCCGTTCAATGGATACCGCGATCTTTTTTCCGTTAACCAGGGCGGTGAAATCCACCACATTGTCCCGGTGCAGTTTTTCCTCGGGCAGGGCAAAGCCGGATTCCTGGAGTTCGGCCAGGGCGATCGGCGGCAGGGGGAAAATCACCTCGCCTTGCACCGCCTCCTTGGTGTCGTTGCGGAAGAGGTAGCGCACCCGCACCCGTTCGGGACTAAGGAACAGCTCTTCGCTCAGCATTCGGACGGAAGCGCTCTTGCCGAACTGCAGCCCAGTGGCGGTGAGGCCGCCGAAACCGTCGTTGGCCGCCGCCCTGATCGGGGCCAGCAGCAGGAGTGCTGCCAGCAGGGCACCTGCTTGCATCATCGATGTTCCTCTCCGTAGATTCCGTTGTCGATCCGCAGCCTCGCATCCAGCGCCAGCAACGTCCCTTGGTCACAAATCCGTACCGGGTTGATATCGAGCTCGACGATCTGCGGGAAGTCGGCCAGCAGTTGGGCGATGTTCGTAATCGACCGAACCAAGGGGGCGGGATCGATGGGGGCGCGACCCCGCAGTCCCGTCAGCATCCGCCAGGATCGGAGCCGTGCCAGTTTTGCCAGGATTTCTTCCGTCGACGAGGGGCAGAGCGCCCGCTCCACATCTTTGAATACCTCGACATAGATGCCGCCGTAGCCGAAAAAAACCACCGGCCCGAAGGACGGATCCCGGATGCCGCCGATGAACAGGTCGTAGCCATCGGCCGCCATGGCCATCACCCGAACGCCGTCCAGTCGAGCGCCGGGTCGATAACGTTCCAGGTTGGCTTGGATCCGCTCAAAGCCCCGGATTGCTTCCGCTTGCGAATGGACCCCAGTCAGGACACCGCCTGCCTCGGTTTTGTGGACCGCCTCCGGCGAAATCACCTTGAGCACTGCCGGATAGCCGATCCGCTCCGCTATCCATCCGGCCTCCTCCGCCGATCCAGCCACCTCCGAGGGCGGGCAGGGAAGACCGTACAGGCTCAGGAGTTCGAAGGCCTCCTCACCGATGACGCCGCTGCGGTCCCGCAGCCAGGTTTGGGCTGCCTGGTGCTGGATCCCTGCGGCGGGTTCCGGCTGAAAAAGCCCCGCCGCCTTGCGGGCGTGAAAGCACATCTGCCGCTGCAGGGCCAGCAGCGCCTCCTCCGGGCCGTCGAAAATCGGGATCGACAAGCGTTTCTTGATGGCGGCCAGGGCCGGGCCATGCCCATAGAGCACCACGGCCAGCGGTTTCCCCGAGGAGCGGATGACCCCGGTGGTCGCCAGCGAGATGTCGGTGTTGAACATGGCGGTGAACACATCCTCGCCGCCCGTCGGCATCTGCGGCCACTGGCTGGCGAAGATGGCGCCATCCACCTGGTCGTTGGCCAGCACCCGGCCGAAAATGGTCGGGTACTGGTCGATCTGGTAGATATCGCCCATATCCAGGGGGTTGGCGAACTTGATGATTCCGGCGTTGGCCACCGTGGCCAGTTCCCGGTAAAAATCTTCGCCCGGATCGGCAAAGGCAAACCCTTGGCGTTCGCCGATATCGGCCATGGCCACCGCCAGGCCCCCCGCCGGGCTCATGGCCATGATCCGCTTGCCGCGCATCGGCGGCAGGTCAAAGGCCTTGGCGGTGGTGATGAAATCGTGGAAATGGTCGATGCGGATGATTCCGGCGCGTTCAAAGGCGGTATCGATGATGTCGTCGTCGTTGCGCAGCGCGGCGGTATGACTCATGGCGGCCCGGCTGCCGGCAAGCGTGGTGTTGGCCTTGTAGATAATGATGGGTTTGTCGATCTGCTCGGCAATCCGGATCAGCCGTGTACCGTCGGCGATGCTTTCCAGGTAGAGCCCGATCACCTTGGTCTCGGGATCGGTGCCCAGATATTCGAGAAAATCATTCTCGTCGAGATCAAGTTTGTTGCCGATACTGGCGAACTTGGCCATACCGACCCGTTCGGACTCCATCAGGTTCCAGAGAAAGAGTCCCAATCCGCCGCTCTGGGTGATCAGGGAAAGGCCCCCTTTGTTCACCGGAAAGGAGGGGACAAACGGCAGGCAGAGGCCGTGGGCGGTGTTGGCCAGCGCCAAACCGTTGGGGCCGACGAAGCGGATGCCGTGCTTGCCGGCGGCTGTCAGCAGTCGTGCGGCCAAAGCCTTGCCTTCGGCACTTGATTCGTTGAAGCCGCCTGCCTGCACCGCCAGCCGTTTGATCCCGGCTTGGCCGCAGTCCTCCACCGCCTCGGGGACATAGCGGGCCGGAATCAGCAGCACCGCGAGATCCGGGACGATCGGCAGTTCGGTTGCGCTCCGGTAGACGCGGATACCGTCGACCTCGGTTTCCTCGGTGGCCGGATTGATGCCGAAGATGCGGCCGCGAAATCCCCAGCGCAGGCAGTTTTCGAGAATGATCCGGGGGGTGTTGTGGGGTTTGCCGGAGAGTCCGTAAATGGCTAGGCTGGCGGGGGCAAAAAATGTTTGCATGGCAAGGTTTCAGGTAAAAAATTCAACAGGAGGTGTGGCTGTTGGCACGCCCTGGTGCAGGTGAGCGCCGTGGCCGTCCGTTCGGATTTGCTTAGGCTGTTTGTTTGCCCCGGTAGGCGGCGAACACCATACTGATCAGGAACCAGCCGCAGGCCACCAGGATGATGGTGGCGCCGGTGGCGGTCCGGGCCCAATCTTGAGCGCTGATGAGCAGGCCGGAGATCGCCGAACTGAACCCAACCAGCAGGGCCCACCAGAACATGCTGCCGGCGCAGCGGGCGACATTTCGGGCCGCCGCCGCCGGGACCACCAGCAGGGCGGTGACCAGCAGCACGCCGACCGCCTGCACCGAAAACATGACGATCAGGGAGAGCAAGCCGGCAAAGATATATTGGTGGGTGGCCACGCGAATTCGATGCGCCTTGGCCAGGGAGGGGTTGAGGCCGATGTAGAGCAGGTGGTTGTAGCTCATCGCCTGGAAGCTCATCAACACTAAAAAGAGCACCATCAGGCAGAGAATCTGGCCGTCGCTGATGGTGAGTATGTCGCCATAGAGAAATCGTTGCAGGTCGCGGGCGAGGCTGCGGTCGCGGCTGACCATGGCCAGGCCGAAGGCCACCATGGCCGAGAAGAACACGCCGATGACGGTGTCGCTCGCCAGGCTCGAATGGCGCTGCATGAGCATGATTCCCAACCCCACCAGCAGGCCGAATGCCGGCATGGTCCAGTTGGGGTCCACCGAAAAGAGCAGGCCCAGGGCCACCCCGGCAAAGGCCGAATGGCTGATGGCATCGGCGAAAAACGACATTCGAAAATTGACCACCATGATCCCCATGGCGGCGGCCATCGGGGCGAGCAGGAGCAATCCCGCCATGGCCTGCTGCATGAACCGGGCCTGCATGCACTCAAAGGGCAGGAGGTGCACGATCAGCGCGTATAAGGGCGATAAATCAGGCATGGGGCGGCCTTTGGCAGCAGGGGGCGGTGCACACGGCACCGTCGTCCGGCATGGAGCGGGAATTGACCAAGCCCATGTGCATGCCGAAAATGGCGGTGAGGGTGTCGTTGGTCAGGGTCTGGCGCGGCGGCCCTTCAGCCGCCACCTTGCGGTTGAGGCAGATCACATGGGTGGCGTGGTGGGTGACGGTCGGCAGGTCGTGGCAGACCATCAGCTGGGTGAACCCTTTGCGTTGCCGCAGGTCGTCGAGCAGCTCGCAAAAGAGGTGCTCTCCCTGGATGTCCACCCCGGCAGAGGGCTCGTCGAGCACCAGGAGGTCCGGCTCCTGGCGGAGGGCCAGGGCCAGCAGCACCCGTTGCAATTCCCCGCCGGAAAGGGCGCCGAGCCTCCGGTCCGCGAGGTGTTCGGCTTGCACCATGGCCAGATACTCCAGGGAATACCGCTGCAGATCGCGGCCGATGCCGAACCATAGCGGTTTTTTCTGGAAGCCTATGGCCAGGAACTCACTGACGGTCAGGGGCATGGACCGATCAAAGGTGAGTCGTTGCGGCACATACCCGATCATCGGAGGCTTGGTGGAATTGCCGATGATGTCGATACGGCCCTGGTAGGATATCTCATCGAGCAGGGCCAGCAGCAGGGTGGTTTTCCCCGCCCCGTTGGGACCGATGATCGCCGTGCTGCTCCCTTTGGGAACCGTGGCGGTGACCGCATCGAGAATGGAAATGCCGCCCCGTTCGACTGTGACCGCTTCAAAGCGGACCGCGGCTTCAGCGGGTTGATACAGGGGAAGGGCGTCAGTTGCTGCCAAGCGTTCTCTCTAAGGTGTTCAAGTTGGTGCGCATGACCTGTTCGTAATAGTCAAGCGGGGCCTGTGCTGGTCCGTTAGCCGCCGGATCCAGGGTGGCGGCGGCGATCCCGGCTTCCTTGGCAATGGTTTTGCCAACCCCTTTTGGATACTGTGGTTCGGTGAAAATAGCACCAGCTTTTTTCTCTTTGCTGGTCGCCACGATGGCCAGGATTTCCGAGGCCGAGGGTTCCTGCCCAGCGTGCGCCTGGACCACCGCGACCACCTCCAGGCCCATGTCCCGGGCCAGGTAATCAAAGACGCCATGCTGGGTGACGATCCGGTTGTTGCGCAGCCGTTTGCCCAGCGCGGTGAAGGCCTCGGCCAGGCGTTCCAGCCGTTGCCCGTAGGTTCTGGCATTGGCGGCGTAGAGCGGAGCGTTGGCCGGGTCGATCCTGGCCAGCTGATCGGCGAGGTTGGCGGTCAGTTGGGCCGCCATGCGGGGGCTGGCAAAGAGATGGGGGTTGGGCACCTCGGCCTCGTGCGGCTGCTGGTCCTTGACTGCCGGTCGGTCCTGGTGCTCGTCGTGGTGCCCGTGCTCTTCGGCTTCGCTGAAATGGAGGAGTTGGGTGATGCCCTGGGAACTGTCGATAATCCGCAGCTTCGGATTGGCCTTCTGCACCGGTGCGCCCATAAACTCCTCCAGGCCCAGGCCGTTGATGATCAAGACATCGGCCTTGGTCAATTTCCGCATATCCTGGGGGGACAGGGCATAATCATGGGGGCAGCCCAGTTCGGCCGGGATCATCAGCGCCACCTGGACCGTCTTGTTCCCTGCCGTGAGGTTGCGGGTGATCTGGTAGATGGGGAAGGTGGAGGCGAGCAGCTGCAGGGTTTGTTCGGCGGCTAGTCCTGGTCGATGCGGCCAGAGCAGGGCGGCGCAACAACTGAGCAGCGCGATCAGCAACCTGGTACATTTATTGGTCATGGGGTTTATCTCGGTGCGGGTTAGCAAAAGGTGTCTGCGAATGCCGTGCATTATACCGGGACGGTCGGGTCCGTCAATTCCCCTTCTTGGTCGGCCACCCCATTTTTTGTCCTTCCGTTGGGCGCTCGGGTACGGCTTTGCTGCAAATTGGGCGAGAGAGGGCGGGATTTCCCGTTGAAAAGAAGTCGTCTCTGCTTGCCAAAAGCACTATCATGCCGATAATAGCTATCGGGTCGCTGTCCATTTCCGCGGTAGGTGCTTGAGGGTCGAATTATGGGTCGAATGCCAATCATCCTGGTTTTTTTTGTTTTGCTCAGTTGCATTTCGGGGATTGCCCGGGCGGAGCGGGTCGTCCTGTTTCTGGGGGATTCGCTGACCGCCGGCCGGGGGGTGGATGCGGAAGAAGCCTACCCGCAGCTGCTCGGCGCCATGCTGGTCCGGGACGGGATAACCGATGTCCGGATAGTCAACGGTTCCATCAGCGGTTCGACCTCGGCCGGTGCCCTGGCCAGGCTGCAATGGTATCGGGGCAAAATTCGGCCATCGGTGCTCTTCCTGGCGCTGGGGGCCAACGACGGCCTGCGTGGCTTGACCATCGAGGAGATGGAGAAAAATCTGGCGGCGGTGATCGCCGCTGCCCAGGCGCAGTCCATGAGCGTCATTCTGGCCGGGATAGAGTTGCCGCCTAATTACGGCGATGACTTCACCGGTGCCTTCCGCAAGGTGTACCATGATCTCGCGGCTCGCTACGGAGTGCGCCTGATTCCTTTTCTGCTGGAAGGGGTGGGCGGGGTCGCGGCCCTCAATCAAGCCGACGCCATCCATCCCAATGCCGAGGGTCATCGCCGGATCGCCCTCCATGTCTATCCCGTTCTTAAGCAGCATCTCATGGAGCTTTATGCCGCAGGAAATAAATGACAACACGCCGAGGATCGGCAGGGACGGCATGATCGTCCAGAGCGAAAACCTTTATAAGAGCTATCCCCAGCCCGGATCGGGAAGCCTCGATGTCTTGACCGGCGCCAGCTTTTCGCTGGCGGCGGGCGACACCCTGGCCATCACCGGGCAGTCCGGCAGCGGTAAATCGACCCTGATCGCCCTGCTGGCAGGACTGGACCGGCCCGACCGAGGGCGTCTGGTGGTCAATGGAAGCGATCTGATGGCGATGGACGAGGCCCAGCTGACCCGTTTCCGGGGGGCGTATATCTCCATTGTCTTTCAACAGTTTCATCTGCTGCCGCATTTGTCCGCCGAGGAAAATATTCAATTGCCGCTGGAGTTGCTGGGCCGTCCCTGCCCCCGCGAAACCATCGAGGCCATCCTGGTTAAGGTGGGTTTGTTGGCCCGTCGAGCCCATCTGCCCGGGCAGCTCAGCGGCGGCGAGTGCCAGAGGGTGGCGATCGCCCGGGCCCTGGTGGTCGAGCCGGCCCTCCTCTTGGCCGATGAACCCACCGGCAATCTCGACGTGGCCACCGGTCGGGAGATTTCGGATCTGCTGTTCGATCTGGTGGCCAAGGAACGAATGACCATGATCGTGGTCACCCACAACCAGGAACTGGCCGAACGCTGCACCCACCGGCTACGGCTCGAGCACGGGGTGCTGCGGTGAGGGTGCTGCTGCGGCTCGGCCTGCGGGATCTTGCCCGGAATTTCCGGTTCACCCTGCTGTTTATCGTCAATCTCGCCCTCGGCCTCACCGGATTTTTGCTGATCAGCAGCTTTGGGGGGTCGCTGGGTCGGCACCTGGACGCCAATCTCCGCGAAATTCTCACCGCCGATCTGGTGCTGCAATCGACCCGCCCCCTGACCGCCCAGGAAGTGCAGCGCGCTCGGACGATCATCGGCGAGGGCAGTGTCGTCTCCGAACAGATTTCCTTCTACTCCATGGTCAAAGGCGACCAGGTGGCCAAACTGGTGCAGATTGTGGCCATTGATGCGGCCTATCCTCTCTACGGCGCCTTCCGGTACCCCGAGGGGCTGACGTATGCCCGGGTGGTCGATGGCCTCCAGCGGGAGCCCCGGCTGCTGATGAGCCGGGAGACGGCCCAAACCTTTGGGGTGCGGCCAGGCGATGCCCTGAGGATCGGGCAGTCGGGGTATGAGGCCGCCGATTTTTTTGAACAGGATCCGGGCAGCGAGTTCTCCACCCTGGCCCTGGCGCCTAAAATATACCTGGGCCTTTCCCAGGTCCGCGATTCAGGTTTGATCCGTTTTGGCAGCAGAATCAATTACAAACAATTTGTCCGCCTGCCGGCAGGGGTTGATCCCGCCCCGGTGTTCGCCCGGCTTACCGCCGCTTTTTCCGGGGAGCCAGGGCAGGTATCCGAGGTGCGGGTCGCCAACACCGTTACCGTCAACCGCCGCCTGGGGCAAATGGTCGACTATTTCCGGGGGTTCCTTGGGCTTGCCGGCATGGTCGCGCTCATGCTTTCGGGCATGACGAGCGCCTATCTCTTCCGGGAGCACCTCCAGGCCCGGTTGCAGGAGACCGCCATCCTCCTCAGTCTGGGGGCGAGCCGCAGCCAATGTTTGGCGCTGTTCACCGGTCAGCTGTCGTTGCTCGGTTTGCTGGCCGCCCTCCTGGCCATTGGGCTGGCCTGGTCGCTGCTGCCGCTCTTCGGCCAGCTGTTCGCCGGCATCATCCCCGCGCAGCTGCACCTGGCCATCGACCCGGTCAACGGACTGGTCACCGTGCTGGTCGGGGCGGTCGGTAGCCTGCTGTTCTGCCTGCCGGTCTATCGGCAAATTTTCCAGATCAGGCCGCTGGTGCTGCTCCAGGAACCTCTGGCCGCAGGCCGGGGTGGCTGGAAGGGGGTGCTGCCGACGCTGTTGACGCTGCTGCCGGCGTTGATCATGCTGGCACTGCTGGCGTCGGTGGTCAGCGGGTCGGCGCGCCAGGGGGTGTATTTTACCGCCGGGCTCCTGTTGCTGGTCCTCTTGTTTGCGTTGATCGTCGGATTGCTGCTCACCGGTTGTCAGCGGTGGTCGCAGCAAACCGGCCGGGTGAGCGCCAGGATCGTCTGGCGCAATCTCGCCCGTAACCGGCTGGCCGTCACCGCTGGTTTTGTGGCCATGGCCACCGCCCTGCTGCTTATGCATCTGGTGCCCCAGATTGAAAACGGCCTGCGCGAAGAGATCGGTCAGCCGGAGGAGCGCGAACGGCCCGATTTTTTCCTGGTGGATATCCAGGAAGAGCAGCGTGAACCGTTGCGCACCTTTTTCCAGGGCAGTGGACCACTCCTCTCCCCCTTGGCCCCCATGATTCAGGGCCGGATTGCCAGGGTCAATGGGGTGGAATTGCTGCCCTGGCTGAGTCGGCGGCCGGGGGCGGCGCAAACGCTGTTTCAGCGGACCGAATTCAATTTTTCCAGCCGGGAACAGTTGGACCCTTCCGAGACCGTGATCAAAGGCCTGCCGATGAGTACCCAGCCGTGGTCGGGGGCAACGGAGATGCCTTTTGAAATCTCGATGGAGCAGCAGTTCAGTGAGCGGTTGGGGGTGACTATCGGCGACCGGCTGGTCGTCGATGTGCTAGGGATCGAACTGGAAGGGCGCATCGTCAACCTGCGCAAGGTGCGGTGGAACAGTTTCCAGCCTAATTTTTTCATGCTGGTGCAACGGGGGGTGCTGGATGAGGCCCCCAAGACCTTTCTGGCCTCGGTGAGCCGGGTGGCACCGGCGGAGAAGCAGGCGACCGTGCATCGACTGGTCGGTGTGTTTCCCAACATTTCTGTCATCGATGTGACCCGGCTGGTCGAGCAGTTGGGCGATATCGGCAACAAGCTGACCAGCTCGTTGCGTTTCATGGCCTGGCTGGCCTTGGCGACCGGTTTGGTGGCGGTGATTTCGATCGCCCGGCAGGAGGCGTTGCGACGCGAGCGGGAAATCAACCTGCTCCGGGTGCTGGGGGCCGGGATCGGTCGGATTCGGCTGCTGGTGATGCTGGAGTTCGGTTTTCTGGGGGGCATGGCGGCGCTGGCGGCCACCCTTTTGAGTTATGGCTGCTCCTACGCCGTGGCCTGGTGGCTGTTTGACCGGATCTGGCGTTTTGAGTGGCAGTCTGGCCTGCTGGTGGTGGTGGCAGCCCCGTTGCTCTGCGCCGTGATCGCCGGTCTGGCCAGCGATGCGGTGATCCGGCGCAAACCGGTGGCTCTGCTCGGCTGAGTCCCCTCTTCAAGGTGCTGAGAAAAACGGTCCGTGACCTCCGGCAAATTGGGGGTCACGGGCCGTTGGCGTTTAGCACCTCAGCGCAGGAAGCACTCAGGACTGCAGTACCCGGATGCGCTCTTCGATGCTGGGGTGGGTCGCAAAGAGCGATGACCAGCTACTCCCGCCGGCGATGCCCGAGGATGCCATGTTCTGCGGCAGTCCTTCGGTTTCCACGCCGCCAAGCCGGCGCAGGGCTGCGATCATCGGCTGCGGACCTCCAAGCAGATAGGCAGCGCCGGCATCGGCACGGAATTCACGCTGCCGTGAAAAGTACATGACCACCAGGCTGGCGAGAATGCCAAAGAGGATTTCGCAGACAAATACGGTGATCATATAACCGATGCCATATCCGCCCCCCCCTTCTTCGTCACTGCTCCGGTTGATGGCGCTGTTCACCAGGTAGCCGACCACCCGCGCCAGGAAAAACACAAAGGTGTTCACCACACCTTGGATCAGGGTCAGCGTAACCATGTCGCCGTTGGCAATATGGGCCACCTCGTGAGCAAGAACGGCCTCGACCTCCTGCTCGTTCATGCTTTGGAGAAGGCCGGTGGAAACCGCTACCAGCGAGTTGGATTTGCTCGGACCGGTGGCAAAGGCATTCGGTGCGCCGTCGTAAATCGCGACCTCGGGCATGGTCAGGTTCGCCTGGCGGGCGAGTTTGGCCACGGTGTTGACCAACCACTGTTCCGCCGACGATTGCGGCTGCTCAATCACCCTGGCACCGGTTGACCATTTGGCAATGGTTTTGGACATGAGCAGGGAGATAAACGAGCCGCCAAAGCCCATGACAGCGGCAAAGGCCAAAAGCATGCCGAGGTCGAGCCCTTGACTGGTGAGGAATTTATTGACGCCAAGCAGGTTGACCACCAGGCTCAAGACGAGCATGATGGCGATGTTGGTGCAGATAAAAAGAACAATACGTTTCATGGGTTCACCTCATTTGTTGTCAGCAGGATGAAGAAAATTTACGGACACACAGCAATTGATGGGTGCTATTCCACCGATGCATGGGACTTGACCGCCATGGAGCGGGCAGCGGATTTTCTACGGATAAACCAGACGTACCCGGCCAGCAGCAGGGAGCATCCAGCAATCACCCAGAGCACAGCCTGTTTTGAATAGGCCATGATCAGTTCTTGGTTATGGCCAATCATATATCCAATCCAGGTCAGGATTGAACACCAGATAAAGGCGCCGAGCAGGGTATAGGCAGAAAAGCGCAGGTGGTTCATCCGGGAGAGACCCGCCGGAATGGATATGAGATGGCGGACCACCGGCAGCAGCCTGCCGATGAAGGTGGAGATTTCGCCATGGCGCAGGAAAAAACGCTCCACCCGTTGGAATTTATCGGGCGGGATAAGGACATATTTTCCGTATTTGAGGATCAGGGGGCGGCCCAGGTACAGGGACGCGAAATAATTGGCATAGGCTCCGACCAGGCTGCCCACCGTGCCGATTATAATGGCGATCCACGGATTCATCAAACCCTGCTGGGCGAGGTAGCCGGCCGGCGGCATCACCAGTTCGCTCGGGACCGGAATGATCGAACTCTCCATGGCCATCAGCAGGAAAATCCCGGGGTATCCCAGTGCGGCGATGCCATCCACCAGCATCTGCATAAGCTGTGCTATCATGCACTTGCTCCTTGCTGCATGTTCAGCAGCAATCCTTTTTGATTGACGAACCCTTCAGCACTGCTGCTCCGCAGTCCGAGGCTGCTTTTCGGGCACCGCGCATCTGGCGATACCCTGCCTGCCACCCGTGGATGGTCGCTGCTCATAAAAAAAAAGACCTTTACTTAGGCATCAGCGTCTAAGTAAAGGTCTTGTTGACAGATAATCTGTTCTGGTCCCGGGCCATGTGACCGTATTGACGGAATCCAGGTCAGCCATTTCTCCGGCTGATAACTACTCCCCTTTACAGCCCTAAAAATACTCATAGGCGGGTTCCTTGTCAACAGTGTTTCAACTGTGCGGAACAACGATCCTTGTCGAGTCATCGATGCTCGGTCAGAACACTGCTTGCTCCTCCGGGCTACGGAAAGTCAGCCTTCTATCGGTCCGTTCCCTGCCAGGTCTCGCGGCGAACGCTATCCCGGTCCTCGGGGATCATCACCCTGCAGTGGAGCACCCCTTCCTGAAAGGTGCCGTAGGTGGCGAACCGGGGGATGTGCAGGGTGCCATCGTCGTCCAGGTCCACCATGGCAATCACATCGCCGCCGTTGCCAAGGGTCAGTTCACAGGGAATTTTTCGCATGTTGCTCGGTTTGTGCGGTGCGGTTTTCCGCGGCGGTGACCATGGATTTGGAGGTTTTTTCGGCCAGGGTGTTGGCGGTCTGGACCTTGGCTTCCGGAATCTGCGGCGTCTGTTCCAGGAGGGAGGGCAATCCGTTGAGCGCTTCGAAGACCCCTGGGTCGCGGTCATAGAGGTCGGGCTTGAAGAGTACCAGCCCGTCCCGGACATTGCTGGTCAGGTAGATGAGGAAAATGGGCAGCGGCTGTTTGAGAATAACCGTGGCGGTTTTGCCGGAAGCCAGGATCTGCGTGAATTTTTCTTCGTTGGTGGTGTTGCCGAGGTCGTTGGCCAGCAGCAGTTTTCCCAGCTCCAGAGGGTTCTGGACCCGGATGCAGCCGTGGCTGAAGGCGCGCTGGGTCCTGCCAAACAGGGATTTGCTCGGGGTGTCATGCAGATACACATGGTAGGGGTTGGGGAAGAGAAATTTGATCAGGCCAAGCGAGTTATCCGCACCTGAATCCTGACGCAGGGTATAGGGGAAGTGTTTGCCGACGTACTGGTTCCAGGGAATTGTGGCGGCGTTGACTTCCGTGCCACCACTGGCAAGGACGCGAAGACGCTGTTTGTTAAGAAAGCTCAAATCCTTGCTGATGCTGGGAACCGTTTCGTTTTTGGCGATGTCCGGGGGGATGGTCCAGGTCGGGTTGAGCACCAGGTAGGTCACCGCGGACCGGAAGACCGGGGTTTGGTGAAAGGGTTTGCCGACCATGACCTTGCTCGACCAGACCAGTTTGTCCTGGTGATAGTACTGGAGCATGAAGCCGGCGATGTCGATGATCAGGCTGGAACTTGGCATGTCGCGGATCACCCATCGGGTCCGTTCCAGGTTGACCCGGATCTGGTTGATCCGGTCGGCCACCGGCACATTCATGGCGTTTATCGTGGCTTGGCCCCCGACCCCATCGGGTTCGAGATGGTGTCGGATTTGAAAGGCCTTGACCGCCTTGACCAGGGTATCGTCAAAGATTGTGGGATCGCCGGAGCTCTTCGCATGGTAGTCGCCGGTCACCGCCAGACGTTTGCGCATGGCCGCAACCCGCTGGTCCTGCATCCCCGGTTTGAGGCTCGGACCTGCGGGAACCTTGGGCCAGCCGCCGTTGCTGGCGATTTTTCGGTACTGGGTCAAGGCCTGTTTCAAGTTGATGTAGGCCTGATGTTCGGGGGAACTTCGCTCCAGGGTCGCGCGGACCGTGCCGGTGCGGATCGCGGTCAGGTAGGTGTCGGTGGGCAGGTTGCGGGGGGGCGGGGGTTCCAGGTTCTTTTTTTCTTCGACCTCGCGGGGATCGACCTTGCCGTAGCGTTTATGCTGGTCGAGCATGATCAGGGCATCGGAGAGCAGCAGGTCATATTCCACCAGCTTGGCCTGGGATGGGGCGCCTTTCAATTCGTTGCCCAGGTGGGTGATGGCCTTGAGATGATAATCGTCGGGGATCAGCCCCTCTTCCGCCCCGGCAATAATGGCGCCCAGCAATTGGTTAATGTTGTCCGGGCTGGTCCAAAGCAGTTGGAACTGATTTTTACGGTAGAGGTCCAGCAGGTAGCCGGCGGCATAAATGGGTTCCTGGGAACTCTTTTTCGGTTGTTCTTCAAAGCAAAGCGCTTCAAGCCGCTGTTGAATAACCAGCGGGATGCTCTCTTCGGCGGTTGCCGTCAGCGGCGTGCACAGGAGCGATGCAATAAACAGCACTTTCCCGAGGAAATGCAGGGAAGAAAACGAAGGATGACGTCGTGCGGACATGGTTTCTCTGGCTGGATTAGGAGCGGGGTTGCTGGTATAGTTACTCTCAGGTATGGGCGAGGGAGCAGCGACCTTATTAGATTTATCGACAATATTTGATGCTCTTTACGGAAGAACAGCAACAATGATAAGTTCATTAACCACAATTTAGAAAAAAATGCTGTATTTGTGCATGGCTGCACCCTTTTTTTTTCCGCCTCTTCGGTTTCCGGCCTTTGCCTTTGGGAGACAAGGGCGCTCCTCTTGTGCCGGGACGGTTTTTTTGTTGCTTGTTTGACCCTGGTCGAAAAGGTATGCTATTGTTAACTCTATCTGAATCCCCACGCACCCGGAGCAACTGATGATCATCGGCATTCTCAAGGAAATCAAAGCAGAGGAAAATCGGGTGTGTCTGACCCCGGCGGGTGCGGAGGTGCTGGTCAAGGGCGGCCACCGGGTCTTGGTGGAGAGCCATGCCGGCGTTGGCAGCGGTTTTGCCGATCCCCTCTACTTGGCGGCTGGGGCGGAATTGATGGGGACGCCGGCGGCGATCTACGGGCAGGCGGAGATGATCATGCACGTCAAGGAACCGCTGCCTCCGGAATACGAGCTGATCAGGGAAGGGCAGGTCCTCTTCACCTATTTTCATTTCGCGGCCTCCGAAGCCTTGACCCGGGAAATGATGGCGCGCAAGGCGGTCTGCATCGCCTATGAAACCATTACCGATCAGCGGGGCACGCTTCCCCTGCTGACCCCGATGAGCGAGGTCGCCGGTCGGATGGCGGCCCAGGAGGCGGCCAAGTATCTCGAGCGCAGTCAGGGGGGGCGAGGGATTCTTTTAGGCGGTGTGCCGGGGGTGGCACCGGCGATGGTTCTGGTGCTCGGCGGCGGGGTGGTCGGCACCGAGGCGGCGCGGATTGCCAGCGGTCTGGGGGCAACCGTCTACCTGTTGGACACCAGTTTGCCCCGATTGCGACATCTGGCCGAAACCATGCCCAAAAACTGCATTCCCCTGATGTCTTCGCCGGCCACCATCCGTGAACTGGCGCGCAAGGCAGATGCGGTTATCGGGGCGGTGCTGCTTCCCGGCGCTAAGGCCCCCAAGCTGATTAGCCGCGAACTGCTTAAAACCATGAAGCCGGGAGCGGTGCTGGTCGATGTTGCTATTGATCAGGGCGGCTGTTTCGAGACTTCCAGGCCAACCACCCACGATCAGCCGGTGTTTACAGTCGATGGCATTCTCCATTACTGCGTGGCCAATATGCCTGGCGCCGTTCCGTTGACCTCGACCCTGGCCCTGACCAACGCCACGCTGCCCTATGCCGTTATTCTGGCCGATAAAGGCTGGCAACAGGCGGCGCTGGACGACCCCGGCATTGGCCTGGGAGTTAACATGGTTGCAGGTCAGGTCACCTGTCAGGCCGTGGCCGAGGCTTTTGGGCTGGCGTATACGCCTCTGGGTGCGGTGCTGGCGACCGGTCCCGAGTTCTGAACGCTCACTCCCCGTCTCCGGTGGGTGAGTTCAAACGGCTTGCCTCTCGACACCGCTAATAGATGTGGTTGCCCATGCAGGTGCCGGTCTCCAGGGCGGCGCGGATCCAGGGGTGGTCCAGGGGTACGGTCTTGCGTTTGCCGACCACTTCGCTTAAGTTCACCAGTTCGGTGGATTCGCCTTTGACCGCCACCATGCAGCCGAACTGTTTTTCATCGATGGCTGCCACGCAGGCCGTGCCGAGCCGGGTCGCGAGGATCCGGTCGGCTGCCGAAGGGGTGCCGCCGCGCTGCAGGTGCCCCAGGATGGTGACCCGGCTTTCCAGGCCGGTGAGCGCTTCCAGTTGCCCGGAAAGCCGCAGGGTGTTGGAGGTGTGGTTGGCTCGGAAGGCATCGAGTGCCGCAGTGATTTTTTTCTGCTTTTTCTCTTCTTCGGCACCCTGTTTTTTCTTCTGTAATTGGGCCAGTTCCTTGGCATCCTCTTGTGACAGTGCTCCTTCTGAAACCGCAACGATACTGAAATTCTTGCCCCGGTGTCGACGTCTGCGGATGGCCTCGGCCACCTGTTGGACATCGTAGGGGATTTCCGGAATGAGGATCACGTCGGCACCGCTGGCCACGCCAGCGCCCAGGCCGAGCCAGCCAGAGTTGTGGCCCATAATTTCGACCACAATGATGCGATGGTGGCTGTGGGCGGTGGAATGGAGACGGTCGATGGCCTCGGTGGCGATCGACAGGGCGGTGTCGAAGCCGAAGGTGATGTCAGTCATGGCGACATCGTTGTCGATGGTCTTGGGCAGGGTGAGGACGTTCATCCCCGCCTGCGCCAACCGGTAGGCATTTTTTTGAGTGCCGCCGCCGCCGATGCAGACCAGGGCCTCCAGGTTGTGGCGGTGGTAATTGTCGATGATCACTTCGGTCATGTCCTGGACCTTGGAGCCGACCGGCATTTTATGCGGTTTATCGCGGCTGGTGCCGAGGATGGTGCCGCCCAGGGTGAGGATGCCGGAAAGAATCTCGCCTTCCAGCAGGACCGTGCGGTTTTCCATCAGGCCGCGGAAGCCGTCGCGGAAACCGATCACCCGCATGTCGTAGGCATTGAGCGCGCTCTTGCCGATGGCCCGGATGGCTGCGTTGAGTCCGGGGCTGTCACCGCCCGCGGTCAGAATACCGATACATTTTCCCATGGATTCTCCTCTAAGTATGTTCGGGTTGCGGCAAGCTTTGCGTGGTGACGGGGGCAGAAGCAACACGATGGGTACGGGGACTGACCGGTCGTTCCTGTCGATGCTGATCGGTGGAACAGTTTTTGGTGGTGCATCCGATTACGCCTATTCTAACCATATCGAACTTGTCGGTGCAACAATCCTAATCTTATTCTAATAAACACCGAACCTGCCTTTAATATTCCGACGATACCCTTTGCTCCAGGTGTTGAAGCACAGGTGGGATGATCTCACCGTTCAGCCATGGAGCCATCATGCCACCCCTGTTCCTTATACTTATCGTTTTGCTCCTTTCCGCGTTGGCCTTCTGGCAGGGACGGAGAAAAGCCTTTGCGCTTTCGGTACAGCCTTCCTCGATAAAAATGCATTCCCGGCCGGGCTATTACGGGATGCTCACCGCGCTGTGGTGCGCGATTCCTGCCCTGCTGATCGTCCTGGTCTGGCAATGGGCCGCCGAGCCTCTGCTCACTGATTTTGCCATCAAGGGCGTGGCCACGGCTAAAGGGGGGTTGACGCCGGATCAGCTAAATCTCCTGGTCAACGATCTGCGTAATCTGGTTGCGGGCAATATCTTGGGCCGCCAGGTCGATCCGCTGCTGCAGGCCGCCGCCGACCAGTACAGCGGGATGCTCCGGATTAGTCACCTGGCCCTGGCCGTGGTGACCCTGGCCACGGCCGTGATCGCCGCCTATCTCGTTTATGCAAGGATCCAGCCTGCCCTGCGGGCCCGCAACCAGGTTGAGATCGCCATTGAAATCCTCCTGAACCTCTGTTCCACCTTCGCGGTTTTTATCACCATCGGGATCGTGCTCTCGGTGCTGTTCGAGTCGATCCGGTTTTTTCAGCAGGTGCCTTTTTTTGATTTCCTCTTCGGCCTCAAGTGGAGCCCGCAGATGGCGATGCGCGCCGATCAGGTCGGGAGTTCGGGCAGTTTCGGCGCGGTCCCGGTGCTGGCCGGCACCTTTCTAATCTCCGGCATCGCCATGGCCATTGCCGTGCCCTTCGGCCTGATGTCGGCCATCTACCTCTCCGAATATGCGGGACCGAAATTCCGCGCCATCGTCAAGCCGCTGCTGGAGATCCTGGCCGGGGTGCCCACCGTGGTGTACGGCTTTTTCGCCGCCCTGGTGGTGGCCCCGTTCATCCGCAACCTCGGCAGCGCGGTTGGTTTATCGGTCTCCTCGGAGAGCGCCCTGGCCGCCGGGGTGGTTATGGGCATCATGATCATCCCTTTCGTCAGTTCGCTTTCCGATGACGTTATCAACGCCGTACCGCAATCGATGCGGGATGGCTCCTACGGTCTGGGGGCCACCAAGAGCGAGACCATCAAGTTGGTCATCTTGCCGGCCGCCTTGCCAGGGATCGTCGGTTCGATCCTGCTGGCGGTCTCGCGGGCCATCGGTGAGACCATGATCGTGGTCATGGCCGCGGGCCTGGCCGCCAATCTCACCCTCAATCCGCTACAGGCCGTGACCACGGTGACCGTGCAGATAGTCACCCTGCTGGTCGGCGACCAGGAATTCGACAGTCCCAAGACGCTCGCCGCCTTTGCGCTGGGCATGCTGCTTTTTGTCGTTACTCTGGTGCTCAACGTGATCGCGCTCTATGTGGTGCGTAAATACCGGGAAGAATATGAATAAGCGACCCGGCAGCCTTGGTCTGAGAGGCTGCAATCTTAACCCTTCGAGCTATTATCAACCATGAACGATCCACAGCTATCCACCATGGACCGGGTACAGGTCGGTCTGGCCAAACGGTACCGCAAGGAACGGCGGTTTCGCTGGTTTGGCCTGGTGGCGATCACCGCCAGCCTGCTGTTTCTGGTGCTCTTGCTCGGTTCCATCACCGCCAAGGGCTATACCGCCTTCCAGCAGACCGAAATTCTGCTGGATGTCCACTTTGACAAGGAGGTGCTCGATGTCGGTAATCTGGGCACCGCCAATTATGGCGCCTTGGTCAAGGAGGCGGTTAGGGCGTTGTTTCCGCAGGTCGAAGGCCGCCAGGAGCAACGGACGCTCACTAAAATGATCAGCAGCGGCGCGGCGTACCGGCTCCAGGCAATGGTGATCAACAAGCCGGAACTGATCGGCAGCACCAAGCCGGTCTGGGTTCCCGCCGACGACGAGGTCGATATGCTGATCAAAGGGCATATACCTCGCGAGTTGCCCGAGTCCGAGCGGCAGATGAGCGACCGGCAAATCGGCTGGATCGATCAGTTGGCGGCCGCCGGGCGAATCGAGAAAAAGTTCAATACCACTTTTTTTCAGGCTGGTGATTCGCGTGAGCCTGAACTGGCCGGTATTCGCGGCGCGGCCGTGGGTTCGATGTTCACCCTGGCCGTCACCTTGCTCCTCAGTTTTCCCATCGGGGTGGCGGCCGCGGTCTACCTGGAGGAGTTTGCCCCCAAAAATCGTTGGACTGATCTGGTCGAGGTCAACATCAACAATCTGGCCGCGATTCCTTCGATTGTTTTCGGTCTCCTGGGATTGGCGGTATTTCTCAACTTCATGAACCTGCCCCGTTCGGCTTCCCTGGTCGGCGGCCTGGTGCTGACCCTGATGACCCTGCCCACCATCATCATCGCCAGCCGGGCCTCCTTGAAATCGGTGCCGCCTTCGATCCGTGAGGCGGCCTTGGGGGTTGGTGCTTCGAAAATGCAGGCCATCAGTCATCATATTCTGCCGCTGGCCATGCCGGGGATGATGACCGGTACTATTATCGGTATGGCCCGGGCCCTGGGGGAGACGGCGCCGCTGCTGATGATCGGCATGGTGGCCTTTATCGTCGATGTCCCCCACGGTCTCAACGACCCGGCCACCGTCCTGCCGGTGCAGATCTATCTCTGGGCCGACAGCCCGGAACGGGCCTTTGTCGAGCGGACCTCGGCGGCGATCATGGTGCTGCTGTTTGTCCTTTTGCTGATGAATGCTTCTGCGGTTTTTTTGCGCAACAAGTTCGAACGTCGCTGGTAACGCAAATGAAACGATTTGCTAACAATATATAAACAGAAGGTGGGTACGTTAAGATCGTCAACCTTCAGAAATTTTAATTTAAGGAGATATCCCATGCAGAAATTCAGTCTTTCCTTGGCCGCTGCCACCCTGTTGATTGCCGCCGCCAGTTCCTCGCCTGCCGCGGACGGTCGTGATTATATCTCGATTGTCGGGTCGTCGACGGTCTATCCGTTTTCCACCGCCGTGGCCGAGCAATTCGGGAAAACCACCAAATTCAAGACGCCAAAAATCGAGTCCACCGGTACCGGCGGCGGCTTTAAGCTGTTCTGCGCCGGCGCCGGCGTCGACAGCCCGGATATCACCAATGCTTCTCGTAAGATCAAGAAGACGGAAATGGAAACCTGCGGCAAAAACGGCGTGACCGAAATCGTCGAGGTTAAGATCGGTTTTGACGGCATCGTCCTGGCCAACAGCAAAAAAGCCGAGCAGATGAAGCTGAGCCGCAAGGATCTGTACCTGGCTCTGGCCAAGGAAGTCCCCAGCCCGGAGGGCGGCGACAAGCTGGTGGCCAATCCCTATAAAACCTGGAAGGACGTCAACGCCAAACTGCCGGCGGACAAGATTGAAGTGTTAGGCCCGCCGCCCACCTCCGGCACCCGTGATGCCTTTGTCGAGATGGTTATGGATGAGGGCTGTGCCACCTTTGACGCAATGAAAGCCCTGAAAAAGACGGATGAGAAGAGATTCAAGGCGGTTTGTGGGACCCTTCGTGAAGATGGCGCCTACATCGAGGCGGGCGAGAACGACAACCTGATCATCCAGAAACTCGACGCCAATCCGAAAAGTTTTGGCATCTTCGGGTTCAGTTTCCTTGATCAGAACGGCGACAAGATGCAGGGTTCGGTCATCGACGGTGAAGCTCCGAAATTCGAGTCCATAGCCGACGGTAAATACCCCGTTTCCCGGCCGCTGTATTTCTACGTCAAAAAGGCTCATGTCGGCGTTATTCCCGGCATCAGCGAGTTTGTGGCAGAGTTCACCAGCGAGAAGGCCTGGGGTGAAGAAGGCTATCTTACCGAGAAAGGGTTGATCCCATCACCCAAGGCCGAGCGGAAAACCGTGGCTGCCGACGCCAAAGCCATGAACGTTCTGGTGAACAATCAGTTCTAAATGGTTCTTGCCCCTAAATCCGGGGAGCAGAGGAAGTGAAGATAATTCGCCACCTGAACGTTGCAATCCACGTTCAGGTGGCTGGAGTACAGCAATGGTAACAACACTGGACATGGTTGTAGATATGCGTGATTCGACAATGGAGAGGGACGATGCACAACCTGCGCTCGCGTCCAAGGTCCGCAAAGTCGACCGCGATCAGCGCGAGACTGTGGGGGTCCCCTTGGTCGAAGACCCGAGGATGACCTGTCGTGAGGTGAATGTCTACTACGGCGACAATCACGCCATTAAAAACGTGACCATCGATGTCGGCAAGAATGAGGTGCTGGCGATGATCGGTCCCTCGGGCTGCGGCAAGTCGACCTTTCTCCGCTGCCTCAACCGGATGAACGATACCGTGGCCAGTTGCCGGGTGACCGGCGAGATTCTCCTTGATACGCTCAATATCTACGACAAGAAGGTGGACGTGGTGCCCCTGCGGGCCCAGGTGGGGATGGTGTTTCAGAAGCCCAATCCCTTCCCCAAATCCATCTTCGACAATGTGGCCTATGGTCCGAAGATCCACGGGTTGGTCAGTAATAAAACCGAATTGGACGATATCGTCGAAGAATCCATTAAAAAGGCGGGGTTGTGGAAGGAGGTCAGTGACCGGCTCGACCAGCCCGGTACCGGACTTTCCGGCGGCCAGCAGCAGCGCCTTTGCATTGCGCGCGCCATTGCCGTAAGGCCCGAGGTTATCTTGATGGACGAACCCTGCTCCGCCCTTGATCCCATCGCCACCGCCACCATCGAGGATCTGATCACCGAGCTGAAGACCCAGTATACCATCGTCATCGTCACCCACAACATGCAGCAGGCGGCGCGGGTTTCCCAGCGCACCGCCTATTTTCATCTGGGCGATCTGGTTGAGGTCGGCCCCACCGACCGGATCTTCACCAATCCTCGCCATCAGCTGACCGAGGACTATATCACCGGCCGGTTCGGCTGAACCGCTGTCGGCTTCCACGGCTGCGTGCTCATCGACAAAGGACGCTGTTGCCTCGAAACTGTGGTGTCGCGACGGTTCAGCGTTTCCCTTGGGCCTGACCGTATACCAGATCCCATTTGACCGTGGCGATGTACGGGTTTTCCTTGGCATCCTTGAGCGGAAAATTTTTTGAGCCGGTCAGCTTGGTGGCTTTGGCGTTTTTTTCGCCGGTCGGAAAGTCCTGCTGAAAGGGAACCGCCTTGATGGTCATCGGTTCCTTGAGTGGTGTAACCGGCTCCTCGTTTTTCTTGGGCGGATCGCAGCTGGATTTCGTATCCCACAGGGAATAGAGTTCGGCGTCGACTTCCACATCCTTGACGCTCAGATGGAGCACCCAGCCACCCGGCTGCCATTCCACCCTGGCATGGCCATCGCCGCCAACCAGGTTCCTTTTGGCCTTGCCTTGCCCGCGGTCTTCGTTGACCGTGTAGATTTTATAGGTCCCGGTTCGGGTCACCTCCCCGTTTTTGATGCCGCCTGGCGTCTTACAGTATATCGGCTGTGCGGCGAAACTGTTGATTGTCTGCGAATACTCGTAGGCGATTGTGCCTACCGTATTGGCGTAACCGGCGCTGTCCTCCACTGAAACGAGATTGACCACCGCCCGGCAATCGGTGGATTCCCTGAAGGTTGATCGGATGGTTCCCTTGCCCGGCCGGGGCATGGCCCAGTTGATGGCGTGCTCGGTTTCCTGCTTTTCCTCGGGCGGGGTCACGATGAGCTTCCAGGTCAAGGTCACCTGGCCGGTCCAGGTTAACGGAGTCAGCGGCGTCAGTTCCGTTGGAGGTTCGGGCTGCAGCGGTGCCAGTTCAGGCTGGTCGGCTGCAGGTTTTGGCTGGAGCCCTTTGAGCGCTTCTGCCCAGGCTTTCTGGATGGTGTCGTCCACCATTCCCGGAGTTCCCGCATCCTGGGGGGAACCTATGGCGGCGCCCCCGAAAAAAAGGGTGGCGGTCAGCAGAACCATTTGGAGCAACGACAGCATGGGCGGCCTCGGGAGACGTGATGCGCTGTTGCGTTGTCTTGTGTCGGTCATGTCAGCCGCACCCGATTAACCTGCGCCTCGTCGCGCTGTACGGTGCGGTGATAGGTCACCGCCGGCCGGCCGAACAGGATGGCATAGCCTTTGACGTGATCCTCGGGGATGCCTAATTGCCGGTACAGGTCGGTGGAGATTTCGGAGAAGGCCCATTTGATCATCGCGTTCCACAGGGTGCCGATGCCCATGGAGGCGGCTAGCAGCTCGAAATAGCTCATGGCGATCAAGATGTCGGCATCCGGGGTGGTGACGGTCTTCGGCACCGAAACCATCAGCAGGTGGGGGGCGTTCCTGAAGATGATATCGCGGCCCTGGTCGTAGGCGGAAACCACGTGGCGGAAATAACTCTGCCCTTCCGAGAGCCGTTTTTCGAGCACAGCGGCGCGCAGCCCTTCGATGGTGGCTTTCCTGAGCAGGTCCATGGTTGCCGGCTCCTCAATCACCGTGAACAGGCACTGACGGGTGTTTTTGCCGGTGGGTGCGTTGGCCACAATCCGTAGCATGGAGGCGATGACCTCGGGCTCCAGGGGTTCGGGAAGATACCGGCGGACCGAGCGGCGGCCCCGGATCAGGGCGGTCATTTGCTGGCCCGTGGGCAGGCTTTCCGGTAGGGACATCGAGTCCTGAGGATTGCGGCCCAGGATGGACAGGGCCCCGGTCGGGCAGACCGCCAGGCAGTGCTGGCATTGGATGCAGTGGTGTGTCCTGGTCGGATTGAGGGCGGGGAAGTCGGGAGCCAGTTCGATGATATGAAACGGACAATCGTCAACGCAGGTTCCGCATTGAAAGCAAAGGTCGCGGTTGATGGTAAACTGCAGCTCCATAGAGTGCCTCCTGGGGTTGCGGGAAAGTGGATGATGCGGTACGTTTGTGGTATCGAGATTGTTTGTCGGTGTTCTGTCTTTTTCGCCCGGGGAAAGAACACTGTTTGTTCCCGTGGCAAGCGGTGGGGCGGCCGCCAAGTCATGAGTGCCAGCAGGTTGGTCAGCAAATCGAGCAGTGCCATGGTCAAGGATATCGACGCGTTGCTGGTCGACCTCAAACACTTCCGGGGCGGGATCGCCGACACCTCGACCTTGATCTACCTTGAGCGTCTGGGGCTGCTGGATCTTGCTGGTCGCTGTTTTTCCCTGCTGGTCATCCCCCAGGTGGTCGAGGAATTTGGGGTGCGGCCTGCTGGTACCATCCCGCTGACCGCAGCTCCTTCCGGGCCGGCGGATCTGGTCATCTGCCAGGAAGCGTGCCGGCTCGGCTTGCCGGTGCTGTCCGAGGACCGGCATGTTCTGCGGGCGGCCCGGGCCGGTCAGCTCCCCTATTACAACACCCTGATGATTGTCCTGGCCTTGTGTATTCATGGCGAGCTTGCGCTGGCCGCCTTCGCCGATATTCGCCGGGAGTTGTTGGTTTTTGCGCGTTACGCTCCCCAGGTGGTTGCCGTTGGGGACGCACTCTTCGAGGCCCTCCGCCAGTCCCCGGCCAGGGAAGCTTGATTGACAGCTGTCCCCACGCCGGGTCAGCAATGCTGCATCAGTTCCCGGGCCATTTCGGCGGCACTGTAGAGGCTGGGAGCAACATCGGCGTCCGACTGGAGCCGGTGTCCGGCTGCGGTGATCACCCGGACGTCGAAACCAAGGAGTTCGAGATGCATGGTGTAGCGTTCCCGCACATCCAGGTGGGCATCGGCCGTATCGACCTGGGAGAGAATGAGTAGTGCGGTTTTGCCCGGGGACAGGCGGCTACTGTTTTCTTCCTCCCGGACTTCGGGGTTGACCAGGGACCAGGTTCGGTCGAAAAAACATTTGAACTGGCCGGAGGTGTCGCCGAAATAGATCGGCGTCGAGAACACCACGATGTCGGCGGTATGGATATCGGCAAGCAGGGGGCTGAGGTCGTCCTTGAGGACGCACTGGTCCGAACGGGTGTGGCAGCCTTCACAAGCCTGGCAGCCGCGGTACTGCATGCCGTTGAGGTGATAATCCGTGACCACCGCACCCCGGATGGCGGCGCCCTCCGTGAAGGCGCGGGCGATTCGGGTGCTGGTGCCGTTTTTTCTTGGGCTTCCGAGAATGTTGACGATTTTCAAAAGGGGTACCTTGGTTCACTGGTGGTCGGTTGACATGGGCAAGCAGGGCATTCGGCGCCAATAGTAAAGGTAAGTCGTTCAATTTTCCAGGGAATAATGGTGCGGTACGCCGAAATCGGGTCGCTTGCGAGCGGGGTCGGGGAGCGGAAACTGGCGGTCATGTTTGCTTTGGGCATCAAACTGCTTGAAAGAGATGGGGAAATCGAGGATGTATGCCGGAAAGGAAGTGCTTTACGCATGGGCGACGCGTTATTATCGGAAATAGAGCAGAAACGATGAGTCAGAAGATACAGGTGGTTTTGGAAGAAGAATCTCTGCGGGACGGGCTGCTGGCGGAAAGCAGGCTGTTGGGGCTGACGGAGAAATTGCAGGTGGTTCGGTTGTTGAAAGATGCCGGGCTTAGGCGGCTGCAGTTAGGCAGTTTTGGCCATCCCCGCACGGTACCGCAGATGGCCAATACCGATGTGCTGGTGTCGTTGGTTCGCAAAGAGTTTCCCGGTTTGTTGTGCACCGCCCTGGTGCCCAATGAAAAAGGGCTGGAACGAGCCATCCATTGCGGTTTGGGGCTGGCCAGCATGGCGGTTTCGGTGTCCGACAGCCATAGCCTCAGGAGCGTTGGGCGGCCGGCGGCCGAGGCCCTTGAGTTGACCATCGCCCTGATTGGTGCAGCCGTGGCGGCCGGAACCCCGGCCCGGGCCGGCGTGCTCTGCGCTTTTGGTTGTGCCTTCGAAGGGACCGTGCCCGAAGCAAGGGTGCTGGATGTCGTGGGCCAGCTGGTAGCGGCCGGCGCTGTGGAGATCAATCTGGCGGATACCGCCGGCATGGCCCATCCGCTTCAAGTCGGCCAGTTGGTGGCGAGGATGCGGGCAACCTATCCGGCGGTCGAGCTCTCCCTCCATCTCTATGATACCCGCGGCCTGGGGTTGGTGAACATGTATGCCGGCGCTGTCGCCGGGGTGCGGCTGTTCAGTGTGGCGGCGGGCGGGCTGGGGGCGAGTCCTTTGTTTGCTGGAGCCAGCGGCAATGTCGCCGGCGAGGATGCGGTCAACCTGTTCCACGGTATGGGGTTGGAGACCGGGATCGATCTGGCCGGTCTCTGTCGGGTGGTCGAGTATTACGAGAACCTGCTCGAGCGTGAATTGCCGGGGCGGATGAACCGGGTGCTGCGTTCCCAGCCGGAAGCCAATGCTAAATTGGGTTTTTGAGGATCGGTGGATCGCGGTCGGTTTTTTTCGATATAAGTGGGCGAAGTGATGTGACCAAAGGTTCGGGGATTGGAACGGGCCGTGCTGGTTTCGATCCCGGGCAAAGAGCAGTGGAGGCTTGGTATGCTTATCGATTTCTTTTTACAATTCCATCCGGTCACCCAGGCACTCCTGGCCACCCTGTTCACTTGGGCGGTGACCGCCGCCGGCGCCGGGCTGGTGTTTATGAGTCGGGAGATCAATCCCAAGGTTCTCGACGGCATGCTGGGCTTTGCCGCCGGGGTGATGATCGCGGCCAGCTTCTGGTCGCTGCTGGCCCCGGGCATTGAAATGGCCGAACAGCTGGGTCATACTCCCTGGCTCACTGCCACCATCGGCTTCCTGGGCGGCGGTATTTTCATGCGGATCTCCGACCGGTTGCTGCCCCATCTCCACCCCGGTCTGGCCATGTCGCAGAGCGAGGGAATCAAAACCTCCTGGCAGCGGTCCACCCTCCTGGTCCTGGCGATTACCCTGCACAATATCCCCGAAGGGCTGGCCGTGGGCGTGGCGTTCGGCGCGGTTGCCGCCGACCTGCCCTCCGCCTCCATCGGCGGGGCCATCGCCCTGGCCATCGGCATCGGCCTGCAGAATTTCCCCGAAGGCACCGCGGTGGCTATGCCATTGCGCCGGGAAGGGATGAGTCGGCGGAAGAGTTTCTTCCTCGGTCAGGCCTCCGGGGTGGTGGAACCGATCGCCGGGGTGCTGGGGGCACTCTTTGTGCTGCGGATGCAGAATATTTTACCCTATGCGCTTTGTTTTGCCGCCGGGGCGATGATCTTTGTGGTGGTTGAGGAGTTGATCCCCGAATCCCAGCGCAATCCGGACAACATCGATTTTGTCACCATGGCCACCATGGCGGGGTTTGCGACCATGATGATCCTCGATGTGGCCCTGGGCTGAACCGTACCTCCTTGCGATTCTCTGACCTTCCCCATAACCGGTACCGATTCCAGGCGCAGCCATGATCCAGCCCCCCCAAATGACATCCGCTCAACAGCTTCTGGTGGTGGGGGGCGGGGCCGCAGGGTTGATGGCCGCCGGGCAGGCGGCCCTGGCCGGAGCGCGGGTGGAGGTGCTGGAGAAGATGAAGCGTCCGGGTCGAAAACTGTGCATCACCGGCAAGGGTCGCTGCAACCTGACCAATGTCGCGCCGCTGCCCGAGTTTCTCGCTCATTTCGGGCCGAGCGGCGCTTTTCTCCGTCAGGCCTTTCATCGCTTTTTCACTCCGGAACTGCTCGATTTTTTTGGGGAACGCGGCCTGGCGGTGGTCACCGAACGCGGCGGCCGGGTCTTTCCGGCCTCGGGCAAAGCCCCGGAGGTGCTGGCAATGTTTGCGGACTGGCTGGCCGAGTGTGGGGTCGGGATTCGCACCGGGGCTGCGGTCGATGGGCTCCGGGTCGAAAACGGGGTGCTCACCGGGGTATCCTGTCAAGGAAAGCTCCTGGCTTGCGAGGCGCTGATCCTCGCCACCGGCGGGGCCTCGTATCCGGCCACCGGTTCCACCGGCGATGGCTACCGACTGGCCCAGGAGGCCGGCCACCGGCTGGTGGCCGTGCGCCCGGCCCTGGTGCCGCTGGTGGTTGCCGGCGACTGCGCCTCTCGGATGGCGGGGTTGCAGCTGCGCAACGTCCAGGTCAGATTGTTCATCGACAACAAGAAAAAGGGTGAGGCCTTCGGCGAGCTCACCTTTATGGAATTCGGTCTCAGCGGTCCGGTGATCCTCACCCTCAGCGGCCGGATCGTCGATGCCCTGCGGGCCGGCCAGGAGGTGCGGTTGGAGCTTGATCTCAAGCCCGCCCTGGATGAGGCCAAGCTCGATGCCCGGCTCCGGCGCGATTTCGAGCAGCGGGCTGCCGAGCCCCTGGCCACGGTGCTCCGCGGGCTGCTGCCCCAGGAGATGATCGGGGTGGCGCTTGAGCAGACCGCGCTCGGTCCGGAACGCCTGGCCGGTGTCATTCGGACCGAAGAGCGCAAGCGGCTGCGGCTTTGGCTGAAGAATTTCCGCTTCCAGATCACCGGCTACCGGCCGCTGGCCGAGGCTATCGTCACCGCCGGCGGGGTCGATACCGCCGAGATCAATCCCCGCACCATGGAATCCCGGCTGGTGCAGGGACTCTATTTTGCGGGAGAACTGCTCGACCTCCAGGCCGACACCGGCGGCTACAACCTCCAGGCCGCCTTTTCCACCGGCTGGCTGGCCGGCCGCTCCGCGGCTGCCCGGCTGACCGCACCCCCACAGGAGTAATATGTTTCTTCCCACCACCCGCCAGGAAATGGCCAAACTTGGCTGGTCGCAGCTCGATGTCATCCTGGTCACCGGCGACGCCTATATCGATTCGCCCTTCATCGGGGTCAGCGTGATCGGCAAACTGCTGGTCAGTCAGGGCTTCAAGGTCGGGATCATTGCCCAGCCCGAGCTGCATGCGGGCGAGGACATCGGCAGATTGGGCGAGCCGCTGCTTTTTTGGGGGGTCACCGGCGGTTCCATCGATTCCATGGTCGCCAACCGCACAGCCTCCGGCCGCCGCCGCAAAACCGACGACTATACCCCCGGCGGCTGCAATGATCGCCGGCCGGACCGGGCGGTAATCGCCTATGCCAATCTGATCCGGCAGTATTTCAAGCAGACCGCACCGCTGGTGCTTGGCGGCATTGAGGCCAGCTTGCGCCGCATCGCCCATTACGACTACTGGGATAACAAGGTGCGGCGCTCCATCCTGTTCGACGCCAAGGCCGATTATCTGCTCTACGGCATGGCGGACCTGGCCGTGGTGGAGTTGGCCCGGACGCTGGCTGCGGGGCAGTCGCCGACCTCGATCCGCGGGCTCTGTTATGCCACCGCCACGCCGCCGCCGGAGGGACTGCACCTGCCGACCTATCAGGTGGTCGCGGTCAACAAGGAGGCCTTTGTCTCCATGTTCCGAACGTTCTACGACAACAACGATCCGGTCACCGCCCGGACCCTGGTGCAGCAGCAGGACAGCCGCTTTCTCGTCCATAATCCGCCGCCGCCGCCGCTGTCCACCGCCCAGCTCGATGCGGTCCACGCCCTGGATTTTGAACGGGACCTCCATCCCTACCATCAACAGGCCGGCAAGGTGACCGCGCTCGACACCATCCGATTTGCGCTTGTCACCCATCGGGGTTGCTACGGCGAGTGTAATTTCTGCGCTATTGCCGTGCATCAGGGCCGGTCGATCCAAAACCGCAGCGTCGATTCGATTGTCGCCGAGGCGAAAATCCTGGCCGCCCATCCGGCCTTCAAGGGCACGATTGCCGATGTCGGTGGCCCGACCGCCAATATGTACGGCTTTGATTGCGCCCGGAAAGCGACCCATGGGGCTTGTCGGGATAAACGCTGCCTTTTCCCGTCGATTTGCAAGAGCCTGAAGATTGACCATGGCGCGCAGGTCACGCTGCTGAAACGATTGCGGGAGATTGCAGGTATCAAAAAAATTGCGGTGGCTTCGGGCATCCGGTACGACATGATCCTGGCGGACCGGAAAAACGGATTGGCCTATCTGCGGGACGTGATCCGGCACCATGTCTCCGGGCAGATGAAAATCGCCCCCGAACATTGCAACCCGGAGGTGCTGGCCGCCATGGGCAAGCCGGGGACGGAAACCCTGCTCCGTTTCCGTCAATTGTTCAATGAACTGACGCAGAAAGAGGGGCTGGAGCAATTCCTGACCTACTACATGATCGCCGCCCATCCCGGCTGTACCCTGGCCGCCATGGAGGAACTGCGTACGTTCGCCAGCCGGGAGCTGCATCTCCTGCCCCGTCAGGTGCAGTTGTTCACCCCCGCGCCCTCCACCTGGTCGACGCTGATGTATTGGACCGAGGCCAACCCGTTCACCCAGTCGCCTTGTTTTGTCGAAAAAAAACCGGAAGGCCGCGAACGGCAGAAAGCAGCCCTCATCGGTCCGGCCCCTCGCCCCGGCAAGTCCCCCGTATCCTTCCCCCGCAAGAAAGGCCAAAAAGGTTCGCGCTGATCACGACCTAGCCGGTCAACGGTTCGGTGCGAAGATCTTTACTCGGATTACTCTTTTTCACCCCATCGCTTTCGCTGAAACTTCTCCAGCTGCGACTGATAAAAGGCGCGATTGTCGGGATCGAGGCGCAGGGCTTTGTTTTCGGTGGCCACGGCCTCGGCAATCAACCCATTGGCCCAATACGCGGTGGCCAGGGTGTCGAGGATATGGGCCCGTTCTTTGAGCAGCACGGCGGTCCTGGCCAGGGTCAAGGCGCGGATGGGGTCGCGGATGGCGGTCTCCTGGGCGGTGAGCAGCAGCCAGGCCAGGTTGTTGTTGACTTCGGCATTGTTCGGGGTCAGCTGCAGGGCTTTTTCATAGGCGTCCACCGCTTTCTTTTCCATTTTGCGGCTTTGGAGGAAATCTCCCAGGAAGATGAGCCAGAGGCTGTTTTCCGGCTCCTGCCGCACCTTCTGCAGCAGTACAGCTTCGGCGTACCTGGTCTCGTAATCGGCGGATGTTTTGCTGGTGTCCACCTGGTGCAGGGTCAGGACCAGTAGGCCGATGGTCAGAAAATAGCAGGCCAGGCTGGCGATCAGTTTGCGGTCATGGCGCTTGATGCGGTCGCGGTCGTGTTCGCATTGGGCAAGAAAATCGATTCGTTCACCTATTCCGAAATGATGCCAGTTCTTTTCGTTCCGGTTGCCGCCGCTGAGCCGGGCGATCTTTTCAAACGAGGCGATCAGCGGGCGACTGGTGCCAATGGCCTTGAAGACGTACAGATCGGCCTGACGCTCGAAATTGCGGATGAAATAACCGAACACGAAACGAAAATACACCAGCATGAGCAGTAGCAGCGGGGCGGTCGCAAGTGCGCCGAGCAGGGGTTCCGGCGCGATATGGAGCAGCGGCGGCAGGCGGTAAAAGAAATCAGTGGCCAGGATGAGATGGGGCAAGGGTGATGCCAGGGCCCCGGCGAGCAGGCTGAAGCCGAGGAACAGGGCAATGTAGAGCACCAGGTGGAGGTGCTTGACGTGGCCGATCTCATGGGCCAGGACGCTGTCGATCTCCTCCTCGGTCAGAGCCTCCAGCAGGGCCGGGGTGATCATCAGATAACGCAATTTCGGGAGGATGCCCATGATGCCCGCAGTCAGGATCTGGCCTTCAAACAGTGGCCAATAGTAGATGTCGGAATGAAAGCCCTGGGCCCTGCAGAAGCCGACCAGCCGATCCCGCAACGGTCCGGCCGGCAGCGGCGTGCAGCCCCAGAGGCTGCGGACCAGCGGCGGAAAGGCCAGTACCAGGAAGAACAGGAACAGCACAAAGACGGTCAGGTCGCCCCAGGGCGGTCGCAGCCATTTGGCCAGGGCGGGGATGGGGAGGGCCCGCAGCAGGTCGAAGACCAGGGAGAGGGTCAGCCAGGGCAGGACAATGGGCAGGTTGGCCTTGATGTTTGAGCGGACAAAGGCCAAGGCGCTGTACCTTCGCCCGAAAAGTTGCTGATATCCCGTTCTGGCCTTGGTCCAGATGATCGTGAGCAGGAGAAAAAAACAGCCGAGGCCGGCGATGTCGGTGAGTACCGGCAACCGCCCGTGGAAGGAAAGCGGCTGCAGATAATATTTGAGATCGAGCAGGTAGACCATTGCCATGAACACCAGCACCGCCAGGATCGACAGCCGTTTTTCCGTGCCGAAATACCCGGTGGGCTCGGCTCCTGCCTTGGCGAACCATCGGCCGGCAATCCGGGCAAAACCCCAGCCGATGACGGCAAAGGCGGCCAGGGCCCATAGTAGCGGGATTCCGGGCTTGTCCGGCGGGGTGTCGGTGGAGAACACAAAAATGGCCACCAGAAAATAGAGCAGATTGTTGTAGAGCATGAGGGTTCGGTCACTCCTTCTGTCCGCGCCTGTCGACAGCCAACAGCTGGCCGGGCGACAGGGCAAGTGAAAACAGGGCTTAAAGTATACACACCTGCCCGGAAGCGCCAGAATCGTTTGCGGTTTGGCGTGGTTTTTTGTGGCAGTGCCCTGAATTTTCGGAAAAATATGAAAAAAGGTTGACCTTCTCTTATTCTTTGTTATTATACCGAGTTTACCGTAACGTTCGGGCCTATAGCTCAGTTGGCTAGAGCCACCGGCTCATAACCGGTCGGTCCCTGGTTCGAGTCCAGGTGGGCCCACCACTTTTCGGTAGAGCGGATCTGGTTTTTTCCTCAGGCTTTCCCCTTTGCATAGCGACTACCTGAATTTGAATACGTTGAGCAGTTACCGACAACTTTGGCTGAAACAACAGCGGGGCATTGCAAAAGATGCCTGAAAAGAGGTACATCTCCAAGAAGATGTGCCTCTTTTTCTTTATAGAGTAAAATAGAGTGCCTACTGTCCAAGAATTCCTCGAAATTCTGCAACATATAACCCCGGAAAACCTGGCTGAAGATTGGGACAATGTCGGTCTCCTGATTGGCGACCCCCGCCGGTCGGTCCATCGAATCCTGCTGGCGCTGGATCCAACCCAGGCCCTGTTGGAGTTCGCCCGCGCCGGGCGGTACGATCTGATCATCACCCATCACCCCGCCATTTTCCGGCCGCTGAAAGCGCTTCGCACCGACACCCCCACCGGCAGGTTCATTGCCGCCACCCTTCGTGAAGACATCAGCGTGATTGCCTGTCATACCAATCTTGACGCCATTGCAGGCGGGGTCAGCGATATCCTTGCCGTCGCCCTTGGTCTCGCTCATATCAGCCCCTTGGTCCCTTCGTCCAAGGGGTGCCAGGCCACCTGCGGATTGGGCCGGATCGGTGCCTGCGCGCCACCGATGAGCCCAGCGGATTTCCTGGCCGGCCTGCAGCGGGCCTGCGCGCCGCCCTGGATACTTGAGGCTGGGCCGAGGCCGAAGCAGGTGGCCAGCGTGGCCGTCTGCGGCGGTTCCTGTTCCGATTTCGCCGAAACCGCCCTGCATCTGGGGGCGGATGTTTTTGTCACTGCCGAGGTCAAGCATTCCGTGGCCCGTTGGGCCGAGGATGCGGGCTTATGGATGCTAGACGCTGGGCATTTCGCCACCGAGAACGCTGCCATAGCGGGTTTCCAGAACCGGCTCCGGCAACAAGCCGCTGACTGCGGGTGGCATTTGGCAATTGACACTGCGAGCCAACAGTCGCCCTTGCGGCTAGTATGAACAGGCCTACTGCCATTCCGGGTGTCCGGGCTCTGCCGACTTATGGTCCGGCGTACCTGACTCCCTGTTAGTTACACTACTTTTTGTCTATTAAACATTAGACCCACCGATCGAGGAGCTCATCATTGAAAGAGGAAATAGTTAAACTCATCAAGCTGCAGGCAATCGACAGTGAAATTGCCGGGTTCGACAACACCATCGCCGATCATCAGGCGGTCCTTGCCGGTCGTGAACAGGCGATCGTGGAAAAGCAGGAGGCGATCACTGTTTTTCGCGGCAAGATCGAACTGCTCAACCAGAAACAGCAGGAGACCAAATCCGAGCATGATGACGCCGGCATTCGGGTGAAGGATCGCCAGAACAAGATGATGCAGGTGCAGACCAGCCGGGAGCATCAGGCGTTGCTCAAGGAGATCGAGGAAAACAAACGCGTGTTCAAGGAAACCGAGGATCGGGTCCTGCAGTTCATCGAACAGATTGAACTGCTGGAGCAGGAGGTCACCACCTTGGAGAACCTGTGTGCGGGCGAGCAGCAATTGCTGGCGGAAGAAGTCGAAAAGGTTGAAAAAGAGATCAAGCGGATCGAATCGACCAAAAAAGCCATCGTCAATCAGCGGGAAAAAGAGGCCGCAGCGCTGGAGGCCCCTTATCTGAAGCGGTATGCGATGCTCCTGGACAGGCGGGACCGACTCGCCGTGGTTTCGATCAACGTCAACGTCTGCCAGGGCTGCTACATGGCACTGCCGCCGCAGCAGGTTATCGAAATTCGCAAGGCTGAAAAACTCCATACCTGCCCGACCTGCCAGCGTATCCTCTATTACAAAGACCCAGAGGAAATGGCGGTTGAAAAGTAAGGAACCGACTCGGCCCCAGATCCTGCGGACCCTGCTCGAGCACCTCGACGATGCTCAGCTGAGCCGGTTTTTTCCGGGCCATGATCCGGTTGATATCAGGCGGATTGCTGCCGGAACGCCCGCCTCAGCCACGCCCGCAGCCGAATCGGTTGGTTTGGTTACCGACCCGGTTGCCGTTTCCGGTCGCTGCCGACTGTTCACCGACGGGGCCTCGCGCGGCAATCCCGGAGAGGCCGGGGCCGGTGCGGTGCTGCTGGGCCCCGACGGCGGCGAATTAGCCGCCCGGGCGGTCTATCTTGGCACCTGCACCAACAATGTCGCCGAATACAAGGCCTTGCTCATCGGCCTGGATGAGGCCCTGCGGCTTGGCTGCGCCGATTTGGAAATCGCCCTGGATTCCGAGCTGATTGTCCGCCAGATCCAGGGGCGGTATAAGGTCAAAAACGAAGCGCTGCTGGTGCTGTTCCAACAGGTGCGGGAGCGGCTCGCCCGGTTGGGTAAATGGTCGGTGGTCCATGTGCCGCGGGCCCAGAATGCGCGCGCCGACCAACTGGCCAACAGGGGTATTGATCAAAAAGAACATCGGGAGTAGGGTTCTGTCCCAAGGGGTCGGGATACAGAGCCAGATGTCGGCCGCAAGGTCGGAAAGCCGCAAAGTTAAGGGGTGAATGCATGATCGCTCCGGTGCTGAGCCGGAGAGGAAAGTCCGAACACCATAGGGTGCGGTGGTTCGTAACGCGAACGTCGGGCAATCGACGGAAAGTGCCACAGAAAAGACACCGCCGATGGGGCGTGCAAGCGCTCACAGGTAAGGTTGAAATGGCGAGGTAAGAGCTCACCGCTCCCATGGCGACATGGGGGGCAGGGTAAACCCCACCGGGTGCAAGACCAAATAGAGAGGCGTTTGAGGGCGGCCCGTCCAAAGCCTCCGGGTAGGTTGCAAGAGGTGCCGGGTGACCGGTATCCCAGTCAAATGATCATGGTCCGCCTCCGGGCGGAAACAGAATTCGGCTTATAATTCACCCCTTTTTTTCTCAGAAACGCGTGTCAGAAACTCTTATCAACCAGCTCTCGGCCGGGGTGATCATCCCGGCTGGGGGCATCGGTTCCCGCATCGGTCATCCCCAACCCAAACAGTTCCTGCCGCTGGCCGGACTGCCCATTTTGGTGCGCACCTGTCGTGCCTGTCTCGAGTTGGACGTCATTCGTTGGCTGGTGGTGGCCGCGCCCATTGACCACTACCAGGCGACCATCGATCTGCTCCACCAGCACCTCAGTCCTCGGGAAGCCGAGCGGTTGCTTTTTACCCCCGGCGGCGTGACCCGGCAGGATTCGGTGCTGGCCGGGCTCAGGCGGCTGCCGGCCGATATTTCCCTGGTCCTGGTGCATGATGCCGCTCGACCTCTGGTGGATAGCGCAACCATTCGCCGTTGTCTCGAGGGTGCGGCCCAGTATGGGGCGGTGATTGCCGCCATCCCGGTGCAGGATACCCTCAAGCAGGCAAGCCCGACGGGGCTGATCGAAAAAACCGTGGATCGCACCTCGATCTGGCAGGCCCAAACGCCTCAGGCTGCCAAACGTGAGCTGCTCGAGCTGGCCTTTGTCGCCGCGGGCCGGCAACAGTTCGTCGGTACCGACGAAGCCTCGCTGCTAGAAGCCGCCGGCATCCCGGTTCGAATGGTCGAGGGCAGCGTCCGTAACCTCAAAATCACCCGGTCTGCGGATTTGCAGGTGGCCGCTGCCCTGCTCCAGGAGGAGTCTCCCATGAAAATAGGTCATGGCTTTGATGCCCATCGCCTGGTCGAGGGGCGAAAACTGATCCTCGGTGGGGTCACCATCCCGTATGCACTCGGGCTGGACGGGCACTCCGATGCCGATGTCGTTGCCCATGCCTTGATCGACGCCATGCTTGGCGCCTTGGGCGCCGGCGATATCGGCCGCCATTTTCCCGACACCGATCCCCAGTACCGGGGAATCGACAGCCTGCTCCTGCTTGCTCAGGTTCAGCAATTGGCCGAGGCGCAGCACTTCCTGCTGGGCAACGCCGACATCACCATCGTCTGCCAGCGGCCCCGATTGGCGCCGTATCTGGACGAGATGCAAGCGAATCTCGCCCGCTGCTGCCGGGTTTCCCCCTCGGCGATCAACATCAAGGCAACCACCACTGAAAAAATGGGCTACACCGGCCGGGGCGAGGGGATCGCCGCCCATGCGGTGGTCCTGTTGAGGTCTGAACATGGCAGTACATAGCGAACGGCTGGCCGCCCTTTTTACCGAACTCTGCGAAATCGACAGCCCTTCCCGGCAGGAAGGTCCCATCTCTCGACGGCTGCAGGCGATTTTTCAGGAACTTGGCCCTGAAGAAATTATTGAAGACGATTCAAGCGGTCGCACCGGTTCGGAATGTGGCAACCTGGTGATCCGTTTTCGCGGCAACCTGGAGTTGGCGCCAATCTTTTTTAGTTGTCACATGGATACGGTCCAGCCGGCACAGGGGGTGCGGGTCAAGCGGGTTGGCGGTCTGTTCACCAGCGAGGGCGATACCATCCTAGGCAGCGACGACAAATCCGGCATTGCCGCCTGCGTCGAGGCCATGCGAATCCTGCAGGAGCAGGGGCTGGCCCACCGGCCGGTGGAGTTTGTCATCACCACCTGCGAGGAGATCGGTCTGGTTGGCGCCAAGGCCCTGGACCCCCAGCTGGTCCGCGCCCGCGAGGGTTATGCCCTGGACTCCAGCGGTTTTGCCCGGGTGATCACCCATGCCCCGGCCGCCAACCGGCTGACCATTACGGTCAACGGCGTGGCCGCCCATGCCGGCCTGCATCCGGAGTGGGGAGTCAATGCCATGATCCTGGCGGGCAAGGCCCTGGCGCAGGTGCCCAACGGCCGGATCGACGAGGAAACCACCGCCAACTTCGGGACGATCAGCGGCGGTGCCGCCTCCAACATCGTTGCGGAAAAGGTGGTGATCAAGGCCGAGGTGCGCAGCCATAGCATGGAGAAACTGGAGCGGGTGACCGGCGAGATCCGCGAGATCTTCACCGCCGTCGTCGCCGGATGGACCGATCCCACCGGCGAGGCCAAGGGCTGTCCTTCGGTGAGCGTCGAGGTCCGCCAGGATTTCCCCCTGATGCGGCTGGAGCGGGAGGATCGGGTGATCCGGCGGGTGGATGCCGCGGCCCGGTCGATCGGGATGGAATTGGTCTATGAAAAGGCGGGGGGCGGCAGCGACGCCAACATCTTCAACGGTGCCGGCCTGGCCACGGCCATCGTCGCCACCGGCATGACCCATGTCCACACTACCAACGAGCAGGTGGAGTTGCAGGATATGGTCGATCTCACCCGGCTGCTGATCGCCCTGCTGACCGAGACCTCCTGTTAGGGGCGTAGCGGTTGGCCGCAGAGTGGTCGATCAGACGAGAAACAGCAGGCCGGGATCGGCACCCCTGACGGACCCGATGATGGCGCAGGCCGGGCCATAGCCCTGCTGGCCCAGGGCTGCGAGCAGGCGTTCTGCGGCGGTCTGCTCCAGGGCGAGCAGCAGGCCCCCCGAAGTCTGCGGGTCGTAGGCGATCAGTTCCAGGCTGTCCATCTCGGGCAGCGTGGAGCGAACCCACTGTTGATAAAACTCCCGGTTGCGGTAACACCCTTCCGGGATGATGCCCATGTCAGCGAAATCTCCTGCCTCCGGCAGGATCGGCAGCCGGTCGAGGTCGAGGTGGATGGATACCCTGGATGCCGCCGCCATCTCGCGGAGGTGGCCGAGCAGGCCGAAGCCGGTGATGTCGGTGCAGCCGTGGACGCCCTCGCGCAGGCGGTCGTCCCCATTGAGGATTTCCATGGGCAGCCGGTTGAGGGTGGCCATCAGCTCCACCAGGCCGCGCTCGGTCTCGGCGCTGGTGAGCCCGCCTTTGATGGCGGTCGACAGAATGCCGATCCCCAACGGTTTGGTGAGCAGGATCACATCGCCCGGCCGGGCACCGCTGTTGGCCAGCACCCGGTCCGGATGGACCAGGCCGGTGACCGAAAGCCCGTATTTGAGTTCCGGATCTTCAATGGAATGGCCGCCCACCAGCAGTGCTCCGGCTTCCTTGATTTTATCGAGACCGCCTTCGACCACCCGGCGGAACACCGAGTGGGCCATGGTCTTGACCGGACAGCAGAGGATGTTCATGCACAGTAGCGGCCGTCCGCCCATGGCATAGACATCCGACAGGGCATTGGCGGCGGCGATGCGGCCAAAGTCGTAGGGGTCGTCGACGATCGGCGTGAAAAAATCTACGGTTTGGATCAGCGCGGTGTTCGCGTCGAGGCGGTACACCCCGGCATCGTCGCAGGTCGCGGTGCCCACCAGCAAATTGGGGTCATGGGGCAGATCGAGGTTGCACAATATTCGGCCCAGGTCCCCCGGGCCCAGCTTGGCAGCTCAGCCTGCGGCTTGGACGGTCTGGGTCAGTTTAATCGGTTGGATGGTCATCGGTTCCTGTTGTTTGACTGGTGATTCATTCGAAGCGGTAGATTATTCTGCCAGCGTAGCCTATATTTTGTTGAAAAAAAACTTATTATCTGGTTCAGAATAACCTTCTTGAGATGGCTGGATCGACAAAAGTACAGGCACAAGGAATCGTTCTTTGTGCCTTTCGATTTTTGAGCATCCTGACAATATTGTAGGCAGTGGCTATGAAAGAGCAAGTATCTGATTGTAAACTATCGGCAAAACCCCGGCATGAATGTGGTATCTGTGGCGTATTCGGCCATCAAGATGCCGCTAAACTCGCCTACTTCGGCCTGTACGCCCTCCAGCATCGCGGCCAGGAAAGTGCGGGGATCGTGGTCGGCGACGGCAAGAAGGTCCTGATCCACAAGGATATGGGGTTGGTGGCCGATGTCTTCAGTGAACGCACCCTCCAGCGACTTCAAGGACACCTGGCGGTCGGCCATGTCCGCTATTCCACCACCGGCGAATCCAATATTATCAATACCCAGCCCTTCATGGTTCACCACAAGGGGCTGTCGCTGAGCGTTGCCCATAACGGCAACCTGGTGAATTCCATCGCCCTCAGGCGGCATCTGGAGCAACAGGGCTCGATTTTCCAGACCACCATGGACAGCGAGATCGTCATCCATCTGCTGGCCCGCAACCTTGATCGGGGGCTGCAAGAGGCCCTCAAGACTACCTTTTCCTGTATCCAGGGCGCCTATTCGCTGTTGCTGATGACCCCGGACACCATGATCGCCGTCCGCGATCCCAACGGCTTCCGGCCGCTCTGCCTGGGTGTGCTGGATAACGGCGCCCATGTGGTGGCCTCCGAGACCTGCGCGCTCGATCTGATCGAGGCCGAATACCTGCGTGATATTGAGCCGGGCGAGGCGTTGATCATCAACGAGCAGGGGGTGACCTCGATTTTCCCCTGGGCTCCGGCGCAGAAGAGTTTCTGCATCTTTGAGCATGTCTATTTTGCCCGGCCCGACAGCGATGTTTTTGGTTTCAATGTCTATGCCTCCCGGAAACGGATGGGCGAAATTTTGGCCAAGGAAGCCAAGATCGCCGCCGATTTCGTCATGCCATTTCCCGATTCGGGCAACTACGCCGCCATCGGCTATTCCAACGCCTCCGGCATCCCCCTGGAAATGGGGATGATCCGCAACCACTATGTCGGCCGCACCTTTATTCAGCCGACCCAGTCGATGCGCGATTTTTCCGTCCGGGTCAAGCTCAATCCCGTGCGGTCGCTGTTAAAGGGCAAGCGGGTGATCATTGTCGAAGATTCGATCATCCGCGGCACCACCGGCCGCAGCCGGGTGCAGTCACTGCGTGCTGCCGGGGCGGCCGAGATCCACATGGTGGTCAGTTGTCCGCCCACCCGGCATGCCTGCTACTACGGGATCGATTTCCCCTCCAGCACCCAGTTGATCGCCGCCGGCAATACCGTCGACGGCATCCGCGAATATCTGGGGCTTGATTCCCTGACCTACCTCAGTGTCGAGGGTATGGTGGAGGCCACCGGCTTAAGCCGCGACAACTTCTGCCTGGCCTGTTACAATGGGGAATATCCGATCGAGCCGGATAAGAATTTCACCAAGGACGCCTTTACCGATTGCGGCTGCTGACAGCTTGGTCAACCTCTAAATGGCCTCTAATTGTCAATAAATAAAATTCCCCGAACAATCGGAAAAAAAGGGGGACAGCGCAGAAATTCCATCTCAAGAAGCAGATTTCTTGACAGTCAAATTGTTTGTTCCGACTTGCATTGCAAGACCTGACCACATCTTCGTGCATTATTGTTAACGGTTGCAAGCGCAAGAGCTTCCATGTCAAGCTATGGGGGAGCGGTATTTGTCCTGAAACCAAGGACGTTGTGAAGACGGTGCCTTTCTCGTTGAAAACCTGTAAAGGACGGGCACGCAAACTCCACTGATTATAGTGCTGCATAACAAGTGCGCCGTGGCAAGGCGGTGCTTCTCAGCGGTTGCGAATCCCGCCCTGCAACTTTGCTCCGACCGGCCATCACATGCATACCACCCTCAACCTGCTGAGGCGGCAGTCCAATGACCGACGACAGAACTCCTCCTGAAAGATATACCAAAAAACAGCAGGCTGTCATCTTGGCGACACTTATCCTTGCTGTGCTTTCCGGTGCCGCATCCCTTCCCTTTTTTTATGAATCGACCACCCTCTGGTACAAATTAGGCTTCGACAGGAGTCTCTTGCTCTCAGGGCAGGTAATCGGCGTTATAACCGTGGTGCTGTTGGGCTATCAACTTCTTCTGGCTGCCAGGCTTAGCGTATTTGATCGAATTATTGGCATCCAAAGGATTTATAAATTCCACCGGTTGATCGGGCTGCTGATCATGCTGCTTGCGCTCGCCCACGCATTGCTGATCTTGATTCCGGAAGGATTAAACAACCTTCCCATTGGCTGGAAGTATTGGCCGGAAGCAATTGGATTTATTTCCTTAATACTACTTTGTCTGAACGTTGCCGCAGGCTTCTATCGTGCCTACATGAGAATTCGCATCCAAACATGGCGGTTCTTTCACGGATTGATCGGCTACACTATTTTCCTGGCCTTGAACATTCATGTTCTTTTCGTCAGCACATCGTTCGCCCAAGGGATACCACGCTATGCGCTAGTAATGTTCAGCGCGACAATACTGGTTGCAATAATTTTTAAGAAATTTTTTTTCTCAACGCGCCGTTCTTGATTACATTAAATTTCAACAGCTTAACCGTTGAATAGCAAATCCCCATATAACCCCAAGCAATTCGTCCTGAAAAGGTCACAAACACCAGTTTTATTCGGCACCGAGAAGAGCCTTGTCTTTCCCCGATTATTATTTATAATTTTATTGGTATCAAAAAAACAGGGATCTTAAGACCCGCTTGCATTGAGTAGGTCGAAATCGGCATTTTCCATTTTCAGGAGAAGCGTTTATGAAAAATCGAATACTATCCACAATCGTTTCAGTCGTTCTCTTGGTACTCGTCGTCTCGCCATCACATGCTGGAGTTCGATCTTGGGAAATTGATAAAGATCATGCAAATTTTTATTTCAGTGTTGATCATATCTATGCCAAGGTTCAAGGCCGCTTTACCGATTATAAGGGTACCTTTCTTTTCGACCCAGACCATCTCAACGAGAGTAAAATTTCATTTGAGATCAAAGTTAAAAGTGTAGACACCGGTATAAGCAAACGCGATAAGCATTTACTGTCAAATGACTTCCTTGATGAGGCTAAGTATCCATTGATAACCTTTACCAGCAGCAGCATCACTAAAGCAGGCGAGAAAATTTACAATGTCAAGGGCAAGTTGACCATCAAGGACGTCACTTCCGACCTGACAATCCCTCTTGAATATTTCGGAAAGAAAGAACATCCCCTCTTGAAAGGAATGGAGGTTGCTGGTTTTAACGGAAGGGTGATGCTCGACCGACTGAACTACCATGTTGGCGATGATAAATATTACAAAATGGGTGTGGTCGGCAAGGATGTCGATGTTTTAATAACGCTCGAATTACTGAGTAAAAAAGAGTAACGAACACTTGGTTAACCAATGGCCAGGTGCTTGTTTGACTGGCGGCATCGAAGAGGCGGTTTTTTCCATGCCGCAGTCAAACTACGTCCAGGCCGCCAACTGATTTCATGTTTTCTCTGTTCCCGTGCAACCCCATCGATACCTGGCGTTGTGACGAGCGAATACACTGATACCGTTCGGGGAGTTCCATGAGCGACCATTCTCTTCCCCAATTTTCCGAACTGACTCTCCTCAAACAGCGAGTAACTGAACTGGAAGCACGGGAACAGTGCTTGCAGGCCGACTACCATCGCCTGAAACAACTCCATGATCGAATTCCGCTGAGCTATCATTCGCTTGATGAAGACGGCTGTATTGTCGAAATCAACCAGACTTGGCTTGATACCCTCGGCTATGTTCGAGAAGAGGTGATTGGTCAGCCTTTTAACAAATTTTTACACCCAGCGTGCCAGGATCATTTCAAGGATAATTTTTCCCGTTTTAAAACCATCGGCGAAATTCTTGGTGTTGCATTCGAAATGGTCAGAAAAGATGGTTCCACCCTTCAGGTCTCCCTTGACGGTAAAATCGGCACAGGGGATGGCGGCTGTTTCCAACAAACACACTGTGTGTTTCAAAAAATCACCGAACAGAAAAAACTGGAGAAAACGCTGCTGTTGACCCAGTTTTCGGTCGACAGCACCCATGATGCGATTGTCTGGATCCGGCCAGATGCCAGGTATGTCTATGCCAATGACGCTGTCTGCCGCATGCTGGGCTATTCCCGAGATGAAATGCTGAGCAAGACCGTGCAGGAAATCAACCCTGGCTTATCCTGGGAGCAATGGCAACGCAACTGGGAGGAACTCAGACAATTCGGATCGTTGAGTTATACCGCAAACTTTCAAGCCAAAGATGGTCGTCGTGTACCGGTCGAGGTTACGATCAACTATCTTTTATACGATGGCCAGGAAATCGGTTGCGGTATCGCCCGCGACATTACCAATCGCACGCAGGCCGAAGAGTCTTTGCGGGAGAGTGAGAAGAAATATCGGCTCGTATTTGACAGCGCTCAAGATCCCATCTTTATGTGCGACGATCAAGCGCGGATACTGGAAGTCAACCCCATTGCCTGTGAACGCCTCGGCTACACTTATGCAGAACTGGTGGGGATGACCGTTGAACAGGTCGACACGCCCGAACAAGCGCAATATGTACCGGAACGCTTCAAACGACTGCTGGACCACGGAAACGCCATCTTTGAATCAGAACATCAACGCAAAGACGGGACAGCTTTTCCGGTCGAGGTGAACGCTTGGCGTATTGACTGGCAAGGGCGACCAGCAGTGATGAGTCTGTGTCGTGACATCACTGAGCGCAATCGAATGAATACTTACCGGGAAATGGGCCGGGAAATCCTCCAGTTACTCAATACATCCGGCGATTTCGAAGATGTCATCCAACGGGTTCTCGCGGTATTGCAGCAACGGACCGGATCGGATGCAGTGGGGCTCCGCCTGCAGGACGGGGAGGACTTTCCCTATTTGGCCCAACGAGGTTTTTCCACGGATTTCCTGCTGACTGAAAACACGCTGATCAAAAGGGAAGCAGATGGCGGCGTGTGCCGAGACCCTGACGGCAAGGTCAGGCTGGAATGCACCTGCGGGCTGGTTATTTCCGGAAAAACCGATCCGACCAATCCATTGTTCACCCCCGGCGGAAGTTGTTGGACCAATGACTCAAAACTGATTCTGGAGATACCGCTGGTCGAGGATCCGCGGTTGCATCCCCGCAATCAATGCATCCATCATGGATATGCCTCTGTAGCGCTGGTCCCTGTCCGGGACGATCAAAAAATTGTCGGCATGATCCAACTTAACGACCGCCGTCAAGGGCGTTTTACTCTTGACACCATCGAACTGCTTGAAGGAATCGCTTCGCACATCGGCGCCGCGCTGATGCGAAAAAAAGGGGAAGGAGAACGGAAATCACTTCAGGCCCAACTCCAGCAGGCGCAGAAGATGGAAGCCATCGGCACCTTGGCCGGCGGTATTGCCCATGACTTCAACAATATCCTCGGTGCCATCCTCGGCTATGCCGAATTGGCGCGGAATGCCAGCCCGCCTGGCTCGATGGCTGTCAAATGGTTGGACAAGGAACTGGCCGCCGTCGACCGAGCCACCATGTTGGTTAAACAGATTCTCGCTTTCAGTCGGCAGGCGGAAACCAAGCGTGCCCCGTTGCAACTTGCCACCGTCATCAAAGAGGCAACCAAGCTCCTGCGCAGAACCATCCCCTCAACGATCACCATCAGGCTGCAAGTCGACTCCGCCGTCAAATCTATCCTGGCCGATTCAACCCAGGTACATCAAATTATCATGAATCTATGCACCAATGCTTTTCATGCCATGGAGCAGACCGGCGGCACCCTCGAACTCGCCCTGAAAGACACCGAGCTCTCCCAGGGAGGCCTACTTGGTCCGACCGAAGTGCAGCCTGGCAGCTTTGTCGTGCTCTCGGTCAGGGATTCCGGTGCCGGTATCCCACCCGAAATTAAAAAAAGAATTTTTGACCCCTATTTTTCCACCAAAGATGTGGGAAAAGGGACCGGCATGGGGCTTGCTATCGTCCATGGCATTGTCAAAAGTTATGGCGGATTTATCACGGTCGAAAGTGAGCCCGGCGAGGGCACGGTCTTTCAAGTGTTTTTCCCGGCCATCGAGTCAGAGGCTGGGCACGAAACCTTGCCCGGAGAAATCTGCCCTTCCGGCATCGAACGTATTCTGTTGATTGACGACGAGGAAGTGCTGGCAGAAATGGGAACGGCGATGCTTGAAAGCTTGGGGTACGAGGTCACCGCCCGAACAAGCAGCCTGGGAGCCCTGGAAACCTTTCGGCAGCAAGCCGCCCGGTTTGACTTGGTGATCACCGACCAGACCATGCCGGGCATGACCGGGATGGACCTGATCCGGGAAATGCGCCTGATTCGACCGCACATCCCGACAATCCTCTGCACCGGCTACAGCACGCTGGTCAGCGAAGAGCAGGCAAAAGCCGCAGGGGTCAGCGGGTTTGCCATGAAGCCCCTCACCAGGAAAGGGATTGCCACCCTCATCAGAAATGTGCTGGATCAGGTAAAGACTTCGAATTGAGGAGAAGCGGCGAACACTACTTTTCGGTTGGGATACCAAAGACCGCTTGCGATGTATTGCCTACTGCAAAGCAGGGCGCCCCTCGGTACGTCGAACAGAAACAAATTATTCGGCTGAATCTATTGGTTGCCTTCTTTCGAAGCGGGCTTGCGTTTCCGTTCACTTGAAGGAAAACTAAAGTGGTCGGGGTTAGTGAGACATCCTGAAGTGTAAAATAAGCAATGTT
>CAZJEX010000012.1:0-110718 GCA_964545155.1 uncultured Desulfobulbus sp. | reverse complement strand
GTCCATGAACCTATACTACAGGTTGCGGCCGGTTGAGTAAACTGCATACCCACTTAAAACAATTTTTGTTTTTGGCATGATATTGCTCATGGCAGCATGTTCCCCGGTCTCTAAGCAGGCCAAACAAGATTTAGCAAAGCCCATCAACTGCGCTACAGCGAAAGGAGATATTCGCGCTTTGAAAGCTGAAAAAGTACATGTCGGCGCGGAAATTGCCGCTGGTGTTACTGCCATAGTTCCAGTCAGTTTGGTGGTCAACACCGCAACCGGTAATGAGGGAACCAATGTTAAGGTTGCCACCGGTGAATATAACAACATGATTGACATGAAAATTTCCGAGATCAGGCAGTTGTGCGGCATGGAGTAAAAGAAGCAGTGAGTTTTTGAATTCTCTAAAAACCGGATTCAGCACCTTGGTTCAACGTGCTTATTAAATGAACCTTTGGCAAAATGACGGAAACAACCAGCAGCCGAGAGGATCACCTAAGGGAAATTTTTCAGTTTAAAAATATGAAATAATTCAGAATTCATACTAAACTCAAGGAGAAAAAAATGAGCACATTAGTTGTTATCGGCTACGAGGATGAATTCAAGGCAGAAGAGGTGCGCCTGAATCTGCGGAAGCTGCAGCAGGATTATCTCCTCGACTTGGAGGACGCCGTGGTGGCGGTGAAGGATGCCAAAGGCAAGGTTACATTGCATCAAGCAGTGAATCTGACGGCGGCCGGCGCTCTCAGCGGCGGGTTCTGGGGAACATTGATCGGCCTGATGTTCTTGAACCCGCTCCTCGGCGCTGCCGTGGGCGCCGCGACCGGCGCGGTTTCCGGCACCCTTTCCGACGTGGGCATCAACGACAATTTCATGAAGGAATTGGCTGGAGCCATGAACCCCGGCAGTTCGGCGCTTTTTGTCCTGGTACGCAAAGCCACCCCGGACAAGGTGCTCGATCAGATCAAGGGGACGGGCGGCAAGGTATTGCAGACCTCACTCTCACACGATGACGAAGCCAAGCTGCAGGCCGCTTTGGATGCGGCTCAGTAAGGATCCGGAAACCGAAAAGAACAAGGGAAACAAGAATGACGCCTACGAGAATACAATATTTTGCCCTGGCCGCGAGCGCAGCAGCGCTCCTGGCCGCCTCCCCGGTATTTGCGGAACTCAGCGCCGAGCAACTGGCCAAACTGGCGCAGAACCCGGTAGGCAACCTGATCAGCGTGCCGTTCCAGAACAATACCAACCTCAATGTCGGCCCAAAGGACCGCACGCAGAACATCCTCAACATCCAACCGGTGATTCCGATCTCGGTTAACAGCGACTGGAACATCATCACCCGCACCATCGTGCCGGTGATCTCGCAGCCGGCCCCGTTCGATGACCGAACCAACGGTATTGGGGACACGGTCTTCACGGCCTTTCTTTCTCCCGCCAATCCCGGTAAATGGATCTGGGGTGTCGGGCCGGTGGCGCAGATCCCCACCAATACCGACGAGGTCCTCGGCAACAAGAATTGGGGGATTGGCCCTTCGGCGGTTGTGCTGCACCTCGAAAAGGGCAACCCTTGGGTCTATGGCGTTCTGGCTAACAACACCTGGTCGGTTTCCGGGAACAACCAGGGGGGCTCCTACAATAACGGCCTGATCCAGCCCTTCATCAATTACAACTTCGAAAGTGGCCTTTATCTGACCAGTTCCCCCATCGCCACCGTCGATTGGATGGCGGACAGCGGTAACCAGTGGACCGTGCCGCTGGGCGGTGGGGTCGGTAAGATCTTCCACATCGGCAAGCTGCCGGTCAATACCCAATTGGGTGCGTATTATAATGTCATCACCCCCGATGACGGACCAGACTGGCAGATTCGCGCCCAGGTACAATTCATGTTCCCCAAATAACCTTTAGGCAGGTCAATGTGCAATCAACACAACGGAGCAGGACAGCATGGCCCATGGTAACCGCCGAAGGACTGCTGGCCATGATGGGGTGGCAGATGCTAAACAATGACGAGAGTACTAAAGTCGTCTCCGATGAAGATGCGCACCATGCGGTAAAGACGGTTGAAGCAAATATTTTTTACCCTTTCACCTTTCCCCTCACTGTCGGCCTAGGCGGCTTGGCTATTGCCATCACCTTCGGGGCACGGCTGGGACTTGCCTAAGCTTTCTCGTTCGCTGAGCACACTGCCGGAATTATAGGAATTTTTGCCGTTTGCCTGACCGTGTACTTTTGCTACGCCAATTTGAAATACCTTGACCAGAAATTTTCGCCGGCGGCGGCTCGGGCGACCTCCAAAATGGTGGCCTTTTTTGTGATCTGCATTGGTATGGAGATATTTTGGAGCGGCATGAAGGCGCTGATACGATAAGCAAACTCGCCAGCCGTCAAAGACCTGCGCACCTGTCGTTGGCGGGGACAATTGAACACCTCCAGGATCGTGGCCAGCCCGGTGTTCATTTTGTCCATTTGCATACTCAAAATACCTGAGCATTTCCTGCTCCTCCTTTTCAAAACCTAGTAATTTTCCTAGTTACTTTTTTCTATTTTCCATTCTAATATGAATTAATTACAATCGGATTCATCTGTATAATTAATCTCATCGGCAAAGCGAATCGTTTTTCATCGGCTCCTGTTTGCAATGGTTTCCGGTGTCGCCAAATTGAAAATATGGGTCGACCGGAATCATGGAAGTCACAAGCCCCTGCAACGACCACGATTTGAAGCTCCAGGTTACAGCAGTATGGATGAATTTTAGCAAACCACTCTCAAAGAGGAGGAAACCTGTATGCAACCATTTGCGCGGTTCGCTCTACTGATCACTGGCGCAGCACTGCTGGCGCTCTTCGGGTGCGCCCCAACCACCGTAAACGTGGTCAGCCAGTACACCGGCAATCTGCCGCAGCCCAACCGGATCCTCGTCTATAATTTCGCGGTGTCACCCGAGGAGGTCACCCTGGATCAGGGCGTCTCCGCCGAAGTGCAGGCCATGGCCGGCAATCCCCAACCCCCTTGGACCGAGAAAGAACTCCAGGTTGGCCGGACCGTGTCCAACGCCTTGGCGGCAAAACTGGTGGCTGAACTCCGCAAACTGGGGTATCCGGCGGAGCGGGTTTCGGGTGTGCCTCCTTATCGCGGCGACAATGTGCTGGTAATCGAGGGCCAGCTTACCTCGGTCAATCAGGGGAGCCGGGCCGCGCGGGTGGCCATCGGGCTGGGCGCCGGGCATTCGGACGTCAAGACCTACACCCAGCTCTACGACCTCCAACGCAGCAACCGGCGGCTTTTGGAGCAATTTGTCACCGATGCCCGCAGCGGCTACAAACCCGGCATGGCCGAAACCGAAGCAGCCAGCGCTGCCGCCGGCCACTGGGCGATGGGACTTGCCGTCGGGGCAGGCCTCAATATCGCCAGCGAGAAATACAGCGATAACGTCAACGCCGATGCCAAACGAACCGCCGAGCAGATCGCACAGCAGATCAACACCATTTTCCAGAACCGGGGTTGGGTGCCGACCCAGTCGCCCCAATACTAGGGCGTAACACTCTCAACTTCGAGAATGGACTATGAACCATTATTTAACGAGCCTGAAACTGAACAAGGTCATGCCGTTCGCCGCTGTCGGGGCAGCGCTCCCGCTGCTGGCTGCCTTTCCGGCCCTGGCGGTGGAAACCACGGGAGCGCCTGGTTCCGCCGGTGCCACCACCACCATCGATGGCAAGCAACTGCCTCCGCCTGACCCGAAATTCGGCGGGGTAATCGGTGAAAAGGCCTCGGAGTCGAAGGCCTGGTGGTCGCCACGCGTGGTTCCGCCTAAAGGCGCGCCCAACGTGCTGCTCATCATGACCGACGATTGCGGCTTCGGCTCGCCCAGCACCTTCGGCGGCGTCATCCCGACCCCGGCGCTGGACCGCATCGCCAAAAACGGCCTGCGCTACACCAACTTCCATTCCACTTCGCTCTCTTCGCCGACGCGCGCGGCACTGATTACCGGCCGCAACCACCACTCGGTGGGCTTCGGCGTGGTCGGCGAGATCGCGACCGGCTTCCCCGGCTACGACTCAATTATCCCGGTCGAGAAGGGCACCATCGGCACCATCCTGAAGGAGAATGGCTACGCGACCTCATGGTTCGGCAAGGATCACAACACACCATTCTTCGCGAACAGCCAGGCCGGCCCCTTTGATCAATGGCCGAACGGCATGGGTTTCGAGTACTTCTACGGCTTTGTCGGCGGCGACGCCAGTCAGTGGCAGCCGAACCTATTCCGCAACACGACGCCAATCTTCCCGTTCCAGGGCAATCCCGGCTGGAACATGCAAACGGCGATGGCAGATGAGGCTATTCAGTACATGAAGCAGCTGAAGGAACTGGCACCGGAGAAGCCCTTCTTCGTCTACTACGTGCCCGGGGCCGTGCACGCGCCGCATCATCCGACACCGGAGTGGATCAAAAAGATCAGCGACATGCACCTGTTCGACGACGGATGGGAGAAGCTGCGCGAGACGATCTTTGCCAACCAGAAGAGGCTGGGCATCATGCCGCCCAACGCGCAGCTGACACCGTGGCCGGATGGGCAGGAAATCTACAGCGGCGCGAAGCTGCCGCGCTGGGACTCGCTCAGCTGGGAAGAGAAAACGCTGTTTATCAAGCAGGCGGATGTCTATGCGGCCTATCAGGCCTACGCCGATCATGAGATTGGCCGTGTTATCCAGGCCGTCGAAGACCTCGGCCAACTCGACAACACCTTGATCATCTACATCAGCGGCGACAATGGCGCGAGCGCGGAAGGTATGACCAACGGCACGCCCAACGAGTTCACCACCTTCAATGGCGTAGAGGTGCCGGTCAAGGACCAGTTCCTCTGGTACGAGTTCTGGGGGTCGGATCGAACCTTCCCGCACTTCGCGGCCCCCTGGGCCTGGGCAATGGACACGCCGTTCAAGTGGATGAAGCAGGTGCCTTCTCATTTTGGCGGGACTGCGCAGGGCGTGACCATGTCGTGGCCCGGCCACATCAATGACCCAGGCGGCATCCGCCGCCAGTTCCACCACGTCATTGATATCGTGCCGACGATCCTCGAGGCCACCGGCATCCCGGCGCCCGACACGATCAACGGCATCAAGCAAAAACCCATCGAAGGCACGAGCATGGCCTACACCTGGGACAAGGCAAATGCCAGTGCGCCAACCAAGCACACCACGCAGTACTTCGAGATGCTCGGCAACCGTGCCATATATCACGACGGTTGGGTCGCATGCACGACCCCGGTGACGCTTCCCTGGGTACTCAGCAGCAAACCGGCGCCGGACGTGATCACCGGGTACAAATGGGAATTGTACAACGTCATGGAGGACCCCACGCAAAACAATGACCTGGCCGCAAAGATGCCAGAGAAACTGACGCAACTGCAGAATCTTTTCTATATCGAAGCAGCGAAGTACAATGTGCTGCCGCTTGACAACACGACGCTCGCGCGCTGGAACTCGCCGAAGCCGAGCCTCAAGGAAGGACGCGCGACCTTCACCTATTCGGGAGCCCTGGCCAACGTGCCGTCAAGCACTGCACCGAGCATTTTGGACAAGTCGTACACCATTACCGCTGAAGTGACGATTCCCGAAGGTGGCGCTGAAGGCATGATCGTCACCGAGGGTGGGCGGTTCGGCGGCTATGGTCTGTTCTTGAGTGAGGGTGTGTTGGGAATTGGTCGAGGCAAGGTGGTATTCCTCTATAACCTGCTCGACCTCAAGCGCACGACCTGGGAAGGGCCTGAGTTGGGGGCCGGCAAGCACACCATCGTTTTTGACTTCAAATCCGATGGTCCGGCCCTGGGCAAGGGCGGGACCGGCGTGCTCTTCGTGGATGGCAAGGAAGTGGCCAGAAATTCCATGGAACACACCACCCCGATCACGTTCCCGGAGGACGAAACCTTCGATGTCGGCCAGGACACCCGTAGCGGCGTGGCCATGATCGAGTATCGCTACGACCCGCCATTCAAGTTCACCGGCACGATTGACAAGCTGACCTTCAAGCTCGAACCCTTCAAGCCGGAGCAGAGCGCGGAACCGGGGGGTGCAGATCACCCAGGGACGCCCCATCGGTGATAGCAGAGGCCGAGTCGACACCAGACCCCATGAAGAGAGCACTGATGTTCGCCGCTGTTGGCGAAGGCACAACCGGGTTGGCGCTGCTGCTTGTTCCATCGCTCGTTGGGCAGTTGTTGCTGGGCGAGCAACTGAGCGGCATCGCCATCCCCGTTGCACGCGTGGCCGGTATAGCCCTATTCGCATTGGGGATTGCCTGCTGGCCGGGTACTCCGATTATCGGCATGTTGACCTATAGCGCGGCTGTTACGCTGTATCTCGCCTACCTCGGTTTCGCGGGCGGAGCAACCGGCATACTCCTGTGGCCTGCCGTCATTTTACATGTGATCCTGACGGCATTGTTATTTCGAGCATTGGCAAGACCCAATACACTGAAAAAACAGATACAATAGAAAGAGATAGCCGTACCCTGTTCATTGAACCATGAAGGAGGAACAAAAATGAAGCCAAAAGCTTTTGCGCCCGCATTGCTGGCGTTCAACAGCGCCCTCGCCCTCGCCGCCATGCCGGCTGGGGCCGTGGAAACCACCGGCCAACCGGGATCCCCCAGCGCGACCTCCACCATCAGCGGCACCCAATTGCCGGCGCCTGATCCGAAGTTTGGCGGCATCATCAAGGACGATGCCCTGCAATCGAAAGCATGGTGGGGGCCACGCATCGTGCCGCCCAAGCAGGCACCCAACATCCTGCTGATCATGACCGACGACTCGGGCTTCGGCGTACCGAGCACCTTCGGCGGCGTCATCCCGACGCCCACGATGGATCGTCTTGCCCAAAACGGCCTACGGTATAATAACATCCACTCCACTGCGCTGAGCTCGCCGACCCGCGCCGCTCTCATCACCGGACGCAACCATCACTCCGCGGGCTTCGGTGTGATCTCCGAACAGTCCACCGGTTTTCCTGGCTACAACAGCATCACCGCCAAGGACAAGGCAACCATCGGCCGCATCCTCAAGGAAAACGGCTACGCCACCTCTTGGTTCGGCAAGGATCACAACGTGCCGGCGTTTGCGGCCAGCAAGGTTGGGCCGTTTGATCATTGGCCCGTTGGACAAGGCTTCGATTACTTCTATGGCTTTGTCGGCGGCGATGCGAACCAGTGGCAGCCGAATCTGTTCCGCAACACGACCCAGATTTACCCCTTCCATGGCAAAGCGCCGGGAACCTGGAACCTGGTTACCGCCATGGCCGACGACGCCATTGACTACATGACTGAAATCAACCAGATCGACCCGAGTAAACCGTTCTTCGTGTATTACGTTCCCGGTGCCACCCACGCGCCGCATCATCCCACCAAGGAATGGGTGGACAAAATCCACGACATGCACCTCTTTGACGACGGCTGGAACAAGCTGCGTGAGCTGATTTTCGAGAACCAAAAGCGCCTTGGGGTGATTCCGGCGGACACCAAACTGGAGCCCTGGCCGAAGGATGTCATCAAAAACTGGGATGACTGTACGCCCGAGGAGCAGAAGCTCTATATCAAGCAGGTGGAAATTTTTGCCGCCTACGCGGCCTACAACGACCACGAAATCGGGCGCGTCATCCAGGCCGTCGAGGATATGGGCAAGCTCGACAACACGATTATCATCTACATAAACGGCGACAATGGCACCAGCGCCGAGGGTGGACCAATGGGCACCCCCAACGAAGTCGCGTTTTTCAACGGCGTCAACATGATGCCGGTCGCCGAGCAGATGAAATGGTACGACGTGTGGGGCACGGAGCAGACCTACAATCACATGTCGGCGGGCTGGTCCTGGGCCTTTAATACGCCGTTCACCTGGTTCAAGCAAAACGCCTCGAGACTCGGCGGCATCCGCCAGTGCATGGTCGTCTCCTGGCCGGGTCACATCAAGGACCAAGGCGGTCTCCGCGACCAGTTCATGCACGTCATTGACGTGGTGCCGACCCTCCTTGAGGTCACCGGCATTCCCGCGCCCGACATGGTGGACGGGATCAAGCAGGCGCCCATCGAAGGCACCAGCTTCGCCTACACCTTCGATGCGCAGAACGCCAAGGAGCCGTCGCGGCACAAGACGCAGTATTTCGAGATGTTTGGCCAGTGGGCCTTGTATCACGAAGGCTGGCTGCTGAGCACCAAAGTCAACCGCGCACCGTGGGAGGTATTTGGCGCCGCGAATCCCGACCCGCTCAACGGCCAAGTGCTCGAACTCTACAACCTCAACAAGGACTTCAGCCAGTCAACCAACATCGCCGATCAGAATGCCGACAAAGTGCAGGATATGAAGAAGTTGTTTATCGAGGAAGCGAAAAAGTATCAAGTCTTACCGATGGACGCCTCGGTGGCAGCACGCATTGTGGCCCCGCGTCCCAATATCACCGCCGGCCGGACCGAGTTTGCGTACACCCGACCGATGGTCGGCCTGCCGCAGGGTGACTCGCCGTTTCTGCTCGACGCTTCATATACCATCACTGCAGACCTCACCGTCCCTATAGGCGGCGCGGAAGGCATGATCTTGACCTCGGGTGGTCGCTTTGGCGGCTACGGCTTCTATCTGCTTAAGGGCAAGCCGGTGTTCCTCTGGAATCTCGTTGATTTGAAACGGATCAAGTGGGAAGGAACGGATGCGCTCACGCCAGGCAAACATATCCTGGAGTTCGACTTCAAGTATGACGGCCTCGGCCTGGGTACGCTGGCCTTCAACAATATGAGCGGCCTTGGCCGATCCGGCACCGGCACCCTCAAGGTTGACGGCAAGGAAGTGCAGACCATCGTCATGCCGCACACTATGCCGATGATCCTGCAATGGGACGAGAGCTTCGACATCGGCTCCGACACGCTGACCGGCGTCAACGATGCCGATTACCAGCCGCCGTTCCCCCTGACTGCCCAACTTAACAAGCTGACCATCAAGGTCGATCGACCGAAGCTGTCGCCGGAGGATATTAAAAAGCTTGAAGAGGGCATGAAACAAGCCGCCGACGCGAAATAAATCGGTTCGGTCATGAAAGCAGCGTACAGTGTGCCTCCTTCATCCTGTACGGACCGCGTGGACCGTCCCAAATCGACTTGGGGCGGTCTGCGATTCACCGGTGAATTCCGACCTCTTTTGATCGCAATTATAAATCAACCATTAACTCAAGAGGGATCAAAATGAAAAAACTTCTTTCCTTAATTGCAGTGGCCTTAATGCTGATGTGCGTGGGTACGGTTAGTGCGAAAGAGCAGTACCCGGTTATGAACATGGTTGCCGGCAAGGTCATCCAGAAATACCAGCAATCGACCTGCGAGCAGTTGTGGCTTGAAAAGAGTCAGCAAAAACCGCCACAGGAGCAGGAAATGATCCAGTTGCTGCGCGACGACCCCAGGATGCGTAAAGCTTTCCTCGACAAAGTGGCGGGCCCGATTGTCAATAAGATGTTCGAATGCGGCATGATTCCCTGAAAAGCGCCTGACGTCGGCAAGGCCTGGCGACCAATCGTCAAAATTTCACTCATCTCATGAAGAGGAGAAGGTCATGAACAACGATACGCCTCTCTGGCGGGCGCTCTTGGTTGCGCTCGCCTTGGGTTTCTTCCTGGTTGCAAGCGGTAATGCCGCCGAGAAGAAACAAACACCGAAGGCATCGAAACCCGCCACGTCGCAGAGCATGGAATCTTCGCCCGCCGTGCAGATGGGGCTTGAGCCCAAGGCCATCGACATTCTCAAGGCCGCCTGCGACCGCCTGGCCGCGGCCCGCACCATGCGCTTCACCGCGGTGGTGACCTATGAAAACCCGAGCCGACTCGGCACGCCGCTTGCCTATACGACCAAATCCGAGGTCAGCTTGCAGCGGCCCGACAAACTGGCGGTGATCACGCCCGGCGATGGACCTGCCACTGAGTTCTACTTCAACGGCACAACGATGACGGCGTTTGCACCGGCCGAGAATTTGGTTGCCGTTGCTGAGGCTCCGGCCACCGTCGACGCCGCATTGAAGGTGGCCTATGACGCTGCCGCGATCTACTTCCCGTTTACAGATTTGATTGTTGCCGATCCGTATAAGGATCTTGCCAAAGGGCTGACACTGGCCTTCTACATCGGTCAGTCGAAGGTAGTCGGCGGCACCACCACGGATATGGTGGCTTATGCCAACAACGAGGTGTTCGTGCAGATTTGGATCGGCGTTGAAGACAAATTGCCTCGAATGGTCCGCGCCGTCTACCGCGCGGATGCCGCCCGACTGCGCCATCAGTTGGAGCTCTCCAACTGGCAGCTCGACCAGTCACTTCCGGGTGAAACCTTCGTTGCCGCCAAAGCCGCCGGTGCGACCCCCATGCCCTTTGCCCATCCAAACCCGAAACCGGCGGACGGCAAGGCTCCGGCCAAGGCGCAATCATCTAAAAGCAACTAAGGAGGGACGACCCGCCATGAAAAAGCATTCTATTGGTTTTTTGAGTCTTGCAATGGTCACCCTCTGTTCGGGACCAGCCTGGTCCTGGGGCCATGCAAACAGTTTTGGCGGCAGCACGTCGCACAGCTACGGATCGACCAGCCATGACAGCGCCTGGGGGGGCAGCACCTCGCACGCCTATGGCGAGGGCACCTCGCACACCAATGTCTACGGCGGCAGCGCGACCCATTACGAGGGCGGCGGCTGGTCCAAGACCGGTGCCTACGGGGGTACCGCGTATGGCGACGCCCACTACGGCGGTGCCTATCATCCGCCGACGGTTGCCGTCTATCCCGGATACCATCCACCCGTCACGGTCAACAACTACGGGTCCGGATGCTATAACTGCGGCGGTTGGTCCACCGCAGGGGCAGCTGCGGCTGGCGCCGCGGTCGGGGTGGCGGTCGGCGCGACGGTAGCCTCGGCCAACACCGCGGCCGCCTCTGCCAATGCCTACAATGCAGGCGTCGCGGCGGGTGCCACGGCCGCAGTCGCCGCGCAACCGACCTACATGATGGGTGCGATCTATCCCACGATCCCACCTGGCTGCGTCACCCCAAAGATTCAGGGCACAACCTATTACCTGTGCGGCAACACCTGGTTCCAACCTTCCTACGGGGCAAACGGGGTCTACTATCGCGTGGTGCCGACGCCCTGAGCGGGTGTGCTTAACGTACCGATTATGATGAGGCAGCGACAAAAGGGGCTGCTGCAATCATAGCTTGCCCCTTTGAATCAATCAGAACAGAGAATCGAACGCAGCAATGCACAGCGAAGAGAACAGCGGCACCATGGAAAACCCGGAGGCGCATCAGGTCGCAGGCGGCCTGCACGTCCTGGCAAAGCCCATTGGCCCGCTGTGCAACCTCAATTGCGAATACTGCTTCTATCTCGAGAAACAAGCCTTGTTTGGTGCAGGCGAGCACTACCGCATGTCCGATGCGGTCCTGTCCGCCTTCATCACCCAGTACATCACCACGCAGCCGACCCCGGCGGTGGAGTTTGTCTGGCAGGGCGGGGAACCGACCCTGCTGGGGCTTGAATTTTTCAAGAAAGTGGTCGCGCTGCAGCAGCCGTTCGCTGGCACCAAGACGATCACCAATTCCCTGCAGACCAACGGTACGCTCCTTGATGACGCCTGGTGCCGTTTTCTGAAAAAACACAACTTCATGGTCGGCATCAGTCTCGACGGCCCGCGGGAAATCCATGACCGTTATCGACGCGATCGCCAGGGAAAGGGCAGCTTCGATGCGGTTATGCGCGGTTTAAAGCTGCTGCAGCATCATGGGGTGGAGTACAACGTCATGGCCAGCGTGGCCCGTGAAACCGCCGCCAGGCCGCTGGAGGTGTATCAATTTTTCAAAGACGCAGGCGTTGAGTTTATCCAATTTGCACCGGTGGTCGAACGGTTAGCCGACCAAAAGACGGCCGAGATCGGACTCCGCCTGGCGCCACCAGCCCTCCTGGACCGGCCGGAGGCACCGACCCCGGTCACACAATGGTCGGTGCTGCCGGAAGCCTACGGTGACTTCCTCATCGCGATCTTCGAAGAATGGGTCCGGCACGATGTGGGGACGGTCTTTGTCATGAACTTCGAGTGGGCCGTCAATGCCTGGATCAGCAACCCCTCGCCGGTCTGCGTACATGCCAAGCAATGCGGCCGCTCGCTGGTGATCGAGCACGACGGCAGCCTCTATGCCTGCGATCACTGTGTCTATCCACAATATCATTTAGGTAATATTCTGACCGACGCCCTGCCGGTGATGGTGGAGCACTCTCTGCAAACCCAGTTTGGCATCAGCAAGGAAACTGCGCTGCCCCGCTGGTGCAGAGAATGCGATGTTCTTGCCGCCTGTCAGGGCGGGTGCCCCAAACATCGTTTCACCCAAACCTTTGATAACGAGCCGGGTCTGCAATACTTATGTGCCGGGTACCAGAAATTCTTTCGCCATCTTCCTCGATATCTGGCTATCATGACTCAATTACTGGAAAACGACCTGCCGGTCAGCCTGGTAATGGAGGCTTTGAAAGGACCGTTGGCGATTAACCTGCACCCCAATGGAGTGAAGACGGGAGCGGGATGACGGATTGCTGTGCAGAAAAAAAATGACCACGTAGGTTCACGCTCCAGTCGGGCGATGGCACCGCCGCCGCTCAGACTGTTGGTTAATGAAAACGAATCATTTCAGGAGGAAAGATGATGCAAAAAACAACGGTGACTTCGATCGCTGCCGCGGTTATTCTCGGCCTGACCGCCCAGGCGGCCCATGCCGGTGGTATACTGATGTATGAAATGGGAACCGAAGATGTCGGCCTGGCCAATGCCGGCAGTGCGGCCCGCGCCCAGGACGCCTCGGTCGTTGCCAACAATCCCGCTGGCATGACTCGGCTTAAAGGCGACCAGGTCACTGTCGGGGCGATGATGTTATACGGGGATGCTGACTATACCATGAACGACTCCGCCCGCAAGGATCCAGGAAATGTTATCGGCGTCATGCCTAGCGGGAGTGCCTTTTACAGCCATAGCGTCAGCGATGACCTGAAAGCTGGCATGGCCCTGTATGGCACTTTTGGCCTGGCTGAGCATTGGGGTGAGAGTTGGACGGGCCACAATCTTGTTACCGAAGTCACCTTGATGGGACTCACACTGCAACCCTCATTGGCATACCGGGTGAACGACAAGTGGTCGGTCGGTGGGGGGCTGGGTATCAATTACGGCATCTACTCGCTCAAACGTGACCAACTGGCGATCCGAGGCGGTGGCGAACTTGATCAGGACGATACCGATGTGGCCCTTAATGCTAAACTGGGGATCTTTTTCGAACCTTCGCAGCAAACCCGTTTGGGGCTAACCTACACCAGCAAGGTGGATTACGAATTTGACATCGAAGCTACCGGTACTCTGCCTCGGGGCCGATCGTGGTCGCTGCCGGTTAATCTCATGCTTGATCAGCCGCAGCAGGTCATGTTCAGTGCGGTACGGGTACTCAATGACAAGTGGTCGATTCTGGGCGAGATAGGTTGGCAGGATTGGAGCACGCTCAGCGAGGCTGAGGTGACTGTCGGCAACAACATCTCCCAGAGCTCTTCCTTGAGTTTTCAGGATACCTGGCATGGTGCCCTGGGCTTCCAATATCAGCTGAACACGGACACCCGTCTGAATTTCGGGGTCGCCTATGATTCCTCCATGTACGACGATGTCAACAACGTCTCGCTGGTCCTCCCCTCTGGCAGCACCTGGCGCTTTGGCACCGGTGTCCAACGGCAGCTCAACGAGCACTCTTCCCTGGGGGCATCGTTTGAATATCTGATGGTCGAGGATTTGCGGGTAGCGGCCCCGAGTGAACTCTCCGGAAGCTACGACAATATGGGCATGTATTTTTTCGCCATCAACTACAGCTATCGTTTTTGATATTTAAGGCAGGGGCGAGGGCTGGGTTGGTTTGACATCGCATTGATAACGAGGTCGACGGGCATCGTCTCGCCGACCTCTCTTTTTTTCATACATTATTTTCCAGGTGAATCCCTTGAGCAGATCATTTTACCTCGCAGTAATCATTACACTTTTCAGCTGCTTCGCAACCTTGCTGCCATTTACAGGAACGGCGCACGCCGAGCAGGAACCAGGTGCGGGGTCGCTTGATTCCAAACAAATCGAAGGTCGCTGGGTCCGACCCGATGGCGGATATATCCTCCAACTGCAGGATGCCAAGGAGGACGGCAGCGTGACCGCCACCTACTTTAACCCCAGACCGATCAACGTCTCCCAGGCGACAGTGGGTCGCAAGGAAGGCGTCATCACCCTGTTTGTAGAATTGCGCGACGTCAATTATCCGGGATCGACCTATACCTTGGTTTTCGATCCGGCAGCTGACCGTCTGAAGGGAACCTACTTCCAGGCAGTTATGAAACAGACCTATGAAGTCGAGTTTGTGAGAGCCAAATGATCTTTTTCATATTGGGCTGAAGAAAGAAAAACTAGGCTCAAGGCATGTCGGACGAGGTGGCCAGCCGAAATATATGCAACTCACCTTTGCAACAAACCGGTGCAGAACACCGCGGATTTCTCCCCCAGGCGGGCGGCGGGGAGTTATCGCAACCGATTGATGTGGGCTGCCGGTCCGAGTTTTTTCTTCTCAAAAGCCTTCACCTGTTCTTCCGAATCATCTACAGCCGCGGCATCATTGGCAGCGGACAAACTGATCTGGAGGGTTTTAATCTGGTTGCGGCGATCATACCGGACGAGGAGGTACCTGCCTGCCTCCTGGCAGAACAATTCCCAATCGACCCATTGTTTAACGACTCTCATGTCATAGCCTATTTGTATTCGCCGACAAGCGTCTGCCAGCCATTGCTTGGAGGTTAAAACTTCACGGTAGAGGCTTTTGCAAAATGAACGGTGCAGGTGGTGTCATTTCGACCGAAGGGAGAAATCTCATTGTCCGGAAGGTTGAGATTTCTCCCTTCGGTCGAAATGACAATATAAATTGCCTCTGTCTCGCGAGATGGGAGCGGGAGGCAGAGTTTGTTTTTGTCATTTTGCAAAAGGGTCTGTATTGAATATAAAAAAAGAGCGGTCCTGGAGCGACAACGCCTCGTTTTAACGGCAAAAATAAACAAAAAAAGAGACGCGACACCAAGGCTTGTTTGAAGCCTGCAGCTCCCGGTTTAAAATTTTACCGGTTTGCATGCATACTCCCCCCAGGTGTGATGGGTCACTTTCTGCGGCTCACCATGGTTCGTGTCGGCCCGGAGCTGGCCCGTGGCCTTGTTAAAGACGCCGAAGCTGCCGAGGACCGTACCCGATACGCGGCCATCGAAGAGTATCTCTGCATCGGTTTCAGAAATAATGGCGACTTCTGAATCGGCAAACATAAAGACGCCGGTAATTTTGACGGCTTTTTGTTTAAGCTGCAAGAGGGCCTTGCCCGGTTGGCTTGAGGAAAGGGTGTCGATATACTCCAGACCTTGGCATCTGAAATACTGATCGCGTTCCAATTCCGCAGGTTCTTTGCGCCCAAACGCGGTAGCCCCCATGCCAAGCGACAGCGCCAGGATACCTGAAAAAATTAACCTTCTCATCGCATGATTTCCCCTCATTGCAGGAGCCGAATCTGCCGTCACAGCGAAACCTGAGGAGGAAGTGACCATCAACTTCAATCGTTCCCTTTTCCTTTGCCTTTACCTTTGCTTTTTCCTTTACCTGACCCCTGATCAGGTCCATCGTCAAATTCGTTGCCATACCCCTGATACTTGCCATGCCCTGAACCGGGATGACCTGTGAAGGAAAAATCGCCGCGCTTCAGGGCATGAAATTCGGGCGACCCTGGCTTTATGCCGAGATCCTTGGCAATAACGCCCCACCCTTTTCCCCTGTTTTGATTGTAGGTCTGCAAGACTCTTTCAGGGTGCATATTGGTCATTCTGCCGAGCTGCAGGCACATAAAGGCATCGGCGGGAGATTGCACGGATCTGAGAATGGAATGAACCTGCGGCAGTGGCACCCCGAACTGCGCACTCAATTTCAAACCATAGTCATTTCGATCGACGTTGGCCTGCTGGTTCAAGCCGGAGAGAAAACCATCGAGGTCGGCATGGGCACTCCCAACCGAGATGGCCATGAACAACAATACCAGCATCGAAAAAAACACTTTTTTCTTCATACCCCCCCCCTACAGATAACGGTTCCGGGCGAACGGCGCACCAACCGGCCTATTCACCTCAATTATTAACATCCCTCCAACTTCTTCTTCCCCTGAGCCTCAGCCTGACTTCGCGCGTTTTTTGCGGCTTCGATGGGTTTCTTGATTTCCTGCGCAGCATCCTTGGCTATTTGCGTTTGCGCCGATTCTATTTTTTGGGCCGGCTTGACTTCTTTCTCATCAGAACATCCAGACAGCAACGCTGTGCATATAACAATACCGACGAGCGAACACGCCATTTTCCTTACAGTCGACATGAGCGACCTCCTGATTAGGTTGAATTGCATCCTGGTTTTTTGTTGCGGCCGCCATCATACGCCGCCGCAACCGGGTACGTCTACCGTTCTTTTCCGTCCATGTTGCTGATGCTGTTTTTTATAAAAACCCTGCCGGCTCTTTAAAATATTTTCATTAACACATCAACTTGCCGAGTCGGCAATACTTTTCAGCACCTCAGACGCAGGGTCTTGAAAAAGAAAACCCCCTTTGCCGGCAGGCAACCTGCGCGATAAAGGGGGACTGCTTAGGGGAGAGGAATCTCTTGATAAGCATTAAACTTGTGATACCTGATTCAAAAAATTTTTACCAAATAAATATTTAAAACCAAAATCTTATCCCCTGTAAGCAAGAGTTGTCCCCCGTAAGACACCTTGCAGGACAAGGCCTCCAGGGTAATCTCAGAAAGTACCGCTCTTTTTTTTTCTTCAAGCCGTAAAGCTGGAATTGCCCGGCACCTGTTGTCTCTCATCACCGACTGACCCGTTGTTCCGCTCTGCCTGATGACAGAACCTCGGATTCGGTCTAAGATACGCGGGTGATTTGAGAGAAGACCGCCCGTGGTCAACAACCAACCATTCAGCCGGACCAAGCAGCCCATGCGCAAACCTTTAATTCTGGTCACCAACGACGACGGGGTCCACGCTCCGGGTATCCGAGCCCTGTTTGATGCGGTCAGTTCCCTGGGAGAGGCGCTGATCGTCGCCCCGGAGCGGGACAACTCCGCGGTCAGCCATTCCTTGACCATGAACCGTCCACTGCGGGTTTTTCAACTGGAGGAGCAGATCCACACCATTGACGGCACCCCCACCGACTGCGTGACCATCGCCATCAATAAAATACTCCGCACCAAGCCCGACCTCCTGGTATCCGGCATCAATCCCGGCGCCAACCTGGGGGATGACATCAGTTATTCGGGCACGGTTTCGGCGGCCATCGAAGGCACGATGTACGACATTCCTTCGCTGGCCTTCTCCCTGGCCGGCAATCCGCCCTTTGATTTCGAAGTAGCCGCCGCAGTCGCCTGGAAACTGGCTTCCATGGCCCTGGCCTGGAAACTGCCGCCCCACACCCTGCTCAACATCAACATCCCGCCGCTGCCGGCGGGTGCGATCAAGGGCATCCGTTTCACCCGCCAGGGGCGAAGAATTTACAAGGATGCCATCCAGGAGACCTTCGATCCCTGGGGCCGCAAGCATTACTGGATCGGCGGCGGCACGGTCCATTGGTCGGGCGGCGACGACACCGACGAACAGGCGGTGCGCAGCGGCTTTATTTCGGTCACGCCCATCCAATTGGACCTGACCAACCATGACGGCCTCGCATACCTGGAACAGCGATGGCAGATGTGATGCCTACCCATCGATGCTCCCACTGAGAGATGTGATGCCGTTGCTCGGGGCGCATCAGTCCATAGCCGGGGGCCTGCACCTCGCCTTTGACCGGATTCGGCAGGTGGACGGGCAGTCGTTGCAGATCTTCACTGCCAATCAGCGCCAATGGCGGACAGCGCCACTGGCACCGGAAGAGATCGGACGCTTTCGGGAAAAATGGGAGGAAAACGGCCTGATGCCGGTGGCCTCCCACGCTTCCTACCTGATCAATCTGGCCGCCACCCAACCGGAAACGGCGACCAAATCAGTGGCCGCTTTTATCGAGGAACTCCAGCGCTGCCGGCAACTGGGCATCAAGATGGTGGTGATGCATCCGGGAAGTCACGGCGGCGCCGGGATCGAACCGGGCCTGGCCGAGGTGGCGGGTAATCTGGACACGGTTCTGGAACGGTCGGGAGTGCTCGATTCGGACCTGATCGTCCTGCTGGAAACCACCGCCGGCCAGGGGACCGCACTAGGCAGCAGGTTTGAAGAGCTCGGCTGGCTGCTCCAGCAGAGCCGCTACCCGGCGCATCTGGGGGTCTGTGTCGACACCTGCCATATCTTTGCCGCCGGTTACGCCCTGGCCGACCGAACCGACTACGAGCGGACCATGGCCCAGTTGGACCGCGCCGTCGGCTGGGACCGAATCCGCTTCTTCCATCTCAACGATTCCAAAAAACCTTGCGCCAGCAGGGTCGACCGCCATGCCCATATCGGCGAGGGGGCCATCGGCATCGACGGTTTTACCCATCTCCTCAACGACCCGCGCTTTCACCAGCATCCCATGACCCTGGAAACCCCGAAAGAAGCCGATCTGGCCGAAGATATCGAAAATCTCCGCCGACTGCGCGCCCTCCTCCGGTAAACCTGCCCTTATCCGACCGGGCCGTGGGCGGCCTCCCCCGGGAGGCCAGCAAGTCCCACCTCCCACATGCCGCGCACCGAGTTGACCAGGTAGACGCCGGTGCATCGGTGCAGGTCATCGACCGTGACCACCTGCTCAACGACCGTGCCCTGCCGGAGCAGATGGGCGCGAAAGGTCCCGGCAAGCAGGCCGGAGCGCACCGGTGGGGTCAGCAGCCGCCCTTCTTTTTCCACCACCACATTGGCGATACACGATTCGGTCAATTCCCTTTGACCGTTCCAGAGCAGCACGTCCTCGTATCCGGGTACCTCTGCCAGGGCCTGTTCGTAAATTCGGCGATAGGTGGTTTTGTGATAGAGCCAGGGGTCACGGGCATCGACAGGCCTGCGAGCGAGCCGGATACGATAGGGCTGGGGCAGCGGTTTGAGCACCTGCGCCTCCACCTTGCAATCGTCCGCCGCGAGCACCAGTCGGACCCGGTGGGGTGCGGCGGGCAGATCGGCGGCCAGCTGCCGGAGTTGTCCGCGGATGGCCCCGATATCAACCCGACGATCGAAATAGGCCGCCGATTCGGCCAGTCGGGCCAGGTGCTCTTCAAGCAGCCCAAAACCGGCATCGGGTGTCCACAGCAGGGTTTCCAGCAGGGCGAAAACCGGGGCGGGCCGGGTCAGGATGCGGGCTTTGGTATGACATTCGTCAAACTCGTCGCCCAGTTGCGAATCCCAGACAATTCCGCCACCGACCCCGTATTCAGCCGTTTTGTCGGTTTTATCCACCAGCACGGTCCTGATGGCGACGTTGAACTGCGCCCGGCCGCCGGGCGCAAGAAACCCCACCGTGCCCGTATAAATCCGCCGGGGCGTGGTTTCCAGCGCCGCAATGATCCGCATGGTCTGAACCTTGGGCGCGCCGGTGATCGAAGCCGCCGGAAATAAAGCGCAGAAAAGTTCGAGCAGGCCGGCCCGGGTGCGGCATTGGACCGAACTGGTCAGCTGCCACAGGGTCGGGTACTTCTCGAGCGCCAAGAGACGACGCGCCGAAACGCTCCCTCCCTCGGCAATCCGCCCCAGATCGTTGCGGACCATGTCGACAATCATCAAATTCTCGGCCCGGTTCTTTTCCGAATGCACCAGCCAGCGGGCATTTTCCAGATCCTCGGCCTGGGTCAGCCCTCGGGGCATGGTCCCTTTCATGGGGTTGGAGGTCAAAACCCCCTGGGCCAAGGTGAAAAACAGCTCGGGCGAGGCAGAGCAGATCGCCCAGTCGTCGGTATTGACAAAGGCGCCGTACCCGTAGCCCTGGGCATGGACCATGCGCACGAACAAATCCCAGGGATTGGCCGCAAAGGGCGCCCGCAGACGGAAAGAGTAATTGACCTGATAGGTGGCTCCAGCCTCGATGGCGGCCTTGACGGCCTGAAAGGCCTGCTGGTATTGCGGTTTGGCAACCGAGGGCTCCCAGGTGATGTTCGCCGGGGGGGCCGCCGGCAGGGGCGGGAAGGCAATCGGTTCGGGATCCTGATAGATGCCGAACCACAGAAGCGGGAAGGTTCCAGGCGACCGGACTGCCAGGGCCGGGTCAAAGGCCGGCCCGGCCTCATAGGCGACGAATCCCGCCGCATACAGCCGGTTGCCCGCCACCTGCTGCTCGATCGTCCGGAGTATGTCGGCGACGGCGTCCAGGCGGCAGGTGCAGTGAATCTGCAACGGACGGCGGAACAGCAGCCACTGCTTCCGGCTGGTATCGTAGAGCACCACGCTGTTTGGGGACGCGCCGGGTGTCACGGACGCCCCTGGCCGACAACCCATCCGGGCGCTCGCTTGGCGGGCCGTAATCAGCCCGGAGGCCAGGTCAGGCTTCTACCGGCCAAGATATGCATATGCAGATGAAAAACCGTCTGCCCGGCCTGGGCGCCGTTATTGAACACCACCCGATAGTGGGGGAACCCTTCCTTGACGGCTATCTCGCCCCCCACCCGCATCATCTTGCCGACGATCTGTTCATCTTCCGGAGTCACCGCCGCCGGTCCATGGAGATGTTTTTTGGGGATAACCAGGAAATGGCAGGGCGCCTGCGGGGCGATATCGCGAAAGGCGAGAACCTCTGCATCCTCATAAAGCTTGGCGGCCGGAATCTCGCCACGGATAATCTTGCAGAAGAGACAATTGTCAGGCATGATGAGACCTCCTTGGGTGAGCGGAACCAGGGGATTGCACTTTATCTGGGGGTGCCGACCTGGGGCGACAGATGAAAAATCAAGGCGTTGTCCGCGCCTGCGATCTTGACCGGCTCCATCGCTATCGGAATCGACTTGGCTCCGACCTTGATGTTGAACTGCTGCAGAGCATCGAGATCGACCGGGTGCTCTTTGCCGCCCAGAGCCCCGAGCAGTGGCGCCAGCGAGGCCTCTTGGCTGTTGCCGCCGGAGGGCATGTCGGTAAATCGGGGGGTGACGAAGAGCTTGCGCTTGACCGGATCGAACCGGGTCTGGAGATCGCAGCTCATCGGCAGACGCACCTCGCCGACCTTGAGCTGGATGTCCTGACCGGCAAAATTGGTCACCACCACCAGATTTCTACCGGAGAGCACCCCTTTCACCGAAATGATATTATCATGGATGACCAGGGTATCCAGGGATTCGACCACGATCTGCCCCTGCAGCTGCGGGTTCTGCGAGGGAATATCCAGCGGCAGAACCTTTTTCAGTGCAGCGAGCACGGTCTCCGCCGGCAAGGTGATGACGATGTTCTTTTGATTGTTGTTTCCGGTCGATGCGCTCATACCGGTGCAGGGCAGCAGCAGGACGGCAGCGAGACAAAGAGAACAGATGCAAGTTTTTAATATCATAGTATTTTTGTAAGCAAAATAGAAAGTGAACAATCGAGGGCACAGTCCGTTGTTTCGCGTGCAAAACGCGTACAAGCCGCGCGAGATCGAGGCGGACACCAAACCATAAGGGTCGCCTCCCAAAAGGTACAATCTGACAAAATGCAATATATTTCCCCGGCTGTCAAGCCGACAAACATGAAAAGCCCTTTGCCGGCGCCCCGACGTGGAGATGCAATCCGCAGCTTTCGTTCAGGTCAACCCATGATGCGCCAGGAGGCTCGGCAACGGTGAACCGCCCCTCTCCCCCCCCGCACCCACAAACAACCGTCTGCCTTACGGTCGACCGGGAATGTCGCCTCACCGGAGCGCCGCCGCCCCTGCTGGCCGCGCTCCGCAGTGCGCTGACCATCGACAACCCCAAATACCAGGCCGCCAAACAGTTCGGCCGTTGGATTGGCAAACAGCTCAAGCCGCAGCTGTATTTTTTCCGAGAAGAGCCCGGCCGCATCTATTTTCCACGCGGGTTCGGCAATCAGGCGGTCCGGATCTGCCGTCAGGAGACGGGCGCCGCCCCCGAGATCGATGATCGCCGCCGTCTCCTACCGGAAATCGACCTAACCTTCCACGGGGAACTTCGCCCCTACCAGCACCAGGCGGTGGAGGCGGTGTTTGCCCATTCTTTCGGCGTGCTCGAGGCCGGGACCGGTTCGGGTAAAACCGTCATGGCCCTCCACCTCATTGCCCGGCGGCGCCAACCGACCCTGATCCTGGTCCATTCCAAGGAACTGATGCATCAGTGGCGGGATCGGATTCGCCAGTTTCTCGATATCGACGCCGGCCAAGCCGGCGACGGCACCCTCGACATCCGGCCGGTGACCGTGGCCATTGTCAATACCGCCAAGAATAACCTGGAGACCCTGACCGGTTGCTTCGGGCAGATCGTGGTGGATGAGTGCCACCGCGTCCCGGCCAGCCTGTTCACCGAGGTGGTTTCGGCCTTTGACAGCCATTACATGTTGGGACTGTCGGCCACGGCCTTCCGCCGCGAAGACGGCATGACCCAACTGATCTACACCTACATGGGAGATCGGGTCCATGCGGTGGACGGTCGAATGCTGGCTGCCAGCGGCGCGGTGGTGCAACCGGAACTGCTGCAACGACCCACCGATTTTTGCCATGCCTTTACCGGCGAGTATACGCAACTGATCAAGGCCCTGGCCGCCGATGACCGGCGCAACCGCCAGATCACAGCCGATATCGCGACCCTGGTCCGCCAGGGCCATCAGGGGACTATCCTGGTGGTTTCCGACCGGGTGGCCCACTGCCAGGCGCTGTCACAACTCCTGGCGGATCTGGGGATTACCGCGCTGGTATTGACCGGACGGGCCACGGCCGACCAGCGGACCCAGATCGTGGAAGCTGTGCAGGCCGGGGGCGTCGGCGTGCTGATCGCCACTCTGCAGCTGATCGGCGAAGGCTTCGACTGTCCAGGCCTGACCACCCTGGTACTGGCCACCCCGATCAAGTTCGAGGGGCGCCTGCTGCAGGTGGTCGGTCGGATTATGCGACCGGCGGCCGAGAAACGTGCCAGGGTGATCGATTATGTCGATGTGCACATTCCGGTGCTTCGACGGTCTGCGACGGCCCGGCGAAAGATATTTTCAGACTGGTGACGCCACAGGCCTCAATCTCCTTGTCTTTTTGACCTTCTTCCTGTACATTATATTTCTTTTATCTCTATTCGGAGATTGACCAGCTTTTCCCGGAAACACCAAACCGGCGATTTTCTGCCGGCCCATATCCCGAATCGTCCTTCGTCTCATTTCCCGACAGTCCGGGATATTGTATATTCGTCAACAATCAGGAATGGCCCCAGCCGGGGGCAGGAGCAGTATGGAACAGAAGTATATTCGCAATGTCGCAATCATCGCCCATGTCGATCATGGGAAAACAACCCTTGTCGATCAACTTTTCCGGCAGAGCGGCATGTTCCGCGACAATCAGCAGGTGGCGGAACGGCTCATGGACTCCATGGACCTCGAGCGAGAACGCGGCATTACCATTGCCTCGAAGAACGGCTCCTACACCTTTGGAGACTACAAGATCAACATCATCGACACCCCCGGCCATGCCGACTTCGGCGGCCAGGTCGAACGGGTGCTGCGCATGGCCGACGGCGCGGTGCTGCTGGTCGATGCCCAGGAAGGCCCGATGCCGCAGACCTTTTTCGTGGTCAAAAAAGCCCTGGCCGCCGGCCTGCCCATCCTGGTGGTCATCAATAAAATTGACAAACCGGCAGCTCGTTGCGCCTGGGTTGTAGACCAGGTCTTCGACCTGCTCGACCGCCTGGACGCCCCGGACAGCGTCCTTGATTTCCCGGTGGTATACGCTTCGGCCAAGGCCGGCTACGCGGTCAACGATCCGGACGAACCGGTCACCCCGGAAACCCGCATGCATGTGGTTTCCGATATGATCGTCAAGCATGTGCCGCCGCCCTCGGGCGACCCCGAAGCGCCGCTGCAGTTGCAGATCAACACCATCGACTACTCTCCGTACCTCGGTCGCCTGGGTATCGGCAAGGTGGTCAACGGCACCCTCAACCTACGCACCAATCTGGCGGTGGCCCGGCGCGACGGCTCCATCTCGCCGGTACGGATCAACAAGATCTTCGGCTTTTGCGCCGACCAGAAAGTGCCGGTGGAAAGCGCCTCGGTCGGTGACATCGTCGCGGTCGCCGGCATGGAAGATGTCACGGTCGGCGTTACCTTCACCGATCCCGACAATCCCCGCCCCCTGCCGTTGATTGAGATCGACCCGCCCACCATTTCGATGAATTTCATCCCCAACGATTCGCCCTTTGCCGGCCAGGACGGCAAGTTCGTCACTTCACGCCATCTGGAAGAGCGGCTGTCCAAGGAGACGCTGGGCGATGTCGCCCTCCAGGTCGAACCGCTGACCGACGCGGTCGGCTACCGGGTCTCCGGGCGTGGCGAGCTGCACCTCTCCATCCTCATCGAAAAAATGCGCCGGGAAAACTACGAACTCCAGGTGACCAAACCCCAGGTAATCATGCGCCAGATCGACGGCCAGACCATGGAACCCTACGAGGAGCTCTCGGTGGACGTGGACGAGCAGTACCAGGGCGTGGTCATCGAAAAACTGGGCAAACTCAAAGGGGTGCTGACCGACATGCAGGTCGAAAAAGAGATGACCCGGATGAAATTCAAGGTGCCCACCCGCGGCCTGCTCGGCTATCGCTCGGCCTTCATGACCGACACCCGCGGCATGGGGGTGATGAACTATGTCTTTGCCGAATGGGGCCCCTATGCCGGCGAACTCCAGAACCGGACCAACGGCGTGATGATCGTCAAGGAGCCCAGCACCACGGTGGCCTTTGCCCTGTTCAATCTCCAGGAGCGCGGCAAGCTCTTTATCGGTCCCGGCTTCGACACTTATCCGGGCCAGATCATCGGCGAGCACTGCCGACCGGCCGACCTGATCGTCAACCCGGCCAAAGGAAAAAAACTGACCAACATGCGGGCTTCGGGCTCGGATGACGCCGTGGTCCTGACCCCGCCGGTGGAAATGAGCCTGGAAGATTGCATCGCCTATATCAACGACGACGAATTGGTGGAAATCACCCCCAAAGCCATTCGGCTTCGTAAAAGAAAGGATGCGAAGATAAGGGGATAACACCCCTTCGGGGAGGACGCATGAAGGAACTGTTTTTGATCGGGGCGGCGATCCTGGCCGGGATCGCCACCTTTATCATTATCATGAAACGCTCGGACGGGAATTGTCTGCCCTGACTGCTGCTCTACGGCTCCGCAGGTGCGGGGCTCGCCACCTACCTGGTGTTGAAAACCCTTCTGTAACGGTTGCTGCCGATGCCTGCCCGCGCCCCTGAGCTTCCCGTGGAAAACCCGTCGGCCTTGATCCGTTCCAGGATTCGGGAACGACGGATTTTCGAGGCCCGATTTCTTTGCCGTCAGCTCGGTTCTGCAATCGAGGCTCGGGAAAAACACCAGTTGGAACGGGAGTTGACCGATGTGCTGGCCCAGGTCAATACCCTGCGCCAGTTGGCCGGACAGCATATCGCTGAAGGCAGAAATGACTTGGCGGGCCAACTGTACGACGATATTGAGCAGCTGGCCATTGACGTTCCTGGTCTGGCCGAGGAGAAGCGAACCCTGGCCGGGACAGAGGCCATCTTTGCTAAGATTTCCAGCAAGATACCGACAGAACGAGAAACCGCTACCCAAGCACCAGCGCCTCCGGTCGTTTCGGAGGTGCCAGCCGCACCGATGCGTGAAACCGTCCGGGTGCCGATCGCTCTCCAGGTGCCCTCCCAGGTCGCCGAGGCATGGCAAAAACTGCAACAAATCCCCCGGCGATGGCTGCTCACCATTGGTCTCGGCTGCCTGGTGTTCCTGGTGTTCCTGCTGCTTTTGCTCCGCAACCCGCAGAACCGACAGGTATCCCCGGTGACCGCACCGCTTTCGAACACTTCCCCCCAAACAAACCATCTCCCCCCGTCCGTAGCCGAACCGCCCCCTGCCCCGAAGGGGGAAGGGCTGCAGAGCCAGCCATCCCTGCGCGAATAGGGCCTGTACTTTTACGGTGCCGCTGGAATGAGCTGCGGCAACTGGCCGGTATCCTTAAAGATGAAATAGTCCTGGAGAATACGCGCATGGTCAAAGACCAACGGCGGCAGAGTCTCCCGGAAAAAGACGGCTGCCCGGTCGGCATCGTCAGCAGCCACCGGATCACCGGTGGCCGTGGCGATATAGACGGTGGAGGCGGTATGCTGGCGGGCGTCCCGTGTCGGGTCCGAATAGGTATGGAACTGGAGCAGCAGGGTGACCGCCAGACCGGTCTCCTCGGCGGCCTCGCGACGGGCAGCGTCTTCAAAACTCTCGCCGTAATCAACGAACCCGCCGGGCAGGGCCCAACCGTAGGGGGGATTTTTCCGTTCGATCAGTACTACCCCGCCCTGAATTTCGATGATGATATCCACCGTGGGACTCGGATTTTTAAACACCTTGATGGGGGCGTTGCAGGCAGGGCATTGCATGGTTGCGGCTCCGGATGGGCTGGGTGTGGAGAGGGTTACAAGCAGAGGGCTCGGATTTCCTCCCAGCTCTGAACCGCCGGCAGGGTATGCCGGTCGCGGTTCCAGGGCTGGGCAAAAACGATCGAACGGATGCCTTCCCGGTTGAGCTGCAGGCAGGTCTCAGCCCGGTCGTCGACGAAGACGGAAAGCCCGGACATCCTGATGTGCCGGGCTTTATCATCGTGATCTCCCATGGCCACCACCCTGATTCGCCGGTACGCCTGGGCGGGAAAAAACGTTTGCAGCCAGCGGTGCACCGGATCCGCCTCCGGCCGGGCGGTGATGATCGTCACCGTTGCCTGCCCGGTCATGGCACTCAGCACCTCAACCGCGCCGGGCATGGGCAGCAGGCCAGTGCCCACCGAATCCTGGAGAATCTGGAGAAAAATCGACTCGACCAGATCCGCATCCATGGCCAGGCATTGCTCCGGGGAAAAATGGGTGATGTCTTCGGGCCGAATACCGCAGAGTCCATGCTGCTCGCAGGCAATCCGGATAAAAGCTTCAACCGTGTCGGCAACGACCCCGTCAAAATCAAAACCGATCTCGCCGGGCGCAATCTTACGACTGACCAAAGCGAACGGCGGAATCATTTTTCGACCTTGGCGTTTTCGATGATGACCTCATACTTGTAGCCCGCGCCAAAATCACGATTGGCGCTGAGCACCCCTTCGACCGTGACGACCGTGCCGTCCGCCGGATCCTCCTCGGTGGTCACCACCAGATCATGCTGGTTGTTGAGCGGATTGCCGGTACCGTCCTGGATATGCACCCAGTTCTTGCCCATGATCATCCGCGAGACCTTCATGACCTTGCCCCGCACGCGGATGGTCTTGGTGTTCAACTCCTTGGCCTGCTCAAAACACTCGGCCACCGAATAGCTGTTCGGCCCGGTGGCCTTATTGACGTTGACACCGACAGAGGATGGCACCACCGCCCCCGCGCTTCCGGCGGACTGCTCCATGGCGATCCCAGCACCGGCAACGGCCCCGGTCGCCGCCTTGTTGCCGCCCTTTTCCGCCTGCAAGGCCTCGTTGAAATCAGCAGCCTCCTTCCCCTTGACCGGACCCGGCGCCGACTGCTTGGCCGCAGGGGCCTCCCCCTTGTCGAGACCGGGCGAAAAGACGATGGTGTCAAAGGTGCGGTTCAAAGTCTTCGAGGCGAAGTTTTTCATCGTCATCCCCGGGTTGCAGGTAACGGCCTGGCCGACTTTGACCTGGGACTCGGGGATAGCCACCCAGATCTTCCCCTGGGTCGATTCCAGCAACAGATAGGTGTAGCCGCTGCTGTTCATGGTCTCGGCCACGGTCCCCTGCAGCACGACTCCGTCGAGCACCGGGCCCGCAGCGGCAGCCTGCACCGGAGGCGGGGCCGGTTTCTCCTCGGCAACGGCCGATATCGGACTGACCAGCAGCAGAGACAGGGCGGCATGGGTAAAAACTTTGCGAAATGACAGCATGGTTTGTTCTCCAACAGAAAGGGATAGTAGCTGTTCACGGCGGCGGGGCAGGCCCCTTATCACTTGGAACTTCGGGATTGCCGAAGCGAGGATCCAGGCCGGAACGGTTAATCAACAGGGGTTTTGAACGCCTCGCCGCGCCTTGCCTTGACCGGTTTCCGTCAAGGTCTTGCGCCGACAGAGGCCATCAACGGTTTTTTATAAGAACCTGGCGGGATTCTGTCAACCTTGGGGGCGGTGCGGAAACAGGTCCCGCAGGCATTGACTGATCGCGTCAGCCCAAACCTGGTAGCCCCTGGTGCTGAGATGGACCCGGTCGTCGAGAAAACCGGGATGGGTGATCGGCAGGCATCGCTCAATAAAAGGTCCAACCATGTCGAGAAAGGTACAGTTCGGGGTATCGGCCGCCACCTGCGCCAACTGGCGGTTGACCTGTTCGATCTCCGCGGCCGGGACAATCGGCATCGGCATCAGCGAGCAGAGGATCAAGGGGCATTGCGGATAAAACATCCGCAGACGCGGCATCATGGTGGCAAATATGGCGGGGAAAAACACCTCGCCGGAAAGCAGATTATTGGTGCCGGACTGCACTAAAATAACATCGGGATCGGGACAGCTATCGATCTCATCCATCAGACGAACCGCCAGTTCGTCGGTCATCTCGCCGGCAATCCCCCGGTTGATCACCGCAACCCCGGGCAGAAATTTTTGCCAGTCGCCCCATTCCAACAGCGAATCGCCAAGCATCAATAATTGAATCATCAAGTCACCTCGGTCGGCACGGACTGCAGCACCACACAACCCATGCTGGTTACGGAAAGAGTGGAGCCGCACTCTACCTTACCCCCCTGCTCCAGGTCAACAAAGTCAAACGGCGGCGGTTGACCGGTGTCGATGATGCGCACCCAGGTACGGTTGCCCGAGGGCTCGGGAACCGTGAACAGCGCCGGTTCCGTGGGGCTGCCGTTGAGCATCACCAAAAAATCGTCATCTTCCTGCTCTCCAAGGGTGGCCCCGTAGAGGAGGAAGGCCAGCGTCCGGCATTCAGGCGACCAGTCCTGCTCCCCCGGACGAAGCCCCTGCCAGATTATTTCCGGGATAGCAGCGGGTTCGGCGACACCGTCGTGGACCTGGAAAAAATCGGAGCGCTTAAAGATTGGGTGCGATTTGCGCAGTTGGATCAACTTGCGGAAAAAACGCAATTGGCCCCGGTTTTTGACGGCCAGGTCCCAGTCGATCCAGCTGATCGGATTATCCTGGCACCAGGCATTGTTGTTCCCCTGCTGACTGCGGCGGAATTCGTCGCCGGCGACCAGCATCGGCACCCCCTGGGAAAGGAAAAGGATGACGGCCATGGTGCGAATTCGCCGGGATCGCAGCGCCAGAATGGCCTTATTGGCGGCAGGGCCCTCGACGCCGCTGTTCCAGCTGAGGTTGTTATTATCGCCGTCCCGGTTGTCCTCGCCGTTGCTCAGATTGTGTTTTTGATTGTAACTGACCAAATCAGCCAGGGTAAACCCGTCGTGACTGGTTATGAAATTGATCGAATTGCAGGGCCGCCGATCATAACGCTGGTAGAGATCCGAACTGCCAGCAATGCGGGTGGCCAACGCCGGTACCATACCGGGATGGCCGCACATGAAGGCGCGGACATCGTCACGAAAGCGCCCGTTCCATTCGGCCCAGCGGTGATGGGGAGAAAAGCTGCCCACCTGGTACAACCCGGCCGCATCCCAGGCTTCGGCAATGATTTTGACGTCGGCGAGCACCGGGTCCTCGGCGATCATCTCCACCACCGGGGGATTGGCCAAGACTTGACCGTTGGCATCTCGGCCGAGGATCGAGGCCAGGTCGAAGCGGAATCCGTCCACATGCATTTCCACGACCCACCAGCGCAGGGCGTCCATGATCAGCTTACGGACAATGGGGTGGTTGCAGTTGCAGGTGTTGCCGCAGCCGGAGAAATTGAGATAGGCCCTGGTCCAGGGGTCGAGCAGGTAATAGATGGTGTTGTCGATCCCGCGGAAACTGGTGGTGGGACCATCGGCCCCGCCTTCGGCGGTATGATTGTAGACAATATCGAGAATAACCTCGATCCCGGCCCGGTGCAACGCCTTGACCATGTCGCGGAATTCGTTGAGTGGTGCTTCGGCATCACTACTGTACCCAGTTTTGGGCGCAAAGAAAGAAAGCGGACTGTAGCCCCAAAAATTTCTCAGCCGCTCACCGGTCGCAGGATTGATGAAAGTGGTTTCGTTTTCATTGAACTCGGTGACCGGCATCAACTCCACCGCCGTGATCCCCAGCCGCTTGAGATAGCCGATCTTTTCGGTGAGCCCCCGGAACGTCCCAGGACACGACACTTTCGAGGAAGAATGTTGGGTGAAACCCCGGACATGCAATTCGTAGATAATGGAATCCTGCAGGGGAATCCTAAGCGGCCGATCCTCTTCCCAGTCGTAGCGATGCTGGTCGATCAGACAGCAGGGCTCCGTACCCAGACAGGTGCGCTGCCGCCCCCAGCCGGGCGAATGGATTTCCTTGGCATACGGGTCAAGCAGGATGCGATCCGGGACAAAGGCGTGCCCCTTGCCACCAGGGTCAGCAGGACCGCTTATCCTGTAGCCGTACCGAAGCTCCGGTGCAACATCACAGAGCAGAACGTGCCAGATATCCCCGGTTTTATGAATGGTTGGGTCGAGCGGGAGCTCAATCCATTCGGGCCGGTCAGGATCAGGGGCGATCACCAGAGACACTGCTTGGGCATGCCTTGAAAACAAGGCGAAATTAATCCCTTGGGGCGTCATCGTGCTTCCCAGGGGCAGCGGCGAACCAGCTTTTTTCAGGATTGTTTTTTTCATCTTGAATTAATAATAATTATCATTATAATTAAACTTAACATAGTACCATACCTATCATACTTGATTGTCCATGTTTTACAAATCGCTGAGGAGGAAACAATGGGTTTATTTACAAAATTGCTGCTAACAGGAACACCGGCCATCGACTGGGAGATGACCCCGGAATTCACCTTCGGCACCTATGAGAGCTGGGGGGGCATAGAAAGGGTACGCAGTAAAAAGGAGCGGGTGTACTATTTTTTTATCGACGCCTGGGACGAAGTACCCAAACTTTGCCTGATGGAACGGGGCATTAAACATGCGCGGGTGGTCGCTGAAATTCTGGCCCCTCCGGAAATGGTGCAACAGTGTGTCAATGAGCAGGGGAAGGTGGCCTTGTTCGAACGGACCCATCCCATCAATGAGCAAATCAAAAAATGGCTGATTGACCATATCATCGAAACCGACGACGACTCAAAAGTGATTCCGCTGGAACTGCCGATTGGCAAACCTCTGGCCGCTACCGGTCTTCCCGGAAGAGACGCTAAACTGCCCCTCCCACTCACCTTTTCCTTACCCCATGAACCTGCTGAAATGAGCGAGGAGGACGTCGTCGCCTTGGCGGCTAGGTATAATTTCGCCGAGCAGGAGCGCAACCCACGGGGCGCCTTCCCCCATGCCCTGGTCGACAACGGGGACGGCCTGACCGTGTCGGATCGGGTTACAGGCCTGATGTGGCAGCGGGCCGGAACCGACATCATGAGCAACCGATCGATGAAGCGTGAAGTGACGCGGATCAACCAGGAACAATTTGCCGGCTACAGTAATTGGCGCCTGCCTTCCATGGCGGAAGCCCTGTCACTGCTGGAAAACGAAAAATTAGCCAACGACCAGTACTTACACTGCTGTTTCTCAGGGGAACAACCGTTTGTCTTTGTCGATGCGGTCAGAAAACCGGGGGGGCAATGGTTTGTCGATTATAAACAAGGGCGAGCGTTCTGGTCATCCGGCACCATCCCTGGTGGTTTCGGCCGATTATGCCGAAATGAAAAATAACACTCCAGGGAAAAAAGCTATTGAATCAGAGGGGGTTAACTTGTAGTATATTTACTAAGTAAAATATACCTCCTCTCTACAGGCAATAGGTGTTCCCTTGAAGCGGATTCTGGTCGTTGACGACGAGACACAAATACGTACCATGCTCACCCTGATGCTCGAACAGGAAGGATACACTGTCCATACTGCCGAGAATGGCGAAGAAGGTTTATCCCTTGTTGGCAGGTACACCTTTGATCTGGTCATCACCGATATGATCATGCCGGTCAAAGACGGACTGAAATTCATTATGGAGTTGGTGCGCGACTATCCAGACCTCAAAGTGCTGGCTATTTCGGGCGGGGGGGCCATCAAGGCGGAACGATACCTGACCATGGCTGGATATCTGGGAGACATTGCCACCTTGGAAAAACCATTCAAGCGGGATACGCTAATTGCAATGGTGAAGCAGCTGATCGCGACCGAATAGCGAACGCTTCAAATACATTCACAACAAAAAAGGCCTGCATCAATGCAGGCCTTTTTTATTGTGAACCACCAGCAACGCTTGCTGTTGCAAAAGAACACGGGCTGAACTAATTGACCGAGGCGGTATTTTGCGAATTGCCGTTGAATCGAGATTGGGCCAATTGCTCCTTCTTTGAAAAGCCATAATCGACAAGTTTCTTCAGATCCGCCCACATGGTTTCACTGCCCATGATGGCGACCACGACGACGCCCCCCCCACGGGAAAACTGTCCGACATACGTCTGACGGGCGGCAACGGTGTAGCCGGTTTTGCCAGCGACAGCCCCGTTCACTCGCCAGAGCGCCTTATTATGATTGAGCAGCGTCTTGCCATAGGAGGTAGATATTTGCTTTTCATGCATCCTTTGAGCGAATTCGTCGTGCTGCATGGCGTAACGAAAGAGATTGGCAAGATCCCTCGCGGTCGAGTGCTGCCCCTCCGCGGTCAAACCGGACGCTGTCCGGCAGATGGTGTTTTGCGCCCCCCAGATCCTGGCACTCAGGGTCATGAGATTGGCGAATCGGTCCTCGGTTCCGGCTATTTTTTCCGCCAAGGCGACACTGGCGTCGTTGGCTGAGGCCAGCATCACGGCATTGATCAGATCGTTTACCCGGTAGTTCTGCTTGGGATCGAGGTATATTTTCGAGCTTGGCATTCCGGAGGCCCGGGAACTGACGCTGACGGTATCATCATATTTCAATGACTTCAGGGCAATCATCGCGGTAACGATTTTGATGGTGGAGGCCGGTTGCCGTGGGCTGTCCGGCGCCCTGGCCAAAAGCGTCGCACCGGAACCGGCATCCATCACCATAAAACTTTTGGAGCTAATCTGGGTGAGATGATCCGACACAGCATCTGCATCGTCGTCATCGTCATCGTCGTTTACGGCCTTGCGTGGAGGCGCAACCGACACCGGCTTGGCAGAAACTTTCCGGGCCACGACCTCTGGCGGCACGGCGGTTCGCTTCGCCACCACAGCCTGTTTTTTTGAGGCTTGGGCACTGCTTTTCTTGGCAGGGGCAACGCCTTTGACAACCTGCTGCGTTTTGGTGCTTTTTGTTTTCAAGGTGGGCTGCACCGCTGTGGCTTTGACCGTTGGCTTAGAGCTCTTTTTCCCCGCCACGTCCTCTTGCCCCGACTTGGAGACTGCCGCCTTCTCTTGGGAATCACCCCGCGATACGGATTGCGCCCCCTGCGCGGCCGCCATCGGCTGGAACAGGAAAACGAGACTGAAGACAACAAACAAAAGAAGCGAGAAAAATCGTTGCATTATATGGGTGCACAGGCGGTTGAGAGTATAGGTTCGGTGGCGGAAATCTAATATCTCTTTTCGTACCCTGTCAAGCGAATTACCCGTTTTCTTTGAAAGTCGCCGGTTGTTATGGTAAACAAATTCGCGACGAGCATATCGACAGGCCTATTGACCGGATCGGGAGAGAACCATGCAGGCACCAGCAGAAACGACTGACCGCGAGACCCCTGACCAGGAATACCATGAACGACTTCCGGTTATTCAGGAAAACGCCGCCACCCTCAATGACCTGATCGACATCAGTTGCCGAAAATTTCGCTTATTACCGGCGATCGGCATGGCCCTGGAAGAACCGCTGACGTACAAGACCTTCCACGAGCGCGTCCTTGCCCTTGCAGCGCACCTGCGCGGAATCGGCGTTAAACATGGGCACAGAGTGGCGCTGTTGGGCGAAAATTCCCACAACTGGGCGACTGCCTACCTGGCCGTGGTCCGGCTCGGCGCCCAGGCTGTGCCCATTTTCCCCGATCTGCCGGAAGCCGACGTCCATCACATTCTCGGCGAGATGCAAGGCGACGTTATTTTTCTTACCCAGCGACAGATCGAAAAGATTTACGATTTCAACATGCCGCTGAAAAAAGTCATTACCCTGGACGACTATCTTGACGACACCGGACTAATTACCCTCCAGACCTTCAGCACCTTCCTGGCCGAAGCCCTGGAGCAATTCGGTGACCAGGCCCGCGACGAACGATTGGAGTTCCCGGCGGTCAACACCGACGACATCGCTTCCATCCTGTATACCTCCGGCACCTCGGGTTTTTCCAAGGCGGTCATCCTCAGCCACGGCAACCTCTGCGCCAACACCTATTCTGCCAACGGAGTCATGCAGATTGCCCCGGGCTGGGTCTTTCTTTCCGTCCTACCCATTTCCCATACCTACGAATTTACCGTGGGCTTTCTCCTCCCCCTCCTCCGGGGGGCACGGGTGGCTTATGCCGGCAAGACCCCCACGCCGGCAATCCTGCAAAAAATCTGCGAGCGGGAGCAGCCCCATGTGATGCTGGTGGTGCCGCTGATCATCGAAAAAATCTTCAAGAAACGAGTATTGCCGGCGGTGGAAAAAAGCCGGATGCTGACCTTTTTCTGCCGTTTCAGCATGAGTCGAAAAATGATCTACCGGAAAATCGGCGCCAAGCTGACCGCCTTTTTCGGCAATCGCCTGCAGGTGATGGGGATCGGCGGCGCGGCCTTGAATCCGGAAGTGGAACGTTTCCTCCGCGACTCCGGCTTCCCCTTCCTGGTAGGCTACGGCCTGACCGAAGCCGCGCCGCTGCTTGCCGGAGGCCCCCATGGCGACCCAACCATCAGCTTCGGCTCCACCGGCAAACCGGTTCCCCGTGTAGAATTGCGAATCAGCGACCCCCATCCCGAAACAGGGGTTGGCGAGATTCAGGCCAGAGGGAGAAACATCATGCAAGGGTACCTCAACGATCCGGAGGCCACCAAAGACACCTTCACTGAAGACGACTGGCTTCGGACCGGCGACCTGGGAATTATCGACGGAGCCGGCAACCTGCTTATCAAAGGACGCTCCAAGTCGGTCATTGTCCTCTCCAACGGCGAAAATGTCTACCCTGAGGCCATCGAACATAAAATCAACGCTTTTCCCTTTGTGGTGGAGTCGCTGGTGGTTGAAAATCGGGGGATTCTCGAAGCTTGGGTGTATCCCGACTATGAATTCATCGACAGCAAAACCGTGGGCCAGAACCGCACCCAGCGCCATCAATACATCGCCTCGCTCCTGGAAGAAATGCGAACCGGGCTGAACGAGCAACTGGCGCTTTCTTCCCGACTGTCGAGGGTAATGGAACGGCGGGAACCTTTTGTCAAAACCGCCACCCACAAAATCAAACGATACCTTTATTCCGCGGACACCATGCACAGATAGAGCTAGAGCTGGCACATTCAACCAAAAACCATCTTTCAACAGGGGGAACACATGAACAAAACCATAGGAGCCGCAGGACTGATTCTGCTGGCGACCGCCGGATCGGCCATGGCCTCAGGGTATCGCATTCCGGAGCAATCGGTGAACTCCACCGCGCGGGCCGGCGGATATGTCGCCTACACACCCGGGGCCGACGCCAGCTACTACAATCCCGCCAACATGTCCTGGCTCGAAAACCGGACCCTCCTGGAGGCCGACGCCACCTGGATTCACCTGACCGGGATTACGTACACCGACAACCGTTCCCCCCTCTATAATGGCGAATCGGAGACGGAAAATTTCCTCGTACCGACTTTTTTTGCGGTCTCACCCGAGTATAAAAATTTCCGGGCCGGCTTGTCGGTCACCGCCCCGGCCGGTTTGTCGAAACAGTGGCAAAACCCCTACCCCCGGACCTCTGCCGAGGAATTCAGCCTGAAGGTGTTTGATATCAACCCCTCGCTTTCCTATAAATTCTGCGATAAGTTTTCGGTGGGTGCCGGGGTTCGCGCCATTTATGTCGACGGCAAGGTGAAGAGCAACGGGGTGGTCAGCCCTCCCAACAGTACTCCCAGCTTTACCGCCAGCAGAGATATGGATGGCGACACCTGGGAAGCGGGCTACAACCTGGCCCTCTCCATCCGGCCAACGGAGAAAATGAATGTGGCCCTGACCTACCGGTCAAAAGTTGATCTGGGGGTCGAAGGTAATGCCAACCTGGCGACCAACTTCCCGGAGCCCCCCCCCACCTATAACGGCGACACCGGGGTTGAAATTCCCCTGCCCGCCGTCCTGGCAGTGGCGGTTTCCTACACCTTTTTTGACCAATTGACCGTGGAGCTCGAATATGACCGGACCTACTGGTCCGATTATGAAAACCTCGATTTCACCTATCCAGTACCCCTGGGCAACCGTGTGCTGACCAATGCCTTTGACACCTCCAGAACCAAAAACTGGTCGGATACCGATGCCTGGCGGATAAGCGTCACCTATGATCTCAAGAACAACTGGACCCTCATGGCCGGGTTTGCCATTGACCAGAACCCGGTGCCGGATGCAACTCTGGGTTTTGAATTGCCCGACTCCGACGCCCTGCTGTATTCGGTGGGGGTGCGGTATAAGATAAACAAGGACTTGGAGCTTGGCGCCGCCTATCTCTATGACGACAAAGAGAGCCGCGATGTTTCCAACGCGGCGGGGATCAACGGCTCTTTTGATAATGCCGCCGCCCATCTGGTGACCATCGGCCTGACCTACAAGCTGTAACCGTCCCACAGCCGCAGGCCTGCAACCCGCCTGAAAAACATCTGCTTGTGCGGGTGAATCGACGGACCCGGAGTTTTCCGGGTCCGTTTTTTTTATCCCAGCAGCAGCTTGTTCGAGAACCGGATGATCGGCATGATGATCCAGCCGATGATCCCGGTATAAAAAAGGCCCAACAGCAAGAGAAAACCGAAGGGCTCGAGCTTGGCATATCCGTAGGCCGTGGCCGGCGGCAACAGGCTCATCAGCACCTTGGAGCCATCCAGCGGCGGGATGGGGATACAGTTGAACACCGCCAGCATAATGTTGATCCAGACGCTGGCGGCCAGCATGGCGACCAGCGGCTGCAGGATGAAAAACGGCAGGAAAGGCAGGGCAACCATGAGATGCGCCAGGGCAGCACTGGCGATGGCCAGGAGGACATTCGATCCCGGCCCGGCCAGGGCGACGAGCAGCATATCCTTGCGGGGGTTTTTAAAATACCGGGGATTGACCGGAACCGGCTTGGCCCACCCGATCTTCATAATGATAAAGGCCAGCACCCCGAGCGGATCCAGGTGCTTGAGCGGGTTCAGGGTTAGCCGCCCCTCGTTTTTGGCCGTGGGATCACCCAGGCGGAAGGCCATATAGCCATGCGCCAGTTCATGCACGGTCAGGGCAAAGAGCAAAGGTGGCGCCTGGATGATCAGTTGCTGCATAAAGGCGTTGATATCGAAATTCATGACAATGTACGGTTCTCCTGTAAAAGATGCTCCTGGTTTACGGTACGGACCCGATGGTCCCGCCCCAGAAACCATAAGAAGCAATGGACGAAAAGCGAGGAAAAAACCGGCCGATCAGGCCGACCGCTGCGTGATGGGATAGGTGGAGCGGATGAAAGCCAAGGCTTGTTCGTGGGTGCTGACCTCGCCATCCAGCTGCATCTCGATCAGATGGTTGCGAATAACCCGGAACTGGGGGCCGGGAACATATCCCATTACCTTCAGTTCATCGCCGGTAACCATGGGGGTCGCTTTGCGCAGGGTGGTGACAAAGAGCGAGACCGCCTGCTGGATATAGCGCTTGCGGGCAATGGTCATCAGGTACAACAGTCCTTCATTGTCCAACTCGCCCAGCAGCCAGTAAATCTCGCTGGGTTTGATAAATGGACGTTTCTGCATATCAAGGGCGATTCGTTCCGCATCGGTCTTCTGGGCAATCAGTTTTTTCCGCTGCTTGGATGGGATGTCGAACCGATGGCAAAAGCTGATCAACTCCTTGGTCCGAGACCGGCCCATGATCGCCAGCAGGTACACCATCCAGGTCTCGACCTTGTCAGGGAGATAGAGGAGCTTGAACCAGGAGATCGCCTGCACCGCCTGGGCAAGCGAATGGACGAACCGGCGGTCGATTTCAAGATTGGGCCGGAGATCCGGCCAGAGAAAAGGAAAGAGCTTGAACGCCGCCATCCGCCGCAACGCCGGGGTGGGATCGTCTTCGGAGAGGATGAGCTTGAGCTCGTGGAAAAAACGCGCCTCCGAGAAACGATCGAACAGGTTCATCTGCACGGTGTTCTTGATCAGTTTTTCGGTGTGCCGGGTAATGTGAAAATCAAGCCGTCCCTCAAAACGAATCGCCCGGAAAATCCGGGTGGGATCCTCGACAAAACTTAAATTGTGCAGCACCTGAATCCGCCGTTCCTTGAGGTCATTCTGGCAATTAAAGTAATCGACCAGGGTGCCGAACCGATCGGGGTTGAGGTGAATGGCCATGGCATTGATGGTAAAATCCCGCCGATAGAGGTCGAGCTTGATCGAGCTGAGTTCCACCGTGGGCATGGCCGCCGGATGTTCGTAATATTCAAGCCGGGCCGTGGCCACATCGATTCGGGTCTGGTCCGGGAAGATGACCGTGGCGGTGCCAAATTTTTCGTGGGGGTGCACCACGCCTCGCCGCTGTGCCGCCAAAGCTTTAGCAAAGCGGATACCGTCGCCTTCAATCACGATATCGATATCGGTATTTTTGACCTGCAGCAACAGGTCGCGCACGAACCCGCCGGCAACATAGGCGTTACAGTGCAGACCGGCAGCTATTTCACCAATCTCCTGCAGCAGGACCATCACGTTGCGGGAAAGAACCTGGGCCATGACGCTGCTGAGGTTGCGCGTTCGTTCCACCGAAGGCCGCTCATCCCCTCGGAGCAGATCCATCGACAGGTTGGCCGGGTCATTGACCAGCAGGCTGAGCAGGTCGGTGCGGGTGATGACCCCGATAATACTTTCACCCCGAACCACCGGGATCATCCGCTGACGATGTTCGATAATCAATTTCTGGATATCGGCCAGCGTACCGCTTTCCGGCAGGGTGGCAATCTCGGTGGTCATATATTCGACCACCGGCAGGCTGCCGAGTTTGTGAAAAATGGCCTTTTCCACCACCATCCTCGAGATCATCCCCAACAAGCCCGCGGGATGCGTGCCGTCCTCCTGGCTGCCGCTGGACTTGACCACCGGCAGGACGGTGACATTATAACGGGTCATCAACTGGTTGGCCTGATCGATGCTCACCTCCGGGGTGACATGGATCACCGGGGAACTCATGAGCTCGCCGGCTATCGCCTTGGGCCGAATATGACGGTGTAGCTGGCCGACGAGTTTTTCCTCGGCCTCGGCGATGGTCATGTCGCGGATGGTTGCCGAAGCGGCGGAGGCATGCCCGCCGCCGCCGAACTCCCTGGCAATCGTGCCGACGTTAATCTCGGGGATGCGACTGCGAGCGATCAGATAGGTACGCTCCCCCATGCTCAGGAGCGCAAAAAGCACATCGATATTTTCCATCACCATCAACCGCTGAACGACCACCGCAAAATCATCGACATACTCGGCCAGGATCAGCTTGCTCACCACCACCGTCACCCCTCGGATGATATACGAGGAGGCCTCCTGCCGCAGTTGCCCGATCAGGCTGATCTGCTCGGAGCTCAACTCGCGGGAAACAAACTGGGTGACCACATCGAGGTTGGCCCCATGGGTCAGCAACCAGGCGGCTGCAGTCAGATCCTCGGGGCAAGTCGAGGAGTGGAGAAAACTGCCGGTATCCTCGTAGATGCCCAGCGCCATCAGGGTGGCTTCCTCCAAGGTGGGCACAATCCCCTGCTCCTGAAAAAGGCGCACAAAGAGGGTGGTGGTGGAACCTAAGGGCTGGACGATCTCGACGGCGCCTCGCAAGTCGCCGGCCACATCCGGGTGATGATCGTAGAGATGGACAACAACATGAGGATTTTCCAAACATTGCGATAGCTTGCCGATTCGTTCCGCCTGCCGTGTATCGACAACGATCAAACGCTGCACCCTGGACAGATCGATATGCTTGATCTTTTTGAATTCGTAAATATTGCGGAACTCCTGGGCCAGATAATCGCGGACGCTTTTCTCCTGCGATCCCGGGAAGACCAGTTCTGCATGCGGGTAGAGTTTTTTGGCAGCAACCATGGCCGCCAGGCTGTCGAAGTCAGCACCGATATGGGTTGTGATAATATCCATGGCAGGGATTATACACAACATACCCCATCTGTAAAGGAAACCTCTTCCCTCTGCTTGTGTTGAAATGGAAGGAAAACCGGCAACAGCCAAGGCAACGTGAAGCGGGAAGGCTCGCCCGCCATCCCGCGATCCCCTCCCGATTACAATCGTGGCAACCTTTGCCCATGACATAACCTCAACCACCCTGACGCCCACCCTTCAAGATCGACGGATGTGCAGCAATAAAAATGTTGAGCATCATTTTGTTGTTGCTTGACAATTGACGAATAATACTTTAGGTTACTCTACTTTCCTTGAGATCGCGAGCGGGTGTAGCTCAGTTGGCAGAGCACAAGCTTCCCAAGCTTGGGGTCGCGGGTTCGAACCCCGTTGCCCGCTCCATGCTGAAGTGGCAAAGGGACCGATGCCGGCTGGTTCCGCCAGGGATCGATCGGAGTGATGTATTCGCCGGTGTACGTGAAAGTGGGCTCTGCCCGCTTTTTTTATTGCCTTTTCCCGGAAATCACCTCTGCCGACAGATGGGAAAAAGACTCTTCCTCAGACTTTCAACTGGAACGGATTTAAGCGCATTGGACACACCCGCTGATCGATTGATTGCAACCATCCAGGGATTCGCCGAACCCCTGCTTGCAGATATGGGGATGGAGTTGGTGGATGTCGAATATCGACGGGAAGGCCACGGATGGGTACTCCGTTTTTTTATCGACAAAGAAGGCGGCATCGGCATCGACGACTGCGCCAAGGCCAGCCGGGAGATCAGCGCCTATCTCGAGGTTGAAGATCTCGTGCCCCATGCCTATCACCTTGAAGTCTCCTCGCCCGGCCTGGAACGACCGATCAAGAAAAAAACGGATTTCCTTCGTTTCGCCGATCGCCGGGTACGGATCAAATTGCGAGAACCCCTGGGTGACCAACGGGTGCTGATCGGCACACTGTGCGGCCTGGAAGGCGATACCGTCGTTCTGGCGCTGGAACAAGAAAAAGTCTGTATAGACCTGAATAATATATCGAAGGCACGCTTGACCCTGTAGCGCCTGGATCGTCTGATTCGAACAGGCAGCGAGTCAGGGCTGTGAAAACAACAGGATCGATTGCCTGAGCTGGAGTGCAACAATGGTGGGAATAGAAAATCTGAAACGGATTGTCGATCAGATCTGCAGAGACAAGGGTATTGATCGGGCTTTATTGATCGATGCCATAGAAGAGGCGGTTCGCTCGGCAGTGCGCAAAAAATACGGTAGCCGTAGAGAAATCGAAGTCCAGTTCAACGAAGAGCTGGGAGAAGTAGAGGTCTTTCAGTACCGCACGGTCGTGGACGAGTTGTTCGACGAAGAAACCGAGATTCTGTTTGAGGACGCCAGGCGTCTTGATCCCGAGATCGAACTCGACGACGATCTGGGCGAAAAACTCGACAATATTGCCGACCTCGGGCGTATCGCCGCCCAGTCGGCCAAACAGGTGATCATCCATCGCATGCGCGACGCCGAACGCGACGTCATCTACGAGATGTACCGCGACCGCGAAGGCACCATTGTCAACGGTATTGTCCAGCGCTTTGAACGGGGCGACATGGTGATCAACCTTGGCCGTACCGATGCCATCCTCCCCAGAGATGGGCAGATCCCCAAGCGCTCCTACAAGCAAGGGGACCGGATTCGTGCCTATCTGCAAGAAGTGCGTCGGGACACCCGTGATTCAAAATATCGTGATTCCCAGTTGATCCTGAGCAGAACCTGCAACGAATTCCTGATCAAACTGTTTGAAATGGAGGTCCCGGAAATTGCCGAGGGCATCGTCAAGATCATGGGAGCGAGCAGGGAACCTGGGTTCCGGGCGAAAATCGCCGTTTCCTCGATTGAATCCGATGTCGATCCGGTGGGCGCCTGCGTCGGCCTGAAAGGTTCCAGGGTGCAGAATGTCGTCCAGGAGCTGCAGGGGGAACGGATCGATATCGTCCCGTGGAGTCCGGATCCGGCCAAGTACGCCTACAATGCCCTGGCTCCGGCGGAAGTCTCCATGGTTGTGGTCGACGATGACCGCAAAGCCCTTTTGGTGGTCGTCCCCGATGATCAACTGTCGCTGGCTATCGGCCGGCAGGGGCAGAATGTCCGCCTGGCTTCCCGGCTGCTGGGGTGGAAGATCGATGTAAAAAGTGAGCAGCGTTACTCAAATCTCGAAAATAAAGGCTACCTTGATCTGACCGAAGTGGATGGAATCGATGAAGGCCTGGCCGACCGATTGTTCGCCGCCGGCATCACCTCGGCCGCGGTGCTTGCCACCATGGACGTCGAGCAACTGATGAGCTTGGCCAGGATCGATCAGGATCGGGCGACCAAGATGCTACAAATGGCAGCCTTGATCAAATCATCTGAGGCGGCTACCGAAGCGCCCGACACGGCTCCACCAGAAGGACCGGCTCTTGAGGCCGAGCAAGAAATCGCCGCCGAAACCGAAAAAAACGAGCCTTCAGAGGATGCCGGTTCCATTGAAGAGGATGCCGGCGACATCTAGGTCTGATGCACAAAGGACACATTCCGGAACGTACCTGCCGGAGTTGCGGCCGAAAAAGTCCGCGTTCCGAGCTGCTGCGATTTTACGTAACCGAAGGCAGGTTAATTGAAGACCTGCTGGGCACCTTGCCCGGCAGAGGGATATACTGCTGCAACGATAGCACCTGCCGAGAACGGTTGGCAAAAAGCAAAAAAGTCCTGAAAGCGGGCTGAGCCTCCATGCGTGGCGGGTTTTAGAGGAAGGGAGTGTTTGATGAGTAAAGTTCGTGTGTATGAGCTGGCAAAGGAAGCCGGACTGAAGAGCAAGGAACTGGCAGATAAGCTTATAGCGATGGGCTATCCCATTGCAAGTCATAGTTCAAGTATAGACGACGATATGGCAGCGGATATTCGAAAGAAACTTAAAGGTGAAGCTGTTACCGGGACAGCGGAAGGGCGCATAGAACTTAAATCTCGTACCGAGAGCGCCGCCACGAAAGCCACAACGGTCATCCGTCGACGCTCCAAGGCCGAAAAAGATGAGACCGCCAAGAAGGTGGAGGAGGCTGAAGCTCTGGTTTTTGAGGCTGAAACCCTAGTCTTTGAAGCCAAGCTAAAGGAGCAGGCTCAAGCGGCCAAGGCCCAGCAAGAACAGGAAGAAATTGCCCAGGACGTCGCAAAGGACGCTGGGGCGACTACGGCTGCTGAACCTGCTGACCTGGAAGATATGGCTGTCGCAACAGATGCGTTGTCGAGAGAACCGACGACCACACTCGCCACCGAAGATGTACCTGGACCAACCACGGTGATTGAAGAGACCTCCGGTGATGAAATCAAGAAGCCGCGCCAACTCGCCAGAATCGTAGGCCGAGTCGTTATCCCGGTCCCGGAAAAGAGAGTCGTCAAGCCTATGGCAAAACGACCACCGGCTCGCACGCCTAAACCGGCGGCCAGCGATACGCCTGCGGTTGTTCCGGTGGTCAAGGATGAGACCGGTCGAGTCGATGGCAAAGGCAAGAAGAAGGCAAAAAGGATTGTTGCCGTCCAGGCCGAAGAAGAGGATCTTGGCAAGAAAGGGGCTAAGGCTGGAAAAAAAGGACGCGGACGGCTTGATTTTTCCCCTGACGGCGACGTCGAGTTTATGCGTCCCCGCAAGGGCCGAAAAAAGAAGGATGGGTCCCGAAAAGATCACATGGACCAGTCTCCGGTGGCGGAAACCAAAGCCATCAAGAAACGGATCAAAGTGGTGGAAACCATCAGTGTCGGGGAACTGGCCAAACGCATGGGCGTTAAAGCCAGCGAGGTCATTGCCACGCTGATGCGCCTGGGGGTTTTGGCAACCTTGAATCAGGCCCTGGATGTTGATACCGCCGCCTTGGTAAGCGCTGATTTTGGCTACGAAGTCGAACAGGCGATGACCGAGGAACTGGAAGTTGAGGCATTGCAGGAGCAGGAGGTTGAAATGGGCGGCACAGCCATGCTCAGACCGCCGGTAGTCACCGTCATGGGACACGTCGATCATGGTAAAACCTCCATCCTCGATGCTATCCGCAAAACCGATGTGGCGGCTGGCGAAGCCGGCGGCATCACCCAACATATCGGCGCCTACCATGTGCAATCGCCCTCCGGCGACCTGACCTTTGTCGACACCCCCGGCCATGCCGCCTTTACGGAAATGCGCTCACGGGGTGCTAAAGTCACCGATATCGTCGTCCTGGTTGTGGCTGCCGATGACGGTGTCATGGACCAGACCAAGGAGGCCATTGCCCATTCCAAAGCCGCCGAAGTGCCGATCGTGGTGGCGGTCAATAAAATCGACAAGGACAACGCCGACATCGAACGCGTCAAGCGGGAGTTGAGTGATTACGGCCTTATCCCGGAAGAATGGGGCGGCCAGACCATCTACTGCCAAACCTCCGCCAAAAAGGGCGTCGGTATCGAAGAACTGCTGGAAGCCATTCAACTCCAGGCCGAGATCCTAGAACTCCGGGCTGATCCGTCGCGCAAGGCCAAGGGCACGGTCATCGAGGCCCAACTCCACAAAGGACGCGGTCCGGTTGCCACCGTGCTTGTTCAGGATGGTACCCTGCGGCCCGGCGATCATTTTGTTGCCGGCATCTACAGCGGCAAGGTCCGTATGTTGACCAACGAACGCGGTGAACAGGTCACGGAGGCCGGTCCCTCCACCCCCGTGGAAGTACAGGGGCTTTCCGGTGTACCGCAGGCAGGCGACGCCTTTGTCGTGCTCACCGATGAGAAGATGGCCAAATCGGTAGCCGCATCCCGCCAACTCAAGGCCCGAGAATCCGAATTGGCTTCGGTTTCCAAGGTTTCTCTCGACAATCTCTTCGAGAAAATGGCGGAACAGGAAGTCAAGGAATTGCGGGTTATCCTCCGGGCCGATGTCCAGGGGACGCTCCAGGCCTTCGGCCAGGCAGCGGAAAGCCTGTCGACCAAGGCTATTCGGGTCCGCAGCCTCCATGAGGGTACCGGCTCGATCACCGAAAACGACATTCATCTGGCTGCGGCTTCTGATGCCATCATTATCGGCTTCAATGTCCGCCCCACGGTCAAGGTGAAAGAACTGGCCGATCGGGAACGGGTCGATGTCCGCAGCTACGACGTCATCTACCACGCCCTGGAAGATATTGAAAAAGCCATGAAGGGTATGTTGGAGCCTACCTTTGAAGAGCGGGTGATCGGCACCGCCGAGGTCCGTGAAACCTTCCAGGTTCCAAAAATCGGCACGATCGCCGGCTGCGCCGTCATTGCCGGCAAAATTGAACGGAATGCCCGGGTCAGGGTTCTCAGAGAGGGTGTGGTGATCTTTACCGGAAAACTGGCCTCCCTGCGGCGGTTTAAAGACGATGCCAAAGAAGTGTTGACCGGGTTTGAATGCGGCATCGGCGTCGAACATTTCAACGACCTTAAGATTGGCGACAACCTTGAGGCCTTTGTCCTCGACGAGGTGGCAGGGGTTCTGTAATTAACGACTATGCCTATGGAATTTGATTTCAAACTTCCCGGTCTGGGGCGCCCTGAAAGTTCAAGGCCGAACCGCGTTTCCGAGGCGATTGGCAACGAACTGTCACTGTTGCTGCTCCAGAAAACCGCCGACCCCCATTTAACCGGGGTCCTGATCACCAAGGTGATCGTGACCCCGGATCTCAAGCAGGCCAAAATTTATTTTTCGGTACCGGTGGGAACCAACCGGGGCCCTGCCCAAAAGGGCATGCAACGGGCCAAGGGGTTTTTCCGCAGTCACCTGGCCAAAACGCTTAACCTGCGATACACCCCTGAACTTTTGTTCTACTTTGACAGCCTCAACGAAGAAGTGCAGCACATGGACACCTTGTTCCGCCAGATTGCAAAGGAACGAAAAAATGACGAGCCCTGATCAAACGGTCCTGGCAGCGGTACAAACCAAAGGGCATATACTCCTGGCTACCCATTATAATCCGGATGGAGATGCCCTGGGATCCCTGCTCGGCCTCGCCGAAATTCTCGAAGGAATGGGTAAGCAGGTACTCAGATATCTTGAAGAACCGGTCTCGCCGCTCTACCGTTTTCTGCCCGGATGCGGTCATATCCAGACGGACATGGAAAAAGTCCGAGAGTTCGTCGCGCAAGCCAAGGACGATTTGCTCACCGTCTGCCTGGATTGCGGCGACGCCCATCGATTAGGCGCCAACAGCCCGGAACTGATAAGTTTTCGCCCCCTGATGGTGATTGATCATCACCAGGGAAACAATGGTTTCGGAGATGGTGCCTGGATCGAAACCCATCGTTCTTCCACCGGTGAGATGATTTATGACCTGGCCGAGGCGATGGGGTCGGAAATCTCCACCCGTGCCGCCGAATGCCTGTATGCGGCGATCACCACCGATACCGGATCGTTTCGCTACGAATCCACCAGCAGCCACACCTTTATGGTCGCCGGCCAACTAGTACGGCGGGGCGTGCATCCGGAAATTATCTCCAACCATCTGTATGACAACTATACCCTGGGGCGTCTTCGCCTGATGCAGGAAGTGCTGGCAAGTCTCGAGATGCACGAACGAGATCGGATTGCCGTCATCAGGGTGACCCAGAAGATGCTCGAGCGGACCTTCACCACCATGGGCGACACCGAATATTTTATCAATTTCCCCCGCGCTGTTCGTTCGGTTCGGGTCGCGGTTTTTCTCAAGGAAGTGAGTCCAGGTGTCGTTTCCGTTAGTCTGCGGGCCAAAGGACAATGCGATGTTTCGCTGATCGCGGCTCAATTTGGGGGTGGTGGTCACCGCAACGCCAGTGGATACCGGGTCAAGGGACAGACCCTGGACGCGGTGCGCGACGCCCTGCTGCCACTCTTGCGCCAGGAAATCATTGTTTAACCCATGGTGAGCGAAGCACCTGTCCGGACCGAGGGACAGGCATGGGACGAGGGAGTCTTTCTGGTAGACAAGCCCGCGGGCATGAGTTCCTTTGCCATTGTCCGAAAAATCCGTTGGCTGCTCGGGATTAAAAAAGTCGGCCATGCCGGTACGCTTGACCCTTTCGCTACCGGACTGCTCGTGGTCTGCGCCGGCAGGACCGCCACCCGATGCATCGACCAGTTTATGACCGGCCGCAAAACCTATCTGGCCCGGCTCCAGTTGGGCATCGAGACCGAGACCCAGGATCCCGAAGGCAAGATCACCAGCACTTCGGTCGTCCCAAAACTCGACCGAGAAACCATCGAGACCTGCCTGCAACGGTACATGGGGCCGCAATTGCAGGCACCGCCCCCCTACTCGGCCGCGAAACACAAAGGCAAGCCGTTGTATGTCTATGCCCGAAAAGGGGTTTTCATCGAAAAAGCGGCCAAACCCATCGAGATCTACACACTGCTTGGCAAGGGCTACGATGCCGACACCCATCAGTTGGACATTGAAGTTGCATGCAGCCGAGGCACCTATATCAGGGTGCTTGCCGCCGATATTGGCAGAGATTTGGGATGCGGCGCCCATCTGATTGCACTGCGCCGAACCGTCAGCGGCCCCTTCTCCGTGGACACCTGCCTGCCGGGACTCGGACTTTTTACCGAAGAGGGCCTGCAGCTGTTGCATAACGGCAGGTTGAGCATCGAAGAGGCGCTGCGCTTCATTTCAGGGCCGTCGCTTTAAACTTGCCACAGTTTAGCGGCGTAGAGTATAGAAGTGAGAAGTTGTCTATCGTTCCTCCTGGTCGCCCCTCTGACCCGGAACCAGGAACATTTTATCCAGACTCCAGTAAAGGCTGAGGGATGTTGCTTTTCTGGTAGCAGAAGGAAAAAAGGTGGTAATGCCCATGGCACAGACAGTTGAAAAGAAAAAAGAAATTATCGAAAAATTCAAGATCCATGATACCGATACCGGGTCCTGCGAGGTGCAAATCGCCCTCCTCACCGAGCGTATTCAGTACCTTACCGATCATTTCAGAACCCATTCCAAGGATCATCATAGCCGTCGCGGCCTGTTGAAACTCGTTGGTCAGCGTCGCAATCTGCTTAAATATCTACAAAAGAAAGACGTCGCCAAATACCGGTCCCTTATCCAGGCCCTCGGTATCCGCAAATAAGTCACTTCCGAGGGGAGAACCACGGTGGTTCTCCCCTCGCTTACCCCACGATGAATCAGGCCAGCAACAACGGGAACGTCATAAAGACACAAAGGACACAGAGAGAATTGGCAAAGGATGGAGATTGTCGCTGCATCCTTTGTGCCTTTGTGACGGCATTACGCTGCACCGGACTAATCGTCACCTATCAATGCACATTCCGGGAGCACCGGAACAGGAGTACGTATGAAACAAACATTTGAAACCAATATAGGCGGGCGAACCCTCGTCTTTGAAACAGGCAAGATGGCGAAACAGGCCAGTGGCTCGGTCGTGGTTTCGAGCGGCGACACCATGGTGCTGATCACCGTGGTTGCCGAAACCGAGTCGAAGGACCTGGGTTTCCTGCCGCTGACCATCGAGTATCAGGAACGGATGTATGCTGCAGGCCGCATTCCCGGCAGTTATTTTCGGCGTGAGATCGGCCGCCCCAGCGAAAAGGAAGTCTTAACCTGCAGAATGATCGATCGACCGTTGCGCCCGCTCTTTCCCGAGGGATATTCCAGCGAGACCCAGTTGATTGCCACGGTCTTCTCGGCGGATCAGGATCTCGATCCTGATATCCTGGCCATGAACGGCGCCTCCGCCGCCCTGATGCTCTCCGACATCCCCTTTGCCGGACCGGTTGCCGCCGCCCGGGTCGGGTACATCGACGGTGAGTATGTACTCAACCCCAGCAAGAGCCAACTCGAAAAATCCCAGATCAGTCTAGTGGTCGCCGGCACCCGCACGGCGGTGGTCATGGTCGAGGGCCGGGCCGGAGAGATGGACGAAGCGGTGATTCTGGAGGCTATCTTTTTTGCCCATGCCGGTATCCAACCGCTGATTGACCTGCAGTTGCGACTGCAGCAGGAGGCCGGAAAAGCTAAGCGAGTGGTGGTGCCGCCGACCGTCAACGTGCCGCTTAAAAAATTAGTCGAGGATGCCGCCGCCCCGGGCATGGAAGAGGTGGTGACCACCGCCGATAAAATGGCCCGTTCCAGCCGCTACAGCCAGCTCAAGGCAGAGGTCCTGGCCCTGATCGACCCCGCCATGTACGATGCCCCCGGTCAGGTCACAGCGCTGCTCAGCGACTACAAGAAACACGTGATGCGGGATCGCATTGTCAGCAAGGGCCTTCGCCTCGATGGTCGGAGCTTCGAAGAAGTCCGTCCGATTACCTGCGAAGTCGGCATCCTGCCGCGGGCCCATGGCTCGGCGCTCTTCACAAGGGGCGAGACCCAGGCCCTGGTCATCGGCACGCTGGGCAGCGAACGCGACGAACAACACCTTGAAGGGTTGGGCGGCGATGTCTATCGCCGTTTCATGCTCCACTACAACTTTCCGCCGTTCTGTGTTGGCGAGGTTCGCCGCCTGAGCGGTCCAAGCCGCCGCGATATCGGCCACGGCACCCTGGCCCGTCGCGGTATTGAAGCGGTGTTGCCGGCCGGTGACGCCTTCCCCTACACCATGCGGGTGGTTTCGGAAGTGTTGGAATCAAATGGCTCATCCTCCATGGCCACGGTCTGCGGCGCCAGCCTGGCGCTTATGGATGCCGGCGTCCCGGTCAAAGCGCCCGTTTCCGGCGTCGCCATGGGCTTGATCAAGGAAGGCGATCAAGTGGTGGTACTCACCGATATCCTCGGTGATGAAGATCATCTCGGCGATATGGATTTCAAGGTGGTCGGCACCCGTGGCGGCATCACCGGGCTGCAGATGGACATCAAAATCGACGGCGTTGACCGCGCGATCATGTCCCGAGCGCTGGATCAGGCCAAAAAAGGGAGGATTCATATCCTGGAAAAAATGGAAGAGGCGCTCGGCTCGCCAAGGGCCGTGGTTTCCGAGCATGCGCCCAAGTATATCACCATGAAGATCAACCCCGATAAGATTCGCGATATTATCGGCCCCGGCGGCAAGATCATCCGGGAGATGACGGCGGAATTCGACTCGAAAATTGATGTCGAGGATGACGGCACCATCAAGATCTTCAGCAACAACTGTGAATCTGCCAATGCCCTGGTTAAGCGCATCCAGCAGATCACTGCAGTGCCTGAGGTTGGCAAGATCTATGAAGGTGAAGTCCGCACCATCAAGGATTTCGGCGCCTTTGTCCAGATTTTCCCGGGAACCGACGGTATGGTCCACATCTCTGAACTGGCTAACGACCGGGTCAAGAACGTGACCGATGTCGTCAAGGAAGGTGATATCATCAAGGTTAAAGTGATCGATGTCGATAGCCGCGGCCGTATCCGCCTCAGCCGTAAAGCCGCTTTGGCAGAGGGTGAAGAGTAAGTTATCGTGCCCCGTTGAGTTGATTGGAAAGCCGATTACCGCGTGAGCGGGATCGGCTTTTTTTTATGTAACCACCAAAGCAGATAAGGGAAAATGTGATGCAAACGGTACGTGTTGCTTTTACCTGGATCGACCATCAACATGCCGAAGGGCTACGATTGCCGGTGTACGAAACGGCCTTGGCCGCAGGCATGGACGTCTGTGCCGCCCTCCGGGAACCCGTAGTACTCGAACCCGGCGCGATCGGCCTGGTGCCCTGCGGGTTTGCCGTGGCTATCCCCGAGGGGTATGAAATTCAAGTTCGTCCCCGTTCCGGCCTGGCAGTGAAGCATGGGATCACCGTGGTCAATGCCCCCGGGACCATTGATGCCGATTACCGGGGCGAGGTCAAGGTGGGGCTGATCAATCTCGGCCGCGCCCCCTTCACGATCCGACGGGGTGACCGCATCGCCCAATTGATTCTGGCGCCGGTTTCCCGAGCGGAGTTGCAGGTGGTTCCAGCACTGGACCCCACGGTCCGCGGTAGCGGTGGATTCGGCCACACAGGCATCCAACCCTCGGAGCCCTTTCGCCCCGACGCTGAACTCACATGAAATTTTCAGTTTTGGGCAGCGGCAGCAAGGGGAACTGCACGCTGGTGGAATCCGGCTCTACCCGCCTGCTCATTGACAACGGTTTTTCCGCCAAGGAGATTATCGGGCGGCTTAACCGCTTGGGCCTCGACCCGGAAATGCTCACCGCCCTGATCATCACCCATGAACACGATGACCACGTCAAAGGGGTCGGGGTGCTGGCGCGGCGGCTCAACCTTCCGGTGTACGCCAACCACGCCACCCATCGGGCCGGGGAACATCGGTTCGGGCCGTTGCCGGTACATCGGGAATTCGGCACCGGCGAACCGTTCGTTATCGGCGATCTGCAGGTACATCCTTTTTCGGTGTCCCATGACACTGCCGATCCGGTGGGCTTCGTGGTCAGCGATGGGACTTGCCGTTTGGGCTACTGTACCGACACCGGCAAAATCACCCAACTCATCAAGCATCACCTGCAAAAATGCCAGGCCCTGATCCTCGAGGCCAACCACGATGTGCAGATGTTGCAGGAGGGGCCGTATCCGCTGGCGCTCAAGCAACGGGTATTGTCGAGCCGTGGGCATCTGGCCAATGGCGACTCGGTTGATCTGGCCGCCCGTCTGGCCGAGGAGCACCTGCAACTGCTGGTGCTCGCCCATCTCAGCGCCATCAACAACCACCCGGATCTGGTGCAGGAGGAAGTCCGCCGCCGCTTGCGGCCAAAACACAGTTCCTTGCAGGTATTGCTGGCTGGTCAGTTGCAGACCTGTCCATGGCTGGAAATTACGCCCTGAGGACTGGACGCAGACATGCGGCGTACACATCCCAACCATCCAAAAAACCTGCACTGGCGCTCAGTTATCGACCGGCTCAGGTGCTGGAGTATTTCAAGACGATCTTTCCACCGATAGCAGATGAGGTGACGGCTTTTGGCGCTCTGGAAAAAAAATCGTATTGCCTATCGCCTGACCTATCAGGTCATTTTATTCAGTACCGTGGTGACGCTGTTGGTAACCGCCCTGCAGCTGTACCTCGACTACCGGAGAGACATCAACGATATTCAATCGTTTTTCACCTCTATCGAAACGACCAGCATCAGGCCGCTGGAAGAAAGTGTCTGGATTCTTGATGATCTCCAGGTCAATCTGCAACTCGAAGGCTTGATTAAGCGTCAGGATATCGTCTACGCCGCGGTCGAGATGGGCGACCAGATCGCCTGGACGAAAGGGGCACCGGTTCTGGACAACAGCCTTTCACGTATTTTCCCGCTACATCATTCAGTTCGCGGCGCCCCTGAACAAATCGGCCGCTTACGGGTGATGGCTTCGCTTGTTGGCGTATATCAGCGCCTGCTCCGCAGAATCATCATCCTCCTCAGCAGCAATGCGGTGAAGACTTTCCTGGTCTCCGGCTTCATCCTCCTGCTGTTTCGAAAAAATATTTCCCAGCATCTAACCAAGCTGGCCGAATATGTCGAGGTGATCGATATCCGCAACAGCCAACCCCGGCCGTTGCAACTGGACCGTTCCCCTTCCCCCCAACCTGATGAACTCGACCAGGTCACGGCAACGCTCAACGCCCTTTGCCAGACCGGCTTCCAGGCCTTTCGTGATTTGCGGACCAAGGAACAACACCTCCGGCTCTTTTTCGATACCACCGAAGAAGCGATTTTCGGGGTCGATCTCCAAGGCAACTGCACCTTCATCAATCGGGCAGGGCAGGATCATTTCCTGGCCGCCTCACCCGATATGTTAATCGGTTGCCCCATCCTTGAACGGTTTGCCCACGATTGCCAGGAATTGTCGCACCCTGATCTGCTCGGCGAACAAGTCAAAGCGACCATCAATGCTCAAAAAGTAATTATCACCGATGAAATGCCGCTCCGTCGTCCGAACGGCGAGTTGCTGCTGATTTCCGTGCGGTCCTACCCCCTCCTGGAGCATCAACATTGCACCGGCGCGCTTGTTTTCTTTGCCGATATCAGCCAGCAACAGCAACTTGAACAGATCAAACAACTGTTCACCAAGGTCGTCCGCCAGGCGCCAGCCCCGATCCTGATCGTTGACGCCAACGGCAGGATCGAATTTGTCAATGCCAGCTTCGCGACGGTAACGGGATATGAGATCGGCGCATTGGTAGGTAAAAAGGTCATCGAGGCGTTCCAAGGATTGCATCTCGAACAGCAGATCGAGGGTGTGACCAAATCGATCGTGGACGGTGCAACCTGGATCGGCACCTTCAACACCACCAATGCCTTGGGGCGAAGCATTCATCTGGAGTCGATTATTTTCCCCATCCTTAATCCACAAGGGCAACTGACCAATGTGGTGGCCATGGGACGTGACACCACTCGAGAACTCCAGTTGGCTGAACAATTACACCATGCCCAGAAACTGGATGCCATCGGCAAACTGGCGGCTTCCATTGCCCACGAATTCGGCAATCCGCTCCTCGGAATCCGCTTTGCCCTGCGTGATGTCAAGCAGCGCCCAAGCCTTTGCCCGGAGGATCAAAACCTATTGCAGCTGGCGGAAAACGAATGTGACCGTATGCGCAAACTGATCCGCGATCTCCAGCAGTTCAATCGCCCCTCCGGCGGCCAAAAAACCGATTTTGACCTGCACCGGATATTGGATGAAACCCTGAAATTACAACAAATCCTCCTGACCAAAAAGAACATCACCCTTATCAGGAAATACCACGAACACCCCATCCGATTGGGGGCGGTGGAAGATCAGATTCGCCAGGTGTTCATCAACCTGCTCATCAACGCCGGCGATGCCTTGACCGCAGAAGGCGGGACTTTGACCATTGGCACTGCGATTGGAGAGGGAGAAATACTGCTGACGGTTAGCGATGATGGTCCGGGAATCAAACCGGAAAACCTCGATCATATTTTTGAGCCGTTCTTCACCACCAAGTCGGCGGTGGAGGGGACGGGTCTCGGCCTGCCGGTCTCCTATGGCATAATTCGAGCCCATGGCGGCACGATTGCCGTGCGCTCAGTGCCCGGCCAGACCGAATTTACCGTCAGGCTGCCACTGGAAACCCCGCCGCCAGCCCAGCCAAGCATTGCAGCCAACGCCTAGCCACGCGGATGAAACCGCTGGTGGGAAGATTTCAATCGGTCGACATCAATATGGGTATAGATCTGGGTGGTGGAAATATCGGTGTGCCCCAGCATCATCTGGACCGAACGTAAGTCAGCGCCACCCGCAAGAAGATGGGTGGCAAAGGAGTGGCGAAGCATGTGCGGACTGATGGATTTACTGATTCCCGCTCGCAGAGCGATTTCCTGGATGATCTGCCAGAAGCGGTTTCTGGTCATACTGCTGCCCCGGTTGGAAATAAACAGCAGCGGACTGGGCCTGCGCTTGAGCAGCTGCGGGCGCCCCCTTTCGATATAATCTTTGATAAGGCCGCCAGCGGTGGCAGAAAAGGGCACCATGCGCTCCTTGTTGCCTTTGCCGAGAATACGAAGATGGTAGCTGGTTAAATTGCAGCCATTGACCGGTAGGTTGACCAACTCGGAAACCCGGAGTCCCGATCCATATAAGAGATGCAGCATGGCGTAATTCCGCAGGACCAGCGGAGGCGTAATCTCGGGCAATTGCAACAGGGTATCGACTTCGGCGACACTGAGGGCTTTGGGGAGGCTGCGGCCAATTTTTGGTGCGTCGATCTCGGCGGTCGGGTTGACGGAAAGCACGCCCCGTTCACAAAGAAAAAGAAAAAAAGCGCGGAGCGCTGCCAGGCGGCGGGCATTGGATCGAGCGCTGATGCGCCGCTCATGGCAGAAACGAAAGAATTGCTGGATATGCTCTTTTCCGATGGCCTCTGGAGCCGAGGATTTCAGCCCCGCTGAATAATCGAAAAAAGACAGAAGGTCAGCACGATAGGACAAAACTGTATTTTTGGCAAGTCTTCGTTGGACAGTCAGGTGCTGAAGGAAAAGCTGAAGGTGATCAATGGAGTCGTTGATCTGCAGTGCTTCCGAACGAGAAGAAGGATAAACAAAAAAGCCCCGACGGTTGCACCGTCAGGGCTTCAAACTCAGAACCGGCTTCTGACCCGGTTGAATTTGCGAAGTTTACGCAGGGCCTCAGCTGCTTTACGACGTTTTTTAACACTAGGTTTTTCATAGTATTCACGCCGTTTCAGCTCTCGTTTAATACCGTCGATCTGCAGTTTCTTCTTCAACTGCCTGATCGCGTATTCAAGGTCACCTCTGACATCGACTTCGATCATAATTGCATCACTTCCTTTGGTGGTTGGCCTAAGCCTTTAATAAGAGTATTTTGCAAACCATAAAAAATAACTTCTCCGACTGGACTTGTCAATGCAATTCACCGATCAACAGATAAGAATTCTCTGAATCTATTGCTCGGCTTCAAAATCAGGCTTGGGTTTGCTGTCAACCGATGCCAGTGCCCGCCCCTCTTTTCCTTTTATTTTTCTGAACCGCGATGGTAACATGCTCGGCATCTGCCCGACCGGGCGGACAGGGTAACGTATTCAATCAACTGGAGGTCGACGATGGCTAAAATTCGATTGGCGCTTATTGCCGGCGGGACGTCAGATGAACGTGAGGTGTCGCTCAGGGGAGCGATCGGGGTGGCGCAGGCGCTGGACCCGGAAAAATATGAGATTGTGCGGTACGATCCGGCAACCGACCTGGCCAAAATAGCGCTAGCTGCCGATCAAATTGATGTCGCTTTTCTTCTTTTGCACGGGGTGCATGGCGAAGACGGAACCATCCAGGGATTCCTTGATCTGCTCGGTATCCCCTACCAAGGGTCGGGGGTTTTGGGCAGCGCCTTGGCAATGGACAAAAACCTGGCGAAAACGATGTATAAGCTCAGCGGCTTGCCGGTGGCGCCCTGGGTCATGGTGGAACCGGAAGATTTGACCGACACCGGTCGGATTGCCGCCAGCCTTCGATTGCCCTGCGTCGTCAAACCTGTCCGACAGGGATCCTCCATCGGCATGTCCATCGTGCGCAAGATCGATCAATTGCCCGCCGCGTTACGATTGGCCCTGCGACATGACAGTGAGGTCATGGTGGAGGAATTCATCAAAGGTCGGGAATTAACGGTGGGGGTAATCGGCAACGACCAACTGGCGGCCTTGCCGCTGATCGAAATAATTCCCGACAGCCGTTTCGAATTTTTCGACTATGAAGCCAAGTACCAACCGGGAGCCAGCAAGGAAATCTGCCCGGCTCCGGTGAGCGAGCAGGTCAGGAAGAAGGCCCAGGAGTATGCCATGACCGCCCATCGCAGCCTGCAATTACGAGGATACAGCCGCACCGACATGATCCTGGCGGACGACGAACTCTATATATTGGAAACCAACACCATCCCCGGGATGACCCCCACCAGCCTCTTGCCCCAAGCCGCAGCCGAATTCGGTCTCCCGTTCAGCGCCCTGCTGGACCGACTGATTACGCTGGCTTTGGAAAAAACGCGCCGATTGACGGACTGACGCGCGCCCAACCCCGCACTGGGGCCTGGCCCCGGTGCGGTTTCTCTTAAAAACGAGTTTCGAAATAGGGTTGCAAAACCTTTGGCAACCGCACCGTACCGTCCGCCTGCTGGTAATTCTCCAGGATGGCCAGCAGGGTGCGCCCAACCGCCAGGCCCGATCCGTTGAGGGTGTGGACCAGGCGGCTCTTTTTTTCGCCCTTGGGTCGGTACCGGATCCCGGCCCTTCTCGCCTGAAAATCCAAAAAGTTGGAACAGGACGATATCTCCCGATAGGTATGCTGGCCCGGTAGCCAAACTTCGATGTCATAGGTTTTTGCCGCTGAAAAACCGAGATCCCCGGCACACAGCGTGATCACCCGGTAGGGGAGCTCCAGAAGCTGCAGCGCGGCCTCGGCATCGGCCAACAGGCTTTCCAATTCCTCCCGGGAGTTTTCCGGAGCGGCAAATTTCACCAGTTCCACTTTTTCAAACTGGTGCTGACGAATGAGCCCCCGGGTATCTTTGCCGTACGATCCAGCCTCCGATCGAAAGCAGGGGGTGGCGGCGGTATACTTCAGCGGCAGTTCGTCCGCATCCAGGGTCATTCCGGCATGGATGTTGGTCACCGGAACCTCGGCGGTGGGGATGAGCCACAAGTCCCAGCCTTCGATCTTAAACAGCTCGTCCTTGAATTTCGGCAACTGCCCGGTACCGGTCATGGCTTTGGAATTAACCATGAACGGCGGCAGCACCTCCGTGTATCCGTGGCGCTGGGTATGCAGATCGAGGAAAAAATTGATCAAAGCCCGCGACAATCTGGAACCAAACCCTTTGAGCAGACTGAAGCGGGCCCCGGCGAGCCGGGAGGCGGTGTCGAAGTCGAGAATGCCCAACTGTTCACCGACTTCCCAATGCGGCCGCGGCGAAAAGGAAAAATCCGGAATTTGCCCCCATCGTTTTATTTCGACATTATCCTGTTCGTCCCGCCCCGGCGGCACGGAATCGTCGCAGAGGTTGGGAATGGACATGATACTGTCCTGCAGCTGAAGTTCGATCTCAGCCAGGGTGGCATCCAGCCCCTTGATCTGCTCGGAAACGGCTCGCATCTCCAGGATCAAGGGTTCAGCGGTGGCGTTCTCTCCGGCCTGCTTCAGCGATGCGATGGTTTTCGAAACCGTATTTCGCTGATTTTTCAGCGTTTCGACCTCGGCAAGGAGCGCCAGCCGGCGATGGTCGGTTGCGGAAAAACGGTCGATGAGTTGCGGATCGACCCCACGGAGGAGACATTTTTGGCGAACCAGTTCCAGGTTTTCCCTGACAAAGCGTAATTCAAGCATGACTTTGCTATTTGGTTAGGAGAAGTATTGAGAAGGTAGTATTCTGACACACTGGACGCATGCCGGACGCACACCAGTTTAACAGGCTTTTATCACGGCCCCCCTGGAAACGCAACGGGTATTCATTTGCTTTTACCCGACTGTTTTGCTACTTTTTCCCTGCCGCCGGAACCAGATCAAATTTTTATTATTGTTGGTAATGACCACGCTTATGGCTGAACTGGGAAAATCTTTTTTCATCTTTTTATTGGAACTTCGCAGTTCAGTGAAGTCGCTAGGACTCACTTTGGTTACCACGACCCTGGGGCTCTTTTTTTTATCCGGCCAACTGCTCGCAACCATGCAAGCGCATCTGGGCGAACAACTTTATTTCTTTTCCGTGGCCGGGCCTTTCCTTGCACATGTCACCCTGGCGTTCTTCGCTGCCCTGTATGTGCTTATGCCCTTTTGCATGTACGTTTTATGGAAGGCTATCGGCAAACCCTTTGACGTTACCGGTAAAAAGCTCTTCTGGTTTGTTTTTGCCACCTGCTTCCTTTTTTACGGCGGCACTCTATTCTGTTATCTGGTGACCCTGCCCTTTGGCATCCGATTCCTGCTCAGTTTTCAAACGCAAGATCTGCAAGCGGTGATCTCCGTCAGTCAGTTTGTCCATTTTGTCACCTTGTTCATCCTGGCCTTTGGCCTGATCTTTGAGCTGCCGGTATTCATGGTGTTCAGCGCCCAGGTGGGTGCCGTCTCCTGCAAAACCTACGAGAAGCACCGGCGGTACGCGCTACTGGTTATTGCCATTCTGGCCGCCGTCCTCACCCCGACCCCGGATCTCTTTAACATGGCGCTCATGGCCGTCCCCTTATATCTGCTCTACGAATCCGGCATCCTCCTGATCCGTTTACTGCGATTGGATGCGACCGAAAACCTGGGAGCAGGGGACGCATAGCAACAGCCAGAGACCTTGCCCCCGCAGCGGGCCCGCCAAATCAAAAACTGACGACCTCGAAGCCATGGGCAAGCAACAGGGCAGCGGTCACTCCCGGATACGGCGAAGGCCCGCAGGAGGGACTGCCGGATTTGAGATAGCAGCGCTCAATATCATGCGCCCGAGCGATGGCCAGCACCATGACCGCTCCCCGAATAAACGCTGCAGAGACGTCCTGGCCGTTCCGGTCCCGGACCTGGGCGCGGCCGGCAAGGACATCATGGCCATCGCCATTGACCAAAACAGCGGCGGGACGGGGCGTGGGCAGCCCGCCTAGTTGCTCGGGACAGACCGGAATCCAGAAATAGTCGGCGAGTTGTCGCAGGCAGGACGGGTTGCCCTTGCTTAGGCCGTCATATCGGGTGCACAGCCCGGTGAGGCAGGCGCTGACCAGGCATTTTTTTGGTAGTTGAGACATGATCATCGACGATTGCGTGAGGTTGGGGAAAAAAATGGCGACACGAAAAAAACAGGAGGAAACCGGGCAGGATAAAAAGATACTCTGGTATCTAGGCCTGATCGCGGGGGTTTTCCTGCTGCTTTGGCTTCTATTTGCGCCTGGCCGCGGTTATTTCCATTATCGAAAACTGCAAAAAGAAATCGCCACCTTGAGCCAGGAAAACAGTCAGCTCGAGGCGAAAAATATTGAACTCACCGAGGACATCAAACGGTTAAAGTCCGACGATGCCTATCTTGAAGAGGTGGCCCGCAAAAAACATGGCCTTTTGAAAAAAAATGAGACCGTCTATGAATTTGAGCCCCCAAAAAAGAAAAAATAACGCTCGAACCGTATGGTCGGCGCCGGTATGTCCAAGAAGCAGACTGCCGTTCCTCCATCAAGCAAGGGGACCGGCATGATTCCAGGGCAAGGTAAAGCAAGCGAGCAGAGCGAGGCAAGCACGGGGGCCGCGCTGCCAGTTGAGGACAAGGCCAAAAACGATGCCCCCAAACAGGGCCAGGCCACCGGACCCGACCGTGCCGCATTGGTGGCGCTTGCCGCCGGTATCCGAACCTATCTGCAGTTGCACCAACAAATGGGCATCAAAGACTATCCGTTGACGCCGGGCCTGCGCCAGTACCTGTCCGTAAAAAAACCACCTGTCAAGGCCGACTTTCGCCCACAGGTACAACAGACCCCGCCCCCTGTCCGTCCGAAAGATGCCCCTTTGCCGACCACGCCGGCAACCGCGGAACAATTTGCGGCTCTGCATCAAGATATCCGATCCTGCCGGCTCTGCGACCTCACTTCGGCACGCCAAGGCCAAGTAGTCGGCGCCGGCACCGTGACCGCCCGACTGTTGATCATCGGTGACTATTCCAGCCAGACCGCTGGATGCTCGGCAACGACCCTGTTCGGTGCGGAGGAAGACACCCTGTTGTGGAATATGATGCGGGCGATTGGGCTTTCGCCCGAAGATGTCTATGTGACCAATACGGTCAAATGCTGCCCCCTGCCCCCCGATCCGCCGGAAGCAATCCATGCGCAGCGATGCCTAGCCTATCTGCGCCGGGAAATAGAGCTGGTCAGGCCGAGAATTATCTGCGCCATGGGCGAAGCGGCGGCGCAATCAGTACTGGAGGGCAGCGAGCCGGTATCCCGGCTGCGCGGTCGGTTCCATCGCTATCGATATGGCCACGAAGGGGCCGATACCATACCCATCATGGTCACCTTTCATCCCCGTTTCCTGCTGGGATGTCCGGATATGAAAAAGGCGACCTGGCTCGACCTGCAGATGATCCAGCGCCAGTTACAGGCGCGGTGAATTGACCGCCCCGGCCCTCCGAATCTGTAGGACAACCAGCGGCCTGGGGTATAGGCTTTGCGGGAATCGTCAGGGTTTGGTTTTACCGGTCACAAACAGCTCAAAAAGCTTTTCAAAAACAAAAGGAATGGTCGAAGCCTGGGCATTGGCTGAACCGGCATACGATTTGGTCAGCTCAAAGGCACGCTCAAAAGCCTCCTCAAATTCCGATTTTTTATTTCTCTTGATGATATTGACGAGTTCTTCGGCAATAGGGTCTTCCATGCATGCACCGCTGGGCAAAAAGGAGTATTCAGGTGTAGAATTCGGCCGAATGCTGGCCATCTCCACCCGCGCAACGAAGGTCAGCACCATCCGTTGGTGATGGAAAAACAACCCAATGCAACAATGCCGCGACTGCCGGAATTACCAGGTCCGGTACTCCCCCGAATCGAGATGAACAAAATCAGATTTGGCGTAATACCCCACCCCGCCGCTCTTCATTTCCACGGCGCACTGGTGAATCTGGTCGGTGTCGATCCCTGGAAAACGGATATCGATGGCCTTGCCTTTCATGTGCAGGCTATGTCCAGCCACCCCGGAGCTTTTCCGCGCCAGTTGCCGGTTGGTTTGGGGTGAACGGTACCCACAGAGCACCTCATACTCCCCTTTGCGACCCATTTCCTGCTGAACGGTCCAGAGAATATCCAACAGTTTGGGATCGATCGGATGGGCTTTCCCGGATTGATAGTCACGCAGAAAAAAGCTGATTTGCTTCAACGCATTGGGGTTGTACACTTTGCCCCAAGCATAGGTGATATCGAGTGACTGTTGGGTGCGGGTGTGAAAAAAGGAGAGGGAACGTTTTCCCATAACCTTGGCACAACTGATTTCCGGTACGGACAAAATGCTCAGCCCTAAAGCAATCTGGGTTGTTCTTTTAAGAAAAAATCGACGGGACGACACGGGTTCTATACTATTTTCTGTAACCATTTTCCTCTTTTTTCAAAGGGTTATTCAGTTTGATGTTCGGTTAAAAGAAACATCCACGCTGTGTGGTTGCAGTCAAAATCGCGTCTCATATAAATACAGACCAGCTTGCTTGTCAAGAAATTGCACATAAAAAAAATAGCAGCCACCACCGGCCGCACTGAAAGAATTGTTAAATTTTCAAATAGATAGCCGAAAAGTCTAACAGGCAATCCTAAGCCATGGCCGGACACCTCCGCACGTCTGTTGCAATCGGCTTTCGGTTCAATCGCGGTTGAACCACCCGGTGCAATGGATTATTCTAGCGGAAAGACAACCGCCCCTACAGAAAAAGATCGAGTCTATGCCCCCCGAAAACCGGTACCCGACAGCAAACGCTCAGCCCGCTGGCCACCACAGCCCCATCGCCACGCATGCCTGGGTCAGCCGCTTTGACGACACTCAGGCGGCGTCGGATTCGAGCGTGGAGTTCCCCTGAAGATCATCTCCGGCGGGCAAACAGGCGCCGATCTGGCCGCCCTTGACGCGGCCATCGCCTTGAACCTCCCCCATGGAGGCTGGCTCCCCAAAGGCCGAAAAACCGAAAACGGCCCCCTGCCCCTGCGGTACATGCTCGACGAGCTCGATACCGGCAGGTATCGAGCCCGTACCGAAAAAAATATCCTGGCGGCCGACGGCACCCTGATCTTTTCTTTTGGTCCCCTTTCCGGAGGTTCGGCCCTGACCGAGGCCCTGGCCATCCGGCACGACCGCCCGTTCTTGCATATCGATTTTGAGCTGATCGACCACAGGCAGGCGATCACCCTGGTGGAACACTGGCTCCAGACGCTGCAACTGGAAACCATCAATGTCGCCGGTCCCAGGGCCAGCAGCGAGCCACGAATCTATCAGGCGGTCTATACCCTGCTGACCGGCATACGCTGGCCTCTACCCCCTGCCCTTACGGCCTGATAAAAACCACTCCCCCTAACCTTGGAATCTCACGCGCTCCTATGCAGCCCGGCCCTGACCGCCCCGCCCAGTCCGCGTAAGTCCACCGGCTTCATCAACAAATCGCAGGCTCCTGCCTCGCGGGCTATATCATCGTTGAGGCGATCCGAATACCCGGTACAAAGGATCACCGGAATGTCGGGATACCGGCTCCTGATTTTCCCGGTCAGAACAACCCCGGTCATTTTCGGCATGGTCTGGTCGGTAATGACCAGATCGATACGGGGTTCGGCCTTCTCAATCAGGACCATAACCTCCTCGGGGTTGCTGGCGGTGGTAACCGTATAGCCCAAATGATTGAGCATCATTTTGTACGTTTCCCGAATTTCCTTCTCGTCGTCAACCACCAGAACATGCCCGGTCCCGACGGGCAGGGGCTCCTCAAAGCTTAGCAAGCCGTTATCCGACTCACCCTCGGCCACCGGCAACAACACGGTAAAGGCCGCCCCCACCCCTGGTTGCGACTCCACCGTAATTTCTCCGCCCAACTCCTTAACAATGCCATGAACCACGCTAAGCCCCATGCCCGAGCCTTCACCAGGTTGTTTGGTGGTAAAAAAAGGGTTGAAAATCTGAGAAACAATCTCACTGTCAATCCCCTGCCCGGTATCCATTACCACCAGAGAGACCCAAGCACGCCCGCCCTCCGCCTTCTTTGTACCGGAGGGGGACTCGGTCAATCGTTCAAGCCGGATAGTGAGATGCCCCCCTTTTTCCCGCATCGATTGGAACGCATTGGTACAGAGATTCATGACGATCTGCCGAATCTGCTCCGGCGCAGCCATGACCATGGTGTCCAACGTGGCCAATTCCAAGGTAATGTCTATGGTCGAGGAAAGCGTGGCCCGTAACAACCGCAGACTTTCCTTGATCAACGGGGCCATCGCCAACGGAACCCTTTCTTCAGCGGACTGGCGGCTGAAGGTCAGAATCTGCTGAACAAGATCCGCAGCCCTTTTCCCTCCCTGACGGATATGCAGGAGATTCTGATGCAGATCGCTCTCCGGTTGACTCTGCAGCAGCGCCATGTCGGTAAAGCCGATAATACCGCCAAGAATATTATTGAAATCATGGGCGATACCACCCGCCAGCGTACCGACAGCCTCCATCTTCTGGGCCTGGCGCATCCGAGATTCCACTGCAACTTCATAGGTGAGGTCACGCTGCACGGCAACAAAATGGGTAATGGCGCCCAAGGTATCGCGCACCGGGGAAACGGTCGCCGCAGTGACCAACAAACTACCGTCTTTACGGCGATTGATGATCCTGCCCGACCACACCTCGCCCTGCCTGATCATCTCGGCCATCTGTGGCTCGAAAGGCGCGTCCTGTTCACCTGCCCAGAGCAACTTGACGGGTTGGCCGCAGCATTCCTCCCGAGCATACCCGGTCATCGTACAGAGGGAGGCATTGACATACTCGATCTTTTGCTGGCGATCGGCAACCAGGACGGATTCCTTCACCTGATCGATGGCTTCGGCCAGGTGTCGCAGCCGCTTTTCCGTTGCCTGTTCTTCGGTAACATCGCGAAAGATAACGATCCGCTGTTCCGCATCGCCCAGAGAAAAGGGGGTGGCGGTAATAACCAGATCGCGTTCGTCCCGGTTTCGAGTCAGCAGCCTGACACCATCGACATTGACAGCCTGCCCGGCGACCGGCGTCCGCAGAGTGGCGGCCACCTGTCGCCGGTCATCCGGATGGAGGAAATCAAGCAAGAGCCGGCCGGTCACCGCATCCTTGCCATCCACCATGCGGACCGCCTCCTGGTTGGCATAGACAATGCCGTCATTGCCGTTCAGCAGGAAGACGCCCAAAGGCGCCAGGTCAAGCAGGCCGGCCAGTTGTTCCTCCACCGCACGCACCCGCTGCGCCTCCCGCCGCTGCGCAACCATGCCGCTGAGGAAAAAGCTAAGCAGGCCGACTGCGACAATCGCCACACCGGTGACCAGAAACCATTGCGAACTAAATGCAGCCATGGCGCCCAGCACCTCTTTGGCAGGCGCCACCATCACAATCGACCAGTTGGCCGCTCCAGAGAGTTCCACCGGCAGAAAGACCGCATATCGATCGTTGCCGATCCGGGCATCGGTCGAGCCGCCGAGAAAACCTTGGGCAAGGTGTATGATCCGCTGGGCACGCTCCTGCAATTGCACCCGCACCAGCTCGCGATCCTTGCCATCGGAGATTAGATCTTCAATATTTTTACCGATCTGGGCAGCGTCGGGACCGTAGAGCAGGGTCCCTTCCCGACTGAGCAGCAGGACAGAGCCATTATGGGCCGGAACAATTTGCGAAAAAAACCGCTCAACGATACCGACAAAGGGCAGGGTGAAGGAGAGGCAGCCATCGAAAGCTTCCCCGCGCCGGATCGGGACGGAAAAAAAAGAGATTCGTCCCTTTTCTCCCGGCTCATCCACCATCACCTGTAGCGTTGGAGCTTGCAGTTCTAGAACCTGCCGGCAAACACCGATATCGGTTGCCTCCCGGTCGGCGGGTCGGGCCGGAACCGAAAACAGGTCCGATCCCGAGGCATCGCTTCGCCGGATGCCGGTAAGATCGGAAGCATGGATCGAAAAGAAATGCTCCAGTAGGGCTTTGCCGCCCGCGTCCATGTCCTGTATGCCCGTTTGTTGCACCAGGTAGGAAAGCGCTTTTTCATAGGTGGAAAAAAATGACTGGATGCTAGCGCCCGCCTGTTGGGCCGAGAGAATTTGCTGGGTGCGGAACGTTTCGATGGTCTTGGTCCGGACCGAGAGATACGGTAAATAAAACAACCCGGCCAGGAACAGGGTCGCCAGCAAGGCAAAAACGACATGCGGATAACTGAATCGAGGTTTCATGCACCGGAGCCTGATAAAAAACCGACAAAATATCGTTTCATATTTTAAGTATAGCAAATACAGATTAAATTCATAAAATAAAAGTGGCCAGCAAAGAAGCCCTCCCCTAAAAATCACTCCCGCCCCACTTCGTACGGAACCATCAACCCGCGGCCTCAGATACCTTTTTTGCAGGAGATGCCTTTGTTTCTTCATCAGTCCAACCGGCTGGAGCTCCTGTTTCAACAGCTTTGCAACGTCTTGGCGCAACCCCTCGACGACCCTCTGGAACCGGAGATCGTCATGGTACACAACCAGGGGATGGCGCAATGGATTGCGCAGCAGCTCGCCTTTGCCACCGGGATTGCCGCCAATCTCCATTTCCCCCTGCCGGCCCGCTTGATCTGGGACCTGTTCCACCGGCTCTCCGACAACGAACCCGAGGAAGATCTCTTCGCCAAACCGGTGCTGCACTGGCGGATTGCCGCCCTGCTGCCGCAATGGTCCGGCCACCAGGCCTTTGGGGAGATCAATGCCTACCTGGGGGATGACGATGACGGCTGCAAGCGCTATCAGTTGGCTGCCCGGATCAGCGAGGTCTTTGATCAATACCTGGTCTACCGCCCGGACCTGCTCAACCGCTGGGAACGACACCCGGAAGACGCCCACTGGCAAGCACTGCTCTGGCGGCGGTTGACCGCCACCGCCATCCCGCACCGATCCCGTTTACCCGAGCAGTTCCACCGCCTCCTGGCCTACCCGGAAACCGACGCCGCCGCCTTGCCCCGGCGATTGCACCTCTTCGGGATTAATAGTTTGGCCCCGGTGTACCTGGATATCCTCGAGCAGGTCAGCGAGCGGACCGAGGTCCACCTGTTTCACCTCAGCCCCTGCCGCCACTACTGGGGCGACCTGGTCTCCGCCCGACAGATGGCCACTCAGGATAGACACCAAAAGGATCACCCCGCTCACGGACCCGATGCCTATTACGACCAGGGCAATCCCCTGCTGGTCTCGCTGGGCCATACCGGCCAGGATTTTTTCCGGCAGTTGCTCGACCGGCAGATGGAGGACATCGACCTCTACCGGGACCATGAGGCCCCCCACCTCCTGGCCACCCTGCAAAACGATCTCCTCGACCTAGGCGACCGTTCCGCACCGGACCAGGAACAGGATGTGCTCCAACCGGCAGACCGCTCGATCCAATTTCACCGCTGTTTTTCGCCCTTGCGCGAAATCCAGGTCCTGCACGACCGCTTACTCGATGGCTTCCAGCAGTACCCGGACCTGACCCCGGCCGACATCCTGGTGACCGCCCCGGATATGCACCTCTACGCCGAGGCCATTGCCGGGGTCTTCGGCGAGGCGAGCCCGGAACGGCGTATCCCCTGGTCGATCGCCGACCAATCCCTGCACCGGGAACAGTCGGTAGTGCGTTGTTTTCTTGAGCTGCTCGATCTGATGGCCGGACGATTCGCCGCTCCTGCGGTGCTCGCCCTCTGCGAGACCACGGCGCTGCAGCGACGCTTTGGCCTGGAGCCGGCTATTTTGCCGCGTCTGCATGCCTGGGTCAGGGAATCAGGCGTCCGCTGGGGATTGAACCAGGAGCACCGTCGGCAGCTGGGGGTGCAGACAGACCATCAGCACAGCTGGCAATTCGGCCTGGACCGACTGTTGCTTGGCTATCTCATGGGCGACTGCCGTGAACCGTATCAGGGACTCCTGCCCTATCCCCACCTGAGCAGCAGCGAAGCGGGCGAACTGGGTGGGTTCCTGACCCTGATCGAAACCCTGGCGGACTGGTGCCGGCGCCTTGAGGCAACCGGCACCGCCGAGGACTGGTGCCGCCGGTTGCTGGCGATGGTCGAGGATTTTTTCGAACCCGACCTGGAAGACCAGGGGCTGGCCAACCTGCGGGAAACGATCAATGGATTGAAAACCCATTGCCAGCAGGCCGGTTATACCGAAACCATGACGCCGGCCATGATCAGGAATCATCTAAAAGAGACGCTCTCCCAGCCCGGTGGCGGCCAGGCCTTTCTCAGCGGCCGGGTGACGTTCTGTAACATGGTGCCGATGCGCTCGGTGCCTTTTCGGGTCGTCTGGCTCTTGGGAATGAACGACGGTGATTTTCCCCGCACCCAGCACCCCGCATCCTTTGACCTGATGGCCAAAGAGCCCCGACTCGGCGATCGCAACCGCCGCCACGACGACCGGTATCTCTTCCTTGAGGCCCTGCTCTCCGCCCGCGACCTCCTGGCGATTTCCTGGGTGGGCCGCAGCCAGCGCGACGACAGCGTGACCCCGCCTTCGGTGGTGGTCAGCGAACTGCAGGACTACCTCAACCAGAGCTGCATTGCCCCGGCAGGGACAACCGTTGACCACCTGACCACACAACACCCGATGCAGCCCTTCAGCGCGCGCTGTTTTGACGGTACCGCCGCCACGGCCAGCTATAACCCTGCCTGGCAGCCAGCCGGCCGGGAAAGCGAGATCCGCCCCTTCCTCACTAGAGCCCTGGAACCGCCCGACCCGGAGTGGCGATCCGTCGACATCCGCACCCTGGTACGGTTCTGGCGCCATCCGGTCCGTTTTTTTCTCGAACAGATCCTCGGCCTGCAGCTGCGTGAAGAAGCAACTGGGATCGAGGAAAGCGAACCGTTCCGGCTCGATGCGTTGCAGCAATACCAGCTCCGCAAGGAAACCGTGCTCGATCTCCTCCGCAACCGGTCGCCGGAACAGGTGTTCGCCACCCTGACCGGCAGCGGCCAGCTGCCCCAGGCGGAGTTCGGGCGATCGCTGTTTACGGACATCGCCGAGGACAGCCTACAGTTCACCGATCAGATACGCCCCCTGCTGGCCGACCCGCTACCGCCGCTGGAAATCGATTGCCCCCTTGGCCCCTTCCAGCTCACCGGCTGGCTGACCGACCTCTACCCCGGCGGCCGAATCACCTGGCGCAGCGGGGCACTCAAGGGTGCCGACCTGATGGAGTTGTGGATCCAGCACCTGGTCCTTAATCTTGTGGCTCCACCCGGAATGCCGTTATGCACGATCCATGCGGCCCGGGACATCGCCCCGACTTCGTCCCCGATGGCGCTCCACACCCTCAAGCCAGTGGCCGACCCGCAACCCTTGCTCATGGAGCTGCTCGACCTCTACTGGCAGGGCCTCTCGGCGCCGCTGCCCTTTTTCCCGGAAACCAGTCGGGCCTGGGCCGAGGCCGCAGGCACCGGCAAAGAGCGCGACAAGGCCCGACTGGCCTGGGAAGGAGGATTCCAACGCAGCGGCGAAGGCGACAGCCCGACCTACCGCTATTTTTTCAAGGAGGTTGATCCCCTGGACAGCCGCTTCATCACCATGACCGGACTTTTCGAGCCGATCTTCCAACACCTGGAGGAGGATTGTGAAGCCGCTTGATCCGCTCACCATCCCGCTCCAGGGCTGCCGTCTGCTTGAGGCCAGCGCCGGTACCGGCAAGACCTACACCCTGGCCCTGCTCTTTCTCCGCCTCCTGCTCGAACGACAGCTGGAAGTAGACCAGATTCTGGTGGTGACCTTCACCCGGGCGGCCACCGGCGAACTGCGCGACCGCATCCGCCGCCGGCTACGGGAGGCCCTCGACGGTCTTGAGCAGCGGACAGCGATGGAGCCGCAACTGGCCGCCCTGCTGGCAACCGTCCCCCCCGATCTTGGCCGACAGCGGCTGGCCGATGCCCTGGTGCGGATGGATGAAGCCGCCATCTTTACCATCCATGGTTTTTGCCAGCGCATCCTCCATGACCACGCTTTTGAATCCGGCGCGCTGTTTGATCTCGAACTGCTGGAAAGCGAGACCGATCTCCGCCGCGAAATCGTCGAGGATTTCTGGCGCAACCGTTTCTACCCGGCCGCGGCAGAGGAAGCCGCCTGGGCTGCGGTCACCTGGAAGGAACCGATGGGATTGCTCCGCGCCCTCGGCGGGGCGGCCACCGCCCTGACCGCCGAGATCGTGCCGGTGGCGGACCCCATCGAGGTCAACCGACTGGAGGCGCAAAGCCGGGCGCTCTTCGCCGAGGTGCAGCAGGGTTGGGCCACGGCTCGTGGCGAGGTGCGGGCCCTGCTCGAAGCGCATCCCTGCCTGCAGCGCAACGACAAAGCCTACCGGCTCCACGATCGGGTACCGGAACTGCTCGCGGCCATGGACAGCCTGGCGGCGCACCCTGCGTTCCCTTTACTGCTGCCCAAGGGCATCGACCGGCTGACCGCCTCAACGATGGCGACCCTGCTCCTCAAAAAATGTAAACAACCGCCGCCGGACCACCTGTTCTGCCGCCTGTTTGACGAGTTTTTCACCTGCCACCAGACCTACCTTGCCGACCTGCGTTGCAGTGTCCTGCACGAGGCCCGAAGCTCCCTGCAGCACGAGCTGGAGCGGCGCAAGCACCAGCAGGGTTGGCTCTCCTTTGACGATCTGCTCACCCGCCTGGCCACGGCCCTGGACCGGCCCCGGACCGGGGCGCAACTCGCCGCCGGAATCGGCACCCGTTTTCCGGTGGCCCTGGTCGACGAATTCCAAGACACCGATCCGGTGCAATATCGATTGTTCGCCAAAATCTATGGCCAGGCCCCCCGCACCCTGTTCATGATCGGCGACCCCAAACAGGCAATTTATTCCTTTCGCGGCGCCGATATTTTCACCTATATTCAGGCCCGCCGCGACACCCCGCCAACCAACCGGTACACCCTGGCCACCAATTACCGTTCGACCCCTATGATGGTGGGGGCGGTGAACACCCTATTCGGGCTCCGCAAGGATGCCTTTGTCTTTACCGACGATATCGGCTTTCACCCGGTCCTGGCCGCCGACGCCGCCAACCAGCCGTTGCTGCTGGACGAGACCCCGATGGCCCCGCTCACCGGACTGATCCTGGACAGCGAGGCCCTGCGTAACGAAAAATCCCCGCTGATCAGCAAGGAACGGGCCGAGCGGGCCGCGGTCGAATACTGCGCCGAGGCCATTCTCGACCTCCTGGTGGCGGCCGATAACGGCCGGGCGACCATTGCCGGCAAGCCACTTGCCACCGGCGATATCGCCATCCTGGTACGCACCCACCGGGAGGCCGAGGCCATGCAGCAAGGGCTGCGGCAACGCGGCCTGCACAGCGTCTACTATAGCCAGAATTCGGTTTATGCCACCGAGGAGGCTCGCCAGATGGCCCTGGTGCTGACGGCCCTGGCCGATCTTTCCCGACCGGCCCAGATCCGCACCTGCCTGGTCACCGACCTCTTCGGCTGCACCGGTGATGATCTCCATGCCTTGCACAATGATGAGCAGCGCTGGGAAGCGCAGATAACCGAACTGCTGCAATACCAGCAGGCCTGGCGCGACCAGGGATTCATGCCCATGTTTCAGCATTTGCTGACCGCCAGGAAGGTTACCCGCCGCCTCTCGGCCCAACCCGGAGGGGAACGGAGACTCACCAACTTCCTCCATCTGGCCGAGCTGCTGCAGCAGAGCCCGGCCGCCGCGCACGGCATGGCTGGCCTGCTCCGCTGGTTCCGGCAGCAGCTGCACGCCCCGGACGACAACGCCGCCAACCAGTTGACCCGCCTGGAAAACGATGAACAGCTGATCCGGATCGTGACCATCCACCGGGCGAAAGGGCTGGAATTTCCGGTGGTTCTGCTTCCCTTCCTCTGGGCGAGGCGGGCCCTGGCGGCGGACCAGCCGCTGAGCTTTCATCACCGCGAGACCCTGCAATTGACCATCGATCTTGGCACCGGTGATGACGAACACCGTCGCCGGGCCGAAGAGGAACAACTGGCCGAGGATTTGCGCCTGCTCTATGTGGCGGTGACCCGGGCGAAATGCTGCTGCCTGTTTTGTTGGGGACGGGTGAAGGGGGTCCAGCAGACCGGACTGGCCCATCTTCTCCACCAGGGCCGTTCCCTCGAATCCGATGCGGACATGATCACCGACCTGTCCCGCCTCAATGCCGAAACACCGACGATCGCCATCATCCCCTCGCCCGAAAGTTTCGGCACCAGCCGCCGAGCCGTTGTAGGCGTGTCCCCTATCCTGCACACCAAGCCTTTTCTCGGCAAGATCAATCCGGGTTGGTCGATGACCAGTTATTCCAAGTTGACCGCCGGTACCGACAGCTCTCCGGACCGGGACGACCCGTCCCCCATCAAGACGATGCAAGCCGAGGATTATGCCTCCATTTTCACCTTCCCCCGAGGACCGGCTGCAGGCATCAGCCTGCATACCCTGCTGGAACGGCTCGACTTCAGCCGATCGGCCCGGGAGCAGCTGCCCCTGATCGGCGAAGTCCTGGAACAGGGCGGGATCGACCAGCGCTGGCTAACCGCCACCGCCCGCTGGCTCGACGATCTGCTGGGAGTCGAGCTGCCGGGCAGCTGCCGCCTGCATCAGGTCAAAGCCAGCGACCGGATCAATGAACTCAGTTTTCTCTTTCCCCTGGAACAGGTCGACATCCGGCGCTTCAATGCGCTCCTTGCCCCCCTCGGCCTACCGCCCCTGGCAACGGCGGCGACCTCATTGCAGGGATTGATGAAGGGGTTCATCGATCTGGTCTTCCGATACCAGGGCCGCTACTTCCTGGTCGATTACAAATCCAACCACCTCGGCGACACGCTCCAGCACTACCGCCCCGAGGCCTTGGTCGAATGCATGGACAGCCACCAGTACCACCTCCAGTCGCTCATTTACACGGTGGCCCTGCACCGTTTCCTCCAGAACCGGATGGAAGGATATGACTACGACACCCATTTCGGCGGCAGCTATTATCTGTTTCTCCGGGCCATGCACCCGGAACATCCGCAGGGCAGCGGCATTTATGCCACCCGCCCGGATCGGAGCTTGATCGAACAACTCGATGAATGTTGCCGCGGCCGGGAGATCACCCCATGACCGTGCTCAACCAGTTGCTCGCCACCCGCGTGTTGCGTCCCATCGATGTTCAGACCGGTCGCATGCTGGCCCGGATGTCCGGCGTCGAGAGCCAGGAACTCCCCATTGCTGCGGCTTTTTCCAGTTGGGCAACCGGGCAGGGGCACACCTGTCTGCCCCTGTCCGCCTTGTCCGTTCGGCTGACCGAGGCAGGTCTTGACGGCTCCCGGTTCACTGACTTGGCGGCTGTCCGTCAGAGCCTGCTGGCCACCCCGGTGGTTGGCCGCCCCGGCGACCATTGCCCCCTGGTCCTGGACACTGCCGACCGGCTCTACCTGCTCCGTTTTTTCCGATACGAGCAAACCATCGCCCACGCCCTGCGAACCCGGACCCTGGGCATCGAGCCCCTTGCTGCGGCCGAACCCGAGGCAATGCTCGCCGAACTCTTTCCCACCGTCGGCCAACCCCCGACCGCCATCGACTGGCAGCGGACCGCTGCGGCCCTGGCCCTGCTCAAACGCTTTGTGGTCATCTCGGGCGGACCCGGCACCGGCAAAACCTATACCGTCGCCCGCATCCTGGCCGCGCTGGCCGCCCTGACCCCAAAAAAACTGCGCATCGGCCTGGCGGCCCCCACCGGCAAGGCCGCCCTGCGGCTCCAGCAATCGATCCGCACCGCCAAAACCACCTTGCCCCCGCAGTGGGCCGAGTCGATTCCCGATCAGGCCAAAACCCTGCACCGGCTGCTCGGATTTCGGACTTCGCCGCCAGGTTTTACGTATCACCGCACTAATCCGCTCCATCTGGATCTGCTGCTCCTCGACGAGGCCTCGATGATCGATGTCCCCCTGATGGCCGCCATGCTCGACGCCCTGCCGCCCTCCTGCCGGATTATCCTCCTGGGCGACCGGGATCAGCTGACCTCGGTGGAGGCCGGCAACCTGTTTGGCGATATCTGCGGCAGCGGCGACGCCGGTTGGTCCTCGGCGCTGACCGCCGCCCTGCAGCCCCTCACCGGGGCAACCTATGACACCGCCAAATCTCCCGACGCCATCGCCGATGCCATCGTCCTCCTCCGAACCAGCCACCGATTCCGGGAATCAAGCGGCATCAGCGCCCTGTCGCGGGCGGTCAATGCCGGCCTGGGCGAGGCCCTGGAAGCTATCCTGGCGCGCGCCTACCCAGATGTGCAGATCGAAGAGCAAACCGGGCCAAACCAAACCACCTGGCTCCGACAACAGCTCGAACGGTTTTTCAACCCGCTTTTCACCGCGCCATCGGCGGCAGCGGCCCTCCAGGAAATGGAACAGCGCCGGATTCTCTGCACCCTGCGCGAAGGGCCAAGCGGCGTCGACGGCATCAACCAATTGACCGAGCAGGTTTTCCGCCGTCTGGGCGTCATCAAAGCAGGCGAGCGCTGCTACCGGGGCATGCCGATCATTATCCTGCGCAACGATTACAACCTGCATCTTTTCAACGGCGACACCGGTATCATCTGGCCCGATGCCCAGGGCACCCTCCAAGCGTGGTTTCCACAGACCGAGGACACCATCCGGCCCATCTCGCTGGCCCGATTGCCGCCCTGGCAAACCTCCTACGCCATCACCGTCCATAAATCCCAAGGTTCGGAATTCGGCGAAGTCCTCCTGCTCCTGCCCCATGAAGATGTCCCGATCCTCAGCCGGGAACTGCTCTACACCGGGATCACCAGGGCACGCGAGAGCCTCACGGTCTTCGGCCGGAAGGAACTCCTGGTTCGGGCCATCGAACGGAGGGTGGTCCGGTATTCGGGGTTGGGGGATGCACTTCGGGAGCCCATGACGGCCAATCCGTCGGGATGACATGAGATATAATCAGACGCTGACCACCGGATGCAAGGCGACCGCTCGCTCGTTTGCACCGGCGACCACGGCACCTTGCCGATCCGGCGCAAACGTCGAGACAGTACGCACTCAGGCCCGGCCGATCACCCTGCTTGCCTGGCCGCAGAAGCCGGCCGACGGAGATGATGAAAAACGTTCCGGCCCTCCAGATCGTCGCTGGCGCTTTTTTCCTGGTCAGCGCCGCCAACCACCGCCTGCCAATGATCACGGGTTTGCAGCCACTCGGACAGCCAATCCCGCTGCTCTTCTTTGTTCGCCACCACCGCCTCCAGACGCTGTCCGCTCAGCATCACCTGCAGCCGCAGCCGCTGCAGGCTGATGATACCGCGCAGCGACTGCAGAGCCGCCTCAAACCGATGGGCTGCGGCTTGCCCACCGCCGGAACCGGGGGCTGCCGGCGGTGCAGGCAAGGCCAGATCGATCTCCTGCAGGGAACGGACCTCCCCGGCCTCGGTAAGAAAAATACCGCTGGCCTTGACGTTTCCCAGCACGGTGCCGTCCGGGCGCTGCAGCTCAAAACCCGTCCCCGCATGGACCACCGCAATCGCGCCGACCCCCGCCTCCCGCAACGACTGCAACGACTCGCCCCCCTGGCTGTCCGGACGCCAGATTGAAAGCGCAGCAAAGACAGGATCCTGTTCGTCGATCCATTGATTGGCATCGCGGTCCAACTCGGCCAACTCGCCAAAACCCGAACCGCTCGTCGGCCCGAACAACTCCAAGCCATTATTGATAATACCGTCGCGATTGCGATCAAAGGCCAGAAAACCGCAGCCCTTCCCCGGACAGGCGAGTTCCTCCTTGGCGCCGTCGCCGTCCATATCAAAAGAAAAGGCGCTGTCGCCGAGCAAGGGCGAGGCGGCATCGAACTGGAGGATGAGGGGATCGATGAACAGGGTCGAAACCCCGAACGACGCGGATTCCATGGCCACGGTGGTGCGTTCCATCGAGAGGCCGAGCTCAAAGGCGATCGCCCGGCCGTCGGTGGTCTGCGCCGATCCCTGGGCTGAGAACAGCAAGGTTTCTTCCTGGCTGTAGATGGTGCGGCTGGTGAGTTCCAGCCCCCGCACCTGAAGTGGCGGGGCGGTCCCCGGTGCTTGCTGTGCCGATACCGTGGCTGGCGCCGGATTCTCCTGGAAGGCCTTGACACTGACCGGTTGACCGATCACCTGCGCCGCCAGTTGGGACAGGACCTGTTCCGGAGTGCCGGCTTGATGGTTTCTGATTTCGACCGGCGACTCATCGCCGGTGCTGATACGACCGACCGTTGATCGCGCTGTGATTTGGGTTTGGGTTGAACTGGCAAGCGAACGGGCAAAGCGGACACTGAAATCATCGGGCTGTCCCGATGGATCCGCGGTTGCCGTTGTCTGGTTCAATCCTGTTAGCCGTTGTTCCATTTCCCTGAACGTTCGTGCTGCATCCATGCTGACCGCAGTCGCAGCGATTTTCATACACCCTCCTTGTTGGGATTCCATGTTGATCCGATTGCATCGGTGGCTCCCTTTATATCGACGTACTATTCTCCGGGGTTAATGCCTAAATATCCGTGCAGGCGGCAGAAGCAAAGCGCGATTGACAAAAGCCCTGATCAGGCCTAAATATTTTCTGACATACAACACTTGAATCAAGACAGCCGCAATACCGGCGGCTCCAGACAGGGGAGAACAGAATAATGACACCACAGGCAACAGCAATGGTACTGGCTTCCTTGGTAGCGGACAGTCTCGCCCTCGGGGCCCACTGGATCTACGACACCGAAGAAATCGAGCGACGGATCGGCCGGGTCGAAACCCTACTCCAACCCCTGCCCGACTCATATCACCGCACCAAACGACCAGGCGAGTTTACCCATTACGGCGACCAGACCCTGGTGCTGCTCGAATCCCTGGCCCGAACCGGCCAATTCGACCTGGCCGACTTTGCTGGTACCTGGCAGACGCTGTTCAGCGGCTACACCGGCTACATCGATAAAGCCACCGCCACCACCCTGGAAAATATGCGCCGACAGATGCCACCGGACCAATGCGGCTCCCATTCCTCCGATCTCGGCGGGGCCGCCCGCATTGCCCCGCTGCTCTTTTTTTATCAGAACGACCGCTCCGGTCTGCTGGCCGCGGTCCGACAGCAAACCGCCATGACCCACAACCACCCGGCCAACTTGGCCGGGGCTGAATTCCTGGCCAAGACCGGTTGGGCAGTGCTCCACGGCACCGGCCCGATGGAGGCCATGGAAGCTGCCCTTGAGGAAGGAGTGTCCGATATCGATCTGGATATCCGCATCCGGGGCGGCTTGGACAGCGGCGGCAAGGACACGCGCACGGTGATCAAAAAATTCGGCCAGATGTGCGGCATCGCCGCGGCCCTGCCCGGCGCCATCCATCTGATCCTCACCTATCCCAACGATCTCAAAAGCGCCCTGATCGAAAACGTCATGGCCGGTGGCGATTCGGCGGCCCGCGGCCTGGTGGTCGGCATGCTGCTCGGCGCCCATTTGGGTGCTGCGGCGATTCCCGAGGAGTGGCTGATGGCCATGGTCCGGTACCCCCATATCAGGGGACTGCTCACGTCGTCAAACCTTGTTTAAGAACCGCCACAACGGCTCCCGAAGCGCGCGGCCGGTTGCCTGCCACCGCGTTGTTCCACTGCCGATCTGGGACCGGTTCACATTGACGGGCCTATACGCCCGGTCTCTTCAACACCTCCGCGGCGAAGAGTCGCTTCCGTTTGCCGCGGATTTCTTCCCAAGATCAGCAAGGGTGTTGACAGGTGCTTCCCCATCGACAGAACGCCCTCACCCAGTACCCCGTTATCTCGTCATGGTTAGAACTATTGCTTTCTTCTATGAAGATTTCGCTTTACATATAAAGGAGAATCATTATTATGTGCATCAACGTATCACCTAGAACCTATTTTGAACCGTGATCACCGTCGGCGCTGCTGAAATGTTCGGTTGCCGCTGCGGTGCAAATGTCAATATTCAGCAAGAAAGGAGCAACATCCATGGCCACCATCACCCTCAAAGGCAACGCCTTCGAAACCATCGGTACCCTGCCCGCCAAGGCCGCCGCTGCCCCGGCCTTTACCCTGGTCAAAACCGACCTCTCCGAGGCGACCCTGGCCGGTTATAAGGGCAAACGGGTTGTCCTTAACATTTTCCCGAGTATCGACACCCCGGTGTGCGCCACCTCGGTCCGCCAGTTCAACAAGGCCGCCGGCGAACTGACCAACACCGTGGTGCTTTGTATCTCCGCGGACCTGCCGTTTGCCCATACCCGGTTCTGCGAGACCGATGGCCTTAAAAATGTCGAATCACTGTCGGTGTTCCGTTCGCCGGCCTTTGGCAAGGACTACGGGGTGACCGCCACCACCGGCCCGCTGACCGGCCTGCTGAGCCGGGCCATCGTCATCATCGACACCGACGGCAAGGTGCTCTACACCGAGCAGGTGCCCGAGATCGCCCAGGAGCCGAACTACAGCGCCGCCCTGGCCGCCCTGAAATAATCAGGATTTTGTTGCGCAGCACCGCTCCGGCCGGGGTCAACCGGTCGGAGCGGGCTGCCCCACCTGAGCCGACTCCCGCCCCTTGATCCTTTGTTTCGCCCGCCTTCGAGTCGTTTTTCCCGATCCAGCCAACCTATTGAATGCAACAAATCCCTACATCGACATTGACAGCTTCGGGTTTTTTTTTTAGCCTGACTCGTCGGTTCGTTGCCTGTGCCGAAAAACATTTCCATCGTGTTCTATCCCGATCACCCTGAGCAACCCCCTGAAAAACGGCTGGGTCATTTTTTTTTTGCTAATCGCCGACGACCCGCCGCAGGCCGAAGAAGCGGTACGCTCCGACGCAACCTTGGTCGTCTCAAGCGCCTTAACCAGCACATGCCACCGGGTCGACCCGATGGAACCAGTGGAGGAGAACAACCCATGGGCCAGAATATGAAAACCACGCCACTGCACGGCTGGCATGTTGGCCAGAACGCCAACCTGGCCGCCTTTGGCGGCTACGAGATGCCGCTGTGGTACCCATCCGGGGCCAAGGCCGAACACCTGGCGGTGCTCACCGGCGCCGGACTGTTCGATACCAGCCACATGGCGGTGCTCACCCTGTACGGGACGGCGGTGCGGGAGTTGCTCCAACGCTGCTTTTCCAAGGATCTGGAGCGCTGCATCGGCCCCAAAAAAGGACCGCTGATCGCCGGCCGCTCGGTCTACGGGGTATTTCTCGATACCGCCGGCGGGGTGATCGACGATGCGATTGTCAGCCAGTGCGGGCCGACCGACTATATGCTGGTGGTCAACGCCTCCATGGGCGCACCGATCGCCGCCCATCTCGGCCAGCACAACCAGCATGCAACCGAAGCGGTGATCCGTGACCATACCGATGCGGTCGGCAAGATGGACCTCCAGGGCCCGGCCGCGGCCCGTATCCTGGGACGAGTTCTGCAGCATCCGGACCAGGTGCTTGAAAAGATAATCTATTTTTCGTTCAAGGGCAGCTTCGACTCCCAACTCCCAACCATTGCGCCGGTCACCTTGCTGGACGGCACGCCGGTGATGGTCTCGCGCACCGGCTATACCGGCGAGTTCGGCTTTGAGCTGTTTATCGCGCCGGAGCACACCGAAAAGCTCTGGCACCTGCTGTTGGCGACCGGAGCGCCGGAATCCATCCTCAGCTGCGGGCTGGCGGCCCGCGACAGCCTGCGCGCCGGAGCTGGACTGCCGCTTTCCCATCAGGACATCGGCCCCTGGCCCTTTGCCCGCAACCCCTGGCTGTTCGTTTTGCCCTGGGACGAGGCGGGAGCGGGTTTCACCAAGGAATTCATCGGGTCGGCCGCGCTCCAGACGGTTGCCAATTCCCCCTGCACCCTGCCCTTTGCCGGCTATGACCCGCGCAAGATCACCATCAACGAGCAAAGCCGGGTGACCGATCTCAGCGGCAACCCCATCGGCATCCTCCTCACCTGCACCACCGACATGGCCATCGACCGGGTGGGCACACAGATTGTCAGCCTGGCCACCCCGTCGGCGGCGGGACGCCCCGAACCCTTTACGCCCCGCGGCCTCTGCTGCGGCTTTGTCCGGGTGGACCACCCACTGCCGCCGGGCTCCGAGGTCCTGCTCACCGACGGCAAACGCAAACTCAAGGTGGAGATCCGCGACCAGATCCGGCCGGACCGCACCGCCCGCAACCCACTTCACAATATGCTGTAACCCCATCCTGCAAGGAGAAACCTGCATGAAAGAATTAGATGCGTTACACCTGCCCGATACCATTGCCTACACCGACGACCACGAATGGGCCAAACGCACCGGCGAGACGGTACGCATCGGCGTCAGCGACTACGCCCAGGACCAGTTGGGCGACATCGTCTTTGTCGAACTGCCGGCCGTCGGCGACAGCTTTGGCATGGGCGACGAATTCGGCACCCTGGAATCGGTCAAGGCGGTTTCCGAACTGTACATGCCCATGTCCGGTACGGTGGTGGCAGTCAACTCCGCCCTGACGGATTCGCCGGAACTGATCAATCAGGACCCCTATGGCGCCGCCTGGATCATCGAAATCCAGCCCTCGGACCCCAGCCAGTACCAGCAACTGCATACGGCCGCCGCCTACCTCGAACTCCTCAAAGGATAAGATTATGCGCTATCTGCCCCATACCCCCGAAGAAATCGCCTCGATGCTGGCGACCATCGGCACCCAGAACCTGGATGGCTTGTTTGACAGCGTGCCGGCCGACTGCCGCATGACCACGGACTGGACACTGCCCGCCCCCAAAAGCGAATGGGAACTGAACGACCACCTCGGCCGGCTGGCGGGGGCCATGCCCCTGGATGCCCAGGCCAGGGTTCTGGTGGGTGCGGGCAGTTATCATCATCATATCCCGGAAACCGTGCGCAGCCTGGCCGGGCGCTCCGAGTTCCTCACCGCCTATACGCCCTACCAGCCGGAAATGGCCCAGGGAACGCTGCAGGGGATTTTTGAGTACCAGACCCTGACCGCCCGCCTGCTGGGCGTGGATGTGGTCAATGCCTCGATGTATGACGGCGCCTCCGCCTTGGCCGAGGCCCTGCTCATGGGTTTGCGGATCGCCAAGAAAAAACGGACCGTGGCCGTCTCCAAGGCGATCCATCCCCATTATCGGGCGGTGGTCCGGGCCTATCTTGCGCCGGCGTCCTACGAGGTGGTTGAATTGGACCTGCTGGGTGATGGCCGGACCGACCTCAGCGGGCTGGCCGACCTCGACGATATCGCCGCCGTCGCCCTGCAATCGCCCAACTTTTTCGGGGTGATCGAGGATCTCCAATCCGCCGGCGTCGCCATCCATGGCACGAACGCCCTATTCATCGCCTGCTTCACCGAGCCCCTGGCCTACGGCCTGCTCAAAAATCCGGGAGCGTGCGGCGCGGATATCGTCTGCGGCGAGGGCCAGAGCTTCGGCATCGCCCGATCCTTCGGCGGCCCGAATCTGGGCATGTTCGGCTGCAAGGAAGCCTTTACCCGCAACATGCCGGGTCGGCTGGTCGGCGAAACCAAGGATCTCGAAGGTAAGCGCGGCTACGTGCTGACGCTGGCCACCCGGGAGCAGCATATCCGCCGGGAAAAGGCTACTTCCAACATCTGCTCCAACCAGGGCATCTGCGCCATGACCGCGGGCATGTACATGGCCTCCCTGGGCGGTACCGGCATCCGCCAGCTGGCCCGGCTCAATTATGATAAAACCCAGTATCTCAAAGAGGTACTGATCAAGGCTGGAGCAACCATTCCCTTTGCCGGTCCGGTTTTCAACGAATTCGTCGCCGAATTTCCGCAGGATTTCCGCCCCGCCCACCAGCGACTGCTGGCCCAAAACATCGTTGCCGGCCTGGAACTCGGCGCGCTGTACCCCGAGTGGACCGGGCGCTATCTCTTCTGCGTCACCGAAACCATCGACAAACAAACCATGGACACCATTGCAGCGGAGGTACGGGCATGAACGAACCGTTAGGCACCGGCGGGCTGATTCTCAACGAACCCCTGCTCTGGCACAAAGGTAAAAAAGGCAGGATCGGCATGTCGATCCCAGAGAGCGATGTCCCCGCCGCCCCGATTGGCCCCGAGCTTTTAGGCCCAGCAGTGGATTTCCCGGATTTGAGCGAGGTTGATGTGGTCCGTCACTACACCCGGCTTTCTCAATGGAATTTCGGGGTGGATACCGGCATGTATCCGCTCGGCTCCTGCACCATGAAATATAACCCCAAGACCAACGAACGTCAGGCGGCCACCCCGGCGCTCGCCGGCGCCCACCCGATGCTTGCCGATACCCTCTGCCAGGGCACCCTGCAGATTTTGTTTGAACTGCAGCAGTATCTGGCGATGATCACCGGCCTGGATGCGGTCAGCCTGCAGCCGGCCGCCGGAGCCCACGGCGAACTGGCCGGCATGCTGATCTTCCATGCCTACCACCGGAGCCGTGGCGACCAGCGCCACAAAATCCTCATCCCCGACACCGCCCACGGCACCAATCCGGCCTCCGCCGCCCTCTGCGGCTACAAGGCGGTGCCGGTGCCCTCGGATGCCCAGGGCATGCTCGACCCGGCCCTGGTGGCCTCGCTCATGGATGAAGACACCGCCGGCATCATGGTGACCAACCCCAATACCCTCGGACTGTTTGAAGAACACATCCGCGAGATCGCCGCCATCGTCCATGCCAAAGGCGGCCTGGTCTACGGCGACGGCGCCAACATGAACGCGGTGCTCGGGGTGATCGACGCCAAGAAGTGCGGCATCGACGTGCTCCATCTCAATCTCCACAAGACCTTCTCCACCCCCCACGGCGGCGGCGGCCCCGGCGCCGGGCCGGTCTGCGTCACCCGGGAACTGGCTCCCTTCCTGCCGGTGCCGCTGGCGGTCAAGGAGGGCGACCACTATCATTTGGAGTTCGACCGGCCCCAATCGGTGGGCCGCATCCACGCATTCCACGGCAACTTCGGGGTGCTGATCCGGGCGTACAGCTACATCCTCACCATGGGCGCGGCGGGCCTGAAACGGGCCAGCCAGCTGGCGGTGCTCAACGCCAACTACATCAAGGAAGAGCTCAAAGGGGTGCTGCATCTCCCCTACGACCGGCCCTGCATGCATGAGTGCGTTTTTTCCGATCTCAAGCAGCAGGAGTACAAAATCAGCACCGTGGACATGGCCAAGCGACTGATCGATTGCGGCTTTCACCCGCCGACCATCTATTTCCCCTTGATCGTCCACGGGGCGATGATGATCGAGCCGACGGAAACCGAGTGCAAAGACGATATCGACCAGTTTATCGCCACCCTCAAAACCATTACCAGGGAAGCGGCCGAGCAGCCCGAACTCCTCCGCCAGGCCCCGCAGCGGAGCAAGGTGCGACGACTCGACGAGGTGCTTGCCGCCCGCTGCCCCTGCCTGGTCGGGCCCTCCGGAAACGGTGACCAATAAGGACGCCCCACCCCTCCAAGGCAGTCCCGGAATCGACGGACGCACAGCCGACTTCTGCAACCTCGGCCAGATGGCCTATGACCGGACCTACGCCTTGCAGGTCGATCTGGCCGCACGCCGTCGCCGGGGAGCTATCGCCCGCGACCTGTTCCTGGCGGTCGAGCATCCGCCGGTGTTTACCTTGGGCCGCCGGGGCGGCAGGGAACACCTGGGGGTGAGCGAGGCCTTCCTGGCCAACCGCGACATCGGCCTGGTGCCCATCGAACGGGGCGGCGAAATCACCTATCACGGTCCGGGCCAGCTGGTGGTCTACCCGATCATCGACCTGCGCCGGGCCCGATTGGGGGTCGGCGAATATGTGTATCGGCTGGAAGAGGTCATGCGGCGGTTAGCCGGTGATTTCGGGGTGAGCGCCGGGCGCGACGGGCGCAACCACGGTGTCTGGGTGGGCAACAACAAACTGGGCAGCATCGGCATCGCCATCCGCCACGGGATCAGCTTCCACGGCCTGGCCCTCAACGTCAACGTTGATCTGGCCCCCTTTGCCTGGATCAATCCCTGCGGCCTGCGGGATATCGGCATGACCTCGCTGGCCCAGGAGCGCGGGGCGGCCTGCGCCATAGACGAGGTCCTCAGACGGCTGCAAATCCATCTGGCCCAAATCTTTGCGGTGGTACTGCAGCCCATGGACGCCGACCTCCTGCTCACCCTTTCCTCAACCCTTGAAGCCCTGCCATGACCATCCGACCGACCCCGGCAAAACCCCGTTGGCTGCGGCGCAAGCTGCCCACCGGGCCCGAGTATGAACGCATCCGCCACCTGATCAAAGCGCAACGGTTGACCACAGTCTGCCAGGAGGCCATGTGTCCCAATCAATTCGAATGTTTTGCCAAGGGTACGGCCACCTTCATGATCCTGGGCGAGCAATGCACCCGCAACTGCCGGTTCTGCGCAGTCGGCCATGGCGCGGCCGGGCCGCCCGATGCGGAGGAACCGACGCGGGTGGCTGCGGCCATCGCTGCGCTGGGCCTGCGTTATAGCGTCATCACCTCGGTGACCCGCGACGACCTTGACGATGGCGGGGCCGCCCATTTCGCCGCCACCATCCGGGCCATCCGGGCACACAATCCCCACACCCTGATCGAGGTGCTGATCCCCGATCTCCAGGGCGACCAGCAGGCCTTGGAGATGGTACTGGCCAGCGGTCCGGATGTCCTCAACCATAACCTTGAAACCGTGGCACGGCTCTACCCGCAGGTGCGGCCCGAGGCACGCTATCGGCGCAGCCTGGAACTGGTGCTCCGGAGCAAGGCCATAGCCCCCGGGGTTGTGACCAAATCCGGAATCATGGCGGGGCTGGGTGAAACCGGGAGCGAGCTCTCCCAACTGTTTGGCGATCTCCGCCAGGCCGGTTGCGACATCCTCACCATCGGCCAATACCTGCAGCCCTCCAAGGCGCACCTGGAGGTGGCCCGATTCGTCCCGCCCGAAGCCTTCGAGGCCATGGCCGAAGAAGCGCTGGCCCTGGGATTTTCGGCGGTGGCCGCCGCCCCCTTTGTCCGCAGTTCCTACCAGGCCGAGGCCCTCTATCGACAGGCATTGGCCGCCACCTCCTGAGTCCGGCATCAACGGCCAACGAGGCATAATATCGCCCCTGCAGCGCAGCATCAGCCAGGAGAGTTGACACAGACCGGAGAATGGATCATTATAAAGAACTTCAACGTTGCAGCCACTTTGTGCTTCACGCCCGGATTGCTGCCGCCCCCTGCCAGACCAAACGCCGGAACCCAATGCTGAATAAAAAAAGTAAAGCCCTGCAGTTGGCCCAGCCCATCGCCCTGCTCGCCAGCCTGCTGATTGCGGGCCAGATTGGTTTTACCCTCTACCAGGGCACTTCTTTTTGCCTCAACGAGGGCTGCAAGGTGGTGGAACAACTGACCAAGGTTTCGCCCCTGGTCTTCAATCTGGTCGGCCTGGCATTCTTTCAAGCCATTTTTTGGGGATTACGGGCATCGCGCAACGAACCACGCCGGCTGCCGCAGTTCGTCAAGACCCTGCTTCTTGCCGGCATCGCGGTGGAGGGGGTGCTGATCAGTTTTCAATATTTGGTGGCGCAGGCCTTCTGTGCCTATTGCCTCGGCATCTTCGCCTGTATCCTTGTGCTCAACCTGTTGATCGGCTTCAAGCAAGCGGTCCCCGGGCTCTTCATTTTCGGGGTTGTTTCCCTGGCCTTTGCCAGCCTGGAATTCAACCAGATCAAGACCGGGGAGCAGGCCTTCAAGACCGGCGTCTTGGCCACCAGGCCGGGAACGGCGCGTACGGCAGAAAATTTTCTTTTTTTCTCCTCCACCTGCGCCCATTGCGAACGAGTCATCACCTCACTCAAAATCAATGACCGGCCGACAGTGCATTTCAACCCCATCGATCGGATCAAGGAACTGGACCTCCCTAAAATTACCCGCAACCCAAGCCATGCCCCGGCAAGCAACAAAGCCTTGCTGACCGCGCTGGGCATCGATCAGATTCCGGTGCTGATCACCCGCACTCCCGAAGGCTTGTCGATCCGCCAAGGCGAAACGGCCATCCTGGCCCATCTTGGCAAGCCAGGCCTCGCCGAGACCGGCGGACCATCCGGTGCTTCGGCCGTCCCCGCCGCCCAGGCCATTATTCCCGGCCTTGAATCCAAAGACGGGTGTTCGGTCGCCACCGACTGCACCGATGCGAGCAGAGGAACTTCCCGCCAGCCCGGCCGATAATCGCCCTGCCCGCTTCCAGCCCGGTTGCCCGCTCAGCGGCCGACGGCCAAGGCCTGATCCAAATCCCAGAGCAAATCCTCGATATCCTCCAAGCCCACGCTTAAACGGACCAGATCCGCACTCACCCCGGACCGGCGCATCTCCTCCTCGCTCAACTGGCTGTGGGTCGTGCTCGCCGGATGGATGGCGAGGCTTTTGGCATCGCCGACATTGGCGACATGGCTGAACAATTGCAGCCCGTCGATGAATCGCTGCCCCGCCTCCCGACCGCCTCGAATGCCAAAGGCGACAATCGCCCCAGGCCCTTTGGGCATGTACTGTTTGGCACGCTGATAGCTGGGGTGGCTGGTCAGGCCGGGATAGGAAACCCAGGCGACCTGGGGATGCTCCTCAAGAAATTCCGCGACCCGCTGGGCGTTATGGACATGTCGTTCCATCCGCAGACTGAGGGTCTCGACCCCCTGCACGGTCAGCCAGCTGTTAAAGGGCGAGGCGCTCACCCCGATATCCCGCAGCACCTGCACCCGCGCTTTGAGGATAAAAGCCGGCGGGCCAAGACTGCTGTAGACCAGGCCATGGTAGGAGGGGTCTGGCTCGGTAAATCCTTTGAACCGACCGCTGGTCCAATCAAAATTGCCCGCATCCACCAGCAGGCCGCCGAGACAGGTCCCATGGCCGTTGAGAAATTTGGTGGTGCTGTGGGTGACGATGTTGGCGCCCCATTCAATCGGCTGGCAGAGATAGGGAGTGGCCAAGGTGTTGTCGATGATCAGGGGCAGTCCATGCGCCTGGGCTATGGCGGCGACCTCCGTAAAGGGAAACAGGGTCAGACTGGGATTACCCAGGGTCTCGCCGTAGATCAGCCGGGTGTTGGGCTGGATGGCCCGCACAAAGGAATCCGGATCGGAGGGATCGGCAAAACTCACCGAGATGCCCAGTCGCGGCAGCGTATAGCGCAACTGGTTGTAGGTGCCGCCGTACAACTGACTGCTGGCGACAATATGGTCGCCGCTCTCGCAAAGGGTAAGGAAGGCGAGCGTCTGGGCGCCGTGGCCGCTGCCGGCTGCCAACCCGCCGATTCCGCCCTCCAGATCGGCAACCCGCCGCTCCAGGACATCGGTGGTCGGATTCATGATCCGGGTGTAAATATTGCCAAACTCCTTGAGGGCGAACAGATCGGCCGCGTGCTGCGAACTCTTAAAAAGATACGAGGTGGTCTGATACAAGGGCACGGCTCTGCTGCCGGTACCGGGATCGACGGTCTGACCGGCGTGGAGTTGGCGGGTGGTGAAACCATACCGACGTTGGGTTGTCATAGGAGAGTCTCCTCAAGGGTTAAATGACCGTGGCCCCTACGAGCCGACACGGCTGCAGGCGTTCCTTCGCCGGCGGGAGACGACCTTGCACCTCGCTGACCTAGGGTGACGGCTGCTTGAACATCAATCTTTTTGGAAAAGAATATACCTCATTTTCCACCCGTCCACGAAAATCTTCTCTTCCCACCGGTCAAATATCTCTATTTTGCCAACGTTCACCGGTGCCAAAGAAACGCGACCAACCAACAATAGCCCTTGACCCCGCCATTTTTCTCTGCGATGGTGTGATGTTACCTTGACCTGGACCTCGATTTGCCCGAGTCGTCGCCAGCCCCGATCCCAATGCCAAGAACCAGCGCATGGTTAAAAAAATACTGATTGTCGAAGATGAAAAATTGATTGGCCTGATGCTGGCCGAATATGTCAGGGAGATGGGCTGCAAGGTCACCAAGGTGGTGACCAGCGGCGAGGCGGCGGTACGGGCGGTTCAGAACGAGCGGCCGGACGCCATCCTGATGGACATCAGTCTCGACGGCGTTATGGATGGGATCGAAACAGCGGGGCGCATCAAAGAGATAGAGGAAATCCCCATCCTTTTTTTCACCGGGTACCAGGATTCGCAACTGCACCTGCGCGCCAGCGCTCTCAGTTCGGTCGGTATCATCGACAAACTCGATTCCACCGAGGCCATCAAGGAAGCGATTGCTTCATTGCTGCAGTGATTTTTCCCACCTATGCGTTCTCCGGGAAAGATGGTCCTTCCCGGAGAACTGCATGGATCAGCAACCGTCCGGCACCTCAGGGGCGCTTGAACAATTTGTAGACCGAAGAAAAATCGAGCGATTCCATCCCTTCTGCAATGGCGCGGCCAAAGAGTTCCTTGGTCACGGCCCCGGTGAACAGCGGTAATTTCTGCTCGTAGGCGAAATCCTGGAGGCAATGCAGATCCTTGTAGATCAAGCCATTGGAAAAATGCGGCGAAAAATCCTCGGACAGGAGTTTGGCGCGTTTGGCGTTTAGTACCAGCGATTGGCCGCCGCCGACATTGAGAATATCAATAACCATGGCCTTGTCGATCCCGGCGCTTTCGCCGAAAGCAACGGTTTCGGCCAGGGTGGCCATGATGCTACCCAGGGCGAGATTGTTGATCAATTTCATTTTGGTGGCCATTCCCGGCGCTTCCAAATGGAACAGATGCTTGCCGATTTGGGCCAGCACCGGTTCGGCCCTGGTAAACCCCTCTTTCTTGCCGCTGACCAGGACGGTCAAGGCCCCCTGGGTGGCGGGCACGACACTGCCGAGCACCGGCGCCTCCAGGTAGATCGCCCCGGCCTGGGCACAGAGATCGTGAAAGGCGAGCACATCCCGGAAATGGTTGGTGGTGTGGTCGATGATGATCTTGCCGTGGAGATCGGTGCTCAACAGCCCGTTCTCCTGGGTGAACACCGTGCGAACCGCGGCGCTGTCGAACAGACAGAGGTTGATAATCTCGGCCCCCCGGGCCGCCTCAGCCGGTGATGAGGCGACGACCGCCTGCAAGCCTTCGGTTTTTTCCGCCGACCGATTCCAAACCGTCAACGAATGTTGACAATCGATAAGCCTGCCGGCGATCGCTTTGCCCAGATGACCCAGGCCGATAAATCCAATCTGCATACGAACTCCTTTACTCTCCATTAATCGAAAACGTTGCTCAAGGTGGTCATGCCGGCGATTGCCGCCAGCACAACCAACCCAGCAGTTGAGTCCACTCCTGATCAAGAAAGCCCTTTGAGATCCTCACCATGCCAGCTTGGGGCCGGAGGAAAGCAAGGGCGATCCCCAAAAAATATACCGCCAGAAGATCGCCCTCGCAAGCCATAATTCCGGTGCCTGACCAGACATCCGCAGGGCGCGTTCACCGCGGTTTATTCCTTACGGTACGACTCCGCCAGCAGGGAGATATAGTGGACAACTTCCTGCTGGCCGTCGGCGCGGTGGACATTGTCCAAGAGCTGCATCATGCAGGCGGGACAGCCCACCGAAACCGTATCGGCTGCGGTGCGCTTGATATCCTCGGCTTTTTTCCGACCGATGGCTGAGGACGTTTCATAATGCGACAGGACATAAGAACCACCGCTGCCGCAGCAGGCATCGGGGGCCGACATCTCCTTGAAGGTGATGCCGGGAATGCCTTTGAGAATTTCGCGAGGCTCGGCAAAGACCTTCATCGATTTCTTCAGATGGCAGGAGTCGTGATAGGTTACCACCCTGTCTACCCGGCCCTTGGACGGCCTGAGCTTGACCACCCGGGTGAGGAAGGTCGAGATATCATAGGTCCGCTGCGCCCAGTACTCGGCCCTTGGGCCGTAAACCGGGTCCGCGGCCATCAGCTCGGCATAATCGTGCTGCCAGGCCCCGCCGCAGGAACCGCAACCGGTAATCAGATACTCGCAACCGGTTTGGTCGAAGGTGTCGAGGTTGTTGCGGGCCAGGGCCCGGACCGTGTCGACATCGCCATGGACCAGGACCGGCACACCGCAGCAGGACTGGGATTTGGGAATGTGGACCTCGATGTCGTTGGCGCTGAGCACCTCGATCAGGTCCATGCCGGCATCGGGATAAAAATAATTCAGAGAATCACCGGTGAAAAACGCCACCTTCATCTTGGCAGAGGCCACCTTGACCACTTCCGGAACCCGATCGCGCAGAGGTGTGACGGTCAGACCCGGCATCTGCCGCTCACCATCAAAACCGATAGCCGCCCCCACCTGGCCGAAGGGCGACCGGGGCGAGATCGCCTTGCCGCCCTTTTCGCCCCGGAAAACCAACGGCTGCAAGGCCGCACCGACCCGGAGGCCCGCATCGAACAATCGCGGGTGCTTCAAGGTGGAGAAAATCATCCGCTTCAGCCAGGGCAGGCCGTTTTTACGCACCAGGGCGGCTCGCAGCGCCAGCATGATCCGGTCGAAATTGACCTTGGTCGGGCAGTTGGTCATGCAACTCTTGCAGACCAGGCAGTTGAACAGCATCTCCGAGACCTGGGGATCATCGAGTTCGAGTTCTCCGTCCAGCACCGCCTCGGCCACCGCGATCTTGGAGCGGGTGACTGCGGACTCGATTTTGTCGGCTCCGTATACCGGGCAGACCGCCATGCAGTTGCCGCATTTCATGCATTTATCGAGTTCCTCGCGGACCATCGCCAGGTCGTCGTGGTAGGTTTGCTCGGGTCGCCCCGATAGAGCATTCGTTGTGGTTGCCATGATCAGACCTCCCGCAGGGGCACCATTTTGCCCGGATTAAGCACATATTCCGGGTCAAGGGATTCCTTGATGCTGCGCATCAGATTGAGCCCGCTCTGGCCAAGTTCATCGCCCAGATACTTCATTTTAGCCACGCCGATGCCGTGTTCGCCGGAAAGCGTACCGCCGAAACTTAAGGCCACCTTGAAGATTTCGTCGACCGCCAGATGGACCCGGCCGAGTTCTTCTTTATTGTGCTTGTCGCAGAGAATGGTGGGGTGGAGATTGCCGTCGCCGGCATGGCCGAAAGTGCCAAGCGTCAGATTGTATTTCTTGCCTATGGCCTCGCAGGCGACCAGCATGTCGGTGATCCGCGAACGGGGCACGGTGGCATCCTCAAGCACGACTGTGTTGTTGAGCGAAGCCAAGGCAGGCAGGGCATTGCGGCGAGCGGTCCACAGCTGGTCGCGTTCCTGGTCGGTATTGGCGGCCTTGAGGTCGCCGTGATTGTCGGTGACCACCTGCATGACCGCCTCGGCCTCGGCATTGACGACCTCTTCAGACATGCCGTCGACCTCGATCAACAAGAGGGCGGCGGCATCGGTGGGCAGGCCGATATGGGCGAAATCCTCGACCGTCTGGATGGTCATCCGATCCATAACTTCCAGGGTGGCGGGGATCACCTGGGCAGCGATGATACCGGCCACCGCGTTGCCGGCATCGACAAGCGTTTTGAATATGCCCATCAGGGTGCGGCGATATTTAGGCGCCGGAATCAGCTTGGCGGTCAGTTCGGTGATGATGCCCAGTGTCCCCTCGGAGCCGACAAAAAGATTGGAGAAATCATAGGCCGTGACGTTTTTGACGGTCTTGCCGCCGAAACGGACTTTCTCGCCGTTGGCCAGCACCACTTCCATACCCATGATGTAATTCTTGGTGACGCCGTATTTGAGCCCGCGCAGGCCGCCGGAATTCTCGGCGGCCGAACCGCCCATGGTGGCGGTGGCTACCGTGCCTGGATCGGGAGGGTAAATCAGGCCATGGGGCGCGACCGCGGCATTGAGGGCGGCAATCACCACTCCGGGCTGGACCACGGCCGTGAGATTTGCGGCATCGACATCAAGAATTTTATTCATTTTTTGAAACGAGAGCACAATGCCTTTTTTAAGCGGCACGGTGCCGCCGCTGAGATTGGTTCCTGCCCCCCGCGGATAGATGGCAATTTTGTTGCTGCGGGCCAGATCGACGATAGCCTGGACCATCTCGGCGCTGGTCGGCAGAACCACCACATCCGGGGATTGCCGGGGCAGATCGGCGGTGGCATCGTAGCTGTAGGCCACCAGGTCGACCTTGCCGGTCAGGACGTTTTCTTTGCCCGCTACGGCTTCGAGTTGTTCAATGATCGTCTTCTCAAGCATGCTGTTCTCCTTACTTGCGCTGTTATGCTGATTACTGTCAATTCGCCAGGTGCGGCCGCAGCGATCAGTCCAATTGCCGCGGTACTGTTGTCTTACCAATTATCATTTGGAAAGTTATCTGTCAAATAAAATTTAACGGATACCCCCCAGCAACAGCATCTTAGGAAAAGGCAGTCTGGAAAAATCCCCTGGAAAGGGGCCGCAAAGGAAACGACCGGGCGAGACACGACCCTGCCAAGCCTGCGGAAACAGACAGGCAGCGTGGCGGAGAACCACCGTTGTTGAAGAAAAAAGGCCCGTGGCGAACAGGTATCAGGAGGGCTGACCCACTACATAGGCAATACTACGCTTTTCGGCAAAGTCGAGGTGATGCATCATCGCCTCACGGGCGCCGTCGGCATCCCTGGTCCGAATAGCGGTGACGATGGCGGAATGATGCTTGTACAGCAATTGATGGTCTTCAGCGGTCAAATAGACTGCCCGCCAGACACCGCGCTGGAATTCCTTCATGGCATCGAAAATAGACTGCATCAGATGCAGCCAGACGATGTTGTGGGTGGCCCGGGCGATCACGATATGGAGGTTGGCGTCCAGGTCTTCGGAGGGGAGTCGACCCTCCAGATTGCGCTCCATGCCGACCAGAATATCTTCCATCCGGCGCAGATCGTCAGGCAGGGCGCGTTGGGCCGCAAAATAGGCGGTCCAGGACTCCATGCATTTGCGCACTTCAATCACTTCCAGGGCGCGCTCCTGCTGGGTGCGGATCAACTCGCTGAGCGAACCGCCGTGCCCGGCTTCCACCAGCGAAAGCACCACGGTCCCGCCTCCTTGATACGACATCACCAAACCCGCGGAACTGAGAATATTGAGGGCTTCCCGCACCGAAGGACGCGAGACGCCGAACATCTCGGCCAGCTCGCGTTCCGGTGGTAGTTTGTCGCCCGGCGAGAAATCACCGGCAAGGATCGATTCGCGGATCTGGTCGGCGATCTGACTGGAAACCTTTTTGGGCTTGATCGGTTGGAATTTCATGGTCTTCCTGGAAAAAAAGAGGGGCCATCGTTGCGAAGTTTTTTTATTTACCCCAGAATTTTTTGAAATGCAACTGGTGGTTATAGGTGCGGATTTAGAGAGAGGGTTGCGTACCAGCCACATTCAGTGGGAAAATTATGTTGTCCATCTTTTGGTCCAAAACGAGGGAGCGGGAACCGGTGGCGACAAGGAGAGTTCCGGACGGCCCGAACTGTGGGCCGCCCGGAATGGGGTTCGTCCTCTTCCCCAGGGGATGCATCGTTCGGGCGGGGGGAGGCGCCCGAACGATTCCTGGAGAAGAGAGACGGGGTGGAGGGTCAGAACGACGGAATCATCCATTGCAGGTAGTAGGCCTGCAGGTAGGTGATGACGCAGACCAGGAAGGTCAGAAACAGCGAATGCTTCAGAGTAAAACGGAACAAGTCGCCTTCCTTACCGACCATGCCGCAGGCGGCGGTGGCTACGGCCAGGGACTGGGGTGAAATCATCTTGCCCATGACACCGCCGCTGGTGTTGGCAGCACCGGTGAGGATCGGGTTGAGGCCCAGCTGCTCAGCCGTGGCCTTTTGCAGTCCACCGAAGAGGACGTTGCTCGAGGTATCGGAGCCGGTGAGGAAAACGCCGAGCCAGCCGAGGATCGGGGCGATGAACGGGAACCAATGGCCGGTTTTGGTAAAGATCAGGCCAAGGCAGTTAGTCATGCCCGAGGCATTCATGACATAGGCCAGGCCCAGGACCGAGGCAACGGTCACGGCAGGAAAGCGCATGTCGAACAGAGTTTTTCCGGCGATTTTCATAACATCACCAAAGCCGACGCCGCAGATCAGGGCCGAAAGGAAGGCCGCAATCAAGATAGCGGTACCGGCCGCGGACATGAAGTTGAAGTTGTACTTGGCGGCGATCTTGGTGGGCAGTTGGTCGGTGAGCGCCTTGGTCAGCGGCTTGAACTGATCTTTCTCCACCAGCTTGTCCTTGACCAAGCCATCGCTCAGTTTCTTCAGTTCAGCGGATTTAGCGAATATCGGCTCAAGCGCGTTGAAACGTTCCTCCGGCAGGATGGCGCCCTTGCCAACGAGTCGCTGTTCAACGACGGTCATGCCGCCTTCCAGGGCCTTGAGTTCGCCGAGCAGGGTGACGACCTTGGCGAGCTTCTCGTCGGTTTTCGGCAGAGCGGCGGTCAGCTTATCGATCTCGGCGGTGACGACGGCGATCTTTTGCAGGCCAACGTCAGGGGTGGAGACCTTTTTGACGATCATGTTATCCAAGCCGATGACCGGAATGACGATCTTGCTCGTGTCGAGGACCGTCTTGATCGAGGGAATGCCCCAGAGCAGCACCATCAGGGTGAGGAACAGATAGGGGGTCCAGGCACGGAAAATCTGGCCGCCGGTGTATGTATGCTGTTCCTTATTGGCGGCTTTCTCGTGGTCAAAAACATAGTTTTCCTTGGGCTGCCAGACGCGTAGCAGGAGGACTAGGGCGACCATGGCTGCAAGCGATGCGGTGATGTCTGGCAGGTAGGGGCCGAGATAGCTGGCGGTTGCGAACTGAGCAAGGGCAAAGGTGACGCCGCAGACAATGATGGCCGGCATGACCTCGAAGGCTTTCTTGAAACCCACCATCATCACGATGACATAGAAGGGGATGATGACCGAAAGAAAAGGCAACTGGTGACCGACCGCCTTGGAGAGTTTCATCAGGCCGACATCGTCATAGCCCATAACCGCAGACAGGGCGACAATCGGAATACCGATGGCGCCGAAGGCGACCGGGGCGGTGTTGGCGACCAGGCAGACACCAGCGGCGTACAGCGGGCGAAAACCGAGGCCGACCAGGGTGGCACCGGCAATAGCAACCGGGGTGCCGAATCCGGCCGCGCCCTCGATAAAGGCGCCGAAACAGAAGGCGATCAGCAGGGCCTGAATACGCCGGTCAGCCGTAAGTCCGGCCAGCGAGGCCCGAATGATCTCGAATTGGCCACCCTTGACCGTGATGTTGTACAAAAAGAGGGTGGTGAGCACGATGTAGAAAACAGGGAAGAGGCCGAAGGCTGCACCTTGGCCGAAAGCGAGCCCCGCCAGCTTGGCGGGCATGCCCCAGACGGTAACCGCGATGGCCAGCGCCGATCCCACCGCCAGTATCGCCGCCTTATGGGCCTTCATCTTCAAGACGGCCAGACAGATAAAGATAACGATCAGAGGAATGGCGGCGATGAGCGCCGACCATCCCAGGCTTCCTGCCGCGGGGGTGTAGGTTTGAATCCAGGGCATAATTGTACTCCTCTCTTAATGGAATTATGGAACAACAACACACGGTCAGTGTGGCTTACGGGCATCCAGGAAGAACCGCTCGGTATCCAATCTTTTCATGAATTGGTAATACCAGTTATAACAAGTGCAAATCACTTGTCAACATTTTTTTGCTTAGCTTTGAAAAAAGCCTATTGACAAGTAGTTAAAAGATGAAATACTATGAGGTATAAATTGGTTTTACCACCTACATCTTGTCTTTTTTTAACGCAACAGCGGCGTATTCACCGCTGGGACCATCGGTAACGGCTTAGATCGGTTTAATAAAACTGGAGAGAGGAATAATGTACGATCAATTCAAGACCAGGGCCGAAGGCGTCAGCGCCGAGGTGCATCGTTTCACGACGCAGGTGGCAGCGCTGGATTTCATCATCGGGTTCCTACGGGACGAGGGTGTGGCCGATGCACCCGGACGACGGGCGGTTTGGGCCGATTGCCCCTTTCTCAAAGGCATCGACCGGGATCAGCTCGTGGATATCAAAGGCTTGCATCTGCAAGTGAATCGTGAACAGGCCGCCGAGGCCCATATCGGCATCAGCCAGATGGACTGGGCCTTAGCCGACACCGGCACCCTGGCCCAAGACGCCTCTGCCATCGACAAACGACTGGTCTCAACCTTGCCGTTTATCCACATCGCCTTGGTTCCCATCGCCGGCTTGACTCCGGACATGCCCACCTGGCTGACCCAGGTGCAGCCCCAAGATTCGGGCTATCTCTCCCTGATCACCGGGCCGAGCCGAACCGCTGATATCGAACGGGTGCTCACCATCGGCGTTCACGGGCCGGAACGGCTGATTATCATCTTTGTCGACGAGTTGGGAGGTACCCACTGATGCAGCAAGAATTCAAGCAGTCCATTGACAAGGCCTTACACAATGCCAATCTCACCGGGGCGCTGGGTAAATTTTCCGAGGCCTACAAGGTCAACCGGGCCAAGGCCTACGAAGGGATCGATTTCGAGGAACTGCGTGGCCAGATCGCCACCCTGAAGTCGTACGCCGCTTCCCATTTGGTCGAACTTTCCGACCAGTTCCAGAAAAATGCCGAGGCCAAAGGGGCGAAGGTCTTCCGCACCAACGATCCGGTTAAGGTGCGGGAGTATATCCTCAAGGTTGCCCAGGATAACGGGGTTAAGTCGATCGTCAAATCCAAGTCCATGGCTACCGAGGAGATTCATCTCAATCCCTACCTGGAAAAGGCCGGCATTGAGGTCAACGAGACCGATCTCGGCGAGTGGATCATCCAGTTGGCTGGTCAGACGCCCTCGCACATGGTTATGCCTGCCATTCACATGACCAAGGAAGAGGTGTCCGAGCTGTTTTCCAAGGAAATCAACGAGCGCCTCACCTCTGATATTCCTCGCCTGGTCAAGGTGGCGCGCAATGAACTGCGGCCCAAGTTTATCAAGGCGGACATGGGCATCTCCGGCGGCAACATGGCCGTGGCCGAAACCGGTTCCATCGTCCTGGTCACCAACGAGGGCAACGCTCGCCTGGTCACCAGCCTGCCAAAAATCCATATCGCCCTTGTGGGGATCGAAAAACTGGTGGAAAAATTCGCGGATATCGCGCCGATCCTCAAGGCCTTGCCCAGGAGCGCCACCGCCCAACTGCTGACCAGCTACGTGAGCATCATCACCGGCCAGACTCCCAACAGCGACGGCTCGATCAAAGATCTGCACATCATCCTCATGGACAACCGCCGTACCGAAATGGCGGCCGACCCGATGTTCAAAGAGGCGATGCAGTGCATTCGCTGCGCTTCGTGCCTTAACGTCTGCCCGATTTTCCGCCTGGTCGGCGGCCATGTCTTCGGCAAGGTCTATACCGGCGGCATCGGCACTATCCTCACCGCCTGGTACGATGAACTGAAGAGCTCCGAGGATATCCAGGGGTTGTGCATCCAGTGCGGGGCCTGCAAGGACGTCTGTCCCGGCAAGATCGACATCCCCGGCCTGATCATGGAACTCAGGCGTCGGCTGGTCAAGGACCAGGGTGTGCCGCTGCTGCAGAAATCGATCTACGCCGTGGTCAATAACCGTCGGATATTTCATGGAATGCTGCGGGCCGCCTCGATTGCCGGAAAGCCTTTCAGCAAGGGCACTAAGTTTATTCGCCATTTGCCCATGTTCCTGGCCGATCTCACCGACGGCCGCAGCCTGCCGGCGATTGCCGCCAAACCGTTCCGGGATGTGTTCAAGACCATCGTCCAACCCAACAATCTTCCGGAAAAAGCGGTATTCTACGGCGGTTGCCTGATTGATTTCGCCTACCCAGAGATGGGCGAGGCCCTGGTTAAAATCCTCAACAGAGCCGGCATCGAGGTCCTCTTCCCCGAGGGCCAGACCTGCTGTGGCGCCCCGGCCCGGTACAGCGGCGCCTACGAGGTGGCGGCGAAAAATGCGGAGGACAATATCGAGGCGTTGCTGGCCGAACAAGCGACCTATGTAATATCGGCCTGCCCGACCTGCACCGTGGCGCTGAACCATGAATTCATCACCACCTTCGAAAGTCTGGGCCAGAAGAAGATCATGCCCCGGGCCCGGGAACTGGCGGCCAAAACCATTGATTTTTCGACCCTGGTCAAGCAATTGGTGGACCAGGGTCGACTGACCCTCAAAGAAGGGCAGCAGCTGGGTAAAATCACCTACCACGACTCCTGCCATCTCAAACGGACCCTGCACGCCGAGCAGTCGCCGCGGCAATTGCTCCAGCAGGCTGGATATGAAATCAGCGAAATGTTCGAGTGCGACATCTGCTGCGGTATGGGCGGCTCCTATTCGATCAAGCTGCCGGAGATCTCCGCGCCGATCCTGCAGCGCAAGTTGAAAAACATCAAGGACACCGGCGCCCCACTGGTGGCCATGGACTGTCCTGGCTGCGTCATGCAGATCAGGGGCGGAATGGATCAGGACGGCGCCCCCATCCGGGTCCAGCATACCGCCGAACTGATCGCAGCCCAGCTCAAAGATTGAGCCCCGGGCAATAGCGACCCGCTTGATTTCCTTTGCCCGAACCCTGAAACCATAATACACTTCAACCAGAGACCTGACCTGCCCCTGCCTGGAATCCATTGCGGTTCCGGGCGGGGCCGATCCATTTTACCATCAGCTATCCCGCGGCAAGGCGGGAACATGAGGGCACGCGTCCATGTCGAACAATCTCTACGTCACCGTCGCCGAAGAACGCAGCGGTAAATCAGCCATCATCCTCGGGGTCATGCAAATGATCCTCAAGGAGATCAGCCGGATCGCCTTTTTCCGCCCGATCATCAACGATCATGTGTTCGGTCGGGTCGACCACGACCTCAATCTGGTGCTCAAATATTTCAAACTCGACATCCCCTACGAGGACACCCATGCCTATACGCTCAGCCAGGCACGCCAGCTGATCACCTCCGGGCAGGAAGAAATTCTCTACGAGAATATCCTCAAAAAATACAAACAGCTGGAAGCGAAGTACGACTTTGTGCTCTGCGAGGGCACCGATTTCCGGGGCAAGGACCCTGGTTTTGAATTCGACCTCAACGCCAACATCGCCACCAACCTCGGCGCCCCGGTGCTGGTGGTGGCCTCGGGCCGCGAAAAATCCACCGAGGAGATCTGCACCCACACAGCGATCACCATCGACACCCTGGAGGAAAAGGGGGTCGAGATCGCCGGCTGCATTATCAACCGGGCGCCGGAGACCTTCCTCCGCGACACCGCCACCAATGCTAAATGCCGGGAGCAGTTCGGCCGGGATTTCCCCCTCTATGTGATCCCGGAGAACAAGGCCCTGGGCAACCCGACCATCGACGACGTCAAGCGCTGGCTGGGAGCCGAGGTGCTGTACGGCAAACCGAGCATGCTCAATCTGGTGGACAACTACCTGGTGGCGGCCATGCAGATCAGCAACTTCCTCGAATACATCAAAGAGGGCAGCCTGATCATCACCCCCGGCGACCGTTCCGACATTATCATCTCCAGTCTGGCCAGCCGGATCTCATCGGCCTATCCCAATATCTCCGGCATCCTCATCACCGGCGGCCTGGAAATTTCCCACAGCGTCCAACGGCTCATCCAGGGCTGGACCGGGATTCCGGTGCCGGTGTTGTTTGTCGAATCCCATACCTTTGATACCGTGCACAGCGTCAACGAGCTCTACGGCCGAATCGAGGCCACCGACTCCAAACGGATCGCCACCGCGCTCGGCTGGTTCTCCAAATATGTCAATGTCGCCGAGTTGACCAAACGCGTGGTTTCCCAGCGCTCGATCAAGATCACCCCACGGATGTTTGAATACTCGCTGATCGAGAAGGCCTCCCTGGATAAACAGCATATCGTCCTGCCGGAAGGCCAGGGCGAACGCATCCTGGCGGCCACCGACATCATCCTTCGCCGCGGCATCGCCAACATCACCCTGCTGGGCCGGGTCGACGAAATCCGGGCCAAAGCCTCCAAGCTCAACCTCAACATCGAAGGCGCCATTATCATCGACCCCACCGGATCGGACTATTATGACGATTTTGTCCTGACCTACTTCGATATCCGCAAGCACAAAAACATTGTCATGGACGTGGCCCGCGACCGCATGTCCGACCCCACCTATTTCGGCACCATGATGGTGCACAAGGATCTGGCCGACGGCATGGTTTCCGGCTCGGTCACCACCACCGCCCAGACCATCCGGCCGGCCTTTGAATTCATCAAGACCAAACCCGGGGTGTCGGTGGTCAGCTCGATCTTCATCATGTGTTTTCAATCCAAGGTGTTGGCCTTCGGCGACTGCGCGGTGGTACCCAACCCCGATGCCCGCCAGCTGGCCGAGATCGCGCTCAGTTCGGCGGAGACCGCCCAGATTTACGGCATCGAGCCCCGGGTGGCCCTGCTCAGCTATTCCACCGGCATCTCAGGCTCGGGCGAGGATGTGGACAAGGTGCTGCAGGCCACCGACATCGCCAAACAGATGATGCGGGAACGCGGCCTCGACTTTCCCCTGGACGGCCCTCTGCAGTACGACGCCGCCTTTGATCCCGAGGTGGCGGCCTTCAAGTCCCCGGATTCCTCGGTGGCCGGACATGCGACCGTGTTTATCTTCCCGGATCTCAACACCGGCAACAATACCTACAAGGCGGTGCAGCGGGCTGCCCACGCCGTGGCCATGGGCCCGGTCCTCCAGGGGTTGAACAAACCGGTCAATGATCTGTCCCGGGGCTGCACCGTCCAGGATATCGTCGACACCGTGGCCCTGACCGCTATCCAGGCCCAGGTGGCTAAAAAGAAACTGGCTTCGCGCTGAAAACCGCACTGGAGGATAAATGAAATTTCTTATAATTAATTCAGGGAGTTCCTCGATAAAATACCAGGTGATCGAGATGGCGACCGAATCGGTGCTCGCCACCGGACTGGTGGAGCGCATCGGCGAGGCAGTGGGCCGACTGAAGAACACCTTCTCTCCGGGGACGGAACAGGAACGGGAATCGGTGCTCGAACAGGCGATCCCGGATCATGACCACGGCATGCGCCTGGTCATCGCCCTGCTGACCGACCGGGAACACGGCATTATCGGCGATACTTCCGAGATTACCGCCATCGGCCACCGGGTGGTGCATGGCGGCGAGGATTTCCGCGAATCCGCCCGGATCACCCCGGCGATCCTGGAGGCAATCAAACGCAATATCCCCCTGGCACCGCTCCATAATCCCGCCAACCTCGACGGCATCCGGGTGGCCATGGAGATTTTCCCCACCGTGCCGCAGGTGGCGGTATTCGACACCGCCTTCCACCAGACCATGCCGCCCCATGCCTTCATGTATGCCCTGCCCTACCGCCTCTACGAAGAGGATCGGGTGCGGCGATACGGTTTCCACGGGACCTCGCACCGTTTCGTGGCCGGCGAATGCGCCCGCCTGCTGGCCAAGCCGCTGGCCGAGTGCAACCTGATCACGGTCCATCTTGGCAATGGCTGCTCCATGACCGCCATCGCCGGCGGGGTCAGCGTCGATACCTCGCTAGGCCTGACACCGCTGGAAGGGTTGGTGATGGGGACGCGCTCCGGCGACGTCGACCCGGCCCTGCATCTTTTCTTGCAACAAAACAAAGGCATGGATTTAGAATCCATCGACGCCCTGCTCAATAAGGAATCGGGGCTCAAAGGGCTCTGCGGCCTCAACGACATGCGCGATATCCACCAGGCGGTGGCCGCGGGCGACCAACGGGCAGCCCTGGCCCTGGACGTGCAGACCTACCGCAACCGCAAGTACCTGGGCGCCTACATGGCGGTGCTCGGCCGCGTGGACGCGATCGTCTTCACCGCCGGCATCGGCGAGAATGATGCCATTGTCCGGGCCGAATCCCTCAAAGGGCTGGAGGCCTTCGGCGTCCGCCTCGACCCTGAGAAGAACAGCCAACGCGCCAAAGCGGCCCGCTGCATCAGCAGCGCCGACAGCACGGTACAGGTATATGTAATCCCCACCAATGAGGAACTGGCGATTGCCAGGGAAGCGGCAAACGTAGTCAGGGGGTGAACCGAAGAATAACCAGCAATGGTGCTCAATAAATCCGACGGCCTTGTTTTGAGAGGGTCGACGCGCTTCCTGTTATCCCGAAACGTAGGCGCCGGGAATAATGTAGAGGAGAACGGCAAAATAATGCAGGGTGCTGCCCGCCAGCACGAATAAATGCCAGATGGCGTGGTTGTAGGGCAACCGCTCCCAGAGATAAAATGTTATCCCACCGGTATAGGCCAGCCCCCCGGCAAGCAGCAGCCAGAGGCCGCCGGTGCCGACATTGTGCAGCATGGGCTTGACCGCAGCCACCACGGCCCAACCCATGATCACATAAAGCCAGAGCATACCGGCGCGAAATCTTCGCAACCGAGTGGTTTCGATCAAAATCCCCAACACCGCCAATCCCCAGATCACCCCAAACAAGGTCCAGCCCCAGAGGCCGCGCAGGCTGACCAAAGTAATCGGCGTATAGGTGCCGGCGATAAGCACGAGGATAGCGGAGTGGTCAAGTATCCGCAGAATCGGTTTAACCTCCGGATGCTGGACGGCGTGGTAGAGGGTTGAGGCCAGATAGAGCAGGATGAGCGCGCCCCCGAAAATTGAACAACTGACGATATGCCAAACATTCCCGTACAACGCGGCATAGACGACCAGCACGACCAGCCCACCGATGGCCAGGAGCATGCCGATGCCGTGGGTGATGCTGTTGGCGATCTCTTCGCCCTTGCTGTATCGGTGAGACATATTTTTCGAAGGCATGGGAAATAACGGATTTCCTTGAATAATTCTGAAACTGCAAGCAGAAACTATCCATATAGAGTAGTGCGCTTGCCCTGGATTGTCCACCGGCAATACCCATCGGCCACTGCCACCGCCCTAACCACCGCGATCAAGCCTGCTTTGTAGGCGCGGGCCGGCCGGTTGGGCCGATGGACCGGAAAAAGCGCAGGGGCCTATTGCCAATTACCATCATAAGGACACGGCTTTTTCCAGCACAAATACGACTGATGTGGTATTTTCCCAGGGTCAGTGACCGGGAAAGAAGGCTGTAACACCCGACCCTGACCTCTTGTACCATTTCACAGTCAACCGGAGACCTTTCCGTGCAACAACCGCTTATTGTTCCAGACAATCTGGAATCGATCATGACCACCTACCGGCGCCTTTGGCCGCTGATGCCCGCTCTGCACATGACCATCGGCAAACTCGCCGGCAAAGAAGCTATCCGCGCCTGCGCCAAGCGACTCGGGATGCTGGCCAAACAGGACGGCAAGCAAACTGTCAAATTCGAGCACGAACTGGAAATGGATGTTTTCCAGGATTACCTGATTTATATGCATCGCCCGCGAGGCCTCAGCCTGACCCAGCAAATGCTCAACCGCAATCGATATCCACAGGGAAGCGATGAAAGACGGCTATTGGCGGAAATGGCGCAGGCCCGTTTTTCGATCTTCTGGATCAAGGAGATGGTCCCGCCGGGCGGTTTTATTGCGCTGGACATTATCAGCGGCCAGGATTTTTTCATCCTCGACCCCATGCAGTCCCCACAGGACATCGCTGGGACCCTGGCAGGCGTGCGAATTTTTCCCCACCAAAACGTCTGGATGCACACCGGGGCGACCCTCAGCCTCGGCCGGATAGAAGACCCGGCCGGTTTGCAAACACTGGAAACGCGCATGAATGCGCAGCAAGAGCGGGATTTAAACGAGGATGCCATCCGGCGGTGGCGCGGTATCCTCCGGGAAACTCCAGAACTGTAACGGCGATAGCTTACATCGACAACCGGATGGCAAAGGCTTTGACGGGAAAGCCCGGCAGTATCCGTCAACGAAGGAACACCTATGGAAACAGGCAGTATCAACGAATATCTTAAATTTTTCATCGCCATGGTGGCCATAGTCAATCCGGTGGGCACCATCCCTGTTTTTATCAACCTGACCGTCAATCAGGACACGATAACCCGTCACAAAAACGGCTCCATGGCGGCGCTCTCCATGGGCCTGATTCTGGTTGCCGTCCTGTTCAGCGGCGAGGCCATTCTCCGTTTTTTCGGGATCACCGTCGGCTCTTTTCGGGTTGCCGGCGGCATTTTGATTCTGCTGATGGCGCTCTCCATGCTGCATGCCAAGATGAGCAACGTCAAACAGACGGCCGAGGAGGAACTCGATTCGGCGGAGCGCGACAGTGTGGCGGTTGTCCCCCTGGCCACACCTCTCCTGGCCGGGCCCGGAGCAATCAGCACCGTGATTCTCTACGCCCAGCGGTACGATTCCGTGGGCCACTACCTGTATCTGTTTGGCGCGATCGTGCTTCTGGCAGGCCTGACCCTCCTGTTGTTTCGGCTGGCCCCAGCGATTGCCCGACTGCTGGGAAAAACCGGGATCAATATCGTCACCCGGCTTATGGGCCTGATCATGGCCGCCATGGGCGTGGAGTTCATCGCCAATGGCCTGCGGCAACTCTTCCCTGTGCTGGGCGGGTGAGCCCTGTAAAAAAAAAGACGCTTCGCATAAATCACCTGGAAGGCGCAGAGCCTGTTCAGGCAACATCCTGTATCTTGCAGTACATCCCAATATTTTTTTTAAAGGTTATGGTTAGATGAAAATACGCAAACTCACCCCGGACATCTACCCCAAAGCCGCCGCCTTATTGCTGCAAGCCTTCGCACCCAGCAAGCAGGAAGGACAATTAGTTGAACGACTGCACCAAAAAGAGCGGGTGATGCACGAATGGGTCTGTATTCATCGCGATACGGTCACGGCCTATATTGCCTTCACCAACGCCTACGACCACCGGGAAGTGTGCGGATTGCACCTGGCTCCTCTGGCGGTGAAGTCGCAAATGCAAGGTCAGGGCATTGGTTCGGAACTGCTCCGCTTCTGCCTGCGGCAAGAGGTTATTAAGGAAAAGACCCTCTTTGTGCTGGGCAACCCGAAATTTTACCGGAAATTCGGATTCGAGCGCTGCGGGTTGCCTCTTTGTCCGTTCGATACTGGCAATGCCCATTTCCTGAGCATCCGCAACCAGGGCGCACGTGAGTTTACCGTGGGCTATGAGCCTGAATTCAAAAAGATGAAATACTAGCAGGCACGGGCAAGCATGACTGGCTCGAAGGAGCCTCTTCCTTCTCGAAAACCCCAGGAGTTCGGCGAAGGGCTGCGGCCAAAAGTGTGCCTTGAGCCGCTCCAATTATTTCAACACATTACAGAGGATTTGTTCCATGTCGATGATCATCACCTCCCTTGACGACGCCATCGGCACGATCATGTTCAACCATCCAGAAACCCGCAACAGCCTGTCGGGCGCGCTGCTGGAGGAATTGATCGATGCTTTTCAGGCCTTTACCAGGAGCAAGGTCCGCGCGGTGGTCTTGAGGGCGGAACCAGGCGTCAAAGTCTGGTCGTCGGGTTTAAACATAGACGAACTCCCTGTTTCTGGCCGCGATCCACTTTCCTATAACGATCCACTGGAGCAGGCCCTTCGCGAAATCCAGCTCAGCCCTGCGCCGGTCATCGCCATGGTCGAGGGAAGCGTGTGGGGCGGGGCCTGTGACCTGAGCTTCATCTGCGATATCGCCATTGGCTGTCCTTCCGCCTCCTTTGCGATTACCCCGGCAAAAATAGGCGTGCCGTACAACTCGTCGGGAATCATGCATTTCATGAATGTGGTTGGGCCTCGCATCGCTCGGGAAATGTTCTTCACTGCCCAACCGATTGCGGCTGACCGCGCCCTGCAGGTCGGCATCCTCAATCATTTAGTTCCCACCCAAGAACTTGAGCCGCACACCTATGACATGGCGCGCCAGATTGCCAGAAATTCCCCCCTGGCGATCTCGGTCATCAAAGAACAACTGCGCCTCTTGAGCAACTCCCACCCTTTGAGCCCCGAAACCTTCGAACGCATTCAAGGGCTGCGTAGAAGCGCCTACGACAGTGCCGATTACCAGGAAGGCAAGAATGCATTCTTTGCCAAGCGCCAACCTGTCTTCACCGGGAAATAAACAACGGCAAAGAGCAGGCCTCAGGAGCATGGCCACACTCGCGGGGTAATCCGGACGGAAAAATTATGGATTAAGAACACAACCTGAAGTAATCAGAAGTGGCTCCGGGAATGAGGACAAGCCGTCAGGTGGAAACTCGGTGACTAAGAGGGCCCATTACTCCTCCTCTGGCTGGTCAATTTGTCAGGGTTGACGAAACAAGCAAAAGGCAACATACTATTTTCACAATATTTACTCGAACATTAAAGACCTTAAGTTGAAGACATTGTATTCTCAATGACAAACGCTCCTGCTTTTCCACCACCCCTTCACAGGAGGAACCCATGAAGATTCTGATCACCGGCGGCACCGGTTTTGTCGGTTCGGCCCTGACCCAACGGTTGCTGGAGCAGGGACATGAAATCACGGTCATCGGCAGCAGCAGCCGCTGTCGCCTGGCTGCCCACCCCCTATTGACCTACATCTCGGCGGACACCACCCGGCCGGGCGCCTGGCAGCAGCGGGTGGCGGAACAAGACGCGCTGGTCAACCTGGCCGGCCGTTCGGTCTTCAACCTCTGGACCGAAGCCTACAAGCAATCCATCTACAACAGTCGGATCCTCACCACCCGAAACCTGGTGGCCGCCTTGCCGGCAAACACCCAGGCTGTGCTGCTCAGCACCTCGGCTGCCGGGTATTACGGCGATGGCGGCGAAGCCGAAAAAACCGAAATTAGTGCAGGCGGTACCGATTTCCTCGCGCAGGTTTGCCTTGATTGGGAAGCCGAGGCCGACAAGGCCGGCGAGAAAGGGGCACGGGTGGTGCGGATGCGACTTGGCGTGGTGCTCGGCAAGGGCGGCGGGGCACTGGCCACCATGAAGACCCCGTTCCAGCTGGGGCTGGGGGGACCAATCGGCAACGGTAGCCAATGGTTTCCCTGGATCCATCTCGATGATCTGGTCGGCGCAATCCTCTTTCTCCTCACTGCGGAAGAGTGCCGGGGACCCTTTAATTTCGCGGCTCCGGAACCGGTTCGCCAAAAGGATTTCGCCCGCCAACTTGGGGCTGCCCTCCATCGGCCAGCTCTATTGCCCACCCCGGCGTTTGTCATGAAATTGATTTTGGGCGATTTCGGCCGCTCCCTGCTCCAGGGGCAGAAGGTGCGGCCCCAAGCGCTCATCGACAGCGGCTATCTGTTCACCTACCCGGAGCTGCAATCGGCCTTACAGGAGATTCTCGGTGACTGACAACCGCTTTACCGCGACGGCTCTGTTCCCCTGCACCGCCCGCGAACTCTACGATTGGCACCGCCGGCCGGGTGCACTTGAACGGCTTATCCCACCCTGGGAGCACACCCGGGTTCTGTCACGGAGCGGTGGTCTTGATCCGGGGGGCCAGGTAGTACTGGGCATGCACGCCGGCCCCGTACCCTACCAGTGGCAGGCCCGTCACATCGAAAACCAGCCGGGGGTGCTGTTCCGGGATATTCAGGAACGCGGGCCCTTTGCCCGCTGGACCCATACCCACCGCTTCACCGACACCCCGGAAGGGGCCCGATTGGAAGACCAGATCGACTTCGCCCTGCCCGCCCAACCGCTCCTGCCCAGTTTTTCCACCACCCTGGTCGACCGGACGCTGGCGCGGGTCTTCAGCTATCGCCACGCAACCTTGCAAGATGACATCCGCCTGCACCAGCGCTGCAGCCGCACGCCCCTGCGACTGCTGATCAGCGGCGGCAGCGGGGTGCTGGGCTCGGCCCTCCATCCCCTACTGACCACCGGCGGCCATGAGGTCTGGACCCTGGTTCGGCGACGGCCCGATCGCAGTAGCCGGGAGATCTACTGGAATCCGGAGGGCGATGAGCTCAACCTTACCGGCCTGCCCCCCTTTGACGGTGTCATTCATCTGGCCGGCGACAATATCGGCGAGGGCCGTTGGACGCCCGCCAAAAAGCAACGGGTCATCGACAGCCGGACCCTGGGCACCGGGCTGATTGCCCGCACCCTGGCCAATCTGCCCATCCGGCCGCGGGTTCTGCTCAGCGCCTCGGCGGTCGGCTTCTACGGCAACTGCCTGGACTGCTGCATGCGTGAGGAAGACAAGGCCGGCCCGGATTTCATCTCCGATGTCTGCGCGCTGTGGGAACATTCCGCACGTCCAGCCCAAGAAGCCGGCATTCGCACGGTTTTTATGCGGATCGGGGTGGTGTTGAGCCCGAAGGGTGGGGCACTCAACCGTCTGCTCGCCACTTCGGCCCTCGGTTTCCCCAGCCGTTTCGGCAGCGGCGAACAGTATATCAGCTGGATCGGTATCAACGATATGGTAGCGGCCATGCTCCATGCCCTGACCTGCGAACGCCTGACCGGGCCGGTCAACATCGCCGCCCCCCAGCCGGTGACCAATGGCGATCTGATGCGGACCCTGGCTCGCGTCCTTCGCCGTCCTCTGTTGCCCCCAATCCCGGCCATAGTACTAAAAACCCTTTACGGCCAGATGGCTTCCGAGGTATTACTCGGCGGTTGCCGGGTCGCCACCGACAAACTGCAGCACTCCGGTTACACCTTTCGCCATGAAAACCTGGAGCAGGCCCTCCGCCACCTGTTGGGAAAATTTAAAGACCACGGCCATACCGGAGCGTAATAGAGTGCATTGGCAATTCAAAAGTATCCTCCTGGTCATGATGACCCTGGCCTTGGCCTGCGGTTTCCTGCACCATGTATTCCCGCCCGCGATCCACAATTTCGAACGGTTGCATATTTTTCTCTTCAACCTGTGCAGCGGCGGCACCCTGCTGCTCTATTTCACCGAAGGCGACAAGACCTTGTCGCTACGCGGCAGGCTCTTTCTCGTTTTGGCCATTGGCTTTGCGCTGTGCGCTTTCCAGCAATGGTATGTGCCGGCGATGGTCATTCCCCTGATCCTGGCAGCCCTGGTGGAACAGGTGCGGATCAACCACTTCGGTAGCCGCTTTCCCCGCGGCCTGTTCTCCGCCAAAGAACCGGTGGCCCGGAAATTCCATCAGGCCGCACTCCTCTGCCTCTCGCTGGGCCTTCTGTTTTCCAGCCCGGTGATACTCAATTCGGTCTATCTGCAGTGGTTCACCATCGAAAAACTCAAACTCGACACGTTTTTTCTCGGTTTTTCCTTTCCCATCTCGCTGATCTCGATGTCCGTTATCTTTTCCCTGATGAAAAAAGAGGAACTCAGGCTGACCGCCCTGCTCAAGGAGGCGGCCTTCTGGATCATCAATCTCGGCGTCATCGTTTTTTTCATCTTTATCCTTGCCGGCCTGGTCACCAGCCAGGTGGCCATCGCCACCCTGCTGTTCCTGACCGTGGTCTTTATCCTTTACCTGTACTGGCATGAGGGCATCCAGTTGCAGCAGAAGGCCTTTCTCACCTCCGGCATTCTCTTTCTCCTGGTGACCTCGATCACTGGGATCGCCTATATCACGCTCTCCTTCTCCAGCTACTACACCCCGGAGATCAGCCAACCCCTGCTCCGCCTCCATGCCTTCACCGCCCTCTACGGCTGGAATATCAGCGGTTTGGCAGTGATCAGCCGGCACGGGGATTTCCCGCTCCAACTCCATTCCAGCAAGGTGATCATCCTTCACTGGCTGACCGTCCTTTTGCTTTGCCCGCTCGGCTATTTTCTACCGTACCTGGCGGTGGTGGCGGTGCTGGCGTACGCCTGGCTCCTGGTCAGACTGTTCTTCAATCAGGGTGGGGTGGACCAAGACCTGATTGCCGTTCAGGAGGAAACGCTACACACCGCGGTTCCCGACAACGATCTAGGTTGAACAATCCCAAATCTCCCCACTGCTACAGCACTTCATCAGTCACCAAAAAAAAAATATTAGAAACACCTTGTTCTGCAAGCACTTTCCGCAGATGGAATCTTATTGACAGCTCCCTGACGAATTCGTTACAAATACCATAGGGGTGAACGACAAACGTCGATTCACCTCGCCAGGAGCCGATGCTTCATTCTTGGCATCCCCCTTTCCAGAGGTACACGATGCGCTTCTGCACCTTCCTGCTCGCTCTCGCCCTGCTCCCCTTGTTCCTGTCGAGTATCCCATCCATGTCATTGGCCAAAGATGCGGTCACCTGGATGGAAGCCCCCATGCCGCCCTATTTCATTAAGGAGGGAGCGAATCTAAACCAAGGCTATGGCGACGAAATCACCCGTATTCTCCAGACGCACCTACCCGATTACACCCACGAGCAAGTCTCCACCAACATCACCCGGCACTTCTATAAATTCAAGCAGGGCGAAAAAGTCTGCAGCGCTGGCCTCTACCGCACCCCGGAGCGCGAAGAATTCATGTATTTTTCCATGCCCAGCTTCCTCACCCTGCCGGCGGTCATCATCATCAAAAAAGAGAACCTTCCTGCCTTCGGCAACCGAACCTCCGTACAGCTCGGCGAAATCCTCCGCAACCAGCAACTGATGATCGGCCTGAGCAAGGATCGTTCCTTTGGCACCGTGCTCGACGCCATTCTCAACCAATACCAGGACCAAAAAAACATTGTGAAAACTTCCGGTCCGGAACTCTCGCTCAATCTGTTTAAAATGCTGATGATCGACCGACTCGATGGTGTCATCGGCCTGCCGGAAGAAGAATTGTACCAGGCGGAACAGATGGGGATCAGGGACCAGTTGATGACCGTGACCATCGAAGAAAATCAACAAGGCTACGAAGGTTGGTTAAGCTCGGTAGGTTGCACAAAAAACGAATGGGGCAAAAAATTGATCGAGGATATCAACAAGGTGCTGCTCACCCAACGCCCCACCGAACGCTACCGGGCCGCCTATGAGCGGTGGCTCGACCCCAGCAGCATTGAAAACTACCGTAAAGTGTACGCCGATTTTTTCCTGCAAACCACCCGATAACTGAAGAGCTAAGCGGCAGCGGCAAGCTGGCTTGAAGGTAGGATGATGACGATGATCTCGTTTTTTTCTGCCGAAGGCTCCTCGACAGATATAGCAAGACAGCTTATTTTTTTTTTAAATATCTATGCCTAACTAAAAAGCACCACCTTCCCATTGCCACGGAGATCAGGCGACCGACCATGGACACGGAAAAAAAACAAAGTGGGTATGCAGTTTACTCAACCGGCCGCAACCTGTAGTATAGGTTCATGGAC
>CAZJEX010000011.1:0-115469 GCA_964545155.1 uncultured Desulfobulbus sp. | reverse complement strand
CCATGAACCTATACTACAGGTTGCGGCCGGTTGAGTAAACTGCATACCCACTTTTGCAATAAAGAGAGGGGTTCGCTTTTCGGTGCCGGCGGCCTTGCTCGCCAATGTTTCGAATGAAGATGGGTTGCCTGTGCGCAAAATCATGCCGTCTCGGTGCAATAATCGTATAGATGACGGGTGCGGACAGCTCGCAGTTTCGTGTTTTTTAAAACGCTTGGGGACTCCTTCCGGCCATCTTGTATGGATATCGTTCTTAATCGCCCCATTATCACCCTGACCACCGATTTTGGCCTGCAGGATTCCTATGCCGGTCAGCTCAAAGGGGCGCTGCTTACAGGGTGTCCTGATGCTACCATTATCGATATCACCCATGCTATCCCTGCCTGGGATGTGATCACCGCCGCCATCACCATTCGAACCAGTTATGCTTTTTTCCCGACGGGGTCCATCCATCTGATTGTGGTCGATCCTGGGGTCGGCGGGCAGCGATCGATCCTGGTTGCGGCGGGTGCCGGCCATTTTTTCATTGCTCCTGATAACGGCATCCTGTCTTTCCTCGTCGCCGACCGCAAGATCGAAGTAATTCATCGTTTTGAAAACGATTGCTTTCTCAACGCGTCAGCCAGCCCGACCTTTCACGGTCGCGATATCATGGCACCGGTGGCCGCGGCTCTGGCCAAGGGGGGCGCTCTTCGCGATTTTGGTGATGCCGTGGCTCTTGACGCCATCACCCTGACGATCGTGCCCTCGGCGGTTTCGGAAGTCGACTGTCTCCACAGTCAGGTGCAACGGATCGATCATTTCGGTAATATTCGAACCAACATACGGGTGGGGCTTGGGCATCTGGAGCCCGACTCCTTCGATTGCCTTGAGATCGGTGGCCGAAGGATTGCCAGCTGGGCTAGAACCTATCAAGAGGTGCCTCCGGGTACGCTGCTGGTCTTGATCGACAGTGGCGGCTACCTTGAAATTGCCGCAAACCAGGCAAGTGCCGCCGAGCTTCTCGGTTGTTTTCCCGGCGATCGGGTAATCGTACATCTCCTTCGGAAATAATCAGCAGCATCTGAGCCTTTCAGGGACAGGCTGGGGGGCTTTTAAAGACTTCGCATGTTCCGGGTGTTTTGTCTCTTTTGCAGAGGCTGATTTTTTGATAGTATTCATGTCATGGAAATCTGATGAAATATATGGTAAAAAATTAATTTAAAAAGAAGACTGTTTATCTGGGTTTTAATTTTGCCACTCAACAAACGAAAAGGAGCTCTTATGAATCGACTGGTTAAATTTTCTGTGATTATAGTGCTGGCCGCCATGTTAACCGCCTGCGCCGGCGCAAACAATCAGCAAACGGGAACCGGCATCGGCGCTGGGGTTGGGGCTGGGGTCGGCGCTATTCTTGGCCAAGCTATCGGCCATAACACCACCAGCACCCTGATCGGTGCCGGCATCGGCGCGGCCTTGGGCGGCATCGCCGGCAACCAGATCGGCGCCTATATGGATAACCAGGAACAGGCGTTGCGCAATGCCGTGGCCCAATCCGATGCCGCCAGCATCCGACGCGACCAGGATGTGTTGACGGCCACTTTCAAGAGCGATCTCTTCTTTGATTCCGGGTCCGCGCAACTGAAGCCGGGCGCGTATAACGAACTCAATCGCATTACGTCCGTTCTCAATAATTATCCGCAGACCACCATTCGGGTAGAGGGGCATACTGATACCCGTGGGAATGCCCAATACAATCAACAACTATCTGAACAACGAGCTTTGGCGGTCAAGAACGCCCTGGCGCAGCAAGGTGTTGACCCCAGGCGGATTGAAGCCGTCGGATATGGCAAAACCCAACCGATCTCCTCCAGCGATGCCATGAATCGACGCGTGAATATCGTCATCAACCCCATCCGCCAGAACTGAGAGCGCATTGCGGTCAAAGGGGATTCAACCGGGACGAACCGTTCTGCTGGCCTCATCCTTCATGCAAAGGACAAGGAGAGCAGAACGGTTACCGCACCCTGGTTGCCCAGGAGAAGTTTTTTTTCATCCACCTGCACAATTCTTTGATTCTGTCTTCATCGTTGCTTATAATAATTCATAAAGAGACTGTTCACTGTTCATGTACCTCAGATCAACCTACATCAACACAAGGAGGATGCTATGGCCGTCAAAGTGATGATTAAAAGGAAGGTTGGAGAAAAAGTGGTTCCGGAACTGGATGCTCTGTTGAAAAAGATGAGGGCGTTGACCCTCGGCAGAAAAGGCTATATTTCAGGAGAAACCTTTCACCGGGTTGATAAAGAGGGCGTCAGTCTGGTTATCAGCACCTGGCAATCCCTGGATGACTGGCGGGATTGGACGCTCAGCAAGGAACGGACCGAACTGCAGGACCAGATCGATAAACTGATCGGGTTGCCGACGGAATACGAAGTGTTTGAAAATTAATCAAATAAAGTAGGGTTGCCGCCGTTAACCACGGTTGAGCAGGCTCCGCTGGTACTACCAAGGCGGTCCATCATGTACGATGGCCCGCCTTTTTGTTTTTCGAAAGGGTTGTTCAGTGGCTGTGATGGCGACCGTTGCCGTTGCCGTTGCCGTTGCGCCGCTGAACCTCGGGCCGTTTCATCTGGACCGCCAGCGACTGGGGACCGCAGAGCCGGGTAATGGTGTCAAAAAGTTCGGCACTCGGCCGGATACCTATGTCTTTCAGCACCTGGATGTCGACTTCACCCCGGTTGTCGAAGTGGAGGGTGAGGAGTACGGGGATGGATCCGTGGTGCTGATAGAGCAATTCCTTGAGTTCCAGCATGTGTTGACGCGAGGTGGCCGCGGCCCTTAGGGTGATGGTCGCTTTTTCGGCATAGTGTTCCAGGCTGTCGGCCAGGGTTTTGATCTCCTGGGCCACCACCTTGCCCCCCCGTTCCCCCTGCTGCACCGTACCCACCACGATCAGCGGCTGGTCACTGCCGAGCAGATGCGAACATTCGGCAAAGGTTGAAGGGAAAACGATGACTTCAATACCGTCGCTCATGTCTTCCAGGATGGTGAAGGCCATCCGCTCGCCTTTCTTTGATTTGTGCTCTTTGTATTGGTTGATCAGTCCGCCGATCCGCACCACCTGACCGTCCCGCAGTTTCCCCGCCCCGGCGATGTCGGTGTCGACTACCCGGCGGAGATCGGTCATGACCCCTTCCAGCGGGTGGCCGGTGAGGAAAAAGCCGACGGTTTCCTTTTCACTGGCAAGCCGTTCCAGTTTGGGCCATTCCTTGACTTCCGGGAGGGGGATCTCGACGTTTTCGGCCTGCTTGGCAGTTGACTGGCCGATGGTGAACAGGTTCATCTGGCCGCTCATGCGATCGCGCTGTACCGCCTTGGCCCGTTCGATACACTGATCGAGAATCTCCATGAACTGGGCGCGGTGGCCATGCATCGAGTCAAAAGCCCCGGCTTTGATCAGGCTTTCAATCACCTTGCGGTTCACCTTGGAGCTGTCGATCCGGCTGCAGAAATGGCTCAGGGAGCGGTAAGGGCCACCCTCCTGACGCTCGGCGAGAATCGATTCAAGCGCGGCCCCGCCCACGTTTTTCACCGCCGCCAGGCCAAAACGGATGCGGTCGTTGATGACCGTGAAATCGCTGAACGACTCGTTGATGTCCGGCGGCAGGACTTCGATTTTTTCCTGGCGGCATTCGTTGATGTATTTGACCACCTTGTCGGTGTTCTCCACATCGCAGGAGAGCAGGGCGGCAAGGAACTGGGCCGGGTAATGGGCCTTGAGGTAGGCGGTCTGGTAGGCGATCAGGGCATAGGCAGCGCTGTGGGACTTGTTGAAACCGTAGCCGGCGAATTTGGCCATAAGGTCGAAGATGTACTTGGCCTTGTCCTCAAGGATGTGGTTGGCCTTGCACCCGGCCATGAACTTGCCGCGCTCTTTCTCCATTACCTCCGGGATTTTTTTGCCCATGGCCCGGCGGAGGATATCCGCATCCCCTAAGCTGTAACCGGCGAGGATGTTGGAGATTTTCATCACCTGTTCCTGGTAGACGATGACCCCGTAGGTCTCCTGCAGAACAGACTTGATCTGCGGCAGCGGATAATCGGCGGGCTGGCGGCCATGTTTGGTGTCGACAAAGGTGTCGACCATGCCGGAATCGAGCGGCCCGGGCCGATAAAGGGCGACCAGGGCGATCAGGTCGGAAAACTGTTCCGGTTGCATTTTGATCAGTAGTTCGCGCATGCCGTCGCTTTCCAGTTGAAAGACCCCCAGGCTGTCGCCGCGGCAGAGCAGGGCGTAGGTCTTGGGGTCGTTCATCGGGATCTTGCGGAGGTCGACGGCGCTGCCGAGGTCGAACTCGATCAATTTCAAGGCCCGGTCGATCACGGTCAGGGTCTTGAGGCCGAGAAAGTCGAACTTGATCAGTCCGGTCTTCTCGGTGTACTTCATGTCGTACTGGGTCAGGATTTCTTTGTTCGGACCCACGCAGACCGGCAGGAATTCCACCATTGGTCGTGGCGATATCACCACTCCGGCGGCATGGGTCGATTTGTGCCGGGCCAGTCCTTCCAAAGTCTGGGAGATGGTGAGCAGCTCGCGGACACCGTCCTCTTTCATGGCCTCGCGCAGTCGCGGTTCCTTCTCGATCGCCTTTTTTAAGGTGATTTTTAACTCTTCCGGCACCAGTTTGGCGATTCGGTCGACCACCGGCAGGGGGATCTCCAACACCCGGCCGACATCACGCAGCACGGCCCGCGCCTTCATCGATCCATAGGCAACGATCTGGGCGACATGCGCATCCCCGCCGTAACGCTGACGGACATACTCCAGAACCTCGTCGCGCCGGTCCTTGCAAAAATCGATGTCAAAGTCCGGCATGGAGACGCGTTCGATATTGAGGAAACGCTCAAACAGCAGGCCGTAGGGGATCGGATCGATATCGGTGATCGACAGGGCGTAGGCGGCGAGACTGCCCGCACCGGAACCGCGCCCCGGACCAACCGGGATCTTTTGCTGCTTGGCCCAGTTGATGAAGTCCGCGACAATCAGAAAGTAGCCGGAAAAGCCCATTTTCTGGATAACCTTGATTTCCAGCGCCAGGCGGTCCTTGTAGGTTGCCTCCTGCTCCGGGGTCACTTGCTCCATCTCGTGGAGTTGGTCAAGGCGAATTTTCAGGCCGTCCCAGCAGGCTTTGGCAAAGACGGTGTCCAGGGTTTCGCCTTCCGCTACTGCAAAAATCGGGAAATGATTGTCGCCGAAGGTGAGTTCAAGATTGCAGCGCTCGGCAACCTCCAGGGTGTTGGTCAGGGCCTGGGGGCAGTAATGGAACTGGGCGGCCATTTCATCGGCCGACTTAAAAAAGAGCTGGTCGGTGTTGAACCGGAATCGATTGGGATCGTTGATCGTCTTGCCGGTTTGAATGGAAAGCAGCACCTCATGGGCGTAGGATTCTTCCTGGGTCAGGTAGTGGCAGTCATTGGTGGCCACCAGCTTGATCCCCAGTTCGTCGGCCAGTGCCATGAGCCCCTGGTTGGCAATGGTTTGTTCGGGGAGGCCGTTTTCCTGGATTTCCAGATAGAGACGATCGCCAAAGACCGATTGTATTTCCAGGGCCCTAGCCCTGGCGCCGGCCGGATCGTTATGGGTCAACCGCCAGGGGATTTCGCCTTTAAGGCAGGCGGTGAGCACGATCAACCCTTGGTGGTGCTGGTAGAGGGTGGGCCAATCGATCCGCGGCCGGTAGTAAAAACCCTTAGTCTGGGCCAGGGAGGCAAGTTTCATCAGATTGGCGTAGCCGGTGGCGTCCATGGCCAGGGCAACCAGGTGAAAATTGTGGCCAGCGGTCCGGTCATGGAGATGCATGCCGTTTTCCGCCACATAAAATTCGCAGCCGACCAGCGGCTTGATTCCGGCTTTTTTGGCTTTTTCGTAGAACTCGAGCGCCCCGTACATCGCGCCATGGTCGGTGACCGCCACCGCCGACATTTCAAGATCCTTGGTGCGCTGGATAAGATCGGAAACGCGGATCGCGCCGTCAAGCATCGAATACTGGGTGTGGACATGGAGGTGAACAAAGGGTGCGGTCATGTGGCCTGTTGTCTGAGATTTGAAAATGGAAAGGTGTTTAGGGGGCCGTTGGTTTGATGGTGACACCAGCATGCTGCTGGCACTTGTTACAATTCAGAATAAAGAGAATGTTATGCTTGATGAAGTTCTTTTTTGTATAAAATTAATAAAAACAATAAGTTGATAGATTGGTTGTGGGCGGCGTGAGCGACCGGAAGCAATGCTGCATATTACACCGCCAGTGATTTTTTGCACCCTTGATTTTCAGAACGCTTGTCCGGGGAGAACCTTCTAAGAGACTGCCGGTCCTGGGCGGTCGTCATCTTTGATATGGAAACGTTCCTGAATTTTGGCCAGGGGCACCAGATCCATTTTGCGGGCCGAAGGGGTGAGGAAGGAAAGGAGTTTGGTGCGAAGCACGGTTGGGTTCAATTCGCTTTCAATGGCAATGATCCCTTCCATAATGATTTTTTGCAGCAGTAATTCATGGTTGGTTCGTTCGCGGAGATTGGCGGCAAAGGGAGTGAAAAAGAAATTGGCGAAAATCAGTCCGTAGAGGATTGAGGTGAGGGCCAGCGGCACGGTTTTGAGAATAATGTCGGTATCGCTGATACCTGCCAGCATGGGGATCAAGCCGGCAACGGAACCGACGATGCCGAAGGCGGGGCAGAAATCGGCGATGGTACGCAGCACCCGCTCGCTATCCTCTCTCCGCAACTTGAAAAAATACATTTCGGTGTTGAGGATGTCACGGATCTGGTGCGGTTCGTAATTGTCGACCAGGCAGCCGAGCGCTCGGCGGAGGAAGAGAATGGAGGTTTCGTTTTCGTCTTTCTGCAGCGAGAGTATCCCATCCATTCTCGATTTAATCGAAAGGTCGATCAGGATGTCGACAATCTCGGCCTCCGATTTCAGTTGATAACCGTACGAGGCGCGGACTACTCGAGCAACGATCTTAAGTCGATCGAGCTGAAAGCTGAGAATGGCGGCAATGGCGCTGCCGCCGGCAACGATCATCAGGCTGGCGATGTTGAAATAATAGTTGAGGCTGCCTTTAAAGAGGAAACCACCGATAAAAATAACGGTGCAGAGCATGAGTCCGATACGATTGTGTCGTTGCATAGGTGGTGCCTGGTTATTGAAGATTTGCAGGTGTGGCTGCCTCTGCTTGTGGCAACTCCTTGGAAAGAATGATTTCGACCCGCCGGTTGGCTTTGCGGTTTTCTTCGTTGGTATTGGGTTGTATCGGCCGGAAGGAACTGTATCCGGAAACACTGAACTGGGTGGCTGGCAGCTTGGTGTCGTCGATGAGGAAACGGGCCACCCGCCCGGCTCGGGCCAGCGACAATTCCCAGTTGGAGGGGAACCGGGAGTTGCGCACCGGCTGGGAGTCGGTATGGCCGATGACATTAATCATGTAGGGGGTTTTCTTGATGATGCCGGAAAGCTTCTTCAGGGATGCTTTGGCGTTGGCGGTCAATTCGGCCTGTCCGGAAGGGAAGAGCAGGTCGCCGGTGAGGATGATTCGCATGGTCTTGTCGGGCACCAGTTCGATAGAGGCAAAGCGTTCCAGTTTTTCGTTGGCCAACGTCACCTTGGACAGGTCGTAAATCCCGGTGATCAGTTCTTCCCGTTTAAGCTGCTCTTTGCCTTGCTCCGGGGTTTGCGGTGCGGCCGCTGGTTGGGTCTGGGCTGGTTGGGGTTGGGGCGGCACCGGTTCGGCAAGAAGGGGTTCCTTGGCAGGTTCTGGTGGGGGAGGTTGGGGGGCGGTCTGGGGCAGCTCCGGCACCGCCTTGTTGCGGATCAGGATATCCGCCCCGGGCTGTTCACGCAACGACTGGGTGGCCTCAGGTAATCGTTCTCTGGTCTTGTGGGTCACTTCCTGGGAAATCGGATGGAAAACCAGGGAGGATTTGGCATCGGTGGTCTGCACCGGGATGGTCTCGTCGGCGATCTTATTGGGTTTTCCGTGGGCAAGGATATCCTGGTGAGTGCGCTGGTGGGCAAAAAGGGTAAGGAAAAGGATAAACATGGTCATCATCAGGTCAGACCAGGCGATGGACCAGTGGACGGGTCGGGTCGGCATCCGGGATCGATAAAAACTATCCTCCACGATAAAAACCGGATGCGCGGCCTGCCGCCATTCGGTAGGCAGAAGGGGCGGGGCCCCCTCTTCTTTCGGGGGCACAGGGGCGGTGACCGTCTGAGGTGCCACCTTTGGCGGTTCATTTGGTTGTATGATATCTATTTCCATGACCTTCTTTCGACGTTTTCCGATCGAAGCAAAAGCTGATTGTGCAGTTTTTCCGAAATTATAGATGATTTTATCAGAATTAATTCAAAAAGTCATTTTTTGTAACCGTTGCAAGCAGCGCGGGAGTTTTTTCATCCTGGCGGTATCGAATGCCTGTGAGGCAGGCCGTTGTTAGGGCCGTATGGTTCAGTACAATATAATCGTACCTTTGCTGAAATATCTGGTGATCACCATCCGTAGTTCATCTCGTAACCCCTGATCGTCCCGGCCTGCATAGGCGTTGTGGAGTTCTGGGGCGATCTGCATAAAGGCGTCAAGCAGTACCGGGTCGAAATGGGAGGCTTTTCCTTGTTCGAGCACAGCCAGGGAAGCCTCGCAGGACAACGGTTCTTTGTAAGGCCGTTTGGAGGCGAGGGCATCAAAGACGTCGACGATGGCAAAAATGCGCGCCAGCAGTGGAATCCTTTCGCCTGCGGTTCCGTTAGGGTACCCCTTGCCGTCAAACTTTTCGTGATGCGATCCGACAACTAAGGCGGCATCGCTGAGCCAGACCGAGCCTGAGATGATGTCCATCCCGTGCTGCACGTGATTCTGCATCAGGCTGAATTCTTTGTCATCCAGGCCGCCGGGCTTGAGTAGAATGTCGTCTCGGACACCTATTTTGCCGACATCGTGCAGGAACGCGCCTTTGATCAGGGATTGCATTTCACTGTCCGGCAGGTGCAGGGACTCGGCCAGTCGGACCGAGTACAGGGTGACGCGAAAGTTATGTACATCGGTGTCACTGTCACGCTTGGCAATGGTGCTGGCCAGCAGCGAAAGGGCTTCGAGGTTGGCTTCCAGCAGTTCGTGGGAAAAGACGGTCAGCTTGCGCACCAGGTGGAGGATGACGGGATAGAGCAGTCCGCTGGTGGCGAGTACAATCAGGATTGTCAGGATGACGTTTCGCCGCAGTTTTTTCTGGAAAGCCGCTCGCGCCGCTTCTGAAGGGGCGAAAAGAGTCCGGACATACACTTTTTTTTGTTGATCCGGAGTTTCAATCGGCATCACCACCTGGACATGTATCTTGCCGCCCAGCATAATGACTTCGGTTTGCCCATCTGCTTCCGGTACAGGTGGGGGATGGGAGCGAACGTAGTGGAGCACCGGGTCGATCAAGGCATAGTCGGGGGCTAAACGCTCTTCAATGTCCTGGCTGTTGTCGGCGTAAAAGCTGACATAGACAAATTCGCCGTCATTTCGCCTGAGTCGAACCGATAAACGTTCCTCCAATGCCTGACGAAAGGCTGCGCGCTGGTCGCCGCCACTTTCCTGGGTGATCTGCCGGGTTCGTGCAAGCAGCATCTGTATTTCGGTGCGGGTTTCTTCTGCAACGAGACCGCGGAGGTTTTGACGTTCTACGAAATAAACAATTAAGGTGGTTGCCAACCCAATAGCCAGAGCCATGAGGGCAAGCCGCAGGGTGAGGGTGCGTGCGATAAACGTCTGTAAGGTGACGGGGTGGAATCGAGCCATTGTTTTCTTCCGAGGGTTGGATGAAACAGGTTTAGGGCTGTAGTTTCGATTGCCCGGCGAGCGGTGGTGTCTTTAGGGCAAGGCCCCGGCGGGTGGCGCAACGCTGGGCGTTTCCGATGAATGTGGAACTGTGGGCTCCTTCAAAATACTATACTTTCCTGTGTCTAGAAACCCTCCAATGGCAGGAAGGATTAAATAAGAGCCTGGCACCGCAACTGTTGAGCTGGTACGAGCCCTAGACACCTGTCGAACAATCAAACCGCAGTTTGGTGTGGGGCGAGAGTTGTTTGCATTATGGTTTTATATATTTAACTATCGATATAGAATTGATTTTGGTCTATATTTTTGAGGTGGTCCGCACCATTGACAGCATTTTTCTGCTCGGTGCACGGCTCGTTGTTGCTATCATATTGATTCGATGATATAAAAAAGGCATGCTTAATTTGGTTACACTGAACAGCTTTACGGGAGGGGAGAGATGGGTGTGTTGAAAAAAAGACTTCAACGGTTAGGGTTTAACCGGTGCTCGGCCGGCCTATTAGTGGTACTGATGGCCATGTCTATGGCACTGGCTGTCGGCGGCTGCAATAAGGGGGAAAAAGCAAAAACCCCGCAGGTTCCGATGGTCGAAGTTGTCGCTGTTGTCCAGAAGGATGTGCCCATCTATAACGAGTGGGTCGGTATCCTTGATGGTTCGATCAATGCGGTTATCCGTCCCCAGGTTTCCGGCTACCTGATCAGCCAGAAATACCGTGAAGGCGAGCAAGTGAAGAAAGGGCAGGTCCTTTTTGAGATCGATCCCCGCACCTTCCAGGCAGCCCTGAACCAGGCTAAGGCCGTGCTCTCCCAGCAGAAGGCGCGCTATGATACCTCCAAGGCAAATTTGGCGCGGATCCGACCTTTGGCGGAAAAGAACGCGGTCAGCCAGAAGGATCTTGATGATGCGGTCGGCTCGGAGCTTTCCGCCAAAGCCTCGGTCGAGGCAGCCCAGGCGAGCGTTGAAGAGGCCCAGTTGAACCTTGAATTCACTAAAATCACCTCGCCGGTCGACGGCATTGCCGGCATTGCCAAAACCCAGTTGGGCAATCTGGTCGGCCCGAGTATGGCCGAGGAGCTGACCTCTGTTTCCACTGTCAACCCGATCAAGGCGTACATCAACATCAGTGAGCGGGAGTATCTTGGGATACGGGAGACGTCTCAGCAAGTGGAGAACATCACCCTTGAATTGATTCTTGCCGATGGCAGTACCTATCCGGAGAAGGGCAAATTCGCCCTGGCCGACCGGCAGATCAATGCCGGCACCGGCACCCTCAAGGTTGGTTCCCTCTTCCCCAATCCAGGAAACATCCTGCGTCCCGGCGGTTTTGGCCTGATCCGGGCGTTGATGGCAGTTCGAAAGGGGGCACTCCTGGTTCCTCAACGGGCGGTGGAGGATATCCAAGGGAAACATCTGGTGGCCGTGGTGGGTAGCGACAACAAGGTTGATATTCGCATGGTGAAGGTTGGAGAACGGATTGGCTCTGACTGGATTATCAGTGAGGGGTTGAAACCCGGTGAAAGCGTGATTGCCGAGGGGATTCAGAAGGTAAAACCGGCCATGGTGGTCAACCCGAAGCCCTTCGATCCTGAAGCGGCCGCAAAGGCAGTAGCGCCAGCAGAGAAGAGGTAGCCAACCATGTCAAAATTCTTTATTAATCGCCCCATCGTGGCCATGGTGATCTCGATCTTCATGGTCATCCTTGGCGCTGTGGCCATGTCGGGGCTGCCCATCGCCCAGTTTCCCAACATCGTCCCGCCGGCGATCCAGGTAAATGCCGTCTACACCGGTGCCGACGCCCTTACCGTGGAGCAGTCAGTGGCTACCCCCATTGAGCAGCAGATGTCCGGCGTCGATAATTTGGAGTACATGTACTCCGTCAACGGCAACGACGGTTCCATGACGCTCTACAACTACTTCGAACTGGGAACTGACGCCAATACCGATCAGATTCTCGCCCAGATGCGCCAGAATCAAGCATCTTCGCAATTGCCGGCCGATGTCAACAACTACGGGGTCACCGTGGCGAAGTCAACCTCGGCACCGATGCTGATGTTCGCGCTCTCCTCCCCCAAGGGCACCTACGACAACGTCTTTCTGGCCAACTACTCCTTCATCAACATCAACGACCAGATGACCCGTATCAAGGGGATCGCCAGCGTTTCGGTCTTCGGCGCCGGTCAGTACGCCATGCGCATCTGGGTTCGACCTGACCAACTCGCCAAGCTCAACATCACCATCCCCGAAATCATCAACGCAGTCAAAGCCCAGAACACCGTCAACCCGGCCGGACAGGTCGGGAGCCAGCCGGTGCCGGATGGGCAGGAGTTCACCTACACGGTTCGCGCCCAGGGGCGGCTGCAGAGCGAGGAAGAGTTCGGCAACATCGTCCTGCGCGCCAATCCGGACGGCTCCATCGTCCGGGTCAAGGACGTGTCCCGCATCGAACTTGGGGCGCAGAACTACAAAATGGAAGGGCGTCTCAACGGCAAGCCCTGCGCCTTGGTCGCCCTCTACCAGATGCCGGGGACCAACGCCCTTGAATCAGCCAACGGCGCCAAGAAACTGATGAAGGAGTTGAGTCAGAATTTTCCGCCGGACCTGGAATACACGGTGGCGCTGGATACCACCCTGGCGGTCACCGAGGGGATCAAGGAAATCAAGAGCACCTTCTTCGAGGCACTGGTGCTGGTCATCCTGGTCGTCTTCATCTTCCTCCAGGGGTGGCGGGCCACCCTCATTCCGCTCCTGGCGGTGCCGGTGTCGCTGGTGGGGACCTTCGCGCTCTTCCCGCTGCTCGGCTTCTCCATCAACACCCTCTCGCTCTTCGGGATGGTGCTGGCCATCGGTCTGGTTGTCGATGATGCTATTGTTGTGGTGGAGGCGGTGGAACACCATATCGAACATGGTATGTCCCCCAAGGATGCGACCTTCAGGGCCATGGAGGAGGTCTCCGGCCCGGTCGTCGCCATCGCCATCATCCTGACTGCGGTCTTCGTGCCGACGGCCTTCATACCTGGCATTACCGGCCAGCTCTACCAGCAATTTGCTGTAACGATAGCTGTTTCAGTCATCATCTCCGCCTTCAACGCCCTCACCCTTTCTCCGGCCCTCTGTGCCCTGCTGCTCAAGCCTAAGGTCAGGGGGACCGGCCTGCTGCAGAAATTCTATGATTGGTTCAACCGGGTTTTCGGCCGGGCGACCGACGGTTACGTCTCGATCTGCGGCACGGCCATCAGAAAGAGCAAGACGAGCCTGCTTCTCCTCGTCGGCGTGACCATCCTCACCGGTTTGGCGGGCAATTCCATTCCAACCGGCTTCCTCCCCGACGAGGACCAGGGCTTTCTCTTCGCCGCAATCCAGCTCCCCAACTCCGCTTCGATGCAACGGACCGGTGAAGTGGCTCGTCAGGCCGAAGAGATCATCATGAAGACCCCGGGGATCGAGTACTGCTCAACGGTTGTCGGTTATAGCATGCTCAGCCAGGTCTCCAACACCTACAGCGCCTTTTTCTTCATTTCCCTGAAAGAGTGGAAGGCGCGCAAGGCTCCGGAGGAACAATACGAGGCGATCAAGGCCTCTCTGATGAAATCGATGGGCGGGCTACCGGGCGCCATCGGCTTCCCGTTCCCGCCACCCGCCATCATGGGTATCGGCACCTCGGGCGGGGCGACCTTCATGCTGCAGGACAAGGCCGGCAAGGACGTCGCCTTCCTGGCCGAGAATACGCAGAAATTCATCGAGGCGGCCAGGAAAAGGCCAGAACTGGCCCGGGTTACCACCACCTTCCTCCCCAGCGTGCCACAGTTGTTCGTGGATGTGGACCGGGACAAGGTGCTGAAGCAGGGGGTTGAGATCAGCGACGTCTATAAAGTCCTGCAAAGCTTCATGGGCAGCGGTTTCATCAACTACTTCAACAAGTACGGCCGCCAGTGGCAGACCTACATCCAGGCAGAAGGGGACTACCGGACCAATATCGACAACATCGGCCAGTTTTATGTGCGCAACAAGGATGGAAAATCAGTGCCTCTCTCGGCGCTGACCTCCGTCCGCAGCATCACCGGCCCGGAATTCACCACTCGCTTCAACCTCTACCGCTCGGTCCAGATCAACGCCACTGCAGCCTCAGGCTTCAGTTCGGCACAGGCCATGCAGGCTCTGGAGGCGGTCTTTGCCGAGACCATGCCGTCAGAAATGGGTTTTGACTACAGCGGTATGTCGTTCCAGGAAAAGAAGGCCCAGCAGGGCGTGTCGCCGATGGCGATCTTCGCCTTTTCGTTCTTCTGCGTCTTCCTGATTCTGGCCGCCCAGTATGAGAGCTGGTCACTGCCGTTCTCGGTGCTCCTCGCCACCCCTGTCGCCATATTCGGCGCCTTTGCTGGCCTGCTCTTCGGTTCGTTTGAGAACAACATCTATGCCCAGATCGGTCTCGTCATGCTCATCGGTCTTGCAGCCAAGAATGCCATCCTGATCGTCGAGTTCGCCAAGATGGAGGTCGAAAAGGGTAACCCGCTGGTCGAAGCCACATTGGAGGGGGCGCGCCTGCGTCTCCGGCCTATCCTTATGACCTCATTCGCCTTCATCCTTGGCTGCGTGCCGCTGGCCATCGCCAGCGGGGCCGGAGCCATCAGCCGTCAGGTCATGGGCTACACCGTTATCTTCGGAATGTTGGCCGCCTCGTTTATCGCCATCTTCCTCATTCCTGTGACTTTCTATGTGGTCGAAAAAATTGGGGGCAAGAAACATGCTCCACCCGGCACCCCTGGCTCGTCATCCCAGGCAATCATAGAAAAGGAGGGCGATAATTATGCGTAATCGTTTTCTCGTCATTATCCTGGTTTTCCTCACAGCAAGTTGTACGGTCGGGCCCGATTACAAGCGACCGGCTGTTGATGTTCCTACTGCCTGGCGACTGAGCGAAAAAGAAGCGAAGGATCTGGCCCAGACCGCATGGTGGGAGCAGTTCAAGGATCCCATCCTTAATAACCTGATCGCTACCGCTCTCCGGGAAAACAAGGACCTCATGATCGCAGCGGCCAGGATTGAGGAATATGCCGGCCGTTATGGCGTCGTCCGTTCCGACCTCTTTCCCCAGGTGGGGGCAACAGGCCAATACTCGCGGGAACAGGTTACCAAAACCGGTGACAATAGACCTGCCACCGGCTACAGGACCAACACCGACGTTTCTGCGGTAAACCTGAACGCCAGTTGGGAGATCGATCTTTGGGGCCGGATCCGACGCAGCACCGAGTCTGCCCAGGCACAACTCCTGGCTACCGAGGAAGCGCGCCAAGGGGTTATCCTTTCCTTGGTCAGCAGTGTCGCCGCAGCCTATGTCAATCTGCGCGATCTGGATCGCCAGGTGGAAATCAGTAAAGCTACCGCTAAAAGCCGAGGCGAATCATACGTTCTGTTTCAGGATAGGTTTAAAGGCGGGGTCATTTCCGATCTGGAACTAAGCCAGAACAGATCCCAGTACGAAGAAGCACTGGCCACCATTCCCCCTTTGGAAAAGGCTGTCACCCAACAGGAAAACGGCTTGAGCGTCCTTCTTGGCCGCAACCCCGGCCCGATTCTCCGGGGAAAAACCATTGACGCCCTGTCGCTGCCCCCCATTGTTGCCGGAATGCCCTCGGATCTCTTAGAGCGACGTCCCGACATCCGTCAGGCGGAGCAAATCTTGATCGCCGCCAATGCCCAGATCGGCGTGGCCAAAGCCGCCTATTTCCCCGCCATCTCACTGACCGGTGCCTATGGCTATGCCAGCGGCGACCTGAGTGATCTGTTCAAAGGGCCGTCAAGAGCCTGGCAGTACAGCGTCCCGGTGACCATGCCCATCTTTACCGCCGGCAAGATTTCCGGCGGAGTGAAGGCCGCTGAAGCCATCCAGCAACAGGCGCTCATTAGCTATCAGCAAACCATCCAGAATGCCTTCCGCGAAGTCGACGACGCGTTGACCAATCAGGCACAGACCGCAAAGCAACTCGCCGCTCAAAAGAGCCAAGTCGATTCGCTCCGCCAATATGCAAGCATTGCCCGAATGCGTTACGACAACGGCTATACCGACTTTCTGACGGTGTTGGATGCCGAACGAAGCCTGTTCAATGCCGAATTGGCCTATGCCCAGACCAAGGGCTCACTGTTTTTTGCCCTGATCAATCTATACAAAGCGATGGGCGGGGGCTGGGAGGTTAAAGCTGAACAACCTCCACAATCCAAGGGTACGCCCTGAAAGAGGAGTGGGCAGGAAGTTGGGATGGCTGGAAACTGGTGGAAACTGTTTTGGTACACCCTGGTCCGAAAACAGAGTAAAGTGGAGGGCTGCGATTTGACCTCAGCCTCAGCCATGAAAACCCCTTAAGTTATTTTTAGATCAAGTAGTTGTCGTACAAATAAAAACCCCGGTCACTCTTGCGAGTGACCGGGGTTTTGTTTTCGATGAATGATCGACTGCTGATTACTTTTCGTCGTCCTGCAGTGATTTAACCAGAAGCCCACCAGCCAGGCCAAGTAGACCGAGGTCCTTGAACTGGTTTTTGGCGGTCAGCGACATCTTGTTCAGCAGGCTGCGACGTAGGGAAACCTTCGGCAGATCCTGCGGAGCGGCCTGCATCAGCAGTTCCATGTCGCCCTTCTTGCTGCCGAAATACTTGCCGTTAGGGCCGATCTGCACGGCCTTGGAGGTCAGGCCAACCGCGCCTTTCTTCACGTATTTTGCCACTGCCGAATTCGGATCGTCGAGATCCCCGAAGATACGGGCCTGGGCGAGGCAGGTCTGTACGCAGGCGGGCTCCAGGCCTTCGGCCACCCGGGGCATACAGTAGGTGCATTTGTCAGCCTTGCCCGCACTGTTGGCGTCCTTGAGGCCCTCGTCAATATAACGGGCGCCATAGGGACAGGCGTCACGGCAGGCGCCGCAACCGATGCAGCGGACCTTGTCGATCTGCACGGTACCGTTGAACGGGTCCTTCCAGGTGGCAGCCACGTCCATGGTCACAGTCTTGCCGGTTTTGGCGTCCTTGAAGGTCACGCTGACCGGATCGGCCGGGCAGACCGGGACGCAGGTCGGGGTCTTGCAGTGGTTACAAAGACCGGGATAGTAGGTCGCCGCCATGCCGGTCGAGGTGATGCTCGGACCGAGGCGATGAACCCAGTTGCGGTCAAATTGAGCGGGAACTTCCCACTCGGCTTTACAGGCAATCACGCAGGCATGGCAGCCCACGCACCTGTCGACATCGATAATCATGCCATATTGCATAGGTATTCTCCTTTAGAGATGGTCGCGCTGACGATTACGGGACGGGCCCGCACTCAGCTGACTTTCACGAATTTGACAAAGTTATTGCGCATGCCATTGCCTCCGGTTTCCGGATCGACAACCAACTTGGTGATCAGGCTCTGGCAGTCGATGCCCTTGCCAGCGCCGATGGTCAACTCCGGATTCATCGAACCAAAACCGTGGTACATGTATACGCAATCCGCACGGATGCCGGGGGTAACCTTGACCGTGGTGGTAGTGCGTGATTTGACGCCATCCTGGTTGATCAGGGCCACCTTGTCGCCGTTCTTGAGTCCAAGGCGTTCGGCAACCTTATCATTGACCCAGACAGGATTGGAATCGGTTTCCGCCATCAGCCAGGCATTGTTCTGGGTGCGGTTGAAGGTGTGCACCGGCGAACGTCCGAACAACAACCGATGGTAGCCCTCCGGAATCCGTTCCACGGGAATGTAGGTCGGAATGGGTGGAAAACCCTTGTCTTTGAGATCCTCATTGGAAAATTTGACGGTGAAATCTTCTTTTACGGTATAGGGATCCTTGCCTGGTTGAATGTGGATGCCGTCCTCTGCCTTGAGTTGGGCGAGGGAGAGACCAACGCCTGCCAGGGCCTTGTCGTTCATTTCCTGTTCGGACTGCACCGGAATTTTATCCCCGTATCCCATCCGCTTGGCTATTTCGTTGGTGATCCAGACACTGTCCTTGCGTTCAAAACCCGGCGCCACTAGGGGCATGCGGGCGGCGATGTACTGCTGCTGCTCGGCGCTGAGATCCCACTGGGTGCCATATTTAAGCTGGTTGGCGCACTCGAGGTAGGAGCAGTCCGGCAGCAGGATGTCGGCGAACATGGTGACATCGGTCGGCATGATATCAACGCACAGGACAAAGTCCATCTGCTCCAGCATCTTGATGGTTTTGGCCTGGTTGGGCAGGGTCTGGATGGTGTTGTGGCCCCAGATCACGCAGCCCTTGATGGGATAGGGCTGGCCGGACAGGGCAGTATCCCTGATCAACTCGGTCGGCACACCCGGAGGGGCAAAAGGATATTTTTTGAGCAGGGTCTGGAGCGGTTTGTCACCATGCTCGGTCTTGGGCCATTTGGCGCTGCCAAAGCCCTTGGGGCCGATGGGGGTTACGAAAGCACCCTTGACGCCGAAGGCGCCGAGCAGGCCGGTGAGACAGGCCGAGGCGCGCAATCGCTGAAAGTCGTTACCATGCCAGGCAACAAATCGGCCCGGATGGACGGAGACGTTGGGCATGTTGGCGGCCAGCAGTTCGGCCACCTCCTTGATCTGGGCAGCGGGAACGTCACATTCTTTGGCGGCTTTCTCCAGGGTCCAGTCCTTAATGCCCTCGGCCATTTCCTCGAAACCTTCGCCGTGCTTTTCGACGAACTTGGCATCGTACTTCTTGTTCTGGATCAGATAGTTCATGATCGCGAGCAGGAAGGCGGTGTCGGTGCCGGGACGGATCGGCACCCAGATGTGGGATTTGGCCGCTGAGGCCGAATAGCGAGGGTCGACCACCACCAGCTTGGCGCCGTTTTCAAGACCCTTCAGATAGCGTTTGGCATGTGAGACATGAACGTTTTCGCCCAGATGGGAGCCAACCAGGAATATGACCTTGGCATTGGCCATGTCAACATTTTCTTCCGGCGGGGTGTCAATGGTGGCGATGTAGGCTGTGTCGCGGATGCCGCGGCACTGAAAGAACGAAGGCTCGGAGACACTGGTCATTCCCACGGTCTGCTCCAGGAACTCCCTTGGATACCGGGCAGCGGAACCATGGGGAAACATGGAAAGCCCTTTGGCGCCGTACTGATCGACGACCCCCTTGAGCTTTTGGGCACAGGTGTCCAGCGCCTCGTCCCAGGAGATGCGCTGCCATTTAGGTTCGCCGCGTTTGCCGACGTTTTTCATCGGGTATTTGAGCCGGTCCGGATCATAGAGCATCTTGACGCCGGCATTGCCGCGGGCGCAGAGTGAGACGCCGTTGTCGATCGATTTGGGGTTGCCCTCCAGTTTGATCAGGCGGCCGTCACGGATCTTGCCGACCATCTGGCATCGCCAGAAACACATCTCGCAGACACCACCGACCGCGGTATGGGTGTTTTTGAATGTGCCTGGGGAAACCAGCGGTGCTTTTACAACTCCTGATTCTGCTTTTGCCACCACCTGAGACAGGGGTACGGACGCAGCGGCAATCGAGGCGGTTTTAAGAAAATGCCGCCTGGTAAGGTTCATTGCCATTTACTGTTCCTCCTTGGTAAAAAAATCAATTAACTGTATCGACGCCTTGTAAAAAGGATGTCGAGCTTCTTTCATACTTTTTTCCTGAAACTGTTCAAACCAGGGTCGGAAAAGGGTTTGCAGGAAAAGTTCTTCGTCGCTGTGCCGGGCTTCACCGGCCAGCGCCGCTAAAAAATCGAGTTCATGGCTGATATGATCGGCCGGTTCGGATTCATCGGCCAGGTCATAGCCTGATTTTCGGTAAAAATCTCTGGTTTTTTCAGTGGTTCGTCCATAAAGGCAGCGGTCGCCATCAAGATAGACCGATGCATAGGGCGGGATGGTGGCCCGGGGCGCAGCGTTGATGAACAATCGGGTATATTCGGTCCGGAGATCATCGAGACGGTCTGTGGTTTCCAGGCGCCATTGCCGAAATTCGCTGAGTTCTTGCGACCAGTCCAGCGATGCCAGCAACGATTCCAGGGTGTCGAGAAAGGGGTTGTTGCAGAAGGCGGGGTCGGGGTAGCGCATGGTCAGCGCTAAAAACGAATAGATAGAGCTGAGGGTGCCAGCTTCGGTCGCTGAGGTGTCTTCCTGATCGTTGGTAGTGCTGTGGGCTGGCATAGGACCGTAATTTTCTCAAGGGAGTCGGTGTCGGGGGATCGGCGTAGTCGTATCGATTGTCAAGGCAAGGGCGATGTCGGGCAATGAAGGATTGCGGTGACCATAAGATTTATTTTGTTATTATATCAGGTGAGTTAACCTTCGTTGCGATGAAAATTTTCGACACACTGTAGCATATAAACTTAATTTCCACAAGATACGTCTACTTCTCGTTAAAGCTTTTGTCGGCCGTGGTCGAAAAGGCGATAAGGGAAATTGTTTGTTCAGGGATGAAAAAACAGGCAATTCTCGTCGTCGCCACCATAATGATAACCAGGGAAGGAAATCATGAAGATCGCCGAATCCGCCATGCAATTCGCCAGTTCCCACACCTACATGGAATTTTTCGAACGCCGTGAGTCACTTACGGTCTGGCAGCAGGGCAAAGAACTGCTCAGGACCGATCAGGACACTAATAAAAACGGCCAATTGGAAGCCAAAGCCATGGCTGTGGCTGAGCAGGCCACAAAAGTCTCCCTTTCGGCCTCAGCCAGGCAGAACATGCCTGAATCGGCAGAGCTGGATCCGCTCAGCGACGAAGACCGCCAGCTGACCGATCTGAATATGCGAATCCTCAAAGCCCTGTTCGAAAAACTCACCGGGCGAAAGTTTAAGCTCTACGATCCCGGCATGGCCAAGCAGGGGGATGCATCGGCGGCGGTGCCGGATCCCGTTCAGTCTTCGGGGGGAGCGACCGGTGTCGAGGGGTGGGGGGTGCAATACGAATTCCTCGAAACGTATCATGAATCCGAGACCTCGCAGTTCAGCGCCCAAGGGGTCGTCCAGACCGCTGATGGACAGCAGATTGAGATAGCGGTGGAACTGAATCTGAGTCGCAGTTTTACCAGCACCATGGAAGAGAGTTTTCGTGCCGGTGCGGCTCTCAAAGATCCGCTGGTGATCAATTTTGACGGTGCCGCAGCGCAACTCACCAAAAATACATTTAGTTTTGATATTGACGCCGACGGCAGCAACGATCAGCTTTCCTTCGTGGCGCCGGGTTCGGGTTTCCTGGCTCTGGACACCAATAATGATGGGGCGATCAACGATGGGCGCGAATTGTTTGGCACCTTGAGCGGTGATGGTTTTGCCGATTTGGCAGCCTATGACGGCGATGGTAACGGTTGGATCGATGAAAACGATACGGTTTTTTCCCGATTGCGAATTTGGACCAAAAATACTGCCGGCGAAGATCAGTTGCTGTTGTTGGGAGACAAGGGGATCGGTGCCCTGTATCTAGGTCGGATCAGCACCGCTTTTGCGGTCAAGGACAGCAGCAATGATCTCCAGGGTCAGGTGCGCTCAACCGGCATTTTTCTGCGGGAAGAGGGCGGAGCCGGAACCATGCAGCAACTTGATCTGGTGGTTTGAAATTGGTTGGCCAGGGGGAGGCGGTGCGATACCCGTCGGCTGGTCCTTTGCTGCTATTGACGCTTGACTGAGAAATATTCTGTTGTTATAAGCTCAAATTCACGAAGGTTTTACGATGTAGGCCCCGGCTGTTTGCCAGCATGCACGCTGATATCGCAACTTTTCAACTTGAGCGCAATGGAGAGCAGGACGTATGGAAATTCAGATCCCCACAGGAGTCAAAGGCAAGGAAGAATTGGTTGTCAGTTTCGAGGATACCGCGGCCCGCTACGGCAGCGGTCTAGTTGAAGTGTACGCAACGCCGGCGATGGTTGCACTCATGGAGAAAACCTGTCTCACTTCGGTGCTGCCTTTCCTTCCCGAAGGATATGGAACCGTTGGGGTCAAGGTGGACATTGTCCACAGTAAGGCCACACCGATCGGCATGAAGGTCACCTGCGAATCAACCCTGCTTGAGGTCGATCGCCGCCGTTTGGTGTTTGAACTGGTGGCAATGGATGAAAAAGGGGAAATCGGCAGGGGGCGTCACGAGCGTTTTGTCATCGATACCAGGAAGTTCATGGAGAAATTGTAAGATTTTCAGGGCGTGCAGTCGCGAATAAGGGCGGCGATATCAGCCCTTAATCCTGCGGCGAGTTGTAACGGCTCAGGACTCCGTAGAGCATGTCAGGGAGATCGTTTTTCTGTCTGGAGCTGCGCTGGATCTGTTTAAGGCATTTGTTGAAAGTCAGCGCTTCGTCGAGAAAGATGTGGCGCAGGATCAGCGAGATCAACCGAGTGATGGTGGTCAGGTTGGAGATGCGGGACTGCAGTTCGTGGTCCCGGTCAAAGGCGGTCGAGGCAAACACCTCTACCGGCTTGCCGTTCACCTCGCTCACCGACAGGTACCACTTATTACGGTCCCGATCGATGGTCCGGTAGCGTTTACCGTCCAGCACCTCAGGAAGTTCCACCTCGCTGTCCATCATCCGGGTTGCCGCCTCAGGCAGGATGGGTTCGCTCTGGTAGTGGCGCCATAATGTTTTCACTGTTTCCGGTTGTTCCTGGATATATTGCAAAACAATTCGACAGGATGGGCAGGCTCCTGCATCGCTGCTCAAGGGTTGCTCCTGGTTGAGGCCGCAGATGGTACAGGCATGCAATGCTTTATCCGATTTCAAGGTGCTGCTCCATGGTCAAAGGATCGATATGGGGTCTGAAAGACTTCCTTTCGCCCGTTAAAATACAACGGTCCCGGAAAAAGGACAAGCGAGGAAGTGACCTTCGTCCATATGGGGCTTTTTCTTGCACAATTCTAGCACTGTGTCGAACCTCCCCTTTGTAGATTTCTCCCCCTCATAGTATGACCATTGCCTGCGGTCGGGCCGGCATCGCCCTCCTTTTCCCTTGCAAGATCAAGCGGGCTTGGTAAAATCTCCTGTTTCGTACATGTCGACTGACTTTCTTTTTTTATTATACCTTCGAGAATGATGATGGATTACAGGGAAACACTGAACCTGCCGCAGACCAAGTTTAAGATGAAGGCCAATCTGACCCAACGGGAGCCGATGGTGCTTAAACGCTGGGACAAAGAAAACCTCTACCAGCAACTGCAGCAGGCGGCAACAGACCGGCCACTTTTTATTCTCCACGACGGCCCCCCCTATGCCAACGGCAATATCCATCTGGGTACCGCTTTCAATAAGGTGCTCAAGGATATCATTCTTCGTTCCAAACGGATGGCCGGATTCAATGCCCCCTATATTCCCGGTTGGGATTGCCACGGCCTGCCTATCGAGCATAACGTCGATATGGAACTCGGCGAAAAGAAACAAAAAATATCCGTTCTGGGCAAGCGGTCCGCTTGTCGCAGTTATGCGGAAAAATGGATTAAAACCCAGCGGGAGCAGTTCAAGCGGCTCGGCGTGCTCGGCGACTGGGGCAATCCCTATCTGACCATGAGTTTTCCCTACGAAGCAGTCATTGCCCGGGAATTCAATAAATTCCTGCTTTCCGGTGCGGTGGTTCGCTCCAAAAAACCGGTCTACTGGTGCGCAACCTGCGGCACAGCGCTGGCTGAGGCCGAGGTTGATTACGCCGATCACACTTCGCCTTCGGTATATGTCAAATTTCCGGTGGTTGACGACCTCGGTGCCGTGGCCCCGGAATTGGCGGGCCGCAAGGTGCAGGTCCTCATCTGGACCACTACGCCCTGGACCTTGCCGGCCAACATGGCCATCGCTTTTCATCCCGATTTTGAATACGCCGCAATTGAGGTCCAGGGAGAAATCTGGATTCTGGCCAAGGAATTGGTCGAATCCTGTATGAAACTGTTTGGTGTCGACGACTTCTCGGTCATTGCCGCTTTTTCAGCCGTCGGATTGGAGGGTAAACGGTGTCGCCATCCCTTTATGGAGCGCGATTCCCTCATGGTGCTGGCTGATTATGTTACCGCCGATTCGGGTACCGGCTGCGTGCACACCGCACCTGGACACGGTGCCGACGACTACCTCACTGGACTGCGCTACGGTTTGGAGGTGTTGTCGCCGGTGGATGATCAGGGACGCTATACCGCTGCTGCCGGCAAGTATGAAGGGCTGCAGATCCCGCAGGTAAATCGAAGGATTACCGAAGATATGGCCGCCGACGGTTCTCTTGTAAAGGAAATGGCCCTGAGTCACAGCTATCCCCACTGCTGGCGCTGTAAAAAACCGGTGATGTATCGGGCCACGGCCCAATGGTTCATTTCCATGGAAAATTTGGAGTTGCGTGCCAAAGCCCTGGCGGCGATCGACGAGGTCGTCTGGACGCCGGCCTGGGGCAAACAGAGAATCCACGGCATGGTTGAAGCCCGGCCGGATTGGTGCCTGTCCCGGCAGCGGACCTGGGGGGTCCCGGTTACGGTGCTGAGTTGCACCGACTGTGGTGAGATTTTGAAGGACGAGGCGGTCTGCGGCCGAATCGACGAGCTGTTCAGCAAGGAAGGAGCCGATGCCTGGTTCAAGTATGAGGCTGCCGATTTCGTGCCTGAGGGGCTAACCTGTTCCTGCGGCGGCTATGAATTCAAGAAAGAAAGCGATATCCTCGATGTCTGGTTCGATTCCGGCACCAGCCATGCGGCGGTCCTTGAGCAACGGCCGCAATTGCGCTCGCCGGCCGATCTCTATCTGGAAGGCAGCGATCAGCACCGGGGCTGGTTTCAATCATCTCTGCTCACTTCGGTCGGCACCAGGGGCCGAGCGCCTTATCAAGGGGTCTTGACTCATGGGTACGTGGTTGACGGCCAGGGCAAGAAGATGTCGAAATCCGTAGGGAACGTCGTTGCTCCCCAGGAGGTAATCGACCAGTACGGAGCCGAGGTTCTGCGGTTGTGGGTGGCCAGTGAGAATTACCAGGACGATGTCAAGGTCTCCGATGAGATCCTCAGGCACGTCTCGGACGCCTATCGAAAAATGCGCAATACCCTACGGTTTTTATTGAGTAACCTCTATGATTTCGATCCCTCCAGGGATAGTGTGACCTCAGATGCCCTGACCGCCATTGACCGGTGGGCTCTGGTTAAATTTGCCGAGATCACCGAGCGGATCACTCGTTCCTACGAGCGCTACGAATTTCACGCGGTTTACCATGCCCTCCATAATTTCTGTGGAACCACCGTTTCCAGTCTGTATATGGATGTGCTCAAGGACCGACTTTACTGTTCCGCCCCGGCAGGGCCCGAACGTCGGGCAGCGCAAACCGTTATCTATCGAATCCTTGACGGCCTGCTGCGACTGATGTCGCCGGTATTAAGCTTCACGGCCGCTGAGGCCTGGGAGCATCTCCATAATCAGGCCCAGGATTCCCCCCTGGCGGAATCGATTTTCTTTGTCGATTTTCCCAAAGTGGACGATATAGTCAAGGATGAAACCTTCAATGAACGATGGGACAAACTGCTGACCCTGCGAAGCGGGATCACCCGTGTGCTGGAAGGGGCCCGTCGCGACAAGGTTATCGGCCTTTCCCTGGATGCTGAGGTGGTTCTGCGAGTGAGCGGCGAATGGGGTGGTTTTCTGGTAGACAACTTGGACCAATTGCGCGAGCTCTGTATCGTTTCCAGCCTGCGTCTCGCCGGAGGCAATGAGGGGGAGGATCTGGTCTTTGTCGAAGCAGAAGCGCTGCCTGGAATGCAGATAGCAGTGCAACCGGCACCGGGCGCCAAGTGCGAACGGTGCTGGACCATTGCCACCACGGTTGGTGAGGATCAGGGCCATCCCGCCCTCTGCGCCCGCTGCGCCGGCGTTGTTCGGCAGTTGACCTGATGAGCCGGGCCTTGCTGCTGTTGTTCTTTGCAGTCATCCTGGGGGTGGTCGGGGTTGACCAGGCGACCAAGTCCTGGGTTGTCGGCCATTTTGCCCTGTATGAAAGTCAGGAGGTTATTTCCGGGTTTTTTAACCTGACCTACCTGACCAACAACGGCGCCGCCTTCAGCATCCTGGCCGGGCAACCGGCCTTGTGGCGGCAGGTCTTTTTCATCGGTGCGGCCGGCGTCGCCTTGGTGATCATCTGGCTCTCCCTGCGCAGTTTTGGACGTAACAGCGTGCTCTATACCTTGTCCCTGGCCTTGATTGCCGGCGGCGCCATCGGCAACCTGATCGACCGGATTCGATTTGGTTTTGTGATCGATTTTCTCGATGTCTATGTCGGCACCTACCATTGGCCGGCCTTTAATGTCGCCGATTCGGCCATTACCATCGGTGTTTGTCTTTTTATTGTGAAAAACCTTGTGCTCGAGCGTGGCCAAGCCGAGCATGCATAGCAACCTTTACTCATTCTCTTTATGAAAAAAACAGCTGTAATCTTTCCGGGACAAGGTTCCCAATATATCGGTATGGGTCAGGATTTCGTCAACCAGGATGCTGAGGCCTCGGCGCTGATGGATCTGGCTGAAAAAATTTCAGGATTCCCGCTCCGTCAGCTTTGTTTTGCAGGTCCTTTGGAGGATTTGACCCGGGTTCTGTATCTCCAGCCAGCCTTGACGGTGATCAATCTTATCTGCTGGCAGCAGTTGCATAAACGGTTACCCGAATTCGCGCCTTCGTTTCTGGCGGGGCACAGCTTGGGGGAGTATTCCGCCTTGTTCGGTGCCGGAGTTCTGGATCTCGCTGATACGCTCGCTCTGGTGACAAAGCGTGGTGAGTTGATGGAACGGGAAGGGGCCGCTAATCCTGGGGGGATGCGTGCCATTATCGGCTTGAGCATTGAGGACGTTGAGCAACTGCTGGCCGATTTTCCCGGACCGGGAGTGGCAGTGGTGGCGAACCATAATACCGGGTCGCAAATAGTGCTGTCTGGAGATATGCAGGGACTGGACTCGGTCGGTGAGCGTTGTGCCGCTCGTGGTGCCAAGGTCATCCCGCTGAAGGTCAGCGTGGCCAATCATAGTCCCTTGGTCGCCGGAGCGGTTGACGATTTTTCCGAATATATGCTCGAGATACCGTTTCAATCACCCCGCATCCCGGTGTTGTTTAATGTGACCGGCGGGTATGAGGCGCAACCCCAGGCAATGAAAGCTATTATGGCACGGCAGATCGCCTCACGGGTGCGTTGGTTGGAAATTGTCAACCAGATGGTCGCAGATGGGGTCGAGGTGTTGATCGAACTGGGTCCAAAGAATGTCCTTACCGGGATGATGAAGAAAATTTTGCCCAAAAATTCAGGGATTACCTGTATGCAGGCCGACACCCCGGAAACGCTTGATAAGGTGGTCGAACTGCTGGTTGGGTGATAAGAGCCTGGACCACCATGTTTTTCTTCTCACTTGACAAGCGTTAGCCTCTAGAGTAATAATCGCAATTTTCTTATTTGTATAACCGGAGTCAGGTTTGTTTCGGTATTTCGCCTGAAACCATAGCGTTTTTACTACCGAATATATCATGTTTGAGAATCTAACCGACCGACTGGAAAGCGCTTTTAAGAAATTGCGCGGACACGGCAAGCTGACTGAAGATAATATTCAAGAAGCTATGGGTGAGGTCCGCACCGCGCTGCTCGAGGCTGATGTCAACTTCGGGGTTGTCAAAGAATTCATCGCTACGGTAACCGAGAAAGCTATCGGCAGCGAGGTGCTGACCAGTCTTTCACCGGGCCAGCAGGTCGTCAAAATCGTCCATGATGAACTGGTGGATCTGCTCGGCGGCCAGGCCCAGTCGCTTCGCCTCGACGGTCGACAGCCGGTGGTCATTATGCTTGCCGGTCTTCAGGGCTCGGGCAAGACCACCACGGCCGCCAAACTTGCGCGTCAGCTCAAAAGCAAGGGGCGTTCCCCGCTGTTGGTTCCGGCGGACGTTTACCGTCCGGCCGCGATCGAACAATTGCAGGTGCTTGGCGCGCAGATCGGTGTCCCCGTCTTTGGTTCGACCCCTGATCAGAAACCAGTTGATATTGCCCGGCAGGCGATGGTTGAAGCCTCCAGGGGCAATTACGACACGGTTATTATCGATACGGCGGGTCGTCTTCATGTCGACGAAGCCCTGATGGTCGAGTTGCAGGAGATCAGCCGGGCGGTGTCGTTGACCGAAGTGCTGTTCGTGGCCGATGCCATGACTGGCCAGGATGCGGTCACGGTAGCCGATAAGTTCAATAGCGATCTCGAGATCACCGGTGTTATCCTCACCAAGATGGAAGGCGACGCCCGCGGCGGCGCTGCCCTGTCGGTGAAGAAGGTGACCGGCAAGCCGATTAAATTCGTCGGGGTCGGCGAATCGGTCGAGGCTTTGGAGATATTTCATCCCGATCGGGCGGCCTCCAGAATCCTTGGCATGGGCGACGTGCTTTCGCTTATCGAAAAAGCCGAGGCGGTTGTTGATCAAAAAAATGCCGAGCAACTGGCTCGAAAAATCCAGAAAAATGCCTTCACCCTCGAAGATTTTCTCGATCAGATTCAACAGATCAAGAAAATGGGCAGCCTGGAGCAGCTCATGGGCATGATTCCCGGTATCAACAAGCTCAAGCAACTGAAGGAAGCGCCCAAGCCGGACGAGAAAGAGCTGGGGAAGACCGAGGCGATCATCCGGTCCATGACCCTGAAGGAACGTCGGAACCATCGTATCATCGACGCCAGTCGCCGTCTCCGGATCGCCAAGGGTTCGGGCACCTCAGTCAATGAGGTCAACCGTGTCCTGAAAAGTTACGCCATGATGCTGAAAATGATGAAGAACCTGAAAGGGAAGGGCGTCATGGCCGGCGGCAAACGCCGCAAGCTCCCCAAAGGGCTTACCAGATAAACTCACTAATATATATTTTTAATAAAAAATCATTCCATCAATGCTGACAGTGGTCAGTACTGAAACAATGATGTCCACTGGAGGATAGTAAACCATGGCAGTTCGTATTCGCTTGACCAGAAAAGGCCGAAAAAAACAACCGTTTTACCGTATCGTCGTTGCTGATAGCGAATCACCGCGGGATGGTAAATTTCTCGATATCGTCGGAACCTATGATCCGATGCAGAATCCTGCGGCCGTACAGATTGATAACGAAAAACTTGATGTTTGGATGAAAAAGGGTGCCAAGCCGACGGAAACCGTTGAGAGCCTGATTAAAAAGCATGTTCCAGGAGTGGTTGCCGCGGCATAAATGAAAGAACTGATCGAGTTTATCGCCACCAAACTGGTTGATCATCCTGAGAAAATCGAAGTGACCCTGCAGGAGGACGATGAGAACATCGCCATTGAACTGCGGGTTGCCCAGGAAGATCTCGGAAAAGTGATTGGCAAGCAGGGGAGAACCGCCAGGGCGATGCGGGCCGTTCTTGCCGCCGCCTTGACAGGGGGAAGTAAACGCTCCCGGCTTGAAATAGTCGAATAGTGGGTCCGCAACCTTCCGGGCAAAACGAGACCTTTGTCCTGATCGGAACAGTGACCAGGCCCCATGGTATCAAAGGCGATCTTAAAGTGCGGCCTTACACCGAAACACCTGGCAATTTTTCCCGTTATCGACGGTTGTATCTCTCCGCCGATGCAGGGGAAAGCAAGACTCCTTACGCGAGTGCCTATGCCAAGGTCAACGGGAACACGGTTATCCTCCGACTGGAGGAGTGTACAACCCGTGATCGTGCTGAACAGCTTGTCGGTATGCAGATTTGGGTACCAAGTTCGGATTTGCCGCCTATCGGTAAGGATGAGTTTTATCTGTACACCCTTGAGGGCAAACAGGCGCAAACTATGAGCGGATCGCCGCTCGGGACGGTAACCACGATTATAAGCAGTAGCGGCCAAGATCTTCTGGTTATTCAGGATGGAGAAAAGGAATATCTTGTCCCGGTGGTGCGGGAATTTTTTGTGACGATCGATGATGAAAAGGTCGTGCTGGATTTGCCGCCTGGACTGCTCGAAATTAACAGCTGAGTTCGGATATACTCAGTGATGATCTTCGACATCTTAACCATTTTCCCCGATTTTTTCGAATCGCCCCTGAACGAAGGAATTATCCGTCGGGCGCTTGAAGACGGGAAAATCCAGGTTGGTATTCACAATATCCGTGATTTTGCGCTTGACAGGCACCGGATGACCGATGATCGGCCTTTTGGTGGCGGCGAAGGGATGGTGATGAAACCGGAACCTCTGGCCGATTGCCTAAGGGCAGTGATCGAAGGCGAACAGAACCCCCGGGTTATTTTGTTGTCGCCCAAGGGAAAGCTCTTTACCCAGCAGGCAGCACAACGCCTTGCGACCGCGCCTCGTCTGGTTTTTATCTGTGGCCGGTATGAGGGCGTAGACGAGCGCTTTCGCACTAAATATGTAGACGAAGAGCTGTCTATCGGCGACTATGTGCTGACTGGTGGCGAGCTTGCCGCTTTGGTGGTCATGGATGCAATCAGCCGGTTATTGCCGGGAGTGCTTGGTTGCGAAGATTCGGCGGTCAATGATTCGTTCAGTTGTGGGTTGCTCAAGCATGCCCAGTATACCAGGCCAAGGATTTTTGAGGGAACCCCAGTGCCGGAGGTATTGCTGTCCGGAGATCATGCCGCCATCGCCCGGTACCGATTTATCGAAACGGTAAAAGTTACCCTGGAACGTCGCCCGGAAATGTTGCTGGATGTTAAGTTCACCCCGGCCGAGCAGAAGATATTAAAAAAAGAAGGATTGTTAGGCCGGATTGAAACCATTGTCAAAGAATACCGATCCGAGCCCCTCAATGCAGGTTGATGTCGCCCTTGTGCATTATCCGGTCACTAATCGTAAGGGCGAGACCATTGGAAGCGCAGTTACCAATCTGGACCTGCATGACATCGCCCGAGCCGGCAGGACCTACGGAATCGGAACATACTGGGTGGTTACTCCTTTTAAGGAGCAGCAGGAACTCGCCGGGCAGATCGTTGGACATTGGACCAATGGGTATGGCGGGACGGTGAATCCGGGACGGAGCGATGCGCTCTCGATCATAACGATTTGCAACGATCTTGACGAGGTTGTGGCTGGAAGCACGATTAAATTCGGTGAAAAGCCGATGGTGCTCGCCACTTGTGCTACCCGGCAAGCCAATACGGTATCGTATGCCGCAGTTCGTGAGCGTATCTGGCAGGGTGCCCCTCTGCTGTTGCTTTTTGGTACGGCCTGGGGATTGAGTCCTGAAATATTGGCAATGGCCGATGGCGTGCTTCCGCCATTAAACGGCCCTACCGCATTTAATCATCTGTCGGTACGTTCGGCAGCCTCGATCATCATGGACAGGCTGTTAGGGGTGGCAGATGAGTGATGTTTATTAATCATTAAGAGCGATCAATCCTTGACAGGGGCGATCGTAACCGATAATTCGAGCGTTTAGACGTAAATAATTCAGGATGATCTGGAGGCATCCTTCGGTGAGGTCAGGCAGTCGCAGGCGACCTTGCTGTAAATGAACGAGTATGGCAATACATATTTTGGATAAAATCGATCGGGAGCAAATGCGTTTTGATATCCCGGATTTCCGACCCGGCGATACGGTCAAAGTACATATCAAAATTGTTGAGGGGAACAAAGAACGGGTACAGATTTATCAGGGTGTCGTTCTTAAACGCAAGCGCGGTAACATGAACGCCACCTTTACAGTCCGTAAGGTTTCCCATGGGGTCGGCGTCGAGAAAACCTTTGCGTTGCATTCCCCGAGAATTGAGAAGATAGAGGTGGTGACCGCCGGTCGTGTTCGTCGTTCACGTTTGTTCTACCTGCGCGAACGTCGAGGCAAGGCAGCCCGTATCCGTGAACGGGGAATCCTCTAAGCAAACGCTTTCGTTCGCCGGCGGCTTTTTCCCCTCTGGCCAAATGAGCGTTTCAGCAAATAACGGGCATCCGACCATCGCTCTAGTGGTCGGATGCCCCTTGTCGTTTATTCTTTATCAACATGATTATCTTGCGATGATTGTAAAGATGCATGGGTTGTTGTGATGAAACCCTGCGACCCTTTGGCGCCATCTTTCCCTCCGTCGCACCCGCCTGACACATTTTTCTTCGAGCGCGCTCTTTACCAACAAGGATATAGCTGGGTTGCCGGTGTCGATGAAGCCGGACGAGGACCCTTGGCCGGACCAGTGGTCGCCGCTTGCGTGATCCTCCCCCGTGACCTCGATCACAGCATCTTTAAAGACTCCAAACTGCTTACCGCCCGACGACGCACGCTACTCTTCGAGACGCTCCAAAGCAACGGCGCTTTGATTGGCGTCGGTTCCGCTGATCCCCGCGAGATTGAACAGATCAACATACTGCAGGCATCTCTCTTGGCCATGAAGAGGGCCCTTGAGGATTGTGCTACCCGCAACCGTGGATGCTTGCCCGATTATCTTTTGGTGGATGGTAAATTTCCGGTGCCGGCATCGGTCCGCCAATTGACGCTGGTCAAAGGTGAATCCAAAAGCGCCTCCATCGCCGCTGCCTCGATTATCGCCAAGGTGACCAGAGATCGGATCATGGCAGACAGCCATGGGCAGTTTCCTCAATATGGCTTTTTACGGCATCAGGGGTATCCCACCCAAGAGCACCGGCAGGCGATCAGCCTTCATGGTCCCTGCCCGCTGCATCGCAGGACCTTCCGAGGGGTCATCGAATTTCTCAGCCCCAGTGAATCCTCGCCGACTCTCAACCGGGGAAGCCTTGGTTGCCCATGCTCGACGAATTGTGTTGATCCGGATGTTTTTTAGAAAATTGTCAGAGAATGCAGCCATCGGTCGTCTCGGCGAAACCCATGCAGCGGACTACCTTGTCCGACATGGTTATGAGATACTGGAAAAAAATTACCGAAAGCAATGCGGCGAAGTTGATATTATTGCCCGTGATCGGGATACGCTTGTGTTTATCGAAGTGAAGACCAGACGGTCGAGCCGATACGGCACCCCCCATGACGCGGTGGATCAGAGAAAACAACGACAACTTTCTAGAATTGCGCAGGAATATCTCGTCAGTCATCGGCTTGAAGATGCCGTTGCCAGGTTTGATGTGCTTGGGGTGACGCTGGATCAGCAAAATCGGCCGATAAAGGTTGATCTTATCAAGGATGCCTTTGAGTATTTAGGGTAGGGGGAATATGGAGCGGAATGCACGAAGGATGGCTGACGCACCGGTTGCATTGACCATGGGGTGCCCCGCGGGCATTGGACCTGAAATTATTTGCCGTCTTTTTAGCCGGCCAGACATGGCAGGCACCGATGAAACCGTGGTGATCGGTGATCAAACCGTACTTCGGCAGGCGGCGGATCTGCTCGGTCAGCGCTTGGACATCGTGCCGTGGCAGCCCGGCGATCCGATTGCCAAGGGGACCCTCCCGGTTCGGCAGATCGGCGCCATGGATGCACCGGTCCGGTGGGGACGGCCCGACCTGTCCACCGGCAAGGCCATGGGCCAATATATTACCGAGGCTGTTCAGCTGATCGGAGCCGGCCACTGCAGCGCTCTGGTGACCTGTCCTATCAGTAAACAAAGTCTGCAAGAGGCAGGATATCTCTATCCTGGTCATACGGAGATGCTGGCAGCCCTGACCGGCTCGCAGCGGGTCAGGATGATGCTGGCCGGACCCCGGTTGAAAGTGGTGCTGGTTACCATTCATGAACCGCTGCAACGGGTGAGCCTGCTCCTCACTCAGGAAGCAATCGCTGATTGCATCGGCATGACCCGTTCCTCCCTGCAGCAGGATTTTGGCGTGGCCGCACCCCGGATTGCCGTTGCCGCCCTGAATCCTCATGGTGGTGAAAATGGCCTGTTTGGCGACGAGGAAATCAGGATCATCACTCCAGCAGTGGCGGCAACCGCCGAGCAGGGCGATGTCACAGGCCCATGGCCCCCGGATACGGTGTTTCATCAGGCGGCTTCCGGTCGATTTGACGCGGTCATTGCCATGTACCACGACCAAGGATTGATTCCGTTCAAGCTGCTCCATTTCCATGATGGCGTCAATGTGACCCTCGGCCTACCGCTGGTTCGAACGTCCGTTGACCATGGCACCGCCTATGACATCGCCGGTCGCAACCTCGCCGATCCCTCAAGCCTGGCTGCGGCCCTGGTGATGGCGCAGGCTATTGCGCAAAACCGGTTAAAACGAGGCGCTCTATGAACCAAGGGATACTGATCGCCTTTGAGGGGATCGACGGCACCGGCAAATCCACCCAACTGCCGCAGTTGGCGGCATATCTGCGAAGCCTGGGACTGGAGGTCATTGAGACCCGAGAGCCGACCACCGGAGTGTATGGTCAGGAAATTCGCTCACTGTTTCAGAATCGGCAACGGGTAACACGTGAACACGAGCTCGAACTATTCTTGCTGGATCGACGTCAGCACGTCGAGGAATGTATCCTGCCGGCCTTGGCGGAGGGGAAAACCGTTTTGACCGACCGCTATTATTTTTCGACCGCAGCTTATCAAGGCGCAGCCGGATGCAATCCGACTGAGATCTTTGCGCGCAATAGCTTCGCTCCGGAGCCTGATCTGGTGCTGCTCCTGGTTATGTCGGCCGACGAGAGTATTGCCAGGATCCGCGATCTTCGCGGTGAAGAGCTCAATGATTTTGAACAGCGAGACCAGTTGGAAAAAGTGGCGACTCTCTTTGCATCCTTTCCCCATGGTTGTATAGTACGAATTCCTGCCGCGCGACCGATGATGGAAGTGCAATCCTCCATCCGGGAGGCGGTTTTGCAACTGCTCGAAAACAAGGGTGTTGAATGCGCTGGCTAGTTTTCCGTTCCTGTCATCTTTTGCTGGTCGTGATAAGCTGTTTGGGGCTCCTGCTTGGTGGTTGTCAGCAGAAGTTTGGTACGGTTGCGACCAAGGATTCGTCGCAGCAAACGCCTCTCCTGGCCGCGGCTGCGAGCGAATCTGATTTTGGATGTTCCTATTTTTATGCGCTCTGGGGGCGGCGTGCCGAGTTGCTGCTCCGTTTCGAAGAGGCCTTGGATGCCTATGAAAAGGCGATGATCTGTGATCCCCAGGCGGAATATATCAGCGAGAAGATCCCACTTCTGTTGCTCAGGCTGGAGCGGACCGATGAAGCTGGCCTCTGGCTGCAACGGTATCTCGTTGAACATCCCGACGACACCGGGATGCGGGTACTTTACGCCAAGGTGTTGCAGCGCCAGAAAAAAAACATCCAGGCGATGCAGCAGTATCAACTGATCAGTGAGCGTCATCCCGATGATCCAGCCATTTTGTTGTTGCTGGCCGAAATGTATATTTCTGTCAATCAGTTGGATAAGGCGCTGGCCATTGTTGAACGGATTTTGTCAATTGACCAGACCTCGTATTCCGGTCATGTGCTCATGGCTCGGCTTTTAGTGTTGCAGGAAAAACCCGATGAAGCCATCGGTCGGTATCAGATGGCCCTGCAACGGAATTGGTCGAGTGAATTGCAGATGGAATTGGGCGAATTGTATATAAAAACAGCTCGGTACGATGAGGCGGCCACCCTCTACAAACAAATCATTGAACGCGAAGACCAGAATCAGAACGCCATGATAGCCTTGGTTCATGTCTATCTGCTGCAAAAAAAAGATGATCAGGCGTTAGCGGAACTCAACCGGCTCAAGCCCATTGCCGATCAACCCAGACGAGTCGATTTGACCATCGCCCGTATTTACGCAAAACAAAAACATTACAACAAAGCCATTTCTATTGTCGAAAAAATTTTGGAAAAGGAAGATATTTCAGAGGCGCGGTTTTTTCTCGCGGTCATGCTCGCCCAGGAGGGGAAATATGAGCGGGCCCTGAAACAGGTGCGGCTCATTGATCGAAAGGCGCCTGAATATCAGGAGGCGATGTTTCTTCAAGTCAGAATCCTACAGGAGCAGAAGCGGCTGGAACCTGCACGGCGACTTCTGGAAAAGAGTCTCGCTTCCCCTGATCTTCGCAATGCCGAAATGTATATCATGCTTGCCACAATCCATCAATCGCAAGGCAAGGACGATTTGAGTAAAAAAATTCTACTCCAGGGGCTTGAAGCCTATCCCAATGATGAAAATCTACTGTACGAATATGGCCTTTATCTTGGGAACAGTGGGGATCATAATGCAGCCCTGCAGGTGATGGAGAAGATAATTGAACTCAAACCTGATAATGCCGCAGCCCTTAATTTTGTTGGTTACAGCTGGGCTGACAAAAAAGTCAATTTGGATAAGGCGCTGAAATATATTCAACGGGCGCTCGAACTCAAACCCGAAAATGGTTATATCCACGACAGCCTTGGCTGGGTGTATTATCGGCTGGGCAAGATTGAACAGGCAATCAAGGTGTTGGAGGCCGCGGTGCAATTGTCCCCCGACGACGCAGCCATTTTGGATCATTTAGGTGATGTGTATCTGGCAAGCGGTCGATCCCGGCAAGCCTTGGAAACCTATAGGAAGGCTGTCAAGTTTTCAGCTGATGATGTGAAGCAAAAGCGAAAAATTTTGGAAAAAATACGAGTCATTGAAAGGCAGGGATTGCCTTGATGCCAATTTTCTGGTCACGCTTTTTTGTCCTCGCGGGGTTGGTGCTGACACTGGCGCTTTCAGGCTGTGCCACCAAGCTGCCCCAAACCACGCCACTTTATCCCGATCAACAGCAGGAGGCGGATGGTTTGTTTTCGTCTTTTGTGCAACGGCAAAAGCCGAGGGCTCTTGATGCCGATATTCGCATTGGTTGGGATGTGCTGGGAAACAAGGGTACGGTTGAAGCGATCCTGCAGCTGCAACAGCCCGCCTATCTACGTTTTTCGGCAACTGATCCGCTGGGGAGAGCCCTGTATATCGCTGTTTCCGATGGGATCACCTTTACCATGGTGGATAGCCGGATTGGTCGGGTCTATCAAGGAAAAACCGGTTCAAAGTTTTGGCACAGCCATGTTCCGGAAGCACTGACGGCTGAGGATCTGTTTAATTTCCTGAGCGGAACGCTACCCCAAGGCGTTCCAAAGGCGGTCAATACAGCCCAGGACGCCGAGCAGGCAGGATTCTGGTATATCTGGAAGGATGGGCGGGCTATGGTCCACCACGTCCTGTTGGAACGGCAATCCCGGGAAATGGCACGGCATCTGCTGTTTGATCCCCAAGGGGACCTGGTCCTGGAAGTGGTCTATTCCTCCTACCGTGGTGTCCAGGAAAACGGTTTCAACTGGCCCCGACACCTGCAGATCACAGGCAAGGCGATTACCGGTACACTGACCGTGCAGATTGAAAAAATTCACTCACATCAACAACTGGCTGCAACCGCTTTTCAGCTGACGCTGCCAACGCATTATACGGTCGAACAAGTTCCCTGATTTGATCTGTTATTTCTTGATCGCATTGACGATGATCACAAAAAGATTGTCCTCTTTAAAGAAAACCTGTTGCAGGTCGTAACTTCGATTCGGTTCAAGATTGAGCACCACCCGGACCCGATCGGGTTTCTTGTTTCTGGTGATCCGGATGATTTTAACGAATTTCCCGTCTGTCTTGATGAGATTTTTATTCAGATCAAGGAGTTGGGTGTTGTTGAAATCGCAGATGACCCGAGGGACGCCTTCCTCGACCCCATGGATGACCGGTGGATGGAAGTCGTTGAGCTTGAAGAGCACCATTTCTCCTTTCGATGAGGTGCCATCAAATTTAACGGATTCAAGGATCGCCCCTGCGGCGGTACCTGCGAGTGCGGCAGGTTTCGTCGCCTCGGCTTTTGCTGAGGGTTTGGTGATGGCGGCCTCAAGTGGCTTCTTTTCGTCACTTGAGGCTACCGCGCCTGTTGGTCGGGGCGACGGTTCTTTGACCGATGGCTTTGCGGTGGTGTCGCTCTTGGACGGGGTGACTTCCGATTTGGCGGTGGCTTTGGTCTCGGCGGATGGGGCCGGCTGTAGAGGTTTCGGAGTGCCAGCCAGGGCTTTTTTTTCGTCGACTTTTTCCCCCGCAACCATCGGCTGTGCTGGGGTGGTTTTTTTTGTCTCTGCCAAAGGTTTGACAGGGCCTGGGCCTGTGGCGGTTTCCTGGGGCGCTTTGTTTGGTCCCTCAGGCGTGGGTTCGGGTTCTACTTGCACCGAGGCTTCAGTTTTTTGGGGGACGGCCGGATTATCCGCAGTGTCGGTTTCCATCGCTGGTTTTTTATCAACGGCAGGCGCTGTTTTAGCAGCGATCTTTGCCTTGGTATTGAATTCGACCGTCAGGGTTGAGGTGTTTTCGTCGAAATGCTGGGTGTAGGTTACCCCGTTTAACGTTTCAACATCAAAGACAATTCTGGTTTTTGGCGTATCCTGGGTATGCATGCCCACCCGGATGCGCTTAACGATCGAACCGTTGGTGGTGGTAACACTCTTGACCTCTCTGCCGTAGGTCATGTCGGGAAAATCAAAGATAATCCGCGGCATTTCATCTTTCAAAGTGAATGTTTTTGGGCTATAGGAGCCGTTGAGCTGCAACACTACCTGTTCGGATGAGGGCGACACTACGGTGTGCATAAGTTTCTGCAGCTGAGGCGTGTTCGTTTCCGCGGCAAGGCCGCAGGTCAGCAGCAAGGGAAGCAACAGGCCGGATAAAAAGGAAAAAATAGTTTTCTTCATGCTTGTATCGTGTGTTTCGGATAGAGAAAAACAACGTTAAAGTCCGTCGGACTCACTACCACAAGTTTCTATTCTTTAAGCAAAATATGTGCCGAAATGCTAATCTGCCACCCTCTGGCTTAGGGCGCCTGTCGACAGCTGAAAACAACCGACAAATCAGTTCATTTTTTTTATAGCATAACAATGTCGTGTTTTTAAAATTTTTTTAGCCGATTTTCCGGTTTTCTTCTATTTCAGGTGCGTCTGCCTCTATAACCATGTCAACAAACACTCAGATCGATCTTGACCGAATTCTTCCTTTGGTACGCAAACCTGGGCAATATGTCGGCGGCGAACTTCATGCGGTCAGCGGCAGTATGGATGCCGACTTTTTGAAATTTTGTCTGGTTTTTCCGGATCTCTATGAAATAGGCATGTCCCATCAGGGATTGCAGATTCTGTATCACATCCTTAATAATCAAGACCAAGTTCTTGCCCATCGTTGTTACGTGCCTGATATTGATATGGAACAAGAACTTCGCAATCAAGGACAGCCGCTTTTTTCCCTGGAAGCCAAAGCCAACCTGGCGGTCTATGATGTGATCGGCATCACCCTGCCGTACGAACTTTGCTACACCAATATCCTCACCGTACTCGATCTGGCCGGTCTGCCGTTACGCTCCGCAGACCGCAACGAAACCCATCCTCTCGTGCTGGGCGGCGGTTCCTGTTCGCTCAATCCCGAACCGGTGGCTGATTTTTTTGACGCTATCGTGCTCGGCGACGGGGAAGAGGTCATTGTCGAACTGGCCAATCTCCTCAAGCGAGCAAAAGCTGAACAACTCGACCGGCGGGCAACCTTGACACTGATGGCGGCCATCCCCGGTGTCTACATTCCCGTGTTTTTCGAACCGCAGTATCTGGAGGGACGGCTTGCTGCGATCACCCCCCTGGAGCCAGGATATCCCTCGGTCAGGAAAAGGGTGCTGCCGCAATTGCATGCAGGCCCCCATCTGCATCATCCCCTGGTTCCCATCGTCAAGCCGGTGCATGACCGACTTGGTGTGGAAATCGCCCGCGGTTGCACCCGGGGGTGCCGTTTTTGCCAGGCCGGCATTACCTATCGACCGGTCAGGGAGCGTACCCTGGAAGAGATTCTGGAACTAGCTGAACAGGGCATTACCCAGTCCGGTTTTGAGGAATTGGCACTGCTTTCTCTGTCCACCGGCGATTTTTCATGTCTGGGGGAGTTGATGACCGCACTGATGGATCGTTTCGCCAAGGACTACGTGTCGGTTTCCATGCCGTCCATGCGGGTCGGAACTTTGACACCTGAGATTATGGAACAGATCAAGCGTGTCAGGAAAACGGGATTCACCGTAGCTCCTGAGGCCGGGACCGACCGGTTGCGTCAGGTTATCAACAAAGGAATCACCGAAGAAGATCTGCTCACCACCTGCCGGGATGCCTTTGCCCTTGGTTGGAAACTGATCAAGCTGTATTTCATGGTGGGCCTGCCGACTGAGACCGATGAAGATGTCGAGGCCATCATCGAATTGGCCAAAAAAACCCGGAACCGTGCAGGTCAAGGGAAGGGAAGGCAGGTGCAGGTTAATTTGGGCGTTGCCACCTTTGTGCCCAAGCCGCACACGCCGTTCCAGTGGGAGCCGCAACTTAGTTTGGATGAGTCGAAACGACGGATTAATCGCTTGAAACAACTTCTGCCTCGTCAGGGATTCAAAATAAAGTGGCATGATCCGGAACAATCGTTGGTGGAAGGGGTTTTTTCCCGCGGGGACCGCAGACTTTCCCATTTGCTCGAAACGGCCTGGAAAAATGGGGTTCGCCTCGACGGCTGGTCTGAACATTTCAGTCTTGCGCAGTGGCAGCAGGCCGCCGCCGAATGTGATATCGATATGGAATTCTATCTGCGGCGCCGATCAATGGATGAGTTGCTGCCCTGGGACCACCTGCACAGTGGCGTTGACCGGTCTTTTCTCGAAGCGGAATACTATAAAGCCATCCAGCAGGAGTATACCCCGGATTGTCGGACCCAAGGGTGCCAAGGCTGTGGGCTCTGCGATTTCAAGACCGTTGCCCCGGTGGTGCATGCCCGGCCGGAAGCGCAGGCGCATCTACCGGCCCCACCACCGCGTCCGGAAAGGAGTCAGCCCTCCTCCCAGGCATTCACCTACCGGGTGCATTACACTCGAAAGGGGGATAGCCGTTTTTATGGGCATTTGGAGCTGTTGCAACTTGTTTTTCGTACGCTCCAGCGGACCGGGTTGCCTTTGTTGTTTTCCGGGGGATTCAATCCCTCTCCGCGCGTATCCTTCAGCCAGGCTCTGCCGGTTGGGGTTGAGAGCCTGGCTGAATTTTTCGATATGGATCTGGCCCAACCGTTGGCGTCCAGGGAAAATATCGTCGCACGCCTCAACGGTCAGTTCCCGGAAACCATCAGGGTGGTCGCGGTCAACGCCAGCCCTCGAAGCGCGTACCGCAGCAGTGTGGCAGCCTATGAAATCCGCAGTCAGACACCTTTTGCGGAGGAACTACAAAGCAGAATAGCCGATTTTCTCAGTCTGGAGACCTTTGTCATCGACCGGTTTCGCAAGAACCGCCACAAAGATTTGGATCTCCGGCCATTGGTCGTGGGGCTGCAACTGCGAGAAGCCGTTCTTTCCATGGAACTGCTGAGTCATCAGGGGCAGCCCGGAGCCAATCCCCGGGAGATTCTGGAAAAAGTGCTGGGTTTTTCCGTGCGGGATTCGTTGTTGGCGAGGATAATTAAAACCAGCGTCAAGGAAACCTCGTCCCCTTCTTGAGAATTTTGCCGGATTACTGTAGATAAAGTCGGTTGAGAATGCTTATCTGGCCCGGTAGCAAGGCGGGACGCGTTCGTGCTGTACTAATGCAAGGAAAACCGAGACCTGCGGGGTTGCGCGGTTTGTTCTTTAACTCTTTGATTAAAAAGGAGAAGTCATGAAAAAGATTGTTTTGCGTGAAGATGAGATGCCGACAAGCTGGTACAATGTCGTCCCTGATATCCCTAATGGCCTGCTCCCTCCCCTTGATCCCGAAACCCTCCAACCGATCGGACCGGAAAAGCTGGCCGCGGTGTTCCCCATGGGATTGCTGGAACAGGAGATGAGCCAGGAACGCTATATCCCGATCCCCCAGGAGGTCATGGAGGTCTACAAGATCTGGCGGCCCACCCCCTTGGTCCGGGCCTACAAACTGGAGGAGGCGCTCGGCACCAAGGCTAAAATATTCTTCAAGAATGAAAGTGTTTCTCCGGTCGGCAGCCATAAGCCCAATTCCGCGGTACCCCAAGCCTATTATAACAAGCGCGAAGGGGTCAAGCGACTGGCCACGGAGACCGGTGCCGGCCAATGGGGCTCGGCTCTTTCGATGGCCACCTCCAAATTCGGACTGGAGTGCAAGGTCTACATGGTTCGGGTCTCCTATGATCAGAAACCCTACCGCAAATTCATCATGCAGACCTTCGGGGGCCAGGTGGTCGCCAGCCCCAGCATGGACACCAGCACTGGACGCGGCATCCTGGCCAGGGACCCCAACACCCCTGGCTCACTGGGCATCGCCATCTCCGAGGCCCTGGAAGATGCGGCCACCCACGAGGATACCAACTACGCCCTTGGTTCGGTGCTCAACCATGTGGTTCTGCACCAGTCGATCATCGGCCTGGAGGCTAAAAAGCAGATGGAGATCGCCGGGGAGTACCCCGATGTGATCGTCGGTTGCTGCGGCGGCGGCTCGAATTTCGCCGGCCTGCTGGCGCCTTATGTACCGGATTATCGCAACGGCAAGAAGATCGAATTTGTCGGCTACGAGCCCTCATCCTGCCCGACCATGACCGGCGGCAAGCTGGCCTATGACTCCGGCGACGTAGCCATGATGACGCCGCTGCTCTATATGTATACCCTCGGCCACAACTTCATGCCCCCCGGTATCCATGCCGGCGGTCTGCGCTACCATGGTATGGCGCCGATTATCTCGGCCTTGGTCCGCGACGGGATCGTGACCCCTAGGGCGGTGCATCAGATGGAATGTTTTGAGGCGGGCATTTTGTTTGCCAAGACCGAGGGCATCATTCCGGCGCCCGAGACCACCCATGCCATCCGCGGGGCGATCATCGAGGCGATGCGTGACCCCAAGGAACCCAAGACGATCCTGTTTAACTTCTCCGGACACGGTCTGATCGACATGGCGGCCTACGACAACTATCTCAATGGCAAACTGCACGACTACGCCTTCCCACAGGAGCAGATAGACGCCTCGCTGGCCACGCTTCCCAAGGTGGGGTGAGCCCAGGGACCAGAGCGGGCAGCTCGATGCAACGCGCGTACCTGCGGGTTTTCTGGCTGGTCTCTATGGTGCTGGGCATGCTTATATGCGGCTGGCGGGTTGGGTGCGCAACCTGCCAGGCCGTTGCCGATCTGGTGACCCAAGGCGCCTATGGGGTGGCCGATACGGGGGGGCGAACCATCGATTCCTGCAATGTCGATCAACCGCTGGTGCCAGCCAGCGTGCTCAAAATCGCAACAACCATGGCTGCCCTGCGCATCCTCGGCCCAGAATATCGGTTCGCCACCGAATTTTATACCGACGGGCAGGGCAATCTCTTTATTAAAGGATTCGGTGATCCAACCCTGGTGACCGAGGACATTGCAGGAATTGCCCGGCAGTTGCACGCCAAAGGGTTGGAGCGGGTCGGAAACCTTTTCATCGACACCTCCGCCTTCGCCTTGAACATGCAGGTGCCGGGCCAAGAAGACAGCGATAACCCCTACGATGCCCCGGTCGGACCGCTGTCGGTGAATTTCAACAGTGTGCCGCTGCAGAAGGATAAGGCGGGCAGGATCGTTTCCGGTGAACCTTTGACCCCGACCCTGCCGATTATGCGGGAGTTGGGGCAGGGGCGACCGCCCGGCCAGCATCGGGTCAATATCTGCGCCCAGGGTTGTGACCCGGATCGCCGGATGGCCCAATATGCAGGCCAACTCTTCAGCGCGCAGCTTGCCCAGGCCGGTATCCCGGTCGCCGCCATTGGCGGTATCCGGACGGTGCCCGCCACCGGGGCGACGCTCCTGCATAGACATCGCAGTACCCAGACCTTGAAGGACATCAGTCGTTCCCTGCTGCATTATTCTTCCAATTTTATGGCCAATCTGGTCTTTCTGGCCTGCGGCGCCAAGCAATACGGGTATCCGGCCACCTGGGAGAAGGCGCAGCAGGCCGTCCATCAGGATCTGGTGCAGTTGTTGGGCAACGCGACCGCTGCCGAGATTGTTCAGGTGGAAGGGGCAGGATTATCGCGGCAGAATCGCGTGACTGCCCGGGCCATGTTGCAATTGCTGACCCGGTTTCGGCCCTATGCCGATCTGTTGAATAGGGAACGCGGTGCGGCGCTGAAAACAGGGACACTCACCGGGGTTTATAACTATGCCGGATACTTGCCGGACGGGAAAGCCTTTGTGATCATGCTCAATCAACAGGTTAACGCCAGGGCCACCGTGCTGGATCGGCTCAAGCGATTGTATGTCTCCCCCCGGCCGTCGTAATTCGGCAGTATCGTAGTGGGTCGGGGCCACGTCGGGGGAATAAAAAACATTGAGATGCGCTGGTCGAAATAGACAATTCGAACTTTGGTCTTATAGTTACGAATCAATAGGGATCCATTTTAAGAAATCACCTTTTTTTGAATAAGAGCATTATGGAGTATTACCAAGTTCTCGGTGTTGCCAAGACTGCTTCCGCCGACGATATCAAAAAAGCCTATCGCAAGCTGGCTATCAAGTTTCATCCTGATAAAAATCAGGGGAATAAGAAGTCGGAAGAGAAATTCAAGGAAATCAGTGAGGCCTACGCGGTGCTTTCCGATCCGGAAAAGCGCAAGCAATATGATACCTACGGTTCGGCCGGTTTCCATCAGCGTTATTCCCAGGAAGACATTTTTCGCAATTTTGATCTCAATGATATTCTCCGCCAGTTCGGGTTCGGGGGCGGTTTTCAGAATACCGGAGGTTTCCGCTCCGCCGGTGGTTTTCGCCCCGGAGGCGGTGGCGCTTCTTTTGACCATATCTTCGGTCAGGCTGGTGGGCGGGGTGGCGGCTGTCAGGGGGGTGGTTGCGGCCCGCAGCCGGTGGCCGGTAATGATTTGACCTATGAGTTGACCGTTACCCTGGAGGAGGTCCTCCATGGCGCGGAAAAAGCCATAAGCCTGCGGCAGAACGGACAGGCCCAAAGTGTGTCGGTCAAAGTGCCCAAGGGTATTGAAACCGGCAAGCGGCTGCGATTGTCCGGGAAAGGAGCGCCGTCGCCTTCCGGTGGACCCGCCGGCGATTTGTATTTGAAGATTCAGGTGGCACCGCACCCTGTTTTTGAGCGGGTGGACGACGATCTGGTAATTGAACGCCGAATTCCCTTCAGCGAGGCCTGTCTAGGCACCACTGTGGAAGTCACCACCTTGAGCGGCAAGAAGTATAATGTCAAAATTCCGGCAGGGGTGCAGCAGGATGCCAAACTCAGAATCAAGGGACACGGCCTGCCTTCGGGGCCGATTGGGCATCGCGGCGATATTTTGGTACGAATCGCCATCGATGTGCCCAAAGCCCTGACCCCGGAACAGGAAGAAGTGATCCGGTCGCTGGCCGCAGTCTGCCTTTGAGCGTGGGCAGATTGTTTGGTGGATGCAACCGGAGACGGTCGGGAGGCGAAAACGTGCCCCTTTGATCAACGCCTTCTTCGAACCCTTTAATAAAGTTCCCTGATTGATTCGCCCAGCCGTTTGATTCCCTCCTCAATGGTCGGCTCTTCCGAACAGGAGAAGTTGAGTCGAAACGTGTTGGAATCCTTCCGGTCCACATAGAAAGGCGTGCCCGGCACAAAGGCTACTTTCTTCCTGATAGCCGCCTCAAAAAGCGTCATCGACGAGACTCCCGCTGGCAGGCTCACCCACAAAAACATCCCCCCCTCAGGATTAGTGTGCTGCACCGAAGCCGGGAAATATTGCTCAATGGCTGCGATCATAGCGTCCTTTTGCTTCCCATACTGGCGGATAATGGTGGCGATATGCGCATCCAGGTCATTATCGCAGAGGTAGCGGTAAAGGATACGTTGCGCTAGCGAGTTGGTGTGCAGATCCGCCGCCTGCTTGGCAATGATGAGTTTGTCCATAACCGGCGGTGGCGCCACCAGCCAGCCTAAGCGCAGAGCCGGAGCCACGGTTTTGGAAAACGAACCGAGCAGGACGGTGTTGGATGGCAGGAGCTGTTTGAAGGTTACTTTGCGGGTCCCGGAAAAGCGCAAATCTCCGTAGGGATCGTCCTGGATGATCAGGCAGGAACTGTCCCGCATCAGATCGGCCACAGCCCGCCGGTTGGCGTCGCTGTAGCTGATTCCGCTGGGGTTTTGAAAGTTGGTCACCGTGTAGAGCAGTTTCGGCCGCCGCTCGCCCAAAACCTTTCCCAAAGCAGCCAAGTCCATACCACCCTCGCTCACCGGCACCGGATGAAAGCGGGGCCGGTACATGGCAAAGGCCTGGATGGCGCCGAGATAACCGGGCTCTTCGATAATCAAATCATCCCCTTCGTTGAGAAAGGTTTTACCCAGCAGGTCCAGGCCCTGTTGTGAGCCGGTGGTGATAAGAATATCTTCCACCGCAATCTCTAGCCCCTCCTGTTGGCGATACCGATCGGCGATAAACTGTCGCAGGCCTAGGTACCCTTCGGAATTGGCGTATTGGAGGATGTCGCCGCCTTCCTCCTCAAAGACATCATAGGAGGCTTTCTGCAGGGCTTTGACCGGGAAAAAGAGACGGTTTGGCAAGCCGCCGGCAAACGAGATGATAGATGGGTCGAGGGTAACCTTGAGAATTTCGCGGATAAAGGATTTGGGGACATCGGTGATGCGATCGGAGAAAGCGTTTTCCATGGGTTGTCTCGGGGCCCGCTGGGGCGGGCGGGGAAGGTTGAACGATGGGCTCGGCTATGGCCGCGCACCTCTTGTCGGGAAGGAGATGTTTCAGACAAACGAGTCGCGTTTGCGATACACGGTTGCCTGGCTCTTGGCGACTAATTGGCCGCTGTTTTTTTCGGTAATAACGATGTCATAGAGTGCGGTGGCGCCGCCCAGATGGATTTCTTTAGCGTCGGCGACCAGGTGGTCGCCGACACCCGTGACCCTCAGGAAACTGGTATTCACATTGAGAGCCACCGCGGTTTGCCCATGGGAATTGCTGGCCGCTGCAAAGGCCATGTCTCCGAGGCTGAACAGCAGGCCGCCGTGGGTCATGCCGTGAAAATTGAGCATCGACTCGGTCACCACCAGCGACACCCGGCTGTAACCCGGTTCGATAGCTTCGATGGTGGCGCCCAGCCAGTTGACATAGGGATCCTTGCGGATAAATGCGGCGACGTCGGGATTGATCATGCTACCTGATTTTCTTATGGCGATGGACAAGTCGGAAAAATGATGGCCTGCTCTGTCGTGAAGCTGACATGAAAGACAGCGGTAGCAATGGCCTGCTCAATAATTCGCATCAGCAAAGGCTAACCAGCCCCCGGCGCCGATGAGCTTTTTGTCAAAGGCGTTGAGGTGGAAGGCGCAGACCACGGCGGCCTCCTGGCTGGTGGCTGTCAATGTTTCTCCCTCTAGATCCACCGCCACGCTCACCTGACCCTTAAGGGCAAAGAGGCGATCAAGGTCGGCTTTGCTTAACTCCACCGCAAGGATGCCGCAGTTGAACATGTTCTGTCGGAAGATGCGGGCAAAGCTCTCGCCTATCACCACATTGATGTCGTTGACTTCCAGAGCCCAGACCGCATGCTCACGGGAGGAGCCGCAGCCGAAGTTCGAGCGGGTTATCAGCACCCGGGCCACCTGTAATTCCTGGGAATGCGGGTCAAACTGACCGCCTTCCAGGTGCAGGTCTTCCAGCAGGTGGGGCTGCAGGGCCTTTTTGGTGATTTCCGTCAGGTATTTGGCGGGGATGATTTCATCGGTATTGATGTCGTTTCTGTCAATAAAGGCCGCAGGGCCACCAAACTGTTTCATATCGTATCCTTTCTTCGTATCAGGAAAGCTATCAATCAATAAAACGGCGGGGGTCGGTGATTGCACCGGTAACGGCTGCCGCCGCCGCGCTGGCCGGGCTCATCAGATGCACCATGCCGCCCTTGCCCATGCGACCGTTGAAGTTGCGGTTGGTGGTCGAGGCGCAGGCTTCGCCCTCGGCAAGCACGCCGCTGCTCATGCCCAGGCAGGCGCCGCAGGTTGGATTGAGCACACAAAAGCCACTATCCATGAAGATTTTGAGCAAACCTTCTTCCAGCGCCTGGGAATAAATAGCCGGGGTTGCCGGGGTCAGGATGCCGCGAACGCTGTCGGCAATGGTTTTTCCCTTGAGGATGGCGGCGGCTTCACGGATATCCTCGATGCGGCCATTGGTGCAGGAACCGATGTAGACCTGATCGATTTTAGTTCCTGCTAATTCGTCGATGTCTTTAACGTTATCGGGCTTGTATCCGTAGGTGACCTGAGGTGCGAGCGTGCTGACATCAAGGGTTAGGACCCGCTCGTAGTGGGCGTCGGGGTCGGAATGCCATCGGGTGAAGGTTTCGGCGGCCTGTTCCACGCTTTGGTATTGGTCTTGGATAAAGGGCCAGAGGTAGCGGGCGGTGACAATATCTGGACGACAGACGCCTGATGTGGCCCCAGCTTCGACCGCCATGTTGCACAGCGTCATCCGCGAGGACATGTTCATCGCATCGATCACCGGGCCGCAGAATTCAATGACCAGGTCCGTGCCGCCGTTGACCGTCAACTGTTTGATGATGTTGAGGATGATATCCTTAGCCACCACGCCTTTGGGCAGGACGCCCGTCACCACGACTTTCAGGGAGCGCGGAGTGCGGAAGGCGCAGACCCCTTTGAGGATGCCCACCTCAAGGTCAGTGGTGCCGACCCCGGCGGCGAAGGCCCCAAAAGCCCCATGCGTGCAGGTGTGCGAGTCACCCATGATGACCGTGTTACCAGGCCGGATGAAGCCTTTTTCCGGGAAGAGCGCATGGCAGACCCCGTTTCGGCCGATATCGAAAAAGTCTTTGATATTATGGCGCTTGGCCCAGTCGCGCATGATCTTGGCCTGGGTAGCGGTCTTGGAATCCTTGGGCGGGGTCACATGGTCGATGACCGCCTTGATGCGGGCCGGATCGCATACCCGGTCCATCCCTTTTTCGACAAGATCCATGATCGCAATGGGCGTGGTGATTTCATGGCACATGATAACATCGATATCAAGCACCATGTTCCCAGGCGTCGGGGTGTCCCGCAGATGGGCCGCAAAGATTTTTTCAGTGATGGTCTGTCCCATTGAGCAACTCCAGAGTGGTGAAAACGGAAAAAGGAAAGCAGGGGGACCGGGAAGCGATGTCACCCTTAATATTGATGAAATCAAAATGATTACACCCCACAACGGGGTTCGTCAATTTTTTCCTGCAATCTGCAGGCGCCATGTCCGGGGATATCAACTGTACATTGTCGGATTGATTGCGTATACTGTCGTATGTTTTTCTCCGTCCAGCCGCAAGCGATTGAATAAGGACTTTTTACCGAACTCTCAACCCGACCAAACGAGCCATGATTCGTTCTCTCCTGATCCGATATATTACGTTTTTTTTGTTACTCGCCGGTCTGCTGCCGATGCAGGCTTTAGCCGCCCATGGGGTCAGTATTGATGGCAACTTGAAATACCCCAAGGATTTTTCAAGATTCGAGTACACCGCCCCGGAAGCCCGCAGCGGCGGCACGCTGGTGTTGCACGATCTCGGCAGCTTTGAGAAAATGAACCCCTTCACCCTCAAGGGGGCCGCGCCCCATGGTCTGTCGCCATATGTCTTTGAGACCCTGGCGGTGCCGAGCTTGGATGAACCTTTTGCCCAGTACGGATTGCTTGCTTCTGATATCGAGTTGGCCAAAGATAAGAAATCCGTAACCTTTAGCCTGAATGCCAAGGCACGTTTTTCCGATGGTACACCGGTGACGGTCGATGATGTCAAATTCTCTCTGGATACGCTGAAGAGCGAACAGGCCCATCCTTTCTATCAGATGTATTTTCACGATATCGACGGTGCCGACATTCTCGATAACCAGCGGATTCGGTTTCGTTTTGCCCGCCCGAACCGCGAACTGCACATGGTGGCGTCCCAGTTGCCGATCTTGAGCAAGCAGTTTTACACCCGCTATCCGTTTAATCCCACCGACGGTAAGGATGCCATGGCCGTTCCCGTCGGTTCGGGTCCCTATCTCGTTGCCGAAGTGCTGCCCGGCAAGTCGATTACCTACAAAAAAAACCCAGACTATTGGGCCGGCAATCTCCCCGTGCGTAAAGGCATGTTTAATTTTGAGACGATTGTGGTCAAATATTTCAAGGATCCGGTGGTCAGCATCGAGGCCTTTAAAGCCGGTGAATTTGATTACATGATGGTGAATATCGCCAAGCAGTGGCAGCGGGACCTCACCGGCCGCCGGTTTGATTCCGGCGAACTGATCAAACAGACCTTTCCCCATCATAATAATGCCGGGATGCAGGGGTTTGTCTTCAACACCCGAAAACCTTTGTTCCAGGATCGTCGGGTCCGTAAGGCCCTTGGTCTGGTTTTCGACTTCGAGTGGACCAATAAAACCCTATTTTTTTCCCAGTACACCCGGGCCAATTCTTATTTTTCCAATTCAAATTTTGCCGCTGCTGGTTTGCCGGATAGTGCCGAGTTACAATTGCTCGAGCCCTATCGAGCCCAGTTGCCCGCAGAAGTCTTTTCCCAAGCGCTCCTGCCACCGTCCACGGATCCGCCCGGAAGTCTTCGTGCCAATATGCAGGAAGCAAAAATGTTGTTGGAACAGGCCGGGTGGAGCATAAAAGAGGGGAAACTCGTCAACGCCCAAGGCGAGCCCTTCAGGTTTGAAATCCTTTTGGCTGACGGATCGTTTGAACGGGTCATCGCCCCGTATGTCAGCAATTTGAAAAAGTTGGGAGTCAATGTTACCTATCGAGCCATTGACCCGGCGCTCTATGCCGACAGAATAAAAAATTTCGATTTCGACATGGTGGTCACCACCTACGGACAGTCGCAATCACCGGGCAACGAACAGCGAGATTTTTGGACGACAGCAGCAGCGAACCGCATGGGCTCTCGAAATCTCGCAGGAATCAACAGCCCGGTTGTCGATGCTTTGGTGGACGCCATTATTTACGCGGAAACCCAGGAGCAGTTGATCGCTGCCTGTAGGTCGCTGGACAGAGTTTTATGGCATGGTTATTATCTGGTGCCGAACTGGTATCTCGCTAACCACCGTCTGGCCTATGCCGTCAAGCTGAAGCATCCAGAAAAACTACCGCTCTATTTCAGTCATGAGCAGTGGATCGATACGTGGTGGCAGCAATGAAAAGCTCCGTTGAATCATGGTGAACCATTGCATTTGCGGTTCGTATTGTGCAATATGGAGTATTGACGGTCGCCTTAAGGATGCATGGCTCCGTGGAATGAGGGGGGATCTGGAGCCGTTGAAGTTTTTCTTTTTTGGATTCCCACGCAACTGATCGGATCGCTCACGATTTTAAGCAATTGAAAGTTTTTTAAATACGTTATCATTTAATGGCATGAGTCTATCCACGGAAAAAACTAATAAAGATCATCAATGGATCTATCTCACGGGCAAGGAGATTTATCATTTTTTCAGCCGGGTGAAGGGGCGGTTGCAAGGCATGCATGTCTATGCTTTGGTGGGCAAGAGCGGCACCGGTAAGAGTTTTCGTGCAAAGTTGCTGGCCGAGAAGATAGGGGCACCCTATATCGTCGATGACGGGCTCCTGATCCATGACACCACCATTCTGGCTGGTCGCTCCGCCAAGCAGGAAAAAAATTACATCAGCGCCATTAAAACCGCCCTGTTTTCCGACCCCGACCACCGGCAGGGGGTCGTGCAGATGATTCAGGAGAAAAAAATTAAAAAAATTCTCCTGCTGGGCACTTCGGAAAAAATGGTCACCCGATTGGCCGAGACCCTTGAATTGCCTCCAATCAGTCAAATTATCACCATTGAGGAAATCGCCAGTCAGAAAGACATCGAAAATGCAATCAAGTCACGGTTTGAAGAGGGCAAACATGTTATCCCGGTGCCCGCCATTGAGGTGAAAAGGGATTACGCCCAAATTCTTTCAGATTCCATCCGCATTTTTTTTAAAGGTTCCAGTCATCCGGACGGCAATAAAAAGTCTCGGTTTTTTGAAAAGTCGGTGGTGCAGCCCGCCTATCATGAAAAAGGCAAAGGGGGGACCGTCTCCATTTCCGAAGCCGCGCTTACCCAGATGATTTTGCACTGCATCGATGAGTATGATGGCGAGATTCTGGTGCGTAAGATCAAAGTCAAAATTGGTAGGGCGGGATACAGCATTGATCTGTTTATCGAAGTGCCATACGGAAAAACCTTGACCGGCGAGTTGCATATTTTACGAGCTTATATCCAAGATAACATTCAAAAGTATACTGGGATCATGATCGATAATCTGGAGATATCGATCGACAGTATTTCACAAAGAAAAAAAGAACCTTTGAGAAATGTGAAAAAAATAGTGTAGACACATATTTTTGCGTATTTTTACTTGTCAGTGGCTGCATGGTATCATGCCAATTTCTCCAGCAGTTCCCGAGCAACCCGGAAACGCGGCAATAGTGTTATCTGCAAAAACAGGTTTCGTAACCATTCGTTAATATTTCTCTATTCTAAACAGAGGGTTACAATAAGGGGTCTATGTCAAATAAGCTGGCAACGATAGTGACAACACGCACAAAAAAGAAATCACCCGGAATGCAGAGATTAGGATGCACCCAAACCTGCTGCGGATGCGCTTTTCGCGACCATCAGAAATGTATTTTCTCAAATTGATGATTATCAGCCAGGAAATATGCACCATTCCTTGGACAATGTACTCATGGCCGGATTCGCCAGGTTTTCTCTCAAAGGACCTTCTTTGCTCGCTCTTGACGAACGACGGAGTAAAGGGCAGCACAATCTCATGACGATATACGGAATGCACACCATTTCCTGCAATACCTCAATGCGTGAAATTCTTGATGGAGTCCTCCCTATAGTCTCCGACGATTGTTCAAAGATGCCTTCCGGCCGCTGCAATGGGGTAAGGTTTTGGAGAAGATGGTATTCATGAACGGTTGCTATCTGTTGAATCTCGACGGTACCGGATATTTCTCCGCCAATACACTCTGCCCTGAAATCATAAGAAAACAAGACGAAAAAACCAAAATGAATTGCGAGCGTACTGCTGTCAAGCGTATTTTCTTGAAACTCCGACAGGATCATCTACACCTGAAATTCATTGTCAACGAAGACGCCCTCAGTTCCAAAGCACCGCATATTGCAGACCTTGAGGAGCATTCTCTTCACACGGCGGGCTAGCATCCCTTGTTGGTGTGCGCCAACTTAGCAACCGGATTCACAATGATGCCCTTCTGTTCATAGCGGAGCACACAGTGAGGCCACGGCGACGCGTTGTCAAAAAGCTCCAAAAAAGAATGGGGAATCCATAGGCAACTTCTTAACCGAACACTACTGAGCTGGTAGGTGCTTAGTTTCTCATCAGCATTGCTATTGGATTGCAGATGTTCATAATTTGCCACCCTATATAATCCAATTAATACCTAAAAAACAGATTATCAGGAGGTCGTATGAAACCGAGAAGGTCGAATTTATCCGTGCCAGGACATATGAAAAAAATGCACGGCAAGGCCAACGAAAGTCAAGCCGATGTTATCATGTTGGACCTTGAAGATAGTGTTCCGCTAGATGAGAAAAAAAATGCTCGTGACCAGGTAATCGAATCTCTCCTTAGTCTCAATTGGGAGAAAAAAACGGTAACGGTAAGAATTAACGCGCTGGACACTCCTTTCGCCTATCGAGATTTGCTAGAGGTGGCCGAGCGTGCCGGTCATGTTATCGACGCGATTGTTATCCCCAAGGTTAATCATCCCGCTGATATCCATTTTGCCGACCGTATGCTCAATGGAATTGCGATGCAAGCTGAGGGCGCGGAGACCATCGATATTGAAGCCTCGATTGAAACTGCCGAAGGATTGATGCGAGCCGCGAAAATCTCCCGAGCAAGCAATAGAGTTGCGAGTTTGGTATTTGGCATTGCCGACTACTCAGCTTCTATTGGCGCCCGGTTGGTCTCGATCTCAGGACATGGCGAAAAAGAAGAACAACTATACCCTGGCCATCGCTGGCATTTCGCCTTAAGCAATATGGTGATGCATGCCAAAGCGCATGGCAAACTAGCCATTGATGCCCCTTACGGAAACTTTAAAGATACTGAAGGATTACGAAGGTCTGCCGTCATGGCATGTGCTTTGGGATGCGATGGCAAGTGGGCCATCCATCCTTCTCAAGTCGATATCATCAATGAGGTTTTCACTCCAACAAAAGAAGATATCGCCTTAGCGGCCAAGGTGATTGAGGCAAATATTCGGGCGAAAAGCGAGGGTAAAGGAGCCATTGCGGTGGAAGGCCGCATGGTCGACCAAGCCACCGTTCGCATGGCGACCCAATTATGGGAACAGGCGAAATACCTGCAATTGATCTAAAAAGATTACCTGCTGGTCAACATTTCCAGCTTGCTGTTATTGTAAAACAAAAAGGGGGAACACCTAAACGGTGTTCCCCCTTTTCTTAATCTAACCTACTGAAATCGTCAATTTTAGCCGACTACAGCCAACACAGTGTCTTTTGCTACAGAGTCACCGGAACCGAAATAGAAGGCTTTGACCGTACCATCGCAGGGTGCGCCCAAAGAATTTTCCATTTTCATGGCCTCAAGAATGACCAATGCGTCACCGGCCTTAACCGCATCACCGACGTTCACACAATTCTTGATGACCATGCCGGGCATTGGGGCCAACAGCGGGGTGCCACCTTCAACAGCCGGGGCAGGAGCAGCGGCAGCTTTAGGTGCAGCAGCAGGAGCGGCCGCGGCAGCGGCAGCTTTAGGTGCAGCAGCAGGAGCGGCAGCAGCACGCGGAGCAGCAGCAGGCATAACCATCGGCTGGAAATCACCGGTAGGATCGACTTCGACGCTGAAATACTCTTTGTCGACAAATACGTTGAATGTTCGCACATTGGCGGATTTTTCAGGTGCTGCTGCTTTGGGCTCGACCAACTTGCCGGCTTTAGCCTTGGCAACGAGTTCATCACGCTTTTTGACCTCATCAAGGGTGATTGCCATAACTTCGGGAGGAGGAGGCGTTACACCGTATTTCCACTCAAGGAACTTCTTACCGGTGACCGGGTAGATCGCATAGAGTACGAGGTCGTCGATATCCTTGGCGAGATCGCCGATATCTTTCTTCGCCTTTTCCATCTCCGGCTCAAGAACCTCGGCAGGACGGCAGGTGATCGGCTCTTCGCCACGGGCATAGCCTTTGAGGGCTTTTTTCTGTACTTCGGCGTTGATCGGTACTGCGGTCTTACCATACAGGCCGTAGCACAGGTCTTTTACCTGACCGGTAATCATTTTATAGCGCTCTTCAGGAGTATCGAAAAGCACGTTGTTGACGGTCTGGATACCGACGATCTGGCTGGTCGGGGTGACCAACGGAATCTGTCCCAAATCTTTCCGGACTTTCGGCAATTCTTTGTACACTTCGTCAATTTTATCGAGTTTGTCCATCTCGCGCAATTGATTGACCAGGTTGGAGAGCATACCACCTGGGGTCTGGTGCAAGAGAACATTGATGTCAATAATCGAGCATTTGGAATTATCAAGCAGGTGCATGTACTTCGGCATGACCTCTTTCTCAAGCACTTCATTAATGGCAGCGAGTTTCTTGATATCGAAACCGGTGTCACGGTTGGTGCCGATCAGCGACATGACCATTGGCTCAACAGCAGCATGAGCCGTGCGATACGCATACGGGGTCATACAGGTATCGATGATATCACAGCCAGCTTCGATCGCCTTGAGATGGCTCATCGGGGACATACCGGAGGTGAAATGGCTATGCAGATGAATCGGGGTCTTGGTAACGGCCTTAAGAGCTTTTACCAGATTATATGCATCATAAGGTGCAATCAGACCGGCCATGTCTTTGATACAAATGGAATCAGCACCCATGTCATCCAGCGCTTTGGCTTTATTGACATAGTAGTCCATATTGTAAACATCCCCGCCAAGACGAGGTTCGGTCAAGGTGTAGCAGATACAGCCTTGGAAATGCTTGCCGCTCTTTTTGATCTGCTTAACAACGGTCTCGAAATTTCGATAATCGTTAAGTGCATCAAAGGTACGGAAAACATCCATACCGTTCTCGGCAGCGCGATCAACGAAAGCGGTGGCGAGATCATCTGCATAGTTACGATACCCTACCAGGTTCTGCGCGCGGAGCAGCATGGAGAAAGGGGTTTTTTTGATGTAGCGTTTCAGAGTGCGGAGACGCTCCCATGGGTCCTCATTGAGGAAACGGTGCATCGTGTCGAAAGTAGCACCACCCCAGGTCTCGATAGCCCAGAAGCCGATTTCATCCATCATTTCTGCAACTGGAATCATGTCTTCTGTACGCCCACGGGTAGCAAACAGAGACTGGTGACCGTCACGAAGGCTCAAATCCATAATTTTAACCGGGTTTTCTGCTGCAGGCCGGTCACTTGCGTAATTCATGGCGGTCATTTTCACTTGGTCGCTCATTGTCAGTTTCTCCTGTTATACGTTGTATACGTTGTCGTTAAACGTCGAATTGTAGCAAAAGCACTCAGAATGCTTTCATCTGAATAAGCCTGCGGTAATTCATGATATCCTGACGGCCGGCCATTGCCCATATACTAGGCCCGGTAACGGCAGGTTTGGCAGCAGCCAGTTGTGCCTGATAGGCTGCTTCCTCTTCTTGCTGCATATAGGCATTAACCGCTGCAAGTGCCGCGGCCATCTTTTTTTTCACATCTGCCATTATGTCATCCTCTGAGTCTATTGGCTATGGACTAAACACCACAGCCATTCCATGAAATTGCTTACAGCGGAATATTGCCGTGTTTTTTCATCGGGATAGTGTCACGTTTCCCTTGAATCGACTCAAACGCATTGATGATACGGTACCGCGTTTCAGCAGGCTCAATAACATCGTCGATGTAGCCACGCTCTGCGGCGCAGTATGGATTCGAGAATTGTTCGTTGTATTCGTTCTCTTTTTCAACCAGAAACGCCTTGGGATCGTCAGCAGATTTGGCACCTTTGGCATAGAGAACTTCAACAGCCCCTTTAGAACCCATAACCGCGATTTCACCAGTCGGCCAGGAGTAGTTTATATCGGTCCGTAAATGCTTTGATGACATAACGCAATAGGCGCCGCCGTACGATTTACGGGTAATAACCGTAACTTTTGGAACGGTAGATTCAGCATAAGCGTACAGCATTTTGGCGCCGTTACGGATAACGCCGCCGAACTCCTGGTTGGTGCCGGGCAAAAATCCGGGGACGTCAACAAAGGTGAGTATCGGAATATTGAAGCAGTCACAGAAACGTACAAAACGAGCACCCTTGATGGAAGAATCGATATCAAGAACACCTGCATAGTACGAAGGCTGATTAGCAACAATGCCGATGCTCCGACCGCCGTAACGGGCAAAGCCAACGATGATATTTGGAGCAAAATTTTTCTTGATTTCAAAGAAGATGCCGTTATCAGCCGTCTCGGTGATAACCTTCTTCATGTCATAAGCGGCGTTGGGATTATCCGGTATGATCTCGTTGAGAACAGCAGATTGCCGGGTGATCGGGTCGTCGCACGGAACATCCGGAGGATTCTCCATGTTATTCTGCGGCAGGTAAGACAGGAGATCCTTGATATACTGGATGGCATCGTCCTCGTTTTCAGCCGCATAGTCGGTCACGCCACTCTTGGTGGTATGCATGACGGCACCACCCAAAGCCTCGGTGGTAACGTCTTCATGGCAAACAGATTTAACGACCTTGGGCCCGGTGAGGAACATGTAGGACTGGATTTTTACCTGAATGATGAAGTCGGTCAGGGCGGGGGAGTAGACCGCGCCACCAGCGCAGGGTCCAAAAATTCCGGAGATCTGAGGGACAACTCCCGAGGAGAGAACGTTCCGGGTGAAAATCTCAGTATACCCAGCAAGAGCTTCGATACCCTCTTGGATACGGGCGCCGCCGGAGTCGTTTAAGCCAATCACGGGCATACCGTTCTTCACGCCTAAATCCATGACCTTGCAGATCTTCTCAGCTAACGTACCGGAAAGCGATCCGGCCAAAACCGAGAAATCCTGAGCGTAGAGATAGACGCCACGGCCATTGACCTTTCCGTAACCGGTAATGATACCGTCGCCAAGGAATTTGGTTTTTTCCATACCGAAATTGTAGCAGCGGTGCAGTTTGAAGGCGTCGTATTCTTCAAAGGTCCCTGGATCAAGCAGAGCGTGAATACGCTCACGAGCCGTTTTTTTACCTTTTTCGTGAATCTTGTCAATTTTATCCTGACCGCCGCCCAACAAGGCTTTGGCCCGCTTTTGCTTCAGCTGCTCTATTTTTTCTTTTGTACTCATGCTTTCTCCTTGCGGCAGAATTCAGTAAAGATTCCGTGCTCGATTATAAAAGCAGTGACTGTTTCGGATACAATGCAGCCGAAACAGTCACTAGATTAGTCAAATCATCCTTTAAAGACTTCTTTACAAAGTTTCCCCATATTCCCAAGATTTTCGCAATGATGTACACCACTGGACTTCATTGCCGCGATCTTGGCTTCAGCGGTACCCTTGCCACCGCTGACAATGGCACCAGCATGGCCCATCCGGCGGCCAGGAGGAGCCGTCAAGCCGGCAATAAAACCGAAGACCGGTTTTTTCATATTGGCTTTGATCCAGTCACACGCGTCTTCTTCTGCGTTACCGCCGATCTCGCCAACCATGACAACGGCCTTGGTGTCGGGATCTTCATTGAATGCCTTAAGGCAATCGATGAAGTTGGTGCCATTAATGGGGTCGCCACCGATACCGATGCAGGTTGTCTGACCGAAACCGACTTGGGTCAACTGATGCACGACCTCGTAGGTAAGGGTTCCAGAACGAGATACGACACCGAATGGTCCGCCAGGCTTGTGCATCGGTCCAGGCATGATGCCGATCTTGCATTCGCCTGGGGTGATGATGCCTGGACAGTTCGGTCCAATCAAACGGGTAGTGGTGTTGGCCAAATAATTTTTGACCCGCATCATATCGAGAACCGGCAAACCTTCGGTAATACAGACAACCAATTCAACGCCGGCATCAGCGGCTTCCATGATGGCATCAGCGGCAAAAGGCGGCGGTACCAGAATCATGGAGGCGTTGCAGCCGGTTTTTTCGCGGGCTTCTTTAACGGAATTGAAAATCGGCACCTCGTCCATCTTTTGGCCACCTTTGCCCGGGGTAACGCCAGCAACAACGTTGGTGCCGTAGGCAATGCAGCTTCGGGTGTGAAATTGGCCTTCCTGTCCAGTAATTCCTTGCACAACTAAACGGGTATTTTTATTAACAAAAACGCTCATTATCTTTTCCTCTATGGGGTATAAGTTATTTTGCCTCTGAAATCTGAGTCTTCAATATCCAGCGGTCATTGTTGGTGCACCTAAAACCGATTGACTCTTACGCGCTGCCCAGGTTTCTACTATTCTGGGACAGGAACAACAGGTTGGGTGCCGCCAATCAGAACTCATGTTTCATCAGGAAACGATCTTGGCCACTTTCTCGGCAGCATCGGCGAGATCTTTGGCGTTAATCAGATCCAGCCCGGATTCGGCGAGGATTTTCCGGCCCTGTTCAACATTGGTACCTTCCATACGGACAACGACCGGAACGGAAAGTTTGAGCTTGGTCGCTGCCTGGACAACGCCCTGTGCCAGGATATCACAACGAAGAATACCACCGAATACATTAATGAGAATACCCTTGACGGCCGGATCCTTCATGATCAGTCGAAAACCGTTTTCAATAGCCTCGGCATTAGCTCCGCCTCCGACATCGAGGAAGTTGGCAGGAGAAGCCCCAGCCATCTTGACGATATCCATAGTGGCCATGGCCAAACCGGCTCCGTTGACGATGTTACCGACGTTACCATCCAAATTGATATAGTTGAGACCATACTGGGCGGCCTCGGCCTCGACCGGATCTTCTTCGTCGATATCCCGCATTTCCTTGACATCAGGATGACGGAACAAGGCGTTGCCATCGATGTCCATTTTGGCATCTAGAGCAAGAATGTCTCCCTCGGCGGTGATGATCAGGGGGTTGATCTCGACCATGGAGCAATCATAGGCGACAAACAACTCATAGAGATTTTTAGCTACGGCCGACATTTTCTTCTGGAGATCCTTCTCGATCTCAAGACCGAAACATATCTTGCGGGCATGGAACGGTTGGAATCCGGTGATCGGGCTGACGTTGACCGTAATAATGCGTTCAGGAGTCTTGGCCGCTACTTCCTCAATGTCCATACCACCGTCCTGACTGCAGATGATGGTGACAGTTGCGGTCTCACGATCCGGAATGATGCACAGGTAAAGCTCTTTTTTGATGTTTAAGCCCTGCTCAACGAGAACTTTATTAACTTTCTTTCCTTGGGCACCAGTCTGTTTGGTAACCAAGGTCATACCAATAATGGCGTCGGCAACCGTTTTAACGTCTGCCTTGGTTTTCGCTAATTTAACACCACCGCCCTTGCCTCGGCCGCCGGCATGAACTTGGGCTTTGACAACAACGGGCAGGCCGAATTCATCAGCAATTTTTTCTACTTCTGCTGTGGTGAAGGCAAGCTTACCATTGGGTGTCGGTACATTGTATTTTCGAAATAATTCTTTAGCCTGATACTCATGAATTTTCATAGACGCATCCTTTTGCGGTGAACCCGACTTTTGGTACAGGTCCCCCAGAGAAGTAAAAATGTTAATTCAAGTCCCTGTGACAATGACATACTACGTGGTGCAACAAGTGATAGGCACGATATTTCCGGGGTGAAGCGGCACAAAGCAAGGGGAAATTTCCGCATACCAATACGCATTTTGGCATGCGCTCTAGAGCTCCCAAAAACCTGTGCAGCATCGTTCCGAAAACAAGGCCTATCGCCTCTCACACCTTTCAAAAACCTTATAAAATGATGGTGTTATAACAACCAAGCAAAGTACGAGTCAAGTGATAAGTATGAAAGCGACGAGTGGTCGTTTTTTCGTGGCAGGAGGTTGGACAAGTAGAGATGCGGAAAGTGTCGTACTGAGACGAAGGCGTACAGACTCCCTTATTCAAAATGCGTAACGCCTTTGCATGGTGAATTCGAGATTCTTCCGTGAGCACTGGTTACCGCTGCCACTTGCGAAAAAACCACTCAATGCCCCGCTTTGTTGAAACAGCGGAGCGTGCGTCAAGTGATACCAAAGATGTGCAGCAGTGAAGGGGGAAACAGCGCTTCCGATTTGCCTGATAAGGCGAGCGCAAGGGGGATTTCGTACCTACGGCCCAAAAATCTGCCTCAGATACGCTCTAGAGACCCTAACAACGCCCTAAAACCATTCCGACAACAACATTCACAACAGCCACTTCCGAAAAAACCACTCAAAACGTTGAACTTATAACAAGACCGTTTGCCAGGCGTCAAGTGATAATTACAAAAAGCGATGAACCTGAAAAACCGCTTCGGTTGCGGTGAGCAACCGGTAAATATCGTTTGATGTTAGAATTTGAGAAAGACTGCTCAATGTCATTAACTCAAAGGGTAGGTGTCTAGTTTAAATAACATTTTCTCTATGCTTATTTGTGGTTACTTGAATATTTTGTTACCCTGTTACAGGCCTCAGACGCCCTTGTTCAATAATTCGAGTCCCTTCGAATAAGCCTCATTTGGAGTCTGCTTGTCAAGTGACGAATGCTTTCTTTTTTGGTTATACCAGTTGAACCGGGAAGTCGGGTCCCAAGAAAGCTCAGTTCCTGTTTCGTAGGACTTCAGGGAGATTCTTTCGTATTTCAAAGTGCGCCAGAGTCACTCGATAAAAATGTTATCCTTGAATCGGCCTTTGCCATCCAATGTCTGGCTACCCTTGGTGCACAGCATGATCGGCAACATGAAGAAGTTCATCAATGGAACCTTTCATGGCGTTTCGTCGCGGTACCTCCAAGAGTATCTCAATGAATTCTGCCCCCGATTCAACCGGAGATTTTAGGAGCGGGAACTCCCGTTGCATTTGCTCAACTCTTGCCTGGCGCATACACCAATCAAAATTGCTGAGTTTCATTCATAGCCACTAAAAAAATTATAACGGCAAAATTGTGTTGGGGTAAGAGCACGGCAACCCAAGATAGGTTTTGAACTCGAGGGTTTCACCAAGATGTTCCAGGTAATCCGGAGTGAGCGGTATTTTTCCGCCACCTCCTGGGGAATCGAGGGCATAGGTAGGCACTGCCATGCCGCTTATATGGCCAATGAGGTGCTGCATAATCTCCAGCCCGGTATCTATAGTGGTACGGAAATGGGAGGTCCCCCGGGTCAAATCCGCTTGAAAAAGATAATAAGGTTTCACCCGTATTTCGAGCAACCGCTTCATCAATTGACGGATGATTTCGGGGGAATCGTTGACGCCTCGCAGGAGTACAGTCTGGCACCCCAAAGGGATGCCGGCATCGGCAAGATGTCGGCATGCCAAGGTGGACTCCTCGGTGATTTCGGCAGGATGATTAAAGTGGGTGTTGATATATAAAGGGTGGTATTTTTTCAGCATGGCCGCAAGTTTTGGCGTGACTCGCATGGGCAGGGTGCAGGGGATGCGGCTACCGATCCGGATGGTGGCGATGGAGGGGATGGCGCGCAGGGCCTTGAGGATCGATTCCAGGCGCTGGTCACTGAGCATGAGCGGATCGCCGCCGGAGACCAGCACATCGGTAATTGCCGGTGTTTTTGCCAAGTATTCGAGGCCAGCGGCGATGGTGGTGTCATTGATCATCATCTCGGCCTTACCGACCTTGCGCTTGCGGGTGCAAAACCGACAGTACATCGCACACTCATTGCACACCAGGAAAAGGGCCCGGTCAGGATATTTGTGCACCAAAAAGGGAACAGGGCTCAGGTTTTCTTCATCAAGGGGATCGATTAAGCCTGTGGAATCATCAAGCTCGTGGAGATTAGGTACGCCCTGTTTCCAAAGGGGCAGGCCTATTTTTTTTATCAGCTCCAAGTAATAGGCGCTGATCCTGAGGGGATAGATTTCGTGGACAGTTTTGAGCGGCGCCAGAGGAATGTCAAGGGCGTGGGCAAGTTGTTCCGGAGTGGAAATCAGCGGGTGGGTTAGGGGGGCGCGGTAGGGCATGGTTACGGAGATAACATCATATTGTCATAAGAGCTTATTCTTGGAGAGTTGGAGTGCTTCAACAAACAAAATCAGACCGTAGGATTGATGACATAGTGGCGTTCAAATGGATTCCGATCCAATCGGGATCCCGATCATTGCGGTCTTTACCTTGTTTTGCAAGTGGGGTATTCAGGCTCTTCAGCCTACGGGCATGTTGGTGCGAAACAGTCTCGGGCCGATAATGGAGCGTTGGAGACGTAAAGGCCGTTGCCATTATCCCGAATCGGTGACGGGGCAAACAGTTTGTATCTTGGGAGCATGCTTTCGGGATATGATAACAAATATTTAGGTGTCAGTCCCGATTAAATTATAGATTTGTCGGGTACAAGCAAAACGCTGTTGTTAAAGCTTGTGCGGGGATTTTTGAAAGACAGAGGGACGGGCGGCCCTTCCGCCGTGCTGTTGTCTTTTCCTTTGAAAGGTAAAGTGGAAATTGGAAAAACAGCCGGCAGTACCCGTTTGGATACTGCCGGGCGGTTAGGTTAATTGTTAGGAACTACTAGAACCGGGACTTTGGCGTGACGGGTTACTCGGCGGGTCACCGTCCCCATGACTTCGCTGCCGAAGACAGAACCGGTGGATTTGCCCATGACAATGAGATCAGCTGCATTCTGATCGGCAACCCGAAGGATCTCTTCGCTGGGATCTCCAGCAACCACTATAATTTCGTGAACTTTAATCACATCGGTCTTGGTAGACTCCATTTCCTCTGCGCAGAATTTTTTAAGCCGTGTTTTAATCTCTTGCAGCACGGCTTGCATGTTGTCTTTCTGGAAACTGGCCGCAGCCTCCGCAGACATGTGGGTTTCGATTACCGCCCGGGCAGAACTGCTTAAGGGTTCCACCACATGAACCAGAATGATGCGGGCGTCATATTCACGAGCCAAGCTGATCGCATAGCGAAACACTGGACGGCTATGGGTGCCAAGAGCGGTGGTATACAGGATGGTTTTAATCGTGGGAATCGAATGCATGTTTTTCTCCATTAAGTAGGTCTGGTTAGAAACGAGTCCAAAAACGGTTAGGGTAAGATGCAGGATATCGTTATTTTCCGTACACTCGCGTCAAAAAAACAATGACAAACAGGACTCCTGAAATGCAGTCCGAGGAAAGTACGAGTTTTTCAGAGTTACCTAGCGCATATACGATCATATAAGCAATTAACGGACCTGTCAAAGACCTAAAATGTAATGGTTCCAACGATGGTTAGTTCTAGCGAAGCGCTGTTCTGCCTGACCTTAGCTTTCCAGCCGGGACAAGGTCTGGGCACCCTCCGGAAAAAGATATATTGCCCCTGTGAGCGATTGGTGAGTGGATGGGCAGGATGTGTTCATTTGCAAAGGAGAGGGAGGAAGCACTTTGAGGCCTCGATTAGAACATTTTTGGGTGGTTTTCCGCACATTAATTGCTGGTAATCGGCAATAGTCCACCCGTTGGATGTTCGAAACTGAGGCCGTGTTGCTCCCAATTTAACCATTTAAGGTTTCGTCGCATATTTATTGATTGGTGGTCTTCATTTTGCTACATCTTATGAGGAAGTTGTTAGCCGTATAGCCCCTCTGCGGATACGGGCGGATTTGTCAATTTGTTAAAGGATGAAGGCATCATTGTAACCAAACAGAACAGGGAGGATCAGCATGTTTCAGACGGTAACCAAGGCATTGGCGGTATTAGCGATTTCAGCTGCATTTTTGTCGACTTCGGCAATTGCAGAACCGATTTCAATTAAATTTAGTCATGTCGTTGCGGTTGACACCCCCAAGGGTCAGGCTGCGGAGTTCTTCAAAAAACGGGCCGAGGAATTAACTAAAGGCAAAGTTAAGGTCGAGGTGTATCCGAACAGCCAATTGTATAAAGATAAAGAGGAAATGGAAGCCCTGCAACTCGGTGCCGTACAGATGCTGGCACCTTCCCTGGCCAAGTTCGGTCCGCTTGGAGTCAAGGAGTTTGAAATTTTTGATGTCCCTTTTATCTTTGATGGCTACGATGATCTGCATACGGTGACCCAAGGACCCGCTGGCCAGAAATTGCTGGATAAACTGGAGCCAAAAGGCGTCAAAGGGCTGGCTTATTGGGACAATGGTTTCAAATCCTTTTCCTGCAACTTTCCAATCAAGACCCCGGCTGACCTGAAAGGGAAGAAAATGCGAATCCAGTCCTCCAAGGTTTTGGAAGAGCAGATGCGTGAATTGAAAGCCATCCCGCAGGTTATGCCATTCTCCGAGGTCTATCAAGCGCTCCAGACCGGGGTCGTCGATGGTACCGAAAATCCGATTTCCAACTTCTACACTCAGAAAATGTTTGAGGTGCAGAAGTATATGGCCATTACCGACCATGGCTACCTGGGGTATGCGGTCATCGTCAATAAAAAGTTCTGGGATGAACTTCCCGCCGATATCCGCACCCAGCTTGAAGTCGCTATGAAGGAATCCACTGATTACGCTAATAAAATTGCCAAATCCAGCAATGACAAAGATCTTGAATCCGTCAAAGCCGGCGGCAAGACCGAGGTCACCGTCCTGACCAAAGAGCAGCGGGCCGCTTTCAAGACTGCGCTTCTTCCTGTGCAGGATAAAATGGCCAGCCGAATCGGTCAGGAGACCATCGACAGCGTTCGACAGGCCGTCGGTTCCAAAAAATAGCGACTACTTCTAAACAAAGATGTTAAGAGGCGGAAGCCCTTCGGTTTCCGCCTCTTATCATGTCTCAAGGACATAGCGACAATGAAATTTTTAAATCACCTCGAGGAATGGCTCATCACCTTTCTCATGGGAGGGGCGACCCTGATCATTTTTCTGGCTGTCGTACATCGATATGCCGCTGGCTGGCCTATCCCAGTGGTGCAGGACTGGCTGCTTACCTTGAATTTTGGTTGGGCACAGGAGGTATGCATCATCATGTTTGTCTGGATGGCCAAGTTTGGCGCCGCCTACGGCGTCCGAACCGGCATCCATGTCGGCGTTGATGTTTTAATCAACCAGATGGAGAAATCGACCCGAGGCAAGTTCGTCGTCTTTGGTCTCTTGGCCGGGGCAACCTTTACGTCAATTCTCACCTACCTTGGCGGCACTTTTATCTGGGATAACGGTATGCATTACGCCGTCTTCAACCTGCTGGGGCTGAAAACCGGTGTGCTGCCGCAAGGGCCGACCACGCCTGACCTTGAATGGCCGACTTGGTTAGTTTACAGTGCCGTCCCGTTCGGTTCATCGCTGATGTGTTTTCGTTTTTTGCAGGTTACGGTCAGTTTTCTCAAAACCGGTGAATTGCCGCACCACGACCATGGTCATGTCGATGGTGTTGAAGAAGTAGACCTGTCGAAGGTGGAAGCGGCACACACAGTTAAAACAATCCCGGATGGTGGAGCGGTTGAACTCCACGCTGTTTTGGAGGACGACGTCGAACAGGAGCAGAAGGACGATGGCGCCGGCCAGAAGCAAGCACCAGTCGAACTCAGGGCTGTACTCGAAGACGACATCGAGCCGGAACCAATTGACAAGGACCGCAAGGAGGATAAACAATGAGTGCTGCCATTATTTTTGGTATCCTGCTTGCCCTTATGCTGACAGGTATGCCGATTTCCATTTCGCTGGGTCTGACGGTTTTGACCTTTCTCTTCACCATGACCCAGGTGCCGCTTGAGGCGGTTGCGCTGAAGTTATTTACCGGCATTGAAAAATTCGAAATCATGGCGATTCCCTTTTTCATCCTGGCTGGTAATTTTCTAACCCATGGCGGAGTGGCTCGCCGCATGATCGATTTCGCCACCTCATTGGTAGGGCATTGGTACGGTGGACTGGCCTTGTCCGGGGTTATGGCCTGCGCGTTGTTTGCCGCTGTATCGGGTTCTTCACCGGCTACGGTTGTGGCCATCGGTTCCATTTTGTTGCCGGGTATGATCAAAGCCGGATTCCCCAAGCAGTTCGGGGCTGGCGTCATCACCACTTCGGGCGCGCTGGGTATCCTGATTCCGCCCTCGATTGTCATGGTTATGTATTCCGTGGCCACCAACACTTCGGTGGGCTCGTTGTTCATGGCCGGGGTGGTGCCTGGAGTTGTGTTGGCCTCGATGCTCGGCGCCATGACCTGGTATCGGGCGTGGAAGAACAACTATCCGCGGCAGGAAAAAGCGTCGTGGAAGAAACGTTTCCTTACTTTTCGTGAATCGGCCTGGGGTTTGATGCTGATTCTCGTCATCATGGGCGGTATTTACACGGGGATTTTTACCCCGACCGAAGCCGCGGCCATGAGTGCAGTATACGCCTGTTTTGTGGCAGTGTTCATCTATAAGGACATGAGCATCAAGGATGTCCCCAAGGTCTTGCTCAATTCGGCCAATATGTCGGCGATGCTGCTCTATATCATCACCAACGCGGTCATGTTCTCTTTTATCCTTGCCAATGAGAATATCCCCCAAGAACTGGCCAGTTGGCTGCTTGACAAGGGCCTTGGCCAGGTGGCGTTCCTCTTTGCAGTCAATATCCTCCTGCTTATGGCTGGCAACTTCATGGAGCCCTCATCGATTGTCTTGATTTTTGCACCGATTCTTTTCCCGGTGGCAATGAAGTTAGGGATTGATCCGGTCCATTTTGGCATTATGATGACCGTCAATATGGAGGTCGGTATGTGTCATCCTCCGGTAGGGTTGAACCTCTACGTCGCTTCGGGAATTACCAAGATGGGGATCACCGAGTTGACCGTGGCTGTCTGGCCCTGGCTCTTGACCATGGTCGTTTTTCTGGTGTTGGTCACGTACTGGCCGCCGCTGTCGACCTGGCTCCCGAAGATGCTCGGCATGATGTGATCTTTGGTTAGAGGGAGCGGCCCAAGGGCCTTTGCCGCAGTCGACCAGATCGCATGGGAAAAAAACCGCCCACCACCACCTGTCTTTTCAGGACAGGTGGTGCGTGGGCGGTTGTGTTTTCAGCTAACGTCTCTGGTCCTGACCGGATAGCCGAGTTTATTTATAATCGCTTTTGTTCAGGCCATATTTACGCATTTTATCATAAAGTGTTTTTCGCGGGAGTTCGAGCACGTCCATCACATCCTTGATGCTGCCGTTGCTGGCCAGCAGCGCCTGCTCAAGCAGCCCTTGTTCAAAACGATCGACTCGATGCGCCAGGTTGTTCTTTTGTTCTTTTTCTGAACCCAGCAATAGACTATCCAGCGACCATCCATATTGATTGCCCAACAGCACGTATCGTTCGGCGAGATTTCGCAGTTCCCGGACATTCCCCGGCCAACCATAGGTCATCAAACCGTCCATTTGCGAAGGTTTTGGCAGTGGTGCTTCTTGTTGATAGCGGTGACCCGCCAAGAGAAGAAAGTGATGAAATAGAAGGGGGATATCTTCAAGTCGGGAACGGAGAGGGGGGATTTCCAGGCACACCACATTAAGCCGATAGTAGAGGTCTTCTCGGAACAGGCCAGCCTCCGCAGCCCGCAGCAGATCTGTCTTGGAGGCGGCGATCACCCGGACATCGAGTGGAATCAACTTATTGGAACCCAGTCGTTCGAGCGTCCGCTCCTGCAGAACCCGCAACAGATGGACCTGGGTCCTGAGTGGCATGGATTCAATTTCATCCAAGAGCAACGTACCGCCCTGGGCATGTTCGAATTTGCCGATGCGGGTCTTTTTTGCATCGGTAAAGGCACCGGCTTCGTGCCCAAAGAGCTCACTTTCAATAATGCTTTCAGGGACTGCGCCGCAGTTGACCGCTACGAAATTTTTGGTGCGCCGCTGGCTATGCTCGTGCAGACTTCTGGCGACCAACTCTTTCCCGGTGCCGGTCTCACCGACAACCAAGATATCCGCATTTGTGTCGGCTATTCTGGCTATCGTGGACCGGAGTCGCACCATAGGCGGCGTCCTGCCGATAATTCGAGGGCCTGGCGCGCTGTGGGCCTCAAGTTCCTGGCGAAGAATACGGTTTTCCAAGGTTAACACCCTTTTTTCCATGGCCCGCTGCACTGTTTTGACCAATCGTTCGGCCGAGTAGGGCTTTTCGATGAAATCATAGGCCCCATCACGCATGGCCTGGACCGCCATGGAGATGTCGCCATGCCCGGTGATCAGGATAACCGGGAGGTCCCGGTCAATTCTTTGGGCCTGCAACAGAAATTCCATACCATCCATCTTGGGCAAACGGATATCGCAAATCACCACTCCCGGCCAGTCACTAAATAATTGCGGTAAAACATTTTCAACGCAATCAAAGCAGGCGACCTCAAGGTCTGCAAGTTCCAGGGTCTGTTTATTGGCTTGACGAATGTGGATTTCGTCATCGATAAAAAATACCTTTTTGCCGACTTCCATAGTTGCTGCTTACGCTTCTTCAAGAGTGAATAAAAATTTGGTCCCAGTGGGGGAGGAAAGGACATGAATCTCTCCCCGCATGTCTCGTAAAATACGTTCAGTGATGGTTAGGCCAAGCCCTAACCCTTGCCCGCTCTGTTTGGTGGTAAAAAAAGGTTCAAAAATATGCGGCAAATGCTCTGCAGGAATGCCGGCACCGCTATCCTCGACGGTGATGACCACTTTGCCATCCTTACGGATAGCCGATACGGATATTTTTTGAATCGCGGCGTCTTCGACAGCATGGAGGGCATTGCCTATGATATTAACAATTACCTGTTGCAACAAGACCAGATTGGCACAAACTTTAATATCTTCCGGCTGTAGATCCACATCAATCTGTACGGTCGTTTTGCGAATAATGGGACCCAGGATTTCCAAAGCACCATCGATCACCCCATGAAGGGGCACGGTGGTCATTTGGCCACTGGTTTTGCGTGAAAACTGCTTTAATTGCACGCCAATTTGTGCCATTCGGTCAGTCAATTCGCTGATCTGTTCAAGATTCCACAGGGTTTCTTGAAGCCGACCTTTCTGGAGAAACAGTTTACCGTTATCAGAATAGCTTCTGATGGCAGCCAGCGGCTGGTTTAATTCGTGATTGATACCGGCCGACATTTGACCGAGTGCTGCCATTTTGGCAGCTTGGACTAATTCAGAACGGGTATTTTGCAGCGCAATTTCGGTTCTTTTGCGATCATCGATTTCTTTGCGCAGCAGGGTGTTAATTTTAGTCAACGCCTTGGTTCGTTCGGCCACCCTTGATTCGAGTTCTTCATTGGCATGCTGCAACACCTTGCGTGCCTGATCTTCGAAACCTCGTAAGTCCAATTTTCTCTGTCGACGTTGCCGTAAGACCAGAATCAAGAGGCCTGCCAGCACCAGCATCGAACTAATCACCAAAAAAACAAAAAAAACAAAGCGTTCAATTCGTCTGGTATCGATCAGAAGTTGGACTGTCCAGCCGGCCTGCTGCATCGCAGCACTCTGTAGTAGATATTTTCTCGATGGATGGTCTTTGGAAGGATTCATCCGTACGACATGGCCCGAATCGATTTGTTGTTCAACAACCATGTCCAGGGATTCAAGAGAGGCCTGAGGGTAGCGGCGGCTCTCAATGACGCTTTGATAGAGTACAACCGGCAATGGAGTCAATGTTCGAAATCGCCAATCTTTATTGGTGGATAAAAATATAATTCCATCAGGATCGGTGACAATAAAAGTCTGATCTTCCCGTCCCCAGTTTTTTTCAACAGAGTCGATATTGATCTTCATCACCAGGGCACCAAGAATCGTCTTATGGTGGCGTACAGGATAGGCAAAATAATAGCCTCTGAGGCTGGAGGTGGTTCCTAAAGCAAAATATCTGCCGAGGCGACCTTGCATGGCCTCTTTAAAATAGGGTCGATAACTGAAATTTTGACCGACAAACGGATTCTCCCCGTTCCAATTGCTGGAAGCTATGGTCAGGCCATCTTTATCCATCAGATAGGTGTCAGAGGCATTGCTGACATTATTTATTTTTTCCAAGTAGTTATTCAAGAAAACGATTTGTTCGGGATTGCGGTGATCCTTGAGCAGTTCGATCAACAATTGATCGTCGGCTAGGAGTTGAGGGATATTTTCATATTTTTCAAGCACACCTTGGAGGTAGGTCACATATAATTCGAGACGGGAGGAACCTTCTTCAGCCAGGTCTTTCAACCGTTGGTGATAGAGCCAAGTAAAGCTCCACCAGACATTCCATGCAATAACCAAGAGGTAGACAAAGACCGCTATGAAGTAATTGGAACGTGGGAATAGTTTCATCGGATAACAGGACCACGGCAAAGGAATGACGAGGGGAATGCAATGGTTCGGTGCTTGCTTGAAAAAAAGGTGGCATGAGGTCTCGACCTCAAAACTTCAGATTGTTATATTGCACAATACCAGTTTGCGCCACCTATTCACCCAGCAAAAAAAAATTAAGGGGCTGACACCGCGTTGTGCGGTGTCAGCCCCTTAATAGATGGAGCGATTAATCGAAAAGATATTTCAGAGAAGCAATCTCAATGATCAATGGTGAAAGAGGCTTTAAGAAATTCTCTGTTCAACCGAGCGATGTTGCGAATAGTAATGCCCTTCGGGCATACATTTTCACATTCGAGATGGTTGCCGCAATTGCCGAAACCATCTTTGTCCATTTGCAGAACCATGCTGATGGCGCGTTTTTTTGCTTCCATTTGACCTTGCGGTAATAGGGCAAGTTGAGCAACTTTTGCGCCTAGGAAAAGCATAGGGGTACCATTGGGGCAGGCAGCAGCACAGGCCCCACATCCGATGCAGGCTGCAGCGTCCATGGCCTGCTCAGCAACATGTTGCGGGATAAGGATACTGTTACCATCAGCCGGTGAACCGGTGTTGACGGAAACATAACCGCCAGCGGCGATGATTCGATCGAGTGCGGACCGGTCGACAATCAGATCCTTGACGATCGGAAAGCCCTGGGAACGGAAAGGCTCGATGACGATGGTGTCGCCATTCTTAAAGCGACGCATGTGCAACTGGCACAGGGTAGTCTCTTTGTCAGGACCGTGGGCGGTACCGTTCACCACCGCGCCACACTGACCGCAGATGCCCTCGCGGCAGTCGTGATCAAAGGCAATCGGTTCCTGACCTTTGATGGTTAACCATTCATTCAACACATCGATCATTTCCAGGAAGGAACTGTCGGTGCTGATGTCCTTGAGAGCATGTTCCTCAAAAGCGCCTTTAGCCAAGGGACCATTCTGTCGCCAGATTTTTACTATTATATTTATCGATTTCGATGACATAAGCTTTCTTCTGCGTTGTATTTTAAACTTCAGTGATGAATCTGTTTATACAAGAGTACAGAGGTGCGTTACTTATAGCTGCGTTGCGAAGGAGTGACATTTTCAAAGATCAGTTGCTCCTTGTGCAATGCAGGAGTGGTACCTTGTCCTTTGTACTCCCAAACGGCGGCGTAACTAAAATTGGCATCGTCTCGCTTGGCTTCATTCTCCTCTGTCTGGCTTTCTTCCCTAAAGTGACCACCGCAGGATTCTTCACGGTTGAGGGCGTCGCGAGCCAACAATTCGCCAAATTCGAGGAAGTCAGCTACACGACCGGCACGCTCAAGCGATTGGTTGAGTTCCTGTCCGGAGCCGGGAACGATAACATTCTCCCAAAAATCAGCGCGAATCTCGGGGATTCTTTTCAGTGCTATCTCCAAACCTTCTTTATTCCGCGCCATACCGCAGTTGTCCCACATGATCTTTCCGAGTTCTTTGTGGAAATGATCTACCGTCTGGCCGTTTTTACCGCTTTTGGTATTTTTGAGCAGTTTGGCTGTTTGGTCTTTTACTTCGTTGACCGCTGCATCAAAGGCAGGATCGTTGGTGTTGGTAGGTACCGGCGGGACGGTAGCAAGGTAATTGCCGATGGTATATGGCAAAACGAAGTATCCGTCGGCCAGCCCCTGCATCAACGCGGAAGCTCCAAGGCGGTTAGCACCGTGATCGGAGAAGTTACATTCACCGGTGGCATACAAACCAGGCACGGTGGTCATCAGGTGGTAGTCGACCCAGAGACCGCCCATGGTGTAATGGACGGCTGGGTAGATCATCATCGGTTCCTTGGTAGGATCACTGTCGGTGATTTTTTGATACATATGGAAGAGGTTACCATATTTTCTCATGATCACATCGAGGCCGTCACGTTTGATCGCATCGGCAAAGTCGAGATAGACGCCGAGTTTGGTTTCCCCGACACCCTTACCCTCATCGCAGGCATCCTTGGCGTTACGGCTGGCAACATCGCGGGGGACAAGGTTACCGAAAGAAGGATATTTGCGCTCCAGGTAATAATCGCGATCTTCCATTGGAATGTCAGCGGCTTTTCTGGTTTCGCCTACAATCTTCGGAACCCAAACCCGACCATCGTTCCGCAGACTCTCGCTCATGAGCGTCAGTTTAGATTGGAATTCACCGTGAACAGGAATACAGGTCGGGTGGATCTGGACGAAGGATGGGTTAGCAAAACCGGCACCGCGTTTGTAAGCACGCCAGGCGGCGGTGACATTACAGGCCATGGCGTTGGTGGATAGGAAGTACACGTTCCCGTAACCGCCGGTAGCAAGCACAACCGCATGCGCGGAATGTTTTTCAACCTCACCGGTTATCAGATTGCGGCAGACGATACCTTTGGTGACACCGTCAACTACAACAAGATCCATCATCTCACGGCGGGTGTACAACTTAACCTTGCCGGTAGCCACCTGTCGCATCATTGCTGTGTAGGCACCGAGCAGCAACTGCTGGCCTGTCTGGCCCCTGGCATAGAACGTACGAGAAACCTGGGCACCGCCGAAGGAGCGATTGGCCAAGGTGCCACCGTATTCACGGGCAAAAGGAACGCCCTGAGCCACACACTGATCGATGATGTTGTTGGCGACCTGGGCAAGACGATAGACGTTTGCCTCTCGGGCACGGAAGTCGCCACCTTTGATGGTGTCGTAGAATAAACGGAAGATAGAGTCACCGTCATTCTGGTAGTTTTTCGCGGCGTTGATGCCACCCTGCGCTGCGATAGAGTGAGCGCGGCGAGGGCTGTCGTTGATGCAGAACGATTTAACGTTGTACCCCAGTTCGCCCAGAGAGGCGGCTGCTGAAGCGCCTGCCAGGCCGGTTCCTACGATAATAACTTCGTATTTCCGTTTATTGGCAGGGTTGACGAGTTTGTTGGAAAAACGGCATTTGTCCCATTTTTCGGCCAGCGGTCCTTCAGGTATCTTTGAGTCAAGCTGCATAGTCGTTTCTTTTTGCTGTAGGTGAATAAGAATAAAACTTGTGAAGAAGGTTCTTGCCCGGACATTGTTGACACATGGTGCGAACCTTCAATCGTCTCTTGTAGAACGTTACTGTATTAGAGCAATTGATTCCGAGAGATGACCATGAGGAGGGTGATCAACAGAAACACTCCGCCCATGATGCCTGCCAGTGCCCAGGTGATCATACGTAACGGATAATCGTATTTCGGATGACTGATTCCAAAGGTCTGAAGCAATGACCAAAAACCATGGCTGATGTGAATAAACAGAAGGCCGATGCCCGCACCATAAATAAGTGTGAAGAATGGGTTGTTCAATACTTGGGTGACAAAATCAGAGATGGTTTTTACAGCAGTTTTTTCAACGAAGTGAAAATTGGCGAGATGAATGAGAATAAAGATAAAAATTGCGGCGCCGGTGTAAGGCATAGTCATTGAAGCGAATGTACGGCCACCGGCACAAGTTTCCACTTCGTATTTTCCGCCCCTGGCTTTGCGATTCTCAAGGAAGAGAATGATACCAGTGATAACGTGCAGAAAAAAGATCGAATAAAGTCCGATTTCAAAAATCGGGACAAAAATGCCTAATGAATGCAGATGATGCGCGTAGGCATTAAACGCGCTTCTCCCCCAGAAAATGGTACTGTTGCCTATGGTATGGACGAGTAAAAACCCGCCCAGCATAAACCCAGTAAAAGCCATTATGTATTTTTTGCCCAACGATGATCGACAAGTTTGAATGAACCACGACATAATTACTATTCCTGAATGAGAGTTGAGGGGTAAAAAAAGTTGATACAAGTGTGGAACAATGATCAGTTTTGAACCACTTTTTTAAACTGAACGGAGATTCATTACCAGTACGTCCTCGCTCCTGTCAAGAAAAAAACCTCATCGCAAAAAGGGTTGTTTTTGGGCGTTGACCTTAAGTTGCATTATGTCGGTGTGCGTCTTGTGCGTGATGTCGTTATTTAAAAAGACAGTGGCTGTTTTCCGTTTATTTAACTGCTTGTTTTGCAATATTATTGGTTGCCAGTGTTTCAGAAACCAGGTTTTGTCTAGTTTTTTTCGCTTAAAAATCGGGGTGAGCAATTGAGCTTTGCAAAATGTAATGTGGCTCTGGATGAAGCTCAGCCTGATATGTTGTCCACTCACCTTGCCTCAGCAATTACGCCAGGGTGGGAAGATTGCATTAACTTTCTAACGCATGCCAACTCGGGCGTGGCTTCACCTCAAATTGTGCTGAGTTTTAACATAGAACCACTAAATGTAATGTTAATGAGAACTATTTGAAGGGAAAAACTGATCTCTCCATCATGGTCAGCAAGGAACGAGTCGGCCAAAAAGTGGTATTGGTTTCAGGATAAAAAGTGAATTATGTATACAGAATACTGATTTTTATTTGATATCAGGTGGTGGTTCTAGCTTAAAGGAAATTCCCCTTTTTTTTAAGGTAAAAGGAAAATGTGCGGGAAACACGGCGACACCGCCGCTTAGTTGCGTGAAGATGGTTAAAAATTTTTAGGCGAGGAACGTTCGTCCATTCGTTGCAAACCTTCCATCAGGAGTTTCATGAAATACCCGATTTCGGGAGTGTCAAAATCTTCGGGTGGGAGACCAGGCGTGAATTTAAATCGACCGCTTTTTTCGCGGAGCACCTCATAAAAGGCGTTTTCCCCTTTGAAGCCTGCATAGCTGGCCTTGATCAACCCGCCCTGGCGTAAAGAAAATCGTGCTGTGCCTTTTGGCAATTGGGTGATGGTGAGGATCCCGGTTTTATGATTGAGGTTCAAGGTTTGAAAGAGTGCTTCCGGTGGGATTTCCTCCAATTTGCCGATCATCCCCGAGGCATAGTCATCGGAACGGATTTTGTTCGAATCGGTTAATCGCTTGGCGAGTAGCCGAGTGAAATACATCTGCAAAGCTGGGTGTTGTTGCAAAATAATTTTGAACTGCTTGTGGCCGATATACAAGAGCTGGCAATCGCTGCCTGCCTGCACTGTGGCCCCGACATTTTCTTCACAGATCAGGCTCATCTCTCCGAAGACTTCCCCTTGTTTTAGACTGGAAATGGGAATTCCGGCGTCATTGAGGATGTCGACCTGTCCCAGGACGACAATGTAGAAAAAACCTCCGGGATCGCCTTTGCGCAGGATGATCTCGTTGTGCTTGTAGTCGCGCAGGCTGAAATGTTTGATTACGCTGTTCAGGTTTTTTTGATCAATATTGCGAAAAAAAGAAAAGTCGCTCAACAAGTGGAGCATGCTGCCTACCTTATTAGAGGTGCCATCGGATTCATCATCGGATCGCAGGGGGCGGAAGTGTTCTAGGCGAATGGAACCAGAGCATCCACTGCAGGATATCATGCAGTCCGGTATTTGGTCAGCGCGTTCGTATTCAATAATTATTTTGGTAAGATCACCATTGAGAATCTTACAGTTGCCGCGATGACGCGGTGAATGAACAACCGTGGTGTTGATGAAAGAATGTTCCCCGTTATTTTCCATGCAGATGGCAATTCCGGAAATCTGAAAAAGGTCACCATAAAGAAAAATCGGGCAATGCCTGGTCTCGCAGATGCGGAAACTGATTTTTGGAAACCCCATGAAAACTCCTGAAACGATTTACAAAAAACTCTTAAGATGCTAATTAATTATGTCTCTACCCACTAATTATTATGCTTGAAAACTACCAGGGGCGCAAGGGCTTCTTGCTAAAGCCTGGGGCTGACCACTCTGCCTACTGTCAGGAGTTCCCTTGAAAATTATTATTATGGTGAGGATGACGCATGCTAAAAACATCGATAACCCCTGAAGGTCGTTTCCGGGTCAGTAGGCATGCTCCGTCCTACCAGGTGCCCAACCTCCGGGAGCACAATCATCACTGCACCCTCGGGGTTCTGAACGACCAAAATCCGGTGAGTAATTACGAGAATTTCCCTCACAATGATATTGTGGTGGAGCAGGCCCGACCCATCTACGAAATCCTCAATCCTTTGCCGTTTCGCGGCTGCACCTATATTGACTCCGGGTGGGCTGCCTCCAGGGCACTCGACCCGGCGCAAATCAGGATCCCTGCTCCAGTTCCCGTCTCGTTGCGAACCATGCTCGCCGCCCATTGTCCGGCCGCCGCGATCAGGGCGATTGTCACTCAATTGCCGCTGCCATTGCGTTATGCCTTGGCCGCCACCTCGACCGATCCCGTTGAATTGGTCTGGTTGGCGCACTCCTGTTGCCAAATGGTCTTTTCAGACGACGGTGTGCCCGTCGGCTTAAGATACGTCTTGAAAAATGGGTGTAATCAGCCAGAAATAGAAGATTTTGAACTCTTTGAAACCATCGCTAATAATCCGTATTTGCCCGATGCCTATAAACAACTCATGGTGCTCCGTCCCGGCGTTCAGGGCAATAGCGAAATCGTCGGTGATTTCCGTCAGGGCGAAACTGAAATTTTTGAATATCTGCGTGCCAATTCGTACATTCCCTGGGGTCACTATGCCGCCAATTTTGCCCACACCAGCATTCGATACCGGATTGCGGATCTCTCTTTGCAGGATATGGAGGGGCTGCGTCATCTCTATTACCAGCGAACGTTTGTCACGATAGCTGAAAAGCTTGGGCTGGCCCCATCCATCCGGCGACGCGGGTTCACACCTGATGAACTTGAGGCGCTTCGACTGAATATTCTGGCGGCCATGGCTGACGACCACCAGGTGGAGGCCTTGGCCACCCTGTGGGGGTGGAACTTCGGGTATGATTTTTCAGGGTCAGGATACCGGTTGCATGCTTCCCATCAGATGATCCATCAACAATATGCCTTGGTGCCGCAATGGGTCGACGATGCCGTTGGCGGGCAAAATCAGAGCTATAGTTGCGGTGATCTGGTGGCCGATGTGGTCGAACGCTATCGGCAGGACTATGGTTCCGATTTTTTCAAAGATTATCTGAAATCTCTCGCTGCTAATACCCGTACCGACGGTGCCGAAGGCGAGCAATCGCTGGTAGTCTGGCAAGACCGGAACGTCCTCCTGTTTGTTCCCAAAGCCCAGGTTTCCCAGTGGGAACTCCAGTTGATGGTGGTCGCAGATGGCCCACACGGCCCGGTGGGCAACGTGGTCGAGGCGAATGCAATCGTACGGCGTTCGCTTGATATCGGTATTCTCAAGGCGCAACAGATTCTCGCTGGTTTGGGAGCCACGATGGTCAGCTCGATCGAGTATCCCAAGCGACTCGGTGTGGTCAATGGCCAGCGGCTCCTCTATGCATTTCTTCCCAAGTTGCCCTGGTCGATGGGCGCCTTCAGCGAGGCCCAGGGCCGTTTTATTCTTGGTCACTATCCTGAGGATTTTGCAGTTGCCTGTCGGCGTCAGTTGCGATAATTGCCACTTTTCCATCCTGTTTTTTAAAAAAGCGCTGAAGAAAGCAAGCCGACATGCTACAACGACGAAATTACTCCTTCCGGTGTTGACCGGGAGGACCGCCATCGGCTCCGGACGCCTCGGGCGGACTTGATTAACCTACGGATACAACGGACCATGAAGAAGGGATATTACGGACAGTGGGGTGGGGCTTTTGTCCCGGAAGTGTTGCAGGCAACGTTTGACGCCTTAAATAGTGCCTATGAAACCGCCAGGGGGGATGCCTCTTTCTGGCAGGAATACGTCGATCTCATGGGGAACTATTCCTGCCGGCCGACCCCGCTGACCTATGCAGAAAACTTGACCAAGCACTTCGGTGGTGCCAAAATCTATATCAAACGTGAAGACCTTAACCATACTGGAGCCCATAAGGCCAACAACGTTATGGGGCAAGGGTTGCTGGTCAGGCGTATGGGCAAGAAACGGGTGATCGCCGAGACCGGTGCAGGCCAACACGGTGTGGCCACAGCTACCATGGCTGCCCGGTTCGGATTTGCCTGCACCATCTACATGGGCGAGGAAGATGTGGCCCGACAGCGACCCAACGTTTTCTGGATGGAGAAACTTGGGGCCACGGTGGTTCCGGTCACCGACGGTTCCCGCACCCTCAAAGACGCCATGAACGAGGCCTTTCGTGACTGGGTGACTTCTATGGAGGATACCCATTATGTGATCGGCACGGTTTGCGGACCGCACCCGTTTCCGGAAATGGTGGCTTGGTTTCAGTCGATCATCGGCATTGAGGCGCGACGCCAGATATTGGCGCAGCACGGACGGATGCCCGACCGGGTCTATGCCTGCGTTGGCGGCGGCTCCAATGCCATGGGTATTTTTCAGGGATTTCTCGAGGAACCTGGGGTGGAATTGGTTGGTGTAGAGGCGGGCGGCCTGGGGATTGACACCGGTAAACATGCCTCCCGGATGGTCGAGGGCAGCGGCGCATCCGCAGGCGTGGCCCAAGGATACAAGACCCTGTTTCTCCAAAGCCCGGAAGGGCAGATGCGCGATACCCATTCCATCGCCGCCGGGCTCGACTATGTCGGCATCTCTCCCATCTTAAGCGACCTGGGTGAGAAAGGTAGGGTTCGTTTTGCTGCCGCCACCGACCGCGAGGTCATCGAGACCCTCAGTCTGACCATGCGTACCGAAGGGCTCATTCCGGCGATGGAATCCACCCACGCCTTTGTTCAGGCCTTCAAGGAAGCCCCGACCATGTCTAAGGATCAAGCCATCATAATCAACATGTCCGGGCGCGGCGACAAAGACATCTTTACCATTGCCCACGCCTTTGATGACCCTTCCTGGAAGGCCTTCATCGTCAAACGGGCTGAGGAATACAGATAAGTTATCCGTCCCGTGTTTGGAAAAGTGCGGGCTGTTTTTGCATAGAGGTATGACGTGATCATGGATGTAAAAAAAGAATTACAAAAACGGTTGACGACCAAGCCCATCTTGTTGATGACGCACCTGGTGCTGGGGTATCCCTCCCTGGCGGTCAATCGCGAGGTGATCCGCCAGATGGCGGACAGCGGGGTGGACTGCATCGAGTTGCAGATTCCTTTTTCCGAACCGATTGCCGATGGGCCGGTCATCCTCAAGGCCAGCCAGCAGAGCCTGGACAGCGGGATTACCGTGGAGGAGTGTTTTTGTTTCGGTCAGGAGATGGCCGCCGCCTTTCCCCAGGTCCGTTTTCTCTTCATGACCTATTACAATATCGTTTTTAAATACGGCGAAACGGATTTTCTCCAGCGGACCCGGGATATCGGTTTTTGCGGCACCATCGTCCCCGATCTGCCGCCCGAGGAAGGACAGACCTATCTCGAGCAGAGCAAACACCTGGGGCTTGCGCCCATTCTCTTTTTCACGCCGACTTCCACCGATGCGCGGATGCAGGCGGTGGCGGCCCAGGGCGCGGGGTTTATCTATTGCGTCGCCCGCCGAGGGGTCACCGGTCAGCAGACGGCTTTTGATGGCGACCTTGAACAGTACCTGGCGCGGTGCCGCCGAGCCACCGATTTGCCACTGGCGGTCGGGTTCGGGATCAGCACCCGTGCGGATGTGGCGCTGCTCACCGGTAAGGCCGACATGGCGGTGATCGGCACCGCCACCATCAAACTGGTCGATGCGCAAGGTCCGGAGGCTGTCGGTCCTTTCATTACCGGTCTGCTTGCCCCGGCCTGAAGCCGCACCGAGGGTTGCGATCATCCCCCGGGCGATGATCGGCAGGCGAGAAGCTGTTTCCGGCTGATTGCTATCGGTTTGTTTGCGTTTCATCCCGGAGCGTTGTCGGTTCTGTGCATCCGGCCCAAAGTGCATGATTCCTCCCCTTGACATAGCTCCAACAGAGCTATGTTCCTCGTCATACCCTTTAAAAGCAACCAACTCCATGCCCACAGACACCCATCAAAACCTCGGCACCGCATCGGTTATCTGGAACCTGCAATCGCTCTACCCGGCGGCGGAAAGTCCGGAGATCCAGCGGGACCTGCTTCGCTGTCGGGAAATGGCCGAAACGCTTGCGGCCGAGTTTGCCGGGCATATAGTCGATTGTGATGCCGGAGTTCTTCGTCAGGTGGTCGAACGTCTTGAAGCCATCGATGTTCTTCTTGCCCGTCTGGAAACCTATGCTTTCCTCCATTTTATTACTCAGACCGGGGATGCGGCTGCCTCGGCCCTACTCCAGCAAATCGAGGAAATGGAGGCCCAGGTCGGCCGGCTGACCGTTTTCTTTCGCCTGGAATGGAATCGGCTCGATAAGACGGTGGCCGATCAGTGCCTCCAGCAGCCCATGCTGCAGCACTATCGTCACTACCTGCAAACCCTGCGGCAGTTCGCTCCCCACCAGTTGAGCACCAGGGAAGAGGAACTGCTGCAAGAGCTTCGGCCCGTGGGGCGGAGCGCCTGGAATGTGCTGTTCGAAAAGCTGCTCGGGCAGATGCAGTTCGGTCCTGCGGGCCGAACCGAGGAGGAGGTGTTGAGCGATCTTTATCATCCGGACCGCCAGGTGAGAAAGCAGGGCGCTTTGGAGCTGACCGAAGGATTACGCAGTAATCTGCACATTTTCACCCATATCTTCAATACGCTGGCCGCTGAGAAGATGATCGATGACCGGTTGCGTCGCTATCCCTCCTGGGTCAGCGCCATGAATCTGACCAACGAACTCCAGGATCACACCGTGGACACCTTGGTGGCGGCGGTTACCTCCCGGTATCCCCTGGTCCATCGGTATTACGATCTAAAAAAACAGTTGCTCGGCTATGAGCAACTGTTCGATTACGACCGCTACGCTCCGGTACCTGGGGCTGAGGGGTCCATGGTGCCATGGGATCAATGCCGGGAGATCGTGCTTGGTGCTTTTGCCGGGTTTTCCCCGGAGATGGCCGACATCGCCACCCGGTTTTTCGATGAAAACTGGATTCACGCCCCCATCCTCCATGGCAAACGGGGCGGGGCCTTTGCCCATCCCTGCGTCCCGGAGGTTCATCCGTATATTCTGGTCAATTATACCGGGAATGTACGGGATGTCTCCACCGTGGCCCATGAACTCGGCCACGGTATCCACCAGGTTCTGGCAGCAGAGCAGGGGTTCTACAACAGCGATGCTCCCCTGGTGCTGGCCGAGACCGCTTCGGTTTTTGCCGAGTTATTGGTGTTTAAGGCGCAACTAGCCATCATTGCCACCCCGGAGGAGCGGCGGGCCTTTATCTGCCAGAAATTGGAGTCCATTTTCGCCACGGTCTTTCGGCAGGTGGCAATGCATCGGTTTGAAGCTTTGATGCATCAGGGCAGGCGAGAGCAGGGAGAGCTTTCGGCGACGCAGCTTTCCGAATTTTGGTTGGCGACCCAGCAGCCGATGTTCGGCGATTCGGTCAGCTTAAGCCAAGAATATGCGATCTGGTGGGCCTATATCTCCCATTTTCTCGGCACTCCGGGTTATGTTTATTCCTACGCCTTCGGCGAGTTGCTGGTCTTGGCTCTGTATGCCCGCTATCTGGCGGAAGGAGATGGTTTCGTCGAGCGCTACCTTCATCTGCTCCGGGCCGGTGGCAGCGCCTCGCCTTATGTGCTATTGCGCCCGTTTGGTATCGATCTCAACGATCCGGCATTCTGGCACGATGGGCTATCGGTGATTGAGCGGATGCTCACCGGAGCCGAGCAGGGCATAGTGTAGTTTTTTTAAAAAAAAGTTCCGTCATTGAAAAATTTTTCGTGCCCGAATTCTTTGTTGTTAACATTTCCTGTGATTACCCCAAAAGCTTGTCTGCTTTTCCCCTCCCTCCCACTCTTTGAAAGGGTGTCTCTTTTTTCCTTATCGGTTCGCCCAGCTTTTTTTTTTTGCTTTTTTATTTTTCCACCCGCACAATGGAATTACAGAATAGCAAACAGTGATATTCCCTGATTCACATCCCCTGTACCTTGCCATCGTCTGGAAGCAGGTATTCAGGGCATTTTTTTTGTAACCAACGGCATTCCTGCAAAGGTGGAATGGTCGATTCGATTGGATGGATACAGTGTAAAACATTAGTTCTTCGAAATATATCTAATGGTAATAATGGCCAAGAAAATAGATGGTTTTTCGCTGGATAACATCCTGCAGATTTTTTCTCTTGAGAAAAAAACCCAAACACTCCGAGTTAGGAAAGAGGAGCGGGAAGGGTTGCTGGATATTGATCAGGGTGAATTAATTCATGCAGAGCTTGAGCAACTTGAAGGGGTTGCGGCGGCCATTGAAATGCTTATCTGGGACGATGTCCAGATAGAGATTCTCCCTTTTCGCCCTTGCCAGCGCACTATTACCAAAGTCTTGATCAATATCTTACTCGAAGTCTCGAAACTCAAGGATGAGCGGAATAATGCCTTCGATGAATCGGGCGAAGGGTTGCTCGCATCGGCGATTGAAAAAGCGGAACAGCAGCAATATAAAGAAGCCCATGGGGACCTTGTCCAGTATCTGAAGAAAAGAAGAGACAATACCCTTGGGTGGGTGTGGTATTCCCGTATCCAGGGGAATGTCGGCACCATGAAAAAAGCCTTGGCAATGGCCGCGAGCATCAATGCCCACGATGGCTTAGTCAAGGAAGAGCAACACAAGTTCTCGGCTGCATTGGCCCAGTTGACGGACGATGTTGCCAAAAAATGTTATTTCTGCTGGACGCCTCTCAACAAAAATGCCACTGCCTGTCATTACTGCGGCGGCTCTCTCATTATTTCGCCTGAAACCCTTGCCTGTTCCGCCCCCGTTGTTGCCCGCTACTTTGAACAAGCACGGGAGCGGTATACCCGAATCCTCAAAAAGAGTCCGCGCAGTCTGATTGCGATCTATTGCCTAGGGCTGATCAATGTGAATACCCATAATTATCAAGAAGCCTTGGGTTTTCTTGATAAGGCTACCAAAATCGCTCCGGGCAAAGCGATTTTTGTCAACCAATTGAAATTGCTACTCGACCACTTGGCCGCTCATAAACCAGCCTATGAGGGACAAAGGGCAACAGCATTGCCCCAAGTCCTGAAGGCGGATCAGGTCGAAGCCCTTAAGCAAAGTGAACAGAAAATGATTCTGGTGGTGGAGGACAGCTCAACCACAAGGAAGGTCATCGCCATTACCCTGAGCCGCCAAGGGTATCGGGTGGTGGAAGCTGCGGATGGCTTGGAGGCTCTCAGTAGAATCAGCGAGGAGCGGCCAGACCTGATCATGCTCGATGTTATTCTCCCCAAGATGGATGGATATAAAATCTTGTCGATTATTAAGGGGAATAGGGAATTCAAAGACATACCGGTGATTATGCTCACTAGCAAAGACGGGTTTATCAATAAAATGAAAGGCAAGATGGCGGGTTCGTCTGCGTATCTGACCAAGCCCTTCGACCCCGACAAGATGATCGCCGAGATCGAAAAACATATTAAATAACAGTGTAATCAATCGCCGAAGAGGCGGTTTTTTAAAGGAGAAATACCATGGCCAAGGGAAAGATATTGGTTGTTGATGACAGTCCCACCCAACTCAACATGATGCGGGCCCCATTTGAAGAGCATGGCTATCAGGTGATTACCGCCTCAGACGGCGAAGAGGCCTTGGCGATGGTGGAATCGGAAAATCCGCAACTGGTGGTGTTGGATGTCATTATGCCCAAACTCAATGGTTTTCAGGCCTGTCGAAAAATAAAGACTTTGCGCCAGGATCTGCCCATCATCCTGCTGACCTCGAAAAATCAGAAAAGCGATGAGTTCTGGGGCAAAAAACAAGGGGCGGATGTTTATATGACTAAGCCCTTTGACAGTGAGGAACTGTTTGCAGCGGCCGTTAAGCTGCTAACTTGAGGTCCGGTTTCGGGTCGCCAACGTATTTATTATTTTCCCTTGAGGCAGACGATGGCCAGTACGCCACAGCAATACGCTTCCCCGGGTAACGGCAGTTCCCTCCAGGAACTCCTTGCCTTTATCGACCTTGAAACCGCGCCCTCTCTGGTGTTGGATAGGGCTTTGTTGCAAGAGCGGGCCACTCGAAACATCAGGGTCAAGAATCCTTATGTTTCGTTTGTTTTAGGAGGCTGCGAGATGGCGCTTTCCATCAAATCTCTCCAGGAAATTGGCTATCTGCCGACCATCACTCCCTTGCCTAACCTGCCCGCTTGGATCAAAGGTATCATTCAAATCAGGGGGGAGATTCTCTCGGTGGTCGATTTTGTCGCCCTTTTTGGCCTCGTTGAGGAACGGGGGTATAGTCAGCACAACTCCTATCTGCTGTTTAAACAGCAGGAGTTTAAATTTTGTCTGCCGGTCCACCGGATCACCGGCGTAATCAATTTTGATGAACAGCGCGATCTCCTTGAGACGCTACCTTCTGGCCAAGCCAATACCCTGGCTGGATTGGCCGTTTTTTTCAAAGGAGTGCTTGCTGTCGGCGCCCGAAAGGTTTGTGTACTGGATAGTGATAAACTGGGGAATTCGCCTTTAATCAAGAAATTGCAATAAACATGGTGGCTGCTATGTTTTCAACATCTGGTTGTTAGTGCGGGAGAGAGTTGATGGCGCAGGAAAGTAACGATTTCTTCACTGGGTATGTTGAAGAAGTGCAGGGGTACATCCCTATCATCAAGCAAGGGATAAAAGAACTACAGTTGTTTCCCGATAAATGGGAAATATTTGAAGAGATATATCGCCTGGTTCATATTATCCGCGGCGCTTCTTCCATGGTTGGCATTGATGGTCTCAGCCAGATAGCCGGTTGCATGGAAACTGCGCTTGAAAAAATTCAGGAAGGGGAACTGGCCTTTTCTGCGGAGGCTTTTGCCGCCTTGGAGTCAACCGCTGATCGTTTCGGGTTGTTTTGTCAGAGCTTGCGCCAGGAAAGCGTGATCGACGAAGCCTTGCTTATCATCCAGACCAAGGAGGCCTTTGCTCTGATTGGTCCGGGAAACGGAGAGAAACCAGCTCAGCTTGGGGCCAGCGTGCTGTTCTGCGGCGAAGAGATCGCTTTGTCCAACTCCTCGTCGTCTCCAGCGGATGAGGATTTGCTCGGAGTGTTCAGGGTAGAAGCCGAGGAGCACCTGGAAGCGCTGCAGTCGGCAATGCAATCTCTGAAAAACCAGGTTGTCGGCAAATGTCGGCTTGATGGTAAATTGCTTGGGATCATCGGTGACATACGTCGATGCGTTCATACCATTAAGGGCGCTTCTGCGGTTTTCGGCCTGCCTGACCTTGCCGCTTTTGGACAGTTGATTGCTGATGTGTCAGATTGGCTGTGTGAATCAGCCGCTACCGTCGATCCGCCCCTGGTTGGGCAGCTTGCGGAAGCCATCGATCTACTGGTGGTAATGATTGGCGCTCCTGAGCGTTTTGACGAGCAGCTGGCGGAGAGAGTCTTGGCCGGGTTGCAGGTCTGTATGGAGTCATCCTCTGAGGATGAGACTTGCCAAAGCAGGCTCATTCCGGATGTTCTGGTCAGCGGTGCCGCGTGTGTCCGTTTTGAAGAGGTCGCTGTTGGCGTCGAACCCAGGGGGGGGGATTCCGGATCGCTGAAAAGTTCCATGTTTAGCGACGAAGAACAGCAACTGCTGCGGGAAGGATTTCAGGAGGAGGCCGACGAGCATTTGCAGCAAGTGCATCAAGCGATGCAAATCCTTGAAGCTACGATTTTAGCCGAGACGGAGTTGACCCCGGCGCATCGGGAAGAGATTCGAAAAATTCGGCGCTCAGTGCATACCATCAAAGGGGCCTCCGCTGTCATCGGCCTCAGTCAGATTTCCTCCTATGCCCACGGGGTGGAAGATTTTCTTGACTGGCTCTATGAAGGGGCGCGCCAACTGGATCCTGCCATGGTCAATGATCTGGCTGAATCGCTGGATGTGCTCGGCCTGTTGGTAGTTCAACCCGATTCGGTGGCGATGGACCGGCAAAAGGAAATGCACCGGCGTTTGCAGAGCTTGACGCGGCGCGCCGGTTTGTTGCCCGTTGACGAAACCGAGCTGCAGCTCTCCCAGGAGATGGTAACGCCTTATAGGGATGCCATCGTTGAAGAATCACCCGAGGTTGCTGATAACACCCCTGCCGCTGCTGAAACGGCCAAAACGATCCGGATCAACCAGCAGCAGCTTGACGGGCTGATTAATCTTGCCAACGAGTTGTTGGTCGGGGTCAGCGGTTTTGATCAAAACATGGGCCTGTTCAAAAGCGCCCTTGCCGACCTGGAACTGACCACCCGCCGGTTGAAAGGAATCGCCCTGGAGCTCGAAACCAAATTTGAAGTCAAGGCGTTGGACCGTCTTGCGCAGCATTTTGATCATTTGGATCAATCCGTTGCCAGTCTTAAGCAGCAACAGAGTTTTTCCGAATTCGACGCCCTGGAACTCGATCGATATACCCAGTTGAATCTGATTATCCGTTCGCTCAACGAGACCGCCATCGATGTCAGTGCCATCCATTCCAATCTTGGCGGGATATACAGTGGGATCGGCGGCGATATCAACCGTCAGCATCGGGTGATTCGTGAGTTGCAGGTACAGATGATGCGCACGCGGATGAGTCCGATGTCCTCCTTGGCCGCCCGTCTGAGCCGCACCATGCGGGATGTCGCCGCAAGGCTTGGCAAACGGGTTCGGTTGGTGGTCGAGGGCGAGCGGGTCGAGCTGGATCGAATGGTCTGGGAGAAGCTTGCCGATCCCTTTATGCATCTGGTCCGCAATGCCATCCACCACGGGATCGAGCTGGAAGAAGAACGGCTGGCGGCTGGCAAGCCCGCCATTGCCACCGTTACCCTGTCCGGACGGCGCGAAGGCAACAGCATGGTGATTTGCTTCAGCGATGATGGCCAGGGCCTTGATTTTGAAGCCATCAGGACCAAGGCCAGGCAGTTCGGGCTTGGGGCGAAAGCTGATCAGATGGATGAATCCCAACTCTCGGAGCTGATTTTTCATCCTGGCTTCAGCACCAAAACCATCAGCGAGATTTCCGGTCGCGGGGTGGGAATGGATGTGGTCAAGGAAAACGTTCATGCCTTGCAAGGGACAATCACCGTTGAAACCAGCAGAGGAGGCGGCGCTACTTTTATCATTCGGGTACCGCTGACCTTGGGGGTGGTCCGGGCACTCATGGTCAAAATCGGCGAGGCGACCTACGGTATTGCTTTAAATGACATTAAAGACATCCATCGAGCGGAGCGTACGGACATTTCCCGGGAAGCAGGGACCTGCAATGTCGGTGGCACGGCCATACCCTGGTATAGCCTCCCGGCGCTGCTGGGGCGGAGCGACTATCAGGAAGTGGAGCCGCGTCCCCTGGTGCTCGTTTTGGCGGTCACTGGAAACACAATAGCGATTGGTATTCCCCAGATCACTGGTCAGAAGGAACTGGTTATGAAAGGTTTGGGAACCCATCTGCGTGCGGTTCCCGGTGTCGCCGGTGCTGCGGTCATGGGTGACGGCAGCATAGTCCCGGTGTTGAGTATTCCCGACTTGATCGAGGCTGCCCGCAGGCATGATGAAGACGGCCTCAGCGCCTTTACGCTCGATATTCCCCAGGTGTTTACGGTCATGATCGTGGACGACTCCATTTCCATCCGGCGGGTGATGAGCCGGCAGGTTGCTGCCAACGGATGGATTCCGGTTGAAGCTAAAGATGGTCTTGATGCGATCGAGCAGTTGGAAGAGGTCCGGCCGGACTGTATCGTGCTGGACATTGAGATGCCGCGGATGAATGGTTTCGAATTTTTGACCAAATTGGCCAATATGCCCGGCAGTAAGGATATTCCAGTGATTATGTTGACCTCGCGCGCTTCGGACAAACATCGGGAGAAGGCCTTCCAGTTGGGCGCCGGAGCCTTCCTTACCAAGCCGTGCAAGGATGATGAGTTTGTGGCCACCGTGCGCCGGCTTACCCATACAATAGCTGAGACTCAGCAGATGGTTGGGACCGAGGTGACGGCATGAAAACCTATTTTCTCGCCGTGATTGGCGGCCAGTTGTTCGGGGTGGCCAAAGAAAGCGTGGCCGGCGTCGGGGTCCGCAGTCAAAGCAAGGTGCCGCCAATTGAGGAAAACGGTCAGCAATTTCTGCCGCTTCCCGACGGCAACCTGGCCGCAATCATCGACCTGCAACCATGTATGGCTGGCGGGGAAACGTTTCTGGCTCCGCAAAGCCATTATCTTATTGTCAACCATCAGGGGCGATATCTGGCCTTGGTCATGACCGGCAAAGGTAGGCTGGTCATGGTCGATGATTCCGGGGCGCAGACCCTGCCTCCGGCGTTTTCCGGTCTGTTAAATACGATAATCGCCGGTGTGCTGGTTAATTGTAACGATCTGATCTTGCAGATTGATTTAGATGGATTGACAAAGATGCCTGATTTGGCAGCCAGCCGGGAGAGGCGATGAACACCCCAAGCGTTGCAACCAGTGGTCAGGAGCATGCGGCCGTGAAGAGCGCAGAACGGTCAGCGGCAATTCGCGCTTTTTTATTGCCATTGACCCTTGATGATGCCACTTGCGCTGTTTTTTGCCTGTTCAGTCACCAACAGGTGGTGGAAGTTCTAGGGAGGCGGCCGGTGCAACGGATACCCTTCAGCCCAGCGTATATCCAGGGTGTGATCAGTTATGCCGACCAGTTGCTGCCGGTGATTCATCTCGATGGATTGTGTAACCGAAGCATGGTCGGGCATCCTGAGGGGTACCGGCAATTGGTCGTAATCCGTACCGGGGCGAATGATCCAGCGACCGGAATCCCTTTGAAAGTCGCCATTGCGGTCAATACCCGGGTGCAGATGACGACCTTGCCGAGCCAGGTGCTGGCGACGGAGTTGGCCGAGCAGGAGGCCCCGGCATCGTTGCGGGCAACAGGCCTGCTCCGCGGTTATGTATTGCAGCCAACCGGCGGGATCGCGGTAATCGATCTGAGCCGGGTGGCGCTGGGGACTTTTGCCGATGTTGTCCCTGCGGACTGATCGTCTCGATCTCATGGAGGCAACAGCGCAACCGATGGTGGAGCAGTCCGTTCTGGATAACCGGATTCGGGTGGTCACCAAGAAAATAGAGGGCGTGCGTTCTATTTCCTTGGGATTTCTGATGGCGGCCGGCCCGATGGATGAGTTGGAAGGGGAGAGCGGGGTTGCGCACCTGACCGAGCATTTGTTGTTCAACGGTACCTATCGACGGGATGCCGACGAAATTGCTCGGATGATGGACTCAACCGGTGGTCAGGTGAGCGGCTTTACTACCAGGGACTATACTTGTTTCACCACGACGGTGTTGGATGATTATCGAACCTATCTTATCGATCTCATGGGCGATATCCTCCTTAATTCGCAGTTTTCCGAACAGGCGGTGCACCAGGAGAAAGAAACGATTATCCGCGAGTTACGTGCCCAGGTCGACCGTCCGGATGTTTGTGCCCACGAACGGCTGAAGGCGCATATCTGGAGTGGGCATCCCCTGGGGAGACCGATCGGCGGCTCGATTGCATCGGTGTCGGGGCTGCGGCAACCGGACGTGATTAATTTTTTCACTCGACAATATCAGCCGCGGCGGCTGATCATTGCCGCTGCCGGCAATGTTAATCACCAGGATCTGGCCGACAATGTCGCCGATGCCTTCTGGATGATGCCCGATGACGGCGGGGTCGATGCGTCCCATTCCCGACCTGCTTTCCATGGCGGGGTGCAGGTCGCCTGCAAGGACGTTTCCCATGTGTATTTTTCCATTGGACTGCGAGCTGCCCCCTATGCCGCCCAGCAGCGATATCTGATCCACCTGTTCACCGTTATTCTAGGCGGGGGGATGAGCAGCCGTCTGTTCAGGAAACTCCGGCAGGAGCTGGGGTTGGTGTATGAAATTGGGGCCGAATATCAGGCTTATCGTGATGACGGGGTGATCGTTATAGAAGGTTCAACCACCCCCGAATTGCTCCAGCCGGTGCTTTCTCAAATCTTGCTGGAGATCAAAGGGATCGCTCTGCAAATGTTGCCGGTGACGGCCGAAGAACTTTGGATCGCCAAAATGCAGCTCAAGGGGCAGCATATTATCGCCCAGGAAAATTCCCATACTTGTATGAGCAGCCTGGCGACCCAGGCTTTCTATTTTAACCGTTTTATCGATTCGGGGGAAATCCTCACCCAGATTGAGAAGGTTGATCTGGCATTGATGAACAACCTTTCAACCCATGTTCTCACCGGTGGTTTGACCGATTCGGCGCTCAGCCTGGTCGGTCCAAACTGTGAACCGGTTTGCAATACGACGGCGCTGGAAAAAATGCTTCGAGAGTTTCAGTAGTCCTATAAAGACCAAAGGATGGAGGAGAGAAACCATGGCACTGGACAATATCATTAAAAAAAATTGGATAGAGATTCAGAAGAAAAACTCGGTTCCGGTCAATGCGATCGGCATCAAGATCAATCCGAAGGATGAGAAGACCATGAAAATCTGGAAGGAAGAAGGCATCGATACCTTTGTGAAAAAATAAGGCATCCGGGTTTCGGCAGGAGACCCTCTGACCGGCGGTTTCCAACCTTTCCCTCGAAGGCCCTGAATCGCCCATTTTACTATTAGCTGCAAGATGTTCGCTTGAGCTAGCAGGCGCTCGTAGAGTGCCGTCTGCAAGCCGAGGTGAGAATCGGCCTATAATCATCAACGACCTTTTAAACGCGTCGGGTAAGGAGTCCAGGAGATAGAATGGAAGAACAGAGCAGAAAAACAGGCGGGTTTGGCAACCCTTTCAGAGCCTTGACCGATACGCTTAACATTCGCGGTAAACTGATGCTGGCGTTTATGGTCATGATTGTCCTGACCCTTGCCGTTATCGTTATCGCCTCCATTTCACAGCGATTTGCCAGGAAAACCATTGATGAACTGGTCCAGGTGCATGGTAAAATCGCCCGATTGAGTCTTGATACCGAAAAAACGGTAAAGGGCATGAATGGGTTTGAAAAAGATTTCTTGCTCAATTACAGCAAAATCGGGGCTAAAGAGGCAAAAAGTCTATATCTGAACCCCTTTATCGCCGCCGGTGGTGAAGCGTACCAGAAATTGTATGATATTCAGCAGATCACCACCGATAACCAGGAGAAGGGGGCTGCGCAGAACGCTATCGATGCCATCAATAATTATCTGGGGGCATTTATCAGTACAGTCAATATTCTCGAACTGCGCGTCGATGCAGAGTTCGGCGAATTGGTCAAGTTGCGGCAGGCCGCTGCAAATCTGCAAAAAGCAGTTGGGGCGACGAATAATTCCGAATTGAATGCCATGGTTCAGCGAATGTTCTCCAAGATGCAGGAGTATCTGTTGCAGCCGGACAAACCCAATAGCGACAAGGTGTTGGCGGACAGCCAGAAGCTTGCCGAGGCCGTCAAAGGAGCGAGCAATCTCGGGTTGAACCTGCAAGCCCCCCTGCTGGCTCAAACTGGGGATTTCACCAAATGGTTTGCCGAGGTAACCAGAACCGACGAAACCATTCGTGAGCGGATTCTGGCCTACCAGGAAGCGGTAAAACGTGCTGACCCTGTTATCCAGGCCTTTCTCAAAACCGCTATCAACAATGAGGCGCAGGCGGTTGGTCGGATGGAGGAAACCACAGCGTTGGTGCAGAAAATCGTCGTCGGCGTCGGCCTTGTTGCCGTGTTGCTCGGTGTATTGATCGCCTTTGGTCTGGCCAGGGGATTAACCGGACAGATCAATCATATCATGGATCTGCTCGGCGAGATGGGTATGGGAAACTTTTCGGCTCGCACCGAGGTTGTCAGCAACGATGAACTCGGCCAAATGGCCACGGCACTGAACGCCATGCTCGATAACATCACCCTCCTCATCCAGAGTCAGGAAGAACGTGATGCCATCCAGGAATCCATCATGAAGCTGATGGGTGAGATCAGTGATCTCACCGAAGGCGATCTGACGGCACGCGCCGAAGTCTCCGAGGATGTGACCGGTGCCATCGCCGACTCTTTTAATACCATGGCCGAACAGTTCGGCGATATCGTCCGTCAGGTAAAGGCCGCCACCTTTGCGGTTGACGAAACCGCCACGGACGTATCAAAAATGACGATTGAGCTTGCCAGTAAGAGTATCGACCAGACCAAACAGGTCAACCATGCTATTGAAGCTATCACCGATATGGCCGCATCGATCCGGCAGGTTTCCCAAAACGCGGCGAAATCGGCGGAAGTATCGACCGCCTCGCGAACCAACGCCCGTGAAGGGGCTGAGGCGGTTGAAAAGACTAACCTGGCCATGGATGAGATTCGTGAACAGATCAACGAAACCGCGCGTTCGATCAAACGGCTGGGGGAAAGTTCGATGGAAATCGGTAACGTCGTTGAGATCATCAACAATATCGCCGACCGGACCTCCATCCTGGCGTTGAACGCCTCGATCCAGGCCGCTATGGCCGGCGACGCCGGTCATGGATTTGCGGTGGTCGCCGAGGAGGTACAGCGATTGGCCGAGAGTTCAAGCAACTCCACCAAGCAGATCGATGTGCTGGTAAAAAGCATTCAGTCGGAAATCAAGGATGTCAGCAATCGTATGGATGAGAGTATCGGCAAGGTGGTCCAGGGCTCACGGTTGGCTGACGGTGCGTATGGTAAGTTGCAGGAGATCGAGTCGGTTTCCAACAATCTGGCGGATCTGATTGCCTCCATTACCCAGGCAGCGGCCCAACAGGTGCAGATGTCTGAAAGCGTTGTAGAAAATATGATAGCGGTTGGTGGTGTTAGTAACGAAACCTCCATGGCTTCCCAGGAAACGGCGAGTTTGATGGACGTGCTTAATAAGACGGCACGAAGCCTGCGTGAGGCTGTTGCAGTATTCAAAGTCGAGGGTGTTCAGGCTTGATGATCGACTGACGCAGCAACAATTCATAATACAATGCTTACGATTGCAATAGACAGGAGAAAAATGATGAATCGACACGTTATAGCCGGCTCGCTGGTATTGTTTTTTGCCTTTGTAACCGCCCCCGCGCTTTTTGCGGCGGACGGTATTGTCAAATTGGGAATCAGTTCCAGTAAAAGCGGCAGTTTTGCTAATGTTGGCATCAGCACCAAGAACGGGGCGGAGTTGGCGCAACAGGAGGTCAATGCCGCAGGAGGGGTGAAGATTGGCAATAAGGCCTATGCCATCGAGTTGGTCTATGTGGACAACACCTCGAGCCGGTCATCCGCCTCCACCAATGCCTTGAAACTGATCAGTCAGGATCAGGTCATGGCCATCGTCGGGCCGCAGAGCAGCGACCGGGCCATTGCCGTCGGCGAAGTCGCCAACTCTTTCAAGACGCCCATGGTGACCCCCTGGTCCACTTCACCATTGACCACCTTGAACCGGCCGTATGTGTTTCGCATGCCTGTGTTGTACGATATCCAGGCCGTGGCGACCACTAGGTTTGCTGCTAAGGAATGGAAGGCGTCCAAAGCGGCAGTCCTTTATGACGAGGTGAGTCCGTATCCTTCTGGTATGGCCAAGGCTTTCAAAGCAACTTTTGAAGGGATCAATGGCCAGGGATCGGTGGTGGCTTTTGAAACGTTCCGGACCGGTGATACTGATTTCAGCAAACAGTTGAACGTTATTCTCAATTCCGGGGCCGATTTTATTTACACTCCCCAGCATTATGAGGAAATTCCGTTGATTGTGAGTCAGGTCAAGAAAATGGGTTGGAAGAAACCTGTTACCGGTTCTAATTCCTGGTCCGGCGGTGATTTGATGGGTAAGTGCGGCGATAACTGTAAGGGGTTGTTCTTCACAGGGAATTTTGCCCCCGGCGGCGCAAAGGATAAGGCGAAGGACTTCGTCGATAAGTATCAGAAAGTCTATAATAAAGTGCCCGATGAGGTCGCCGCGCTGACTTATGATGCGGTGCAGCTCATTGTTCAGGGGCTCAAAAATACCGGTGGGTTAACCGGGAATCTGCTCCAGGATCGAATCCATTTGAAAGATCAGCTTGCCGCCACTAAAAAATTTGAAGGAGTCACCGGTACCTTGGGGTATCATGGCAATGGCGATCCTTCTAAATGTGCCGTGATTATTAAAATTGACGAAAATGGCCTGTTTAACACCTACGACACTGTCTGCCCGTAACCAAGGGTAAAGCGCAACGAAATCTGTCTGACCGACCAGAACGCATCGTAATCGTTTTTCATAATCCCCCCGGTGAAGCCGGGGGGATTAGCGCTTTTGAATGGTTGTGGGCCATCCCAAGGTAGTATAACCGCCGATTTTAGGGTACACTCTCCCCATAAAGCAGCCTCGCTCTTTTCTTTCTCCTTTTTCTCCCACAGATTGTCCGCCGACAAGGCGTAATACTATGAACCGAATCCAAGCGCCCTGCGCCCAGTGCACCAACGGTGAACTTCGCCAACTCCTCACCGCTGCCAGTCGCGCAGCCTTGGCCGCCGGTCAGTTGATCAAGCAGGGCTACGATCAGCCCCATGAGATAACCATGAAAGGCGATATCAACTTGGTGACCGAGGTGGATCTGGCCGCTGAAGCCGTAATCCTCGCCTCGCTGGGTGCAGATACCCCCGGATTGCCCATCATGGCAGAAGAGTCCGCCGCCACTTATACCCAAGGAAACGCGAAGCAGTTTTGGGTGGTTGATCCTCTGGACGGCACCACTAATTTCGCCCATGGCTTCCCGTATTTTGCGGTGTCCATCGCCTTGCTGATGGATGGGAAACCTTTGGTCGCCGTCATCTATGCCCCGATGCTCGACGAATTGTTCTGCGCCACCAAGGGAGGGGGCGCCTGGCTGAATGGTCGTCCCCTTCGGGTGACCGAAACCGGGCAACTCATTGCCGCCCTCATCGGCACGGGGTTCCCTTATGAACTCGACCAGACCCTGCCAGATGTGTTGCGGCAATTGGCCGCGGTGCTCCCTAGGGTCAGGGATATCCGCAGGGCAGGGGCCGCAGCCCTGGACCTTGCCTATGTGGCCTGCGGTCGGCTCGACGGTTTCTATGAAATCAACCTGCAACCCTGGGATACCGCCGCCGGCTGGTTGTTGGTCGAAGAAGCCGGAGGCAGGGTAACTGACGGATCCGGCGGTGCATTTTCTCCGTTCGTGCGGTCGATTGTCGCCAGCAACGGGACACTGCACCCCTCCTTGCTGCAGTTGCTGCAATGAATCAAGGCCGTAACCACGACCGCCCTTTGCCGCTCATGATGATCCATGGCTGCATGTTGTTTTCAGCCTTACTGGTTTCCACCTCGTTCACAGTGGGTAAGGCGATTGCCCCTTTCATGGATCCGGTGGTTCTGACCTTGGTGCGTTTTTTGCTCGCCACCCTGCTGTTCGGCCCCTATGTGGGCCGCAAATTTGGCTTACCCTATCCCGGCGCGGCGGCCTTGTGGCGTTATGGTCTCATCAGTGGTGCGTTGGTTGGTTTTTTCTGGCTGATGTTTCTTTCCCTTCGGACCACAAGCCCTCTGCATACCGGGGTGATTTTTACCACGGTTCCTGGGATATCAGGCTTGTATAGCTGGTTTTTGCTGCGGGAACGGCTGGGGGGGGCTCGCATCGCGGCGCTGGTTTTGGCCATGGCCGGTGCCTTGTGGGTCATCTTCGAGGGAGATATGGAGCGGTTGCTCAGGATGCAGCTCAACCATGGCGACCTGCTTTTTTTTGCCGGTTGCCTGCTGATGGCGCTGTATATGCCGCTGGTCAAGCTGCTGCACCGTGGCGAACCCATGGCGGTGATGACATTCTGGATATTGGCGACAGGCAGTCTCTGGCTCCTGGTTTTTGCCGGCACCACTTGGCCGGTTTTGGAGTGGACGTCTATTCCCGTCAAGGTTTGGCTGGGGATCGCCTACCTGGGCCTGTTTACCACTATTATCACTTTTTTCATCTCCCAGTGGGCCACGCTGCATCTCGGCCCGACCCGCGTCATGGCCTACTCGTATCTCTATCCGCCGTTGATTATCCTGATTGAATGGGGACTGGGGCATGATTTTCCTCCCTGGAAGACGATGATCGGCGTGTTGATCATTTTGCCGGCAATGATCATTGTTCAACAGGGGCAGAGGGAGCGTCTGCAGACGGGAACCTTTCGAAGCTGAATCTTCGTTTCAGGGTGGTTAATCGAACAGACCGCTTTTCAGTGCGAGGTAACAGCATAAAAATCCAACAGTCATGGCGATCAGGCCAACCCGGCGGAGCTGATCCGGGTGCATGTCCAGGATCTGGCGAAGCCAGCGCTGCATTGATTCAGGGGAGGCTGCGTAAGGCAGCCCTTCAAGGATCAGAATGAGGCCCGTCAAGGTGATCAAGAGTTTCATGGGCAAGTGATACCAGAAAGCGACAAGCACCGCAATGCCGCCACAAAGGTGTTGACAATGTCTGGTTAAAAAAAGTAGTTTGATATTTCTATTTATGAGTTTTTTTTATAATTTCTATTTCATACGCTTAACGCTGTTTTAGTTCCCTCACGCTGGGTACTTTTAACACGGGCGAGAAACTTTCAGAAAAAATGCCCATGACGCAATCATTTTCCAAATACAGCGACGCCGGTGTCGATATCGACAAGGGCAATCTTTTTGTCTCCCGAATTAAATCCATCGTCGCCGATACCCATCGACGCGGGGTGCTTTCCGATATCGGCGGTTTTTCAGGACTTTTTGCTATCGGCAACGAAGATTTGAAAAATCCTGTCTTGATCGCCTCCACCGATGGTGTCGGCACCAAGCTGATTGTCGCCAAGATGTGTAACAAGCACGATACCATTGGGATCGATCTGGTGGCCATGTGTGTCAACGATGTGATCGTTAGTGGAGCCAAACCGCTATTTTTCCTTGATTATTTTTCCAGCAGCACCTTAGATGTTGATGTGGCCACGGAGGTGGTCAGGGGCATCGCCGCAGGCTGTAAACTTGCCCACTGTTCGCTTATTGGTGGGGAAACTGCCGAAATGCCGGGGTTGTATCAGCCCGGCGATTACGATCTAGCCGGTTTTGTGGTCGGTATTGGTGACCGTAATGCCATCATTGACGGCAACGATATTCGGGTGGGCAATAAAATCATTGGGTTAGCCTCCTCGGGTATTCATTCCAATGGCTATTCCCTGGTCCGCAAGGTGTTCTTTGACGAACTGGGTAAAAAGATCGAGGATTTTGTTGAAGACTTAGGCTGTACCGTCGGGGAAGAACTGCTGCGTCCAACCCGCATCTATGTGGAAAGTGTGGTTAATATTCTGCGTCGTCATAAAATCAATGGCTTAGTGCATATCACCGGGGGCGGTTTCATCGACAATATCCCCCGTATCCTGCCAGCCGGGAGCATGGCCCATATCTTCAAAGACAGTTGGCCGGTTTTGCCGGTTTTCAAGTATCTTCAGGAAAAGGGCGAAATCTCAGCGGTCGAGATGTATCGCACTTTTAATATGGGGATCGGTATGATGGCTATTGTCGCCGAAAACAATGTCGAGGATATGCTCCATCAGTTTCGTGCGCATGGCGAGCAGCCCTATCTGATTGGAGAAATTCGGTCGACCTCCGGCAATGGCGCCCAGGTTACGATTGAAGGGGTTTGCTGATCCCCGCGAAAACCTCGTGAAGTGCGAGGCAGAATAGCTGAATAAATCCCACCCAATAAAAAAGCTCCAGGCAAGTTGCCTGGAGCTTTTTTGGTTCTGAGGGCAGAGAAGGGTCGAGGAGTTTAACCGGTCTGGCCGCAGTCGGCATCCCCGCCTTTGAGTTTTTCGATCCCGTGCCGCAGGGCCGGTAGGATTGTTTCAAGATTTTCCTGTGCCGCCTTCCTGCTTCCCGGAACATTGACAATCAGGCAACCCTTCCTGATTCCTGCTGTCCCGCGCGACCAGACCGCCTGCACGGTTTTTTGCAGACTGGCCTGGCGCATGGCCTCGCCCAAGCCGGGAATTTCCAGCTCAATCACTGCCTTGGTGGCCTCAGGGGTCCGATCGCTCGGGGAAACCCCAGTGCCGCCGGTGGTGACGATCAAGTCCAGTCGCTGTTCATCAACCCATTCAATCAAGGTCTGTTCAATCAGCGTTTGTCGATCCGGGATGATGCGATAGGCGGCGATCTCGTACCCCTGGGCCTGCAACATGGCCTGGAGCCGCGGGCCGCTGGTATCCTCTCGCTCGCCCCGCGATCCTTTGTCGCTAAGCGTGAGCACACCGCAACGGTACACGCGGGCAGGGTGGACCGTCATTATTCTTCCGCCTTTTCCTTGTTGTATTCGGCAATGATCTTTTCGGCAATTTGGGCAGGTACCTCCTCGTAATGGGAGAATTTCACCGTGAACGTGCCGCGACCACCGGTCATGGAGGTCAGGTCAAGGGCGTACAGCAGAATCTCGGACTGGGGAACATTGGCGTTGATGATTTCGAATTTACTGGCTGAATCCATGCCCAGCACCCGACCCCTGCGACTGTTGAGGTCGCCCATGACATCGCCGACAAAATCTTTGTGCACGCGCACTTCCAGTTCCATGATCGGTTCGAGCAGGATTGGTTGCGACTGGAGTACGCCTTTTTTAAAGGCCAGGGAGCCGGCGATTTTGAAGGCCATTTCCGAGGAATCGACGTTGTGATAGGAACCGTCGATCAGGTTGACCTTGAGGTCGACAAAGGGATAGCCGGCGATAACGCCGCGTTCCATGGCCTCGAGGATGCCTTTCTCGACCGCTGGTCGGTACTGCTGGGGAATAACGCCGCCAATAATCTTGTCGTTGAATTGGAAATGTTCGCCCCGGGTCAGCGGTTCCATCTCGATGGTGCAGTCACCGAACTGACCGCGTCCGCCTGATTGCTTCTTGTGTTTTCCCTGGACGGTGGTTTTGCCTTTGAGGGTCTCGCGGTAAGGCACACGGGGGCTGCGCAGTTCCATCTCGACCCCGAATTTCCGTTTGATTTTTTCTCCAACCACCTCCAGGTGTACCTGGCCCACCCCGGAGATAAGAATTTCATGGGTCTGCTGCTCTCTGATGAGCCGTAGCGTCAAATCTTCGTCGAGCAACCGGGTGATCGAGGCAAACAGTTTTTCCTCGTCGCCTTTCTTGGCGGTGACCGCATATGCGATGACCGTGGGCAGTGGTGCAGCCATGGGGTAGACAATCGGTTTGGCCTCGTCGCAGAGGGTGTCGCCGGTGGTCGTTTCCTTGAGTTTGGCCACGGCGACGACCATGCCGGGCACCGCCTGGTCGACGGGTTTTTGTTCCTTGCCCGCCATGATATAGAGTTGGCCAAAACGTTCGGAGGTGGTTTTGGTGGAGTTGTAGAAGGAATCGCCTTTCAAGGTGCCGGAAAAGATCCGGAAGATGGTCAGTCGACCGGCAAAAGGATCGGCCATGGTCTTAAATACCAGGGCGGAAAAGGGCGCATCCGCCTTGCCAGGCCGCTCCATGGTTTCACCGGTTTTAGGATGGGTACCGATCCGGGTGGGCCGTTGGTCGGGCGAGGGCAGGAGATTGACGATGGTATCCAGCACCATGCTTGAGCCCTTATTGCCAAGCGGGGCGCAGGCGCAGACCGGTGCGATTTTGGCACTTCGGACCGCCGCTTCCAGCCCGGCGAGCAGTTCCTCGTCGGTGAGCGTCCCTTCCTCAAGGAATTTTTCGATCAAGTCGTCGTTGGTCTCGGCAACGAACTCCATCAGGCTTTCCCGCAGGGTCGTCACTTCGTCAACCATGTCCGCAGGGATCGCACCGGTTTCGGTTTTTCCCCCCTCGACAAAGAACAGGGCCTTGTTGGCGATAATATCGACCACACCCTTGAACTGATCTTCCGCACCGATGGGCAGCGATATAACGACCGGATTGAGCTTGAAGGTTTCTTTGATACCTTCGACGGTTTTCTGGAAATTAGCCCGTTCGCGGTCCATTTTGGTCACGCAGATCAGGCAGGGGAGGTTGTTTTCCTGGATGAGGTCGACGAATTTTTCGGTCTGGGGTCGGACGCCAAGCACCGCGCCGACCGTCAGGATGGCACTGTCAGCGATCTGAGCGGCAAAGCGGGTTTCATTGAAAAAATTATCGTCACCAGGGGTGTCGATCAGGTAAACGTCGTTCTTTTTCCAGCTCAGTTGGTTGAATGCCGCGCTGATGGTGATCTGGCGCTTGATCTCTTCCGGTTCGAAATCCATGGAAGACGTACCATCGTCTACCTTACCCAAACGTTTCAGCGATCCGGCGGTGAACAGCACCGCCTCCGCAAGGGTTGACTTACCGCTGTTGCCATGTCCGAGAATAGCCACATTCCTGATCTGCTGTACGTCCTGCATGGAAACCTCCAGTGAATGAAACGGTGCTGTATCAATGTTAACGGATGACGATTCTTGCCCGGAAACCGATGAAAAGCCCTTTCTCTTTCGCGGCAAGAATGGTAACCATCAAGTCCACAAAAACAGCCTTTGTTATATTCGTATTAATGTTGCAAAGTCAAGCGATAACCTCCTTGAAACCCTGAGCAAACAATGGCCTCGCCCCCCTCGACCATACCATCCGAATCCACCGGAAAAATTGCCCGTTCCGCAGGGGCGGTGAGTGTCGCCGTCATGTGCAGCCGGGTGCTGGGGCTGATTCGCGAGCAGGTCTTTGCCGGGCTTTTCGGTGCTGGTTTTGCCAATGACGCCTTTGTGGTGGCCTTCCGTATTCCCAACCTCCTGCGGGACCTGTTTGCCGAAGGGGCGCTTTCCGCGGCTTTTGTCACCGTGTTCTCCGAATACACCACCAAGCGGGGGCCCGAGGATACCTGGCGGTTGGCCAGCAATGTGCTGCTGTTTTTTGCCTTGGTGATCAGCGCCCTTACGCTGGTGGGTATCTATCTGGCCGATCCCCTCGTCAACCTGCTGGCCCCGGATTTTCAGTCGACCCCCGGTAAAACCGAGTTGACCATCCAGCTCACCCGGATCATGTTCCCCTTCCTCCTGTTTGTTTCGTTGGGAGCCGTGGTGATGGGTATCCTCAACACCAAGGGTAAGTTTTTCGTGCCGGCCATGTCTTCCACCTTTTTCAACCTCGGCTCGATCGTCGGCGGACTGTCGCTGGCCTGGGTGTTTCCCCGTTTAGGGCAACCGGCAATCGCCGGCATGGCCTGGGGCACCTTGATCGGCGGGGCACTGCAGTTGTTGATGCAACTGCCCACCCTGCGGCAGGTAGGATTCCGCTTCCGCTGGACCTGCAACCCCGCCGATCCCGGCCTGCGCCGGATTCTGCTGCTGATGCTGCCGGCCACCATCGGCCTGTCGGCCACCCAAATCAATATTTTTGTCAATACTAATTTTGCCGCGGGGTGTGTCGAGGGCTCGGTTTCTTGGCTGAATTACGCCTTCCGCCTGGTGCAGTTGCCTATAGGCGTTTTCGGCGTCGCCTTGTCGATTGCGATCATGCCGATTTTGGCCAGGCAGGCTGCACAGAAAGATATCGACAGCCTTAAGCAGACCTTTACCTCTTCCCTGGTCTTGGTCTTCAGTCTGGCCGTGCCCGCCACCGCCGGCCTGATCCTGTTGTCCGAGCCGATTATCCGTCTCATCTTTGAGCGTGGAGCCTTCACTGCTCTCGACACCTTGCAGACCGCGCAGGCTTTGACCTATTATGCCGTGGGTCTGTTCGCCTATTCGGCCATCAAAGTGATGGTTCCGGTGTTTTACGCTATCGGCAACACCAGGTTCCCGGTGCTAGGCAGTTTCCTCGGCGTGGGTGCCAATATCCTCACCATCACCTTGGTGATCGATAGCCTCCAGCACCGGGGCATCGCCCTCTCCACCTCGTGCGCCATGATTCTCAATTTTTTATTTCTCGGCACGGTACTGTATCGTAAACTGGCCGGATTCCCCTTGAGGTACCTGCTGCTTGGGGTGTTGAAAATCTTGACGGCCACCGCACTGATGTCCGGCGCGATTTGGGGGTTGCAAGGGGTGCTCGGGGCTTGGCTGGCAGGGGCGATCTGGTGGCAGGCCGCCGGTATGGCGGTGTTGATCGGGGTTGGGGTAAGCATCTACGTGCTGGGGTTGCAGCTGCTGCGCTTGCCGGAATTCACCCTTTTGACCGGCAAGCTGGTTCAGCGTTTTCGCAAATCGTAAAGCAGCTGCAGCTGCGCCAGCAGGCTGACCACGGCGGTATCGACGTGGAGGATGCGGCTGCCCATGGTGAAGCTGTAAAAGCCGCGATCGATAAAACACTGCAGCTCATGGTCGCTCCAGCCGCCCTCGGGTCCGACCGCCAGCAGCAAGCGCTGGCCAACGTCCCCGGAAACCGGGATGCCGGCCAGGGTGCCGGTGCCATCCGGATGGGCGATCAGCCCCTGGCCGGAAAGGGTCGGCAGCACATCCTCGATAAAGGGTTTGAACTGGTGGTGGATGGTCACCTCGGGCAGCCAGGTGTCCATGGCCTGTTCCATGCCATCCACCAGGATGGAGCGGATCTTGTCCGGCGCCAGCACCGGACTGTGAAAGAACGATTTTTCCACCCGGCGCGACCGGATAAGATGGAAACGCCTGACCCCGAGGACCGTGGCCTGCTTGAGGATCCGTTGGAGCATGATCGGGCGGGGCAGAGCTAGGATCAGCTCCACCTCTAGATCGCAGACCGGCTGGCGTTCAATGGTTACCGCCAGCCGCACCTCCCCGCCCTCGATGGCCAAAACCTGACCGTTGCCAAGTTTTCCTTGGATCACGCCGACCCGGACTGTATCCCCAGGTACCACCCGCAGGACCTGCAGCAGATGGTCAGCCCGGCGGTCGGTGAGGGTGACCTCGCCGTTCACAACCTCTTTGGGGTCCAGCAGCAGTAGGTTCAAGAACGTTTCCTCACAGCTGGAGCACCTTCTCGTCAAATCGCAGGGTGGCGAAATAATCCTCGGGTCGTTCCTCGCGGCGGATAAGCGCCACGGTGCCGTCCGGGCGGAGCAGCAATTCCTGGGGACGCATCTTGCCGTTATAGTTGAAGCCCATGGCATGGCCGTGGGCCCCGGAATCTTGAATGACCAGGAGATCGCCGTCTGCGATCTTCGGGAGCGTCCGCTGGACCGCAAATTTGTCGTTGTTTTCGCAGAGCGAGCCGACCACGTCCACGGTTTCGGTCTGGGTAAGCCCTTCCTTGCCCAACACCTCAATGTGGTGATAGGCGCCATAGAGCGCAGGCCGCATCAGCGCGGACATGCAGGCATCCACGCCGATGTAGGTGCGGTAGATATCCTTGCGATTGATCGCTTGGGTCACCAACACGCCGTGCGGCCCGGTCATGAAGCGGCCGCTCTCCATCAGCAGGGCTGGGCAATAGCCGTGGCGATCCTTGAAATCAACGAAGAGGGCGGTGATTTCCGCCCCCATGGCCCTGATATTGAGCGGATCGCTATCCGGAAGGTAAGGGATACCCAAGCCGCCGCCTATGTTGATGAATTCAAAGGTAATGCTTAATTCTTGGCTTATCTGCTCCACCAGCTCGAGCAGCATGGCCGCGGTCTGCACCATGTAGGTGTAATGGAGTTCATTGGAGGCCAGCATGGTGTGCAGGCCAAAGCGTTTGGCGCCTTTCGCCTGAGCTTGCCGGTAGGCCAGGGTGATCTGGTCGTGACTGACCCCGTACTTGGCCTCTTCAGGTTTGCCGATAATGTCGTTGCCGCGACGCCGGGTGCCGGGATTGTAGCGAAAACAGATCAGTTCCGGCATCCGTGGCACCTTGTCGATGAGCGTGATATCATCAAGGTTGAGGATGCAGCCGCCCTCGGCCTCGGCGGCCTGGAAATCTTCAGGGCTGGTGTTGTTGGAGGTAAACATGATGGCCTCGCCACTCGCTCCCAAGTCGCGCGCCAGTATCAGTTCGGTACTTGAACTGCAATCGAACCCAAAGCCCATATCCTGCATGATTCCGAGGATGCTGGGGTTGGGCAAGGCCTTGACCGCATAATACTCCCGGAATGAGGGGATGTCGGCAAAGGCTTCCTGCAGCTGCCGCCCGGTTTCGCGAATTCCGGCTTCATCGTAGATATGAAATGGGGTGCCGTAGTGCTGGGCAATGGTGGGGAGATGGGGAAAGAGGCGATTCTTAAAATCTTGGCTCATTGGCATGGTGTTTTTCCTTGTCTTTTTTCAACTGCGGATGGGAATGCGCGCAGTTTCTTTGTACGTCTGCAGCACGGTTGAGGTCTTGGTGGCAACGACCTCATTGATCACCGCGATTTTTTCACGGATGATGGCGGCGAGTTCGGCGGTGTCTGCGACCCGGAGCTTGACCAGATAACAGTCCTCCCCGGCAACATAATGGACCTCCTGAATCTCAGGGATGGCTGCCAGCGCGGTGCCGGTTTCTGGCCGGTCGCCGACGGCCCGGGTTCTGATTTCGATGAAAGCGAGCTGGCGGCGGTCAAACTGGGTGGGGTTGAGCCGGACTTCGTAGCCGTCGATTATGCCCTGGCGCTCCATCTTGCGGATTCGTTCGAGTACCGCCGAAGGGGCCATCTCAACCTGGCGCGCTACCTCGACATTGGGAATTCGAGCTTTTTCCTGGAGTATCTTCAGTATTTTTAAACTGATATCATCTAACATCTTCGATTTTTGCTCCTGATCCCTGGCACAGAAAATAGTGATGCCGTATCCAAAAGTCTACCTTAGCTGAAAACGGTGATCAAGAATAAAATTCAGCAATGTGTCTATTCATATGAATAATCGTCATTTAAACATAAAATGGCAATGGTATGTTCGTTTTTTATGTTCTTTAACAGAATGCTACAGGCGACCCCCGGCGGGGCTTTTCGAAACGGGACGGGTCGCTTCTTCTTCGACAGCGGCGGCGAATCCTGGTATCAAAAGAGGAAACGCCCCTACTCGTACCCTCTGATCAAGGAAAAGCGGAATTGATGTTGTTACTGTATACGGTACTGTCTAGTTTGGCCGCATTGGTGGTGCTGCCGATCCTCTCCTTTATCGTCTGGCGGCCGAAATACCGCCAACGGCTGCTGCCACGGTTGGGTTTCGGGCTTGCCGGGCAATTGCGCGCGCTTCCCATAAAGCAGCCTTCGGCGCCGACCTTCTGGATTCATGCCCTGTCGGTGGGCGAGGTCACTTCAGCGCTGCCACTGGTTCGCGGGCTACGAAAATCCTTCCCGCAATCCCGGATACTATTATCAGTGACCACTACCTCCGGGGCCCTGGTAGCGCAACGGCATCTTGCCTCCTACGCCGACGCCGTCATTGCCGGTCCGCTGGATCTTGGGCCTGTGGCCCTTTGGTTTGTCAAGACCATTGCGCCGGATCTGTTCATTCTGGTGGAAACCGATTTCTGGCCACACTGGCTGCACGCTCTTGCGCGAAGCCGAGTGCCCATGCTGTTGGTCAATGGCAGAATCTCCAGCCGATCGTTTGCGCTGTACCGGCGCTTCGCCTTCCTGTGCCGACCGATGTTCCGGACCTTCACCCTCCTGTCCATGCAAACGAGAAATGACGCGGAAAAATTCACGACCTTGGGAATTGAAGCCGATAAGGTCGTTACCTTGGGCAATCTCAAATTCGATACCAGTCAGTTCGAAATTTCCCGGGCGGACAATGCGCTCAATCAATCAGCGAGAAAGGTCTATGGGTTTGATGCCGCTGCACCGCTCTGGATCTGCGGCTCGACCCATCGTGGCGAGGAGGAGATCCTTTTTCAGGTGTATTGTCAGCTTCGTCAGGCAATATCTGGCCTGCAACTCCTCCTGGCCCCCAGGAATATCGAACGGGCCGATGAGATTGTTGCCCTCGGTCAGCAACATCAGCTGGGGGTTCGCAAATGGACGTCGGTTACACACCGGCAAGGCCCTCTTCTCATCCTCGACACCATCGGGGAGTTGGCCGAATGCTATGCAATGGCCGATGCTGTTTTCATCGGCGGCAGTTTGGTGCCCCAAGGCGGACATAACCCCATCGAGCCAGCTGCCGTTGGAGTGCCGGTACTCTTTGGGCCGCACATGGAAGATTTTACCGAGATCGCCGCTGAACTGATCGAATGCGGCGGGGCCCGTCAAGTTGCATCCGCAGCATCTCTGTCGGTCGCTCTTCGGCAAATCATCTGTGATCCTGGGGTGCACCGGTCGATGGCCGGGGCGGCATTGGGTTGTGTCGATGCCAACCGGGGTGTGGTGAGCAAACACTTGGAAGCCATCACCGCTCTCCTCTCTCGGAAGACCCACTGACGGTTGAAAAAAAGGCATGGATCGGGTGCTGCGCTGCTGTGTCGATAATCTACTCATCAGTGTAACGGTCTGTTTTATTGTCGGGGCGGGCGTGGCCTATACGTTCTCGTCGCCGTTGTCACAGTGGCCCGTTGCGGCGATCAGCGGGCCGGTGCTGCTCATGCTGGGGGCCTCCGCTCTTGTCCTTAAGTCTTCCCTGCGGCTGCTGACCATGCTGCCCTTTTTTTTGCTCGTTGGTTTCCTGCACACCCATCTGGCCTTGCAGCCGGAATCCGATCCTGGTCATGTAGCCTCGCTTGTCACCGAAAAGTCCAAGGTCACATTGATCGGCCGGATTCTCACCCTGGTTGAATATGACGGCGATAAAACCCGGTTCGAGCTGGCAACCGAATCGATTTTAATCCATGAGCCCAGCATGACTTCCGTGTTTCAACCGGTCAGGGGCACCGTTCAGATTACGGTCCAGGATGCCCTCGGTTCACATTTTGTGCCGGGCGCGAAAATTATGGTCATTGCCATGCTCGCTCCAATCCGCGACTACCAGACTCCAGGTGCTTTGCCCTATCGGCTCCAGATGGCGTCTAAATCTATCCGCTGCTCGGGATGGGTACACTCGGCCCAGGAGATTCTGCTCGTCTATGACCCCTCGCCCTCTCTGGGCCAGCGTCTTCGATTTCTGCCCGAACAGGTGCGGCAACAAGTAACACTTTTTCTCAATCAGCGGTTCGACCCTACCATTACGGGCATCTACCAGGCGCTTTTAATCGGTTCGGCAAGAAACATTTCGCCTGAAATGATTGAAATGTTCAAAGAAAACGGATGCATGCATGTTTTGTCGATTTCCGGGCTCCATCTCAGTCTGCTCGGCCTTTTTGCGGTTACGGTCTTCACGTTCCTGCTCAAGCGCAGCCAATGGCTGCTGCTCCATGCCCACGTTCCCACGCTCGCTCTGGTTTTGACTGCGCCGCTGCTCCTTTTGTACACCTTCATTGCCGGTATGAACATTCCAGCCTTCCGGTCCTTGGTAACCGCGCTCCTGGTGCTGTTTGCCGTGGTGCTGCGCCGGCAGCGATCCTTGATTCATCTTATCGCTGCGACCGCCCTCCTGGTTCTGGCGGTCAGTCCGCTGGCGCTGTTCACCGCGTCCTTTCAGCTTTCCTTTGCCGCAGTCCTGGCGATCAACTGCATTTATCCTCGTTTGCCCTTGGTTGTCGATCGACCGGATGCCAAAGCGAGCCCAGGCCTGATCATGAAGGGCGTCTGGACCCTGCAGTCGATGTTTTATGTTTCCCTGGCGGCGACGGCAGGAACCTTGCCGTTTATTCTCTATCATTTTAACCGGTTTTCTTTGATCGGGCCGGTGATGAACCTGATCATCGAACCCTTGCTTTGCTTGTGGGCCTTGCCGTGCGGCCTGCTCGGTATCCCATTGATTTGGTTAAGTCCTGATCTGGCTGAATGGATTTTCAAGTTTGGCAGCACGGGAATATGGTTGACGGTTTGGTTTGCCGAGGCGATGGTCGGCTTTCCCTATGCTTCGATCTGGACGATCACCCCTACATTGCTTGAAATTGCCGTGTTCTTTATTATTTTGTGGATACTCCTGCAGGAGCGGCGAACTGCCCGTGGTGTATGGTTGGCGCTTATGCTTGCCGTGGGGCTGCTGGGCTCCTTTACTTTTTCCCTTTGGATCCCCTGGCATCGGAAAGAGTTGATCGTCAGTTATCTTGATGTCGGCCAGGGCACCTCCACGCTTCTGCAACTGCCAGGCGGTAAAAATATTCTGGTCGATGGCGGCGGTTCACAGTCCGAACAATTCAATCCCGGCGCAAACATCATTGGCCCGTTTCTCTGGCGGCAACGTATTTGGCGGCTCGACGATTTGATCATCACGCATCCCCATAAGGACCATTACAACGGTCTACCCTTTGTGTATGCGCGTTTTCAGCCGCAACGGCTGATCGTCAACGGTGACAACGGCGATGAGCCGGCCTATCTTGCGTTTCTGGAGAAAGCGCACGCAAAAAAGACACCGATCATTTGCGCCAAGGCTGGCGACAAACTCCTCCAGCAAGAAGGCCTGCTGCTGGAATGTTTAGGCATGAACGGGCTGCTGCAAGACTCTTCGAGCTGGTCGACCAATCACAGGAGTCTGGTGCTTCGGCTGCAATTTGGCAAGCGCAGTTTTTTGTTTCCCGGTGACATCGGCGTCGAGAGTGAAAAATTGCTGGTCCGGAATGGGGGTGGCCTTAATTCGGATGTGCTTTTGGCACCGCATCACGGCAGCTTGACTTCATCGAGTCCGGCGTTTATCGAAGCGGTCTCGCCTGCCATGATTGTCGTCTCGGCAGGTACCGCACGTCAAGATTCCTTGCCGGCACCTGCTCATAGGCGGCAATGGGGTCAGAAAGGAATTCAGGTCCTGGTTACCTCACGGCAAGGGACGGTCACCTGTTGCACCGACGGTACGATGTTGCAGGCCGATACTTTTACAGGCGATAAATACCATTGGCAGGCAAAGGGGCGGATGGTGCTCCGGGAAAAGGGAGGCTTGAACAGTCAGGGATTATGACGTATATTGGAAGATTAAAAAGATACTTATTTTTATTCTAATGGAGTTGTCCCCATGATGGTTTTTGGCAAGAAGTGCCCTGCCTGCGGGGGGAAACAGTTAACGGCAAGGCCATCGGCATCCAGGATAGCCGCGTTGCCAACCGCCAATGCCTATTCCTGCAGCAATTGCCGGCAGCCGCTGATGTTTTTGTGTCTGTTTTCCATCGGCATTGAAAACAGGCAGCATGCTCGGAAAAAAATGCCGCCCTTCTTTCTTGTCCGTATAACCGGGCGAACGAATCAATACGCCAGGATAAAAAATATCAGTGAAGGCGGGCTCTGTTTTGACCACCAGTACAGCGCAGGTCCCCTTAATAGTCGTTTACTTATGGTGGATCTCTTCAATTGCAACGAGGGATCCTCCTTGGAGCAACTCCCCGCAAGAATCGTCGCTACTTCGGAGCAGTTGCTCGACATCAACGGCATCAAAACCACGGTGCTCAACTATTGTGCCCAATTCGTTAATCTCAACCAGGCCCAAAGAAAAGTGCTGCACACCTGCCTCGCCCAATACGGCATGTCGTAACAACTATAGGCGCAACCCTCTCAGATTTCTGTGAAATCCGAGGGTTGATGGCGTAAATATTTAACAAATCGTCCCTTCTCGTAACAGTTAACGTAGGCGTCTTCGGCGCTGATCTTTTTCTTTTCCAATAATTCGAAAATCGCATCGTCCAAGGTCTGCATGCCGAATTTCTTGCCGGTCTGCATGATCGAGGGGATTTGGTAGGTCTTGCCTTCACGGATCAGGTTGCGGACCGCGGGAGTGCAGATCATGATTTCCAGGGCCGCAACCCGCCCTTTGATATCGGAGCGTTTGAACAGGGTCTGTGAAACCACGGCTCGCAAGGCATCGGCCAAGGTGGATCGGACCTGGCCCTGCTGATTGGCGGGAAAGATCTCCACTACCCGGTCAACCGTTTTCATGGCATTCATGGTGTGCAGGGTGCCGAAAACGAGATGGCCAGTCATCGAGGCCTCCATGGCCAGTGAGATAGTCTCCAGGTCACGCATCTCACCCACCAGAATAATATCCGGGTCTTCGCGCAGGGCGCCGCGTAACGCGGCACTGAAACTTCGGGTGTGCGTCCCTACCTCGCGATGATTGATGATACAGTTCTGGCTCTTGTGGACAAACTCGATGGGATCCTCGATGGTGAGGACATGATCTTTTCTGGTCTTGTTGCACTCATCCAGGATAGCCGCGAGGGTCGTCGATTTTCCTGAACCGGTCGGTCCGGTGACCAGAACAAGTCCTTTCGGCAATGAGGCCAGCCGGGAAACCACTTTGGGTAGGCCCAGTTGCTCGCAGCTCAGGATGTCGCTGGGAATCTCACGGAACACGGCTCCAATGCCATATTTTTGTTGAAAGAAATTGCAGCGGTATCGCGCCAGCCCTGGAATCTCATAGCCAAAATCTAGATCGCCGTTTTCTTCAAAGATTTTAATTTTGTCTTCCGGGCAGATCTCATAGAGCATGCTTTTAAGGGCTTCGTTGTCCAGTGTCTTGAATTTTACCCGTTCCATATCTCCCCGGATCCGGAGGACTGGTTGTTGCCCGGCCATCATATGCAGGTCGGAGGCGCCTTCATCATTCATCAGTTTGAAAAATGCATCTATTTGGGCCATCTCATGCTACTCCTCGGATATTTTCCACGTAAAAACGCATTGCAAGCGGGGGGAACGACTGTGACCTTGCGAGCTGACGTAACGATACTTCAATCTTATTGTTAAATTTTGTGCATCCGAAAAGCTCCGGAGTGCATGGTGTAAATCTTCCTGCCCAATGGCTTTCAAGAACTATAGGGTGCCTGATGATTGGTTGTAGGGGGAGTACTTAATGTATATGGGCCTGTCATTATTTAACGGTACCGGATAATTTCTCAATATACATTTGCCCCTGTTTGGTCTGGTTTTTCGTGCAGCTTTTGAGGGATAGAGCTTGTTGAAAACATTTTCTTGCGCGATTGGGCCGATTCATCGCCAAATTAATTATTCCCAACTGCAAAACACCTTCGACGTGGTTGCGTGCAAGTCGCAGACATTTTTTGATCGCATCCAGTGCTTGTTCACAATTCCCGATGTGAAGCAACGCTCGACTCAACCGATACCAGTGGTCCGGATTGAAATTGTCTAATTCTAGGGCTTTGTTGCAGAGAGAGAGGCCGACTTCACTGCCTTCACCCTGCTCGACATACAGCAAACCCAACGTGCTCAAGGAAATGCTGTCCTGGGGGAAAAGCTGCAAGGCGCGCTGGCAGGCCCTGATTGCTTCCTGGGGCCGTCCGCTCTCAAGGTAGCTCTGGCCAAGGAGACGAAAAAGAATAAACTCTTTTTCGCTTCCCGGGCGGGTCCGCCAGTATTCGAAAACAGTGGCCGCTTTATCATGATTGCCGAATTCGAAATACAATCGGCCCAGCGGCAAGAGCAGCTCCTGGCCAGCCCCATCTTCTTTGGCCAGAACCCGGTATGCCTGTTCGAAACAGTCCAAGGCGATTTCTTTTCGGCCCAGGCTATGCTGGGCATGGCCAAGGTTTATTAAAGCCATGTAATTATGAGGATCTTTTCTGAGGACAGCTTGGAAACAATCCACGGCCCGCCGCAATTGATTATATTCGACCAAGGCCACCCCCAGGCTATTGATAAGATTTATATCGCCTGGTTGCAAGCGGAGGCCGCGGCGGTATTCGCCAATGGCAGCCCGGTAGTCGCCCTCTTCGAAGAAGAAGTCACCACTGATGTTTAAACTCAAATGGTCAAAGATGACAACGCTTCCGGATGACAGGAAACTGCAATGGAGCAAGGCCTTTAAGCCGTTTCCGGGGATGTCGCCTTTGGAGAAATCCAGGCAGGGCCAGGACGCTATCCCTATTGAGATGGCCATTTCTGGGTAATACGTTCTGCAAGCGCTGTTGAGGGCATCGATATGCCTGCGAATTGCGGTCGGTGCAATTTCAGGAAAAAGCATTAAGGCAAGCGTGTCGTTACCCTTAATATACACAACATCCTTGGGGAGGTTTTGTTCGAGGCGGGAGCCAAATGTAAAAGCATCCTCCGTATCCGTCGAGGGGGTAAGTGCAACGAGGGTGAATTGCGAAAGACCGCGCCATTTTTTTTCCAGTTGCCGACGGGTCTCGGGTGGAGTGAGTTGGAACGGATGAGGCCGTCGTTCGTCAATCGTATCAATATCGCAGATGCCGAAAGGGCCTCGATTCTCAGCGATGGTCAAAGAGCGCCAAAACCGGTCGAGCACATTGGTCTCCAGGCGTTTGCCAGTTATGGCTACCTGGGAAAAGCCGATCTGTGCTTTGCTCAATCCTTCCCGCTTCAATTGATGCTGGAGATAATGGGCTGTTCTTAAGGCCTGTTCCCTGTTTTGAACCTGAAGCAGCAGGCCGAACACCCCATAACCGAAATAGAAACAATGGCACTGGGTCAATGCCTGAAGTAACCGTGCGATTTCTTTTGTTTTTTGAAGATTACCGACCGCTGTTCTTCGATAAAAAATGGTATTCAACAGGAAGAAATAACCGGGATTACCGGTGGCAGGCTGCTGTAAAAAAACGGAAGCAGCGCGCTGGTTGTACAGTTCGGTCTCCGGATCAATGTATCCCCATAACACCGATTCAATCCGTTCCAAGATATTCCTTTGCGTTTCTCGCAGCCATCCCGACGACATTTTACGCAAAAAGGCAGGGTCGATGTCGCTGATCACAATGGCAACAATTTCACCAGAGGGAGCCTGTAAAGGTATGATCAGGCGATCACTGATTATCCGGGGTTCAATAAAAGCATCGGTTTCTACAATCGTCGAGCGACTTTCAGTGCCCAGATGGGTTTGTAAGGTCTGCAGGGAACCGTCAGCGGTGAACGAACAGAAATCAATGGTGGCTGGAAGTGGCAGCAGGTGCTGCACTTCATGAGCCAAGGGCGCTTGAAGGATGTAAAAGTCATCTAGAGAGAACATATGTATATATAAAAGTTTGTCCCATAATTAAAATTTGTTTTCTTATTGTGCCGGGAGAAAAACGCTCTGCAGACTATCGTACAGAATATCGAGTTCTTCGTCGGCAATGGTACGCATGTCAAGCAGCAGGCGGTCTCCTTCAATTCTGCCGATAACTGGTACGGGGGCACGGCGCAGCTGATTTTCCAACTCATTTAATTTAATCCCAAGCGGTTTCGCCGCAACTGCCCAACTGATCAGATTTTCACCGGGCATAGCGCCGCCACCTACCTGTGAGTATACTCGAGCTAACGAAAATATGCAGCGGTCCCCAAGGCCATCCTGGGCGCGTTGTAAAAAAAATGAAGCCCGCAGTTTGACGGTGTCTTCAGGGGAGGCAATCATTGAAAGGGTTGGGATTGTCTGTAGCGCCACGGTTTCGTCCAGATAAAGGCGCAAAACCGACTCCAGGCAGGTCAGGGTAAATTTGTCGATGCGTAAAGCCCGGTTGAGCGGGTTGTTTTTAATTTGTTCGATGTACCGGCTTTTGCCGATTATTATCCCGGCTTGAGGGCCACCGAGTAATTTGTCACCGCTGAAGGTGACGACATCCATGCCGCTGGCAACGACTTCCTGGACGGTCGGTTCCTTGGATAGGCCGAACTTGCTTAAGTCAATGAAACAGCCGGACCCCAAATCTTCCATGACCGGAATAGAGTGTTCTTTACCAAGCCCAACCAAGGCGCTGTCAGGAACTTCACTGGTAAACCCAATGATTCGATAATTGCTACAATGGACACGCAGCAACAGGCTGGTTTCAGGAGAAATAGCTGACTGGTAATCATGGAGGTGTGTGCGATTGGTAGTGCCGACTTCGACAAGTCGAGCTCCGCTTCGCTCCATGATGTCGGGAATACGAAAGGAGCCTCCGATTTCGACCAACTGTCCGCGGGAAACTATCACGTCTTTGTTTTTGGCAAGTGTTTCCAGGGCGATTAAAACGGCGGCAGCGTTGTTATTCACCACCAAGGCGGCTTCTGCACCGGTAAGTTCACAAAGCAGCGCTTCGACATGATCATATCGGGATCCGCGTTTGCCGGTTTCCAGATTAAACTCAAGGTTTGAGTAATATTGCCCAGCAACAGTCAGGCAGGCCAAGGTTGGAGATGGAAGCAGAGAACGGCCGAGGTTAGTATGGACAATAACTCCTGTACCGTTGATCACCCTGGTAAAACGTGATTGGTGGTATTGACGGACAAAGAGGATGAGTTGCGGCACCCAGGTTTGCCGATCAAGGAAATGAGGCGGGTCAGTGTGCCCGGATAGAATGGCCTGTCTGGCCTTTTCGAGGTATAAGCGGATACAGTATTTGATTCGCCGCAAAGGTATGTCGTTTAAAGTTCCAGAGTTTATTAGGGCTGTTATGCAATCATTAACATTGGGTATATCCTTGAGTTCCTGGTTGACAGTTGATTCCATAGCAAGAGAAGTTTGTATTAGGGTCAGGAGATAATTTATAAAAAACTCTTATTAAAGAGCATCGACTTGGTTGATATTATTGCATGTTACGCCAAGACGGGTTGATAAAGCAAACAGAAAAAAGTTGGGGATTGTTTTAATTGTGTATGGGTGGTCGTCGATGATTGAGAGACCTGGAAAAAAGTCGTTGACAACAGGGGCTCATTCCTGTATTTTGCCGCTCCGTTGCTCCAAGGTTGTTAGAGGGCACGGCTTCAAGAAAACCTAAAAGAAAAAAAGGTTGACGTGGAGCTAGAAACAAATTAGAATGCCAGTTCCTGCTGGCGAGCCTGAACGAAAAAAGTTCGCTGGGCGCATTGATCTTTGAAAACTGAACAGTAAATAAAGAGCGGGCCAAGTAGTAATTGG
>CAZJEX010000010.1:0-121771 GCA_964545155.1 uncultured Desulfobulbus sp. | reverse complement strand
GGAACGGTGGCTGTTTTCCCGCCGGAATGCTGGCCGTTTTCGCCCGGAATACGCATCATTCTTCCTCAAGCCCGTATAAAGCATCAAATGAACAGCAAGAGTGACGGGATGAAAGTCCTGGGCGGTAATTTCCAATAATTTCCTAACTTTTGATGAGACAAGATAATGTTCACGCGTCCTAATACTCCTATCTATCCGCTTGCGCTTGAGCACATCGACAGGATTGCTTTCAATCGTTTCATCAGCCATAGCATAATTCATTAGGGCCGAGAGAATCCGCATTACCTTGGTTGCCTGAGAGTAGGTGGGTTTCCCACCATGAATCCCCTTGTCTCTAATTTGGCAAAATCGCTTCTCGACCATTTCCTTGGTTATCGACGAGACCGGTTTGTTTAGCCAATCAGAGAGATAGAAGAAAATAGCTTCCCGATAATCTATGATGGTCCGTTCTTTCAGGCGACCATCGGATGTGTATTCATGGAAGATTACGCTTAGCACCTTCTCTTTTCTCTTTGCTTCCAACTGTCCAGACCTAGCTTGAGATATATAAGCCAGTGCATCCAGTCGCGCCTGTGAGAGATCAAGTATAGGAAATTCACCAAGAGTTTTCCGGCTGGATCGTCCTTCATGCCAGACTTCGGCTATAAATTTCACTGTGCCAGAAGGGTTGACTTTTACAGCGAATCCATTTAGGCTAAGATCCCTTACGAAGTAAGGTTTTGAGTGGGGTTTCAGACTTTGAAGGACTCTATTTGTAATTGAAACCTGTGACATGTTTTCCTCTTCTGGTAGATGCACAGTAGAGGAATTGTCAGATTTTGTGTCGAAGGGGAAGATAGGGTTACAGAACGTAACCCACTAACACGCTGGAATAATGGCGGAAGTGCATGGGAATCGAACCCACCAGCCGGGCTATTCACCCGGCACACCGGATTTGAAGTCCGGGAGAGCCACCAGAGCCCTTTCCACTTCCGAAGTGTGTGAATATCATTAATATTTATTGACCAGAAAAACAACTTTTTATTCTATTTCTCCGGTAAACTCATACCTCAGCCAGACTGACAGGAAGGGCGACGCGCCCCTATTATTCAATGGAATGTGAACAACTCATACGCCTGATCAAAGATTGGTACACCCGGGTCAAACAGGAAACCATGGCTCCTGCCCGGATGATGCAATTTGTCGATCAACATGTCAAAGGATGCAAAGCCTGTCAGGTCGACCTCCTTCTCCCCGAAGAAATTGAAAAAATACGCGAGTTTGTCCTGCCGGAATCCAAAATACCGAAAGCGGTGCGTTCGCCGGACGACAGCTCGACGCCGGAAATCTCCCCGGATGAAGACGATGAGTTCTATGAAGACACCGATGAGTTTTCCGATGACAGTGACGAAGAAGAAGAGCTGGTAGACCCCTTGGAGGATGAAGATCCATTAAGCGGCGATGACGTTATCTGAGCAGGCAGCCCCCCCCCCTTCCTAACGGTTTTTGACCATACCCAGCGCTCCAGATAATTCGTTTTATCTGGAGCGGTTCCTTGCCCCCGCCCCAACCCAACCGCTCAAACCCAATACATTATTGCACAATCCACCTGAAAATCGCTGACTTGAATGCTGCGCTCCCATGTGCCCGCAGCGTAGCATACGGAGGACCATTTTTTTCAATTGCCTAAAAGCTCCAGAGATTGCTTGTTCATGGCAACCGGTCCAGCAGGGTCTCCAGGAGGTTGTTGACCTGCTGATAGCGCACCGGGGCGGCCGCGACGATCTCGGCCTCGGTCTGGATATATCGCCCCTGAACCAGTTCGTCGCGGCAGTGCGCCAGGATTTGCTCCACGGTTTCCGGGGTCGATTCCAGATGAAACTGCAAGCCGAGAATACGTCCGTCGTAAAGAAAGGCCTGGCTGCGGCAGCCCTGGCTCTCAGCCAAATGGATGGCGCCCTCAGGGATGGCAAAGGTGTCGCCATGCCAGTGAAAGACCATGGGTTCATCCGGCAGCCCGGCGAGCAGATCACTGTTTTTCCCGGCCTCGGTCAGTTGAATCGGCAACCAGCCGATCTCTTTTTCCGTACCGGCAAAGACCGGCGACCCCAGGGCATCGGCCAGCAACTGCGCCCCCAGACAGATACCGACCACGGATTTACCCGCCGCGATCGCCTGCCGAATCAACCCTTTCTCCGAACGCAACCAGGGATAGTCGACCTCCTGATAGATGTTCATCGGCCCGCCCATGATGATCAGCCGGTCAAAATGGAGGACCTGGGGTAGCGCTTCGCCCGCATACAGACGGGTTGTGGCAAGCTGGTGCCCCCGGGCCCGAATCCACGGTCCGATATGGCCAAGGCCTTCAAAGGCAACGTGCTGCAACGCATGGATACGCAACGCTTTTCCTCCGTTGAGGGATTATGGGAATGTTATTGATTGACCAACCAGGCCGGGGAGGCATCCGCCCTGCTCAAATCCCGATGGGAGCCGGGCAGGGCGGAAGAAAAAGCGAACGCTTTAAGCCGATTTTTCGGGTGTGACTTTTTCGACTGCCGGTTTTACCGCCACCGGTTTTTCAACCGACGAATCTTCGCCGGTCACCGCCATGCCCAGGGCGAGACGGATCTTGCGTTCGATACTGTCCATGGTCTCCGGATGTTCCTTGAGGAATTTCTTGGCGTTTTCACGGCCTTGACCGATGCGCTCGTCCTGATAGGCATACCAGGACCCGCTCTTGTCCACCACCCCTTGGGCCACGCCCAGATCGAGCAGGTCGCCGGTGCGTGAGATCCCCTCGCCGTAGATGATGTCCACGTCGGCCTGTTTGAAGGGCGGGGCCACCTTGTTCTTGACCACCTTGACCTTGGTCAGGTTGCCGATGACATCCTGGCCTTCCTTGATCTGGGTGGTCTTACGGATGTCAATCCGGATCGAGCTGTAAAACTTGAGGGCATTGCCACCGGTGGTGGTCTCGGGGTTGCCGAACATCACCCCAATCTTCATCCGGATCTGATTGATGAATATCAGCACGGTGTTGGTGCGGCTGAGCACCCCGGTGAATTTGCGCATGGCATGGGACATGAGGCGAGCCTGGAGCCCGACGTGATGATCGCCGACATTGCCGTCGATCTCCGCCCGGGGCACCAGCGCGGCCACCGAGTCGATAACCACCACGTCGATGCCGCCGCTGCGGATCAGGATTTCGGCGATTTCCAGGGCCTGTTCACCGAAATCGGGCTGGGAGATGAGCAGATTGTCGGTATCCACCCCCAACCGTTCGGCATAGCTGGTGTCCAGGGCGTGCTCGGCGTCGATGAAGGCGGCGTTGCCCCCGGCTCGTTGGGCTTCGGCGATGACATGCAGGGCGAGCGTGGTCTTGCCCGAGGCCTCCGGACCGTAGATCTCGGTGACCCGGCCGCGCGGCAAGCCGCCGACGCCCAAGGCCAGATCGATTGAGAGGATGCCGGTCGGGATCACCGGAATGTTTTCCCGTTCGGTGGTGCCCAGGCGCATGATCGAACCCTTGCCGAACTGCCGGTGGATCTGGGTGATGGCGTTGTCGACGCTTTTGAGGCGGCCTTCACTGACTTCATTGGACACTGTCATGGAACTCTCCTTGGTGACTGGTATTAAGACTCGAGTAACGCGTGACGCACCAGATCCAGTGCGGTTTGCGTGGTTTTTTCCTGGATCTGCCGGCGGGAACCGGTGAAATGACACAACCGGTCGATGACCAGGTTGCGGTACCACAATCCCAGATACACTGTACCCACCGGCTTGTCGGCGGAGCCGCCGTCCGGACCGGCGATTCCGGTTGCCGAAACCGCGATATCGCACTGCAGCCGTGCCGCTGCCCGGGTAGCCATGGCTCGGGCGGTTTCCCGGCTCACCGCCCCATGTTGGGCCAGAAAAGCGGGATCGATATCGAGCAGCAACTGTTTCATTTGGTTGGAATACACCACCACGCCGCCGCCGAACCATTGGGAACTGCCTGCGGTCTCCGTGATGGTGCTGCTGATGAGGCCTCCGGTACAAGACTCGGCCACACCCAGCATCACGCCTTTGCTCTGCAGCAGTTGTCCGGTGACCGCGGCCAAGGTGGCATCATTGGTCCCGAACAGATGGACGCCCAGGGCCTGCCGGATGAAGGCGTCGGTTTCCACAAAAAGAGGGTCTTGCATCCCGTTGGCCAGATTGGGGAAGGTCAGGCTGACATGCACCTCGCAACCGACCGGATAATATCCCACCTGGAGAGATTGGTTCTCCTCCAAGGGGGCCAAGAGCCGGTTGATGGCCACCTCCTGGAGGCCGCAGGTACGATAGACCTGCTGACAGACCGGACGACTCGAAACCGGAAAGAAGGCCCGCAGACCAGGAAGCACCTTGCGCTCCAGCAGGATCTCCATCTGCGGCGGCACGCCGGGGAGAAAAAAGATCGGTTTGCCCTGGTAGCGCAGCAGATAGCCGGCCATGCGGCAGTCGTCGTCCAGCACCTCGGCCCCTTCGGGCAGTTGGGCCAGCTTGGCCAGCGAGATTGTCCCGCTTTGCAATTCGCGGCTCAATCGCGCGTTGAGATTGGCATGCACGCCGGGATGGATCATGGTTCTAAGCCCCAGCGCCTGGACCACCGCATCGGTGGTCAGATCGTCGGTGGTCGCGCCCAGCCCTCCGGTGACAATCACAAAATCGGCACGCTCCAAGGCCATCTTCAGCGTGCTGCCGATGCGCTCCGGCGCGTCGCCGATGGTGTGCATGGCCAGGATCTCATGCCCCAGCAAAAATAGCGCCCTGGCGGCTAAACCGCTGGTGGTGTTGGTTATCCGGCCCGAGGTCAGTTCATCCCCGATGGCAATTATTTCTCCGATCATCCGCCTGTTCCTTTTCCATTTGACACCGCAACGTACCCGTTCCTTGATTTTTCCTCAAGCAACTCGTCCACCAGGGTACCAAAAGCTTTCCCTTGATCCACCGCGGTTAATCGAACCTGGACCACCCGACGCACCAGCCCGGAACTTCCGGGGAACAAGACCGGGATGTAATTTTCGGAAAACCCTTGCAGGAGACCGCTTTGGGTATGCCGCCGTTCCACCAGGACCCGTTGCATCTGCCCGATCTGATCCTGGTAAAACTGCGCGCGTTTTTCTCCGTCCAGGGTCCGCAGCCGCTGCACCCGGGCATCTTTCACCGGGCCGGGAAGCTGTTGGCCGAAGGTGGCGGCCAGGGTGCCGGGTCGCCGAGAATAGGGAAAGACGTGGAGGTAACTCACCGGCAGCTCGGCCAGCAACTGATAGGTATGTTCCGCCGCCTGCTCGGATTCGCCGGGAAAGCCCCCAAGGACATCGCAGCCGATGGAAGCCGAGGGAAGCACCTGGTGGACCCGGTGAATCACAGCGGCAAATTCGTCCCGGGTGTAGCGCCGATTCATGCGGGTCAGCACCTCATCGTCGCCGCTCTGCAGGGGTATATGGAGATGGGGCATGAAATTGGGACGACGCAGCATCAGCTCCAGAAGAAGGTCGTTGACCTCGGTCGGTTCGATGGAACTCAGGCGGAGACGGAGCTCGGGAAAATCGCCGCAGAGATGGTCCAGGAGCGTATAGATGGTCTGCTGCTCGGCCAGATCGAGACCGTACTTGCCGACATTGATGCCGGTTACCACCAGCTCCCGGTATCCCTGGTCGGCAAAGGTTGCCGCCTGCCGGAGCACCGCCGCCAGCGGCAGGCTGCGGCTGCGGCCCCGGGTGTAGGGAACGATGCAGTAGGAGCAGAAGTTGTCGCAGCCGTCCTGGATGCGGAGATAGGCCCTGGTCCGCCCCCGAAAACGGGTAACCGGCAGATCGCAGATTTCTTTTTTGCGGCGGATCTGCCCCATGAGCATGACCAGATCAGGTGGCCCTTCGGCCAGCGCCGCCTGCACCAGCAGGTGTTTGTTCCCGTTGCCGATGATAGTCACCGGTTGTTCGGCGAGGCCGAGCACGGTTTCCGGGTCCATCTGGGCATAGCAGCCGGTCACCACGATGCGGGCTTCGGGGTGGGCGTGAAGAATCCGGCGGATCAGTTGCCGGGATTGCTGCCCGGCCTTGGCGGTGACCGTGCAGGTGTTGATCACATAGACATCCGCCGCTCCCTGAAAGGGGACCATCTGGCAGCCCAACGACTCGAATTCGCTGGCAAAAGCGGCTGACTCGAACTGATTGACTTTGCAGCCCAAGGTGGTGATGGCAATCTTCTTCACGGGGCGGCCGCTCCTGTTATCGATCCGGGGACAGCAATCACAGCACTGCCCACGATCCGATCGTCTTGATAGAAAACCGCATACTGGCCGGGGGTGATGGCACGTTGCGGGGTGTCAAAGGTGAGTTGCCAGCTGTCGCTCCCGGAGGGGTTGAGTTCGGCGAGCGCGGGCGCATGCCGAGAACGAAGCTGGACCAGACCGCGCCAGGGAAACACGGGCAACGCCGGCGTCCACCGCAAGCTGTGCACCGAACAGACCGACTGCTGGAGATCGCTGTTCTTGCCGACGACCACCCGGTTTCCCGGTCCGTCCAATCCGACCACATACCAGGGGGTAGCATCGGGAAGGCCCAGACCGCGACGCTGGCCGATGGTGTAGTTCCAGATTCCCCGATGCTCGCCCAGTCGGGTGCCGGCAAGGGTGACAACCGGACCGTTTTTTTCCCGCACCCCATTTTGGGCGAGAAAGGCCGGCAAGCCCTGGGAGAGGAAACAGACATCCTGGCTTTCCTCGCCTCGAAACTGAAAACCGAGCGCTTGGGCCCGCTGATAGACCTGCGCTTTGGTCCAATCGCCAAGGGGGAAAACCACCGACTGCAATTGCGCGGAGCTGAGTTGCGCCAGAAAATAGGACTGATCTTTGACCGGATCGGCACCACGCTCAATATAACAATCCGCCCCAATCCGCCGCACCCGTGCATAGTGGCCGGTGGCGACCTTCTCCATGCCAGCGCTCAGCATGGCCCGGGCAAATGCCCCAAATTTGATGCTCTGGTTGCACTGCACGCAGGGATTCGGGGTTTGTCCCGCCTGGTACCCCTTGATGAAAGCGCCCATGACCTGTTGAGAAAACTGCTGTTGCAAATCGATCAGCGTTAGCGGGATTGATAAGTTGGCCGCGACCTCCTGCACCCGATGCAGTTGCACGGACAGATTCGGCAGGGGCAAGACCATGAAAAACCCATGAACCGCACAACCCTGATCCCGGAGCAAGGAGGCTGCGACCGTGGAGTCCACCCCGCCGCTCATGGCTATGCCGACTTTTATTTCAGGCATGGGCGGCTGGCAGCCGGTTGGTTGCAATTGCAGGAGGAAGAAGGCTGTGAGAGGGGGAATGTATGCATAAAGAGAAAAACAGACGGACCGCGGTTAAAGCAGAGAAGTCAGCACCTCACATTGGCGACAGACGGTCATTTTTTCCTTCCAGCTCTGCGCCGAGGTGCATTCACAAAGCGTACCACTGAGGAACCAGCAAAGGTGTCCGGACTGAAATTCCCAGGCAGGACAGGCCTTCTTGTGCTCGCACTTTTTGACGGTCCAGCAGTCTTTGCGCTTGGCTAACCCATCGAATCGCTGATTCACCATCAGAAAATAAAGCTGCCGTTCGATATGAATGGGAATGGACCGCCATCCCTGTTCATAGCTCTGCACCGCCTTCAAGGAAACACCAAGAAGCATGGCAAGGTTTTTTTGGGTTTTCCCCAATTTCGACCGTAGGTTAGCGAATGTTTCACAATCCATATTTCTCCCTCCGATGCATGAATGCCTTGTCAACAGATACCACAAGGTAACAAAGGCGGCAATTGATTTTCATAGGCGCAGCCTGCGGCAAATACAGCCTCCCGCTGAGCGCTCGCAGATGAAAAGCCCCTGGAAAAGAAAGAAAAAATAGTGTACCTATCCTTTGGAAGTTTCAATCGGAAACTGTTATCAATTTCGAGCACCGGTGCGCTGGCGCACCTTAGGAGACAGGGAAACCGTATGACCTCAGAACAGAAAATAAACGGAACCGGCATCATGCGGTTAAAGAGGGCGATAACCTGTTCCTACGCCGGATTTTCAGCAGCCTGGAAAAACGAAGAGGCCTTCCGCCAGGAATTGCTGTTGTGTGCGGTGCTGATCCCCCTGGCCTGCTGGCTTGGCGACAGCGGTGTTGAGCGAGCCCTGCTCGTCGGCAGCCTGTTGCTGGTAATGATCGTCGAATTGCTGAATACCGCCGTCGAAGTGGTGGTCAATCGCATCAGCCTCGACCGGCACGAACTCTCCGGCCTGGCGAAGGATTTAGGTTCTGCGGCCGTCTCCATGTCGCTGGTCAATGCCGGTATCATTTGGCTGTTGGTGCTGTTCACCTGACCGTTCTTTTGCCCCCTGCTGCGTTCCCTCTATCGCCCAACGGCAAAAAACTTCCCCGCCTGCGAGGAACTTCCCTCGAGGCGGAGTTTACCTGTTGTCACCGTACCATGGGATTATGGGTTGCTCACCGCCGTGCCCGTGCCGCAATCTCCCCGATCCCCTTCCGTAAATATTTCGCTCAACTTTCCATTTGACACACAGCAGTCGATTTTGTAACACACCAGAGTGTTACCAAGGGGGTGCGTGGTTCTTTCGGATATTTCGGCGTTGCCGCTGCATGCGTTTTCCTGGACCATGCTGCCGATCCATCTCGCCATTAGCCTGGTTGAAGGGTTATCAACAGCTGCAATCTCCGTGCAGCGGTGGCATCGTCCCATCGCTGTTTTTTTTTTGAGGAAGGGGTGACGACCGGGAGGGGAGTTTGACGCATGGCAAAAATCGAATCCGCGTTCTTTGACCTGGGCCACCTCGATGCCATGGCCTCCGGCAATTCAATCCTGCACCGGGTCGATCCCCGAGTCAAGGTGCTGACCGCCGCTTTGTTTGTGGTCTGCGTGGTTTCCTTTGATAAATACGTTATCGCGGCGATGCTGCCTTTTGCGCTGATCCTCAGCCTGCTCATGGGCCTGGGAGGCATACCGGCGCATTTTATTTTGAAAAAACTGGCGCTGCTTTCCCCCTTTGCCATTCTGCTCGGCCTGTTCAATCCTTTCTTTGACCAGCAGCCCCTCCTGTACCTTGGCCCCATAGCGGTATCAGGCGGCTGGTTGTCGTTTCTTTCCATCCTCCTGCGCTTTGGCCTGACTGTCGGCGCCATGCTGATCCTGATTGCCACCACCGGCTTCAATGGGGTCTGCATGGCCATGGAAAAGATGGGTATGCCCAAAATATTTGCGGTTCAGCTGCTGCTGCTCTACCGCTATATTTTTGTACTGCTGGATGAAGGCCAACGGATGTACCGGGCCAGGGAGCTCCGTTCTTTTCAAAAACGCGGCACCGACATGCAGACCTTTGGCCACCTGATTGGCGGGCTGCTGCTACGCACCCTTGATCGTGGCCAGCGCATTCACCTGGCCATGCTCTGCCGCGGCTTCGACGGCACGATCCGTACCCGGCAAGCCCCTCGGCTCACGATCCGGGATATCTTGCTGTTTTTTCTCGCCTGCCTCATCCTCATCGCCATCCGCCGCTACGATTTTTCGTTGCTGCTCGGCCAGTTACTCACGGGACTTGTACCATGAGCCATCATATCGTCGAAGTCCGGGATCTGACCCACACCTATCCGGACGGGACCGCCGCTGTCCGTGGCATCTCCTTCCGCATCCATCATGGCGAATCGGTGGCGGTGGTCGGGGCGAACGGAGCCGGTAAATCGACCCTGCTCCTGCATCTGAACGGCTACCTTACCCCGCAGAGCGGCGCGGTACGAATCGGCGATTTCCCCCTGACCAAAGCAACGCTCAAAGACATCCGCCGAACAGTCGGCATGGTTTTCCAGGACCCTGATGATCAGTTGTTCATGCCCACGGTCTATGAAGATGTTGCCTTCGGCCCGCTGAACCTTGGTTTGCCCGCCGATGAGGTTGAGCAGCGCGTGCAGCAGGCCTTGATGCGCGTCGGGGTTGCGCATCTCCGCGATCGCCCCCCCTACAAATTGTCCGGCGGCGAAAAACGGGCGGTTTCCATCGCCACCGTGCTGGCGATGTCACCGGACATCCTGGTCATGGATGAACCGTCGTCAAATCTTGACCCACGTGCCCGTCGGACGCTGATCGAGTTGCTGGCGGGTTTTCAGCACACCAAAATAATCGCCACCCATGATCTGGATCTGGTGCTTGATCTCTGCGACCGGACCATCGTCATCCGGGAAGGCGTCATTATGGCCGATGGGCCGACCACCGAAATATTCCAGGACGAGCAGATGCTCGAACAGTGCCATCTGGAGAAACCGTTGCGCATGCAGGCCTGTCCGGTCTGCAGTTTACCACAGGCCTGACCTTGCCCCTCGCGCCTTTGCCAAGACGCACAACGAATGCCTTAATACCATGCGTGCCTTTGTGTCGTTCAGGAGGCCTGACTGCAACCCGGCCCGAGCAGGCGGCTGCGCCCCCCCAGTCCAGGCAGGACCTGAATCCGGACATCGATGCGATCTTTCAACAGCGGCACATGCGAGATGATGCCGATCAGCTTACCGTCGTGCTGCAGTTCCGCCAGGGTCTGCAGGGCCGTCTCCAGGGCCTCCTCGTCCAGGGTGCCGAAACCCTCGTCAAGGAACAGGGAATCCACCCGGACATTGTGACTGGCCATAGCCGACAATCCCAGCGATAGGGCGAGGCTGACCAGAAAACTCTCGCCGCCGGAAAGGTTGCGGGTGGAACGGATCTCGCCGGCCTGATAGTTATCGATCACCTGCAGGGCCAGAGGTTCTTTCAAATCCCGCAGCAGGATATAGCGGTCGCTCATTTTGCGCAGCTGCCGGTTGGCGTGACCGATCATCAGATCAAAGGTCAACCCCTGGGCAAACACCCGGAATTTCTTGCCGTCGGCCGACCCGATCAGCTGATGCAGCAATTCCCAGCGCTCCTGCTCATTTTGCTGCAGGGCCAAGGCGCCCCGCTGCTCCTCGCACTGCTGTTTGCGGAGACTGTTGGCAGCCAGCCGTTCCCGGTCGGCGCCGATCCCTTGCTGTAGGGCTTCGAGCTCCAGATGCAGTGCTTTCTGCTCTGCAAGCAACTCGGCCGCCGCCTTCTGGCCGCGATGTTTTTCTTCTTCCCGTTGCAAGGCGGCGACCTGCTCGGCCTTCCGGGTCGCAAGTACGGTTTGTTCCTTTTCCAGTTGCTGGTGGAGGGCGGCGAGTTCGGCGAGCTCTTCCGGCGGCAGCAAGGCGCTGCGAAATGCAGCCAGATCAACAAAACCGGCGGCGGGCAACTTACCGAGGAGTTCGGCCTGCTGTTGATCGATCTGCGGCAGTAGCCGTTCCTGCTCGGCCGCACCCATCCGCTGCTGTTCCGTCAGCCCATGCAGTCGCTTGTCAATATCGGCCAGTTGATTGCGAACCGCCACCTCCCGTGCCTCCGCCGCTTGCACCACGACTTTCAACCGCTGTTCTTCCTGATCCGGCTGACGATCCTCATAAAGGCCGACCCGCTCCTCTTGCAGCACCGCGCCTTCCCGCTGCAGGCCCGCCAGTTCTTCCGACCGCTGGGTCAAAACCTGGTCGACGGCGGTCAGCAGCAGCGCTTCCTTCTCCCTCGCCCCCTGGAGGCTTGCCAGATCGCGGGCCAGTTGCTCCCGCTGCAGATGGTGTTCTTTCCAATGCTGCTGCCGCCTGACCAGTTCGGCCAGGAGTTGCTCGGCCTGATCCGGGGGAGGGACGGGAATACCCAGTGGTTGCAACTGCTGGTGGAGCTCAATGCGGCACTGGTCGATTTGGGCCAACAGCGACTGGCGCTGTTCCCCAAGCCGGCCGAGCTCTTTTGCCGTGGTATCGACCGCATGCCGAGCCGCCTGGACTTGCTGCAGGAGAGCGGTATGCCCTGTCAGCGCCAGTTCGCGCCGGGTTCGCGCCCCGTCCAGAAGTGCCTGATGCTGCTCGATCGCCTTAATTCGCTGCCGCAACGTTTCCAGCGCCAAGCCACCCTGCTCCAACTGGCCGGCGACCTGACCCGATCTGTCCTCTTCCTGGTTGATGGTCAGGAGAACCAACAACGGTGTCAGCTGCTGCTCCAACTCGGTCAATTGCTGTTGCCCTTTTATGAGCAGGGCTCCGGTGTATTCGATATCTTTCGTCAAGGCGACCAGGGATTCTCTGGCTGCGGCGACTTCGGCGCCCAGCCGCTCCAGTTCCATCCTGGCAGCGGCCAGTTCCGCGGCGGAGTCGACGTCCACCGGTCGCTGGTCCGCCCAGGGGTGATGCGTCGCTCCGCACAGTGGGCAGGGGTCGCTCTGCACCAAGCGGCGCCGCTCCTCCTCGTAACTGTGGATACGTTGCAGGAGCTGATGATTAGCTTCCAGCTGCGTCGTCAACTGCTGCTGCAGCCCGCGTTTTTCTTCCAAGGCCTGCATTGCCACCTGTTGCTGTTGCTGCCGCCCCTGCAGACTCTGGAGGATTCGGGCGGACGCCGCCTGCTCTGCACCCTGAACCTGCTGCCGGGTCAAGAGTTCGCTAGCCTTGATCAATTGCTGTAGCCGTTGTTCGTGCTGCTCGATCTCAAGTCGCCAAAAACCGGAGTTCCGCCCGCCCAGCAGCGTCCGCAGCTCGGCGTGCAACGTTTCCTGCCCCTGCTGCAGCACCAACAGTTCCTGCCCGGCCGTCTCCGCCGCCAGCTCCAGACTGCCGGCTTGCTGTTGCCCTTGGAGCAGGCCAGCAGCCTGCTCCATTCGCGCCTGATCAAGGCGGACCAGCTCCCGAGCCATCTTTTCCAGCTGGAGCAGCTGCCGACGAAATCCGGCCAATTGTTCCACCAACAGACTATCAGCCGCGTGCTCCTGGAAATAGGCTTCGACCTGCTGCTGTTGCAACCGTAGCATGGCCAGTTTTTGATCAAAAGCAGTGCATTGCCGAACTCGCTGCTGCTGTTCGACCTTGTGCTGCTGGAGCACCGCGACCACCTGCTCGATGGCTTGCCGGTTGGCGTACAGGCGGAGATCCAGGGCCCGCACCGTCTTGAGCAGTTCGTTTTCGCGCCCCTGCAACGCGACGGCCTGCAGCAAGTGCTGGCAGGCCTGGCCATGCTGGCGGCCAACCTCCGACTGCTCTTTCTGCAGGCGTTCCAGAGCGGCCCGCAGTTCCTCGCCGGTTGCCCGAAGGGTGGCAACCCGCTCTTGGAAATGCTGCAGCCGGGTATAGTCGCTCAACAGAGCCTGGGCCCGGTGGCCGCGTTCAAACTTTGTCAGCATCTCCCGGGCCGCTTCAAATCGCTCGACCAACGCAAGTTGGAGTTGCTCCGTGCTCCCGAGCTGTTGCTTTATCGCCTCGATGGTTGCGATCCGGTGCAAGGCTTCGCCGCGAAGAGCGAGCGTCTGCTGCAGCGCGGCTACCGCTGGCAAGCCCTCGTAAATTCGCGCTGCCAGCGCCTTTTCCTCTTCCTCGCCCAGGAGCATGACATTGCTTAAGACCTCGTGGAGGTTCGCGGTTTTTTTGCGCTCTTCGCCGGTGCGCTCATGGACGGCAATGGAAATCTGCGAATAGATGCCGGTACCGGTGATCTGCTCAAGAATCGGGGCCCGCTGATCAGCATCCGCCTCCAGAAAAGCGGCAAAACTCCCCTGCGCCAGGAGCATCGAACGGGTAAACCGGTCATAATCCATGCCGGTGACCTGCTCCACCAGGCGTCCGACTTCTTTGGTCCGGGTTTCCAGCACCTTGCCGCTTCGGGCGTCGACAATCTCGTGCCGCGGCGGCTGCAGATCGCCCTCGGGGCTGCGGCGAGCCCGGTGCTGCCCCCAGTGGCAGCGAAACCGGCCTTGCCTGGTCTCGAACTCGACCTCTGCGAAACAGTCGCCTGCCCGCCGGGACATGATCTCGTTGCTGGCCTTGCTGATATGGCCAAGCCGCGGGGTGCGGGCAAACAGGGCCAGGCAGACAGCATCGAGGATGGTCGATTTTCCCGCCCCGGTGGGGCCGGTAATCGCAAAGATGCCGGCGGCCGCATATTCGGGCGCACTGAAATCGATCGTCCAGGAACCGGTCAGCGAATTGAGATTACGCAGGTGGATGGCCAGAATTTTCATGCGCCCTCAGTCCGCCCCCTGGGCTTCCTGGGCCAGCAAAGCGGTGATTTCGGCAAAAGCCCCGCGGATTAACTGCCGCTGTCCCTCGGCTACTTGCCCAGCCTCCAGGCAACGTTCAAAGACCTCGGTGACGCTGAGATCATCCAGACTTTCGCACTCCTGAGCCTGCTGCAGGGCGAAATCATACATCCGGTTGTTGCGGATGCTGAGGATGGCAAGTTCGGTCCCCTCGATCGCGGCCAGCAGTTGTTCACGGAGGTTGGGGATTACCTCCTGGCCCTGGTAGCGCAGTTCCAGCCACGCGTCGCTCGCCGCCGCCTTAAGTTGGGCCAGGCCATGGAGCAAAACCGACAGATCGCCCCGCAACGACACCAGCGCTTGAAAACAAGGGACCGGTATCGGCTCCACCTCGATCACCCTCCCTTGGAAACGAACTGCCAGAATCTGTTTGCGCTGCTCGGCCTCGTTGAAGCTCATGGGCAGCGGCGCCCCGCTGTAGCGACGGGTGACAGAGCCATCCACCTGCTGGGCCAAATGGAGATGCCCCAGCGCCAGATAATCGATGCTCTCCGGGAAGGCCGCCCCTTCGATCCGGCTCAACCCCCCGATGGAGAGTTCCCGAACCCCATCTCCCTCCATGGTCACACCGCCAGCCACGAACAGATGGCCCATGACCACCAGGGGCAGATCCGGGGCAAGGGTTCGACGCATCCGTTCGGCAACCAGACAGACCTGATGGTAATGGTCCCTGATCCCCTGTTGCAGCAGCAACCCTTTTTCCTCCAAAGATTCACCGGCAGCGGCACTGCGGATGTCCCGGTCCCGCAGAAACGGGACGGCGCCCACCAGCAATTCGGGCCGGCCATCCTGGCCGTGCAGCAGCAGAACTTCCTTTTCGAGCCAATCATCGACCGCCCCCACCACATGAATCTGCAGCTGGCGGAGCAATTCGCGCGGCGCCTCAAGCAGGGCGGGGGAATCGTGGTTGCCGCCGATCAGTACCACATGGCGACAGGGGGATGCGGCCAGGCGGTGGAGAAAACGATAATAGAGGGTCAGTGCCCGGCTCCCCGGCGCGGTGGTGTCGAAGATATCGCCCGCCACCAGCAACGCATCAATGCCTTGCTCCTCGATCAATCCAGCCAGCCAATCGAGAAAGCGCGCCTGCTCCTCATAGCGTTTCCGCCCGTGGAAACGGTGGCCGAGATGCCAGTCGGAAGTATGAATCAGCCGCATGCAGGAGGTCCGGCCTTAATACGCGCCGATCTTGGTTTCCATGGTGAACACCTCGCCCTCCACCTCTTTGACCAGGGCCTGCCCGGCGATGACCGTCTTGCCATCATAGGTCAGGGTGGGCCCGCCATGGAGCTGCCAGCCACGATTGAGTTTATCGGAGACCCGTTTACAAAAAATTTCATCGTCCGGACCGGTAATACAACTGTACAGTTTCATTTTTTCACCGTATTGCTATTTATCATGGGAACCCTCTGCAGGGGTCTTGTTCCTGCCGGGGAGAAACGGCGGAGAGCCGTTTGATGGCCATCTATACTACTTGATCGCACAGCTGCAAGCCAAATGATTAATCAAGGATTTGACCCGTTCCGTGACCGCTTGAGCCGGGACATCCGCAACGATCTTTCCGAAACACTGCTCACCTGTCTGCAGGAGCACAGTCTGGCAGCGGCGCAGGCCGTGGCAGACCGTTATCTCGCCGGCGAAATAGCACCCTGCCATACGGCCTATATCCTTGTGCGTCTTGACCGCTATAACCGATTTCTCGCCTTGGTTGCGGGAGGGCCGACGGATGTGCTCTGGAAGGGGCTGGTACTCTGGGACCTGGGACTGTTTTTCGAGGTACATGAAATTCTGGAACACGCCTGGTTGCGCGCTGCCGGGGAGGAGAAAACCTTCCTTCAGGCCCTGATCCGGGCCGCGGGGGTCTATATCAAACAAGAATGCGGTTTTGGGGATGCTGCCGCCAAGATGGCGGCCAAGGCGCTGCCCATACTCGAGGCCAATCGGCATCGACTGGCCGTCTATACCGATCCGGAACGATTGCTTTCCGCCTTGGGAGCACCCAACGAAAAGCCGCCACTCCTGCTGCTGCATTAATACGATTTTCCCACCGCCATACGTGCGGCAGGGTTGACGCAACGGTTTGTTTCCGGGTATGATACACACTCTGATAGTCGCTGAAGTCGATTCGGCCACCATCAGCCAGCCCTTTCAGTGCAACTTTTCCAACCGCATTCATCTTTGCGCCTGTAGCTCAGCTGGATAGAGCATCGGACTTCGAATCCGAGGGTCGGGGGTTCGAATCCCTCCGGGCGTACCAAGTAGTCAAGGGTTTAGGGGTTTCTCCTAGACCCTTTTTTTCGTTCTCCGGTCGCCCTCCGGTCCGCGCTTGAGATTCCTTTTCCGAATAGGGTTTTTTCTACCCGTCTTTTTCACTCCCTTTTTCGGCGTACATTCTCCAAGACTCGCATTTCATATGAATGCTGTATCTATTCCCCCTTTCCATAGGTAACGAAGGATGGTGTGCACGGTCAATCCCAAGCACAGCTATGGGCTTCACGCTTGAGGGGCAGGTCTTCAGATTTTCCCAGAGAAGGAGTCCGAATAGCAGCGGAGTCATAGAGGAGACACACCTTGACGTTAGCAATAATAAACCAGGCCAGTTGTTCTGCATTCCAGATTGCTTTCTTGAATCTTTTGGTTGCTAATCGTAACTGACAGCCAGGGCAGTTATTACCAGGCTTTTTAAATCATAACCCCAAGAGGGATATGTCCTCATCTTTACAAGCAGAAAACTAGCTTTTTCTCGCTGGATACCAACTTCATTCAACAACCTGAAATTGCCTATCTTATCAAACTGATTCCGTCGACTTCACAGAGCCTATATTACCATTCCGTAATATGTTTTCGTCGCTGAACTTTTCATGTTCCTGCTATCTGGATAAAAAAAGCCATGAAATAACGAGGCGCAAAGCCCAGCTATCCATGGCTCTCTAAAAATACTATTTAAAATGGTCTTATCGACATGATCTTTGTTCTTCTTCTGAGAATATGGGGCTGAAATCTTCTCATTACCAGAAGCCCGTTTTGACTTACTTACCAGCGGCGATATTCTCCAAGAGAATAATCCATGCAGCGTTCAAACCGATGGCCGCCAACTCGATAACGACTAGCGCAGTGGTCGTAAGCACGCCTATACCGGTGGTGTTGACCCCTATGGCCCTGATAATAACCATCACTGCTGCCAGCCAAAGCGGTTGAGAATGATCCAACAGCAAATATCGAAATGAAGCCAAGACCCACTATACAAATAGCCCGAACAAATCGTTTCATGAGTGAACACCTAAAAGAAGTTTTCGATGATAACGTCTCAGCCTTGAGTAAACAGGACTTATCTTCTCTCATAATGTCTACCGCCTCCATAGTTGTCATATCTTCCACGTCCATGCCCATCGTGCCATGGCCCAGGCCAACCGCAACACCCACTAAGCGATACAAGCACTGTCACCAAAGCCACTCCCAATATAAAAAATCTCTTCATTTCGCTCACTTTTGATTGATTATTAAAAGGCTATTCATTCGTCGGAATCGGGTAAGTGCTAGGAGCGGGCGGTATCATGACAGTTTATTAGATTGTGAGACAAGGAGCGCGAAACACTTGAGAATCTCAATTTAGTCGCAGAGGATATCTAATAGAAGCATTAGGCATGCCATTTATACGAACTGAAAAATTCAAAATAAAAGATTATATTATCATGGTTTTAATTCAAAAACTGGCGCTATCGTCAGATTGTTAGCGGGGTATGCTGGATACTTATTACTCGGGTTCTGCGTGAGTGTGTATTTGTTACTCACAATTGTTTCCTTCAGCAGCATCAAACAAGAATTATTATGCGCAGCTTTGCTTTGGTTCAATGGTGCAGGGTACTGAGGGCCGTGAAACGGAGGGCTGATTTGTCTTTGACGAAAACTGGGTAGGGGAATGTAACGCTCTCTGAGAGATGAAATAATACAAAGCAATTGGTCATCAATTTAAATACTGATAAAAATGCGATATATGTGAAATTTTATTGAACCAAAAAAATTGGCCTTACCATCACTACAATTACACAGGTATGACTGTTACAATTGTCACATCAAGCGCACCAATAAATATATTGCAGGCGTAATACGGTCAATGTATCGTTTCTCCATAAGATATATAAAAAATGTATCTATTGTTAAGGCGATAATATTATTTGTATCAAAAAATTGGGGTGTCGTTATGAAATTTTCACGCTTTATATCTGTCGCGTTAATTATTGTTGTCATAGCATTTTTGTTTGGAAATTCTGATGGAGCAGTTGCTAGCAAATCGAATATCGAGAAGTCTTTATTATTTGAGCAAAAAATTCTCGAACAAACTGGAATATGCATAAATCTCAATTAATACATGGTTGAATTTTAGAGAAAAATACATTTTTACTTTCTATCTTGATATCTTGGTTTTAAAAATATTAGTATAAATACAGGGATTGTTTTTTGGGTAGGGGGGTAAATTGCCCCCTCCAAAAAAAACATTTATTGACCCGCTATTTTCAGCAGGTTGATTTTGTTAAGTTAGTCACTAATTTTATAGATTAATCGGCAAAACATTGACCCTGTCCGTTGAATATTTCTTAGCTGACGATTTCCCCCATGCTTCATCCGCTCCAGTACACTTCCTGCAATCCCGACTACTCTTTTGAAACAAGTTGCGCTTCAGAATGTTGCTTAGTATTAAGCTTTTAGTTCGTTCTTTATCGTTTTCTTCCTCCACCGAGTTAGACTATGCGATTCCAACCTATCAGGCCTAAAAAAGTCTCCACCCAAATTGCCGATCAACTCCGCGAATCAATATTATCCGGAGATTTCGCCCCCGGCGATAAACTCCCGCCAGAACGTGAACTGGCCGAGATGTTTGAAGTTTCACGACCGTCAGTGCGTGAGGCTATAAACATTCTCGCCTCTGCCGGATTGGTCATGTCCTATCAAGGTGGCGGTACAGTTGTTTTGTCCTTGGTCGATAATACTCAAGGTAATTCACTAGGTGAACTGATTCGCAATCAGCAGAGTCGAGCACTCGAAGTGATCGAAGTACGCAAAGATATGGAATCCTGTACTGCCTACTATGCGGCTCAGCGCGCTCTACCTAAGGATATTCAACGCATGGAGGAAATTATAGAATGCATGGAATTAAACCTTCGGGGGCAACACACATCTGAGGATCTCGACGCTAACTTACACCTCGTTATAGCCCGGGCTACTCGCAATATCATTTGGTTGCACCTAATGCAAAACCTGTTCGACTCTATGCGAGAGTTTCAGCGCAGTGTTTGGAGGGCGGTGTATCTGACTAGCGAGGATCACCGCTTGATTTTCAAGCATCATGCTGCCATTGTTGCCTCCATTCGCAACAAAAATGCTGTTGCATCTCGCGCGGCAATGATGGACCATCTTAATTTTGCCGAACAACGTTGTATTGATTTTGTGGCTCGCGCTGCTCTACCTGATTGCTGTAGTAAACCCCCTCTCCACCGTGGCCATATCTGTTCGATTGCGCCCTCCAGCACTACTCATACATTGCAACCCACCCAGCAAAATACAATCAACCTGTATTCCGATAAGGATTGCGAGTTGAATATTTTCTAGAGAGCAAAAGGGATCAGGTTGCAACCGGTTGAACGGTAAACGTGAGAAGCAAACCCCTGTAGGTACGGTGAGGCCAAATGCCCTGCCCTCTCTACCGCAGACCGGAAGGTGACCGGAGCCGGGAAAAGTTACCTGGCCTGCGACCTGGCCGTTTCGGTTACAGTACGCAATTGTTGGTAGAATAGTCAGTGCATCATTGACACGGATCGGTGGTGATGCTGCTTTCATTATGCACACCGATACAACTGATGCGGTTGAAGCAATCACCATTCTCAAATCTAACTGGCGAGGTAAACTTGGAGTTTATGCCCATTCTGGAATGTTCAACATGCCGAACTGGCAGTTCTCAAACATAATTTCACCAGTGGCCTACGCCTGTGAAGCACAACTATGGTCTAAGATGGGAGCTAATATCATTGGTGGGTGCTGTGGGATCGGACCCGACCATATCAAAGCATTAAAAAAACAATTTTGACTTAACTGGCAAGTTCCATACCTAATATAAAAAAGCACCTAACCATTGCTGGCCAAGTGCTAATCTCAGTCTAGTATTGTAAAGTAAGTGGCGGCCCAGAGGGGAACCTGCCAGATAAATGGCGGGGTTACCTGTTCTATTCAAATAATAACTAGGAGTACGACTATGATGCGGAATGTTTTGGCCTGGGGATTGATGGCAATGCTTGCAGTGACTTTTGCTGGGTGCTCTGCAAGCGGCATGAAAGATGTAACCAAGACAGGTTTCCTTCAAGATTATAGCCAGTTAAAACCTGGAGGCGAGGATCGAGCTGCACTACTCTACATTAAACCCGGCGCTAACCTCAAACCGTACAACAAACTGATGTTTGAACGGATAACAGTGATGCTTAGCGACCAAGCTGAATATAAAGCAATCGACCCCACCACGCTTAAGGAACTGACTGATTACTATCAAACCGCCATTTTCAAGGCATTGAAAGGCGGCTACGAAATCGTCAGCAAGCCCGGACCAGATGTATTGCGTGTACGGGTGGCCATCACTGAGCTGAAACCTTCCAAACCTGTAGCTAATACAATGTCAACCATTGTGCCTGTGGGCATTATCGTTGCTGGTGCGACTAAAGCGACTAGCGGTGATAATCTCGGAACGGGCGAGGCTGGCACAGAATTCGAAATGCTCGATTCCGTTACCGGTGAGCGACTCGCTGCCGCAGTAGATCGTCGCCAAGGAGGCAAGGGTGTATTCCGTGGCGAATGGCAGGATACCAAAGATGCTTTTGATTACTGGGCTCAAACTTTCCGCAAACGGCTAGATGAGATGCGTAAAAAGTAATCTCCTACGACATGCGCCCGACCACCTACCCCGTCTGCCACCAGGGGTAGGTGGTCGGGGGTATAATTTTGATATTTAACAATTTATTTGCATGTGCCGCTCACGGATCCGGTCAGAGGTATCCCGTGGCTGGCTGGTCTGAAGTATATAATCGGGCAGGGTTCATCAATCCAAAAGAAGGAGAAGCTATGGACGTCAAAAAGTACTGCGCGGTTGAAAAACTGAAAGACGACTGCGAAGTGGTGATTCGGACAGTTCGTGCTGAGGATAAAGACGGATTCGCCAGAGGCTTTGAACAGTTAAGCGGGGAAGCCATTTACCGGCGTTTTTTTTCCCACAAAAAACAACTTTCAGAAGAAGAATTGAAAACTGCCACGGAAATTGATTTCGTCCGTGTTATTGCACTGGTAGCAGAGATTGGAGAAGACGGCGAAAAGAAGCTCATCGGTGCCTGCCGGTATGTTGCCATAGATGACAATGACGCGCCCAGACGAGCCGAGGTTGCTTTTACCGTACTGGACGCATGGCAGGGTAAAGGCCTTGGTACAATCCTTTTCAGGCATCTATCTGATATCGGCAGAGACAGAGGAATTGAGCAATTCGAAGCTGTTGTGCTTTCTGAAAACAGAGGTATGACGAAGGTATTTACAAGCACCGGCCTGAAAGTGAATACAAGGTCTGAAGACGGCGAAATCTATTTCGACATTCACCTGATGGGACCAAGACACTATCAGGGAAAACCGACCTAACTTTGTTCTGAGTGAATTCTATCCCCCAATTTCTCTCCGAACAGATTGAAAACAATCCTGGTTGTCTTGTTTCGATTCTTTGCTATACTGAGTCAGCCGGCATGTGCTGGACGGGCCGACCTCCGGCTCTACGGGATATAAGCAACAAGGAGAAAACTGCACCATGGCCGGTTTCATCGACTTCCACACCCATGCCTTTCCCGACCACATGGCTCCAGCGGCCATCGCCTCTCTGGAAAAAGACGGCAATATCAAGGCTTACTTAAACGGCACGGTAACGGACCTACAGGCCTCCATGGATCGTGCCGGCATCGACCAGTCGGTGCTCTGTTCAATCGCAACCCGCCCGGCACATTTCGCCCCTATTCTGGAGTGGTCCAAGGCCGTCCGCTCGGAGCGCATCATCCCCTTTCCCTCGCTGCATCCCGCCGACCCCCTACTACTGGAGCACCTGCAGGACATCCATGATGCGGGATTCAAGGGGGTGAAAATGCACTCCTATTACCAGGATTTTTTCCTCGACGATGACAAACTCAGTCCCTTGTACATGAAGATGAGTGATCTCGGGATGATTTTGGTCATCCACGCCGGATACGATATCGCCTTTCCTAAAATCCGCCGGGCCGATCCCCTGCGGATTTTCACGGTGTGCCGAAGATTTCCTGACCTGAAGCTGATCGCCACCCACCTGGGCGGCTGGGATGAATGGGAGGATGTGCGCCGCCTGCTTACCGGCAAGCCGATTTACATGGAACTTTCTTTTGCCTTGGATTTCCTTGATCAAACCCGGCTGCGGGACATGCTACTCTCCCACCCGCCAGAATACCTGCTGTTCGGCACCGACAGCCCCTGGACCGACCAGGCGACCACCCTCAAGATGCTGGGCAAGCTGGGCTTGCCCGACACCCTCTTTGAACAGATCACCAGCAGCAACGCCCGCCGGCTCCTGGCAGCCTAGACAGGCGAAGTCGTTTAACTCAGGGCCTGGCGGATCCGCTCCATGGCCTTGATCACATTGGCCTCGGAATTAAAAGCCGAGAGACGGATATACCCCTGACCGCATTTGCCAAATCCCGCCCCCGGGGTGCAGACCACCCCGGCCTTGTCCAGCAGCATATCAAAAAATTCCCAACTGTCACGATTGCCCTGAATCCAGATATACGGCGCGTTGTCGCCGCCGACATAGCTGTAGCCCAACTCGGCCATGGCCTTGCCGATGATCTTGGCGTTGGCAAGATAACCGTCGATCAAGGCGGTGCATTGCGCCTTGCCCTCGGGCGAATAGACCGCCTCGGCCGCGCGCTGCACCGGATAGGAAACTCCGTTGAATTTAGTGCAGTGCCGCCGATTCCAAAGCGGATGGAGGGGTTGCCTGGTGCCCTGGGCATCAAAGGCCATGCACTCCTTGGGCACCACCGTGTAGGCGCAGCGGGTACCGGTGAATCCGGCGCTTTTTGAATAGCTGCGGAACTCGATCGCCACCTCGCGGGCACCTTCGATCTCATAGATGGAGTGCGGCAGCTGGGGGTCACGGATAAAGGCCTCGTAGGCGGCGTCAAAGAGAATGAGCGCCTTGCTGTCCCGGGCAAAATCGACCCAGATTTTGAGTTGCTCCCTGGTGATGGTGGAACCGGTGGGGTTGTTGGGAAAACAGAGGTAGATCAGATCAACCGGCTCGGTCGGCAGATCGGGGACATAGTTATTTTCCTTGGTTGATTCGAGATAGACAATACCCTCAAAGCGGCCATCCTTGAAGCTGCCGGTACGGCCCGCCATGACATTGGTATCGAGGTAGACCGGATAAACCGGATCGGGAATGGCGATGCGGGCGTCGGCGCTGAACAGTTCCTGGATATTGCCGGTATCGCACTTGGCCCCATCGGAGACAAAAATCTCATCGGCGTGGACCTCGGCGCCGCGGGCCTGAAAATCGTTGACCGCGATCGCCTGCCGCAGAAAATCATAGCCCTGCTCCGGCCCGTACCCGCGAAATCCGCTGGTGGTCGCCATTTCGTCAACCGCGGCATGCATAGCTTGGATACAGGCCGCTGGCAACGGATTGGTGACATCGCCGATTCCCAGTTTGATCACCTCGCGCTCGGGATTGCCGGCCTGAAAAGCCGCCACCCGTTTGGCGATATCGGAAAAAAGATAGGAGGCCTGCAACTTCAGATAATGTTCATTCACTTTCAACATGAAAAGAGTCCCTGTAAAATGGAAACCCGCCGATCACCTGGCAGGAGTTAGAGGTCCACCTTGACCCGGTTGCTGAAATCATAGCCGCCGGTGGAGAGATCGTAATCCATTCGGCCCGCCGTCAACTTGAGGTTAGGGGCAAACAAATCGACCTTGCCCGGACTGACCGCCATCTTGGTGGCATCGTAGTAATCGATCCGTTCCGACAACAGCCGCTGCTTCTTGGTGGGTTTACTGATGACGACCCGTTCGGTGAGAACCAGATGCCGCTTGTCGATGTAATATTTTCCTTTTTTGCTGGTGATGCTGGTCGGCTCCTTCTCGATGCCGATGTACAGGGCGTGGACCCCCACCATTTCGATATCGTGGTCCTGTTCGTTGGTGTAGGCGCGGTTGGCATCGATCTGCCACTCTTCCTTGCCGTTACTGGTCAGGGTAATGACCACTTCATCCATGATGAAGTTCTGGATGGGCGACTCTGCTTCCGACTGTGCCAATTTCGGATTATACCCCCCCCGTGGGGCCAAAAAAGCGGCCACCAGGGGTTTCCACAATGGGCTGGTGACCAGAAACAGCAGCGGTACCAGCCATAACAGATTGCGGCGATTTTTGATCATCGGTCGAATTTGGCCAGCATCCTGAGGTATTGTCCGCGGGCCTCGAGAATCAGATCGCAGACCTCGCGGACCGCTCCTCTTCCGCCGCCGCGCTCGGTGGTGTAATGGACCCGTTGCCTGATCTCCGCCACCGCATTAGCGGGCGCTGCGGCAAAACCGACCCGGTTGAGGATCGGTAAATCCATCCAGTCATCGCCCATATACGCGGTCTGGGGCGGCCTCAAGCCGGTTTGTTTGAGAATCTCCTCATACACCAGCAGTTTATCCGACTTGCCCTGATAGACCTGACTGATGTGCAGATCGCGGGCCCGCCGGGCTACGGCTTCGGAGGTGCGGGCCGTGATGATGCCCACCGCCACCCCGCTCTCGTGGAGCAGCCGGATTCCCAGACCATCCTGGGTGTTGAAACACTTGGTTTCGAGGTCGCCGGTGCCATAGGTGATGCTGCCGTCGGTGAGCACGCCGTCGATATCAAGCAGCAGCAGTTGCACGGCCGCTGCTTGGGGCAGGACGGCCTGCCAGGCCGGGCTGCGCTCTATCGGGCGGTTCCTTTGCATAGCCCGGGCCCGCAGGGCCTCGGTCAATTCACAGTCCGAGGGGTAGCCCATCCCCGTCAATCCGCACCCTTGCTCAGCCATCGATCACCCCGCTCACCGCCTGCCGCACGGCCAGCAATTGCCTGAGCAAGGATTCCACCCCAGCCAACGGCAGGGAGTTGGGACCGTCGCAAAGCGCCTTGGCCGGATCGGGGTGCACCTCAATGAAGAGGCCGTCAATCCCCACAGCCATCGCCGCCCGGGACAAAGCCGGGATAAATTCGCGCTGGCCGCCGGAACTCCCGCCGGCACCTCCCGGCAGCTGCACCGAATGGGTGGCGTCATAAATCACCGGGCAGCCAAAAGATCGCATCACCGGCAAGGACCGCATGTCCACCACCAGATTGTTGTAACCGAAACTGGCCCCGCGCTCGGTCAGCAGGATCCGGTCCCCGCCGGCACCGCGGACCTTGGCGACCGCATGCTCCATGTCCCAAGGCGAAACGAATTGTCCCTTCTTGATATTGACCACCTTGCCGGTTTTGGCAGCGGCGACCAGGAGATCGGTCTGGCGGCAGAGAAAAGCGGGGATCTGGAGAATATCAAGGCAATTGGCGGCCAATTCGGCATGGGACGGCTCATGGATATCGGAGACTACCGGCACCCCCACTTCCTCCCGCAAACGACTGAGCAGACGCAACCCCTTTTCCACCCCCGGACCGCGAAAGGAGTTGAGCGAGGTGCGATTAGCCTTGTCAAAGGAGGCCTTAAACACATAGGAAATACCCAGTCGGGCCGTGATCGCCTTCATTTCACGGGCAATCTCCCAAGCCAGGTCGCCACTTTCCAGTACGCAGGGACCAGCCATGAGCAATAACGGGGCCCCCGGGCCGATGGCCATCGTTCCGGTGGGTGTGTTGATTTCGACGATCTTCATCATTTACTTGGATGTTCTTGTTTATGGGTGATAGCCGCCTTAATGAAATCTCGAAACAGGGGGTGCGGCCTCATGGGTTTGGACTGAAATTCCGGATGAAACTGACAGCCGAGGAACCAGGGATGCTCGGCCAGCTCGACAATTTCCACCAGGTTTTCGTCGGGAGAAGACCCGCTGATAATCAACCCGGCCGCCTCAAGTTGCTGGCGGTAGGTATTGTTAAATTCGTAGCGGTGACGGTGACGCTCGCTGATCGAAGCCTGCCCGTAGGCTGCGGCGGCCAAGGTACCGGCTTTAAGCACGCAGGGGTAGGCGCCGAGCCGCAGGGTACCGCCCATGTCGGAATCCTGGTCTCTGGTTTCGATCTTGCCGGTGCGGAAATCGAACCACTCGGTCATCAGATAGATCACCGGGTGCGGAGTGGCGAGATTGAACTCAACCGAATGCGCTTTTTCTATTTTTGCAATATTTCGAGCAAACTCGACCACCGCCAGTTGCATGCCCAGACAGATGCCAAAGAATGGTATTTTCCGTTCACGGGCATAGGTCACCGCCCGAATCTTGCCTTCCATACCACGGCTGCCGAATCCGCCGGGCACCAGAATGCCGTCGCAGCCCTCAAGTTTGTCGAGTTCGCTGCCGTCCTCCAATCCCTCGGCGCTGATGTACTGGAGGTTCACCTTGGTCTCGTTGGCGATGCCGCCGTGGATCAGGGCCTCGTGCAGGCTCTTATAGGACTCGGTCAGATCGACATATTTGCCGGTGACCCCGATGGTGACCTCACCCTTGGGGTGTTTGATCTTATGCACCAGCTGCTCCCAGGGTTCGATATTGGGCGCTCCGGTCCAGATCCCCAGTTTTTCGAGGATGCGGTCGTCCACCCCCTCGTTATGGAGGCTCAGCGGCAGCTCGTAGATGGTATCGACATCAACCGCCGAAATGACCGACTTGGCTTCCACGTTACAGAACAAGGCTATTTTCTTCTTCAACTCGTCGGTGAGCAGCGACTCGCACCGGCACATGAGGATATCCGGCTGGATCCCGGAGGCCAGCAATTCCTTGACCGAATGCTGGGTGGGCTTGGTCTTGACCTCGCCGGCGGTTTTGATGTAGGGCACGAGCGTCAGGTGAATGAACAGCGAATAATCTTTCCCCAGATCGCTGCGCAACTGGCGGATGGCCTCGATAAAGGGGAGGCCCTCGATGTCGCCGACCGTGCCGCCGATCTCGATGATTGCCACATCGGCGTTGCCGTCCAGTTGGAGCACGGCCTCCTTGATTTCATCGGTAATGTGGGGAATCACCTGGACCGTGCCGCCCAGATACTCGCCGCGCCGTTCTTTCATGATCACCGAATAATAGATGCGGCCGGAGGTGTAATTGTTTTTTTGGGCCATGACCGCGTTGGTAAAGCGTTCATAGTGGCCCATGTCCAGGTCGGTCTCAGCCCCGTCGTTGGTGACGTAGACCTCGCCGTGTTGGAAAGGATTCATGGTGCCGGGATCGACATTGATATAGGGGTCGAGCTTCTGAAAAGTAACGGTCATGCCCCGGGCTTCGAGCAGTGAACCGATAGAGGCGGCGGACAGCCCTTTGCCGAGGGAGGAAAGGACACCACCGGTAATAAAAATAAATTTCGTTCGTTTACTCAGGGGAGCTTTCATAGCTGTTGTACCTTTCTGGCGCAGGAAAAAAGAGGAAGGCAGCCATCGGCTGCCTTTAAGTGGGCTGGACATAAAATATACACGATCACCCGCTTCTTTACAACCCTGGTTCCTTTGAAAAAATCAAGCAAAAATCATTGATTTTTTTAAAAAAAGACAAAAGGGCTCAAGGGAGAGCTCAGGTTTTTTCCAAACCAAGGCCCCCTTCTCTTGAGCTTGATCAACCGGGCCGCAAACCCGATCACGTGTCGGTGCTGCCCCACAGGGATTGCGTCAAAAGAATCAACTCCTCCTGTAGCGCGGCCGACAAGGGCGTGAATGGGGAGTTGTCGTACGTAGTGTCGCGGTTTTCCACCACCAAGACCTTGGCATCCACACTCAGGGTATGGGTATGCCATACTCCTTTTCTGACATTGTACACCTTGCCCGGTTCCAGATCAGCCGCATGCAGCGAATCGACTGTGGCCTCACCGGTTCCGACAAAAAGCAGGCAGCGCCCCTGCAACAGCACAAAGACCTCGTCGGTTTCATTATGGCGCTGCATTCGGGTCAGTCGTTGGGGCAAAAGATCAGGGCTGTAATTGAGGATGGCAACCCGCCAACCCGCAAAATCCACCAAAGGTTTATATCCTTGACCGGTATACTCCTGAATTTCCAACAATTGACTATCCATACGAAAAAAACCTAACCGGGACAAACACCCTTTATGCAGCAAAAAAAGACGACGACTTAGACGCTACGCTGGCTGGAAAGCCAACCAGCATAACGTCTTTATCCGATGGTTCGTTAAAGTGAACAAACGCTTCCCTGAACGATTTACTTTTCCGAGCTGCCGATAAACCGATAAATCATGGCGCCGAGAAGCGCACCGACAATCGGGGCTACCCAGAACAGCCAAAGTTGTGTAAGCGCCCAATCCCCAACAAACACCGCGACCCCAGTGCTACGCGCGGGGTTAACCGAGGTGTTGGTTACCGGAATACTGATCAGATGAATCAGGGTCAACCCCAGACCGATGGCGATGGGGGCGAAACCCTGCGGGGCTCGCTGATCGGTTGCGCCGAGGATGATGAGCAGAAACATCATGGTCATGACCACTTCAGTGAGTAATGCCGCAAACAGCGAATAGCCGCCGGGGGAATGCGCGCCATAACCATTGGAAGCAAAGCCGGCAGCGACATTGAAGTCGGCTTTGCCGCTTGCAATCAGGAAGAGAACGCCCCCGGCGGCAACAGCCCCGAAAACCTGGGCAATGATGTAGGGCAGCAGTTGATTGGCCGGAAAACGGCCTCCGGCCCAAAGCCCAACAGAAACCGCCGGATTAAGATGGCATCCGGATATATGCCCAATGGCGAAAGCCATGGTTAAGACGGTCAGGCCGAAGGCCAGGGAAACCCCTAGGAGGCCAATCCCCACATTTGGAAAGGCAGCGGCCAGTACCGCACTCCCGCAACCGCCCAGAACTAGCCAGAAAGTACCAATAAACTCCGCGCCATACTTTTTCATGTTGCTCCTCCTTTTTGTTGTTGACCTATCATCTGTTGCCATGAATCGCCAAAAAACTCAACATAGGTGCCGACCAAATCCTGATCAGTTGAAATGCCTGTTGAATAACGAACACCCGGATAAAGGCTGGACACTTATCCTATCTTTCCAGGTCAACATAGAGAATACCAAAGGAAATGTACACCGCGAAAGGGGAAAAAAGTATTATAATCATGTTAACTTTTGACCAATCTGACAGCCTGAGGCCCTGTTACATGCACGATGTAGAGACTCAAAGGGGATGGCAGTCTACCTTGATCTGGGTGGAATCGATGTGGTCATCAAAAAATAAAGCCGTCAAGTGTTACCCAAACACCCTCACGCTTGAAACGACTCTTGAATAAATCGCATTGCTGTTTCAATAGCCAAGACTCCCTGTTCACTATCTGCCTGCAACGCCCGCGGGTGGGCCAAAAACCACAAGGTCCGGCCAAGGGTTTAGCGAGGAAAATTAGGTTTTTCTTGACGGTATCGCCTCGGTGAAGTTATACATCGACTATCTTATCTTAACTGTCTTATTCTTTTTACGCGAGGTTGCCCCATGAACACAGTTACTCGTCTTTTCCTTGCAACAACGCTTACCTGCACCGTCATGCTCCTGGGCGGGTGCGGTCCCAAAGCGGTTTCCCCCTATGCCTCGACCGGCAATACCCCGACTGATGGAAACGGAGCCAGCAGGATGGGCAATATCACCGAGGAAACCGGACCATCGCAGGAAGGTCTAAATTCCACCGGCAGGGGCGGAGGATCGCTTAATGCCGACCAGCAAAGCGACGCCTACAAACGCGAACATGGTCGCTCTTCCCCAGAAATGAAACCCATTTATTTTTCCTATGATCAAGCCTCTATCAAAGGTGACCAACTGCCGCGCATGGAACACAACGGCAGCTATCTGAAAAATAACTCTGGCAGGAGAGTATTGATTGAGGGCAACACCGATGCCCGTGGCACCAATGAATATAATTTGGCCTTGGGCGAACGGCGTGCGATGAGTGCCAAAACCTACCTCCGTGAATTCGGCATCGAAGAAAGCCGCATCCGCACGGTCAGTTACGGCGAGGAGCGTCCCCTGTTCAACGGGAGCAGCGAAGACGACTATTCCCAAAATCGACGCGCCGATTTTATTCTCGAATAACCCTCTTTTCTTCTTAAGAGCCCGCGGGTAAGCAGAGCAATCTGCTTACCCGCTCCTTTTTCAGGCCTTTCACCCCCCTCCTCCCTCCTTTGACGTAGCTTTTTTGCTAACATCACTGAGCTGAATTCCTTTTTTAATGCCCATCTGTTTTGTCGAAACAAACTGCTCTTTTTCATTTGACATGCGAATGATTATCAAATACATTTGATAAAATTTTCCAGGAAGGTGAAGATGACCAAAACCCTGCGCATGACCCATCAACGGGAGATCATTCTCGAAGAGCTACACCGGAGCAAGGTGCATCCCACGGCGGACGAGTTGTATGAACGAATCAGGAAAAAACTCCCCCGGATCAGCCTGGCCACGGTGTACCGCAACCTGGAAATCCTCTCCGAGGCCGGTTTGATTAAAAAACTGGAGATCAGCGGGCGGCAAAAACGGTTCGATTGGGACCCAGAACCCCATAACCATGTTTTCTGCACCCTATGCCAGAGGGTAGACAATATCTTAACCCCAGAATCACGAGTACCAGAGATTGGTCTGATACAGGAAAAAGGCTACCATGTCACAGGGTGCCGAATCGAATTCTTTGGACTCTGTCCGAAATGTCAAAAACCAATACAACCAAAATCCAATACAGGAGTAGCTACCATGGGATGTGCAACATGCGAGAGCACCGCTCTCAGCGATACGCAACGACGAGTCCTCGAGGCACTGGCGCAAACCCCCGAAGCCTGCGGCGGCAAAGAAATTGCAGCGATCACCGGTCTGGAATCCAAACAGATCAGCTGCCAGATTACCGCTCTCAAAAACAAAGGCTTTGTCACCAGTCCGGTGCGCTGTAAATACACGATCACCGACCAGGGAAAAGACCAACTCAAATAGTCCACTCGACATGCGCGATCCCCGCTGTAAAAAACGTATAACGGTATTTTTTCCATTCCCCTAAAAAAAAACATCTTCCAGTATGGAGGCTTTGCAATGTGCACCATGGTTACCCAGCAAGCGCCCGATTTTACGGCCACTGCCGTCATGCCCGATAATTCCATGAACCCCGATTTCAAACTTGCCGATTACCGGGGAAAATATGTAATTTTATTCTTTTATCCCCTTGATTTCACTTTTGTCTGTCCTTCCGAAATCTTGGCCTTTGACCGGGAACTAGCGACATTCAAGGCCAAAAATTGTGAAATCATCGGGGTTTCCATAGACTCCCAGTTTTCGCATTGGGCATGGAAAAATACCCCGATCAAACAGGGAGGGATTGGTAACATCCAATATCCGCTGGTGGCTGATCTCGATAAAAAAATATCTCAGCAGTACGGTGTGCTCCTTGAGGCGGGCATAGCCCTGCGCGGCACCTTTCTGATCGACCGGGAGGGTATCATCCGCCATGCCGTGGTTAACGATCTTCCCTTGGGGCGCAATATCGATGAAGCCCTGCGCATGGTGGATGCCCTCCAATTTCATGAAAAACACGGCGATGTTTGTCCGGCCAACTGGGCGGAAGGAAAAGCGGCGATGACCCCCACCGCTGCCGGCGTTGCCGACTATCTCACCAAGCATAACTGAGTACCACAGTGAAGGCGTATTGATCAAACCGTGACTGATTAGACAAATTGTCCCTTTCGCACCAAGGCAAGATGGTTTAATGTTTGATCATGTTTTGCCGGTGTTAAGGCGGTTCCTGGTCAAGGATTTACGCCAATCAATTCTTTCCAACAACAAGGAGAACATGCTATGACTAAAAAAAATGAAGTGTACAAATGCGCACTCTGCGGCAACATCGTTGAAATCCTTCATGCCGGGGCGGGCGAGTTGGTTTGCTGCGGCCAGGCCATGGGACTGATGAGCGAAAACACCGTTGATGCAGCCAAAGAAAAACATGTCCCGGTGATCACCAAGGTCGCGGACGGGTACAAAGTCACTGTGGGTTCAGTCGCGCACCCCATGGAGGAGAAGCACTGGATTGAATTTATCGAACTGATCGCCGACGGTAAAGTATACCGACAGAACCTCAATCCCGGCGAAGCTCCCGAGGCAACCTTCTGCATCAAGGCAGACAAAGTTGCCGCCCGTGAGTACTGCAATCTTCACGGCCTGTGGAAGGCCTGATCTCTAACTAAACAAGGATGTGGCAATGAAAAAATATACCTGTGTGGTCTGTGGCTATGTCTATGATCCAGCGGAGGGCGATCCGGCAAACGGCGTTGCCGCCGGAACCGCATTCGCTGATGTCCCCGATGACTGGACCTGCCCGGTCTGCGGCGCTGGAAAAGACGAATTCGAAGAAGCGTGACAAACAAACCCCACCTGCCCGGCCTATACCGGGTGGGTGGGGTTTTCTACAGGGTTCTGTCATGGAAGGATACGGTTCACGGCGCCCCTTCGTGACTGGCCGATTTCGCCAAGCCCCGCACGCATTCCCCTGCCCCATTCCAATGCCCCAACATCCATTCCCTTGCTAGTGCTGAGTGCGGCAATCAGATATATTGCATGCCTATCTTATTAAGGTCAACCGATGAAAAAATTCCTCTTTTTTGCTTTCCGCGACAATCCGCTTTGTTTTACCCACGTCCTGCTCAACAGCCTTGATCTGGCGAAACAGGGGTTGGATGGAAAGATCATCCTGGAAGGTGAGGCGGTTACCCTGGTGCCGCTCATGGCCGATCCGGGACACTTCCTCCACCCCCTGTACCTCCAGGTCCGGCAACAGGATTTGCTCCTAGGTGCCTGCCGCGCCTGTTCGTTGAAATTACAGGTCGCCGAGGCCATCGAGAAAGAGGGGCTTTCGTTGATCGGCGAGATGTCCGGTCATCCCGCCATGTCCCACTATATAAAAACCGGGTATACTATTCTCACTTTTTAATTCATCCTATCTTGCAGGAGGTTTGTTTCCATGAAAAAAATTGAACTGGCAGAAAATGTCTACTGGGTGGGGGCCGTCGACTGGGTAACCCGTGATTTTCACGGCTACTCGATCAATGGCACCACCTACAACGCCTATCTTATCATCGATGAAAAAATTACCCTGATCGACACGGTCAAACGACCCTATACCAGTGAATTACTGCACCGGATCCGCAACATCATCGATCCTGCAAAAATCGATTACCTGGTGGTCAACCATGTAGAGATGGATCATTCCGGCGCCTTGCCCGAGGTGATCGAGGCGATCAAACCGGAAAAAGTTTTCTGCTCTAAGATGGGCCACAAAGCGCTGCTTCAGCATTTCCATCGGCCGGACTGGCCCTATCACGTCGTTGCCCCTGGCGAGGAGGTCAGCCTGGGCAAGCGAACTTTGAGTTTTCTCGAAACCCGGATGCTCCATTGGCCGGATTCGATGTTTACGTATCTCAAGGAAGATCAGATCCTGTTTACCAGTGACGCCTTTGGCGAGCATCTGGCCACCAGTGAACGCTTTGACGATCAGGTTAATCAGGATGTGCTGATGCACGAGGCCACCAAGTACTACGCCAACATCCTCACTCTCTATTCGCCCCTGGTGAAAAAACTGCTGGCCAAGGTGCAAGAGATGCAGTTGCCTATCAAGATGCTCGCCCCGGACCACGGTGTGGTCTGGCGGAGCAATCCCGGCAAGATCATTGAGGCCTACTCACGCTGGTGTGTCAATCAGGGCAACGGCAAGGCCGTAATCATTTACGACACCATGTGGGAATCCACCAGGATGATGGCCAAAGCCATTGCCGAAGGGCTGCACGAAGAAGGGATCGAATATAAAATGCTCGACCTGCAGGTCAACCATCGCAGCGACGTAATGACCGACGTGCTTGAAGCGAGCGCCGTGCTCTTGGGCTCATCGACCCTGAACAATGGCATGCTGCCGCGGATGGCCGATTTCCTCATGTACATGCGCGGTCTGCGTCCCACCAACAAGATTGGGGCCTGCTTCGGTTCCTACGGATGGTCTGGGGAGGCGGTCAAGATGATGAACGAAACCTTGAAAGAGATGAACATCATTCTCTGCCATGAAGGTTTAAAAATCCAGTATGTGCCAGAGCATGCCAAGCTGGGGACATGCGTGGAAATGGGGCGAACGGTGGGAAAAAGCCTGAAGGCTTTTCTGGCCGGTGAGCAGATCGAATCGGTAATTTGATCGATCTCAGTCGGTTTTTCCGGTTACCCTGTGATTTTCAGGGGTAACCGGAAACTATTTATTCACTCCCGCAACAGGGGCAGGTCGTGACCCTGTCATACATCAGGGTAATAATCTCATCGACCGGGCGGCCGGTGGAATCGATACAAAGCGCGTCCGGTGCGGCCTTAAGCGGGGCGAGAGCTCGTTCCCGGTCATCCCGATCCCGTTTGATGATTTGCGCCAGTAGCAGCTGCTCATCCACCTCTTCTCCTTTACCGCGCAATTGGGCTGCTCTTCGGTTGGCGCGAACCTCAGGGCTGGCGTCCAGAAAAAACTTCCAGGCAGCCTCGGGAAACACCACGGTTCCGGTATCCCGCCCTTCGGCAACAATACGGCCAGCGGCCCCTATCTGCTGCTGCAAGGCAGTGAGTTTGCGCCGGACCAGCGGTTGCGCCGAAACCGTTGAGGCGAGCATCCCCATTTCCGGAGTGCGCAGATATCGCCCCACCTCGCAGCCATTCACCAGCACCTGAACATCATCTTCTCCCGGCGCCGGCGGCCGGAGCTCGATGCGGTTAGTCTCCAGCAGCGGTTCCAGTTGGGCAGGATTCAACGGATCAATGCCCTGCTGCTGACAGACATAGGCCACCGCCCGATACATCGCACCGGTGTCGAGGTAGGTAAACCCCAACCGGGCAGCCAGGGCCCGCGACACTGTGGACTTACCGCCCCCCGAAGGCCCGTCGATGGTGACGATCGGTTTATGAACGCCCATAGCCCAATTCCCGCAGACATTCGGCCAGCGCCGCGACAAATCGCCGGTTTTCCGCCGCCGTGCCCACGGTGATCCGGATACAATCGGCATAGCCATAGGCCTTCATCGAACGAACAATCACCCCTTTATAGAGCATTGCCTCGTATAGTCGGGTAGCGTCACCGCCGACATCGATCAGAAAAAAATTGGTATGTGAAGGGTAAGAGGTGCAGCCCAATTCGGTCACCGCCTGCTGCAGCCAAGCCCGTTCTTGAGCCGTCGCCCGCAGGGTATGGTCATAGTGGGCGGTGTCGTCCAGAGCCGCCAGCGCACCGGCCTGGGCTGGCAGATTGATATTGAACGGCTGCCGGACCCGATGCAGCAGGGCGGCCACCTCGCGGTGCATGACGCCAAAGCCCACCCGTAATCCCGCCAGACCGAAAGCCTTGGAGAACGTACGCAGAGAAACCACCGCCGGAATAAGTTCGGGGTGACGGATGCAGCCCAGAACATCAATACGTCGGGCCGGCTCGACAAAATCGACGTAAGCCTCGTCCAATACCACGATCACCGACTGCGGTAATCCCGACAGGAACCGTGCAAAAACGTCTTTTTCGATCAGGGTGCCGGTGGGGTTGTTCGGGTTGTCGATGAAAATCAACCGAGTCCGGTCACTCACCGCCCCGCTGATCGCCTCCAAGTCATGGGCCATATCTTTCAGGGGGACAACGACATTCTCCCCGCCGCGAACCTGCACGAATTTTTGGTACATCAGAAAGGAGGGATGGCTGGTGATCACCGCATCGCCAGTGCCGACAAAGGCCTTGACCAAAAATTCGATTACCTCATTGGAACCGTTGCCGAGCACGATCTCCGCGGGATCCGCCCCAATCCACCGGGCGATGGCCTCGGTGAGGGTATAACTGGAACCGTCGGGATAACGGTGGAGGTTGTGCAGCATCTCACCGATGGCCTGCACCGCTTTGGGGGAAGGACCCCAGGCATTTTCGTTGGACGCCAGTTTGATGGCATTGGTAATACCGTACTCCCGTTCGAGTTCATCCATGGGTTTGCCCGGGGGATAGGGAACGATCGCGGCGATGTTTTGAGGAACAGGTATCTGCATGGTTTAGGCGATGATTGGTTTTTGTCCGGCAACGCCGGCCCGTTGTTCAAGATTATAGGCGGCGCGCAACAGGATGGATTCATTGAAGTGGGCCGCCTGGAGTTGCATACCGATCGGTAGCCCTTGGGCGTTGAACCCGCAAGGAACCGACATACCGGGTACACCGGCGAGATTCGCGGACAGGGTCAGGATGTCGGACAGATACAGGGCCAGCGGATCATCGGCCTTGGAGCCGATCGGCCAGGATGGGGTCGGGCAGACCGGCGAAACCATCAGGTCGCAAGTGGCGAAGGCCTTGGCGAAATCGTCCTTAATCAGGGTCCGCACCTGGGAGGCTTTTTTGTAATACGCGTCGTAATACCCGGCCGAAAGGGCATAGGTGCCGATCAGGATCCGACGCTTGACTTCATCGCCGAACCCCTGGGAACGCGATTGTTTGTAGAGATCGATCAGCGAATCGGCGGTGCGGTCGCGGAAGCCGTAGCGGACGCCGTCAAATCGAGCCAGATTGGAGCTTGCTTCCGCCGGGGCTATCAGGTAATAGACCGCGACGCAATATTCGGTGTGCGGTAGGCTGACCTCGACAATCGTGGCCCCGGCTTCCTTGAGCATATCAATCCCCTGGCGGACAACCCGGTCCACCTCAGGGTCCAATCCCTCGCCGAAATATTCCGTGGGCACCCCAATCCGCACCCCTTGAAGCCCGGTCTGCAACGCCCCGGTATAATCAGGAACTTCCAGGTTAATGGAGGTGGAATCAAGGGGGTCGTAACCGCTGATGGCATTCATCATCAGGGCACAGTCCCTTACATCCTTGGTCAGGGGGCCCACCTGGTCGAGCGAGGAGGCAAAAGCCACCAGGCCGTAACGGGAGACCCGCCCATAGGTCGGTTTCATCCCCACCGTGCCGCAAAGTGAGGCAGGCTGACGGATAGAACCGCCGGTATCGGTTCCGAGCGAGGCAAAACACTCGTCCGCAGCAACCACTGCCGCCGAACCGCCACTGGATCCACCGGCCACATAGCCGATTTTCCAGGGATTGTTGGGGGTCTGAAAGGCGCAGTTTTCACTGGTTGATCCCATGGCGAATTCATCCATGGCCAGTTTGCCCAGCAACACCGAGCCGGCCCCTGCCAGGCGGGCGACCACCGTGGCGTCATAGGGAGCGACGAAGTGCTCCAGGATACGGGAACCACAAGTGGTTGGCATCGAAGTGGTACAGAGCACATCCTTGACGGCAAGGGGGATACCGCAGAGCGGACCACCTTGACCGTTTTTCCGTTGGGTGTCGGCTTGCTCCGCCTGACGCAGTGCCCCTTCACGGTCAAGGGCCAAATAAGCCTGCACTTGCGGTTCGACGGCATCAATTCGGGCAAGCACCGATTCGGTAAGAGCGATCGAAGTCACCGCGCCACAATCGAGCTGATCCAGCGCTTCATGAAGGGTTAAGGAAAAATGTTCCATGCTATGCGTATTGGGAAAAATTAGAAAAAAGAGAAGAGCCGGTACTCAGGCCTCAGATAACCCTGGGAACGACAAAGGATTCACCGTTTTGCTCCGGTGCATTGGCTAGAGCCCGCTCCCGAGGCAACGATGAACGGACTTCATCGTCACGAAACGCATTGACTACCTGCTGGGGGTGGGTGGTCAAGGCCACTCCGGTGGTGTCAAGTTCATCCAGTTTCGCTGCATACGAAAGAATCGCATCAAGATGCCCGGTCATGCGTTCAACTTCGGCGACGGTCAAATCCAAACGAGCCAACTTGGCCACATGCTGTACTTCTTCTTGGGTAATTTTCATGGCTTTGTAATAGAAAAAACAACGGTGATAAGGCGTTCGTCTCGAAATAAAAACAGCTATTGCTTATACAGCGAACGGACGGAAAGGACAACCCCTGCAAAAAGTTCGACGAGTTCAAGGTCAAATTGCGAACCGGCGCAGCGCCGCAATTCGCCCACAGCCTCGGGGGTGGTTAAATTTTTTCGATAGTTGCGGCGGGAGGTCATGGCATCGTAACTGTCGGCGATGGTGATAATCCGGGTCAGCGTATCGAGTTCGTTACCCATGAGACCGTCGGGATACCCGGAACCGTCGAGTTTTTCGTGATGGTGGCGGATGATATCACGCTCCCGGTCCATGAAGGAAAGCGGTTCAATGATGCTCGCCCCCACCTCAGGATGTTTTTTGATTAATGCCCATTCCTCAGGGGTTAAAAGCCCCGGCTTCTGGATACAACTGAGATCGATGACCAGTTTGCCGATATCGTGGAACTGTGAGGCCCGCCGCAGAACAACCATATCCTCGTTTTGAATACCGGCCGCTTCCCCTAAAAGAACCACATACTCCGTCACTCGCCGGGTATGTCCGGCGGTGTAGCCGTCTTTTTCCTCCATGGCAGCCTGCAGGCTCGACATGATCTGGACGGTGGCGTTCTCAAGATTGTAACTGTACTGCTCCAGCAGGATGTTTTTCTCGGCCAATTCCCGGGTCTTGGCCAGCACCTCGCTTTCCAAGTTTTTTTTAATCTCTTTTTCCTGCAATAAAAAATGACGCTTTTCCGCCGCCTGCATGATCTTGACATGAAAAAGCTCAATATCGGCGATGGGTTTGGTCAGAAAATCGTAGGCACCGAGATTAATCGCCTTGACGGCATAATCCATGGAACCGGCCCCAGTGAGGAAAAGCACCGGAATATCGTTTTTATTCTTGTTCAAACACTCCAGGGTCTCAAACCCGTCCATATCCGGCATGTTGATATCCAGGATTATAACGTCGAAATCATCCGACACCTGTTCCAACACCTCCCGGCCGGACTGGACGGCAACCACCTCGTGGTCGAACATCCTGAGGATTTTCTGGATCGCACTGCGAACCAGCGTGTCATCGTCTGCTATGAGAATCTTGGAACCCATATCTTCTGAAAGGCTACCTTAAAATGATATATACCGCGAGAGCGGGGTGAGCAACATATAGACGAACGCGCGTTGCCTTTATAGTTTCTCACAATTGTAAAAACTTACCAAAGCATTAATACCAACATACGTGGTGCCTCCCTGCCATTTAGCGATTTTTTGACAAAAAATCAAAAGGTTAAAAATTTAAATATCCCACCAGTTTTTTGTCCAATGGACAGCCTGATCCAGACTGGCCAATTCGATGCTGGTCGAACGGAATCGATTGAGATCTTGCGGCGACAGATAGATCGGATAGGCAGGGGACAACGGTGCACCGTATAATTCGGTCAACACCGCCAAGATTCCGTGGCGCATGTTGTCGAGATCATACCCGCCTTCCAGGGTCAGCAGCAACTTGCCCTGACAGCATTCTTCGGCAAGTTCCAGAAGTATCCGCGTCATGTAGGCAACCCCGGCGCAACTCACCCGCATGGTGCCCAGGGGGTCACCGGCCATAATATCAAAACCGCAGGAAACAAGTATCAATTCGGGACGATAGGCGCGGACCAGCGGGACATACAGTTCGTTGAAGATTCGGCCAAATTCTTCATCACCCTGTCCCCCGGTCAAGGGAACGTTCACCGTATACCCCATCCCTTTTCCCTCCCCGGATTCCGGTAAAGCCCCTGATCCGGGATACAGAGGGTATTGATGGGTAGAGCAGTACAACACCTTGTCGTTCCGATAAAAGCTATGCTGCGTGCCATTGCCATGGTGCAAATCCCAATCCACAATCAGGATGCGCTCCAGCCCTAAATGCTTGATCGCCCACTTGGCCCCGACGACAATGTTGTTGAACAGGCAAAACCCCATGGCCCGACCTCGCTCCGCATGATGCCCAGGCGGACGGACCAGGCAAAAAGCGTTGTCGATCTCGCCATGTTCGAGTCGTTTGATACCATCGATCACCGCGCCGGCGGCAAGCAACGCCGCCCGGTAGGAATCCTGCGAAGTTCTGGTGTCGGCGTCGAGAAAACTGGCGGGATATGCAGCGGTTTTGGCAACCTCCCGGACCAGTTCCGGCGTATGAACCAGTTTAATCGTTGTGGCGGTGGCCTCGGGAAAATCGGGGAACATGAGTTTCTCAGCCACCTCGATACGTTCAAGATCCTCATACACCGCCCGCAAGCGTTCTGCTGATTCAAGGTGTTCCCGTCCGGTATAATGGTTCAGAAAAAGTGGGTTTTTATAGACCGCTGTTTTTCGCATCACCAAACCTCTTCCAGGTAAGTACTTCCTTGTCAGTAATCAAAACATCCATAGGTACATCGTGGGACAAGGCCGGTATTCGATCAACCAATTGCATGGAATAGGCGAGACCAATTCGAATGGCCCGAGGCGCGGCTTGTGCCAAAAAACGATCGTAATACCCGCCGCCGTACCCGAGACGATTCCCGGAACGATCAAAAACCGCACCTGGTACAATGATAACCTCCAGACACTCCGGACTCAGCACCCTCGACTCCCGCAGGCTGGAAACCGGCTCTGGTATGCCTTTATATCCGGGAGCGAGATCAAGCAGAGGATCGGTGATGGTCACCGCCAGTAAACGGGGGGCCTCTGGCACCGCCAACGGCACACAGACTGTTTTCCCTTCAGCCAGACACCGATGGAGCAATGGAAGCGTTGCCACCTCGCTCTGATAATTGCAATAGATCAAAACGATTTGGTGTTCTGTGAAGATCGGCAAGGTCGTCAGGGTCTCGATAATCCGTCGGCCCATTTCTTGACGATCAGCCAGGGAAAGCTTCTTTCGTTCCGAAAGTATATGGAGGCGAAGTTGGTGGCGCGCGACCCGTTCATCGCTCATGGATTTAGGTTCCTTTTACGGTGTATCGAAAAAAAAAAGGGTGGCACCTGTTACGGTAACCACCCTTAAAAAAACCGATCACAAAAAAAAAATTACATCGGCAATATCAGTTTATTACTGTCTTCGTTCCAGGAGACGACAAGATACCAGATCAATGCAAAACCAACGATCAAGGCCATGGTATAACCGTAGCCTAAGGCATCCGGCAGATACACATATTTACCGAGATATCCTTTTTCTTCAAACCGATAGGCGGAAAACCAGGCAGACACCAATGAGTTGGAAAGAGAGAAAAACGGTACAGCCACCCAGAGTTTAATCTGGCCTTCACCAACACGCCATAGAGCGCCGGATCCACAACCACCGGCGAGCATAGCGCCGAGGCCAAAAATAAAGCCACCGACCAAACCACCCCAACCAAAGGTGCCGCGCACATAGTTCATCGGATCAAGCACCGGGTCGCCGCCCAGACGGGTTGCCACCCCATATTTGAGGATGGCGGCGCCGACTGCGACAATCACGATGGAAAGCGCCACAGATTTTGCCATCTTGCAATCGCCAGTCATGTGCGGTTCGCGAAATCCCTGGATCATGCACCAGCGACCCCGTTGCATCGTATACCCGAGACCAACGGCGATCAACAGGATACCGGAGAGCGAAGTAATGTATTCGACATACTCTTCGCCTTTAAAATTAGCATAATAATTAGCGCACCAAACAACCGCAACCAAACCGGCTATACCGAAAACCCACTGAATCACATAAGGAATATCCAGGGTAAAAGATCCTCCGTCGCCCCAACTGATATGCTCCATCTCTTTGTACAGGAGCCAGAGACCAAGCAGCACGCCAGGAACCAAGCCCACCCACATGGCAAAACCATTGGCCGCAAGGTTGCCGATGGCGTTATACATGCCGCCAACGTTGCAACCGCCGGCCAAAGCCGCGCCAATACCCATCAAGATACCAGCGATAATGGCCTTGAGGTATTCACGGACCGGGGGAAAACGAAAGGCAAACTGACCGCCAAGGCAGGCTGAGATAAAAGCGCCACCGACAAAACCAAGACCAATGACCGATCCGGTGTTGAACAACATCGATTTGGTGAGAATCTTATCCCCATCCTCATTGACAAAACCGATTAACTCCGCCAGATCCCCATTGAAAATGCCGGCTTTAAACAGCATCCAGTCACCCCAATTGCGAATGGCGCCAACCGCGCCCCAGGGCCGCCACCAAGCCATGATCAAAATACTCAAAAGGGCTACAATGATACCAGTTGTGGTTGGATTCCACTCATCTTGGCAAAGCACTTTGTACAAGTGTTTAATTTTTTGCCAAAAAATCTTCACATCTTCCATTCTTCAACAGCCTCCTTCCCCTTTAAAATAAAAATTAGCTTCCAACTCAAAAACTTCTTGTGAAATAGCTGAAAAGTATTGAAAGCCGCAAAAATACCTTTGCCTACTAAATTTGTCAACAAGCAGGCACCTTACGTTAAACCGTGTGCAACGGATCATTTTTGTAAGTGTTTTTTGGCGGTTAATTCGGTTATTCCGGCCGCGTTTGCCACTTCTGTTTCTATCTTGACAACCCCACCTTTTATTTATAAACTAAATCGTCTTTTTTTCATGTATAAAATGGTCTTTTTAAAAAAGTATTTTCTTAAGGAGAACACACTATGAGTGACGTAAAAGTAGCACCCGAAGGTCTGGCTGTCGCTGCAGTACTTGATGCACGTGGCTTGAGCTGCCCCATGCCGCTCCTTCGCACCAAAAAAGAAATTGGCAAGATCGGCGCGGGAGAGATTCTCCACATTCAAGGAACCGATCCAGGTTCAAGAAACGATATTCCCGGTTGGTGTGAACGTGCCGGACACGAGTATCTCGGCGAGAAGGAAGAAGCAGGGTACATTAGCTTTTTTATTAAAAAAGGATGATCTTTCCGTAAACACTATCCTTTTTAAGGAGGAAAAAAGCCAATGGCTGCCGATCCAAATAAATTTGGTATTTTCGTCACCACTCCCCAGCATATGCGTCACATCCTCGGATTGACGAAAGCTGCGGTTCGTGCCGGAAAAAAAGTAATGATTTTCTTTACTTTCAAATCCATTCACTTAACCAAAAATCCTGATTTTTACACATTGACCGAACTCTGCGCCCTTGAGGATGTCGCAATCTGTGCCGACAGCTACATTTGCGAAGGGTTCGATAATGTCAACGATGTCCCCCGCGGTTTGACCGACAAACAAATGCGCACGCAGGCTTTCCACGGCGCCATTCTCGATGAATGTGCGAAGTATATCGTCATGTAAGGAGATGCGGAAATGGAATCATTAAAAGTTTATATACTGATAGCCAACCGTGTATACAACGATGGTATACGTTCTGGTTTAGGACTTGCTGTTGAAAATCACTATGCCTTCCCCGTCATCATGAACGGTGAGTTCCCGCGCTTTTCGAACTATATGTCCGAAAATATCGCCTGGATTGCCGACATGGAAGGAGAGGTTCTGAGCTGCGGCGCCGATGCACCCACTGATCTGCCCGAAGGAACCGAAATTACCAACATCTCCTTGGAAGAGCTTGGCGAGCGGATGAGGGAAGCCGATTTCATCATTCCTTACGGTCTTCCGAAACAATCCCACGAGCCTCCAGGGGCTTGTAGCGAATAAAAGGAGAAACCTATGAGTGCTGATACAATGAAAATATTGCAGGTTTACAAATCAGAGCCCACCGACGATGTCAAAAAACTGGTTGAAATTCTGAACCGTGACCGTGTTGCCGATGAGTTCAAACTGTACATGGGTGAGCCGAATTACGATATCCTAATCCAGAAGATTTTTGCCAACGATAAAACCGTTTGTTGGTGGTAAATCTGGCCTAAAACAGCTAGCATTGCAGTAAAAAACCCTATCATTTTTTAATGATAGGGTTTTTTTAAATCGGCACTCAGAAATCAACTGCTATCTTCTCCATGAGGTAGTCGTGGAAAAAGGGGCGGAATGTTCGGATTTTGATATTTTCCCTGGAGGGATGTATCCGATTGGTCAACAGAACCACGATGATATCATGATCGGGATTTATCCAAAAAGAAGTCCCGCTAAAACCAAGATGCCCAACACTTCTTGGGGAAAACCATCTACCACAACTTGATATTCCCGGTGATGGTGTATCAAATCCCAAGCACCAACTTTCACTTGAATGCTTTGAACTAAGCGCTTGCTGTAACAATGCGTTGGGAAAGGCAGGATGGCTCGCTCTATCCTTCCAGACATCAAGGATTAATTCGCACAACCTCATAACACCATCAACCGTCCCAAACAATCCAGCATGTCCGGAAACTCCCCCCATTAACCAGCAATGCTCATCATGAACTTCGCCCTGGATGATAGCTTTTCTCCAAATACAGCGTTCCGTGGCCGCCACTTTAAGTTTATCCACTAGCAACGATTGACCGTGCGGGAGAAAACGAAGTTGGTTTGTTAACTCTAATGGGTCGGTGATAACAGTTCGGTAAAAATCAGCCAATGATTGCTCAGTCAAATTCTCAATAAGGGCCCCCAGTAAAATAAACCCTAAATCACTGTACCGGCAGATAGTTTTCGGCGAATATTCCAGTGGTTCGTCCAATATCTGCTGAATAAGCCCAACTGCGGCCCCTGAGAAATATTCCGGTAATTTTTTTTGGAAATAGGGTTTATAAGCCGGCAATCCTGAACTATGATTGAGAAAATTTCTGATTGTTAGAGCTCTTTTTTCATAAGGTACCGCCAAATTCAACAAAGCTAAACAAGGCTTGTCCCAGTGAAGTTTTCCGGTGGCTATCAGATGTAGAATACCTAAGGTCGTGCACAAAGGTTTGGTGAGAGATGCCAAATCAAACAAGGTATTCCGATGAATAACTGTCCCCGCTTGATCATAACGAGTCTTTCCACCACTAAAATATCCACGATACCGTGCCTTATTTTTCCCCACGCTCACAGCAGCCGACACCCCGCAAAAGACCCCGTCAGAAAGGCCTTGCTGGCAAGCTTCTTGAATATAATTATTTAATTGATTTTTCATTATTTTACCGTTGATTCCGTCACATAATTTGTTTGATATTTCGAGGTTTATCGAGTAATTTTTTAGAGTTGAAAAATTATTGAAAAACTATCCTATGCAGTGCAAAAAACTGCTCAAAGAATGTTAATAAAAAATAAATTCAATTTTTCACCATTCAACCAATAAAACCCAAACAAATCTTTTAACAAATAAATCTCTTTGAATATAAGCAGTTAAACCAAAAACCAACGAACCAACATCATTAACACCAACAATAAAGTATATAAAACAAAAGGATATTACTATGGCTTTCCAATTTAATATTGGCAGAGACGAATTACTCCGAGCTATCAGTATACAACAAAATATTACTAGCAAAAAAGGAACGTTGGCCATTTTATCCAATGTCCTTCTCGAGGTACAGTCTGATCATGTTGTCTTCACCGGGACTGACTTAGAAATTGGACTGAAACAGACTGTCCCTGCGGAAGTGCTCCAAACAGGGGTTCTGACCTTACCTGCTAAAAAACTCTTTGAAGTAGCCCGTGAATCAGGCTCCTCCATGATTGCTTTTAAAGAACTCGATAATCATTGGGTTGAAATCACCGCGGGACCAAGTTTGTATCGTTTAGCGGGTATGGTCGGAGATGAATTTCCTCAATTTCCAACCTATGACGAAACGGCACTAGTGCAAATAGAAAGTGCTGTTATGGCCGATTTAGTTGATAAAACTATTTTCTCCATAGCTCAAGACAAAGAAAATATGTTCACCTTGACGGCTGTTTTATTGCAGAAAATTATAGAAGATGAGCATCTCTATTTAAAAATGATTTCTTCTGATGGCCACCGCTTAACCATCATGAGCAGAGAAATAGATTCATCCCTTGATGGTTTGCGACTTAACCCCGTGACTTTGATTCCTAGAAGAGGGGTGCAGGAAATACGAAAATTTTGTGAAAATAAAAATACATTTTTATTTGGAATTGAAGAAAAACAAGCTGTCTTAAAAAATGAAGACTCTCTTCTTGTTATACGATTAATGGAAGGTGATTTCCCTGATTTTCAAGGATTATTGAATAGTTTATCAAAAGATAATACTATATTTATAGATAGAAACAGATTCCTCGAAAGTTTAAAAAGAATTAATCTCTTCACAGAAGATATATTTCATGCAATAAAAATCGAAATCGTCGATAAAAAAATGATTTTGACGTCCCAAAACGCAGATTTTGGATCTGCAAAAGACGAATTTGAGGTTGAATATGAAGGTAATCCTTTATCTTTAGGATTCAATTGTAGATATTTTATTGAAAGTCTTCAAGTTATGGAATCAGATATTATAAATGCAAATATTAATTCTCAAGAAAGTCCTTGCATGATAACTTCCAATGAAGACACAGGATTTCTAAGTATCATTATGCCAATGAAATTATAAATTTTTAATTTCATTTTTTTTTAAAATTCAAAAATTTATAAAAAGGAAAAAAGTGAGTGATATAAACAATACGTCCTATGAAGCGGAACATATAAAAGTTCTCGATGGACTAGAAGCGGTTCGCAAACGACCGTCCATGTATATAGGTAATACCGGAGAAGAAGGCCTCCATCATTTAATTTATGAGGTTGTCGACAACTCCATCGACGAAGCTTTAGCCGGACACTGCAATCAAATTAGTATTACCATCCACGAAGATAATTCCGTTACTGTCGTGGATAACGGCAGAGGAATTCCGGTTGAAATGCATCCCACCGAACAGATGTCGGCTCTGGAACTGGTTATGACCACGTTGCACGCTGGCGGCAAATTTGACCATTCTACCTATAAGGTTTCAGGTGGTCTGCACGGTGTCGGTGTGTCGGTGGTCAACGCCTTGAGTAAACATACGGAAGCCGAGGTAAAACGGAACGGAAAAATTTACCGGCAAACCTTCGCCTACGGCGCACGTACCAGCGAGCTTGAAGAAATTGGGGTCAGTGAGCAGACCGGTACCAGTATATTTTTCGCACCGGACCCGGAAATTTTTTCAGAAACAACGGTTTTTCAATATGAAATCGTTAAGACTAGAATGCGGGAACTGGCCTTTCTCAATAAAAATATTCGCATTATTCTCAAAGATGAACGAGATGGCGCGGAGAACACCTTTTATTTTGATGGTGGAATCACCTCCTATGTCGAATATTTAAACCGCAATCGCACCTGCGTTCATCCACATCCTATTTTGATTTCCGGGGAAAAAGATTCGGTGCAGGTTGATATCTGCTTTCAGTATTTTGACGGATATTCGGAAAGACTTTTTTCTTTTGTTAATAATATCAATACAAAAGAAGGCGGCAGCCATGTTGCTGGTTTTCGCGCGGCTTTGACTAAATGTATCAACAAATATGCCAGTGACGATGTCGTTCCAAAACACCTCAAAGAAAAAATGGGGGGCGATGATGTGCGCGAAGGGTTGACTTGTGTCATTTCCGTTCGTGTACCCAACCCTCAATTCGAAGGGCAGACAAAAACCAAACTAGGAAATTCCGAGGTTAAATCGATTGTCGAATCGCTCTGCAATGAAAAACTGGGAGCCTACCTGGAACAGAATCCCGCGGTTGCCCGTAATATTTTAAGCAAAGCTGTGGAAGCGGCCAGGGCTCGGGATGCCGCTCGAAAGGCACGAGAACTCTCTAGAAAAAAAGGAAATCTTTCGGTATTGATGGCTGGCAAACTCGCCGAATGCCAAAGTAAAAATCCCGCTGAACGCGAAATTTTTATTGTTGAGGGTGACTCGGCGGGAGGTTCCGCCAAACAAGGACGAGATCGGGCGGTTCAGGCTATTTTGCCCCTGCGCGGTAAGATTATGAACGTGGAAAAGGCCCGTTTTGATAAAATTCTCAGCTCGGAAGAAATAAAACAACTGGTAGCTTCCTTGGGGACCGGGATCGGCAGCGAAGAATTTGATCTGGAAAAACTCCGTTATCATAAAGTCATTATTATGACGGATGCCGATGTCGATGGTGCCCATATCCGCACCCTGCTTTTGACTTTTTTCTATCGCCAAATGCTGCCGCTGATCGAAAACGGACACGTTTATATTGGTCAACCCCCACTTTATCGGCTTGGCAAAGGGAAGAAAGAGCAATATTTCCTCAACGACGAAGCCCTGAACACCTACCTGTATTCCCAAGCTAGCCAACTGATGCGCATTCACACCGATCAGGGAGTGATGATCGCCGAAAATGCCATGGTGGATGTGCTGCGCAAACTTTCCGCCTTCGAAAGGGTGATAGCCTATCTGGAGCGAATCAATATCCAGGAACCCCTGGCCTTGTTTATGCTGCAAAACAATATACACACGGCCTTGCAATTTGAAGATCGCGCTTTGGTTGATACCTTAGCTGAAGCGTTGAAGACCATGGGCACTGTGGTTGGAGCAGTTCGTACCTGCAGTTGGCGGCCGGCTTGTTTCGAATTTGACGTCACCTTCAGCGGACAGATGCATATAGCCGTCACTTTGGGGCCAAACATTCCTCTCATCAATGAGTATCGCCATGCTCTTGAACTATATAAAACCATTCGACCGTACCTCACCTGTTCCTTCGCTTTGGTGCGAACCGGATCGAGCGGACAAGAGAGCCAATCAACCGCCGAAACCTGGCACCGATTGATCGAACTGGTCCGCGAAGAGACTTTCAAGGGCAGTCATCTGCAACGATATAAAGGTTTGGGCGAGATGAACCCCGAACAACTCTGGGATACAACGATGAATCCGGAGAACAGGGTATTGCTCCAGGTAAAAATCGATGATGTTCAACTCACCGATGATATATTTACGACACTTATGGGAGATAAGGTCGAACCACGGAGAGAATTCATTCAAAATCATGCCCTTGAGGTGGCCGATCTGGATATTTAAACGCAGCTCGATTCAGATCCCTGACCAGATTATCTCCCTTTAGCCCGACTCAAGCAGGAATTAACAATGACGGAACTCACACCAGGCAGCACCCCACAACCAACCATAGCCATAGAAAAGGAATTGCGTAAATCCTACATGGATTACGCCATGTCGGTCATTATCGGCAGAGCACTGCCCGATGTCCGCGATGGTCTCAAGCCGGTGCATCGCCGCACCCTTTTTGCCATGCGCGAACTGGGCAACACCTACAACCGGCCCTATATCAAATCAGCTCGCATCGTCGGTGATGTAATCGGTAAGTATCACCCCCATGGCGATACCGCTGCCTACGACACCCTGGTCCGGATGGCCCAGGATTTTTCCATGCGATATCCCTTGGTCGATGGCCAAGGCAACTTCGGTTCCATGGACGGCGATTCCGCTGCGGCCATGCGGTACACTGAAGCCAGGATGACTCGGCTCGATCAGGAGTTGGTTGCTGATCTTGAAAAAGAAACCGTCGATTTTGTCCCCAACTACGATAACTCCTTGCAGGAGCCTTCGGTTTTTCCCTCCAAAATCCCTAATATTCTCATCAACGGTTCGGAAGGGATAGCGGTCGGTATGGCCACCAAAATCCCGCCCCATAATATGACCGAAGTCATCAATGGACTACTCGCTCTGATGGAAAACCCCGAGATCACCGTGCATGAACTGATGGAGATCATTACCGGGCCGGATTTCCCCACAGGTGGGTTTATCTGCGGCCGGGCCGGGATCCGGGAGGCGTATGAAACCGGACGCGGGGTAATAATCATGCGTTCTAAAACGCATATTGAACCACGCGGAGCTCATGGTGAATCCATCATCATCACCGAAGTTCCTTTCCAGCAGAACAAAGCTTCACTGGTTGAAAAAATTGCCCTGTTGATGAAGGAAAAACGGATAACCTCGATTGCCGAAATCCGGGATGAATCGGATCGGCATGGGGTCCGGGTGGTACTGGATCTGCGGAAAGACGAGATTCCCGAAATCGTCATCAATCAGCTCTACAAAATGACTCCTTTGCAGAAAAGCTTTGGGATCATTCTGCTCTGTATCGTTAACAACAAACCTGAAATACTTAATTTAAAACAAATTCTTCAGTATTTCCTGGTCCACCGAAAAACCGTGATTTACCGACGAACCGCCTTTGAGTTACGCAAGGCGGAAGAACGGGCCCATATTCTCGAAGGTTTGAAAATCGCCATAACCCATCTGGATGAGGTGGTGGCGCTGATAAGAGCCTCAGCCAACCCAGCAGAGGCTAAAGAGGGGTTGACCGCCCGTTTTGAGCTATCCGAGATCCAGGCTCAAACCATCCTGGACATGCGGCTGCAACGCCTGACTGGATTGGAGCGGGAAAAAATAGTTAGCGATTATCAAGAGATAGTTGATAAAATCAACTGGTTGAAGCAGGTCCTTAACGATGACACGCTGGTGCAGCAGATCATCCGGGAAGAATTTGAAAAAATAATGGAAGATTACGGTGACGGTCGCCGCACCGAGATCATCGACGCTCCGGACGAGATCCTGCCCGAGGATATGATAACCCCGGAGGAGATGGTGGTGACGGTCTCTCATACCGGTTACATCAAACGCAATCCGCTTAATCTGTATCGGGCGCAGCGGCGCGGCGGTAAGGGTGTCAAGGGCATGGTCACCCTGGAAGATGATTTTGTCACCAGCCTCTACACCGCTTCTTCGCTGGACACGTTCCTCTTTTTCACCAACAAGGGCCGGGTGTTCTGGCGCAAGGTCTACGAATTGCCCCTGGCTGGACGTACGGCCCGCGGCAAGGCCATTGTCAATCTGCTGGAACTCGGCGACAACGAAAAGGTCGCCGCCATTCTGCCGATTGCCGATTTGGCCAACATGGACGACACCGTTTCGGTACTCACGGTCACCAAACTGGGGCGAGTCAAAAAGACCTTTATTTCCGAATATAAAAGGCCGATGCGCAAGGGCAAGTTCGGCTTGACCATCCGGGATGATGATGAGATTTTGACCGCTGCAATCACCTCCGGTGACAATGAGATTTTCCTGGTTACGAAAAAAGGTTTATCCATTCATTTTCGCGAATCCGATGTCCGCGCCATGGGGCGTCTGGCCGCCGGTGTCAAAGGAATTAACCTGGGAGAAGATGACGTGGTGGTGGGGGTTGCAGTCATCAAAAGCGATGATTCCATCCTCACTGTCACGGAAAACGGTTACGGCAAACGGACAGCGGTTTCCGAATATAAACTCCAGACCCGTGGCGGCAAGGGCGTTTTCACCATCAAAACCAGCGAGCGCAACGGCAACGTCGTCGGAGTTCTGCCGGTGGTCGATGAGGATCAGGTCATGCTGATCGCCAATTCCGGCAAGGTTATTCGCATGCCGATGGACACCATCCGCATTATCGGCCGCAATACCCAGGGGGTTCGTTTAATCAACCTGGAGGAAGGGGAATTGGTGGTTGATATGTCCATGCTTGCCCGGGAAGAAGGTCTTGACGAAGGAGATGAATCCATAGACCTGGATGAGTCCATCGAAAGTGAAGATGAACCGATCGAAGGCAATGATGAAGATTGAAAACATCGCCATATTAGGTGCGGGTAGCTGGGGCACGGCTCTTGCCCTACTGCTGGGCCGAAAAGGAATTAAGGTGACCATGTGGGACCGGGATACCGATCATATTGGTCGGTTGGCTGAGGATCGGGAGAATAAAAGGCACCAGGCCGGGCATCCATTTCCCGATAGCCTGGAAGTCTCCGATCAGCTGCCCGCAGCGGTTGCCGGGGCGCAATGCGTTGTCATGGTGGTGCCTTCCCACGGGTATCGGGAAGTGTATCGACAAACCTATCCGTTTCTAAGGAAAGGATGCGTGGTGGTTTCCGCCACAAAGGGCATTGAGATCGGCAGTGGTCAGACCATGACCGGTATCATGGAAAAGGAAAGCCAGGGTCTCCTTGGTCTCCATTTCGGCGCCTTGAGCGGTCCGAGTTTTGCTGCGGAAGTGGCCGACCGGCAACCTACGGCGGTAACGGCGGCCTTTGCCGACCCCGAAGCAGCTGAAGCGGTGCAACGTCTTTTTTCCACGGATACTTTTCGGGTTTACTCTTCAGGGGATGTTATCGGTCTTGAAATCAGCGGGGCCATGAAAAATGTCATCGCCATAGCCGCCGGCATCTGCGATGGGCTCCATTACGGGCTCAACACCCGGGCCGCGCTTATCACCCGTGGACTTGCCGAAATTACCCGTTTAGGCGTGGCACTGGGAGCCGACCCCCAAACCTTTGCCGGCCTGGGGGGGCTCGGCGATTTGGTGCTGACTTGCACGGGTGATTTGAGCAGAAATCGTACCGTGGGTTTGAAATTAGGATCAGGGCTCACCCTACCTGAGGCTTTGGCACAGATGACTATGGTGGCGGAAGGAGTTAAAACGACCGAGTCCTGTTACAAACTGGCGAGAGAACTCAAGGTCGAAATGCCGATTCTGGAACAGGTATACCGGGTGTTGTACCAAAACAAAAAGTGCGAAGATGCCGTTTTGGAGTTGTTTCAAAGGGAATTGAAAAAAGAATCGGAAATACAGGTTTGACCGGATGTCGGGAGTCGCGACTGCTCCCGGAAAACCCTTTTATATTAGCTTTTTTCCGTCGTTGTTTCAGCTCGATATCATACGCCAATTTTATTGGGTCGTGGAGGTGAGTAATGAGAAAATGGGAATGTACGGTTTGTGGTTATGTTCATGAAGGTGATACCCCCCCCGATGAATGTCCGGTGTGCTCTGCGGATAAAAGTCTGTTTGTTGAGATCACCGGAGACGATTCCAAGGTGGAGCAAGGAACGCTTACGGCATCCCAACCCGTCGCCAAAGCCACCTTGGCAACCTTTCTTTATACAAAGGCCTCCGAACTGATTAGCACCTATCATCTTCATCCCATAACGGTGCATACCCCCAACGGCATTGTGCCTATGGCGGTTATTTTTTTAGCAATCACCGTATTCCTAGGTTTTCCTCTTTTTGAAACCGCAGCTCTATACAGTTTTGTTTTCGTCTTGCTCAACATGCCTTTGGTCATCTTCACCGGTTATGAAATGTGGCAGAAGCGTTATCAGGGAACATTGACCACGCTTTTCAAAATAAAAATCGGAGCGGCGATAGTGGCCGTGCTCTCCCTGTCCACCCTGATCATCTGGCGATTGGTACAACCTGCTATTGTCACTGCACCTTCTTCCGGGCGCTGGGTTTATTTGGGGATATCGGTCCTTTTATTGATGGCGGTAGGAGCGGCCGGACATATGGGGGGAAAGTTGGTTTTTGGCAGCCGTAAGAATTAGGCCTCTTTTGGTTTTTGTTGATAATTCGTGCTAGTTGGTTTTTATTCCTATTAGTTCTTGTCAGCTTCACTCAATTAAGGTAAAGTAGAAGGAGTTTACCAGCGATTTTTGGTCGCCGGTGCTGGTTAAAAAAAAAACGCTTTGCCATCAAAACAAGGATGGAGGAAAGGTTCGTGAAATCTCGTTTTTTGTTACTTCGCCAGGTTACGATACTTCAATGATACACAAGAAAACAATAAAACTAGCCTATTAAGGAGGTTCCATGTCGACAACCAAAGACAATCTTAAAGATGCCTTTGCCGGTGAAAGCCAAGCAAATCAGAAATACCGGGCTTTTGCCAAAAAAGCCGAAAAAGACGGTTTTGCTAATATTGCCAAACTCTTCCGTACCACTGCGGAAGCCGAGCGTATCCATGCTGAAGGACACCTCAAAGCTTTGGACATGATTGCGTCCACCGCCGACAATCTTCAGTCCGCCATCGATGGCGAAACCTACGAGTTCACGGAGATGTATCCGCCGATGGTCGAGTTGGCTATTGCTGATGGGCACAAAGCAAAAACTATGTTCAAGTTTGCAGTCGATGCGGAGGCTATCCATGCAAAGATTTACACCAAAGCGCTTGAGGCTGTAAAAAAAGGTGTGGATCTCGATGTGAGTGAATTTTATCTTTGCCCTGTTTGTGGCTATATCGAGTTGGGTGCAGCACCTGAAAAGTGTCCGGTTTGCGGTGCCAAAAAAACAATTTTCGAGCAAGTCGCATAACCTGATTCGTCATAATTTGTTGAGGTGGTTGCCGTTATCGGCAACCACCTTTTTTTTTAAAAAAATTGCCTTATGAGTTCGTGAATTTCAGCCCAACTAGGACTATGCGATAAGGACTGGGAAACAGAACGGCTACGCAGGTGTTTTGAGTATCGTCAAGTTAAGAGCTTACTGATTTACTGTTTATACCTGCCCCTGTAAGCCCGCAAATCGACGACAGCCGCAAGGCATCGGGTACATTCTGACATCAGCAACAACCGCCAACGGCCTTTCGGCCCAGCAGCCGATTGGCCCAGGTGGCGAGCAGGGCAGCAGCGCAGCCTACACCCGGTGAAACGGTGATGGCCTGGACCGGACAATTGTGCGCACAGGCGCCGCACTCCATGCAGAGATTGCGATCGCTAACCTCCAATCCTACGGCGGTGAGCGAAAAAAGACGATGGGGGCAGACCTCAACACACAGACCGCAGCCGATGCAACGCTGCCGGTCGACCTGGAGGGTCGCGGTTCCCTCAATATAGCGATATCCGTGCATAGGCGCTCCGGTTCATAAAAAAGGACTACTGGTCCAGAGGACCAGGGTTAGGCAGCCAGCGGCAAGCTGGATAGGAACACCCCGCCGCATTTCGTATTCGACGCCACTTGGTGAGGTAAATGGGGTGGAGCCGGTAAAGTTCATGGCCAGATAGCTGCTGACCGTTACCGTCCATAGCGCCAAAGCCAACCTTTCGAGTGGATTGAACCCATGGCCCAGCAGTTGCCAGGATACGATGGCAGCCGCCAGACCCGGAAAAATTCCTTTGAGCCAGAATTGACGGCAAGGCAACCAGGGCAGCAACAGAGGCGTCAGCACCGCGCCTCCGACAATACCCATCAGGGTGGCTGCCAGCAGGACCGAACCGCGGTCCCAAGCCGCGGTTAACGAAAACAGCCAAGGCCCGATACCGGAGAGTAGAAGCACCAGGATCAGGCTCGCCAGCAATGGTTTGGCCAACAGAAACAGTTCTACCGGGATCAGTACCGCCCGCTCCGCCAGGGTGAAGGTGACCTCGCGCATAGCCTCGTCACATTGGTATCCCTGGTGGAGATAGGCCGGCAGATCTGCGGCCCTGACCGGTCCGAACAAGGCCTCGAAACCGCACCCGCGTTTAACTTCTCGACTCTTCACCCCGGTGGCGGCCAACTGCGGCAGCACCAACTGGCGGTGACTAACGACTTGCGCCAATTGGGTGCGTTCCACGGTCTGGATGACCTCTGCAGTGGAGAAGGTGTGTTTGCCGGCGGCGCACCAGACATTAATCCCCCTGGTGTCAATCACCAGCAGCCAGGCATCCACCTGGCCAAGCTGAAAACGCAGGGTATCAAAGGAGAGTTTATAGTTGGCCGTCACCAGGACGGGAGATTGCGGACCGGGAGCGCCCACTGCATAGAGGCCGGGGGCAACCCGGTAGTTGCGACGGATGATGCCGATTCGAGTGCCGATGGTTCCCCAGATATCGAGGGGACTGGCTGTGGTGGCCACCTGCGGCACCGGTCCGATCGGGGTAGGGATGAATCCCTGGACAAAAGAACAGAGGCGGTATCCAGGACGCTCATGAACCCCGGACCGGGGTTCCGGTTTAGGTCCTCAACAGGGAGCGGCGGGTTGGATGCTCAAGGCATCCATGCGCTGCAGGCCCGGCTGGGGTTGCAGAGGGATGGGGTGATCTGGGTTCATGGGTATGTGTTGGTTTATGCGAATTTAACATCAAGAGCAAAGTCCATTGGCATCTACGTTAATGCAGGACCACGGTTCCGGCGAGTCTTTTTTGCCGGTGCCTTCAGGGGGGCTCGACAAACGCAACAAGGCAAGATACCTTGTCAGCATAAACGATGGCCCTCGCGTAGCCATACCCACATTATTGAGCGATCTAACCCCAATGACCATCGCCGCCACCACCCTCCACCATACCGGTCAACTCCATCAACGGGTAAAAACCGGTCAGCGCATGCTACGCCGCTGTGTTCTCTGTCCCCAGCGTTGCCGGGTTGATCGTCTTGCTGGCGAAACCGGTTATTGCGGTGTGGGCGCCTTGGCTCGAATCGCCAGTTACGGACCGCATTTCGGGGAAGAACAGCCCCTGGTCGGCACCGATGGTTCCGGCACTATTTTTTTGGCCGGCTGCAACCTGCACTGCTGTTTCTGCCAGAATTATGCGATCAGCCACACCCCTGAAGCGGGCCAGGAGGTGGATGCCTCCGATTTTGCCGCTATTATGCTGGAACTCCAGGCTATGGGGTGCCACAATATCAATCTGGTTACCCCCAGTCATGTGGTTCCCCAGATACTTGCGGCCCTGATGCCGGCGTTTGAGGGTGGTTTGCAGATTCCGCTGGTTTTTAACTCCAGCGGATATGAGAGCAGTGCCGGTCTGGCCCTGTTGGCCGGGGTGATCGATATCTACCTGCCGGATTTTAAATTCTGGCGGTCTGAGACTGCGTCCCGTTACGCCCGGGCTCCCGATTATCCGGAGCAAGCACGACGGGCGCTGCTGCAGATGTACCATCAGGTCGGCGATCTGGTCGTGAATCCGGCAGGAATTGCCCAATCCGGACTCCTGGTCCGGCACCTGTTGATGCCCGGAATGATCCGAGAAACCGAAGCGATTCTCGGTTTTATCGCCACCCAGCTGTCTGCCGCCACCTATGTCAACATCATGGGCCAGTACCATCCCTGCGGCCGGGCCAATCAATTCGACGAGTTGGGCCGTTCCCTCACCGGCAGCGAATATCGCCAAGCTTTTGAGATCGCCAAAGCTCTAGGCCTTTTGCGCCTGGATCGTCCCGATGTGACCCGACTGCTGCAGCCCCTGCTCCCCTAATGGAACAATGTTCTTGACGGGCATCGGCACATTTGCTATCAAAAAAGAAACGTCGCCCTGTGCGGCTCTTTTGTACACCCCCTTATAGGCCCAATATGATCGCCCTTTCCTGCATCGCCAACATTTTCGCCCCCCTGGCACTCCTGGTCGTGAGTGTGGTGGTCGTGGTGCGTACGGGAATCAAGGCGCCTTAGCGGGAAAGATTTAAGAGAGAAATCACCACCCCTGCCGGCGCCAGCCGGCGGGGGTTTTTTTTTGCCCAACATCGTCACAACTCAGGAGGAATACCATATGTTGCGACTCAACGGTGCCCAGATCATCATCTCCCAATTAGAACGTCAAGGTATTCGGATCGTTACCGGTATCCCAGGGGGAGCCAACCTCCCCCTTTACGACGCCTTGGCAGCCAGCACCACCATCCGGCACGTTTTAGCCCGGCACGAACAAGGAGCGGGCTTTATCACCCAAGGTATGGCCAGATCGCTGGGGACGCCCGCGGTCTGTTTCGCCACCTCCGGACCGGGCGCCACCAACATCCTCACCGCCCTGGCGGACGCCTATCTTGATTCGGTACCCCTGGTCTGTATCACCGGCCAGGTGCCGCGGGCCCTGATCGGTACCGACGCCTTTCAGGAGGTCGATACCTACGGCATGTCCATGCCTATCACCAAGCATAACTACCTGGTGCGTTCCGCCGCCGATCTGTTGACCATTGTTCCCAAAGCCTTCCGCCTGGCAGGGAGCGGCCGCCCCGGCCCGGTGTTGATCGACGTGCCCAAGGATGTGCAGACTGAAGTGGTGGAATTTGCGCATTGGCCGGAACCTTGCCCGCTCGATTTGCATCAAACCGATGATCCTGCAACCATTGATACCGCGGCGGCAATGATCAATCAGGCGGCGCGGCCCATCCTGTACCTCGGTGGCGGGGTCATCCACGCCGGCGCATCCATTGAGGCCCGAAACCTGGCGGAACAAGGCGGCATCCCCACGGTAATGACCTTGATGGGACTGGGGATACTGCCCACCGACCATCCGCTGTCCCTGGGTATGCTCGGCATGCACGCCGCCCGCGCCACCAATCTGGCCATGGAGGAATGCGACGTGCTGATTGCCGCCGGCGTTCGCTTCGATGACCGCGCCACCGGCCGGATCAGCGCTTTTTGCCCAAACGCCAAGGTCATTCATGTCGATATCGACGCCAGTGAAATCGGCAAACTGCGACCGGCCGACGTCGGCATCACCAAAGATGCCCGCCATGCCTTTGCCGAACTCCTCCTTCGGGTCCGGCGGCGGAACCGGCACGAGTGGCATGGCCGCATCTACCAATTGCAGCAGGATTTCCCTCGATTTAATGGGGAAGACTTCACTCCCGGCCGGCCTTTTCACCTCATTCGTCGGGTGGCGGAACTGGCCGGTCCCGAGGCCCTGATCAGCACCGATGTCGGCAAACACCAGATGTGGGTGGCCCAGGCGTATCCCTTCACCCTCCCCCGGCAACTGCTCACCTCCGGGGGACTGGGCACCATGGGATTCGGCTTGCCTGCGGCCATCGGTGCGGCGCTGGCCTTTCCCGAGCGGCCGGTGGTCTGTTTCACCGGCGACGGCAGCCTGCAGATGAACATTCAGGAATTGGCCACCGCTGTCGAGCAGCGGGCGGCGGTGAAGATCGTGGTGCTCAACAATCGGAGCCTCGGCCTGGTTCGGCAGCAGCAACGGTTGTTTTATGAGCAGCACTATTTCGCCTCCTCCTACGGGATCGCAGTGGATTTTGCGGCCATTGCCAGGGGATTCGGCATGCTGGCTTTTGATCTGGCCGGAGCCTCCACCCCGGACGACCTTCTCCAGCAGGCCATGCGGGCACCGGGCCCCTGTTTGATCAATGTGCCCATCGATATTGAGGAAGAGGTTTTCCCCATGGTCCCGCCCGGTGCCGCCAACACCACCATGATCGGAGGCGACCATGCAAAAAACTGACACACAAACCACACCGGAGATCACCACCATGGAACCCGCCATCCTCCGCCTGACGGTCAATAACCATCCCGGCGTCATGCTGCAGATCTGCGGCCTGTTCGCCCGGCGCAATTTCAATCTTGATGGTATTTTTTGCACCGCTATCGATCAGGGAACAACCAGTTGCATCTGGCTTAAGGTGGATGAAACCGAGAAACTCGATCAGGTGGTCAAACAATTAGCTAAGCTTGAAGATGTACTCGCGGTTGCAGAGCGAGGGGACGCCCGTAGCGGGATCCGGGCCATGGAGGCGATGCTGGCCAGCATCGGCTGATTGCCCGTTTGGAATTTGGCAATGCAGGGTTGACAACTCGGCACAGTTACGATAAAAAAAGAGTAAAAGAAGGCCATTGAATCGCAACAGGGTTGCACTAAACCAACGAGTTTCTATGAAACACTATGTCGCGGCAGCGGCGGCGATGAACCCAGTTCATTGGCGACCGGTTGCTAGCTAACTTTTGCACCACCGAAACTGCTCGCCATGGACTGATGCTCCGGTCCTTGGCGTTTTATTAGCCTGGACCCGACGGTTCAGGCTTTTTTTGTCTGATACCGCTCGAAATTCCCGTGAACAACGGTCGCTGGCTCCGCTTTTTCATTCCTTCCTAAGGAGAGTGTCATGAACAACGAGGTTGCCATCCGCTTTGCTGAACGCATGCATCAATTACCGCCGTATCTCTTCGGCATGATCAACAAAATAAAAATGGAAAAACGGTGGGAAGGGATCGATGTCATCGATTTGGGCATGGGCAACCCCATGGACCCGACGCCGAACAAAGTCACCGAAAAACTCTGCGAGGTGGCGGTCGATCCCAAAACCCACCGTTACCCGGCCGCCGGCGGCATGAAAAACCTCAAGCGGGAGATCGCCCTCTACTACCAGCGCAAATACGGGGTGGAACTCACCGGCGAGGATGACGTCATCTGCACCATCGGCTCCAAGGAGGGCATTTCCCATCTCTGTCTGGCCCTGCTCGGTCCTGGCGATACGGTGCTGGTGCCTTCGCCTTTTTTCCCCATCCATGTGTATGCCGCGGTGATCGCCGGGGCCAGTGTTCTGCGCTTCCCTTTGGGCTCGGAGGAGGCCTTCCTGCGCCAGGTCAGCGAGATGTGCAAATCGCTTTATCCGGCCCCCAAGCTGGTGATGCTCAACTATCCCCACAACCCTACCGGCACCCTGGCCTCACGGGAATTTTTCGTGGAGATGGTCAAGCTGGCCAAGCGTTTCAATTTTATGGTAATCAACGATTTCGCTTACGGCCAGATTACCTACGACGGCCTGGTGGCTCCTTCTCTGCTGGAGATTCCAGGGGCGCTTGATGTCGGGGTTGAATTCGGCTCGTTTTCCAAGTCTTACAACATGGCCGGCTGGCGGCTGGGCTACTGCGTCGGCAATAAGGAAATGGTCGGCGGTCTGGCCAAGATCAAGGGGTATTACGACTACGGCATCTTTTCGGCCATCCAGGTGGCAGGGATTGTCGCCATGCGCGACTGCGACGATACCATTGTCGAGCAGGTGGGTATTTACCAGAAGCGGCGGGATGTGCTTTGCGAGGGATTGGTCCGCATGGGCTGGACGGTGGAAAAACCCAAGGCCGGCATGTTCCTCTGGGTGCGAATTCCCGAGCCTTATCGCCAGATGGGTTCGGTCCGTTTTTCCATCGAAATGATGAACCGGGCCAATGTTGCCCTCGCCCCCGGCGCCGGGTTCGGCGAAGAAGGGGAAGGCTATCTCCGGTTGGCTCTGGTGGAGAACGAGAACCGCATCCGCCAGGCCTTAAAGCAGATGAAACGCGCCTTGGTGGAGATTGATCATGAAATCAAGGCCGGTATTTTTGTGTTGGATCCGGTGGATGAATAACCTGGTGCCCACCTATTCCTGCGGCGCTCAGGCCATCTGTTCTTTGCACCGTACCAGCGACGCCAGCACCTCGCAGCACGGGGTGGCCACCTGATGTTTTCGGCCCTGGGCGGCAACATACCCGACCATGGCCTCCACCTCCGTCGGTTTGTGCTGTTCTAAATCCTGAAGCATGGACGAGCGATGGTTGAAGGTGGCCGGCACCAGTTGACCATAGAACACCTGGCGATAGTTGGCCGCGTCCGGCCAGGGGGTAGTGCCGCCCATCGCCTGGATGACGGCAAAGGTTTCTTGGATTACCTGGTCCATGAGACCGCGGGTTTCGCTGTTTTCGGCCAGGGCCCCGTAATGCACCCCCAAAATGGCCCCCAACGGGTTAAGTGCGCAGTTGTATAAGAGTTTGGCAAACAGCGACTGGTAAATATCGGCCACCGCCACACTGGGAAGGCCGGCATGGGTCAGGGCGGCGGCCAGGATACCCGCGGCCTCGGGGATTTCGCCACGCTTGCACCCGCCGATGTGGACACTGTCCGCGGAAACCGTGATGCGAACCGACCCCGGCCGTTCGATCGTGAATCCGGTGATCACCCGGGCGGCCATGCTGCGCTCTCTACCTAGATGCTGCTCCAACTGTTCGAGGCTGCCGCACCCGTTCTGCATGGACACGATCGGACATTGGCACGACTTCAGGGGCGCCAGCGCCGCAAGGGCCGCTGCGGTTCCATAGGTTTTGGTGGTAAGCAGGATATAATCATAGTCCCGGCCATCATGTCTTTGCATGTCCTCCAGCAGACCTAGCGTATTCCCAGCCACCTGATACTCGCCGAAGATTCCGGAGACCGAAAGTCCCCCGCTTTCCAGTGCGGTTATGAAGCGCGGCCTGAGCACCAGGTCCACCTGATGTCCATCCGCGGCCAGCATGCAGCCAATGGCCTGTCCCAGTGCCCCCGCGCCATAGATAAGAAATCTCATATCCTCGGTCTCCTTCTGGTTGTTTGTCCTGCCCACGGTTAGGGGTGCACAGGTCCTGGTCCTCTTTTCTTGCCGGAAACTATGAAAAAACGTACTATGCTCCGCAACGATTGCGCAAGCCTCTCGCGTTACCGGATTATTCCCGTACTCATTTTCGGCTCATTGCAAAACTATACCTGAAAAAAAAATTTGGAACTGATCATTATCGCCGCCATGGCTTGCAACCGGGTCATCGGCTGCAACAACAGTATCCCCTGGCATATCCCCGCAGACTTGGCCCATTTTCAAGCAACCACCATGGGCCATACCCTGATCATGGGTCGCAAGACCTATGATTCCATCGGGGGGCCTCTTCCAGGTCGCCGCAATATCGTGGTGAGTGCCAATCCCCGCTTTCGACCCCACCCGGAATGCATAATGGCGGCCTCGTTGGAGCAGGCGATCAGCCTCTGCCAGGATGATAACAAGGTTTTTGTCATCGGCGGCGAACAGTTGTATCGCCGGGCTCTCCCCTTGGCCGGGACCCTGATCCTTACCGTGATCGATCTGGAATGCCAGGGCGATACCTGGTTTCCCGATTTTTCCGAGCTGCCGTTTGTCCTGATCGAACAGCGCGTGTTGACCACTGTCCCATTGGTGACGGTTTTTACTTATCGGAGAATTGAACCTTCCTCTGTCGCCGGTTCCATCCAGCCAGCCTGAGCCTTTTTTTCCAGCTTTCCAAGAGGGGAATGGTATGCATTCGCACCCTTTTTATGCTACATAGAACCGATGCGACGTTTTTTTCTGCCCCATACAGCCCTTCAGGCCGACCATATCCACCTCACCGGGCCCGAGGCCCACCATATCAGTTCGGTACTTCGCCTCAAACCGGGGCAAACCGTGGAGTTCTTTGACGGCACGGGCACCGTGTATTCCGGCCTGTTGGTCACCAGCACCAAAAACCTGGTTTCCGCCGCCATCACCGCGATCCATCAGCATGCCGATTCCTCAGCCTCATCCCTCACCGTTGCCCAATGTCTGCTCAAAGGGAAAAAGATGGATTTGTTGATCCAGAAGGCTACCGAACTTGGGGTAACAACATTTCTTCCTGTGATATCAAAATATTGCGTGAATCACGGTGACCGGGAACATCAGGAACAGCGCTGGCAGCGGATCATGATCGAGGCGTGCAAGCAATGCCGCCGTACGGTCCCGATGGTCATCGAACCTGTCCAGGCCCTTGACCGCATTGATTTTTCCGGCTGCAGCCATCGTCTGGCCGCCTGGGAACAGGAAACCGAGAACGCACTACCGACAGCTTTTGTCCAGCAACCGGGCACCATCTGTCTGTTCCTTGGCCCCGAGGGCGGCTTGCACGACGAGGATCTGCAGTTGCTGCACCGATGGGAGTTTACTACCTTTTCCCTGGGCCCCAAAATCCTCCGAGGTGAAACCGCCACGCTTGCCGCCATTGCCATCGTGCAGTATCTCACCGGCACCTTACAGCCAACGGCTGAGGTCGGAGAATAACGGCAGACCATGGGTACTTACTCTTTCATGCCATTGGGCATTTTTTTCAGAGGCGGCCATTAGCGATGAGAGCGGTCATTCAACGGGTCAGTCGGGCCCAGGTAGAAGTGGACAACACCGTGATCGGCGCGATCGGTGCCGGGCTGGTTGTCCTCCTGTCCATCCACCGTGACGATACCGAAAAGGACCTGATCTGGATGGTGGATAAAATCCAGCATCTACGGATTTTTGACGATCACCAGGGGTTTATGAACCGCTCGGTGCTGGAAACCAACGGAGAACTCCTGGTCGTCTCCCAATTCACCCTTCACGGTGATTGCCGCAAAGGCCGCCGTCCCTCCTGGACCGCATCGGCTCCGCCTGACCTGGCCAAACAGCTTTACGACCTATTTATTGCGTCTTGCCGGCAACGCGGCATCCCCACTCAGGCCGGTGTTTTTCAGGCAATGATGGAGGTTTCCTTGACAAACTCTGGCCCGGTGACCATTCTTCTCGATTCCCATAAAACTTTCTGACAACGGACTCCTATGAACGATTTTACCATCGGCTCCACTTATCACGGATTTGTGCTTGAACGTCAGGAACTGATCCCTGAGATTAACTCCTCCGTTCTCCTGTTTACCCACGCCGTGCTCGGCTGCCAAGCGGTGGCCATTAAAAACCAGGACCCCAACAAGACCTTTTGCGTCTCGTTCATGACCGTTCCGGACGACTCCACCGGGGTGGCTCATATCCTCGAGCATTCGGTGCTGATGGGCTCTAAAAAATATCCGGTGAAGGATGTCTTCGGAGAGATCAATAAGGGGGGCCTGATGACCTTCCTCAATGCCATGACCGGTGCGGATACCACCTGGTATCCCTTCGCCACCCGTAATCTCAAAGAATATTTCAACATCATGGATGTGTATTGCGATGTGGTCTTCCATCCCCTGCTGCTCCAGTCCACCTTTGAGCAGGAAGGCTGGCATTATCATCTGGAAACCGAAACCGACCCCATCCAGTATAAAGGTGTGGTGCTCAACGAGATGAAAGGGGCCTTTTCCGACCCCACCCGCGCGCTTTTTTTTCACACCTTTCGCGGCCTGATGCCCGGGTCGACCTATGCCCATGAATCCGGCGGCGATCCCCGATCCATCCCGGAACTGACCTACGAACAGTTCGTTGGCTTTCACAGTTCCCATTATCATCCTTCCAACAGCACCTTTTTCTTTTATGGTGATGCTCCGCTCGATCAGGAACTGGCTTTTTTACAAGATAATTTTCTGGTAAAATTCCCCGGTCCGGTACCTAAGGCACGGATCAAGGAGGGCCAGGATATCACCGCGCCGGTGCTGATCGAAGAAAGTTACCCGGTGCAACCGGGCACCGCCACCGAGCAGAAAACCTTTATGGCCATCAGTTCCGCCGTGGGCACCATCCACGACCGGAAACGCAATGCCGCTTTCCAGATCATCGCCAATATTTTATTTAATTCCGATGGCTCCCCACTGAAGAAAGCCATTGTTAATGCAAATTTGTGCAAAGATTTCGGTGGATTGTTTCTTAGCAACTCCAGTCTGAAAACCCTGATGATCACCTATCTGATCGGCAGTGATCCCGAAAAGCGAGAGCATTTTCTGGCGCTTTACAAGACCACCTTAACGCGGATGGTCGATGCCGGACTGGACCGTGACCTCGTGCTTTCCGAGTTGAACAAATACGAATTTAGCGTTCGGGAAGAAATGAACAAGGCCCAACGCGGACTCGATTTGATCAACAAGGCCCTGCCGGCTATGAAGCACCATTTGGAGCCCTTCGATGCCCTCCAGATCGATGCTTTGTTGGCCGAAATTCGTCGGGATGCCGTGGAGCATGGCTATTTTGAACAGTTGATCCGGTCGTACCTGCTGGACAATCCGGCCACAGTCACGGTGACCCTGTCCCCGGATCCGGCCAAGATGGAGGAGAATGTAAGGGAAGAGCAGCAGCGTCTGGATGCATATGCCCAATCGCTTGATGCGGTTGGGCGCCGCAATCTGGTGGCGCACACCCAGGAACTGATGGCTTTGCAGGCAGCCCCGAACTCCGCCGACGAGTTGCGCCGCCTCCCTCGTCTTTCATTGGGCGATCTGGACATCAAGCCGCCCATTCATGTGGTGCAACCAACGACCCTTGCCGGAACTCCGCTGCTGATCAGCAACCTGGAGACCAACGGTATCTGCTACCTCGACTTCGGGCTCGATTGTTCAGGACTTTCAGCTGACCTGCTACCCTATCTGGATCTTTTTGCCACCGTGCTTACCGAAATCGGCACGGCTCATAAAGATTACATGCAGTTCGCCAAGGCGGTCAATCTCTGCACCGGCGATTTTTCCCATTCTTTCCAGGTCTATGTCCGGGCCGACGCCCGCAATGCGGTCCGGCCGATCCTCTGGTTGCATATCAAGGCGCTGTCCGCCTATCTTGAGCAGGCAATCGAGCTGCTGACCGAGGTGTTGACCTCTGTCGATTTTTCAGACCACCAGCACATTGAGGAAATTATTCAACGTGAATACGCCTGGGCTGAACATTCGGTCCAGAGCGAGGGTTATTCGCTGGCCTCGACCAGGGCTTTTTCCCACCTGAGCACCGCCGGGCAGTACAATGAATATGTTCATGGTCTCCATGCCTACCAGCATTTGAAGCACCTGGCTGGTCAGTACCCGGCTGAGGAGGCAAAGCTTCTGGCCGCGCTCCAGCAGATCCGCCAGTTGCTGTTCCGCCGTCAGGGGATGATTGTTTCGATTACGGCCGACGATAAGGATATTCAACAATTTGAAGGGCTTGTCCCGGCTGTTATCCAAAACCTTCCCGATTTGCCGGTGGAACCGGCTTCCCCGAAATTTTTGGCCAGCCCCATTCGCAACCAGGCCTTCACCACTTCGGCGGAAATCGTCTATAATGTGCAGGCTTGCACGCTGTTTCCCTCTGCCGCCCAGTATAACGGCTCCTTTGAGGTGCTCAGAACCTGGCTTTCACGGGACTATCTTTGGAACACCGTCCGCCAGATGGGCGGGGCCTATGGCTGCTTTATTCAGTTCAACCATCTCACCGGCAACTTCGGCATGGTGAGTTATCGCGATCCCCAGGTGAAAAAAACCTATGAGACCTACGAGGCCCTGCCCGCTATTATCGGAGCCCTGGATTTGTCGGAGGAGTCGCTCCACCAGTTGATCATCGGGGCCTACGGCGGCTTCAATCCCCACATGGGGCCTGGCTCACGGGGTTCGTCCGCCCGCAACGATTATCTTTCCGGAGTTACGCCAGCCTTTCGGCAACAACGGATTGAAGAAATTTTAGCCACTTCGGCCCAGGGTCTCCGCGACTTTGCCCCGTTGTTTGAACAGTTGCAGGCTACCCGGTTCCGGGCCACCATCGGCAACCGGGAGCGGATCGAACAGGATCAAGATCTCTTTGGGGAATTAATCGAGATTTAAACGGGTTCCCGTTTCGTTTACCCCGGGGGCGTCGACAATTTATCGACCACCTGGTTGTAATACGGCCCATCCTCACCAAGTTGGATTGCCCTGCCCATCCGGCCTTCCAGCTTGGTTTTCAGGCAGCTTATTTTTCTTAATTGCCTGACCTTCTCTTTTTCATCCGTACAGGTGGCGAGTAACTGCTCGATCCGGGTGATTTCTTTTTGCAGAGTTATTTCTTCCGGCACATATCCGGCATTTTTCAGCAACCGGTAGGCCATCCGAAGATCCTCGGGCACATCAGCCATGTCATCCGGCGGTAACGGCTTGTTTTTCCAGTGGCTCAGGTCGGCGAGGGTCCCCTCGCTGATGGCCTGTTGAATTTTCCGTTCAGCAATGGTTTGAATAATTGCAAGCATTGGTTTTCGCCGTTTCTCCTCTTGTGCTGCCCTTGGTTTCTGATAAAATATACCATACTTTTCAGGCCGGGCCATCCCCTGCCCTTCCCCTAATTTACTGGAGAATACTATGAAAAAACGCTGTATTCTAACTGTATCGGTCATTTCAGCCTTGCTCGGTTCAATTGCCTTTGGCGGTGATCTTCCTTGGGAAATGCGCCTTCCTTTCAAGGAGGCGACCATTCACTATGAACTCAAAGGTTCGGAACAAGGCGTTGAAACCTTATATCTCCGTGATTACGGTAAGGTCCGCGCCAAGCATCATACAGCATCGGCCACCATTATGGGCGTGAAGAGTAAATCCGAAACCCTCGAGCTTACCGATCACGACTGGGTCATCACCTATAATCTCAGCGAAAAATCCGGGGAAAAAATTACCAATCCTCAAAAGCTTTATCGCAATGAATATAACAAATACAATACCGAGGAAAAAAAGATCTTCGAGAAAAATTCCAAAGAACTCGGCCAGTCGATGGTGGGGAATTTGGGGGGATCGGTTAAGCAGAGCAGCGCCAAAATCTTGGGCTATGATTGCGATGTCACCACTGTCGGCGGCATGTCGACCGTCTATCTCTTGCACGGTACGGATATCCCCCTGAAATCCGAAGTGACGATGATGGGAATGGCCAGCACCAACATCGCCACCCGCGTCGACACCAGCGGTGCTGTCCCGGATAGCGCCTTCGTGCCCCCGGTCGGCATCAGGGTCGAATTGAATCAAGAAACAGAAGTCATGATGGCTGAAACTATCCAAAGTATTATGGATACCCTGAAGCGACCAGATGGCGCCAAGGTCATGCAGCAGTCCGGTCAAGACATGATGCCTGCTAACGCTATGCAACAAGGCATGGGAAGTGGCCCACCCCCAGATCAGGCCGCCCAGCAACAGATGATCAAAGACATGGAAGCAACGATGAAAAAGTTCAACCAGCAGAAACCACCGAAATGAACGACCTGGTCCCCGGAAGCAATTGCACTCCGGGGACCGTTTGTTTATTTTCTCTGCAATATGGTGTCGTTGGCGAAATCACGGTCATTCTTTTCTGGGTAGTCGAGGATATAATGCAACCCCCGCGATTCCTTTCGCAGGCTGGCACTTTGCACGATGAGTTCGGCAACCACCGCCAGATTACGCAATTCTACCAGATCCGGGGTTAACAAGTAGTCGTAAAAATGCTCCTTGATCTCCTTGAGCATCCATCCAAGTCGGGTCTGCATCAGCTCCAGCCGTTTTTTTCTTCGGACGATACCGACGTAGTCCCACATTAACTGTCGGAGTTGGTCCCAGTTGTGTTTGATGAGGATCGACTCGTCTAGGCGGGCGGCGCCGCCGGTTCGCCAAGGTTCCACCTCAAGGTTTTTCTGGTTCCGAACCTCACCGATGTGATCCTTCAGCCACAGGGCTCCCCGATGAGCAAAAACCACCGCTTCCAGGAGAGAATTGCTGGCCAGGCGGTTGGCCCCATGCAACCCAGTGCAGGCGGTTTCGCCGAAGGCCATGAGGTTGCCCATGGATGTCTGGCCCCACTCGTCCACCAATACGCCACCGCACATGTAATGCGCAGCGGGTACCACTGGTATCGGTTTAGTGGTCAGGTCGACACCGTACTGCTTGCAGATCTTGTAAATATTGGGAAATCGCTGGATGAGAAAGTCCGCTGGCTTATGCGTGATATCGAGGAACACGCAATCTGTCCCGGACGCCTTCATCTCGGCATCAATTCCACGGGCCACCGCATCTCTGGTGGCCAGGTCGCCACGTTCATCGTATTTCTTCATAAATGGTACGCCCTGCTGGTTGATCAGGATTCCGCCTTCACCACGCACTGCTTCTGAAATCAGGAAATTTTTGGCCTCCCGGTTGAAAAAACAGGTTGGATGGAATTGGATAAATTCCAGGTTGGCGACCTTGGCGCCGGCCCGATACGCCATGGCCACGCCATCGCCGGTGGCGATGTCCGGATTGGTGGTGTAGAGGTACACCTTGCCGCACCCCCCGGTACACAAGACGGTGACCCCTGCCCTCCTGGTCTCAACCTCGCCGGTTATTCGGTTGAGCACATAGGCCCCCAGGCAGCGGTCGCTGTCGGCACGTACCTGGCCCCGCGCTTTTGATTCCACCAGCAAATCGATGGCCAGGTGATTCTCGAGAACCTCGATGTTTGGATTGTTGGCAATCTGCTCCAGCAGCGCTCTTTCGATTTCTTTTCCAGTCAGGTCCGAGGCATGGGCGACCCGTCGAGTCGAGTGCCCCCCTTCCATGCCGAGATCAAACCCCTGGCCATTTTTCCCTTTTTGAAACCGGACCCCAAAATCCATCAACTCCCGCACCCGATCCGGTCCCTCGGTGGTGACAATCCGGACGATTTCTTCGTTACAAATCCCGTCACCGGAAATCAGCGTATCGGAAATGTGGGACTCGACCGAATCTTCCACCGAAAGCACTGCCGCCACCCCTCCCTGGGCGAGGTTGGTGGCGGAATCCGCCTTGTTCTTTTTGGTGATCAGCGTGACCTTGGAAAACTGGGAAACCTTCAACGCAAAAGAAAGTCCCGACACACCGCTTCCGATGATGAGCACATCGCTATATGCAGACATATATGGGGTCCCGATAAGGCAATGTTTCACGTGAAACATCGGCAAAGTTATTGTGAGGGCAAGAGAACTGTACACTGAAAAGTGAGAGTATAGTATACTCCAACAATGTTTCACCAACAAAGAGACCGTGGAGAGAAATTACATTGGATACTAAAATTATTGCATTGGCCAACCAGAAAGGCGGGGTGGGGAAGACGACCACCGCCTTGAACTTGGCTGCCGTCCTCGCCGCAAAAGGGAAAAAGGTGTTGCTGGTTGACTCCGATCCCCAGGGGAATGCCTCCAGTGGCGTGGGTGTTTTTAAAACGAATGAAGATAAAAATATTTACAGTTGTTACATTGGAGCCAAGGAGGCGGGTGATTGTATTTTGCCCACCTCACAGAAAAATCTGTTCATCTTGCCGGCCTCCATTGACCTGGTCGGTGTCGAGGTCGAACTGATTACTCAAAATAACCGGGAAAAACGGTTGAAAACCATTTTGCGAACGGTGCGGGAGCGCTTCCAGTATATCCTGATTGACTGCCCTCCTTCTCTAGGGCTTTTGACCATCAATAGCCTGACCGCCGCCGATTCGGTCCTGATTCCGATGCAGTGTGAATATTTTGCCCTCGAAGGGCTGGCCCAACTGGTCCAGACGATTCGCAAGGTGAAAAGCAGTTTCAACCGAGGGCTGTTTATCGAGGGGCTGCTTTTGACCATGTATGACGGCAGAAATCGGTTGACCCATTCAGTGGCCAGTGAAATCCAAAAACATTTCGGCGAACAGGTCTACCGCACTGTGATTCCGCGCAATGTTCGGCTCAGCGAGAGCCCCAGCCATGGCCAGACCATTATCGAATATGATGCCGGCTGCACCGGTGCCAAGGCCTACAAAGCCCTGGGCAATGAATTTCTTAATCGAACAGTGGCGGGGACGCGACCATGATCAAAAATGTTTTAGGCCGCGGGGTCGGTGCCTTGCTGCCGGAAGCTGAGCGGGAAGACGATCGATTTTTCATGTGTGATATCGATAAGATATCTCCAAACCCCCATCAGCCGCGCAGTCATTTCAACGAGGAGAAGCTCGAGCAGCTGGCGGCATCCATCCGCGAAAAAGGGGTGATTCAACCGCTGCTGGTGACCAGGGGCAAGGGCAATCGTTATGTGCTGATCGCCGGAGAACGGCGTTTGCGTGCCGCTAAGTTGGCTGGACGCGATGAGGTCCCTGTGGTGGTGATGGAGCAGGGGAGCGACAGAGAAGGCTTGGAACTGGCCCTCATTGAAAACATCCAGCGGCATGACCTCAACCCCATCGAAGAGGCGGTGGCCTATGCGCGGTTGATGGAAGAATTTCAGCTGACCCAGGAAGAGGTGGCACAAAAAGTGGGGAGGCAACGCTCCACCATCACTAATGTCCTGCGACTGCTGGGACTGCCCCCCTCCCTGCGAGACGATGTTGCCCAGGGTGTGATCAGCGAGGGGCATGCTCGGGTGTTACTGAGGATCAAAGATCAGCCCGAGCAATTGCAGGCGATTCGTAATGCGATCATTGCCGAGGAGTTGTCGGTACGGGCCACGGAGCGGTTGTGCCAGAAAAAACCGAGGACCGCGGCCACGCCACCGCCGGAAGCGCAGCCTTCCGCGCAGGCCGAAACCTTGCCGCCATCGTATTGCGCCACCCTGGTTAACCAGTTGACCAACCAACTGCACACCAAGGTCCGGATTGTCCAGCAGGGCAACCGCGGCAAACTGGAAATCGAATATTATTCCAGCGACGACCTTGATCGGTTGATCGGTCTCCTGGCCCGGTAAACCCATCGCTGCATCCGGCTCCAGTACCATGCCACGGGCCGGGAATTGGAATCGGCCATGAATGCAAAATTTCAGCTACGAAAAACGCCCTTTTTCCTTCTGGGGTTGTTCCTTGGTCTGCTGTTGTTTGGGATTTTGTGCGATGAACCCTCGCGCGTTCTCGAGCAGGCCCGCTCCGTCTGCCTTGCGTGTATCGGCATCGGCTGAGCATGGAGACAATCCGGAGGTGGGTGCAGATTGTCTGGGTCTTCCTGACCAACGGCTATTGGGGATTTCCGCTCAGCGGCACCCTCTATCAAGGGCCGCTGAAGGTGCTCTGTTCCCCAGGGTTGAACTGTTATTCCTGTCCGGCCGCCACCACCTTTTGTCCCATCGGCAGCCTGCAGCAACACCTTTTGGGAGTGCGGCTCTCTTTGCAGGCCGGGCAGCTGTTCCTTGGTGCCTATGTGGTGGGGTGCATGGGCTTGCTCGGGACGCTGTGCGGGCGCATGATCTGCGGCTGGGCCTGTCCATTCGGGTTGTTTCAGGAGTGGTTGTATGCCATTCCCACGAAAAAACGAGCGCTTCCCCAGGGGCTTCGGTGGGGTAAATATTGGTGTCTCGCCCTCTTGGTCATTGTGCTGCCGTTGACCCTGCTCGACAGTTTTGGTCTGGGGACGCCTTGGTTCTGCAAGTATGTCTGCCCGGCAGGTACCTTGGAAGCCGGTATCCCGATGCTGCTGCTGGCTCCGGATCTACGCGCCACGCTGGGTTTGCTGTATGTCCAGAAACTTGCGATCCTCGCGGCAGTAATCCTGTGGAGTATCGTCAGCTCCCGGCCGTTTTGCCGCACTCTCTGCCCGCTCGGCGCTTTTTATGGGCTGTTTAACCGGATCAGCCTGATTAGGTTGAAATTTAATACAGATAACTGTACAAAGTGTGGGGCTTGCCACCAGGTTTGTCCCGTGGGCATCCGGTTTAATGAAACGCCGAACAGCGGGGAGTGTATCCGCTGCCTGAAATGCAGCACCCAGGCCTGTACGTTTAATGCGATCTCCTTGGAAATAGGGGGCTATGTTTTGACCTCGGATTGTTTTCCCGATAAACCCATCAACCCGTGTTCCTCGCCATGAAGTTTCGATCTGTTCTTCTCCTTGGCATTTTGTGCACGCTACTTTTTATCGGACGTGCGGCACAGGCGGAAATGGTCTCCATTGCCAATGAGGACATCAATATGCGCTCCGGGCCCGGCACTCAGCATGAGGTCCTCTGGAAGATCGGCAGCGGCTTTCCGGTCGACATTGTCAAGAGCGAAGGCGAATGGGTCCAGGTGAAGGATTTTGAAGGCAGCACTGGCTGGGTGAAAAAAAATACCACCCAAAAAACACCCCACATGATTGTCAAAGCCAACAAGGGCACCACTAAGCAAGTTGATGTCCGCAGTGAACCGAACGCGACCAAGGGGAAAGTGGTTGCCCGTGCTAACTACGGAGTGGTGTTCAAGACGCTTGAGAAAAAGGGCGGGTGGGTCAAGGTGGAGCATGGGCAAGGAGTGATCGGCTGGGTTGAAAGCGGTCAACTTTGGGGCTTTTAGGCAATTGGCACAACGAACTGGGGCAATCAGGCACGTACTTATTTTTTAAATTCAACTGCAAGAGCGTCCTTCGGCGTCTTTACGCTCACCTGAACTTGCACCGTTTCGCTCCAATTGGGTTGCGTGGTGTACACACTTCGGCTGTGAGGCTGATGTGCACAGGCACGGCAAAACCCGATCAATGTCCATGATTCCTGATAAAAACATTATTAAGCTCCGATTCGAACAGGCCGCCGCCACGTATGAACAGCAGGCCATGGTGCAGCAACTGGTCGCGGACCGGCTGCTGACTCTGCTGACCGATGCCGCGCCGACGTTCTCACCGCTGCGTGTCCTTGAAATAGGGTGCTGCACCGGGCTGCTCACTGAAAAAATCATAGGGCGGTTCCCTGCGGTTGCCCGCCTGACCGTGAGCGATCTGGTGGCCGCCTTTGAACCGTGCGTCTGCCAAAAAATAGGCACGCGCCGTTCCGATCTCACCTTTCTTGCCGGCGACATTGAATCCGTCGAGCTCCCGGACAAGTACGATTTGATCATCAGTTCCTCCACCCTGCATTGGGTCCATGATTTGTCCGGTCTGTGCCGGAAACTGCATGCCCATCTCAATCCGGGCGGTATGCTCGCCTTTTCCCAGTACGGAGTGGATAATTTGCAGGAAATCCGGACGGTCACCGGTGTTGGGTTGCAATATCAAGAACTCGTCGAGCTCAAAAAGGTGGTCGCGGAAAAATTCGATCTGCTGGTGGCCGAAGAGGCCAGGGAAACCCTCTGGTTTACCGATCCGATCTCGGTACTCCAGCATCTCCGGGCGACCGGCGTCAATTCCATCGGTCAACAGGTCTGGACCAGGAAACAGGTCAGCGTCTTTATCGCCGATTATATCGACCGGTTTTCCGGGGAGCAGGGGGTCAGCCTCACCTACCATCCCATTTTTATCGTCGCCCGCCCCCAATGACCACAGTTTTGGCCCACCTTCTCCGGCCGCAAGGCAACCCCTTACTACGCGACAGGTGCCTATGATCCAGCCGCAAATTACCATTGCCGTCGGCGGTATCGATACCGATATCGGCAAGTCGTATGTCACCGGACTTTTCGCGCGGTATCTGCTCAGCCAGGGAAAAAATGTCACCACCCTCAAATTGGTGCAGACCGGCTGCAGCGAGGTTTCCGACGATATCCGGCTGCACCGTCAACTGATGGGCCAGTCCTTGACCGATTTTGACCGGGCGGGCACCACCTGTCCCTATGTTTTCCCCTACCCTGCCTCGCCTTTGCTGTCGGCCCGTATGGTCGGCCAGGTGATCGAGGCGGAGGTCTTGGACCAGGCCATGGCCAAACTCCAGGCCCAGTATGAATGGCTGCTGGTGGAGGGGGCAGGGGGCTTGCTGGTACCCTTGAACGACCACTTGCTGTTGCTTGATTACCTGGCTGCCCAAAACATACCGTTGCTTCTGGTTACCTCCCCCCGGCTTGGGTCGATCAATCACACCCGGCTCAGCCTGGAGGCCATCAGGTCTCGGCGGATCCCCTTGCTTGGTCTGGTGTATAATCTGTATGGCGACCATCCCCGGGAAAGAGTCCAGGACACGCTCCAGGAATGCCGCAAGGCCTTGGCTGCTTACGGGTTCAAGGACCACGTGGTGATCGTTCCCGACAGCAGGGAAAGCACCGCCGCCGCCTGGCAGGTTTTAGTGCGGGCTGCTCAGCCTGAGGAAAATCTTTACACCTAAAAACGGCAGTTATCCGCTAACCGCTGTCACCGGTGGGGGCAATAGGCTCGCAATCGAGGCTCGTTTGTCGAGCAAGTAGCGGAATGCCTGTTGGGTGATGAGCCTGAGGCGATCCAGCGCGCAATTGCTCCGCAGAATCCTTCAAAAACCCCAGGAAGCCGCTCAACGCTCGCAAGGCGGATTGAACGACCTGGGATCTGAGCGCTACCCACATGTTGCCCAGCGGTCAAACGCCCCTTCAGGTCAATATTTTCGACAGCGGCGGTGCTTTGTATAAATCTTTGAAGAATTTTTGAAACCGATCAGGATGCTCTCGCCTTTGGGCCGGAGGAGCAATAGGCTGATCCGGCCCTTTTTTTAACAGGTTAGGATGCCATGGGTAAAAAATGCGTAGTGGTCGGTATCGGCAATCCCTATCTTCAGGACGACCGGGCAGGCGTGGTCATTGTCGAGATGCTCGAAGAAGAAGGGCTCCCTTGTCAGACCGAGGTGGTTTATACCGTCGGTTTTGAAGTAATGGACAAGATTAAGGGGTATGAACGGGCGATCATCGTCGATGCCTGCATGCTCGGCAACGAGCCCGGGAGCATCCTGGAGGTCACGGTCGATGATATTTTTTCTACCCACGCTTTGGTCAACTCCCACGCAATTACGCTCGGCACTACCCTGAAAACTGGCCTCCTCTGTTTTCCCGAAGATATGCCCGAGGACATCCGCATCATCCTCGTCGAGGTCAAGGAAATCAAGGAATTCACCCAGCAGATGTCGCCAGAGGTTTCGGCTGCGGTGGTGACCGTGGTGGACCGGATCAGAACCCTGGTCGCCGCCATGGTCTAGGCCACATTGGTTTCCTGGAGACCGGCTTTGCGCCGGTTTTGGTTGTGCTAGTGGGTGACAAACGATCCTCCTTACGGTACCCTGCGCCTCTCTACAGATAAATTGACCAAGAGGGCGCTGGCCCCGGGCAGGAGAAAGGATGGCGGTTTCGAATCAGTGCAATAGTTTGGAGGAATTGGCCCTGGAATTGCGCCGATTTGCCGGGGAGCGGCAGTGGGAAACCTTCCACAGCCCGAAGAATCTGGCGGCGGCCCTGATCGTCGAGGCGGCCGAGCTGCTTGAGCACTTCCAGTGGCTGACCCAGGAACAGAGCCGGGAACTCCCGCCTGCGACCAAGACGGCGGTGGCCCACGAGATGGCCGATGTGCTCATCTATCTTACCCGAATGGCCGACCAACTGCAGATCGATCTGCTGGCTGCGGCCTCCGAAAAAATGGCGATCAACGCCGTGAAATATCCCACCCCCTGATCGTCAGCCCCCTGCCTGCGATGCCCACCGCCGCCCTCGCTTTTTTTTTGCCGACCGCAACCCTTTGCCACCTGACCCCCCTGGGCGGCGGCAACATCAACGACACCTGGCGGGTTGATCTCCGGGAAGGGCCCAGTGCGGTGCTGCAGCGGTTGCATCCCTCGGTGTTTCCGGACCCCGGTGCAGTGATGCACAACATGCGGCTGGTGACCGGCCATCTGGAGCGGGTGGCGCCAACTGGGCCACCGGTATTTTTCCGATTGCTCGCCAATCCGGAGGGCCAGGATCATTGGTTCGATCCGGCCGGCCATTGCTGGCGCCTGCTCTCCTATATCGACCGGACCCGCACCCTTAACCGACTCCATAGCCTGGAGCAGGCAGGCGAAATCGGCAGCCTGCTCGGCTGCTTTCATTTGCTGGTTGCCGACTTGGATCAAGCCGCCCTGCGCGATCCCTTGCCGGGGTTTCATGTCACGCCCCTATATCTTGAGAAATTCGACACCGTTTGCGGCTACGTCAGGCCGGGCAGCGACCTGGAAGCCTTCTGTTGCGAGATGATTGCAGCCCAACGCCATACCGCCCCCCTGCTGGAAGCGGCACGGGAACAACTGACCAGCCAGGTCATCCATGGCGATCCCAAAACAGCCAATTTTTTATTTGCCGTGGACAGCGACCGGGCCATCAGCCTGATCGATCTTGACACGGTCAAGCCGGGGCTACTCCTCCATGATCTGGGCGACTGTCTCCGTTCCTGCTGCCATCGCCAGGGAGAGACCGAAGGCGTTGCCGCCGAGGCGACGTTCGATCCGGACTGCTTTGGGGCCCTGATGGCCGGGTACCTGGCCCGGGCCGGGCATCTGCTTGCGACCAAGGATCGGGAGTTGCTGGTGGCGGCGGTCGGCTTGATCAGTTTTGAACTGGGGCTGCGGTTTTTTACCGATTATCTCCTCGGTAACACCTATTTCAAGGTCGACCAACCCGACCAGAATCTACACCGGGCCGTGGAGCAGTTTCGGCTCAACCAGTCCATCCGCGATCAGCAGTACGAGTTGGAGCGCCGGCTGCAGACCCTCGGCTAGCCGTCAACCGGTCTCCGGGTAACCGTTGAAATGGGGCCCCATTTCCGCGCCGGCCTTGCAATTGTGGGCGAGGCGGTTTATAGCTGTGCAACGCTGGCGCGTCGCCTCCGGGCTTCGCACGGCAACCGGCCGCAACCCCTCCCGCACCGGAATTATCTCTTCACAGACGAGGACCGCATGACCATCAGCGCAGGCAAAACCGTATCCATCTCCTACACCCTGACCCTGGACAACGGCGAAGTGATCGACAGCAATATCGAGACGGAGCCGCTCACCTTCACCCAGGGGAGCAACCAGATTATTCCCGGACTGGAAAACGCCCTGATCGGCCGAAAGGCCGGGGATACCTTCCAGATCAGCGTCCAGCCCGAGGACGGCTATGGGGTGATTTCCGACGAGGCCTTCATCGAAGTTCCCAAGGAACACCTGCCCCCGGAAGCCCAGGAAATCGGTGCGCAGCTTACCGCGGTTGGTCCCGAGGGCCAGGAACTGTATGGGGTGGTCATTGAAATGGTAGAAGACATGGCGAAACTGGATTTCAATCATCCCCTTGCCGGGGAGGTGCTCCATTTTGATGTCACCATCCTTGGCGTTAAATAACTCGACTCGCCCGTTACTTCCCGCTGCGTCATGAACGATTCCCCCTATACCCTTACCTGCCGGTCATCGGAATGCCAGGCCCGGTGCGGCCAAGTCGCCACCTTGCACGGCGTGGTCCGGACCCCGGTGTTTATGCCGGTGGGCACCTTGGGCACGGTCAAGGCCATGACCCCGGAAAATCTGGTCGAGGTCGGGGCGCAGATCATCCTTGGCAACACCTATCATCTCTACATCCGTCCCGGTCATGAACTGATCCGCAGTTTTGGCGGACTGCACCGGTTCATGCACTGGGACGGGCCGATCCTCACCGATAGCGGCGGTTTTCAGATTTTCAGCCTGCAGGATCTGGCCAAGATCACCGAAGAGGGCGCTGCCTTCCGCTCGCATCTCGACGGCGCCCGTCTGTTCCTCAGTCCCGAAGATGCCATCGCGGTGCAGGAGGCGTTGGGCTCCGATATCATGATGGTCCTGGATACCTGCATCCCCTATCCGGCGACCCGCGACGAGGCGGCCAAGGCCACAGCGCTGACCGCCCGCTGGGCCAGGCGTTGCCGGGAGGCGCAGACGGCGACCGGCCAGCACCTCTTTGGCATTGTCCAGGGCGGCATGTATCCCGACATGCGGCTGGAGGCGATCCAGCAACTGGTCGAGATCGGATTCGACGGCTATGCCCTGGGCGGCCTGTCGGTGGGCGAGCCCAAGGAACTAATGTACGAGATGCTCGAGGCTTCGGCCCCGCATCTGCCCGCCACCCACGCCCGCTACCTCATGGGGGTCGGAACACCGGAAGACCTGGTGGAAGGGGTCTTCCACGGGGTGGATATGTTCGACTGCGTCATGCCCACCCGCAACGCCCGCAACGGAATGCTCTTTACTTCGCAGGGCAGACTTGTTATAAAAAATGCCTGTTATCAGTACGACCAGCGCCCGCTGGACGAAGCCTGCAGCTGCTATACCTGCCGCAACTATTCGCGGGCCTATCTGCGGCATCTGTTTCAGTGCCGCGAAATTCTCGCTTATCAGCTGAACAGCATCCATAATGTGCACTACTATTGCTCGCTGATGGCCGGGATGCGCAGCGCCATTGAGGCTGACCGTTTTCTGGCCTTTCGCCGCAATTTTTATGAACAACGGACTGTACATCGTTTGCCGAACACTAATGAATAACTGGAGGATTGTTACATGACTGGAGTTGCATGGGCCGCAGATGCTACCGCGGCCGCCGGCCCTATGGCCAATATCGCCCAATTTGTCCCGCTCGTTCTTATTTTCATCGTTTTCTATTTTCTCCTCATCCGGCCGCAGCAGAAAAAGGCCAAGGAGCATCAGGTTTATTTGACCAACCTGAAAAAGGGTGACAAAATCATCACCGGCGGCGGCATCCATGGCCAGATCGTCGGCCTGACCGAGACGGTTGCCACCCTGGAGATTGCTGAAAATGTCCGGATTAAAATCAATCGTTCCGCCATTGCCGGTAGTGCCGCCGACGCCGAAAAACAGCAGGCGCCTACCAAGACCGGTGGTTGAGGTCTGCGAGGCTGCAGCTGATTTTCATCGTGTATGAAAAGTAAGAGATGATGCCTTAAGCATGACCGCTGTGATTGACGTCCCCAATAGTCGCCGCAGCCGCAATACCCCTGCAACTCCGATTCGGGATGGCAGGATGGATCGCACCACCCCGGCCGCAACGCTGTACGTACAGCCTTGCGGCCTTCTTTTTTGGCCCGCTGCCCATGCATCAGCTGGTGTTTAGCGGCCATACCGGCCAGCATCCGGTGCTGGTCACCGATGAAGACAATCTGCGCAGCCTCCGTTTCGGCACCGATGAACGGCAGAGCTGTATCAACCTGCTGGCTCCGTGGGAGTTGCAGCTGGCCTATACCCAATGGATGACCACCGCCCTGCTGCTCCATCCCGGCCCGGAAAAATTTCTGCTCTTCGGCCTGGGAGGGTGCGCGCTGCCGCACTTCCTGCTGCACCATCATCCCGAGGCCCAGGTCGACGTGGTGGAAAAGGAGGCGCAGGTCATCGCTCTGGCCCACGACTATTTCAAGCTGCCCGAACGTGAAACCCTGCGCATCATCAATCAGGATGCCGAGGGCTTTCTCCGCACCGCCGAATCTTCGGAGTACCATGTCGCCTTTCTCGATATTTTCGGTCCCGGCGCCATGGCCCCGGCCCTGTTCGATTCGGCATTATATCGTGCTATTCTCGACCGCCTGGCCCCGGATGGGGTGTTGGCTGTCAACCTTTGGGATGGTGATAAACACCTCTACCATCAGGCCCTGGAGGCGGTTCGGGAAGGCAGCGGGGGGCAGGTGATGCAGATGCAGGTCAAACGACGGAGTAATGTCATCCTGCTGGTTTTTCCCGCTGACATTCCTCATCAAACCATCAAAAAGGCACAAAAGCACAGTTCGGCTTATCAGCAACGCTACCGCCTCGATTATCCCCAATTCCTCAAACGATTGCGCCGTACCAACCGCGCCTCCTTCCTAACCTCGCTCTTCCAGTAAACCGCCAACATTAGCCAGCTGGCCCTGCCGCAGGTTTTGCTCCTCCATCAGCCGGTGCAGCCGTTGGCTCAGTTGGCCGGTCAGGCGCTGCCAGCACGGGGCCACCAGCAGGTCGGGGTGGGCCGTGGACCAGAGACGGTGGATGGTGATCGCTGCGGGTATGTGCGGCAAGAGTGCAAGCAAGAGTTCGAGATACCCTTCGATGGTGAACACCGGCACCTGGCCCTGTTCGTAGAGGGTGTGGAGTCCGGTCCCCCGAATCACCTGGAGGTGATGCAGCTTCAGGGCCTGGATGCCGAGTCCGGTGACGGTTCGGATGGTCTCCAGCATGGCCGCCTTCGATTCGCCGGGAATGCCGAGAATGAGATGGACCCCGAGATCGAGAGTTCCTGCGGCCTGAATCCTGTGGACCGCGTCGAGAAACTCGGCATAGCCGTGGTTGCGGTTGAGCAGTTGGAGGCTGGCGGCATGGATGGATTGCAGGCCCAGTTCGATCAGACAGTGCTTGCCGCTGCGTTCGACCAACGTGGCCAGGGCTGCAGGCAGATCGGCGGCAATGGCATCGGGGCGGGTGGAGAGAATCAGGCCCAAGCAGTCCGGATCGTCCGTGATCCCGGCCAGCAGCGGCATGAGTTGGTCGGTGGCCAGGGTGGTGGGGGTTTCCTGTTGAAAATAGGCGAAGTAGCGGGTGAACCGGCCGCGGAGCAAGTACTGTTTGCCGCGTCGGATCTGTTGGGCAAGGGAATCGGCGCTTCGCAGGGAAAAGGGGGTGAAGCTGGCGGGACGGCAATAAAGGCAGCCGCCTTGGTTGCGGTTGGGGCAGGGGATGCCGAGATCCAACGGGATTTTGCCGACAGCCTGGCCGTAGCGTTCCCGGCAATGGTGGCTGAAGGTACGGATGCGTAGCGGTAGCCTCACCGCACTACCGGCCGGCGGCGCAGCCCGGTTCATTCACCACTTGGTAGTACCGTTGACCGGCGCAGGGTCGGCAGAGCACCGCCCCCGCCTGTTCCACCTCTCTGCAATCCTGGACCCAGTCGCCGCACTCGCCGCACTGCACCCGGCGGATCGGTCGTCCCGGCAGGTCGCAATCGGGGATGGCCACCTTCACGGTCTGGAAGGTGAAGAGGTCCTCCAGCGGCATCATTTTATAGGCCTCCAGCTGGCGCTGGTATTTATCGACCACTTCCGGGCAGTAGCTGGCGGAAAGCTCCCGGGCTTCTTCGCGGGCGGTCACGCGAACGGCCTGGCCGTTTTCGAGATTGACAAAGGTGGCTGCCATGATGCCGAAATCAAGCCAGCGCAACGAGCGTTTGCCCAGGCTGCAGCCGGTGACCGACTGGATGGCGTCGGTGGCGCAGCGATCGATCTCCACCAGCACATACAGTTTTTTACGGTCCGCGCCCTTGGGATCTTGGATGCCGATGCGGGCCAGTCCGGCCATGGACATGCGCACGCCGATCACCTGGCCAGCGCAGATGTGCCCGTGTATTTTTGTTGAAATTTCAAGTAGTTGATCGAAAGATTCCATGATCCCTGCTGGTAATATTTCTGGACGGCCGGCCCGGCGCCCGGTCTTTTCGCCCTACCTGTCGGCACCTCTACTCACCGATTAAATCAGGGACCGGCTGAAAACTTACTCTCAGGCGTCGGCCTTGTCAACCGGTTGGGTTCTTAAGTGATGGAGCGACAGGGGTAGGGGATGGGCGATGGATTCAAACAGCTCCTTACAGAAACCGCAGGATTCGCAGCGATTATCGCACTGAGAGAGCATGTTGGCAAAATCAAAGGAGAGCATACGGTTATCGACATACAGCCGTTCGGCCAGCCAGTTCATGGCATCCATAAGCTCGAGGAGATTGCCGTCGTATCGGCGGGCCCGGTAGGCCTTGATGGCATTGATGAGAAAATCGGTTCCCAGCGTGCGGCCGCAGAGTTTGATCGTATCGACATGGTAGAGGTAGAGGTCGATATCCTCGGGCCGGATAAAGGGGGATTGGAGCAGCCGATGGGGGTGTTCGTCCAGGAGCCGCATGCAGCCGATGTCGCAATTGATTGCATGGGTCTGGTCGTGCCCGTCCATATTGGCCAGGGCGATGTAGCTGTCATGGGACAGCTTGAAGGGGCAATAGGGCAAGCACCCCTCATTGGCCAGCACCTCCAGTTTTAAGCCCGGAAAATGCTGATGCACTTGGAGCGCGATTTGGGCCAGGGTATCCAGGTCGCGGTTGAGGGAGCGGTCGAGGATAATTTTTCCCGGCATCTTGAAACCGGTTTCACTGATGTAGGCCAACTGAGCCTCGATTTTCCCACGGGAATCCAGCATGGTGTTGATACTGGGCACGGCCTCCAACTGGGCGGCAAGCTCCGGGGCTTCGTCGGAGAGCAGTTGGAGTAGATAGTGATCGCAGTAGACGATGCCGTGGAGCACCCCTCGGACCAGATACTGTTCCAGGGTGCGGACTATTGGTTTGAGGTTCCGGCCGTCGGTGAGTAGTTCCGGGGTATAAAATCGGCTGTTGAGCAGGGCATATTTCCGAGGGCCCCGCAGCCGCTCAAGGCCCCTGATGATCTGCTCCTGTGAACCGGTGGGTTCGATCTGGATGCGACTGTCTAGGGCCCGGCTGTGGAGCAGACTGAAATGGATGCTGTCCAGATCGTTTACGCACTCGAGTAAAAAATCGACGTACCGTTCCTCCGGGAGGAAAGGGACATTGAGAAAGGGTTTCATGGGAGTTTTATTCTCTTTCGTAAAATTGAATGCATCTCAACGGCCACCAACGGCGGCTCGGTGAGCAGATGGACCAAGGTGCCGGGATTGGCCCTGGTAATCAAGGCGCCATCTGCGGTCTGCATCCCGATAACCGTCACCGGGGGGGAAGCAATAAAACGGCCAAGGTATTCCACCTGATCACCGCAGGTCAGGACATGTCGCGTTTCGATCTGCAGTGGTTCCTGGTCCCGGACAATGCCTACCGGGACATACTCTTGCTCCACCCTCATTCTATCATAAAGCATATCCCCAGATGAAGGCCTGGCTGAAAAAAAATTTTCTGTCTGGCCGCGGGTGCCGATCTTGTTCATTTCCTTATGAAAAGCTTCAGGCAAAACCAGGCTATCTATAGAAAGCCCTGAAAATAATTGTTCGCCGATCCAATCAAGGGCCAGCCGATACAGCCGCACCACCGCCCCCACGTAGCCGATGGATTTCATCCTCCCCTCGATTTTAATCGAATCCACCCCGGCATCGATCAGCGCCGGCAAACGGTTGAGCAGGCAGAGGTCGCGGGAGTTGAAGATGTAGGTGCCGCGTTCGTCCTCTTCCACCGGAAAGTACTGTCCGGGCCGTTTTTCCTCCACCAGGGCGTAGGAATAGCGGCAGGGATGGGCGCAATCCCCCTGATTGGCATTGCGGCCGGTGAAATAGGTGCTCAGCATGCAGCGGCCGGAATAGGAGATGCACAGCGCTCCGTGGACAAACACCTCCAGCTCGACTTCGGTTGCCGCTCGCATGGTCCGAATTTCTTCCAGGCCGAGCTCACGGGCGAGATTGAGTCGGCCGACCCCCTGCGTAGCCCAGAAACGGGCGCTGGCGGTGTTGGTCATATTGGCCTGGGTGGAGAGATGCAGGGGCAGATCGGGGGCGACCTGCCGGGCGATGCTGAGGATGCCGGGATCGCTGACAATGAGGCCATCAGTGCCGGCGTCTTGGAGCATGAGCAGATAGGGTGCCAACTCCGCCAGGTCGCGATTATGGGCAAAGATGTTGACGGTGACATAGACTTTGACGCCATGATCATGGGCATAGGCAAGGGCCTGTCGAAGGCCGGCTTCGTCGAAATTGGCGGCGCGGGCGCGCAGGCTGAACGCTTTGCCGCCCAAATAGACGGCGTCGGCACCGTAATGGATGGCGGTCACCAGTTTTTCATAATTGCCGGCCGGGGCCAGCAACTCAGGAATGCGCAGGCCGCGGTTTACAGCCTTCAGTTGGTTGGTCATTCGGGATCACAGGGGCAAAAGGGGAATGGGGGGAAAGAAAAATGGGCGCGAGCTTGGTTGCGGTCCTTTGGTGGCGGGGGACCCATCGAATCGGCGCCGGGAAATTTCAGCTGTTTGTCAGTGGTGATTATGCATTGTTGCGGATGAGGCTCGATATGTATGAAAATGATGCACCATCAAGAGCGGCCGAAACAGTGGCCTCCGGTAAAAGTGCTTGCTCCTCTGCTCCGGCTGATTTACACTTTTTTATGTTGTCGGTAACGTTGCCCGCCATTTCAATCAGTTGATGGATAATCAGATCAAACGTATGCAAGGAGAACCGTATGCTCAAGAAAAGTTATTCGAAAACCGGCGCATCCTGTCGCGTCACTTTTAAATACGATAACGAAGAACAGGCCAGGACCGCAGTGCTTGCGGGGGAATTCAATGGCTGGTCCCTGTTGGAAACCCCGATGAAACAATTAAAAGACGGCAGCTTCTCCGTCAGCGTCTCCCTACCCGCCGGTCAGTCCTACCGGTTCCGGTACGTACTTGATGGTGGTGTCTGGGTCAATGATTCCGAGGCCGACGGCTATGCAGCCAATGAATACGGCGAGGAAAACTCGGTCGTCACCCTCTGAAGCCATCACCAAAACCGTTGTCGGCGTTGGTGATGGTCAGCTGTTCGGTGCCGGTTAAAAGCAGTCTCCCACCTTGGCCCGATAATACTCGTTTTTCAGGGCCACATACCGTTTCCACGAAGCCTGCATTTCCAGCAACTGGGCATCGCTGACTTCCCGCACCACCTTGGCGGGGGTCCCCATGATCAAAGAACGCGGTGGATATTGCTTGCCCGGGGGGACCACCGAACCGGCACCGACAATGGATTCCCGACCGATAACCGCTCCGTCGAGAATGATCGCTCCCATGCCGATCAGGCACAGGTCTTCCACCGTGCAGCCGTGGAGAATGGCGCGGTGGCCGACGGTGACATCACAGCCGATGATGGTGGGGTGCCCGTCTTGATCAACCCGTTCCCCGCCTTGGTGCTGGGTGATGTGGACCACGGACAGATCCTGAATGTTGGTGCGTGCCCCGATCCGGATGCGATGGACATCGCCCCGCACAATGGTGCCGAACCAGAGGCTGACATCTTCGCCCAAGACTACATCACCGATCAGGGTGGCACTGGGAGCCACCCACCCGCCTTTGCCGACCTGCGGCTGATAATCACGGTATGGCAGTATCATTGTTACTCCTGTTTTTTAAAGAGGATGAACACACGAAAGGTCTTGAGTCGTTCAGGCTGAAGACTGGTAGCTCAAAATGGTTGCAATCAATCAGCAGGCATGGCGCTCTGCCTCGCCTGCTATGGTAATCACGAACCGGCCAACCTCCTACAGACATTTCACTTGGATGATGCATTTTTTCATCCGCCGAATTGCACCTGTTGGGTGAAAAAATCACGGTATTCATCCGGGCGATGACTGACATACAAAATGGTGCAGAGGTTTTCGCCGGCGATTTCCGCGAGAAAATCGAGCAGCGCCATCCGGTTGGGTTCATCGAGGCCCTGGGTCGGTTCATCGAGGATGAGCAGGCGTGGTACCTTGATCAGGGCCCGGGCCAGCAGAATCAGCCGTTGTTCGCCGTAGTCGAGCCGGCGAAAGGCGACCCCAGCCTGGTCCGCCAGGCCGAACCGCTGCAACCATTTCCGGGCTAACTGCTGCTGGACCGCGGTGGGCCGGGCATAGAGGCCGATCGAGTCAAACAGGCCGGAGACCACGATCGCCAGGGCGCTGCCGGCGACCCGGTGGTTGCGGTGCAGGTCGGGACTGACGATGCCCATCTGTCGTTTCACTTCCCAGATCGACTCGCCGCTGCCCCGCTGTTTGCCGAACAGCATCAGCTCGTTGACGTAGCACAGGGGGTGGTCGCCGGTGATGATCTGCAGCAGGGTCGACTTGCCGCAGCCGTTGGGTCCGGTGATCAGGGTATGGTCGCCTTGATTGACGGTGAGGTGGAGGTTGTTGAAGACCTCGATCTCGCCGTAGCCGGCAAATCCCCTGGTCAGGGTGAGAAGATTGGGACCGGTATCCTCCCGTCGGTCGGTGGCGATCTCCCGGCGGAGTTCCTCGACCGAGACCCGGAATCGGGCGGGCTGGTGCCCAAGCAACCGTTGTACCGCCGGCAGCACTTCGCCAATGGGTCCCTGCAGGGCAATGCGTCCCTCATGGGTGGCGGCGAGGTGGCTGCACCATGAAGGGATATCTCCGGTATTGTTTACAAACGTCAGAATACTCAACCCCTGTTGATGCAGTTGGGCCAGCACCCGGTCCAATTCCCGGCAGCTGGTTTGATCCAGGCCTTCGTAAGGGTTTTCAAGTACCAGCAGGGAGGTGCCGTGTGTGATCAATTGGAGGAGGCGGAGTTTTCGAGCCTGACCGGAGCTCAACTGCCGGTAGCCCCGGTCCAGTACCTGGTCCAGGGCGAAAAGCTCGATCAATTCCCGGTGTTCTTCCGGATTGGCAAGGAAATCGCGGGCCGGGGTGCCGGGATCGATCCGGTCGAGGAAATCGGTGTTGTCCTGGCGGAGCTCCGCCTCGAAAAGGGCTTGCTGCCGTTTGAACGAGAGCACGCCGATTTCGGCCGGCAACCGCAGCACCTCGGCCTCGAAGTCAACCGGTTCTCCGGTAATCACATCGCAGAGCAGCGCTATTCCCGAACTGTTGGCTCCGACCAGGCACCAGGCCTCCCCCGCTCTTGCCGTAAACCGTTGGATCCGCAGGCCCTGGGTCGCAAGCCCCTGGATGGCGATCATCGCTGTCTGTAGCGCACAGGCGGTTTATTCATCCCAGATCGCTTGCACGGTGTAGGGAGAGCCCGGACCTTCGAAAAAGGAGCCGTCCACAAAGCGGTAGCCGCGATCCAGGGCCGCGATCGCGGTCATGTCGTCGGGGTCGAGGGGGAGTTCGGCGGCGGCCAGATTCTGCTCCAGTCGGCCCGGATTGATTGATTTGGGAATGACCACGGTCTGCCGGGAGAGGCCCCAACTCAACAGGACCTGTGCGGGCGTGGCCCCATGCTTAGCCGCCACCTGGACGATCACCGGATGATCGAGCAGGGTCGGTTCGCCCGGTTTTTTCATGCCGGCCGGTCGGTCGCCGGAACCGAGCGGCGAATAGGCGGTGACCAGAATGTCGTTGCGGCGGCAATATGCAAGCATGTCCGGTTGCTGCAGATAGGGATGGAGTTCGATCTGGTTGATCACCGGTCGGATCGCAGCCTGCTGACAAAGGGCGTCGAGTTTATTAATGCTGAAATTGCAGACCCCGATATTCCGGACCAGGCCTTGGTCGACACAGGCTTCCAGGGCCCTCCAGGTTTCGATGGTTGGCAGGCTGTCCAGGGCGATATAATCCTCGCCGCAGCGTGGGAACATCACGCCTGGCTTGAACAGTACCGGCCAGTGAATGAGGTAGAGGTCGAGATAGTCCACCTGCAGATCCGCCAGGGTTTTCATCAGAGCCGGCTGCACCTGCTCCGGTGCATGGGCGTTATTCCACAGTTTGGAGGTCAGCCACAGCTCCTTTCGGGCCAGGATTCCCGCGGCCAGCGATTCCGCCACCGCTTTGCCGACCTCGGGTTCGTTCTGATAGGCAGGGGCGCAGTCGATATGATGATAGCCGATGGCCAGCGCCTCCTTGACGGCGGCATAGACTGCGCCGGGGGGCGATTTCCAGGTGCCGAGGCCCAGGGCCGGGATGCGTTGGTTGCCGGGTAAGGGATAGTGTTCCATGGCCATTTCCTCATGAGGTTGAGTGGGTTGGTCGCCACCTTGGAGTCCTTGCGAGCGGATACCTTGATCATTGTGCCATTACACTGTAGAAAGCCGTGAGTTTTCCGTCAAACAAATTACAATATACCAGGGCTGGCCATCCCGGATAGCCAGGATTATGCGACACCGGGGCAGCTTTCTTTTGGGATCAAACGATTTATTTCATGCAATGTATGAAAACATTCCTTGGCGCTGCGAGGGGCCTGGCGTGAACACTGTGGAGATCTGGTCGCAACAATGATGGCAACATCCGACGAAAACCAAAACAATGCAGCGCCAGATTCGATGCATCGAAAAACGGTGGTGGTGGTGGACGACAGTTCCACCATGCGCAACATCATCCAAAAAGAGCTGGAAGCGGCAGGGTTTGTGGTTATTACCTTCAGCGATGGGCTCGAGGCTCTTTCCTCGTTCCACTGGATGCATAAACCGCCGGACCTAATCACCCTGGACATCGACATGCCGCGCATGGACGGTTTCGTCTGCTGTGAAAAAATCAGGGAACAGGAAGCCAAGGGGTTGTTCGGCACTCCGGAGGCCCGCATTCCGGTGCTGTTTGTTTCCGCTAACGACACGTTTGATAACCGCAGCCGCGGGTTTCATCTCGGCGTCCTCGAGTTTATTTCCAAGCCGTTTGTGCGCGGCGACATTGCCAAGGCGGTCAGCCGGGTGTTGTTACCGCAGTCTACCTTCGCCGGGATGACCGCCCTGGTGATCGACGATAATCAGGGGGTGCGACGGATGGTCGGAACCTGCCTGCACCGTTTTGGTCTGGCCATCATCGAGGCGGAAAACGGCAGGCAGGCCTATGATCTGGTGCGGGAACACAGCTGCCGGCTCGATCTGGTCATCGTCGATTATGAAATGCCGGTGATGCGCGGTGACGAGTTTATTCATCTCGCCCGTCAGCTCCCGGAAGCCGAACATCTGCCGATGCTTTCGATCAGCAGCAGCGAAGAAACCAACGCGGTCTTGCGGATGTTCCGGGCCGGCGCCACCGATTATTTGGTGAAACCGTTTATTGCCGAAGAGCTGCTGGCCCGGGTCCAGGTGCACCTGCAGTTGCGCCGGCATGTCCGGCACCTGGAAGAGATGAACCGGAATCTGTATGATCGTGCGGTCAACGATGCGCTCACCGGCCTGCGGAACAAACGCTATTTCCAGGAAGCCTTTGAAGAGATGTTTGCCAGGGCCATCCGTATCGGCATTGATCTCAGCTGCCTCTTCTTTGATCTCGATCACTTCAAGAAAGTCAACGATACCTGCGGCCATAATTTTGGCGATTATGTCCTTAAGACCGTGGGCGCGCTGCTGAGGAAAAATGTCCGTGGCGGTGATCTGGCCGCTCGGTTCGGCGGTGAGGAGTTCATTGTGGCTCTGCCCAGCACCAACCTGGAGAACGCCTTGTTTGTCGCCGAGAAGATCCGGGCCTTGATCGAGGGGTACCGGTTCAGCGAGCAGGGGCAGCAATGGCCGGTGACGGTCAGTATCGGGGTCGCCACCCTCCATGTCCACCGGCCCAAAACCGCCGCCGATCTCCTGCAACTGGCCGATCAGGCTCTCTATCGCGCCAAGGCCAATGGCCGCAACCGGGTTGAAGCCCAAAGGGCGTAAGCACCAACCGGTTCGCGGTTTCGCCACCCACCCTCGCACGCTCCAGCCGCCTTCATCAGGGGCGAAAAATTCGAATATAATCGATCCAGGCCTGGGCCGATTCGTGGGTATTGTCCGAATCGCTCATTACCGCCAGGGTGGCGGTGGCTGGAGGATCGTGTCCAAAGGCCAAACGGTAATCCTTGACGATGTCCACCGTGTGTTCCTGCCAGGTGTTGACTTTTTCCGGGCCCGCATCGACCGGGATCATTTTGGCTTCGCTGGTATAGGCATTGGTGATAATCGCGGTATTGGTGCGCCGATTGTCCCAGATGTAGCTGATCGAACTGTCCGGCGGATACTTCCCATAGACAGTTTTGGCCAGTTGGTATTGGAGCCGCTTCCCCAGGGAGGCGTGGTCCGGATCATAGGCAAACATCACATAGAGACGAGCCGGGTAGTCGTCCCCCTCCTTGCGGCTGCTGTCTCCCTTGACCAAGACGCTGCCGACCTTCCAGCGCCAGGCGAGCCCCGGATATGCATAGACATTAAACGATTGTCCGAGCACCAGGGCCGAGGCCGAGTTGTCGCTTTCCATCAACAGGCAGGAGCGCCCTTCCAGGGTGACCGCGCTGTAGCGGGAATGCCGGGAAATCTTGGCAAAGGGCTGGGGCTGCCATCGGTCCAGGGAGTCAAACTGCTCCTCGAGCAGCACCGCCCCCCCAGCCGCGGCGATCTGAGGAGCTCCGGTCATCACCAGGGCGCATCCAAGCAAACCGGCGGCGAGCCACCCCCTTCTTCGAACCGCAGATTTCCACCTCCAACGTACAGTGCTCATAGTTTCCATCCGTTGAAGCGGAGATAGGCGGCAAAGTCGTTCATGTCGGAAACACTCCGGTTCCAGGGTTTCAGGCTGGTGTAAAAAGGATTGGCACCGGTCCGGATGCCTTGGTATTCCTTATCCATGCCCACAAAAAAATCCAGGCTCACCAAGCTGAGGAGCAGGGATTCCCAGGGTTTGATCGCCCCTTTGACATGGCCGGTCAGCGGCCAGCGCTCATAATAGAAACTGGTGAAGGTCCCGTCGCCCAGCGGCAGTCGCTTGAGGGAGTCGAGTTCCGCCATTTCCGCCTCCAGGCTTAGGCTGGGGGGGATGCCATTTCGTGGGATGACGTTGATGGCCATCACCCGGTGCACCTCCGGCCTGATCGTCACCTGGAGGGTTTCGTGCGTTGCCACCGCCGGCAGCCTGGCGGGTAAGCGCTCCCCGTAGACCGAAAGGGGGGTTGTCGGCCAATGGTTGGGATAGAAGGCCGGCGGCAGCAGGGCGGTGGGGATGCTGACCGCGTAGCACCCGCAGGTGTTGGCGGTGGTGACCAGCAGGGGACGCTGGCGGGCGTCAAGGGTGAGAATGACCAGCAGGCCCACCTGGTCCCCCGCACCCAGATGAAAGGGGATAAAGCTATAGGGGATGGCCGGAAAATTAATGCGATAGATCAGGTTCGTGTAGGTGCCCTGGTCGGTGGTAAAGGGACGACTGGCACTGTAGACGATCGGCCGGTCGGTATCGATGCGCACCGTCTCCCGGCCGTGCTGCAGGCCGGCCTCGGCCATTCCCACCCGATTGTGGCGGGCCTCGGTGCCCTGGAGGAGGAAGGATGGGGCCAGGGTCCGTTCCAGGGTGGCGTCGGGGGGCGTCTTGACAGTCAGCACCTGCTGTTCCTGGCCGACACTTCCCGGACGACCGGCGCAGCCTGTGAGCAGCGCGGCCAAGAGGAGCAGGTGCAGGAAGGGTTTGGTGAACGGCACCATTTTTCCAGATAGGTTTTGCTGGCGAAGGTTCAAGGTTTTGGCTCCGGAAGGGGTGCTTCGGTTCCCCGGATCGGGTGGTAATGGACATAGACCCTGCGCAGAAATTCGATCCTGTCCAGGAGGGTCTCCTCGGCCTCGGTGGCGATCTGATCCCCCGCCGCGACGCTCAGCGCACCATCGATGCCGATGGTGAGGTTGACCACCAGGTAGGGGCCGAAACGGTGGGCATGGATCTCTTCAATTTCCAGCACCCCGGCAACCTCCCGTAGCGCTTCCCGCATTTTTTCAGCCAGTTCCTTGCCGGGCAGGGTGTCCATGAGATCGGCGGTGGCCGCCCGCAGGATCTCCACTCCGGTATGGAGGATGATCAAGGAAACCAACGCACCCGCCAGCGGGTCGATCCAAGGGTAGCCTTGGCGGCCGAAAAAAATACCCACGGCCGCGGCGGAGGAGGCAAAGATGTCGTTGCGGTGATCCTTGGCCAAGGCCAGGACGACGCCGTTGCCCACTCGGCGGCTGATCCCGTAGGTCCAGAGGGTCAAGCAGAATTTGAGGCCGACCACGAACAGGGCGATCCACAGGGTGATCAAGGCGGCTCCGCCCGTCTCCGGCGGGACGGTCAGCAGTTCGTAGACCGTATCGATGGTGTGCCAGAAGATGGCAATGGCGGTGGTGACCACAAAGGCACCGACCACCACCGCGGCTACGCTTTCCAGCTGGTCGTGGCCGTAAGGATGCTCGTGATCGGCCGGCTTGCCCGACAGGCGGACAAAGATACTGACCACCACCCCATAGGCCACATCCGAGGTCGAATTGATGCCGTCGGCCAGCAGGGCGGGGCTGTGCCCGAGGATGCCGAACAGGGCCTTGAGGACGGCCAGCAGGACATTGGCCGCCAGTCCGACCTGGACCGCCAGCATGCTTTTTTTCCGACGCTGTTCGGCATCGACCGGACTGCAACATTCTTCCATGGCCGTTTTCCAAAGATAATTGAGAGACAAAAGGGATTCGGTGAGCCGTTGGGCGCAGATGGCAGGGATCCGAATTTTTTTATAATCAATTCTCTGCCGGAAGTAATTGATTTTTCCTGTAGCAGCGCCAGGGACCAAGGGCGGCGGAAGAGACCCCAAAAACCGGTTGTTCAGGGCCTGCCTTGCTGGCCAGGCGAGAAATACCTTGCCCTCCCCATGGTTCCTCGCTATTTCTTTGCTCAAGATTTAAGTGCTTTTTCGCCAACCTCCGCTTGAAAGGAGCGACGCCATGAACTACCGCATCGAACATGACACCATGGGGGACATCCAGGTCCCGGCGGAACGGTTGTGGGGGGCGCAGACCGAACGGAGCCGCCAAAATTTCAACATCGGTGCGGAGCCGATGCCGCTGGCCCTGATTTACGGGCTGGTCCGCCTGAAAAAGGCTTGTGCCCAGGTCAACCTTCGGCACAATCGGTTGCAAGCGGCCACGCATGATTTGATCCTCCAGGTGTGCGACGAAATCCTGGCAGGCCTGCATGACCGGGAATTTCCCCTGTCGGTCTGGCAGACCGGCAGCGGTACCCAGACCAACATGAACGTCAACGAGGTGATCGCCAACCGGGCAATGCGGATCGCAGGCTCCGTGGGCGAGCAGGGGCTGCCGGTGCATCCCAACGATCATGTCAATTTGTCGCAGAGCTCCAACGATGTTTTCCCCTCAGCCATGCACGTGGCGGCGGTGTATGCGATGGAAGATCGGTTGCTGCCGGCCGTGGTCGCCCTGCAGCAAACCCTGGAGCAAAAAGCGGCGGCATTCGCCGGGATCGTCAAGATCGGCCGCACCCATCTCCAGGATGCCACCCCGCTGACCCTCGGGCAGGAAATCAGCGGCTGGGCCGCTATGCTGGCCAGCAACCAGCAACAACTGCGCGAAACCTTGCATCACCTGCGGTTCCTGGCCATCGGCGGCACTGCGGTGGGCACCGGCCTGAACGCCCCGGCCGGCTTCGGCGAAGCGGTGGCCGAGCAGTTGACCAGCGACACCGGTAAGGCCTTCTATTCAGCGCCGAATAAATTCCATGCGTTGACCGCACACGACCAACTGGTTCATGCCGGCGGCGCCATCAAAGCGCTGGCCGCCAATATGATGAAAATCGCCAACGATGTCCGGTGGCTGGCCAGCGGGCCTCGCTGCGGCCTCGGGGAACTCACCATTCCGGCCAACGAACCCGGTAGCTCGATCATGCCCGGCAAGGTCAATCCCACCCAGGCGGAGGCGGTGACCATGGTTGCCTGTCAGGTGTTCGGCAACGATGTGGCCATCGGATTTGCCGCCAGCCAGGGCAACTTTGAGCTCAATGTCTTCAAGCCGGTAATTATTTACAATTTTCTCCAGTCCGTTACCTTGATGGCCGATGTGATCCGCTCCTTTGACCGCAACTGCGCCATCGGCATTGCGCCGGTTCGGGAAACCATCGACCGTCATCTCCACCAGTCCTTGATGCTGGTGACCGCCCTGAACCCGTATCTTGGCTACGAGAAGGCCGCGGCCATCGCTAAAAAGGCCCACGCCGAAAACCTGTCGCTGCGCCGGGCGGCCATTGAGCTTGGCCTGCTGACCGGCGAGGAGTTCGATCGCTATGTGCAGCCTGGAGTCATGACCGGGGTGACGCCGCCGTCGGCTCCGCAGGGTTCCGGCGCCCCCGCCCCGTGACCATACAGCTACCAATACGATGTGTAGGTCTGGAATTGCTTGAACCGGGATTCGAATCCACGTATAATTTTATCTCAAAGTATCAAGACACTACAGGTGAAGTTCCTGTAGGGTCAGCACCGGCATTTCCATTTCAAGAGTAATACACCGGTCTGGCCGATGACTCATAGGACTGTATTTTTCTTTTTCCGCCCCTGGGGCATGCGGCGCACCTTATGACCACAACATCGACGGAAGGCTACGGCACCATTATCAATCTGTTACTGGAGGTGAACAAAATCACCCGGGCCCAGGTGGAGCATGCGGCCAGAATTCAGTCCAAGCTCACCTCGTTCAGGTCTTTGTTGAAGATTCTCAAGGATTTGAAATGCGTCTCCGACCAGGATGTGCAAGAGGTGCTTCATAAGACTTCCGCCACGGTCCGCATCGGCGATCTGATGATCGAGCTGGGCTATATTTCTCCGGAAGACCTGGACGCCGCCTGCCGAATCCAAAAGGAAAGCGATTCCCATGAAAAGCTCGGCCGGATTCTGGTCAAGCATAATTTCATCGAGGAGCAGGTTTTCATCGAGACCCTTTCCATCCAGATGGGGTATCCCTTTATTGAGCCCGCCTTAAATAATATCGACAAGGAACTGTGCGAAAGAATTCCGAAGACGTTGATGTTGCTGCACTGCTTCATTCCCATTAAAAGCGAGGACGGCCAGGTGCGCGTCGCCTTTGCCGATCCCCTGGACCATGAGGCGGTGCAGGCGGCCAAACGACTGCTGGGCGATGATCTCGTTCCGATCATCGCGCAAAGCCGAACCATCAAAAAAGTGATTGAATTTCTGGCCGAGAAGAAGGCCGGTCAGGCGATGGCGGTCGACACCTCCACCGTGGTCGGCACGGTCAATACGATTATTCTGGCGGCGCTGAAGACCAATGCCAGCGACATCCATATCGAACCCATGGAGGACCGGCTCCAGGTCCGGTTCCGTGAAGATGGGGTGCTCAACCATTTCAAGGATTACCCCAAGGAGATCATTCCGGCCTTGTCGAGCCGCATGAAGATCATGTGCCAGGCCGATATCACTGAAAAGCGGCGGCATCAGGGCGGGCGTATCCTCTTTGAGCACGATGAGGGGCAGCTTGATCTGCGGGTATCCTTTTATGTGACCATTCATGGCGAGAAAATCGTACTCCGTCTGCTCAATCGCAAGCAGGATCTTTACGATCTCCAGGCGATCGGCCTGTCGCCCCGCATGTTATCGCGGTTTCTCGAGGATGCGGTCTATCAGCCCAGCGGGGTAGTCCTGGTGACCGGCCCGACCGGATCGGGCAAAACCTCAACCATCTACAGTTGCATCCACACCCTTAAGAGTCCCCAGGTCAGCATTATTACCGCCGAAGAGCCGGTTGAATACGTCATCGAAGGCGTGGCCCAGTGTTCGATCGATCCCAAGATTGACCTGACCTTCGAAGAGACCCTGCGGCATATCGTGCGTCAGGATCCCGACATTATCGTCATCGGTGAAATCCGCGACGCCTACTCCGCGGAAGTGGCCGTTCAGGCGGCCTTGACCGGCCACAAGGTGCTGTCCACCTTTCACACCGAAGACAGTATCGGCGCACTCATCCGGCTGCTCAATATGGATATCGCTCCGTATCTGGTCAGTTCAACGGTGGTCAGCGTCCTGGCGCAGCGGTTGCTGCGACGGGTCTGCCCGTCCTGTGCGGTCGACACCAAACCCACTCCCGTTCAGCTCCAGCGGCTGCGCTGCAACCAAAACGATCTGCAAGGGGGCGTCTTTAAAAAGGGGCGGGGCTGCACCGCCTGCAAGCAGACGGGGTACCGCGGCCGGATAGGGGTTTTCGAGCTGCTGGTGCTCAACGAATTGATCCGCAGCGCGATTCTGGAGCGCAAAACCAGCTACGATATACGGGCTATCAGCATCGAGCATTCCGGGATGATCACCCTGTTGGAAGACGGTCTGGTCAAGGCGGCCAGCGGAGTCACCACGCTTGACGAGGTTCTGCGGTGCCTGCCCATCTTCGGCCCGCCGCGACCCCTTGTTGAACTTCGCCGCCTTTCGGGGGAATGATCATGGCGCCTCCCGTCTCTCTTGTTGAAGTGATCAACCGCTGTATCGAATCCGACGCGATCAGTCTGCCGGTGTTCAACTCCGCCGCCGCCCGCATTCAACAGGAAATGGCGAAAAATGAGCCGGATTTGCAAGTCCTCGAGAAGATTATCACCTCCGACCAGGCGCTGTCCACGCAGGTGCTGAAAATCGCCAACTCTCTATTTTATCGGGGATTGGCCGAGGTGGGCACCGTGCGCGCAGCTATCATGCGGCTCGGGATGAAGGAAATTGAAAAAATTGTCGTGCTGGCTGCTTCGCGGCAGCACTTCAAGAGTGCGGACAAGAACATCGGTCTGTTGATGAAAAAACTCTGGCAGCACGCCGTGGGCTGTGCCTATGGCTCGATGTGGCTGGCCAAGCGTCACTCGTACGGGGTGGATCAGAGCCAGGCCTTTTTTGGCGGCTTGTTCCATGATGTCGGCAAATTGCTCATTTTGGTGATCATCGAGCATGTGAAACGCAAAAACAGTGGTCTGAAAATCACCGATGGCCTGCTGCTGGAGTCCATGGCCAAGCTGCACGCCCGGGAAGGGAATAAGCTGCTGGCCCAGTGGAACATGCCCGAGTATTTTTGCGTGATTGCCCGTGACCACCATGCCGCGGAAATCGACGATAAAAACACCCTGCTCCTGCTGGTGCGTATGGCCAATCTGGTCTGCCACAAACTCGGGATCGGGCTCCTCAAGGATGACACGCTGGTTCTGCCGGCCACTGTGGAGGCCAACCTGCTCAACCTCACCGAAATTGATCTGGCGGAACTGGAAATCGCCCTGGAAGACACCGCGGTGCTCGCCAATTGAGGGTGTCAGAACCTACGGCAGCAGCTGTTGCCGGTTGATCGGCTGTTTTTTGCCGTCCTCGCCGATGGCCACATAGGTAAAGGCCGCTTCGGTCACCTTGAAGGTGGTGAACCGGGCTTCGGTCGAAGGCAGGACCGGGCGGATCCAGACTTCAAGCATAATGGTCAGCGAGGTGGTGCCGATCCGCAGCACCCGCCCGTAGCAGCAGACCACGTCGCCCACCCTGACCGGCTTGATGAATTTCATGCTCTCCACCGCCACCGTGGCCGTGCGGGTCCGGGTGGTCTCCTTGGCCAGGATGCTGCCGGCGATATCCATCTGCGACATGATCCAGCCGCCGAAAATATCGCCGTTGAAGCTGGTGTCGGCCGGCATCGGCATGGTCCGCAGCAGCAGTTCGCCCTGGGGGCCTGTGTTTTCCGAAGGTGTGGTCATCTTGAGGTCTCCTGTGGGGACAGTCTTGATCTTCCGCTGCCTTTTTTCTATAGTGGATTTTTTCTTTTTCGGAAACGATCAAACGACCAAGGGGATGCAGATGGCTTCGGGTCGTATCGTATCCATAACTCCCCCATCAACCCATCGCCACCACTGCGGAGGACGCTATGCAGATTGACTGGGCCTATCTCAGAAAAGGCTGAACTTCGTGCATCAAAGCACTGGAAGTGCTGGACCGGAACAACCTGTCCCCCCGGCAGATCGTTGACGCCAGGAAAGAGGCGCTCGCCGGCGAGGACGCTTGGCGTCTGCTCGCCGACGCAGGGGAAATAGTCGTGGCCAGCGGGAAAAAATACCTGCGGTTTGATCCGAAATGTAACAGCAAAGAAGATATTCTCAAACAGACGCTGGGACGCACCGGTACCTTGCGGGCCCCGACACTGCTGATCGGGGATCGTCTTCTCGTGGGGTATTGCGATGCCCTGTATGCCCAATTTTTAGGATAATTTCACCCCATGTCGGATTTACAGCAGCAACTCGCCGAACAGCTAGAGGAAATCAAAGGGCAGGGGCAATGGCGCCAGCTGGTTCCGGTGGTCCATCTGGACCATGGCCGCATCGATATCGACGGCCGCAGGTATCTCAACCTGGCCGGCAACGACTATTTGGGACTGGCCACCAACCGCGATCTGCTGGAAACCTTCTATCGTGAGCAACACGACGATAACCTCCTGGAAAACTACGGCCTGGGTAGCACCGCCTCGCGTCTGATGACCGGCAACACCCGGCCCTATGTCGAGCTGGAAGCGCAGCTGGCCGCGCTCTATGGGGCAGAAGCGGCCCTGGTCTTCAACTCCGGCTACCACATCAACATCGGTATCCTTCCGGCGCTGGCCGGCAAGCAGGATTTGATCCTGGCCGACAAGCTCTGCCATGCCAGCCTGATCGACGGCATGCGCTTGTCCCGGGCCAAGGTGATCCGCTATCCCCACCTGGATTATCAGGCCATCGAACAGACCCTTGCGCAAGACCGGGACCGTTACCGCCAGGTTTTTATCGTCACCGAATCGATTTTCAGCATGGACGGCGATACCGCCGATCTGGCACGACTGGTAGCGATCAAGGACCGCTTTCGAGCGACGCTCTATGTGGACGAGGCCCACGGGGTCGGCATCCGGGGCGCCACCGGTTGTGGCCTGGCGGAGGAGCAGGGCGTGCATCAACGAATCGAAATTCTTACCGGCACCTTCGGTAAGGCCTACGGGGGGCAGGGCTCCTTTGTGGTCGGCACCCGGGTTCTGGTTGATTTCCTCCTCAATACCGCCCGCTCGCAGATTTTTTCCACCGGACTGCCGCCGGTATCGGTGCATTGGCTCTGCTTCGTGCTTCGCCGGATTCCGATGATGCAGGCGCAGCGCGCCAAGGTGGACCGGCTGGCCGAGCAATTCCGGCAGGGCTTGCGGGCTGCCGGGCTCAAGACCCACGGCAGCAGCAACATTGTGCCGGTCATGGTCGGCGATGCCGCCCGGGCGGTGGCCGCCGCCGATCGCATCTGCGAACTGGGCTACTGGGTTAAGGCGGTCCGGCCGCCGACGGTGCCCGCTGGAACCTCCCGTCTACGGCTGTCCTTGAATGCGGCCATGGATTGGGGGCAACTGGCCCCGCTGGTCGGCATGATCAAGGCATCCCTGGGCTGAGCTGATGCAAACGACCTGGATGCACCGCCATCATCATCGGGAATGTATCGTCTTTTTCAGCGGTTGGGGCATGGACCCCGCACCTTTTCGGTTTTTGCCCGCCAATGATCGCGACCTGTACATGGTGTACGATTACCGGGAACTGGAGCAGCTCGCCCTGGAGCCCCTAGCCGGGTACGACCGCCTCCACCTGATCGCCTGGTCCATGGGGGTCTGGGTGGCTGCCCATCTCCTGGCTGACCGGGCCGATGCTTTTGCGTCCCGTACCGCGCTTGGCGGGACCCTTGCCCCGGTGGACAAGCAGCGTGGCATCCCCCCGGAGAGTTACTCGGCGATGGTCGATGATTTCAACCAGGAGACCCTGGATGGTTTCTACCGCAACATGTTCGACAGCGAGGACCAACTGACCCTGTTTCTGGCGAATCGGCCGCAGCGGCGGCTGGACGAGTTGCATGCCGAAATGGTGGCGTTCAGGCACTGGTTCCACCAGTATGGAGAGGCCGGGGATTTGTTCACCCAAAAGATCGTCACCAGTCGCGACCGGATTTTTTCGGGACGAAACCAGCTACGTGCCTGGGGCAAGGACTCTGGCACGGTTCGCAACTGGCCGCATTTCCCCTTCTCTTTGCTGGCGGACTGGCGGGATCTGCTGCCCCCGCCATGAATGTTGCACACGGGTTGTTTTCAGGAAGCGGCTATCCAGCATACGACAGAAAGGTAACGGTCGACAGGCCTTTAGGTAGCACTCCTGACACAAATGCAACGCGGATGGGGCGTTCCTTACAATTTGAGAAGATTTGGCGTGGCAGGGATGCTGAAATTGTGATACAAAGATGTTATATTATATGATTTGGAAGGGAGGGGCTGCTCTCAAGTCGCCATCGTCGAACAACAGCAAATGAGGCCTACAGATGTGGCATCCGACGCATCGGGGTTCTGCGAAGATGGGGAATAGAAAACAACAACGGCTGGTTGGCAACCCAACCAGCCGTTGTTGTTATATGGCGGAGAGAGAGGGATTCGAACCCTCGGTGGAGTATAACCCCCACACTCGCTTAGCAGGCGAGCACCATCGGCCTCTCGGTCATCTCTCCATGTGGGTAATTTGGCAGTGTTCTGGCGGAGGGAGTAGGATTCGAACCCACGGTACTTTCGCACAACGGTTTTCAAGACCGCCGCCTTAAACCACTCGGCCATCCCTCCACGACGGAAAAGTAAATACCATTTCAGACGAACCCTGTCAATAAACTCCTCCAACCGGATTTATGAAAGCAACCAACGACACCATCAAGACAAACCAGGACCAGGGGATCGCCAACCTGACCTGTCTCTATGAAATAACCAGGCATCTGGCTTCGGCCACCAGTCTCCAGGATTGTCTTGAAAAGATCGTCATGACCCTGGCGGAATTCAAGGCGATGGATAACGGCACCGTTTCGATCATCAATCCGGCCACCGGTGAGCTGGAAATCGAAGTGGCCCACGGCATCACCGCCGAGGCGAAACGACGGGGACGCTACAAACTCGGGGAGGGGATTACCGGCAAGGTGGTGGCCACCGGCGAGCCGATCATTGTGCCGCAGATCGGCGATGAGCCGCTTTTTTTAAACCGCACCCGGACGCGTGGGGACGAACGGAAAAAGAAAAGCTCTTTCCTGTGCGTACCGATTGTGGCAGCGCAGCATTCCATTGGGGCGCTCTCAATAGACCGGGCCTATAAGGATGGGTTCGGCGTCGAATCCGAAAACGATCTTCGTTTCCTCACCGTGGTCAGCGGGCTGATCGCCGAAACGGTGCAGCGCATCCAGCGGGTTAACGAGGAAAAGGAGGCGCTGCGCCAGGAAAACTCCAAGCTGCGGCGGGAACTCTCCGCCAAGAATCGGATTGAGGAGATCATCGGCAATTCGTCCCGGATGCAGGAGGTCTTCGACATGGTCCACCGGGTGGCCGACTCCAATGCCACCGTGCTCCTGCGGGGCGAGTCGGGGACCGGCAAGACCCTGGTCGCCAAGGCCCTACACTACAATTCAAGTCGTGCCAGTGGGCCCTTTGTGGTGGTGAACTGTTCGGCGCTACCGGAAACCCTTCTGGAAAGCGAACTGTTCGGCCATGAAAAGGGCGCTTTCACCGGCGCCACCGAAACCAAAAAAGGGCGATTTGAACTCGCTGAAGACGGCACCCTGTTCCTCGACGAGATCGGCGAGATCAGCCCGGCGGTCCAGGTCAAGCTGCTCAATGTCATTCAGGAGCGGACCTTGCAGCGGCTCGGATCCCCCAAGGTCATTAAAACCAACATCCGGCTGGTGGCCGCCACCAACCGTGATCTGGAAACCGCTGTTAAAGAGCTGCACTTCCGCGAGGATCTCTATTACCGGCTGAACGTCTTTCCGGTCTATCTGCCGCCATTGCGGGAACGGCGCACCGATGTCCTCCTCCTCGCCGAATATTTTTTAGAAAAGTTCGCCAAAGAAAACCATAAGCAGATAAAACGGATTTCGACCGCGGCTATTGATCTGCTGGTGCAGTACCATTGGCCGGGCAATGTCCGCGAATTGCAGAACTGTATGGAACGCGCGGTGCTGATCTGCGACGGTGCCGCCATCAAGTCGATCCATTTGCCGCCTTCGCTGCAAAGCTCGGAAAGCATTCATTCGGATAAACCGCTTTCGCTCGCCACAGCGGTTGAAAATTTCGAACGGGAACTTATCATTGAGGCACTGAAGAAAAATAACGGCAACCAGACCAAGGCGGCGAAAACCCTGGATACCAGCCTGCGGATCATCAACTATAAAATTCATAGTTACGGCATCGAGCCGAAGCATTACAAGGTCAAGTAATGCGGATTCTGCTCCATGTATGTTGCGCGCCGTGCGCGGTCTTTCCCTTGGCGCAGCTGTCTGCCCAAGGCCATGAAGTGACCGGGTTTTTTTATAATCCCAACATTCATCCCTACCAGGAATTCCGTCGTCGGATCGAGGCGGTCAAGCAGTTCGGCGAGGCCACCGGCAAGGCGTTTGTCCTCGACGAGCAGTATGGACTCACCGAATTTCTCCGCGAGATCGTTTTTCATGAGCAGGATCGGTGTGCCCGTTGTTACGATATGCGCCTGAAAGAAACGGTGGAGAGAGCCATTGCCCAAAAATTCGAGGCCTTTTCCACCTCCTTGCTCTATTCAAAATATCAGAACCATCAACGGCTCACCGACAGATGCCGAAGTCTGGCCGAGGAATATGGGGTCTATTTTCATTATGAGGATTTCCGTATCGGCTGGCAGCAGGGGATCGATACCTCCGTGAGCATGGGGTTGTACCGCCAGCCCTACTGCGGTTGTATCTACAGTGAACAGGAACGCTACGATAAACAGTTCCGCCGGCGTAAAGAGCACCCGTCCGAGCGGGCCGGCGGGAGCTGATCCTCGTCTGTCTTTGTTTTTGATAGCCTCGTAACCAGGATTGGAGTAACAACCCTCTTTCCTTTTCTTCTTCTATTCCACAGCCGTTTGCTGTGTGCCGGTTTCGGCAAAAACGCAAGGAGTACACGAATGGACAACATCATCGTGCTGGCCACCAGCAATCAGCACAAATTGGCAGAATTTAAGCAGTGGCTCAAAGATTTCCCGGTGGAAATAAAATCACTTGCAGATTTCGGTCCCATGCCCGAGCCGGTTGAGGATGGGGTAACCTTTGAGGAAAATGCCTATAAAAAGGCCCTGCATTATGCCAAGGTATTAGGCCTGCCCTGCCTGGCCGACGATTCCGGTCTGGTGGTGGATGCGCTGGAGGGGCGGCCAGGGGTCTATTCGGCGCGTTACGCCGGCCTGGGGGCAACCGATTGGGACAATACCGAAAAGCTCCTGCAGGAAATGGCTGATCAGAACAAGCGGACCGCCCATTTTGTCTGCGTGCTCTCCCTGGCGACTCCGGCCGGTCCTGCCCTGACTTGGGAAGGACGTTGTGATGGCGAAATTCTCACCGAGCGGCGGGGCGAATCGGGATTTGGCTACGATCCGGTGTTTTTCTGTCCGGAATTCGGTAAAACCTTTGCCGAGGTTCCCATGGATCAAAAAAGCATTGTCAGCCACCGTGGCCGGGCCTTGGCGGATTTTGCGGGCGAATTCGGCAAGGTGCAGGTTTGGATACGGCAGCGGATGGCGGAATTGAAACCACCTAAACCCGACCATAGCGAATTTGAACACAACGATTGGTCCCAGGAACGGATGGTGTAATCAATTGAATGAAAAAAACGTTCCGTGTGTCGAAACCGCGCGGCGTTCTCGAATCCTTAAAACTTTGCAGAATGGTGCCGTACATTGTCAGTGATAACCTCGGAACATAATCCGCTCATCATCCACACCGACTGGAGTCGGGCTTATGGTGGGCAGGAAATCAGGATCCTTACCGAACTCAGGGAGATGCGCAAGATTGGGTTCAGGGTCGCTTTGATCGTACCCGCCGATTCGGCTCTGGCCCAGCGAGCGAAAGGGGAAGGGATTACAGTGTATGCCGTACCATTTTCTTCAAAATTCGATCTCTATTCCTGGTGGCAGTTGTTTCGGATTATTAAAAAAACCATGCCTGCGGTGGTCAATACCCATTCTTCGGAAGATTCCTGGATGGCGGGCTGCGTGGCCCGCCTCTGTCAAGTGCCGCTGGTTGTTCGCACCCGTCACGTATTGGCGCCGATTTCCTCGGCATGCAGCTATAATTTTTTCCCGCAGGTCATTTTCACCTGCAGTGCGGCCATCGCCGAACAGCTCGTTAACCAAGGTGTTGGTCCGCATCGGACCGTGGTCCTGCCGACAGGCATAGATGAAGACCGTTTTCGGTTTTCCGAGGAAAATAGGCGCAAGGTGCGCTTGGCTTACGGGATAGGTGAGGACGATATCCTGGTGGGTAATGTCGGTTTTCTCCGGCATTATAAGGGCCATCGGTTTATCATTAAAACCGCGGCGGCCATGCCGGTCAACTACCGCTTTATGATTGTTGGGGGCGGGGGCGGGGAGTTGCCCGATTTACAGGCCCTCGTTCGCGAACTCGGGGTAGAGAATCGGGTGATTTTCACCGGTCATCAGGAGCATCCCGAAGAGTTTTTCAGTGCTTTTGATCTCTGTTTTTTCTCTTCTAACGAAGCTGAAGGCGTTTCCCAGTCTTTGATTCAGAGCCTGCTCAATGGGTTGCCGGTGCTCGCCAGCGAAATCCCCTCAACCATGGAACCTCTCGAGTGGATCGAAGACTATCGAGCTGTTGCTTATGACGACGTGTCTGGCGCCTGCCAAGGGCTTGTCGAGCTGGCAGGATTGAAGCGGCGAGATCCCGAACGCATGGCACAACAGCACCTGATCATTGCAGGACGATATGGTTTAGAGCGGATGGTGCGGATATTAGTTGAAACCTATGCGCAATTTGGTGTCACTGTACGCTGATATTTTTCGGTTTACTGATTTGCTCGGTCAGGCTCCACTGGGAACAATTTAAGAGCACCCGACGATGGGGTGCCTTCCCTAGGATTGTTTTAAGTATGAAGGCGCTGTTATTCTTGTGCTGGGTGCTTCTAGCATTTCGTGATTGCAAAAGCCCGTTCTTTTCCGGTACACCATTTAGCAATATTTTTATTAATTGCACCTCAATAGCCATTTCCACCCACGGGATTTTGTTGAAAAATCAAATTTATTCGAAACCATATTTTTCATTCCTTGATTTTATCTCAATCACTATGCGATAATGAGCGAAATGGATATTTTCCTTGGTGTCCGCCCTTACGTCTTGCGAAGATTATAAAAAAAGGCTGAAATTATGCGTTGCCCGAAATGTGGTTATATTTCATTTGACCATCAGGAAGCTTGTCGAAAATGTACCAAGTACATCGGAGATACCATTGCCGAAATCAATGGGACCGTATACGAAGCATTTGCTCCATTGTTTCTGAATGTATCGAAACCGGCCGGGTTTCCAGGTCGCCCCTCCGCTTTTCAAGGTGCTGGTATGCACGACCTTGCGGAGACGGACAGCGAAGAAGACTTCGTTATGGATAAGGAGTTCGAGGAAGCGTTCGTCGATGATGACAATGAAGGCCTGGTGATGGGCCTTGATGATTTCAGCGAGGTGTCACCCCGTGATGAATTCACCCTCGATTTCAACGAGGGGCCCAGCGGTCTCCAGGTTCCGCCACCTTCATTGGATTTTGGTGACTTGGATATTTCCGATTTGGCCCCCCCCGTCCAAGAGTCAAAAGAACTTCTTGCCAGCCAGCCGGTTATGGAAGTGTTGGAACTGGCCCGTGCAGAGCCAGTCGCCGCGATGTCGGAAACCGCCCCGACCCAGAAAAAGGCACCAGTTGTAAAATCAGCCGGCCTTGAAGATCTTCAGGTAAACGGCTTAGACTTGGATGGTCCTGCCAAATTGGTTGCTGGCAGTGCTGCTGGTAAGCGTTATCTCCCTTCGGTAAAGACCGGCACTGCTCTTGATACCTTTGATGTTGACCTCGGGGACTTGTTCGCAGAGAATAAAAAATAAATTAACATTGACAAACACCCCGAATTTTTGATACATACCCTGATCTTCTAGTTTGGGTGCCGGGATAGCTCAGTCGGTAGAGCAACGGACTGAAAATCCGTGTGTCCCTGGTTCAAATCCTGGTCCCGGCACCAGTAATATTAAAGGCTTACGGTCTCACGACTGTGAGCCTTTTTTGTTTGCGCTAACACAACGCTAACTTCAACAAGTTATTCTGTGGCCACACCTGTCTTCTCGTGACTAGGTATCTACCACTTAAGTGATGCAGAGAGGGGGAGAAAAAGGTGAAAATACCAAACCAGTGTCCGTCAACATCCGAGTTGCCCTCCAATGACTCACCCCCTCCAGATAGTTTATCTACTAATTACATGTCCACTATGTGCAATCCATTAATAAGGAAAGAAATATATAAGAATATAGTTAATCCATACAGCTATTCTAATTTGGAAAAAATATTTGAAGAAAAGATTTGTATTAAAATTAGAAATTTAGTCAACCAACAGTTGGAGTATCTTTTACAGAAAAAGATTCAGGATAACGAAGGGAAATTTGAAAAAAAACAAAGTGTAAACATCCAAGAAGAATTTATTGAAAAAGAACAACAAGAACAAAAAGTAGAGGATGAGGAAGATGAGGAAGATGAGGAAGATGAACTTATTGATGTCAATAAGGAAGATGATCCCATCCTCCCTAATTCTTTAAAATCAATATATACATTCTTCAAAAATATTCCAATTATAACATTTTACAATAATGAAACAATATGTAAATCTAATGTTTTGTTTATATCAAACGAACCAGGTTTATCCAAAAACATTGAAGAAATATATAAAAATTTTTATTTAAACCCATCAATCGAAAGCCTTGAAGAAGATTTGCAGAAATCTATGTTGTCATGGTTATCTCTTACAAATATTGAGAGAACTACAAAGATAAATGGATATAGGATAAATGAAAGTGAAATTGGGAAGAAAATATTATTTAATATATACGGTAAAATAGCACATTTTATAAAAGCTGGAGACTCTTTTCCTGAAGATACCCATGCAATACATCTTGACCTGTCTCCTTATCCCCAACAAAGCGGAGAAAAAAAGAATATCAATAATAATAAAGCAAAAATATTGAAAATAATAAATCAGTTCTCATTTGATAGAATCCTACCTGATAGAGAATTTATAGAAAATTCAGATTTATTAAAATATCATAGTGCAGAGGTTGCAGACGAGGCTTTTGTTCATTTGTTATACGTCATGTATGTCATAAAGCAATTTTGCCAAGGCCCCCCAAAGCGAAAAAAATATATATTTATAATAGGTAATAGAGCTTTTAAGGGGAAAGATAACAGCAAAATTTTTTCAAAAATTATAAGTGAAACTATGAAGCATTCTAATATTACAACCAGGATGTGCATCGAATGGCCAGTCAACCTAAAACAAGTTGAAATGCTTGAAATGTGAACACATGATCTCTTATTCTTTTGAAGAGAAAATCTTCTCTTGATCAATTTCAGGGTTAATGGCCTGTTCTTGTAACTGTAATAGTGAGGTGTCCTGGGAAATTCGTGTGTCCTTGGTTCAAATCCTGGTCTCGGTATCAAAGATATAACGGTTTGCAGTCATCCGACTGTGAGCCTTTTATATTTGCGCTTACACAACGCTAAATTCAACAAGTTGCTTTAAGGTCACCCCTGCATTTTTTGTTCTGTTATTCTATAGAATTTTCAAAACCGACCACAGTAACCACTAGACGTATTACGGAAAAATAGGAAAAGATTTTTGCCTGGCGAGGAAATAGGAATGGCAAATGATAAAAAAAAGGAGGTTCAATCAATCGGTCAGGTAATAATTCCGTAGATAAAAACCTATAGATTCAATTTAAAAGATTGTTGAATATTATGGCTGGTATTTCAACCGCTTCCCATATACCGTGCCCGCAATTTTTTGGAATATGTGGTTCGATATTGGAATTTATCAGCAGTGCGAGCATCGGTTTTGAATCAACGGAAACCCAAAGATGGAACTGATGGTGCGAAGAATTAATTGCGTAATCCCATTCATTTTTTGTTATGTGAAAAGAGGCAGCAGATATTCCTTGAGTTGAGGCTTTCACTTCAATTGAGAGACGAGAAAAATCAGTACTTGATACTCGAGACAGAAGGTCATACCCGTCGGCATTACTCTCAACCGACTGCCATTTGGGTTCGTGGCCGACTCTGTTTCTCTCGTATTCAATAGAAAGACGTTCTCCTGTTCGGCCAATATCAGTGAGGAGATCATCATGACGCCCTCTAGATTTTGAAGCAAGTTTGTCCCACCATTTAACAATCTCAAAGGTGGGGGGTGAGTCAGTTAGGCCAGCTTCCTTGAAGCATTGCCGGGCATCCATTGGCATAAAGTTCAGAGTTTGTACTCTACCGTGTGGAATTAACTTGCCCCACCTTGGCTGGGAGACCTCAATGAAATCCTCAATCTGAATTCGAAGTCTTTCTTGGTAATCTGTTTGTGCCAATATTAATTGTCCTCTTTCCGAAGGTCTTAAAAAAGACTGATGATCAATTTCCAACCAGCCGCATAGCATTGAGAAGTTAACGGCATCTGTCGCGGATGCAACCCATGATCTTGTGGGGAGTGAGTCTAATGAATCGTTTGGTATGGCGTGGGCAGAAAGAATCTCGAGGACCTCGCACCCGGTATAGAGTAACCCGGCGGAGAGATTCATGCTGTTGCTCCCTTAAGATTGCTGATCAAATGTCGAAGGTCATCATCGTTAATTCCTAGAACACTCTCTTCATCCTCTTCAGTTACTGCCGGATCGAATGGAATTGGATCAATGGTGAGAGAATGGTCGTTGAGAGCCTGCGCCATTCGGTCAACTTTTAAGATAAGTCGATGTCTGACTGACTCGTCAATTGTTCCGGGACACTCCAGAATCTCAATAGTGGGGGATTCTCCAGGTTTCAACCCCAGTCGATGAATTCGGTCCTCCGACTGCAAGTAGTGCGCGGCATTGTAGGTTCGGTCAACGTAGATAGCATGTCGGCAAACCTTGTGAAGACTGATTCCTTCGCTTGCAGCCGCGGGATTTGCGATCATTACCTGAACATCTGAAGAATCATGAAAAAGACGTATTTTCCCTTCTCTGGTGTCGGAATCATCTTCATCGCCGGAATCAACTCCACCGTGAATATAAACAGCCCCAAGATCCGACAGTCTTTCGGCAAGTGTTTCAACGTTCTCTACGAAAGATGTCCAGATTAAGGTCTTTTGACCTTGTTTGGCTAATTCTCGAGCCCTGTTACAAGCATAATCGACTTTAGGACCTGCAGAACTTTCGGCAAGCAGGGCATCAAAGTACTTTCCGGTTATCCCATCAATTTCTTTGGCGAGAAGAGATGGGTTGGAAACGAACGCCAGCAGTCTCATAATGCTCCGACCAAGACGCCTGAATTGTGCCTTGCCACGGATTCCGAGAGCTTCCTCAGCTTGCCGGGCTACCTCAAATCGCATGAGGTTGTAAACGACAGATTGGGTTTCGCGCATTGGAACTGAAATAAGTCTGCGATGGACTGGTGGAAGACCGAGCTCTGCCTTTGTCGTTCTGACATAAATGGGTTGAATTAATTCGACAACATTCTCTGGCCGAGCCTCAATTTCTGGATATAAAAACATAAATTGAGGTACAAGGTCGCTGAAAGACTGAGGCATTGGCGTTCCGGAAAGAACTAACTTTCCGACAGGAAGATACGAAAGGCTAAGAACAGTCTCTCCTGTACGAACTTGCCTTCCCCCTTTTATTCTGTGACTTTCGTCGAGGAATAAAAATGTCCGTTTTGTCGCAATGTGAGGCGCAATAATTTCAAGGGCAGTGTTGAGTTGCTGGTAGGTAATAATCGAAAAACGGGGATTTTCATTTAACAGTTCGGCGACTCTTTCCGCTCCTCCCCTTAGTCGGACGAATTGGTTGACGATTCCAGTGCACTCTTCAAGCTGTTCATCCCAAGCTCCAAGAGCATTTTTTGGAGCAACGACCAGTAACCTGTCGCCGGGTTGTGCCCTGAAGAAAAAATAAGCTAGAGCTTCCGTTGTTTTCCCAGCTCCAGGGACCGAAAATGTGGCCGCAGCCGACAAGTTCGCTAACCTGCATATGTTTCTTGCTTGTTCTTCCGTAAGCCTTCTTGAAAAGCCTACAGACTTTAATTGCTCGTCGAGTGTTTCCCCGGGAATTGGTTCAGTTTCTCGCGCACGTTGATATGATACATCTATGGAGCTTGCCTGTTTTAAGAGAGAAGTCGCTTCCGTGCTTGCCTCAAGTTCTACCTTGAAAAATGCCAAAATTTGAGCGATTTGGTTTCTGGCTGAAAGAAAGGAGTACCATGGCACCGAAATTTCTAGGAGCGATTCCGCTTTAATGTCTGGAGAGTGGTCCGCCAACGTATGACGGAATAACCGAGTCCACTCCGCGTTGACATCATCTTGGTCCCAAGAGCAAACAGCCCTACGAACACTTTGGTCGTAGGAGACCCTAAGCATTTGAGCCTAACCAATTCTTGATGATCACTAAAGACTTCTCAATGGTGGTTACCTGTTCATTAACACCGTCCTTCATACTTTCTGGTCTCAATCCGAGGTTGCAGGCATCAGTGATAAGTGAATTGGCTTTCTGGAGTCGTTTCAATAAAAAATTAGCAGAATCTTTGTCCTTATAGAGTTGTTCTTGGCTCGTGATGACCTCGCGGACAATTTCGCGAACCTTTCCACGATTGCACTCTTTTTCGACTTCTCCGGCCAATGGCATATCTATCGACGAGGGCATTGTACTAAGGCCACCAAGAAGCGTAAGGGAAGGGGGTAATGTATCAACGACCTTCACATTGAATTCTTCCTGCAAGCTCTTTCTCACGTTATCGAAGTGCTTCTTCATAAGGCGTATTGTTTCGTAGACTCTTCCCCCGCCTTCCGTGTCATCAATGAGGGCGAACGATGACTCTTCGAATAATTTCTTTGCCCCTACCTCGATTAGCCCACTTCTATTTTCAACTATCCTTTTAAATGAATGTTCATGTTGTGAGACTCGGCTCCACTCTTGGTCCCATCCTCTTTTCTCAAGGTAGGCCCTCGCGTATTCTTGCGCTTGAAGGAGAACTTCAACGTCTTTCTCTTTCATCCCGTATAGGTCAGCAATTGTTGCGGTGTTAAAACCATGATTCGCGATACGGTTCCGCATCATCATGGCGAGAGAATGCCATTCATAGTCATCCTTAATGTCTGGAATAACCTGTAACCTGGCTTCTAGTTCGTCAATCGCTTTCTCGTTACATGGCGGAAGAACGACTGCTTCAATAAACTCTAAGTGTTTATATTCACTAGGGTCCTCGTTGTACAGCTCCCTCCATGCGCAAAGTCTACGGTTTCCATTTACGACAAAACCATTTTCGTCGAGAATTATCGGTTCATCCTGTATCTGTTTAGAGTTCCTGAAATGCTCCAGCAGCCCTTTATTTTTAATCAGTTTCTTAAGCAGATCGTGTTGAGCTTGATGGGCCACTTCAGACTCGAAATCTTTTGTGAACAGTTCTTTGTCGAGAGAAGGATGTTGAGCGAGATACTCTTGTTGCATTGAGGCTGTGCGTCCGTTTGCAAGGCGATATTTCGCCATACCAATCGGAATCTGTATCACTGGAAGATGTTTAGTTCCACCCATGATATTAATTGGATGGGTGTGTGTGGAGTAAGGTTTTTGTCTCTCAAAAAAATCCTTTCTGGCGGGCAGTGGGGCTCCTAGTTGAACGGGCATAGTTCTACTCCAATCCGATAATTGCTAGCGGCATGCTGATGACCCGCTCGAATATTTCCATTTCATTTGTAAGTCGTTCGAAATTAGCGAGGTTGTCGCCAAGTATCCTAGCGGTTACAGTTGTTGGAACAATAAAAATTCCCACATTGATGGTATCGCGAAGATATAATGCTTGCAGCTTCATCAAGTCGGCGTACATTCTGGCCATATTGCCGGTCTGGAAACAAAGCCCAACATTGTCTTTCTGAGATGTGATCGTAATGCCTGAATGGGGGGAAAGTGAAACTTCTCCAGACCACCCTCGTGTTCTCAGTCCTTCAAGTATTGCGGTTTTTATTTTAGTAGACTTCCCGCGCTCAACCGGGATCAACGTTGCATCGATTGTATCAGTAACTTCTTTTAGACTTTTTGCTGGGACGATTTGATCACCGATTCGATGACCATGTATGTAGTATTTCATACTAAGTGTTCGGACCTCCTCAGTTGACGACTTTACAGACAGAAAGAGAGATGCTTTTTATGCCTTCACTGATTTAATCCGGCGAAAAAGGGCGGAGTTAAACTTGGAACCGACAAGAATCCCCGCAACTACCTCACGGGCATAACGCCGTATTTTTTTACTGTCGGAATCTGTGGGGTCAACGCCTATAACGGATATGGCTATTTCCTCAATGGTGTTGGAAGGTAGTTCTAACATTTGCTTGGTTATGAAATTGGCAATTTCTCCAAGTTTATCGAGGATTTCAAAAGGGTGATTGCCTTCTCCCTTATGAGCCCAAACTGCTTGAAGTTCGTCTGGTGCAAGTTTAGCTTTCCACTGCTCTATCTCCAGTAAGCTACTATCTAATTCAGGTCGAATAGACTTCAACGCAGCTCGTGCAATTACACGATGAAAAATTTTTGAACGAAGAACCAATTTCTTGATATTTTTCGAATTTCCATACCAGAAGGAAACGACCCAGTCCGAATATTCTGTATCCGGATTTTCATTCATAAGGTCAAACCTAAAACCGCTTTTGAATCTCAAGTTAGGTATAGCGAACCAGAATCGACGTGTTTTGGGATATGTTTGGCCCTCTCTGTCTAGCTTGGTTGCATCAGCAGCTATTGCAGGAGGGATGAAACTCTGAATACCCTTTTCAGGAGTGAGCAGAGATTTTGGAGAGGTTCCCAGCATTGCTTGGGCAATGAAGAAGGTAAACAATGGAGGAATAGCATTTCCAACCATCTTGAGTTTCTGCGAATGGCTCTTTCCGTGGAACTGGTATGTGACAGGGAAACTCTGTAGGCACCCTCTTTCGCGGACAGAGAGCCTCCGAAAGCGACCACCTCCATTTCGAATAATGACGCTCTCCCTGGAAACCCGAGTACAGGTTGCAGTGATCGTCCGAGCCGGTTCCTCGAGCGAATCCGGAAATCTCATGTCATTGTACACCGGGTGATGACTTTTCCACTCTTGGTTACATCGGACTTCCTCATCGTTAAGAGGTTCTTCCTCTTCATTGTCGTAGATATCTGATTCCGAGAGAGGAGAACCGTAGATGGGGTCGACAACAGGATTTCCGTGAAGAGACGTTATAACTTGACCTAACGTTCTGGTAGGGCAGTTATCTCGATATGATAACAGTAAATCAAAATCAAAGTTGCCCGCGATGCACCTTTTCCTCCGTTGAGGCACCCCGAATTCCGACATGTCGATTACTTCTGATCGGAATCCAAGTGAATTGAATGAGGCGAGTTTGCCTCCTGGAACAAGCTCCTTATCAAGGATTCCTTTCATTCGGGGCACATTTTCCATCGCCCAAAAATCTGGTTTGAGATAGGCAATAATTTCGAGGAATTTAATAATGTCGATGAGTCCATTCGCAATATCACCAGAGCCACCTCGGTTTGAATAAGAAAACTCCGTACAGGGGGGGCTGCCAACAATTATTTTGATATTTCTTGGCAATTCCAGAGGGCTAAACAGTCGGATGTTTGTTTGCACCACGGGCGTTCCGAGATTCAACTCATGCGTTTTAACAGCTGCATCCCACCACTCGTATGAACGTACTACATTGAGGCCTGCCATCCGGAAACCAAGGGACCATCCGCCAATTCCTGCATAAAAATCAATTACCTTCAACGGCCTTCCTTTTGAATTTTGTGACAGGTGCTAGATTCGGTGATGTCTTGATCCTTTTAAAAATGAGGACAATACACCGCTGGGATCATTAAATTTGTTATGCTATTTAAGGAGGAAACACGCAGCAACGGCACAATCTATCACAAAAGATTTTTAATACAAGTGATCTCATGCTCCCTTTGCCTGGTGGGCTAAATCTTTGATACAATAACCAAATTGCTATTAAGATTTCTTGTTAATATTAATATTTTTTTTCTTTAACCAATTGAAAAGATTGGGGATCGATGACCCATATTTTTTAGCAACGTATGTTTTTGTGCTGCCGTTATTTAATAGGGCGATAATTTCTTCTTTGTGCGAATCTAATTTGCTCTTTCCTGGACCCGTTGGTCTGCCTAGTACTACACCAGCCTCCTTTCGTGCCCTCAGCCCTTCCTTGGTTCTTTCGCTAATTAAATCACGCTCGATCTCGGCGATCATGGCAAACATTGTCAGTACAATCTTACTCTCCATCGAACCATTCAGCGACCACCCGCCTTTCACGGCATGAACAGCAATCCCGTTTTCTTTGGCCTCTTTCATAATCTCCAGTATCTGAAGGGTTGACCTTCCAAGTCTTGATAGTTCAGAGACAATAACGGTATCGCCTTTTTCAAGGGTGCTGAATACTTCACCAAGTTCTCTCTTTCTCCAGTCCTTGGTCCCACTGACTTTCTCTTTAATCCATTCCACCTGACCAAGTTTTTTGTCGTTCGCCAAGTTCAGTATGTCTGCCTTGTTTTTCTCAAGGTCTTGGTCAATGGTCGATACCCTCAAATAGCCTATTGTTCTGCTCATTTTTTTCTCGCTAGCACAGATGTTAAATGAAAACGTGAATTAATGATTTATTATTAGCTTATCATTAATATGGAAGTCAATGATATTTGATATGCATAATGGCAAATAAATAACGTTCTTTTTAACTTTATAAATCACAGTTGACAAGATTTTGTCTCTGATATAGAATCTCACACAATATCCAGTATATAATTAGTTTATAACTGTAAATTTTACTTATACAAATTCACTATGAAGCGAATAATTAAGCAAGAAGTTCCTCCGCTATGCGGATGCAGTTGCGGACTGTCAGTGGCCAAGAGCAAGGTCACTGGTGAGTGGAATAAATTTGTTCATGGTCACAACTCACGGTCATCGTCAAATAACGAACACAAATTCAAACTCGGCAATCAGTGTGGCAAGGGACGGCCAGAAGGATCAAGAAATAAAGTCACCATTTCCGCCATGAATATGCTCAAAGATGAGGAACAAGCACTTAGCCGAAGGGCTATTGAATCCGCTTTAAATGGTAACGCACCTATGCTTATGTTCTGTTTATCTCGGATACTGCCTCCACCTCCGAAAGATGTTCCAGTCAAACTTGACGGGATGCCTGAATGTAAAGATATTAATTCGGCTGTTCCCTTGTCGTCCTACATTTTAAACAAGATAGCAGACGGAGTGCTCACGCCGAGTCAAGCGCATCTCATCTCAGCAGTGATAGAGAGACACATACGCTGCATGCAGCTCACTGACTTAGAAAATCGTTTGTCTCTTTTAGAACTGAAGCTAGAAGAGCAGAGAGATGCCTAAACCCCTTTTCTGACTTAGGGGGGTGGGGGGAGGTCGCTGATATTCGTTTTTATAAAATATTCTGAACGAGCTGAACTAGACTTTAGCCAAGGAGGATAGGATGTCGGGATTTGCTGGATTGGCAAGCAGAATCAAAAAGTGCCAAAAGCTATGCTTCTTTTTGACCAGAAAACCCATAAGAAGCTTTGCCTATATGGACGAAAACGGCGAGATGATCATAGAAGAGGGTGTGGAGTATAACGAGAGGGGTGTTCTCTTGATTCCGCTGCCCATGACCATCGACGAATGGGAAGAAAAGAATATAAGGGAGGACGCTTACCTATTACGTTACCAATTGTAAATTTTCGATTTTTTTCAATCGGCAAAGAACCTGCTTGCCGCCACCCTTGGTTGATTCTTCGGCAAATTCAAATAGCTCTGTTGCCAGCAAGAATTCCCTTAACGTCTTGTATCCATATTTTTCCCTTAATAAAGCACGTTCTTCAGGTGCTTGTGTTTTAATAAGTTTACCTGCTGTACAAAGCGAGATCCATCCATCAGGCCTCGCTGCTTGCGTGGCAATATCGCAGAGCAATAATGCAAGAGGGGTTTGTTGAAGCCAGCCTAACTTGAAGTATTTCTCACCTTCATCAGATATTATATACTCAGCAAGTTCGACCATTCCTTTCCGGAGAATTTTTGCCATTTCCTGAAGTTCAGTCAGTTCCGGGAGGATTTTTTCCCGTTGTTGATCCAAATACCGTTCGGCCTCTCTCCAGCTATCAATTGATTCCAAATCTATACGAGGAAGCAGGTGATGGATTAAATCGTTACGTTCATCGACAAGCTTGGCTAGTTCTTTCTTTTTTTTGTCAAAGTAATCTGAGTCAACAGGCATCTGGAAAGAGAATGTGATACGGGACTCTTTCAGTGTCTCTGTGCTTTCAGTACTTTCGGTGATTTCCAGTCCATTAATTGGGTAAGTATTCTCTAGGTACTGACCAACCAAATTCCCCAAAGTCTGTTTTTGAAAAGCTTTTTTGCGTTTCTCCTTAATATTTACCAATTCGCTGGCATATCCACCAAAATTACCATTGGCCAACATGAACTTGAGCAAATGTTCCACCTGCTGAAAATTAAGCAGATTTCTGCCGATCTTTCGTTGGACTTCGTTTTTGGCTATTTCAAGCTCAGCGGGTAATTCCATCGTGTCCCAAGTGTAAAATATCAGATCTGCGAAGAAGGATAAGAGAGTATTAGTTTATCAATACTAATTGAAACATCCTACACCACCCTTACTCCTGATGACCGCTATCAATTCTCCATTCCAGTTGGCTATGGTTTCCATATCCGCTTATCCATTAGAAGGGTAAAGGTTATGACTTTTGGATTAATCCATATTATGTGTTTATGGATTGTTTGTCAGTGCGTCGGGAGCGTCAGTAGTTTTTAAGTTCTATTATTCTTGCATTTATTAGTTGTTTCTTTTGTTACTCCTTTTATTATCCATATAATTTATTATTATTATTTTTATTAAAAAAAAAGAAATTAATGCAAAAACTGCCGTCGTTGCTGTCGTTTTTTAAAAAATTGACCATTAACAATGCGAAGCATTGTTACATCGGCGACTCTTTTCAGTCGCCGACGTTTCCTGCATATCGACAATAAGCTATTTCCTAGTAATAGAGATCAATCTTTGTTTGCCACGAATGAACTCTACAACAATCCCAATCTCTCTCAGATTGTTGCTTACCAGCTTCAGCCTCTTGGAGAACAGCGCGGGTGACTTAGGCCATGCTCTGCTTTTGGTGGCTTCTTCCGGCAGCAGCTCTTTGCACATCTTATGGATTTGTCCAGGAGTCTCCGTGACAGATCCTGCTTGGTTTGCAAGAAGGGTAACAGCATTTGCAACGATATCATTCTCTGAAATCTCCACATGCTGCAAATGAATGTTCCGTTGATACGCTAATAGAAATTCATCTCTCCCTATCCCCATAACTTCCGCTACGGCACAACCTATCCTTGCCCAGTCAGCCATCCTCGGAAGGTCCGTATATTCAAAATTATCCTGAATTTTTAACGCCTCACTCAGGACGTCCAATATGTTACCCAAGATATTTGGGGCTATGGTTTCAAAATCTGACAGAATATCCGTTTCGGTCTTTCGTTGCTCTGGCGGGATGCGATCAAGCTCAACCAAGATAGAACGGTCAAGCAGGTCCGATGCTGCCGCAGGATTATTGATTCCGTTGATGATGAATAACCGTTTGAACTGGAATATCACATCCTCATCGTTTGAGTAATGCTTTCTTTTTGAGAAGGCTCCACCTGTCGTTGCTCTGCACAGCGAATCAGACATCCAAGGCTTCAGATCATTCAGGTTATCCAACACCAATAGATAATTATTAGATATTTGTTGTATGAATTCCTGATGGTTGGTTGGGGTTGGCAGGAGATCCAGCATGGAAGGATCTATTAGGCATTTCAACAACCTTCCGGCAAAAGATTTTCCAGCACCCTGAAGACCATGAAAAACCAAACAGGGTCTTGGTATGTCAGGAATAAATGCTGTAACTAGCCACACTTTCAATAATATCCAGGCATTTTCATCTCTGATGTGCAAGAGATTTTTCAGGCTATCCAAAGCCACTGATTTTTTTGGCACCGGAAGAGGTTTCATGTGATTCTGCCGTTTAAAAAGAATGGGCACTTCTGTGCTTTTGATTACCTCCCACCCTTCAGCATTTATTTTGACAGCTACTCTGTCCGGTGTTCCTAAATCTAGCCACAAATCAATACCATTCCTCACTGAACGAATATCGAGATCGTACTTGCTGCCTTCATAAACTGCTTCGCCGTTAAGTACTCCGAAAACTTCCTTAATGGCTTGATCTTTAACGGTTTTGCCAAACACCTCAAACGCCCTTTTCTTCAAAAACATATGAAATGCAGATGAGTCCAGCGGCTGAATCTCGAAATGTTTGCCAGTATAAAAACGTGTAAAAGGTTTCCCGTTTTGATCCGTAAAAAAATCGAAATCGTCACCGGATAATAATTCCAGAATTTCACTAGCCCCAGGAGACTTTCCTGTACAAGAATGAGATTCTTTTTGACTGTCACTACCACCATGGCCTTCAGCTATTACTGGCTTGCAGGATGTTTGGTCGTTCGTGGCAAGATCAATTTCGGTTGAATTGCCCCCACCATTTTTTCGTCTGATAATAGGTCGCTTCTTCATTTCGCCACCTCCTTCACTGCTTTGATGTTCATCATCGAGCTGTTTTCAAAGGAGGTAACATCCTCAAAGCGAAACCGGACTAATGGCCGTTTCCCATGACCTGCCGTGAGGTCCACCCACGGCAGAAGACCGAGATTTCGCAGGCGGTCAATTTTCCTGACCGAACATTGCCAACGCTCAGCGAGTTGTTGACGATTTACAAATAAATTTCCCATTTTTTTCTCCTATTGTCGTTGAAGTTGCTGAGGTATCCGTTGGCCAACAGATGTTTTTGGTACGCTTCAGACTTTAGGAAACTTCTTGGGAGAAATATAGTTGGTGGAATAACCTGGAAATAGGGGGAGGGTATTTTGAAACTATTTGAAATTAAGAGTAAAAACAAGCTGGTGGTTTTCTAAAAAAAATACACGCAAAGAAGGGACGACGCAAATCAACCTGTTATTTCGAGAGTATTTCGGACGTGATTTTTGTTTTATTTCTCAGGCAAGAAAAGGGCTAGGTGGTTTTCTTGGGCTTTTTCGGTCTTCCGCCTGTTATGGGATTAATCAATGTACAGATGCGTTCAATAGTCTCATTTTTCAGATGGGGTTGATGTTTCTTGAGATGTTGACGATATGGTTCCTTGGGCGCACCTGTTGGGGTAAATTTTTTTCCGTCGAAGAAATGAAGCCATGTTTCAACCGCTATTTTCAGTTCTTCTTTGAAGTACTCATGGTGAGGATTTAGGTATGGAGGCAGATCAGGAGTCCGGTTGAGATACGGGACTAGCTCATTGATTTCTTTTTTTAGAAATGCAGGACATTGATTTGTCGCTATGGACCATTTTACGAGTTCTAATCGAGCAATGGTCGTAAGGTTTGGGTTCGGCCTGTCGTAATCAATTTCCCGAGTATTTTCGCCCTCGTCATCATAGATATATGCTGGATGGAAAACATGAGGTTTTAGAGGAGATATCTTTTCGTTATCTCCGCCAAATAGTTTCCTCCTAACTTCAGTTGGCAGTTGAGTCGAAACATCCGAGTCAGAACTTATAATTTCTCGATTTTTATTTCTTACGAAAACCGATATTGCCTCGCAAATGTTGAGCAATATTTTTTTGAATAATTCAGGACTATTGAATGAATTAATTGGCAAGCCATCTGGGTCGTATTGTGGATCATCGTGGTCATCGATCCATATAACAGGTGGGGTTTCTCCGATCCACAAAGCGGCGGCCTCATTCAGTGTCAAATATTCATTCGTGCTCCATGCATCACTCACGATTGAAAAGGCATCAAGATTTTCCATGAACTCTTGTATGTAGTGTTTTATTCTTCAGAGAAGGTAGCAACAGCATCAAACACCATTTTCTGGCTGTTCGGTGTCAAGTGGCTATACCTCTCTGTCATTTTAGAGCTTTTGTGGCCCAGGGCTTTTCCGAGTTGGAAGAGTGGCACCCCTGCCATCACTGCCCAAGAAGCATAAGTGTGCCGTAACGTGTGAAAGGAAACTCGCTGCCGTCGGTCATCTATTCCTTGGTTGAACTTCATTCTATTAACAACCCTTCCAAAGGTACTCGAAAGAGCTTTGACATTACCACAATTGGTTGCCGTAAAAAGAGGCTGATTAGGATCGCCCTGGACTAACTCTGCCAAAACGTTTTTTATCGGTCCCGTTATGAAGATCGGGCGAGAAGCCTTGTTTTTCGAGTTCAAAATTGTGATAATGCCATGTTCAAAATCGACATCCCTCCATTTTAAAGCCAGTGCTTCTCCGAGGCGCATTCCAGAATAAAGGGAGATTGTCGCAATTTGTGCGGTCTGAAGGCTGATTTTTTTCAATTCTGCTAAAAGGTCACGGGCCTCTTCTCGGGACAAGAATCGCAGTCGTCCATTCTCAAACTTGGGGAGTTCGACGAGTTCGCAAGGATCATCACCCGACCATAATTTTTTTTCTGAGGCCTTATTAAATATGTGGCGAATGAGTTTTACCAAATGCTTTTGAGTGGCAGGCGCACGACCGATCACCTGCATTTTAAAAATTATGCCTTGAATGCTCTCGCTGGTAATCTGACTGAGAGGAACTGGACCAAGTTCTTTTTCAAGCCAATTAGTATATCTAGAAAGGTCGTCGAACGGACGTTTTTGGTTTTGTTGTGACCAAGGGATATAGTGTTCCTGCATAAAATCATGCAAGGTGATGGAGTCTTCTTTCTGTTGGGAGCTTGACTTGTATAGCCCCGCACGATCCTTCTCCACCTGTTCGATCCGAAATTTTTGTGCAGCTTCTGGGGTCCACCCCTCAGATGCTTTGCCGCATTGTTTCCACTGAAGTTTTTTTGTCGAAAAATCCCTGAAATTTATCCAATAAGTGCGGTCAGGTCGTCCCCTAAACATATTCACCTTGGATTCTGAATAATATACTCCAGCGAATTTTTTGACCTTGGTATATTGTGACGCCATAAGTTGTTTAGATCAGAAAGGGTTGAAAAGTTTGCGCTAACGTAACGCTAACTTCAATTCGATATTTCCAGGGGGGTGTCGTCCAATTGTGACGATATGATAAAGCGGATATGTTACTGAAGTCAAGTGTAAAAATGCACTTTAGTCTTGATGTGTCGCTTTGAGTCTTTTAACTTTGCGACGTACTGAAAATCCGTGTGTCCCTGGTTCAAATCCTGGTCCCGGCACCAATAAATTAAAGGGGTTACAGCTTTTTTGCTGTGACCCCTTTTTTTGTCTATGGTCGTTTTATGGTCTGAGTGCATATTTTTTGCCCCCGAGCTGAGGGCAATCGCTCAACTTGCCGAATTAACTGTGTAAAGATAAAAGGTCTTACAGCTCTCTCCTCCTGCTTCTCATAGATTCTTTACCGCAAAGGGTTATCAGCAGCACCAGTACACCATCCCAAACACCGTCAGTACAGTTGATAGATACTCTGTTAAATGTCGATGATTTTTCTGGTGTTTTTTGTATTTTTTGCTT
>CAZJEX010000009.1:0-124181 GCA_964545155.1 uncultured Desulfobulbus sp. | reverse complement strand
GGGGGGATACATACAACAGATGGTGTGTAGTTGAGCAAACTGCATACCCACTTTGAAATTTTCAGCCCTGCCACTCAGAGGCCAAGGCGTTTGTGCACAGCAGATGCTACAAGGTATTGGTGAAATCGGTAACCAGCGTGGCGATAGCCTTTTCAGTGGCTTTTTCAAAAAGAGCATCATATTGATAATCGGCCAGCACCGACTCCGGCGACACTTTGACGTCGACCCTGTTGGTCCAGACAATGTTGCCGGTGTAGGCATCTTGTACCCAAACTCTTAATTGAACGACCGCCTGCGGGATTTTACCCGTATGTTCGGCCATTAAACCAAGGACAGCCCCGGTCGATCCCCACACAAGGTTTTCAGTTGAAGTCCCATTGCTCACCGCTGAGATGGTGGCGCCATAAAGGCCACCTGCCATCATATTCCCTAGGGTGTCGTATTGCTCCGATTCAGCCTGGCCAAAGGCAATCTTGTTGGTAACCCCGGTAATAAAAGGAATGACACCCTTTTTCACCGGCGACCAAGAGGGGTCCTGTCGGTCTTTAAACTGGAGAATAGTGCCCCTGACGATGTAATCGGCGGAGAAATGGCGGCCGATTTTGACGACTTCTTGAGGAGTGAGGCCACGGGTCCCGAGGCTGTTATCCATAGGGCCCCCTTTACCGCTGGGTTGTGACTGATCAATGTAGTGTTGCAAAATCCCCTTCATTTTATCGGACCAGTCATTTTTGAGTTCTATTTCAACAGATTTCGACTTGTTGTTTTCATAAGCAACAACATTGATAATGTTTTGATCAACCAGGAAGAGGAAAACATCATCATTGTTAGGCGTGTGGAAACTGTTGCTGACAAACTGGTCGATGAGGTTCTCACTGACCAGAAGATTGCGTCGATACGCCGTCTCCAGATTATCCGCATTGGAATAATCCGCGAAGGGAAGAATCACCACGGTTTTATCGGCGCCGATCGGACGCTTGGTTGCCGTTGGCACTTTCAGCGATTCCTTGACGGTGGTGCCGCAACCGCAAAGCAGCAGCGCCAATAATCCTATAAGCAGATGGCAGCTATACTTCATACCATTTCTCCTGTTTGTTTCGAGAGTAATTAGAGTGTTCCCAGTCTAGATAATCCGAGGAGTAAGCAGGATAACCAGCTCACGTTTTTCTTTTCTTGTTTCTTCGTAACCAAACAGATATTTAAGGCCTGGAATGCTGCCGAGTCCTGGAGCGAATTTGCCATCTTTGGCCTCGACGGTGTCAATGAGCCCCCCGATAATCAGCATTTCGCCATCGTTAACCTGCACCATGGTGGACATCTCACGTACCCTGACATCAGGAAGACCGACCTTGAGCCCATCGACGCCAAAGGTTTCATAGGGTATGACATCGCCAACAAGATCGGTGGTAATCGGGGTCAGATGGAGCATGATCGTTTTGTCACTGATAATGTTCGCCATGACCCCCATGGATATGCCTTGCACGACGTTACCGATTTCAGCCGTGTAGGTAATGTTGCTGTCGACTCCTGTGCCGGACTGGGTCTTGGAAACCGTTTTTATATAGGCTCGATCTTCGCCGATACTGATGACCGCTGCTTGGCCATTGACGACCGTCAGTTTGGGATTGGAGATGACGCTGGCGTCACCTTGTTCGTTGAGGGCATTGAGCAACACTTTGAAGTTAAGCGAATCAAGGGTGACTCGACTGACAAAGGTATTGGCTTGCTGGTTTTGAAAAGGGGCTCCCGAATTATGAGGATAAACTTGACCCTGATCGCCAAAGGAGACCGTGCCGGTGATGTTGTAGTCTTTGAGAACATTGCTCCAGTCCAGGCCGATTTTGGAGTTGTCCTGGAGGTACACCTCGATGATTTTGGCTTCGATCGAAACCTGCTTATACAGTTCTTTCTTTAAATTGTTGACGTAATCCTCAACATGTTTCAGGGAAACCGGCTTAGCGGTAACGGTGATCATACCGATACTTCGATCGATGACAAAGGAGGCAAGGTCGGCCTCGGTTTGCCGAGACGTTTGTTTAAGCATGGCCGAGTAGGCGGCCTTCTCTTCGTTAAGTGCCGCATCACCGGGTTTGTCCTTGTTGCCGTCCTTGCTCGCTGTGCTGTCCTTGGGGGCGGTGGGGTCGCTGGGAGAACTTGCTTGGGCGGTTTGTTTCCCGGCGGTGTCAGTCTTGAGAATTTTATTGATATTGGCCTCGATATCGGTCCAGATATCAAACTTATTGTCGGGACTGGAAATCTTCACCGTCCCCTCCATTCCCGACGATGCAACTCCGCTGCCACTTGAGCCGCCACTGCCACTTGATGTAAGAAAATTACCGCCCACATTTGTGGTGTATCCGCCTTTCATGGCAGGGACCCCGATCTGAAAGGTTTTGGTTGTTTTGTTGCGGATAATAATGCTTTTGCCTTGCACTTCATGGAAATAATCAGCCTGCCTGAGCAGATTGGAAATCGCCTCAAAGAAACTGTCGTTGGCGGCTATATCAACATCGACCAGAAGGGTCCGGTCAACATCGCTGGACCAACTCACCGTCATTTTCTTTAAATTGGCCAGACGTCTCATCACATCCCACAATGGTTGTGGGCCACCAGTGGATCTGATGGTTGCTCCAACTTTCATTTGCGTTTCGCTGGTCGCTACGCCCAACTCGTCTGCGGTCGTATCCTTAGCGGTCACAAAACCAGGTGTTTGATAACGCACGGGAAGCTGCGCTGGCGGCGGTGGTGCTTGCGTTGCCGCAGTTGCACCGGGCGGCGGCGTTTCAGATTTTCCCTGGTCCTTGGCATTCTTTTTTGCACCACATGAGGTGATGCTAGAAAGCAGCAGGGCAAGACACAAAACCACGAGACAATTTTTTAACTTCATAGAATCTTTCCTCGAATACGGTCTCAAGCGCGTTATTTACATAGTCGGTTTTAGTGCGACTCGGCCATTAATGTATTTAGACAAATCCGGCGGGATGCTAAAACCCGACGATAAAATAGCCTGATATTTCTGGGTGGCTTGTTCCCGTTTGCCCATCTTGTCATAGATGCGGGCGACAGCGACCATGGCAGTCAGGTCATTTCCGTAGAGCGCATCATGCTTTTCAAGGATTTTGAGCGCTCCGTTGTAATCGTGTTGCTCCTCGTTAAAGACGGCATAACTGAGTAATGCTTCTTTTGAGGGCTTTTTCGCACTGATACTTTGGTCAAAATACTGATGGGCTTTTTGCTTATCCTGCATATTGGCCGAGGCAATAGCCGCATTGAGCGCTGCGTTGCTGTTGTGGGGGTCTTTGGCCAAAGCTTTTTGTGCATAATACAGTGCTTTGGCATTCTGACGAAGCTGTACCAGGTAGAGGGAGGCTATCTTATTAGCGAGTTTGGAGTTAGCCGGCCATTTTTCATAGGCTTTCTCATAGAGTTGCACCGCGGTTTCGTAATTTTCTCGCTTTTCAGCCTCTTGGGCGGCGGTAATTTCCTGTTTGGCTTCGACCACGACCACAGGCTGCCCTTCTTGATGCTTGATAGTTAAGGCTTCACGGGCCACCACTTGGGAGTCGGCTTGGAAGCTTAGGTTGTTTTGCACATTTTCAGGCCATTTGAAACCCTTTCCTTTGGGGTAAATAACCAATGTGTTGAATCGTTCTTCTTTTTCCAGACCTTTGAGATTCATGATTATTTCCAGGGCGAAATCCCAGGGAACATCGTCGAGCACCAGGGTAAGTGAGCCCTGCACCGACTCGTCGACAACAATGTTAACTCCGCTGACCTGCCGCAAAAAGTTGAAAACATTGTGCAGATCCATTTTTTGAAACTCAACCGTGATCCGTTCTTTCTTGTATCCGGAGAAATTGAAATTGTCTTGTAATTGCTGATCTTTGGCTTTGGGAGAGAGCTTTGCCGCAAGCGGGTCAATCTCTGGAAGCTGGTTTTCAATGTTCTTCTTTTGATTGATAAGGCCACCGAGCTGATCTTTGGGGGCAGTCTCGGTCTTATCAGCTTTAGACCCCATTTTAGGATCGTTGTTCGGTGCTTCTGTTGCAGTCGGTGCATTTTTAGCATCACCAGAAGCCTTGGCGTCCTTGGTGTTGATGGAAAGAATTATATCGTTCCCTTCCAGGGTTGACGTGTACGGAAAAGATTCGGAAAGCGCGAATTCCAGCCGGGTTATTGGCGGTTTTGCATCGGCGATAGCGCTGGTCGTCAGGGTAACGTGATTGTTCACCTCGATCTTGGCGCCAATGCCGGGCGCAAGTTTTGCTTCGGCCACATCAACGATAATCCTTGACGGTTTGGGAAGTTCGTAGACCGTCGTGATTAAAGGGTTTGACCCTTTGATCCGGATTTCCACCTGCGAGCCAATCGTCCGGGGAGTGATGGATACAATCTGGTTGACGGTCTCTTCTGCTTTCAGGCCACTCGAATTACCTGCAATGAGGAGCACAAGGGAAAAAATGCAGAAAAAAAGGAACCCTGTTTTACGTGTGCCCGGGAAAAAATGAAACATATCTATTTGTCTCCCTCTTTGTTCAATCTCATTATAACCGTGCTCTTGATCTCTTTGCCAGCACGAGTGCGAGCCGATTCAGTTATGACGACCTGGTGTTTGTCAATCAAGGTGACGATGCCACGTTTGCCGACCTGAAGTCCTTGTTTTAACATGTAACCTTTTTTAGTCTGATCTTCCACCAGAGCGACTTCGCCGGACTCGGTCATCATTACCCCAACGAGGGTTAATTGGCCTGGTTCAAACAATTGCATTCCCGTTAACTCTTTACTTTCATCGACAATCTCATTGGGATCTCGGCCAGCAGGCGTAGCCGCTCTTGGAGAAAGGAAAGGTTTAAAAGGGTCGGGTCGTCCTTCGATGGCATACGCATAGGTTGCACTTGTTACTGTTTGCGCTGCGCCGTCCGTAGCTTTTCCCGTGATTTCCTGCGCACCACAGTTGGCAGCAAAGATACACAAGAAAAGTAGGGGGAACGTGGCACGAAAAACCGTCGAAGATATTGATTCTATTGTATTCCGCATAGCAGAAATCCCTGGAGCTTAGGTGAAAATCATCGGATTTTCACGTTGCTGCCTGATTGTAATCGATGGGTTGCACACTAGGAAAAATTCATTCTGATTGTGTCATTCACTTCGCTTTTCCATCCTTAGGTGGCTGGAGCTGAACATTGGTGAAACGATAGGTCACAAGCCGACAGGTTGAGTTGAGCAGCATTTCCAAACCATCTTTTCCGGATTTGTCTATGTTGATATTGTTAACAGTGACGATACGATCTAGCTTGCTCACTTTGTCAAGAAAAAGCCCCAGGTTATGATATGGTCCACTGATGGTTATATCGATAGGGATTTCCGCATAAAAATCTTTAGGGATTTCTACCCCTGGAACAAATTTCAAGAAATCAAGACCAGCGCTTTTACCAAGATCGGATATATTTCTTAACAGGTTAGGTATCTCTTGTGTTTTCGGCAGAAGAATAGCTGTGGCTTCGAATTCTTTTTGAACCTCTTCAAACTCCTTTTTGTGCCTTGGTAAATCAGCGGCGGTTTTCCTCGCTTTTTTTACCTCTTCTTTCACTACCTCCACCTGCTTTTCCAAGGTTTCAATTTTTTCAATCTGAGGTTTGAAAAGGAGAAAATAAAAAAGGGCTAATGGGAGAAGAAGCGTAGCAATGATGATGAGAAGTTTTGTTCGATTGTCGAGCAGGAAATATTCCTTGTCGATAAAAGCATCGAATTTTGCCGTTATTGCAATGAAATTCATATGAAATAACCTGCTGTTAAAAAGATAGGGTCATTTTTTTTCACTGTTAGGCATACCCACGGAGGAGGACACTGAAAAGAGTTTTAAATCTCGTTCTGCAAATTTTTCATTTGATGCGCTAAACAGACTTACATTTTGAATATATTGAGAATTCTCTAGGTCGTCCATGTACTTGGCAACGGTTTGGTTATCAAGGGCCATGCCAGACAGCTTTAGTTCAGCCCCGGTTTGATTGAGTTTGGTCAACCACATGCGATGGGGCGGGGTAAGGTTGGCCACCTCGTCCATGACGTGGACGGTGAGTGAAGAAGATTGCTTTAATTGTTTGATCACCTCAATGCGGGTGAGCAACACTTTTTTATCTGCCTCTATCCTTTTGATTTCATTGAGTATTTTAGTGTATTGTTGCTTTTCGACCTGCAGGTCATCGTGGGTTTTCTGCAAATTGGCAATCGTGTTGGCCTGATAAACACCAAAGAGTGCAAGTATTATTAAAAAACAACCCGCGGCCGCCGCTGACAGGTATATCTGTCTTTTTGCCTTATTGCGGCGGAGAATCTCCCGTACCGGTAATAGATTGATGTATATCATATTGAATTAAAAGGCTGCCGGTCGTATCGCGAGACCCGCTGCGATAGCCATTTCTGGCGCAATTGAATTGAGATATTGTCTGTCGATCTTGCTTTCGTCAACAATCATGTCGGTAAAAGGATTGAACGCGATCACTTTCAACCCTGTTTCACGACTGATGTAATCAACCAATCCGCTGACTTTTGATCCGCCGCCGCTTAAAATCAGAGAGGTCAAAGGTTTGTCGGGATTGTTGGCCAAATAGAGGTCGATGGCCTTCTTGATCTCCAGTACCCATTGGGTGCATGTCTGGGAAAAAATTGCTTCTATCTTTTCTAGATGGTCCACTGCTGGAACAATTCCCAGTTTGATTTTCTCGGCCTCCTGATATTCAATGTTAAGAGCATTGGCCAATTGATTGGTCAGTTGTTCACTGCCGACCACGATGTCTCGGGCAAGAACAGACACCCCTTCCGAGATGATATTTATGTTCATTTTAGAAGCGCCAATATCGACCAGGGCAACGTTTTCTGCTTGGCCGGAGGTGGTTTCCCAGATGTTTTCCAGGGCAAAGCCATCAACATCAATCAGTACGGTTTTCAGCTTGAGAGCCTGGAGCATATCCAGATAGTCGTTGATAACCTCTTTCTTGGCGGCCACCAACATCACGTCGTTTCGGTCGGCCACTTCCCGTTTGGAAGGCAATTTCTGAAAATCCAGATAAATATCGTCGATGTCAAACGGGATGTATTGCTCGGCTTCGGCTTTGATGTACGCAACCAAGGCGTCGTCATCCATAACTTCCAGATTAATTTTTTTAACAATGACCGAATACCCTGATATGGAAATGCCGATTTTGGTGTTTTTAATTTTCAGGTTTTTCAGCAGGGCCGCCACGACCTTGCTCACTTCATCGGGCTCTTGCAAGACACCGTCTTCGACAGCTCCGGGGGGGAGTGCGGCGCTTCCCACGGCCAGGAGTTTATAGTTGTTGCCGGATTTCTGTAGCTGACAAATCTTTACCGCGTGTGAACCGATATCGATCCCTGTTATCAGGTTATCTTTTTTTGTCATACTATTTTCTGTCCCTCTTATAAATGCACCAGCTATGGATTAACGGCAGAAATTAAATATGTTTTTTCCACTTGTTTGATATTAAGCACATAAAAAACTTTCTTGTCAAGGCATGAGCTGCATTTTCAAAAAAGGTTTTATGTTTGCATAATCAGTCGAAAAGTTGCAAGTCGCCCCGCCAGTTTTTCTTTTTTTTCTTGGCGAGGCTACGCGGACTTATTTTTTTTGTAATAATAACAATTAGTTGCTATTTTCAGGTCGTCGGCTGGATAGTGTCAATTATGAAATTGTATCCTCCAGGTTTGCGAGATAATAGAAAAAAAAGATTATCTTTTTTTGTGCGCTCAGGCGGCTGTTGTTTTTTCAAAAGAAAAATATTTGAGCAACGTGATAAAACCCTGCTCAAGTAAGCCGCTGCGCGGCAGCCATCAGCTAATAGCTCGTATTTTTGATTAAATCAACCAGGGTCACGCTTGTTTCCCGGCGCCATGCACGGCCACCGGATTTCTGGTGGAAAAAGCGTTCCTTTTTCGTCACGGTCTCTCTAGAAGGCAGTTCTCGAAGGACCGAACACAAAAAGGGAGCGCAACCATGGACAACCACGCGATTTTCGCCGCCGAATGGCACCGGAAAATGGTCAAGGCCCTGCAAGTGACCGGCAAGGGCGAACGGATCCAGGAGGCGTACGTCCGCGTCGTCCGACTGGTTTGCGAGCATTACCGGAAGGCCCCGGACCTCCTCGCCGAGGAGGAGCTCGTCGACAACTTCATCCACCGCCAGCAGAGCACCGGGTGGAGTCCATCCACCATGCGCATCTGCTCAACATCGTCCGCGCCCGGAGGCAATCACGGCTCCCCGCGGTGCTGGCTCAGGAGGAGGTCAGGTGCATCCTCCATCAGGTCGACACCATCCAGTCGGTAAGGATTGGATGGCATGAAAGCCATACGGTTCTGCTTTGTATTAATGCGGGGCTCAACCGAAAATGGAGGCTTGTTTTCCGCTCGGTGCTGCAACGGATATTATGTGTTTCCGGTGTTCTCTGTTTGCGTCACTCCGCCCTGGTCTGCGGGGAGTGTTACGATGAACACGGTTCCGGGTCCATAATGTTCGGATTTGGGGAAATCTTGAGGTAGGTATTTTTGTGGTGGCGGACTCAGCGTGGATATCCGGCCGCCGTGCTCCTTGATGATCCCAAAAGAGACGGAAAGCCCCAGGCCTGTGCCCTTGCCCACTTGTTTGGTTGTGAAAAATGGGTCGAAGACTTTGCTCAGGTGCTCCTCTTTCACCCCTTGGCCGGTGTCAGCTACGCTTATCTCGAGCCCTTGCTCGCGGGCGTCGATTCTGGACTGGACATATATCACTCCATCTTGGCCAATGGCATCGGCGGCATTATTGAGCAGGTTCAACCAAACCTGCTTAAGTCGTTGGCGGTCGCCGGTCAGGGGCGGAAGGTCTCCAGCAAGCGAACGAATGATTTTGATCCGGTTCAGAAAAAAAGCATGCTCCACTAAATTGAGAACCTCACCCAAGGACTCGCTGACATCGACGGTGTCCCTGACCGAGTGGGTCTGCCGGGAAAAGCCTAAGAGGTCGGCGACGATCTTACGGCATATTTTAGCCTGTTTTTCAATGACGAGCAGATTCTCCAGGAGTTCTTCCTCTTTGATGTCGTCCATCAGTAGCTGGCTGTAACCCAGGATAATACCCAGAGGCGTATTGATTTCATGGGCTACCCCACCGGCCAACCTGCCCAGGTCTTCCATCTTCTGCGACTGGATGAGCTGTTCCTGGATTTTTTTGAGCATGGAAATGTCTCTGGCGGTCAATAGGAGCCCCTCAATGCTGCCATCCTGATCATAAACAGGAACTTTGACCAGATGAAACCATTTTTGCCCTTCGGGTTGTTTGAAGGTGATCTCCTTGATCAGGGGACGGCCGGTGAGAAGGATCTGCTTGTCTTCATGGAAATTAACATCAGCCTGACGCTCGGAAAAGATGTTGAAATCGGTCTTGCCGATCACCTCTTCTTCTTTGAGATTGAAATGTTCACAGAATGCCTTGCCAGCGAATGTATAGCGCAAGTCCTTGTCTTGAAGCGCAATGAAATCCGGGGTCACATTCATGATGGTCTTGAGCAACCCCTGTTGCTTGGCGATGGTTTTTTCCCGCTCGGTCAGCTCTTCAATGTGGTTTTTCACGGTAAAGGCCATGACGTCAAAGGCTTCGGCCAGGTCCTGCAGTTCGTCGCCGAAATTGTATTTGAACACCGGGCAGTGCCGGCAGCTTTGGATTTTGAGCGGATATTCCTTGCCTTGGCAATCGGTACACAGTGTGCCGGCCAGATACCAGCAACGCCGCCGGGCATCGCCAAAGGCTGGGCATTCTTTCTTTTCGCACTCCATGATTTCCCAGCAGTTTTTTTCGAGGGAAAAGCCGGCTTGCACATTGAGATTGCCTTTGACAATCTCTTCCGCCGATTCCCTCAGCCGGTTGAGGCGTAAGGTGACGGTTCGGGAAAACCAGAGCGCCAGGGCTATTCCCAGGCTCACCACCCCCAAGGTGCTGATCAGGCTGATCAACCGCTGGTGGTTAATCTGAGCGTCCATAGCGCTTCGTGAGAGTCCGAGCCTGACAACTCCCAAATTTTTTCCTTCCAGAACGACTTCGGCTTTAAAGTCGTAGACAAGTGCATGTTCGGTAGCCAAAAGCAACGGCTGGGCCCTGTGGCTGTCTGGGGTGAGTCGGAGAAGATCGGTCGGGAATCCACCGGAAAAGGTGTGGGACAGGACGTTGTCGCTGGTATCGGTCAGGAAGATATAAATAACGTCGTCATATTGGCCATGGATATTGTCGATGAGATTTTTCATCTGCAGGAAATCCATGGCCAGCAAGGGTTCGACGAGGCGAAAGGCCAGGCCGGAAGTGAGGGCCATGCCTCTTTTTTTCCCTTCCTCGAGCAGGGCGCGCGAGGACATGCCGGAGAGGATCAGGCCGATGCTCAGCCCGCAAAAGACCAGCATCAGGGTTACGCCTAGGGTGATTTTGGTCCTGAACCGCAATCCATTGATTTGTTTCAGTATATAATTACTCAAGATTTATCCCCACCTTTTTGTTCAGGTCACGAATGGGGTCGAAGTCCCGGTCGTCAGAAGGCACCAAACCGATAAACTTGGCGGCATTTAGAATCGCCCGGTGGCGAGGGTCATGTTCATAATCGAGTTTAAGCAGGGCGGCCCTGATCTTATCGGCGGTCTCCTGGGGCAAACTTGGGCTGTAAGCATACACCCAGCCCGGATACCATCTCGAGTTGGCAACCACCTTGATCTGGTTGATGTCAATTTTGTTTTTTATCACCTGTAAAGAACCTTCTCGGATCGACCCCAGGTCGTGGAGTCCGGCATAGACTCCTAAAATCACATTTTCCTGTCGTCCGCCGGCAAAGATGACTTCCTTGAAATCATGGAGATTTAAGCCGTGATCAACGAAATGGCCGAGGGGAAACAGATACCCGCCAGCGGAGGACGGATCGACAGCAATCCACGACTTGCCCCGGCAATCTTCGATGGACTCGATCGCTTTGTTGTCCTTGCGGGCAATGATCTGACCACGGAATTCGGCGCGTCCATCTTCTTCAACGATCCTGGCCATGGCCTTGGCGCCGAAGCGGTTGGCCAGTTGGACGTAAATAAACGGGTTGGAAAAGGAAATGTCTATCTTGCCCTGGCCGAACATGGTGAGGTGGTGGGCAAAGGTGTCGGGAAAGACCTGTCGTATGGGCAGGCCGGTCTGCTCGGCGAGATATTCCACCAATCGGTGGTGGCGCTGAAAGGATTCTGTGTTCGAATATTGGGGAAGGTAGGCGTAGGTTATGGCCGGCAATTGCGGCTTGAAGGTAACCTCATGGCGTTTGTCCAGCGATACCTTGACAACCTCCTCTCCTTCTCTGCAGGAAACGAGGAGGAAAGCGGCCAGGAGCATGAAAAAGGAGAAAAACTTCTTGGCCATGGACTCCGTTTCGCTCCGGTAATCGGTTAACGTCTTGATGGGTTCAAACCCTTGTTGATCAAAGTTTGGCGGGAGCTTGGACATCTGCTGCGACAGAGAGTGCATCCGCCACCATGAAATTATACTCTGTTACCAGGGGAGGGCAAAGCATAAAACCGATGCCGGATTTCCCCTTTTTCGTTCCTTGGGCGAGGCATGTCCGGGTGCACCGGTTATTCGGACTGTTTACGGTATTGATATCCTTCCTGCCCGTCTTCGCTCAGGGCTTTACTGCATTGCCAATCCCGAATCGATTCAGGCAAGCTTCTGCTTGCACCAATTCGGGTGTTCCTGTTGACTTGTCGCGAGCCTTACTTTAATGGTGTTGTTTTATTCTGCTGTGTTGGGCATTCTGCAAGGGGGCGCCGATACTGCGGTCAGTTGCGCCAAGACGCTCTTTGCGCTCTGTTGCCAATTCGAGTTGTTCTCTACAATAACAAGGGAGGCGCTATGATGTATTCTTCAGAAGTGGACAGGATGACCTGTGTGGCGAAAGGCCCGAACCATGGGCCTGCCCCGATTCCCCAGGAAGGCCGGTGGACGCAGGCCAAAGAGATCAGGGATATCTCCGGGTTGACCCATGGCGTGGGGTGGTGCGCCCCACAGCAGGGCGCCTGCAAGCTGACGCTTAATATCAAGGATGGAATCATCGAGGAGGCGCTGGTTGAAGTGATCGGTTGCTCCGGCATGACCCATTCGGCAGCCATGGCGGCGGAGATCCTGTCCGGGAAAACCATTCTCGAGGCATTGAATACCGATTTGGTCTGTGATGCCATCAACACCGCCATGCGGGAGCTGTTTCTGCAAATTGTCTATGGGCGCTCTCAAACCGCTTTTTCCGAAGGCGGGCTGCCCATCGGCGCCGGGCTTGAAGATTTGGGCAAAGGGTTGCGCAGCCAGGTCGGCACCATGTACGGCACCAAGGCCAAAGGCGTTCGTTATCTCGAGATGGCGGAAGGGTATGTGACCAAACAGGCCTTGGACGAGAACGATGAGGTGATCGGCTACGAGTTCGTGCATCTCGGCAAGATGATGGAAATGATCCACAAAGGCACCAGCGCCAATGAGGCGTTGGTCAAGGCAACCTCGAGTTACGGCCGCTTCGCCGAGGCAGTCCGGACCATCAACCCACGGCACGAGTAAGGAGGCGGATCATGGCGTTATTTGAAGGATACGAACGCAGGATAGAGAAGATCAACGGAGTGCTTAAACAATACGGCCTGGCGTCCCTGGAGGAGGCCCGGTCCCGGTGCGAGGCCAAGGGGGCGGATGTGTACAGCATTGTCAGAAGCATCCAGCCTATCTGTTTTGAGAACGCGTGCTGGGCGTATATTCTGGGAGCCGCTCTTGCCTTGCAAAAGGGCGAGGTCAAGGCCGTGGATATTGCCCGAACCCTGGGGGAAGGGCTCCAGGCCTTTTGTATCCCCGGCTCGGTTGCCGAGGATCGCAAGGTGGGCATTGGTCACGGCAATCTGGCGTCCATGCTGCTTTCAGAGCAGACCCAATGCTTCGCCTTTTTGGCCGGCCATGAATCCTTTGCCGCCGCCGAGGGCGCGATCGGATTGGCCAGATCAGCCAACAAGGCCCGTACCGCACCACTTCGGGTGATTCTCAATGGTTTGGGCAAGGATGCGGCCCAGATCATCTCCCGGATCAACGGTTTCACCTATGTGCAGACCAAATTCGATTATCATGCCGGCACCCTGGCCATTGTCCGCGAGATCGCCTACTCGAAAGGAGAAAAAGGCAAGGTGCGTTGTTACGGTGCCGATGATGTCCGCGAAGGGGTGGCCATCAACCATCATGAGGGCGTGGATGTTTCCATCACCGGCAACTCCACCAATCCGACCCGTTTCCAGCATCCGGTGGCCGGCACTTACAAGAAAGAATGCCAGGAGCAGGGGAAGCAGTACTTCTCCGTCGCCTCCGGGGGCGGTACCGGTCGAACCCTGCACCCCGACAACATGGGTTCCGGACCTGCTTCCTACGGCATGACCGATACCATGGGGAGAATGCATTCCGACGCGCAGTTTGCCGGATCTTCTTCAGTGCCGGCGCACGTGGAGATGATGGGCCTCATCGGCATGGGCAACAATCCTATGGTGGGGGCATCGGTCGCGGTGGCTGTGGCTCTGGCCGGTGTCTGTGGGTAGGCTATACCAAATCGGCAGGGGAATGCGACGCGACCAAGGCAATTCGCCAAAAAGTCTCATGGGCCGGAACAACTGTTGTTCTGTGCAGGAGTAATGCGGGAATGATCACGGGTTACAAATGGTTGTTAGTCATGTTGGGCGGCAGCCTGGGTGCTGCGAGCCGTTATGGGATTGGCTTGCTGACCGCCAGACTCTGGGGGACCAATTTCCCCTATGGTACGATGGTGGTTAACCTGGCTGGATGCTTTGTAATCGGGTTGCTGTTCGCCTTGGCGGACCGTAGTCGTCTGCTGACTCCTGACATACGGTTACTCCTCATTACCGGCTATTTGGGAGCCTTGACCACCTTTTCCTCCTTTACTCTGGAAACCGTCAATGCCGGTCGTGCCGGCCTTACCTTGCAGCCTCTAGCCAATGTCCTGATCAATAATCTGGGAGGGTTATCTCTCACCTATTTGGGATTGCGGTTGGGCGGACTGAGATAGGAGAAGACGATGCTGCACTATCAAGCGATTGAAATTTTCACCAATGAGGATGCTCGCTATCGGAGCAAACCGGTGGCCGATGCCGTTGTCCAATATATCCGGGATTTAAAGATTGCGGCGCGGTGCATCGTCACCCGCGGTATTGCCGGTTGTAACGAAAGCGGTGAGGTCGCCACGGGGAGAGTGGAGGTTCTTTCCTTCAACCTGCCGATCCGTATTTACATTGTGCTGCCGGCCGCCGCAACCGAACAGGTGCTGGCCGGCCTGGAAGAACGCGTAAACGATGGCATCATCGCCCTTCACGACCTCAAGGTGGTCAGCCATAAGGCTGCCAATACCTTTTTTCCGCGACAGCTCGCGGTGCGTGATGTCATGACCCCCGATCCCAAATACGTCACCGCCGAAAGTCCCTTAAGCGATGCCGCCCGGTTGCTGCTTTCCTCGATTTTCACCGGATTGCCGGTCGTGGACCAGCAGGGCCGGCCTGTTGGGGTAATCACCCAGGGCGATCTGCTGGCCAGGGGCGGTCTGCCATTGCGTCTCGGTCTGCTGGCCGATACCGATCAGGATGGACTCGAAGCAACCATGAGCGCACTTGCCCATAAGCGTGTGGCGGAGAGTATGCATACGCCGGCGGTGACCGTCGCTGCGGATCGGCCGCTGACCGAGGCGGTCGATCTTATGCTGGCAAAAGGGCTGAAACGTCTGCCGGTGGTGGATGTAGGCGGTCGCCTGGTCGGGATGCTGTCACGATTGGATATCTTCAAAACCGTGATGCGCGAAGCTCCCGATTGGGCCGCCTTCAGAGCCCAGGACATTGAAGTGCACAATCTGCGGATAGTGGCCGATATCCTCCGCCGCGATACCCGGACCGTCTTTGCCGATACCGCTATTGATAAGGTGATCCAGATCATTGACGGCAACGATATCCAGCGGGTGGCCGTGGTCAACGACGAGGGCAAGCTCCTTGGTCTGATATCGGACAGCGATTTGCTGCATTATTTCAAGCCCGATCAGGAAGGGCTGTGCTACCTGTTTGCCAAGATGACCCAGCCCTTTCGTCCGGGTTCGGCGCCGGATCTTACAACCCGTCTCGCGCATACCACGGCCCGTGAGGTCATGCATACGGATACGCTCACCGTCCGGGAAGGCATGCTGATTGAGGACGCCATTCGCCTGATGACCGAAAAAAGTCTCAAGCGGTTACCGGTGGTCGACGACAGCGGCTGTTTCAAGGGGATGATCAGTCGCGATTCGCTGCTCCGTACCGGTTTTGGTCAAGCGAGCTGAACAGGGGCGCGGCATCCCGCCCCTGTTTTCCTCTTCGTTTTTCGATCAACTAGAAGCCGACCAGATCGTCGACCGGAAGGGCGAGTTTGCCGTCTGTCCCTGTTATTTTTTTGAGCGTTTTTTCGATGAGTTCGACATTGTTGTCAAATCCGCCGTGGGAGGCGTTTGCGGTTTTTAGTGGTAAGGCGGCGTCGCCGTTTGCGCGTCGGGTGACGATTTTCTCCTCCTTGTGGATGGTCAAGCGATTCTTCAACTTGCTTGTTTCGACGGCATTGCGCCAGTTGGCAAGTGCTTCGGCCGCGCTTGACGAGCCGTCCCATTCCGAATATTGGGGGTTGAAGACCTGCTCCAGGCCGAGGATTGGCATCCGCAGATCAGCCTCCAGGGCGTTGGACACAAAATACAGCAGGGACTTATGATACACAAAAGCCACGTTGTCGTTCCGCTCGCATTGATCATCCAGGATGTCGAGGTGCAGTTTATTCATGATCTCGACTTGCGGCGCGTAGTGCCGGTTGGCAAAGGCGACGGTGCACGCCGGGGCGTAGAGGTGGATGGACTTGACCGTGGCGGTCAGGTCTTTTTGGGCCAGATTGCCAAGCAATCTGCCGAGTACAATGGAACCGGCGGAATGGCCCATGAGGTGCAGTTCGAATTGGTCGCCCCAACTGCCCGCCAGCGACCGAAGAGCGTTGGTCAGTAGGTCGCCACCGCGTCCGCTTTCGGCGGCGAGTTCGGCATTTTCTTTCATTTCGCTCCAGAGCGGGCGGGCGAATGGGCGGCCGATGGTTTTTTCCACGACGGGATCGGTAACTTGGTCGGTTAACCAGTTGCCGACGGTCCCGGCCCGGCTCGCTGCGCCGGAGTTGACTTTTTCCGAAAGAATGTTGCCCATGGATTCGAGCAGACCGCTTTTCCACACCAGAAACAACGGATAACAGCCGTTCCCCAGGAAATAGCGTCCCATAACCTGGGCGCGTTTGATGGCGTCGCCTTCACTGTTGAGGCCGCCATGGGCATAGATTACCAGCCGTTTTTTCTGGTGAGCAGTCTGCCGGAACCAGGTGTCCGGCAATACGCACGCCTGATTCTGCAAAGTACGGGTTACTCCGTCTAGTTTGTCGAAGCGATTGACCCGCCCGTTGTTGCCGAGCACGATACTGTGCTGGTAGGCTGTGCTCTCGTCCCACCAATTGCCATGGGCAGCGGCGGCCGCGGCCTCCTTTCCGGTTTTGACCCCGATGGTGAGGCGACCCGAAACCACCCCCGGCACGCCCATCCCCGCCACCCACACGTCCATGGCATGGGCCATCCAGTCCGCATAGCTGACCACGGCGAAACCGCCGGCACCCCAGCCGACACCCCAGGAATTTTGGATCACGAAGCCGGTACGGTTGAAACCCACCAGCGCAAACGCATGACCACCGCTGCGCGAGGGCTTGCCGTCGTAGTCGATGATCGGCAGGGTGGCGTGGGAGGTCGGTGGCTTGGTGCTGGTTTTGACTTTGTCCCATCCTTTATGCGTATACGAGGAGACATAGATCGCGCCGACTTCGAGAATCGCCGCCTGGATATCGGTGATGGCCTTCGGGTCGATCCGATAATACACCCCCAGCGTTCGCTCGATCGAGTCAATGTCCCACCCCGCTGTCGGCAGTGCATCGTCTCCGGCGTCGTACGGCCATTTGGATTCAAGGCAGACCCCGTTGTGATACCATCCCTTGAGCGCACCCCGGCAGCTTGAGCCTTCGTAATTCTCCCCCTCGTATTCATCGAAACGCCGGGCGAATTTGTACAACATGCGTGGGCTGACCGATTCGAGTTTTGCGGGCATTCCAGCCGACTGCCAGCGCAGGTAGTTGATGACGCAGGCCAGGCCGAAACCGGTACAAGCCCCTTCCCGGCCCTGGTCAAGAATCAGCCCGGCCTGCGAGTAAGCGCCCATGAATTGCTTGATTTCCTTGTCCACCGGGCAGACCTGCGGCAGGGATCGTGGTGGCGGCTGATATGGCCGATCACGCAGATCCGCTACGTCAGGGGTGACGTTGAGGCTGGCTCGCCGCGCCGCAACGTCGTCTGCAGCAGGCGTGGCTGCTTTGGCGCCGACCCGAGGGGAGGCGGCTTCCGTCCAGGCCGCCTGCGCCATGCGGTAGGTTTCGGCAAAACGATCCAAGCCGTGACTGCCGCCATTGATAACCTTGCGTGCGGCTTTGAGGTCCCCCTGGTCCAGGGCCTTGGTTAACTTTTCCCTGTGAGCATAAAGAAAGGCGGCCAGCAGGCAGGCGGCCACTTCCGGTGCGCAGGCGCTGTCCGGGTTGTCTGCCAGCGGAATGCCGAGTATTTCGCCGAATTTTTCATAATTGTAGCGTCCGTTCAATTGCACGAAACCGCGCCCCCGGTAGCGCCCGCCGTCGCCCGGTTGTTTGTTGCCAAGAGCCTTGAAGTTTTCGTATTTGCTGAAGGCCGCCTGGCCGGGCAGGGTATTGAATTGGGACGGCAATTCGGCTATCGGGACAAAGCCTTCGGTCTCCGCCCGGATGGTGCCCAACGCGGCGCCGATCATATCCGCATCGGTCAGACCAAAGGCCGCCAGTGCCGTGGTGACATACGGCAGATTCCTGGCGATATTGGATGTCCGGGTGAACGGGAACAGTTTGCAGACCAGGGTCTTGTCGACGGAGACGGCCAATTCCGCTGGCGGCGAGATCCCCAGTGCGGATAAGGTGCGTGGGCCGGCAATGCCATCGGCCACCAGGCCTACGCTGTTCTGCCAGGCGCGCAGGGCGGTCTCGGTGTCGGCATTGAATTCCTCGCCAACCGCCAGGCCTGGATACGCGGCGGCGGCATCGCCCAAAACCTTGCGCAGCGCCGTCTTCAGATCGGCGACTTCCTTACCGGTGTTACCCCGCATCAGCAGCATTTTGATTTTTGCATCGTCCATTTTCAGCCCTCGTGGTAGGTGGTTATTGGTCGTGGAAAATCCTGGATGCACCTCGTGGATGATTTGTGTGGCAATTCTTTACAATGGCGTTTTTTACGCAGTATTCGGCAGCGTTTCAATAGATAATAAATAGGAGTATTTCGAATATATTTTTTACCTATATGATACTGCTGTCTGGTTGTGTTCAAATCAATTGTAAGCCCGGCAAGTCCTGTCCCGGGGGCATGGCTTTTCGCTATGCAAGAGCGGGGAAGGTGGTATATCATGGGGTCCACTGATAACCATTTGATAACAATACCGATCAAGCAGGGCGATCATCCGCTTGATTGCAACACGCCTCGCCGGGCTTGGGAACGACGACCTCCTCATGGCCATCAAGAAATCCGACCTCTACTCCTCCCTCTGGGCCTCCTGCGATGAACTGCGCGGCGGCATGGATGCCAGCCAGTACAAGGACTACGTCCTGTTCATGCTGTTCATCAAATACATCTCCGACAAATACGGCGATTCGGACGATTTTGCGCCGCCGGTCATCATTCCACCCGGCGCCGGCTTCAAGGACATGGTGGCGCTCAAGGGCAAGCCCGACATTGGCGATAAGATCAACATCCAGGTCATCCAGCCGCTGATCGACGCCAACGCCCGCCTAGCCCGCAGCGACTTCCCGGATTTCAACGACTCCAACAAACTTGGCGACGGCGCCCAGAAGGTCGAGAAGCTGGGCAACCTGATTGCCATCTTCGAAAATCCGGCGCTCGATTTTTCCCGGAACCGCGCCGAGAACGACGACATCCTCGGCGACGCCTACGAGTACCTCATGCGGCACTTCGCCAGCCAGAGCGGCAAGAGCAAGGGCCAGTTCTACACCCCCTCCGAAGTCAGCCGGATTATCGCCAAGGTCATCGGCATCTCGCCGGCCAAATCCAGGGCCGCCACCACCGCCTACGACCCCACCTGCGGCTCTGGTTCGCTGCTGCTCAAAGTCGCCGCCGAGGCCGGCCATCACATCACCTTAGAGGGCCAGGAGAAGGACGTGACCACCGCCGGTCTCGCCCGCATGAACATGATCCTGCACGACTTCCCGACCGCCAACGTGCTCTCGGGCAACACCCTGTTCGATCCCAAGTTCAAGGACGGCGAGCAGTTGCGCACCTACGACTACGTGGTCGCCAATCCGCCGTTTTCCGACAAAGCCTGGTCCACCGGCCTCACCCTGGGCGAAGGCGGCGGCGGCGACACTTTTCAGCGCTTCACCTGGGGGGTGCCGCCCAAGAAGCAGGGCGACTACGCCTACCTCCTGCACATCATCCGTTCCATGAAGGGCACGGGCAAAGGGGCCTGCATCCTCCCCCATGGCGTCCTCTTCCGGGGCAATGCCGAAGGGGTCATCCGCCAGCAGATGGTCCGCTCCGGCTACCTCAAGGCCATCATCGGCCTGCCCGCCAATCTCTTTTACGGCACCGGCATCCCGGCCTGCATCGTGGTGCTCGACAAAGAAAACGCCACCGCCCGCAAGGGCATCTTCATGATTGATGCCTCCAGGGGTTTCAAGAAGGACGGCCCGAAGAACCGCCTCCGCGAACAGGACCTCCACAAGATCGTGGACACCTTCACCCGGCTGGATGAAAGCGACCCGCGTTACGCCCGCATGGTACCCGTCTCGGAAATTGCGAGCCCTGCCAACGACTACAACCTCAACCTGCCGCGCTACATCGACTCTACCTCCCCGGAGGACTTGCAGGACATCGACGGCCACTTGCGCGGCGGCATCCCTGAGCGCGACCTTGACGCGCTGGCCCGGTACTGGCGGATCATGCCGGGGCTACGCGCCGCCTTGTGCACACCGCTTCGCGCCGGCTACTGCGCCATCCAGCCGCCCCAGGCCGAAATCAAGGCCGCCATCTTCGGCCACCCCGAGTTCACCGCCTTCACCACCAAGGCCCGGAAACTTTTCACCCAGTGGCAGACGGCCTCCGTGCGGCAGCTCTTGGGACTTGCCCAGAACGGCCATCCCAAACCGCTCATCGAAGGTATCGCCGAGGAGCTGTTGGCCACCTTCAAGACCGCGCCGCTGCTCGACGCCTACGATATCTATCAGCACCTCATGGACTACTGGGCCGAGACCATGCAGGACGATTGCTACCTCATTGCTGATGCCGGGTGGATCTCAGGCGCGAAGCCGCGTGAGATTGTTCAGGTCAAAAACAAGGAAGGCAAACTCGTCTGGCCCGAGAAGGAAGATTTCAAGAAGGGCAAGCGCCGCTTCAAGTCCGACCTTGTCCCCGCCGCCCTGCTCATCGCCCGCTATTTCGCCGCCGAGCGCGATACCATCGCCGCCTATGAGGCCGAACTCGCAGCCTTGGAGCAGCAGTTCGATGAAACGCGGGAGGAACACAGCGGCGAGGAAGGGCTGTTGGCCGAAGTGATCGAAGGCGAGGGTGACAAGCAGAAAATTACCGCCAAAGCCCTGAAGGCCCGCCTCAAGGAGATCGGCCGCGACCCGGACTCCGCCGAGGAACGTCAGGCCCTTAAAGACTACACCGCGCTGCTCGACCAGCAGGCCGTCGCCAGGGCCCGGCTCAAAACCGCGCAGGACGACCTGGAGGCCAAGCTCGACGCCCAATACCCCAGGCTCACCGAGGACGAGATCAAGACCCTGGTGGTGGACGACAAATGGTTGGCCACCCTGGCTGCTGCCGTACAGGGCGAACTGGACCGGGTTTCGCAGACGCTCACCGGCCGCATCCGGGAACTGGCCGAACGGTATACCATGCCGCTGCCCCGTCTCACCGAGGAAGTGGCGACGCTTGCCGCCCGCGTGGACGAACACCTCGAAAAGATGGGAGCGGTATGGGAGTGAAACCCGGCTACAAACAGACCGAGGTGGGCGTCATTCCGGAGGAGTGGGAGGCAATGCCAGTTGGTAATCTCGCTTTGTTCACTTCGGGCTGTGGCATCAGTGTGGCGGCGCTTTGTCTACAGTCATCAGACCACCCCGTCCCCGTTTTCGGTGGAAACGGTATTGCAGGATACACCAAGCGGGCGATTGTTTCCGAGCCGACTGTGGTTGTGGGACGAGTGGGCCAGCGATGCGGCGAGGTTTGCCTCACCAATGGACCTGCTTGGATAACGGACAACGCTCTCTATCCTCGGGCTATTCGGAGAAAATTGGATGTTCGATTCCTCTCAATGGCCCTTGCGGCTGCGGGCCTGAACGATGTCAAGAACCGAAACGACCTGCCGCTTGTTACGCAAAGCATCCTGCATGCAGTGTGCGTTCCTTGGCCACCAGACACCGTTGAGCAGCGAGCCATCGCTACGGCATTGAGCGATGTGGATGGGCTGCTGGACGGGCTGGACCGGCTCATCGCCAAGAAGCGCGACCTCAAACAGGCCGCCATGCAGCAACTCCTCACAGGCCTCACCCGCCTCCCCGGCTTCTGCGGCGAGTGGGAGGTGAAGGCGATAGGAGACTCCATTGATCTGTTGACCGGATTCCCATTTTCCAGTGCAGAGTATTCCGATTCCGGAATACGATTGCTGCGTGGCACAAATGTCAAACGCGGTGTAACTGACTGGTCTGATCACTTGGTGCAATGTTGGCCGAGGATGACCTCCGATATCGCTCGCTATGAACTGCGCGAGGGGGATCTCGTCATTGCAATGGACGGCTCCCTCGTCGGTCGCAGCTATGCTCGCCTTCAAAAGCTAGACCTGCCCGCAGTGTTACTCCAACGTGTAGCCCGAATTCGCTCCACGAAGCTCGACATCGGATACCTCACACAGTTTGTCGGAAGCGACATATTCATCAGCTACTGCGATTCGGTCAAAACAGTCACGGCAATCCCGCACATTAGCCCGTCCGACATTCGCAACTTTAGGATTCCAGTTCCACCGGACATCAAGGAACAAACCGCCATCGCCGCGGTGCTGGCGGAGATGGACGCCGAGCTGGCGGCGCTTACCCAGCGACGCGACAAGACCCGCGCCCTCAAGCAGGCCATGATGCAGGAACTGCTCACCGGCAGGACGCGCTTGATCCCCAAGTCCATCCCAGAGGTGCAACCATGAGCGACGAGCCGTTGCCCCAATCCGAGATCATCCTCTACCAGACGGAGGATGGCCGCACCCGCATCCAATGCCGCTTTGACAACCAGACGTTGTGGTTGACACAGGCGCTCATCGCAAAGCTATTTCAAATCACGGTGCCGACCGTGAACGAGCACCTGAAAGGGATTTACGCGGATGGTGAATTGTCAGACTTGGCAACTCTTCGGAAATTCCGAATAGTTCGAGTCGAGGGCCGCAGGGAGGTTACGCGAGAGATTGACCACTACAATCTGGACGCCATCCTCGCCGTGGGCTATCGGGTGCGAGGCCACCGGGGCACACAGTTTCGCCAATGGGCAACTGCGCGCTTGAACGAGTACCTGGTGAAGGGCTTCACCATGGACGACGAGCGGCTCAAAAATCCGCCGGGCAAGGGACAACAGGATTACTTCGATGAATTGCTGGAGCGCATCCGCGACATCCGTGCCAGCGAGCGGCGAGTATATTTGCGTGTGCGGGATATCCTCGCTCTGGCGGCAGATTACGAGGCGACGGAGCCGGAGACGCAGGTGTTTTTTCAAACGATCCAGAACAAGTTGCACTTTGCCACCACTGGAAAGACAGCGGCGGAGTTGATCGCCGAGCGGGCGGATTCCTCGCAACCAAACATGGGTCTGACCACCTGGCGCAGTGGCGTGGTGCGCAAGGGCGACGTGATTGTGGCGAAGAACTACCTGCGTGAGGACGAGATCGAGGGGCTGAACCGGCTGGTGGTGATGTTTCTGGACTTTGCCGAGGATCAGGCGCGGCGGCGGAAGCAGATTTTCCTCCAGAATTGGGTAACACGCCTCCATGACTTTCTGAACCTGAACGAACGCGCTATCCTCCCTGATGCCGGGAAGGTAAGCCGCGAAGCGGCGCGCCATTTGGCCGAACAAGAGTATGAACGCTTTGCCGCTCGCCGCCGTGCCGCACTCGAAGCTCAGGGGGAAGCCGACCTGCTCGGACTTCTCGATGCCGAGGTGAAAAAGCTGCCGAAGAAATCCAGGTCGCCGAAAAAATGAGTTCCGTCGGCCCAATCCAAACGCGAGGCCCCCATGCCTGAACAACCCCGCCCCGAACGCAAGACGCAGCACCGCGTTGTCGCCCTGTTCACGGATCAAAGCCGTTCCGATTGCCTCGGCTACCAGTATCTCGGCGATTGGAAACAGCGGGAAGACAACCGCTGCATCGAGGTGGACCTGCTCCGCGCGAACCTGAAGCAGCGCAGCTACTCCGAGGCGCACATTTCTGCCGCCCTGGAAAAGCTTCTGGACGCCGCCGACACCACCGGCATCACCCTCTATCAGGCCAACCTTCGCACCTACCAACTGCTGCGCTACGGCGTGGCGGTGCAGATAGCCGCCGGACAGCCGCACGACACGGTGCATCTGGTGGATTGGGAGCACCCGGAGAACAACCACTTCGCCCTCGCCGAGGAGGTGTCGCTCAAAGGCGGTTACCAGCGGCGGCCCGACCTGGTTCTTTATCTGAACGGCATCGCTGTCGGCGTCATCGAACTCAAGCGCAGCTCGGTCGAGATCGCGGATGGCGTGCGCCAGCTCATCACCAACCAGGAGGCAATTTTCAACCTCGGGTTCTTTGCCACGGTGCAGTTGGTTTTCGCGGGCAGCGATTCGCAAGGGCTGCGCTACGGCACCGTAACGACCAAGGAGGAGTTCTTCGTGGAATGGAAGTCGGCCAGCACCGCCGCGCTCACCACTGGCGCATTGCTGGATCGTCCGCTGGCCGAGATGTGCGAGAAGTCCCGCCTGCTCGACCTGATCCGCAATTTCATCATCTTTGACAACGGCATCAAGAAAGTGCCGCGTCCGCATCAGTTCGCAGGCGTGAGGGCTGCGCAGGAGCGCATCCGCATCCGCGAAGGCGGCGTCATCTGGCACACGCAGGGCAGCGGCAAGAGCATCCTTATGGTTTTGCTCGCCAAGTGGCTGCTGGAACACGACCCCGAAGCCCGCATCCTCGTGGTCACCGACCGTGACGAGCTGGACAAACAGATCGAGGGCGTGATGAAGAACACACTGCTAATGCCGGCGAAGCAGACGCCGATCAGAATGGCGAAGTAGATTCGGAGGAACTTGCAATATTTGTCCAGAATTGGCTGGAAGATGATTTTTGGGCCCAAAATGATAAAGTTGTATATGGTTTCACCGATTATCTTAGCGATAAACCGCCTGTTGCGATGACGAAAGATGAATGGCGAGCAAATTGGAATATTTTCTATGCTAATAACAGTGCTATTGATTTTTCAATAACAACAAGAGCCCCAGTCCCCGAGCCAGCCACCATGCTTCTATTCGGAACAGGCATGGCTGGACTTGCCGCAGTTAACAGAAAAAAAAGAAGATAATTTTTTCGATTAATCAGAATGTAATGGCAGGGCTTAACGGCTCTGCCTTTTTTTATTCCTTTTCAGCTTTGCCACGTATCCGCATCTTCCAAAAAAACCAGAAAACTTAACTCAACCCCGGCCACACTGTTGTCCATAGCTAGAAAGCTATACATTCTGTAGAAATAGAAATACTGACATGCTACTGATCAAACAAAAAAGCACCTGGCTCGTAATGAGCTAAGTGCTTGATTTTAATGGAGCCGATAAGCGGACTTGAACCGCTGACCTACTGATTACGAATCAGCTGCTGGTCAATGAGGACTTCAACTGTTCTGGCAGAGCACCCGGTTCGCGATATCACCACCAAGCAATACAGATTGATGATGCCTGGTGATCAGAGGTTCACTCCACATTTCAGCCTACACATCCCGATTCTTCATCCCGCTGCGACTTCACAATAGCTTCACAAAATAAAAAAGCACCTAGCTCGCGACGGGCTAAGTGCTTGATATTATGGTACGCCAGATAGGGTTCGAACCTATGACCTACGGCTTAGAAGGCCGTTGCTCTATCCAGCTGAGCTACTGGCGCATAATTTGCTGGCAATGTACCGAGGAACCACGGAGAACGCAAGGATTATAGAATAGGTGCCGGCGGGCGCGGTCCGCCCGGAACGGCGCCTGGCTTCACTCTCCCCGTTCTTGCATTTGTTCCCAGATGGGGCCTGCCGCCGTATCGTGAATGGCGACCCCTTTGCGCAGTAACTCCTCACGGGCTGAATCCGCCGCTGTCCAATCCTTGAGCTGCCGGGCCCGTTCGCGCTGGCGGATGAGCCGGTCGATCTCCGGGGTCAGGGGGCAATGCTCCAGCCGCAGGATGCCAAGCACAGCATTGATCATCCGCAGGACTTCCAGCACATCGTTTTTCTGATCGCGGTCAAGATTTCTCGACTGCACTATCGGGTTGGTCTGCTTGATGAAGTTGAACAGCGCCCCGATAGCCCCGGAGATATTGAGGTCGTCGTTCATGGCGTCGATGAACCGTTTTTCCAGTTGGGACACCGAGGCCGCTATCTCGGGATGGGGCAGGCCGGCGGGAAGGCAAAGGAGCTTGCGGGTGTATTCGTCAACCCGTTTCAAGGCGGTTCGGGCGGTGTTCAGCCGCTTGTAGGAAAACAGCAGGGGTTTGCGGTAATGCACCCCCATCAGCATGAATCGGAGCTCCCGACCGTCGTAGCCCTTGTCCAGCACCTCCTGCAGGGTTACCACGTTACCGGTGGCGTCCGCCATCTTGCGGCCGTCTTTCAGGAGCTGGCCGGAATGCACCCAGTAATTGGCCAGCGGTTTGCCGGTGAGGGCCTCGGCAATGGCGATCTCGTTTTCATGGTGCGGGAAGACCAGGTCCTGGCTGGCGGTATGGATGTCGATGGTTTCGCCCAGGTACTTGGTGGACATCGCCGAGCACTCGATGTGCCAGCCGGGGCGGATATTGCCCCAGTCGGTTTCAAAGAAGATTCCTTTTTTCAATTCCGCCAGGGTCGACCGTTTGAGCAGGGTGAAATCGCGGGGATTGTCTTTCTCGTAGTTGTCGAGGTCCACGGTCTGGCCGAGTTTGATCTTGCTCAGGTCAATTCCGGACAGTCGCCCGTAGTTCTTGAATTTTGAGATGTCGAAATAGATCGAGCCGTGCTTCTCATAGGCATAGCCTTTATGCATCAGGTCATGGGCGATCTCGATCATGTCGCCGATATGTTCTGAGGCCAGGGGGTAACCGGCAGCTTTTTCCACACTGAGAATCTTGGCGGCCTGCATGAATTCTTTGATATATTTGCCGGTGAAATCCTTCAGATTGTCATTGGCCGCAATGGCCCCGGCAATGGTGTTGTCGTCGATGTCGGTGAAATTCATGTACGATTCAACCGCATAGCCGCAGTGACGAAGGTAGCGGTTGATCAGGTCGGCGACGATGAACCGGCGGCAGTGGGCGAGGTTGGGCGACTCAAAGGCCGTGGGGCCGCAGGCGTAGTGGGTGACCCGGTTTTCGCTGATCGGCTGAAAGACCTCTTTTTTTCGGGACATGGTATTGAACAGGCGCAATTGTGAGGTCTTTTCCGGTACCTTTTCCCGTTGGACGAAGAGCGAGGTGCTCAGGTACCGTTCACCACCATCGGGCAGGATGGTGACAATGCACCCCTCGGACAGTTCTTTCGCCCGTTCGATGGCGGCAAAAATCGCCGCGCCACTGCTCATACCGGCAAAAATGCCTTCTTCGGCCGCCAGCAGGCGGACGGTGCTGAAGGCGTCCTCATCGGCGACGTTGACAATGGCCGAGGGCAGGGTTTTGTCGAAAATCCCGGGTTTGTATGACTCCTTCATGTTTTTCAGGCCCTGGATCTTATGGCCGAGGTACGGCTCCACCGCAATCACCCGGACCTCGGGGTGATGCTCCCGGAACCAGCGGGACAGGCCCATGGCGGTGCCGGAGGTTCCCAGGGTAACGATGATATCGGTGACTCGGCCGCCGGTCTGTTCCCAGATCTCTGGGGCCGTGGATTTGTAGTGCGCCTGCCAGTTGGCCGGATTGTTGAACTGATCGGCGAGGAAGTACCGCTCCGGATGTTCCCGGGCCAGGGCATAGGCCTTTTCGATGGCGCCGTCAGTGGCCCGTTTTGCGGGGGTCAGGATGATTTCCGCGCCGTAGGCCTGCATGATCAGGCGTCGCTCGATCGAGGCCGATTCGGGCATGATCAGCTGGCAGCGATACTGTTTGGCCGCGCAGACCATGGCCATGCCGATGCCGGTATTGCCGCTGGTGGCCTCCAGCAGGATTTTGTCGTGGGTCAGTTCGCCGCTTTTTTCGGCAGCTTCGACCATGGACAGCGCGACCCGATCCTTGATCGACCCGCCGGGATTGCGCGATTCGAGTTTGCCAAACAGCTGGACCGTTTCGGCGGTAGGATTGAGCCGCCGTAATGCAACCAGCGGGGTGTTGCCTATTAATTCGATGATATTCATGCTGTTCTAATAGAGTTTCATAGGACCGGAGAAATACTTGCGGGCGGAAGCATAGCCTATTTCCGACCAAAGCGCAAAACAAGCGCCCCGGTGCATGGAAAAATATAGTCCGACCGTCATCGCCGGCGGATCAGGTGGCGGGGGAAATTAGTATTTGTGGGTGCCCAGGGCCTGCCACAGACGATGCAGCGCTTCCCGGCATTCCTGGTCGGCGACGCTTTCGGTCATGGCGCGGAAGGTCTGCTCTTTTTCGGGAGAAGCCGGTTGGGATTCGATGATCTCCCGTTTGGGCTTGGTCGGCAGGAGCGGCGGCAGCATCCAGCGGATATCGGTGGCCGGTTGTTCTGCCAGAACCTTGTTTAACCGTTTAAGCAGATCGAGTTTGATAAACTGCATGTGGTGCATCCAGGCCGAATCCTGAACGAAAATCCACAGCACGTCCTGACGGAAAAAGGCGGGCGAGGTCAAACGGCCGATTTCGGCGCCGACGATTTCGGGCCAATCCTGGGCCAAGCGGAACAGTCGCCATTGTTTCTTCCAGTTTTTGGAGGAATACACCGCCGACATGGCATCCCCCAGAGCGCAAAGATCAGGATTGTTTATGTTGGACCTTTTCTCTTTCATGTCATTGCGCTCAGCCTGTTGCGCCGGCGGCGCGCTGATCATTTTGATGAATATTTTCTACAGGGACAAACACCTGTCCATAGCCGGGTATCGGGTGAACCTGTTGGCAGCCAATCCGTGGGGCGAAACTGGTTTGCCCGGGGTCGTTAGCAAACTCCACACTAGCCGGTTTCCGGTAAAGGCGCATGATGAAAACGTCATCGGCGCTCCCTGTTGTTTGCGGCCCACCCTCGGCATGGTATTTTTATAGTGTGGAGGCGTCCGGATATTGCCAACTTCGGTAAAATGGTTAATTATCTTGTATCAGACAAAACCCACTCGGTTGTAATCAAACACAGCAAAGGAGAATGCAGACATGCAGACGCAGATAGATGCACGCACTATAACCGTGACCCAGGCCAGGCAGGAGGCTTCGACCATCTTTTTGGCCAAGGTGTTCAACTGGATGGCCATCGGGCTGGCGGTCACCGGCGTGGTGGCCTACATGACCGCCGAATCCGGGATGGCCAGGACCTTGATTGCCAGTCCTCTTTTTTTTATTCTGGTGTTGGCCGAACTGGGGATGGTCTTTTTCCTGTCCGCCCGGATTGATAAGATTCAACCGGCCACCGCCACCGGTTTGTTTCTGGGCTACTCTCTACTCAACGGCCTGACGCTGTCGGTTATCTTCCTGGCCTATACCCGTGCTTCCATAGCCTCAACTTTTTTGGTGACCGCAGGCATGTTCGGGGCTATGGCCATCTACGGCCTGGTGACCAAACGGGATCTTTCCGGGATGGGATCGTTTATGTTCATGGGGTTGGTGGGGATTTTGCTGGCTTCCATCGTCAATATCTTCCTGAAAAGTTCTGGTCTGTATTGGGCGATTTCCGCCATCGGCGTTCTGGTTTTTGTTGGCCTGACCGCCTATGACGTGCAAAAAATCAAAAACATCGGTGAGGAGGGCATCATGCAGCAGGGGGAGTCCGCCATCCGGCGGGGAGCGATCATCGGCGCTTTGGCCCTGTATCTTGATTTCATCAATCTGTTCCTGATGCTGTTGCGGTTTTTCGGGGGCAGCCGCGATTAAGTAACGGCTCCATAATCGGATTGGCTCAAAGGGATCGACGATGTCGATCCCTTTGTTTTTTGATGAAGAACCGGCAGTCCCAAAGGCTTTTTCCTTTTTCTGCTTGACGCTTATAAATGAACGTTATAATGTCCTTCAATTTTATTGTTTCCGACCGTTGTCAGGTCTGGGGTAGAAGAGAAGCGCACATATTTGATGTGTCATTTATTAAGTTTTGGGAGGTATTACGCTATGTCAGTTTATGTTTTTGGTCACAAAAGTCCGGATACCGATTCTGTAACCGCAGCAATCGCTTTTGCTGAATTGATGAAAGCCAAAGGGGAAGACTATATTCCGGTTATGCAGGGAAAGTTGAATCCTGAAACCGAGACCGTTCTCAAACGTTTTGGCTTTGCCGCCCCTGCGATCATGACCGACGCCGCTGGCAAGAAAGTTGCGCTGGTAGATCACAGCGATCTGGCCCAGGCTCCGGACAATCTCACCGCCAACGATGTTGTGGCTATCGTTGATCATCACAAAATCGGTGATGTGACCACCAATCAACCGATTTATTTCTTCAATCAACCGGTTGGCTGCACCTGTACCGTTCTTAAAATTATGTACGATCTGGAAGGCGTGGCCGTTGCCCCTAAGGTTGCTGGTCTGATGCTGTCGGCCATCCTCAGCGATACCGTCAATTTCAAATCCCCTACTTGTACTCCGGCCGATAAAAAAGCAGTGGCAGAGTTGGCCACCATCGCCGGTGTCACCAATACCGATGAGATTTTCATGGAGATGTTGAAGGCCAAGAGTGCGGTTGCCGGCGTTCCTCCGATGGATCTGCTCCACCGGGATTACAAAGATTTCGACATGAAAGGTAAAAAAGTCGGCGTTGGCCAGCTTGAGCTTGCCACTTTGGAGCAGGTTGCCGATATGCGTGATGCACTGTATGCCGCCATGAAAGACCAGAAGGGCAGCGAGCGTCATTCCGTATTGCTGATGCTCACCGATGTTGTCAAGGAAGGCACCGACCTGATGGTTATTTCCGATGATCCGGCCATGATCGAGGCTGCTTTTGGTGGCAAGCTTGCCAACAATTCCATGTGGATTGACGGCATGATGAGCCGCAAAAAACAAACCATTCCTAATCTGCAGAAGGCTTTCGGCTGCTGATCAGTACGTTCTTTTTGGATATAAAAAAGGCCGCCCTTGGGCGGCCTTTTTTATTGCTGTTCGCGTTGTTTTACTGCGGCAGCTTTTTTTGCAGTTTGTCGAGCCGTTGTTGGGTCTTTTGCACCAGCGCCTCAATCTCGGGATCGTTAGTCATCGATACCTTGAGGGCGATGAAGCGGTTGGCGTAGGTCGACGGGGAGCCCCCTTTGGATTGCGACGGTCCCTCGCTCCATCGCCCATGGCCATGCCAGTCGATATCCAGCACGCCGAGGTATTTGCCTCGGGTTTCCGCTTGGGCAATAAGGGTCTGGTTGATCAGCAGTGGGCTCATGTTGCCGACCGCATGCCCGGTCTGGAGGATGAGGTCGATGTCGGTGCAGGTTCTGGCGATATCTTGATTTTCAGCGAGCCCGTAGTTGGACAAGAGCACGATGAGATCGGCCTGCCCCTTGATTCCGGCCAGCACCTCGGGCAGGGTTTGCCGCCAGGGCATCACTTGAAAGCCGTTGGTCTTGTTTTGCAAGGCTTCATGGTCGGTGACAGCGAGTATGGCGATCTTCAGGCCACCTGTCTCCCGTCGCACGACCGGGGTGAACAGGGGCTTGCGGGTGGCAGGGTCGACCAGATTGAGCGAGAGCCAGGAAAAGGCCGGGGGCTTCTGGTAGTGGCTGAGGAATTCGATGCCCGCCGCCAAGTCAGTGGTGCCGACCCCGGCCAAGGTGCCACCCATCGCGAGGGTCGCCTGCATGATGGCATCGGCCGCAATTTTTTCAGCTTCAAGGGCGTTTGGTTCGATGGAATCCGCCTTGAACAGGAGGTTGCCGCCGTTGATCACCAGCGCCGATTTGCCGGGCTCGGCGACCAGCCCTTTAATCAGGAATGCTTTTTTGGACAGACCGCCCAATTTGCTGAGGCCTCAGCCGCAACCATCGAGTTCGCCCAGATTGTCGTTGGCATAGATCAGCCGCAACCCGGCTGCGGACGTGGTCGTCGCGGCAAGGGCTGCCAGGATGGGCAAGGTCAGCAGGATCAGGAGTGGCAGCAGGCTGTTATTTCTTGGTTTGTTGTTCATGATGTTGGGCTCTTTGTTTGAGGATCAGTTTCCATTTGGTGAGGCGATCTTTGATCACGGCCTCAAAGCCGCGATTGGTTGGTTCGTAATACCTGCGACCCGCCAGTTCGGCCGGGAGATGCTCCTGGGCGGCCAGACCGTCGCGGTCGTCGTGGGCGTATCGGTAGCCATGCCCATAACCAAACTCTTTCATTAGCGCGGTCGGTGCGTTGCGCAGATGCAGGGGGACGGGCAGGGAACCGGTGCGGTGGATGTCCTCCCGGACCTTCTGGGCACAGGTGTACAGGGCGTTGCTTTTGGGTGCCGTGGCCAGGTAAACGGCGGCCTGGATCAGTGCCAGTTCGCCTTCCGGCATGCCCAGCATGTGAAAGGCCTCCCGGCAGTTAAGGGTCATTTGGAGCGCCTGGGGATCGGCGTTGCCGATATCTTCCGAGGCAAACCGGATCATCCGCCGGGCGATATACAAAGGATCTTCGCCGGCGGTCAGCATTCTTTCCAGCCAATAGACCGCGCCGTCCGGATCGCTGTCGCGCAGACTCTTGTGCAGTGCCGAGATCAGGTTGTAATGCTCCTCGCCACTTGCGTCGTATCGCAGGGTCCGTTGTTGCAGGGTTTCCTGGACGCCGGCGAAGGTGATGACCCTTCCGCCATCTGGTTGGGCTGTTTTTCGCAGGGATTCCAGGGTGAGGGCGGCCGCGGTGTCCAGGAGATTGAGCGCCCGGCGGCAATCACCGTCGGCTGCCTCGGCCAGCAGAGATAAGACCTGCTCTTCGAGGGTCAAGCCAAGCGCACCCAATCCAGTCTCGGTGTCGGTCAGGGCCCGGATGAGCACTTTTTTGAGATCCTCCTGCTGCAGAGGGACCAGCAGCAGGACCTGGCAACGGGAGAGTAGCGGGGCGGTGATTTGGAACGACGGGTTTTCGGTGGTGGCGCCGATCAAGGTCAATAGCCCGTTTTCAACGTGGGGGAGAAAAGCGTCCTGCTGGCTTTTATTGAAGCGGTGAATCTCGTCGACAAAGAGGATGGTCGGGGTTCCGCTCTGCTGCTGGAGTTCCTTGGCCTGTTCGACAATCTGCCGGATCTCTTTGACCCCGGAGAGCACCGCCGAGAAAAAGACGAAATTGGCGGAGGTCGCATGGGCAAGAATGGTTGCCAGGGTCGTCTTGCCCGAGCCGGGCGGGCCCCAGAACAGCAGGGAAGGGATGGTGCCGCGGTCGATCAACTGCGAAAGGAATTTTCCAGGACCTATCAAGTGCTCCTGGCCGACGAAATGCTCCAGCCGGGTTGGTCGCATTCGTTCTGCGAGAGGGCTATGTGGCGGTTTGTTTGCAAGCATGCGCGATTATAACCGATGGAAAGCGAAATGGATAGCCGGGTGCGATCGTTCTGGGCGACCTCATGCCTATTTCTTGCCTTGCCGTTTGCATAATGGTACCATGTACAGATAGATAAATGGTATTCCCTGCACGAGAGTTGCAATGAAATCTTCTGTTGTACTGCTCACCACTGATGATCTTCAGGCTGACGCCATTATCTCCGCTTTATCACGGCTGGAGGTGATGCATTGCCGGGACCTGCATGAGGCAATTGCGTGCTGTCAAAACCAGCGAGTCTGTCTCGTCTTGATAGTGGATGATCCACCGACGTTCGAAGGGCGCCGGCTGTTTGCCGAGATCGGAGCGGTGCAGCCCGGGCTTGCAGGCGTTCTGCTGTCCGCTTCCTCCGATAACGGTCTGCTCCACTGTGCGCTGGAAGCCGGTTTCTCCGGTCTGGTGGAACTGCCGTTCAATCCAGCCTATCTCACCCGGGTGGTCAATCAGGCGCTCGAACGGTTCCGATTGCAGCGGGAAAATACCAGGTTACGGACGCTCCTGCCCCTCTACAATCTGGGAGAGCAGTTTTTAGCAGCCTCGACCGAAGAAGAAATCTTGGAACGATTGCTCGATTCGGTGGACCGACAGACCGGTGCCAGCCACACCTCGGTGATGCTGTATGATGTCCGGGACGGTTGCCTGCATATTGCCGCTGCCCGCGGTATGGATCCCGCTCTGATGCAATCGATTCGGCTGCAACCCGGCGATCAGATTGCCGGTTGGGTTTTTCAGCAAGGCAAGCCTGTCATCCTCAACAAGGAAGATCAGGAAGCCTCGATTTTCTCGCCCTTGCTGCAGCAGCCGGATATCGTTTCCGCCATCAGCTTCCCTTTGAAAATTCGGAAATTGATCCTTGGGGTTCTCAATGTCAGTCAGAAAGAGACCGACGAACGTTTTTCCGATGCCGACAACGAGATGCTCAGTATTATCTGCAGTCAAGCGGCAATCGCCCTTGAGAATGTGCGCTCATTGCATCAACTGGCGGCTACCACCCGGATGCGGACGATGTTTGAACAGTATGTGGCCCCCGAAGTCGCCGAGTTGCTGCTGGCCCAGCATGCCGACCTCATGGAGTTGGGGGAAATCAAGGATGTGACCGTCCTGTTTGCCGATATCCGGAACTTTACCCGGCTGGTCCAGCGTCTCGATCTCCAGGCGTTGCGAGCCTTCCTTAATGAATTTTTTCAGTTTTTTACCGAGCAAGTGTTTGAGCACCGGGGCACGGTTGACAAGTTCATGGGGGATGCGGTCCTGGCGGTCTTCGGTGCGCCGGTCAAGCTTGACCAGCCAAACCTGGCGGCGGCGCGGGCCGCGTGGGCGATTAAGGGCAAGTTTAAGGCCTTGCGGGATCAATGGAGCGCCCGTTACGAGGAGTTTGAAGGGGTCGACCTGGGGATCGCCGTGACCTGTGGCACCGTTTTTTTGGGAAATATCGGTTCGGCGCGCCGGCTCGATTATACCGTGATCGGTAACGAGGTCAATATCGCCCAGCGGATGGCGGCGGAGAGTTCCTCCTGTCGGATCTATATCACCGATGTGGTGCGGCAAGATATCGACGCCTGGTTTGCGATCAAGGCAATGGGCGAGATGCAGTTGCGGGGGGTGGAGACCAAAACCCTGGTTTTCTGCATTGACAGCGAAAAGTAGGCATTACCTTCGGCGTCGTCGGGCAACGCATCAGGGCCTTGGCGGCCAGGGGTCAGCGCTTCTTTTGCCAGATTTTACAGTGCGTCTGCCACCAGTTGGCCCGGGTTGCCTGGTTTTCCTGAAGTGCTTTTTGCAAATCCTGCATCTGGCGCGCCTCCGGATTTTCCGTAAAGTCGATGCCCATTTTGAATGCTCTGATTTCCTGCTGCCGGAAAAGATCCAGCCAGATGGGAACGGCATTGAGCCGGCAGTTGTCGATATCTGGCGGGTGATTGATGACGAGCTGCAGGAAGGTGTTGTTGGTGTCGCGGGTGGAGTGGAAGATATGAAAGTTGTTAAGGAAGACCTGGGTCATGAGCAGGCAGGCCCCGTGGGTGGAAATATCGATAATTCTGCCTGAAAAAGGGCCGGCTATGGGCTGGTTGTCCTGGCCCTGCACCGCATAGACCTCCAGGGGCAGGTATTCGATTATGCGTTTTGATCGACGGGATTCGATACTCATGCAGGTCCGGTATTGGCTCGTAAAAGGTTATTAAGGATGAAAAAAGAGAAGTTCCAGTATACCATGCTATCGTTTTCAGCATTGTATCATACGTGGAAATGTATATAAAATAAACATTGAACCATCAGGCAGTGCGGGTCTTTTTTGTGCCGAGCTGCCTGTTTTTCATTGGGCGCGCTCGTGGCGAGAAGGGAATGAAATTACATAATCAAGAGCTGTTACGCTCCCAGTGTTTTGCCGACGGCAAGTGGTTTGAAAGTGCGGACGGCGGCCGGATAACGGTCTGCGATCCTGCCAGCGGTGCGCAGATCGGCTCGGTTCCAGCGCTTGGCCTGGAGGAAATTGCCGCGGTCATCACCGCTGCCCACGCGGCTTGGCCGGCCTGGCGCGGTTTGACCGCCAAGGAGCGGGCACGGCTGCTGCGTCGGTGGTATGAACTGCTGTTGGCGCATCTGGAAGATCTGGCCGTGATCATGACCATGGAGCAGGGTAAGCCCCTGGCCGAGGCTCGAGAAGAAATTCTGTACGGCGCCGGCTATATCGAATGGTTTGCCGAAGAAGCCAAACGTGTCTATGGTGATACCATTCCCATGGGGCAACAGGGCAAGCGGATCATCGTGCTCAAAGAACCGGTCGGGGTTTGCGCCGCCATCACCCCGTGGAATTTTCCTTCGGCGATGATCACCCGCAAGGCGGCGCCGGCGTTGGCCGCCGGTTGCCCGGTTGTGGTCAAGCCGGCCAGTCAGACCCCCTTTTCCGCCCTGGCGTTGGCCTGGCTTGCCGAGCAGGCCGGTATTCCTCCGGGCGTCTTTAATGTGGTGACTGGGCCTGCGTTGGTCATCGGTGCGGAAATGACCGCCAACCCGCTGGTGCGCAAACTCAGCTTTACCGGTTCGACGGAAGTCGGCAAAGTTTTGATGCGGGATTGCGCCGCCACGGTGAAAAAGGTTTCGCTGGAACTCGGCGGGCACGCCCCCTTTATCGTTTTTGACGATGCGGATCTTGATGAAGCGGTGCGGGGCGCGATTGCCTCCAAGTATCGGAATTCCGGGCAAACCTGCGTTTGCGCTAACCGATTCATCGTCCAGGAAGGGGTCTATGATCGTTTTGCCGCCAAGCTGGTGGCAGCGGTGCGGCAACTGAAGGTTGGCAACGGTTTCCAGGAAGGCGTGCACCAGGGGCCATTGATCGATCTTGCTGCGATTTGCAAGGTCGAAGAGCAGATCAACGATGCCGTAGCCAAGGGTGCCCGCATCGCCTGCGGGGGCAACCGGCTAGGGGCGACCGGCTTCTTCTTTGAGCCCACCGTGCTGCTTGACGCCACCGCCGAGATGCTGATCGCCCGTGACGAAACTTTCGGTCCGGTGGCGCCGCTCTTTTCGTTCAAGGAAGACAGCGAGGCCCTGGCACTCGCCAATAATACGCCATTTGGCCTGGCCTCGTATTTCTATAGCCGGGATATCGGCCGGATCTGGCGGACCGCCGAGGCGCTGGAGTACGGGATGGTCGGCATCAATACCGGCCGAATGTCCTCCGAGGCGGCGCCGTTTGGCGGTATCAAGGAATCGGGGATCGGGCGGGAAGGTTCGAAGTACGGCATCGAGGAGTATCTGGAGTTGAAGTATCTCTGCTTGGGCGGCTTGGGAAAGCGATAACTGTTGCCGGTTGTCGGTTCAGGCGATGGGCGGGGCCGGTTCCAGATCGCTGCTGTCGACAAAGGCGTAGGCGCTGTGTTTGTGGATGGATTCAAAACTTTCGACCCCCACGGAAAACCAGGCAATGTCAGGATGCTTGAGCGCCTGCTGCGCGACTTTGCGGGCGACATCCTCGACAAACATCGGCTGGGCGTAGGCCTTTTCGGTGACATATTTTTCATCGGGTCGTTTGAGCAGGGCGTAGACCTCGGAGGAACCGCAGCCTTCCACCATGGTGATCAGGTCTTCCAGCCAGACGAGCGCAGTGGTCTGGACCGTCAAGGTGACTTCGGCCCGCTGGTTATGGGCCCCGGCCTCGCTGATTTCCTTTGAGCAGGGGCAAAGCGTGGTGACCGGGACCACCACCGTGAGGATGGGCTCCCCGCTGGATTCGGAAGAGGCCTTGAAGGCGCACTGGTATTCCATGAGGCTGACGGTGCCGGAGACCGGCGCCTTTTTGGCGATAAAATAGGGAAAAGACATCTCCAGGAGAGCTTCGCTGGCTTGCAGCTGTTCGCGGACCCCGGTCAGCAGGGTGGGAAAGAGGCCGGCGTGGATGTCGGGCAGGTACTGGGCCAGCAGGGCGGTCATCACGCCGACGCAGGATTCCAGCCGGTCTTGGGGCATGTGCGCCCGCAGGTTGACCGTGGCCACAGTTTGCTGTATGCCGCCGCTTTTTTCGCAAATGCGAACGGGGCAGGTGAAATTGTTGATGCCAACGGCCTGTAACGACATGATTTCCCCACCGGTAAAGAAAAGATATTGCCCCTTACCCTTTTTTTGCTGTCTCGGCAACCTCCATCGCCTGCCGGGACAGGATCCACTCTGTCGCCGTGGCACCGCTGGGGCTCTGGCTCCGCTCCTCTTCTTTATTTGATCGATCCGGCAAACTGTGGTATTTTGAGAGGATAAATGAATCAAGAAGCGCCGAATAGGGATATCGTCCGGATCGATAAATGGTTGTGGGCGGCCCGTTTTTTCAAGACTCGGTCGCTGGCGGTCAAGGCAGTGAGCGGCGGCCATGTCGCCCTCAATGGCCATAAAGTCAAACCGGCCAGGAATGTGCAGGTCGGCGATCTGTTGGTCATCCGGGTGGGTTTTTTCGAGTTCACCGTCCGGGTCACCGGGGTCAGCGAGCAGCGCGGGCCGGCCACGGTTGCCCGGACCCTGTATGAAGAAACCGAAGCCTCCGTGGTCAAACGGGAACAGGTCCGGGTCGAGCGTAACACCTTGAACCTGCAGGGGAACCGACCCGACCAGCGGCCGGACAAACATGAACGGCGTAAAATTCGTCAATTTTTAAAAAAAGAGTAGGACTGCGAGGAGAGAGCATGAGACAAGTGGAGCGGGCGCTGATCAGCCTGACCGATAAATCAGGGTGTGCCGATTTTGCCGGGGCGTTGGTCGCCATGGGGATCGAAATTCTTTCCACCGGCGGCACGGCCCAGAAATTGCGGGACAGCGGGATCGCGGTTACCGACGTTGCCGATTTCACCAAATTTCCCGAGATGCTCGACGGCCGGGTGAAAACTCTCCATCCCCTGGTCCATGGCGGGATTCTCAACCAGCGTGATAACGCGGACCATCGGCAGCAGTGTCAGGCGCACGGTATCAGGCCCATCGACATCGTTGCGGTCAACCTGTACGCCTTTGCCAAAACCGTGGCGGTGCCGGGCTGTACACTGGCCGATGCCATTGAAAATATTGATATTGGCGGTCCGACCCTGCTACGGGCGGCGGCCAAGAATTTTCAGGATGTGACGGTGATCGTCGATCCGGCAGATTACCAGCAGGTGCTGACCGAGTTGCGCGCCCACGGCAACACCACGCTCGCCACCCGTTTCCGTCTGGCCCGCAAGGTCTTTGCATTGACCTCCGCCTACGATACCGCCATTGCCCAGTGGTTGCAAACCATCGATACGGCCACTGACCCTTATTTTGCCGGGGCGGGCGATCATGCGTAAACTGGCGGTGCTGCTTTCCGGCAGCGGCAGGACCCTGGATAATTTCCATGAACGGATTGTTGCCGGCAGCCTGCGGGCAGAAATCCAAGTAGTGATCTCCAATGTCGCCGATGTGCTTGGGCTTGCCAAGGCCAAGCGATATGGCTACCCGGCTTTTCACGCAAGCAGCGATGCGGCCATCAACCGGATCCTGGCCGATTACGACGTCGACCTCATCGCTCTGGCCGGTTATCTTAAGCTGTATGATCCGCCGGAAGAACTGCGCCGGGCCGTGCTTAATATTCATCCCGCGCTTATTCCTTCGTTTTGCGGGGCAGGCTTTTATGGCCACCACGTCCATGAGGCGGTGAAGGCCAGGGGGTGCACGGTGAGCGGCTGCACGGTCCATTTTGCCAATGAGTCGTACGACGAGGGCCCGATCGTGCTGCAGCGCTGCGTGGCCTTGGAGGACTGCGATACCCCGGACGAGATCGCTGCCCGGGTGTTTGCGGTGGAGTGCGAGGCCTTTCCGGAGGCCATCAATCTGGTGGATGAAAAGGGTGTCGAATATTTCTGGAACAGGGTGAAACCATGACAGCACGAACCATCATGATTGGCAGGGATATCGACCGTAGCCTGGATCGGATCAGCCTTGAGATCGTCGAGCGAAACCACGGGGTTTCGGACATTTCGATCGTCGGTATTCATACCGGCGGCGTGTTTCTGGCCCAGCGGATCAAGCAGAAGATCGAAGCGAGGGAAGGAGTGGTTCTGCCGGCGGGGAATCTGGACATTACCCTGTACCGTGACGACTGGAGCCTGATCTCCCAGAATCCGATCGTCAAAAAATCGGACATCGGCTTCCTGCTGGAGGACAAGCGGGTCGTGCTGGTGGATGATGTCATCTTTACCGGGCGAACCATTCGGGCCGCCATGGATGCCATCATGGATTACGGCCGCCCACTGTCGATCCAATTGGCCGTGCTGATTGATCGTGGTGGCAGGGAACTGCCGATTCAACCCGATTATGTCGGCATGGTGGTCGGTGTGGCCCCCGATGAGCGGGTGGATGTGCTCCTTGATGAAAAAGAGAACCGCGATGAGGTGGTTCTGTCAACGCGATGAGGCCGGTTTTTTTTGTTTGGGAAAGGAGTTTGAGATGAGCGTAAAGACCGTGGGGCAGCACTCCGGCGATGACTGAACCATCGGCAATCCCATCAATTCCTGCGGACCTGGAAGCCGTCTGTCGTCGCATTCGTGAAAAGGCGGACAGCTACGAAAAGTATAACTTTTCGCAAGGGCGCAACGATTTTCTCAAAGCGTTTTTTGATCTGGCGCAGGAATATGATGCGCTCGAGGATTTTTATCGGATTTGCGTGTCCGTTCCGCTGGCCTTGGTTGGCGTCGAAAGTGCCCTCTATCTTTGTCAGGGCCTGGACAAAGGGTTGCACCTGGTTTGTTCCAGCGAGCGCGGGGTGCTGGCTGAGCCGGAGCCGGCCCGGTATCCGATCCAGATGCACGAAGCACCGTGCGAATTATCCGGGTCGTACATGATTCCGATATTCAGTAAGCAGGCTTTCCACCAGAAAGAGAACGGTTTTCGCGACCAGGATCAGCGCCAGGCGAAGTTGTGGAACGACCTGCGCGGATTATGCGGCGGTGGCCGCACCTTGGGGTTGTATGCGGTACACCGCAAAGAAGGGCTTTCGGAAACCGATAAATTCTTTTTCGCCAAATACGCCAACCGGATCGGCTACAATCTTGATAACCGTCTGATCGCCCGTCAGAATATCGAACGTTTGAAGTTCATCAATACTCTGGTGATCGATATCGAGCACAATATCATTGTGCCCAACATGTATTTCAAGCATTTGTTCAATCAGCTCAAAAAGAAAATAGGGGTGATTGATGAATTGCGGGATGAGATTGCCCGCGCCCAAGGCCAGGAAGCGCCGTTGGCCCGGTGCGGCCACTGCAATCAGGCCTTGGAGGCCCTACGAGACGACCTTCTCCGATATCACCAGGAAATTGTCAAGCATCACGCCAATATGAGCCTCTTTATCGAAAGCCTGTTCCGTCGCGAGCATTTTGAACGGGGCCATCTGGTCTTGCATCCCAAGCGGTGTTTTGTGGAGAAAGAAGTGATAATTCCGCAGTTGGAGCATTATGCCAGCCGGTTGCGGGCTGCAAACGTCACCATTGCCCGGCCGAAGAATATGTACGAGGAGGAGTTTCCCATTTTGGTCGATATTGGGCTACTGGCCCAGGTGTATGCCAATCTTTTTTCCAATGCCGCCAAGTACACCAGAGAAATTGTGGATCATGCTGGGCAGGTGCGGAAAGCCTTGGCGTACGGTCGCGAAATTGTAGAAGATTTTTTAAGGACAGGCCAGAAAGGCATCAAATTCAATGTCTTTACGACCGGTCAGAATATGACCCACGAGCAGGGGAATAAGCTCTTCCTTGAGGGGATGCGCGGTGATGGTAACCTGGAAGTGCCCGGCACCGGTCACGGATTGTCCTTCATTCGCCATGTCATCGAGATGCATGGTGGTCGCGTCGGCTATGAGCCGACCCCGGAGGGCAATAATTTTTATTTCATTCTGCCGCTGCCGCCGATCGATTACCCGCTGACGCTGTGTACTCCCTCCGAATAAGCTAGTTCATTTTTTTTATAGTCTCTTTTGCACAGGCCTTTTGTCCGGGCAATTGCATTGACATTGACCTCCCGGATCGCACTCCTATGACAACCACCTCGCCAATATCCGTATCCCGCCCGAAAATGGAGTTGCTGGCCCCCGCCGGAACGCTGCCTGCCTTTGAAGCCGCTTTGCAGGAGGGGGCTGATGCCGTCTATATCGGTGCGCCTGGACTGAATGCCCGGGCGCTGGCTCGGGATTTCACTTTCAACGAAATCGCCGCCATGACGGGGTTTGCCCAGGACAAAGGGAGAAAACTGTACGTGGCGATGAACAGCCTGATGAAGGAGGGTGAGGTTCGCCTGGCCCTGGAAACCCTCGCCATGCTGTCCAAGATAGGACCTGATGCCTTGATCATTCAGGACCTGGGCATCCTGCATCTGGCCCAGCGTTTTTTTCCGAATCTACCCCTCCATGCCTCCACCCTGATGACCGTCAACAATGCGATGGCCGCAAGCTATCTGACAGCGCTGGGTTTTCGGCGAATCGTCCTGGCGCGTGAACTCAGTCTCGCTGAAATCCGGACCATCCATCAACGTAGTGACGCTCCTCTGGAAATTTTTATCCACGGGGCTATGTGCTTCAGCTATTCCGGCCTCTGCCGGTTCTCCAGTCTCCATGGGGGCAAATCGAGCCTGCGAGGCCAGTGCGTGCAGCCCTGTCGGCGCCGTTATGACTGGCTGCCGTCGGGAAAACGGAGTGTCGGCGCGCATTTTGGCAAGGAGGGAAGCTATCTGTTTTCCATGAATGATCTCAGTGGGATTAACCATCTCGCCGAGGCGAGAAAAGCCGGGGTGGTCAGCCTCAAGATCGAAGGTCGCCTCAAATCGGTTGCCTATGTTCGCAATACCGTCCGTGCCTACCGCCTGGCCCTGGATGCCCTCGATGCCCCTGTGGCGCAACGGGAGGGCATGCTGAAAACCGCCAGCCAGTGCCTTGATGATGCCCTGGGACGGAAACGATCTTCGGGGTTTTTCATCGCAGGAAGGGAACAAGAGCTCATCGTCCCGCGACTTTCCGGCAGCACCGGTGAGGTGATCGGCAAGGTGCTGCGGGTGGAGGTCCCCAAGGGACGGAAGCCTGGGGGAGCTCCAAGTCTTCAGGTGCTGCTCCAGACAACGGTCAACCTGGGCGACCGGTTGCGACTGTACGACGAACGCACCGGGGATCGGAAGAGTTTTTCCCTGCGAACCCTCGAGGTTAACGGCAAGAAAGTCGAGCGTGCGCAGTCGGGGCAGACCGTGACCATCGGGTTGTACGGGATGGAATCGGGCAGTCTGCGTTCCTCGTTTCAGGGGGTGCTGTTTCGGGTGGATGTCAGCGGGCGGGCCGAAAAACAAAAATCAGCACTGGTGCGCAGCGCGGCGCAAGTGCAGCTGCCGCCGTTGGACGGGGCTGGGGTCGAAAAGATGCTGGCCGCTCTCCAGCAACCGGTTGCCAGCGTCAAGGAAAGCGTCTCTGCACCATCCCGGTCGCGGCGGCAGGTACCGGATCGCCCCGGCGGGCCGTCGGTGCCGGAGTGGTGGATCCGGGTGCATTCCCTGGAGGCCCTCGGGCAACGGTATCCCTTCAAGGTCACCAAGGTGGTGCTGGATCTCAATAAGCGCAATGTCGGCCAGTACCTCCAGTATCAAATGCGGAAGAATTTTCGCCAGACCTCGTTGATTTGGGCCTTGCCTCCGGTCATCAGTGAAGCGCAGCTCCCCTGGTATCAGGAGGCGATCGTCCAGGTGCTGGACCAGGGCAGAGGTCGATTCCAGATAAGCCATATCGGCCAGGTGGCGCTTTTCACCGTTGATGGCCGCTCGGACGTCGCTGCGGGCATCGAGCTCTATGGCGATTCGACCTGCAATGTGTTGAATAATCCAGCATTGCAGGCCTGGGCTGCCCGGGGAATGTCCGGGGTGCAGTTTTCCCTGGAAACGGATCGGTCGAATCTGAGTGCGGCTTTGGCCCATTATGCCAGTTTGGGACGAACAGCGACCGGGCAGGCGCGGATGCAAGTCGGCCTCCAACTCTACGGCCGGCCCCCCTTGTTCACCGCGCGGCTCGATGCCCCCCATTTTCAAGGACACCGCACCCTGGTCAGTTCGCGCGGCGAGCGCTATTACCTGGATCGCCAGGACGAGGCCGTCTATGTCCGGTCCCATGCTGCTTTTTCCCTGCTACAGTTCGCCGGTGATCTGGCCAAGATCGGGCTGGATTACTTTGTGGTCGATGTCAGCCAGGGACAGTTGAAAAAGGAGTGCGCCGAAGTGACCGCCCTGCTCAGCGGACGCGGCGATCTCCCCGAGGTCTTTTCAGGCAACTATGCTGGCATCCTGTCGTGAAATAGGGTAAAGGCTGCTCCGGGAAGCTGTGATGTCCCTCCTGGTTTTCGGTTGTTTTTTCTGCAGCAATGCAATGGGTTTTCCGGATGAATACTAACGCACTTTTACCTAAGCTTCGGGGGGTACTCAAACCCTACCGTACCCAATTGCTGTTCGCCATGGCGGGCATGGTGCTGGTCGGTGGCTTTAACGCCCTGCAGGCGTACATGGTCAAGCCGCTGCTTGACGAGATTTTTATCAACCGTAACGCCCGGCTGCTCCACCTGCTGCCCTTGGGCCTTCTCGGGGTGTTTTTTTTCAAGGGCATCTTTTTTTTCCTCTATTCTTTTCTGCTGGAAAAGGTCGGGCAGAGTGTTATCCGCGACCTGCGCAACGCCATTTATGCCCACCTCAACGAGCTGCCGCTGAGTTTTTTCCATAAGACTCCAACTGGCGAGTTGATGTCGAGAATAATGAATGACGTCAGCATGCTGCAGGGATCTGTCTCGCATGCCCTGATCCGTGTCCTCCGGGATTTCTGTTCGGTGATCGGGCTGGTCGGCGTGATCTTTTACATGGATTGGCGGCTGGCCCTGGTTTCGATGATTTTTTTGCCCCTGGCTGCGGTGCCCATCGTGGTCTTCGGTAAAAAATTCCGCAAAATCAGCACCACCTATCAGACCAAGATCGGCGAGGCGACCAGTCAACTGCATGAGACCATCGCCGGGGTGCGGATCGTCAAAGCCTTTGGCATGGAAGGTTTTGAAAAGCGGCGGTTTGCCGAAAAGATGCAGTCGATCATGGACACCCTGATGCTCGAAACCCGGTACAGTTGCCTCTCCCATCCCATGATCGAATTCCTCGGCGGGATCGGTATGGCCATGATTATTTGGTTCGGCGGTAGCCAGGTCCTGCAAGGGCATTCCACTCCCGGGGCTTTCATGGCTTTTCTCACCGCCCTTATCATGCTCTACGAGCCGGTCAAGGGAGTTAGCAAAATTAATACGACCATCCAGCAAGGGTTGGCGGCGGCTACGCGGATCTTCGCTCTGCTGGCAATCCAGCCGGATATTCGAGAGGCCGCCGATGCCATCGAGATGGCACCATTCAACCACAGTATCGTCCTGTCCGGGGTCACGTTCAACTATGACAACAACCCGCCGGTATTGAAAAATCTCAACCTGCAGGTCAACCGGGGCGAGGTGCTCGCCGTGGTCGGCCCCAGCGGCGGCGGCAAGACCACCTTGTCCAACCTGATTCCCCGATTTTACGAGATCAGCCAGGGCTCGCTCTGTATCGATGGAATAGACATCCGCAGGTTCACTTTGGCCTCGCTCCGTCAGCAGCTCGCCTTGGTGACCCAGCAGACCATCCTGTTCAACGATACGGTCCGCAATAATATCGCCTATGGCCGCAACGATTGCCCGGAACAGAACATCATTGATGCCGCCCGGGCCGCCTATGCCCTTGATTTCATTATGGAGCTCCCCGAGGGGTTCGACACCGTCATCGGCGAATCGGGCGCCCGGCTGTCCGGCGGCCAGCAGCAGCGGATTTCCATTGCCCGGGCCCTGCTCAAGGATGCGCCCATCCTCATCCTCGACGAGGCCACCTCGGCTCTCGACACCGAATCGGAACGCGAGGTGCAGCGGGCCCTGGAAAACCTGATGCAGAACCGGACCACCATCGTCATAGCCCATCGGCTGTCGACCATTAAAAACGCCGACCGCATTATTGTACTTAAGGACGGACAGCTGGTGGAGCAAGGCACCCATGGCGAGTTGTTAGCGCTTGAGGGCGAATACCATACCCTCTACCAGTTGCAGTTTGCGGGCGAACCGATGGAGGCGGCATCATGACATCTCTGCAGCAAAGGGCCGGCCGGGCCAGTTCCTGGCTGTTGATGCTCCTGGCTTTTTGTCTCCCCCTCTCGACCTCGGCCCTTTCGGTTGTTGCCCTGCTGGTGCTGGCTTGTTGGTTGGTTGAAGGCGGATTTGGCCGGAAATGGGTAGAGATCGCCGCCAATCCGATGTGCCTGGCTCTCCTGGTGTACTTTGGGGTGTTGTTGATCGGATTATGCTGGACCGATGATCTCTCCGCCGGATTGGCAGTCATCCGGAAGCAGTGGAAGCTGCTGTTGATGCCAATCCTGTTGACAACCGTTCGCTGGGATCGGCGCTGGCAATATGTGGCGGCTTTTCTTGCCGGCATGACGGTGCTCATGGTGTTGATTTGTCTCGCTCGACTTGACCTGCTGGCGAGCATCGGGCTTGAAGCGTACAAAGAGAGCAATCTGTTAACCAATCATATTGTCTTTACTCCGATGCTCGCGCTGGCTATCTACTTGCTGCTGCATCAGATTCTCTGGGGCGGGATTGCAGGGTGGCAGCGGTGGTCGCTGCTCGCACCGGCCGCTTTGATGGTTTTCGGTGTTTTTATCACCTTGGGGCGAGCCGGGCAGATGGTGTTTTTTATGTTGTCGGTACTCTTGCTTTTTCAGTATTATCGGCACAATCTGCGTAAAGCAACGCTGCTTGCGGTCATCCTGTTGCCGCTAATCTTTGCTGCAGCCTACCGCTGGAGCCCTGTTTTTCAGGATAGGTTTAATTTGATTCAGCAGAATATAGCTACCTTCGAAACCGACCCTGTCACTTCGGTGGGAGTGCGTTTGCTATACTGGAAAAACTCCTGGGAGATCATAAGAAAGTCGCCTTGGTTTGGTGTTGGCACCGGTGGTTTTACATCCGCCTATGCCAAGGTTAACCAGCAGCGATCTTCCGATGTTTCTCCCACCGATAATCCCCATAATCAATACATCTTTGCGACCGTTCAACAAGGAATGTTCGGATTATTGAGCCTGCTCGGTCTTTTTGGAGTTCAGATCTATCATACCCGGCGCGCCAAGGACGGCTGGGAGCAGATACGCCTGGCGTTCCCCTTGTTTTTTTTGGCGATCATGACCACTGAGTGCTACCTGAATACGCCTGGCTCCGGTTTTCTTTTTGCCCTGTTCAGTGCAATTCTCTCTAAAACTGAAAGCTGTTGTCAAAACTGTACCCCCAGGCCTCGCATAGCGGCAACCAAGTGACCATGCCGCTTGCCTTTCTTTGGCCGGGTTTCCTTCCTGCAGCCACCGGAACCTTCCAATGAATCTAGACGGTAAGCGCATACTGATCATCAAGCAGAGTTCGCTCGGAGACATCGTCCACACGCTGCCTCTGGTCCATGCGCTGAAACGTTGCTATCCCACCAGTCGGATCGGCTGGGTGGTCGAGCAGGGGTTTGCCTCCTTGGTCGCCCGGGATATTGCCGTGGACGTGGTCCACCCCATCCATATCCCCTCGACCAGCAACCCGGATTCCGGGCAGCTTGCCTATTTTCAGGCCTTAGTCGCCACCGCCACCGTCCTGCGGCAATTACGCGCAGCCTTTCACGCCGAGCCCTATGATCTGGTGCTCGATCTGCATGCCTCATTTCGCAGCGGCCTCTTGGCGTTGATGAATCTCGGTGGGCTGCGGATCGGATTTGGCGATGCCCGTGAGCTGAACGCCTTTTTTCAGCACCATCGTATTGCAATTCCTAACGATGCGGTGCATGCGGTCGATAAGAATCTGCTTTTTTGTGAGTATCTCGGCTGCAACGCTATCGCCGCGGATTTCCACCTGTGTTCGAGCTCGACAGATGATCAGCGGGTCGATGAGTTTTTGATCGAGCAAGGGATCGGGGTGGCGGATCGGTTGGTCTATGTCAACCCCACGGCTCGCTGGCAATCGAAATTCTGGTTAACGCCGCGGTGGAGCGAACTCTGCGACCAGCTTCTGAGGGCGGGCATCCGGCCGGTCTTTGGGGGGAGTGGCGGCGATTTGGCGTATATCAACGCTATCATCGAGAAAATGTCCGGTCGGGCCACTGTCGCCGCCGGTCGCTTAAGCTTGACCGAATCGGTGGCCTTGATGAAAAGGGCGTCGGCCTACGTGGGGCTGGATACCGGGCCTATGCACATTGCAGCCATGACCGGCACCCCGGTGGTGGCCCTGTTCGGGCCGACCCATCCCGAACGAGTCGGCCCCTATCGCGTGAACCATTCGGTGATCCAGGCAGAAGGGCTCGATTGCCTCTGCTGCCGGAAAAGAACCTGCGACCATCTGCGCTGCATGCAAGGGATTGCGGTAGCCACGGTTTTTGAAAAGGTTATGGGGTTTGTTACTGATGCCGATTCGGGTAGCGTGCGTCTATGCAGATAAGTCTGATCATCACCACCTATAACTGGAAAGAGGCACTACAGCTTTCGCTGGGCAGTGTGCTTGCCCAGACCCTGCTTCCCAAGGAAATTGTAGTGGCGGATGACGGTTCCAGGCCCGATACCGCTGAATTGGTGCAAGCGTTTGGCGCATCATCGCCAGTCCCCGTGATCCATTCCTGGCAGGAGGACCAGGGCTTTCGTTCGGCTCGAAGCCGAAATAAAGCCATTGCTCAAGCCAGGGGTGAGTACATTATTCTCATCGACGGCGATATCGTGTTGGAACCCCATTTTGTCGAGGATCATCAATCGTTCGCCCAATCCGGTTATTTTGTCCAGGGCAGCCGGGCGCTCTTGGGGCCGGAGTTGTCGGCGCAAGCGTTGGCGAGCGGTCGATTCCGACTGCCAATGTTTGCCAGAGGCGTTGAAAATAAAAAGAACTGCCTTCGCTCAACTGTGCTGGCGCGATTATTTTCTTTTAAAAGCAAGCGGTTGGGTGGGGTGAAAACCTGTAATTTTGCCTTCTGGAAACATGATGCCCAGCAGGTCAACGGCTTCAACGAGGATTTCGTCGGCTGGGGCAGGGAAGACTCGGAATTCGCCGCACGTCTCATCAACGCAGGTATCAGGAGGCAAGACCTGAAATTTTTTGGGCTCGGATATCATCTCCACCATCCGATCAATACCCGTGACCGGCTGGCAATCAACGACGCGCTGCTCAAAGCAACGATTGAAGAAAAACGCACCCGGTGCGGGCGGGGGCTCGATCAGCACCTTGTGGAAATAGTCGACTAACGCTTCAGGGGCGGGGAAGGCGGTGGGGTCCAGTCGGCCTGGCGTTCGTGGAGTTTTGCATATTTATAGAAAGTTCCTTCGAAATTGCCCAGGGCAATCACAAAGCCTGGCCAACCATCGAGGATGCCTCGTTTGATCACATACATGTGGAAAAAGGACCAGAGCCCGTGGCACAAGGCCGTAGCCAGTGAACCTTCCCGGCCTCGTTGCGCCAGTTTCTCGGCCCCGAGGGTGGAGTATTTATTGGCCTTGTGCACCACCTCTTCGAGGTTTTTAAACGGGAACTGCCAGATGGGTTTGTGCAGGTAGGCGACCGGCAATTTGGAAACGATTGCAAATTCTTCATGCACCGGATCGTTTTTAAACACCAAGGCCCCTTTTTTGAAAAGCTGCGGCTGGCGGTAATCCGGGTAAAATCCGGAATATCGCATCCATCGGCCCATGAAAAAATTCCGGCGAGGGATATAATAGGCTTCCGCTTTCGGATCCTGCAGGCAGGCGAGCATCTCGTCCCGCGCCTCGGGGGTGCAGCGTTCGTCGGCATCGAGCGAAAAAATCCACTCGTGGCTGCAGGCCGCCATGGCCTGGTTGCGGAGATCGCCGAAGCCACGGAAGGGAATCTGCACCACGCGGGCACCCAGTTCGGAGGCAATGGCAACGGTGTCGTCCTGGCTCTGCGAATCGGCGACGACGATTTCATCGGCCCAGAGCACCGAGTTGATCGCGGCCCGGATCTTTTCACCCTCGTTGTAGGTGATAATGTAAACGGAAACCTGGTTCATGCTTGACGGACGACCTGTGGTGGACGGGCTTTAGCGGCACTGGCGAGTTGCACCACGATGCGATCGGTTTTATGCAGCCGCTCCACCAGGGTCCGGAACAGATACCGAGAGACTTCCGGGTATTTTTCGATAAGGTCGCCGAGCTTGTCGCCCGGATACCGTTTGATGGTGCAGCGGCCGGCGGAGATGATCGAGGCCGAGCGAGGCTCTTCGATAATGGCGGCCATCTCGCCGAAATATTCGCCAGGTTCGGTGATTTCGGCGATCTTTTTGCCGGAGCGGAGCACCGCCACTTTGCCCCTGACCAGCTTGAAGAAATCTTTATCCTTGTTCCCTTCCTGGATAATCACGTCGCCGTCTTCATATTCCTCGACATCCGGATTGACCAGGTAGGCGGGCAGGCTGTCTTCATGGACCACGGTCCGTTTCAAGACTTCTTCTATGCTCGTGACCCCTTCCCTGGCTTTTTGCAGCCCGGCCTCCCGCAGGGTGAACATGCCTTCCTGCATGGCGACCTTGCGGAGCTGTTCCTCGGAGACCTCGGCCTGGATGGCCTTGGCGACTTCTTCGGTCACTTCCATGAGCTCAAAGAAACCAACCCGGCCCCGATACCCCAAGCCGTTGCATTCCTGGCACCCCTTGGCCTTGAACAAGTTCAGCTCATCAAGCTCGCTCTCTTTAAAACCCATGCTGAGCAAGGTCTGGTGGTCGTATTGCGCCGGGGTTTTGCATTTCGTGCATAACTTCCTGCCCAAGCGCTGGGACAGGACCATGGTGAGCGAGGACGCCAGGATATAGGGGGGGATGCCGATATCCACCATACGGCTGACCGTGGCCGGCGAGTCGTTGGTATGCAGGGTGGAGAAGACGAGATGCCCGGTCATTGCGGCCTTCATGGCGATCTCTGCGGTCTCAATATCCCGGATCTCGCCGACCATGATGATGTCGGGATCCTGCCGGAGGAAGGCTTTCAAGGCGGCGGCGAAGGTCATGCCGACTTCGGGGTTGACGTTGACCTGGTTGATGCCTTTGAAGTTAAACTCCACCGGATCTTCCGCGGTGAGGATTTTGATGTCCTCGGTATTGAGGGAATTGAGCGCGGAATAGAGGGTGACGGTCTTGCCCGAACCCGTGGGGCCGGTAACCAGCAGAAGCCCCTGGGGGCGATTGAGGCAACGCTTTAAGGTGGCAAAGGTGGCCTCGGTGAAGCCGAGTTTGGTTAAGTCGACATTGAGAGAATCCTTGTCAAGGATACGCAGGACGATCCCCTCGCCATAGAGCAGCGGCAGGGTGGAGACCCGAAAATCGACTGCCTTGTTTCGGCCCAGGCGGATCTTGATACGGCCGTCTTGAGGCACCCGGCGCTCAGTGATGTTCAGTCCCGCCAGGATTTTCATCCGAGCGGCCATGGCGTTTTTAATGGTCAGGGGCAGGTTCATGGATTTGAACAGCGCGCCATCCTTGCGGTAGCGGACCTGCATGGTTTTTTCAAACGGTTCGATATGGATATCGCTGACCCCATCCTGAACCGCCTTGACCAGAATGCCGTTGACCAGTTTGATGATGGGTGCGTCCGAGGCGGAAAACTGCTCGAATCCACCCTCGTCGATTCCTCCGCTGTCAATCTCGAAATCTTCGGCAGCATCGGATACCAGGGCGCCGAAGTCTTCGACCTCGGTCATGCCGACTTCTTCGGGGCCCTCGGTTTCGTATTTAAAGAAAGAATGAAATTCCTCGTCGCTGATCTGGTAGTATTTTTTATACCCGTCGATGATGTCCTTGGCGGTGGAGACACAGACGGTCAGGTTTTTCTTGAGGATATCTTGCAGCAGCTCGACTTCCATGGCATCGGTGGGCTCTGCCATGGTGATCTGCAGGGTGTTGCCGGCAAGGCGCAATGGAAACGCCAGGAAACGTTTGGCAGTCTCGTACGGGACCAGGGTGAGCGCTTCCTTGCTCGGCGCTTCCTGCTCGATCACCACCATGGTGTAGTTGTGCATCCTGCTGAGAAAGTTGGCGATGGTGTCCCGTTCAATCGCACCACTTTCCAACAGGATTCGGCCTAGCCGTTCGCCGGATTTTTTCTGGACAGCCTTCGCTTCTTCAAATTGCGTAGCGGTTATGTAGCCGGCTTTGCTGAGCAATTCGCCTATTTTCAGCTTTCCGGCACCGGACTGGTCTTTCACCGTCCTTTTCATTGAGGCTTTATTGGCTTCCATTTATTGCTGCTGTCCTGGTTTGATAACCATAGTTGGGTATGGCGGGAGCCTGGTGGCGGTTGCGTTAATGCTCCGGTCTGGAATGATTAATTCATGTATTGTACTATAAAAGAGGAATCTGGTAAAAAAAACAACAGGAATTTTTGTTGCAGTATCAATTGCGTACGTTAGAGAACGGCAGGCCCCGTTGCAAGGGGGTACTTCGCCATTGTTCAGGTGCGATGCGACCGGCATCCGCCACGATCAGAAGGCTCGGCAAGGCGCGTGCGTCAAGGGAAAAGCGCGGGGTAACGCTGGTGCAGTTCGTGCTGCAGCGGGATCATCACTTCCCGCATCGACGGCTCAGCCGCTTTTGAGGTGCGAAGGAACAAGATATGCCGCCATTCAAGCAGGTTGGTGTAGACAATGATTTCGGTTTTGCAGGAGTTGGGCAGGACGGTCCGGGCTGCCTGTGGGGTTGCGGTCTCAAGCAGGCGAAGATACTGGGCCTCGGTGCTCTCCATCGCGGCTTTCCAGATACGGAATTCTTCACTCTCATCGGTAAAAAAAATCGGTTTGATAAACGTGACTTCGTTGCCGAATTTGTCGGCGGAATAGCGGCAGTACCGCTGGCTTTCCTGGAGAAAAGTGCACGGGCGATGGCGGACCAGTTCATGGGTGACGGCCCGGTTGACAATGAATTTCACCGCCAGATGGCGATGTTTGGCGCATTGCGGGGCGCTGAGCTGTTCGACTTCTTTAAGAGCCATTTTTTCAATGGAGAGGCCGGCGGGCCTTGTTAGCCCAGCATTGGGTGGAAGGGTCTCGAAAAAGTAGGGGTGACGTTCGGCCAGGAACAGGGCGATAGCCTTGGAAATACCATCTTCGGGACAGGCGAGCAGCATCTCGCGAAAGGCCCGGATTGAACCTGTAATCATCAGTCGAAGGGGGTCCAGCCGGTCGATCTGTAGAAATCTGGGCTGGCAGAAAAACAGGTTGTTGATTGTGTCCGGCGTCGAACAGGTGACGATCAGGGTGACCACCCCCATTTCCAGTACGGAATTGTGGCCATGTTCGGCCATTTTTCTAACAAAAGGAATGGCCGAATCGCGGTCGATCCGGTGTTCGCTTTTGTAACAGATTCGGCCGCAGTATTCGATCCGGACCGGGAGGCTCTGCTGGTCAAGGTCGTCAAGGATGGTGAAGCTTGGCTCGATTATTCGCATGGGCAGACGGGGGACTGGTCAAAGGTGAAAAAAAGCGCCGCCTTGAAAAAAGGCGGCGCCGGAAAGAGCGTTTACTGGTTTTCCTCCCAGAAAGGCGACATGGCCCGTAATTTGGCAATAATCGCCGGCATTTTTTCCAGGACGAAATCCACCTCGGCTTCCGTGTTGTAGACCGACAGGCTGAAGCGGATGGAGCCATGGGCCGCAGTGAACGGCACCCCCATGGCCCGGAGGACGTGGGAGGGTTCAAGCGAACCGGAGGTGCAGGCGGAGCCGGAAGAAGCACAGATGTTGTGCTGGTTCATGTGCAGCAGGATGGCCTCGCCTTCGACGTATTCGAAGCTGACGTTGCTGGTGTTGGGCAGGCGTTGCTCGGCATGACCGTTGCGCAGCGCTTTGGGGATGGTGGTCAGCAAACCGTGCTCCAGTTTGTCGCGGAGTGCTCGCACCCGGGTGTTCTCTTCAACCATATGGGCGGCCGCCAGTTCGCAGGCCTTGCCCAGGCCGATGATCGCGGCCACGTTTTCCGTACCGCCCCGGCGGCCGTGTTCCTGGTGCCCGCCGTTGAGAAACGGGACAAAGGGAGTGCCTTTGCGGACATAAAGCACGCCGATTCCTTTGGGGGCGTGGAGCTTGTGGCCGGAAATGGAGAGGAAATCGATCGCCGTTTCCTTGAGATTGATCGGGATTTTGCCCACGGCCTGCACGGCATCGGTATGGAAGAGAATGCCTCGTTCTTTGGTGATTTCCGCCATTTGTTCCACCGGAAAGATCACCCCGGTCTCATTGTTGGCCCACATGACGCTGACGATGGCGGTTTCATCGGTGAGGCTGTCCTTGAAGCGCTGCAGGTCCAGGGTGCCGTCGGCTTCAACCTGCAACCGGGTGGTGTGGTATTTGCGTCCGGTGAAGATCTCCAGGTTGTCGCAGAGATTTTTCACCGCCGGGTGCTCAACTCTGGTAGTGATCACATGGTTTTTTTCGGGGAAGGTCTGGATCGCTGAAAGGATGGCAGTGGAGTCGCTTTCCGTACCACAGCTGTTGAAGACGATCTCTCCGGGGGCAGCCCCGATCAGGTCGGCGGTGGCCTGCCTGGCCTGATTAACCGCCTGGGCAACCTGGCCGCCGAAGGTGTGCATGGAGGAGGGGTTGCCGTAATATTCGGTCAGGTAGGGCAGCATCACCTCCAGCACTTCGGGGGCGACCCGGGTGGTGGCATTGTTGTCCATGTAGATGACCTGCTTGGTGGAACCTGTCATTATCTGTCCTCCTCGACGATCAGGCTCTCGAGCACCTGTTCGCGCAGTTTTTTCTCAACAATTTCTTTCAGGGTGGTCCGTGATGAATGGCAGCCGGCGCAGGAGCCACGGAGTGAAACCGTGACGAAATCGCCATCGACATCAATCAGCTCGATATCGCCCCCGTCTTTTTTCAGGGTCGGTTTGATTTCGCGCTCAATCACATCCTCGATTTTTTTGATTTTTTCCAGCGATGTCATCCGTTTTTGGCGTTTGATGCCGATCGGTGGCGGCGAAAGCCCTTCCACGGTCTCGGTTAGCAGTTCGCGCAGGCGGCCTTCGCATTTGCCGCAGCCTCCGCCCGCTTTGGTGAAGTTGGTGATCTCCTCCACCGATTTGAGCGCGTTTTCCTTGACCGCCCGGATGATCTCCAGATCGGTCACCCCGAAGCATTCGCAGATTACCTCACCCTGGGCCATGGGCAGGATGGCGCCGGTGTAGTCGGCGATCGCCGCTTCCAGCGCCTCACGTCCCATCACCGAGCAGTGCATCTTTTCCTTGGGCAGGCCGCCCAAGGCCTTGGCGATGTCGTCGTTGGTCAGGCGCTTGGCGTCTTCGAGTTTCATGCCTTTGAGCATCTCGGTGAGCATGGAGGAAGAGGCAATAGCAGAAGCGCAGCCAAAGGTCTTGAATTTGGCATCGGTGATGATCTTGTTTTCATCGACCCTGATCGTCAAACGCAGGGCGTCGCCGCAGGCGATGGAGCCAACGTTGCCGACGCCGTCGGCGTTTTCAATCTCGCCGACATTCTTCGGATTAATGAAATGTTCCTGTACGGTATCGGTATATTCCCACATGATCCATTCTCTGTGCTGAAGGTTTGCAATATTCGGGGCCGGACGCCTGCGACACAACGGCAGATGACCGGATGAAAGTGTCCAGATTACAAATTTCTACATTATGGCAGGAGTCCAATTTCGGCAAGCATCGATTTTGCACTTTTTACCAGCAGCGAGGTTTCTTCGCGGGTTCTGGCCTCCACATAAAAACGAACTTTGGGTTCGGTGCCGGAAGGGCGGATCATGATCCAGGAACCATCATCCAGAATCATTTTTCGTCCGTCGATATCGATGACTGCGGTGATGGTTTTACACTGCGTCCCGACCTCCACTTGACAACCGACCGCGAATTTCTTGAGTTGATCCAACGTCTCCAGCAGAATTGCGCCTTGCTGGGAAACCGTGACGCCGTCACGGTCCGGGTAATAATGGCCGAATTGGGTCTCGATTTCGGCGAGGTAGTGGCCGAGCGGTTTTTTGAGGGTCAGGACCATATCGATGGCCAGAATAAGGCCGATAAAGGCGTCTTTTTCCGGGGTGTGGCCGGTAATGGAGATGCCGTCGGATTCCTCGAAGTAGACCAGGGCCTTGTTGATGACCGGCTTGAATTCCTTGAACCCCACCTTGGGTTCAAAAACCTCCTCATGGAGGTGGGTCGCCACGCCATTGGCGAAATTGCTCGAAGCCACCGTTTTGGCAACCATGCCCTTCTTTCCTTTGATTTCATGAAGGAAATGATAGGCCATGGCCCCGAACTGGTTCATGGAGATTTCGATTTCGCCGTCGGTGAAGCGGATGCGATCGCCGTCCGGATCGATGATCGCCCCGATTTTCAGGGGTTCGCTCCGGCTGGCCAGGGTGGTCATCACCGGCTGCATGTTGGCGGAAGACGGTTCCGGGGCGATGCCGCCGAAGGTCGGATCTTGGGCATTGCGCAATAAGATGAGTCGATCGGCGGGCGGATTGTTCAGCAGTCGGCCGAGATACTGGCGAGCGGCACCGTGGACCGCATCCACGCATACCACCACCTCGTCGTTTGCCGCCAGATCGGTCAGCAGTCGGTCGTAGTCGATGCCATGGAGCGAATGGCCGTTGCGCACCAGTTGTTGCCAACTGCTGAGGGCGTCTTCCTTGATGATCCCCGGCAGGGTTGCCAGCGGTTGTTGCAGATCCAGCCCCGGCGGGATAAGGGGAATGGTCTCCATGCGGACATATTCCCCGGCCAGCCGGGTAATGGCATCGGTGAGGATCGGGGCTGCGGGGCCGGCATCGGCGGCATTGTACTTGAATCCCCCGTATTCCAAGGGGTTGTGGCTCGGGGTCAGGTTGATCGAAAAGGCGGCCCGGCGGATGAGTACCGAGGCGGAAAGGGCTCCGGTGGTGGCCTCGCCGGCATAATAGACCGTGACTCCGTTGGCCGCCAGCACATTGACCGCAGCCAGAGCCAGCAAGGGGCCGCCGAAACGGTTGTCGAACCCCAGCACGCAGCCGCGTTGCTGCATTTCGGCAAAGTCCACGACCCCGAGGGCGGCCCGTAGTTCCAGGTTGCAAGCCGCTTCCCGGTACAGGCTGAGGATGGCGGCGGTTACCGCAGCCACGGAGCGAACAAACAGATCCTTGCCCAGCGTGCCCCGCCAGCCCGAGGTGCCGAAGGAAATGGTTTTTTCGGGCCGGCCGGTATTGGTCAGCATCTCATCCGCCACCTGTCGGTAGACACGGTCAATGCCGTTTTGCCACTGTTGGCGGGTCACCGCGTCGGCGGCTTGGCCGCGTTCACGGACGAGCATCTTGATCGCATCGAAGTAATTGCTTTCCTTGTGATTGTTGTCAACCGTGCAACGGCTGATGGTTAGGTCGATATCTTCTTCGATGGTCATGTTCGCTCCGTATGGTTTCAAAGGGTCGGGCAACACCTGAAAGTGAAAACATTACGTCTGTATAGCTCGTTGCCGGCCAATTGGCAAGCGCCTCCCGGACCCTGTTGGTTTCCTCGTGCGCCTTTGGTTGAGACCGGTTAGACGTTTCGGTTGACCGGCTGGGATTTTTTCTTTAACATATATATGATATAGATAAAAAAACAGTTACTGAACACAAATTGTTTGATGGCGGGGGTTACAGCCCGACTGGCGGCTTCATTTCATATGGGAGTAACAGATGAACAACCAACACGAAAAAGCGCTTATTCTCTGGTTTGATGACATCGGAATTGAAGATGTGCCCATGGTGGGGGGGAAGAATGCCTCCCTTGGTGAAATGCATCAAAAATTGACCTCCAAGGGGGTGGCGGTTCCCAACGGCTACGCCATTACGGCCTATGCGTACCGGTATCTGCTCAAAGAGGCAGGGATTGCAGCCGCCATCGAGGCAGCGCTGGCCGGTCTGGATACCCATGATCTCCGCAATCTCCAGGAACGAGGGGCCAAGGCACGGGATATTATCCGCAATGCCGAGTTTCCGGCGGATTTACGCCAAGCGATCATCAGCGCCTATAACAAGATGGAGGAAGAGTACGGCCAGGGCGTGGATGTGGCGGTCCGTTCGTCGGCCACCGCCGAGGATTTGCCGGATGCCTCCTTTGCCGGGCAGCAGGACACCTACCTCAATATTCGCGGGCCGGAAGCCCTGATCGACGCCTGCAAACGGTGCTTTGCCTCCCTGTTCACCGATCGCGCCATTTCCTATCGCCACGACAAGGGCTTTGGCCAGTTTGACGTCTACCTGTCGATCGTCGTCCAGAAGATGGTGCGTTCCGATTCCGCCTGTTCCGGGGTCATCTTTTCCATCGATACCGAGTCAGGCTTTAAAGACGCTATTTTTCTGACCGGTTCCTGGGGGTTGGGTGAGAATGTCGTCCAGGGGGCGGTCAATCCCGACGAGTTTTATGTGTTCAAGCCGACGCTTAAAGAGGGTAAACGCCCGATTGTCGGCAAGCGGGTGGGGACCAAAGAGATCAAGATGGTCTACGATAACGACCCCGCCACCAAAGAACCGGTGAAAAATATCGACACCACCGAGGAGGAGCGGGGCTCCTATATTCTCAGCGACGACGAGATCCTGCATCTGGCGCGCTGGGCCTGCATCATCGAAGATCATTACGGTCGGGCCATGGATATCGAATGGGCTAAGGACGGCGACGGTGAAAAAGTGGGCACCGGCAAACTGTTCATTGTTCAGGCCCGGCCGGAGACCGTGCACTCCCAGACCAATAAAAAGGTGCTGGAAACCTATGTGCTCAAGCAGAAAGGCACCGTGCTGGCCACCGGTCAGGCGGTTGGTGCCAAAATCGGTCAAGGGACGACCCGGTTGCTCAATGACGTCAGCCGAATTCACGATTTCAAAGCGGGCGAGGTGCTGGTCACCGACATGACCGATCCGGACTGGGAGCCGATCATGAAGATCGCCGGCGCCATCGTCACCAATCGGGGTGGGCGCACCTGCCATGCGGCGATCATTTCCCGGGAACTGGGCATTCCCTGCGTTATCGGCACGGGCAATGGCACCGATAAGATCAAAGACGGGCAACAGGTCACGGTATCCTGCGCTGAAGGGGAGAGCGGGCACATCTACGAGGGTCTGCTTGATTTTGTGATTGAGACCCTGGATCTCGATAATATTCCGGCCACCCGGACCAAGATTATGATGAACGTCGGGCTGCCGGAAAAGGCCTTCATCGAGGGGCAGATCCCCAATGAGGGAGTGGGGCTGGCGCGGGAAGAGTTCATCATTAATTCCCATATCGGGATTCATCCGCTGGCCCTGTACAATTACGAGCAGCTGCGCCTGCGGGCCGAAGACGACGATGAGATCATGGATATCATCGAGGAGATCGACCGGAAAACTTCGGCGTATACCGACAAGCGGCTGTATTTCATTGATAAGTTGGCAGAGGGGGTCGGTCGGATCGCCGCCGGCTTCTATCCTAAGGATGTTATCGTCCGGTTGTCGGATTTCAAATCAAACGAGTATGCCAACCTGATCGGCGGCCATCTCTACGAGCCTGAGGAATCCAACCCGATGATTGGCTGGCGCGGCGCCAGTAGGTATTACGATCCCAGGTACAAGGTCGCCTTTGAATTGGAATGCAAGGCCCTGCTCAAGGCACGCAACGACATGGGGCTGACCAACATCAAGTTGATGGTGCCCTTTTGTCGCACCCCGGAAGAGGGACGCAAGGTCATCGAGGTGCTGCGGGAATTTGGCCTGGTGCAGGGGGAGAACGGGCTGGAGGTCTATGTGATGTGCGAGATTCCGTCGAATGTGATCAGCGCTGATGCCTTCTGCGATGTGTTCGATGGTTTTTCGATCGGTTCCAACGACCTGACCCAATTAACCCTGGGGCTGGATCGCGATTCCGACCTGGTGTCGCATATCTACGACGAGCGTAACGATGCGGTCAAAACCCTGATTAAGATGGTGATTGCCACCGCCAAGCGGCGGGGCCGTAAGATCGGCATCTGCGGGCAGGCGCCATCGGATTTTCCTGATTTCGCCACCTTCCTGGTCGAGCAGGGCATCGATTCCATCAGTCTGGTTGCCGACACGGTGGTCAAGACCAGGTTGGCGATCGCCGCCAAGGAGCGGGAATTGGGAATTACCCCGTAACCGTGGGCAAATGAAGCGGGTTGTCAGGCGGGATCAACGATCCCGCCTGAGGTTTGAGGTGGCGCGGCATCAGGTTTCGGCGAGCGGTTTGGCTTCGTCGATCAGCATGATCGGAATATCGTCGCGAATCTCAAAAAGCAACCGGCAGGTCCGGCAGACAATCGCGTTGCGTTCTCCATTCAACTCTACTGGCCCCTTGCATTGCGGGCAGGCCAGAATGTCCAGTAGTTCTTTTTTAAGCATGATCAGGGTTCCGTGAGCGTTTCTGCTCGTTGTCGCTGGGGCGACGAGGTTGTTGATTGGTTATTCCCGTCGGGAGGGCAAGGGACGGGTGTTGGCAGGTAGCCTTTGCCCGGACCGGCGACATTGTAACGTATCATGGCGTCTGGGTAAAGGATCTTGCAGCGGCAAAGCCGGCATGCAGGTGTTGCCGGGGGATGCTTGTGGTATTTTTATGCTTCAGGATACCTGCAGGTCGGCCGTCGGGTTGGTCAGGTCGGATATTGATTCGGAAGCATTCGAATCGCTGTGGGGCGATGATATGAGCTTTTTATCGCGCTGATGTTCCGGTTGGTCGGAGACGAGCGTGGGTGTGGTGTTTATGAATTTGGTATCGTTGAAAAGAACAGTGCCGGTGGCAGAGGCGGTGGGCATGGTCCTGCCCCATGATATCACCGAGATCGTCAAGGACGAATTCAAGGGGCGGGCTTTTAAAAAGGGCCATGTTATCCGGGCCGAGGATGTGGAACACCTCCTTCGACTGGGCAAAGAACATATTTATGTGCTCCAGTTGAGTGGTGATGAAATTCATGAGGACGAAGCGGCGCTGCTGATGGCCGCAGCCCTGGCTGGAACCGGTGCGGAATATTCGCAGGAGATCGTTGAGGGCAAGGTCGGTATCAAGGCCGCGGTGGATGGTCTGCTTAAGATCAATCGCGAGGTGCTGTTGCAGTTCAATCTTTTAGGCGAGGTGATGTGCGCCACCCTGCAGGATAATACCCCGGTCAAGCAGGGGGAGCAGGTGGCGGCTGCCCGGTTGATTCCCCTGGTGGCGGAACGTCGGGTGGTGGAGCAGGCCGTGGCGATTGCCGCCGCCGGCACGCCGATTGTCAGGGTGCTGCCGCTCCGTCAGGTCAAAGCCGGGCTGGTGATCACCGGCAGCGAGATTTATCACGGGCGGATAGAGGATAAATTCGAGCAGGTCCTGCGGGATAAACTCTCCCAATGGGGTTCGGAGGTCATTGTTGTGGGATTTGCTCCGGACGATCCGCAGGTAATTGCCGCCGAGATCCATAAGTGCCTGGCCGCCGGGGCGGAATTGATCATTACCTCCGGCGGCATGTCGGTGGATCCCGATGATGTTACCCGTCAGGGGATCAAGGATGCCGGGGCCGAGGCGGTGGTGTATGGCACGCCGGTGCTGCCCGGGGCCATGTTTCTGGTCGGCCGGATCGGGCAGGTGCCGGTGCTTGGTCTGCCGGCTTGCGGCATGTTTCATCGGATCACCGTGTTTGACCTGGTGCTGCCCCGAATCCTGACCGGCGAAACCATCGGACGGGAAGAACTGGCAGCCCTGGGGCATGGCGGACTCTGCCGCAACTGCCAGCATTGCCAGTATCCGGTCTGTAATTTCGGCAAGGCGTGAGTCTGTTCCTCTATATCCAGCTGGTCGGTTAAGGAGCCAACCCCCTAGCATGCCGTCATCGCTCGGGATTACGTTTGTCTTGGGAATGCGATGCCTGGGACGCCTGATTTGGGGAATGGTACCGGGGCTGTTGCAATAATCGTCAATTGTGCGGCTTTGCACCACGGCGGGCTTGAAAACGATAAATTCATCCCATATAATCTATCTACTTGATCAATCAGTGGTATAGGGTGTTGCCATTAATTTTTTTTGTCGTTAAGTAGTTTCATATGGTGTGTTTTGAGCAAGCTCTGCATGGTTTGTGCGAGCCACTTCCCGGTTGCGAGGTGTCAAAATGAATAATCGATCTCTGTTGTTCATTGGTGCATGGATGCTGTTTGCTTGTACCGGGATCGCTTATGCCCAAGCGGTCACCCAACTCGATGCCGCCTTCGGTCTCAACGGGCGGATTGCGGTTGAGCTGGGCGTGAAGAACAGCGGCCACGCGGTTGTGGTGCAACCGGACGGCCGGATAGTGGTGGGTGGTTCTTCCTCACAGGGGGGCGCGCTCAATTTTTCCCTGATCCGTTTTAATCAAGACGGCTCCCTTGACACCTCCTTTAATGGCGAAGGTTCGGTCGTTAGCTCGATTGCTGCCGGTGACACTGAAATTCTGGCGCTCGGCCTGCTCTCGGACGGTCGGATCGTTGCCGCCGGCTATAGTCATAACGGCGCGGACCGCGATTTCACAATGGCCTGCTATCTTCAGGACGGCCGCCTTGATCGGGCCTTTGGTCACAAGGGGGTGGTTGTCACCCCGGTCGGCAGCAGCAATGAAGAAATAACCGCGGTGACGGTCAGCGCCCACGACATGATCACTGTTGCCGGTACGGTGGAAGGCACCGCAGGCCGAGTTCTGGCGACCGCCCGGTATTATGCCGACGGCGAGTTGGACAACACCTATGGCGAGCAGGGGGTCAGCATTATCGGCATCGGCGAGGATGCCACCGCCGAAGGCATCATTGAACGACTGGACGGCTCGTATGTGATTTCCGGAACCTGCAAAGAAAAGAAGGGCACCTCGCTCATACTCGTGGGTATCAGCCTCGATGGTATCCTTGATCGCAATTTCGGCGTCAAAGGGGTGGGGGCGCCTTCGGGTTCGTTCGTTGCCAGTGAAGGATATCGCCTGGTCGCAGAGAGCAACGGTCTGCTGTATGTTGCCGGGTCGGTCGGCAGTGCAGGCAAGCGCGATACCGCACTGTTTCGTTTTACCAAGACCGGCAAACCTGATATTTCGTTTGGCAACCAGGGCACCCTGGTCACCAAGGTCAGTGAGGCCGATGATGTCCTCTATGATTTGACCGTGGCTAAAAACGGTGTGGTGGGGAGCGGGTACACCACGGACGCTGGTACTCGCCAGTTTCTTGTGGTCAACTATGCCGAGCCATCCTCTTCTGTCCCGGTGTCGACCGGAATGCAATCCACCAAAAGCAAACGTATAAACTTCGGGTTGTCGAAGTCCGCCCCCATTGAGGAGGTTCGGGTGAACGGCAACACCAAGGTGCAGATCCGGCGGTTGCAGATTTCGCCCTCCTTTGGCGATTACACTACCGTGCGGCAGACTCCATCAGCCTCTGCCGTTTCCGGGCCCCGCACCGCCTTCGCGCTAAATTTCCCCGCTGTATTAAAGCGACTCGGCGATTTCCTGGTACCTTCAGCGGTCGCTGCAGAAATTGGCGATGCCGCCGAAACCAAGGGCCCGATGGTCGCGACGGTGGCCACCGCCTCGTTTAGCGATGGCGGTTCGGTCAGTTATGCGGTCGTCGCCGATGCTCAGGGCAACATTGTCGTGGTGGGGACCGCCGACGGTATTGAATCCAACTCCATCGTTGCTGCTCGATACGTGGCAGAAATGCAACCCGAAAGTCGCCTCGATCAGCCTGGTTATGCCAATCGGCACATCACGACCACGGCGGTGACCGGAGTCACTAGAAACACCGCCACCGTCGGCGGCGAGGTGGCCCCTGCTTTCGGCAAAACCGTTATCAAGCGTGGTGTGGTCTTCAGTGTCAGCAAGGATCCCGTTTGCCTTGCCCTGGCTACTGATACCGGTGCCGTTTCCAGCGGGGTTGCGCTTGGCGCGGGCCTGCGCCATTTTGAAGGTGCTTTTGGTTCTGCAGCACCAGCCGGTTTGCTGGACCGACTTTCCCTCGAAGCCGTGGCCGGATGGTTGGTGTCCGATGCCGTCGCGGCTCCGGCTTCAGCCGGCAACCTCACCCAAAATGGATTTGTCGAACAAGGTGAGACCGTGGACGGTTCGGGATACGGCAGGTTTGATGCCATCCTGGAACAACTGAAACCGAGGACCGTTTACTTTTACCGAGCCTATGCGCTGACCTCGGACGGCTCGGTCTATTACGGCAATCAGTTGAGTTTTAGCACCGCTGACAACTGTTTTGTGGCCACCGCTTCCTTCGGCACCCTGTTGCACCCAAGCGTCAAGGTGCTCCGCGATTTTCGCGACGCCTTTCTATTGGGCAACACCCTAGGTCAGCGACTGGTTGCGCTGTATTATTCCTTTTCGCCGCCCCTGGCCGAGGGGATTGCCCAGGACGAGATGCTTCGTTTCGTCGTCCGGATACTCCTGCTGCCGGTTGTCGGTTTTTCCTGGCTGGCGCTACAGGTCGGCATGGTTGCCGCCTTGTTGACGTTGGTCGGTTCGGCCCTGATCTTTGCCCAGCTTGCTTCCCGTGTCTGGCTGCGGCGATGAGGCCATCGGCAAGTGTGTCCGCCTGTTTTGGCAGGCTACCGTGCTGTTCCCTACTTTGAGAGTGAAAAAATGATTGGATGGCAGGAGAAAAAGGCCCGGCGAGTGCTCGGCATGCAGGGGTTCACCCTGATCGAATTGATGGTGGTGATGGTGATTCTCGGCATTCTTGCCGGGCTCATTGTCCCGAGGATCATGGATCGGCCTGAAGAAGCGCGGCGCACCAAGGCCGGCATTCAGATTCAATCCATTGAGCAGGCCCTGAAACTCTATAAACTCGATAATGGCCAGTACCCAACTTCGGAACAGGGATTGCTCGCCTTGGTCGAGGCTCCCACGGTCGGGGCGCTTGCCAAAAAGTGGCGGACCGGCGGTTATCTTGAAAAAGGCAAAGTGCCCAAGGACCCTTGGGATAACGATTTTGTGTATCTTTGCCCGGGGTTGCATGGCGATTTCGATCTCATTTCCTATGGTCCGGATCGTCAGTCCGGCGGCGAAGGGAAAGATGCCGATATCAACAACTGGGAGTTGCAATAAGTTACGTGGCTCTGGGAAAGCCTCCCGTCATGGGTGTGTCTTCACTGCACCAAAAAGGGTTCACCCTGCTTGAGTTAATCGTGGTTATGGTGCTCATCGCCATCACCGTTACCCTTTCGGTTCCTAAAATATCCAATTTTCTCTATACCGACCAGTTGAAGGTGGCGGTGCGTCACCTGGTGGGGTTAATCAATCAATCTTCCCAACTGGCCCAGCGCCAACAGGCCCCCTATCTGCTGCGTTATCTTGAAGGCGAACGACGGTTTGTCGTGGAACCGGAACAAAAAAAGGAGACCGATCGCAAAATCGTCGATAAGGACGGCAAGGAGCGCAAGGAAAATGGACTGCGTCTGGCCGAATCAGTGCAGGTCAAAGATTTCTGGTCCTGGTACGGCGGGACCCGCACGGCCGCGGAATTCGTTATCCGTTTTACAAAAAACGGCTATGTCGAGCCGACCGTTATCCACCTCCGGGAATCTGGCGGCAAGGAAATTTCAGTGGTGCTTTCCCCGTTTCTGGGCAAGGTGCAGGTCGTGGATCGATATGTTGCCCCGGATAAAGATGCATTGTTTCAGTGATCAACAGCTGGGTCGTCCTGTGCGGAGCACCGCCGGGTTTACCCTCTTGGAGGTAATGGTTGCGGTGGCGGTCATCGCTATTGCCTTTGTTACCCTGATCGGGGCGCAATCGCAGAGCGTGGCCATAGCCACCGGTTCCAAATTCGACACCATGGCCTCGTTGTTGGCCCAGCAAAAAATGGTGGAGCTGAGTCTGTCCGGTTACGGTGAGCTCCATAGCGGTTCCGGGGATTTCGGCACCGAAAACCCCAGTTTCTCCTGGAAGACCGAGGTGACCGAACTGGATGAGGGCGATACCGGTTTGAAGGGAGTCGGCGGCATGCTCAAGGCGGTGGATCTGACGGTCTTGTTTGCGCAGGATGCCAGCCAGTTGTATGTCCTGCGGACCATTGTCTTGCAGCAAAAGAGTGCGGCGGCCAAGTGATCGCACGCGACCAGGGGTTCACATTGCTGGAAGTGCTGTTGGCGATAACGGTTTTGGGGGTGGTGGTCGCCATGCTCTCGATCTCGCTCTCCGGGACCTTGCGCGTGGTTGATGCCACCGAGCGGCAGGCCGAGGTCTATCATCAGGCCCAGACCACCCTGCGCCGGATCACCGAGGATCTGAGCGCTGCTCTTGGGACCAAGGAAATGGGATTTGTCGGCAAGAAGAGCGAACAGTCCGGCCAACGAGCCGACACGCTGGTGTTTGTTTCCCTGGCTCATCTGGTGCTGAACCCCGAGCAGCAGAAGCCCGGAGCAGCGGTCATCCGGTACCAGTTGCAAATCGATGCCGAAGATACCCGTAAATTAAGGCTGTTGCGTTCTGATGACTTGCTGTTGCCCGGGGTCGATGCCGGTAAGGAAGCGGCGAGCGGCAGCGGCTTCCTGCTGGCCGACAATCTGCGGTCCGTGCGATTTGGCTATCTGGATCGGCAGGGTCAGGAAATTGACAGTTGGGGCGACGCTTTGGGGGCCAGTGAGCCGCAGGCCGTTCAGCCCCTGCCCGCCGGTGTCCACTGCACCCTGGAGTTCTGGCTTGATCCGGATAAGGAAACGGCCCAGACCTTTAGCACCAGCGTGCTGATCCCCGCCGGGGTCGTCGTGGCCAAGGGAAAGGATGAAAACTGATCCGTTGGTCGGCAACCAGTCGGGCTTGGCCTTGGTCCTGACCCTGCTGACCATCAGTTTTCTGGTGGCGGTGACCCTGCAACTCATGGTCACCATCGACCGGCAGGTGTCCGATTCGACCGCACAGCGAGAGCAGGTCCGGCTCGACAGCATGGTGTTGGCCGGTATGAATCTGGCACGGGCCGCCTTGCTGGCCGATCAGCAGGAAAACGACTTCGATTCTTTGCTGGACTGCTGGGCTGCCTTTGATCCGGAAAAAATACGGACCTTGGCCGGCGGCGTCGAACTGGACCTTACCGTGACCGACCTTTCCGGGAGGCTGCAGATAAATGCGCTGGGGGATCCGGGCAAGCAGAAATATCGCGAGATCTGGAAGCGTTTTCTCCTTTCCGGGCGCTTTGCTATTGCCGACGAGGAGGAGGCCGAGGCCCTGCTCGATGCGCTCGGCGACTGGGTCGACAAGGATGATGACGAACGCAAGCAAGGGGCCGAAGAACCGTATTACCGCTCCATGCAACCGCCTTATACATGCAGAAACAGCCAGATGATGTCTCCGGATGAGTTGTTGCTCGTCAAGGGCATGACCCCCAAGATTGTGTACGGCGACCAGGGGCATGAAGGTATTCTCAACTATGTCACGGTGGCTGGTGACGACGGAAAAATCAATTTGAACACAGCGCCGTTGCCGGTACTGCAGGCCCTGTCGCCTGAAATAACTTTGGATATGGCACAGGAATTGATACACTTTCGTGAGGAGCAAAAAAAGAAAGAGGTCTTCTCTAAAACCGACTGGTATCGTCAAGTTCACTGGTTACCCGCAAGAATCGATCTGGGAAATGATCTGCTGACCGTGACCGGTAAATATTTCCAGATCAGGGCAAGGACGACCATCCACCAATATAGTCGAACCGGTGTCGGCATGTTGCTCAGGGCCGAGAACAAAGAGCAGAGTCTGCTCTCCTGGAAGATCGAATAAGCGCTGGAAGGCGCAGGTGTGCATTGCATGGGCAAGAAATCGCTGGGCATTGACATAAGCGACGGCCAGGTCACCGGCGTGGCGCTCGAGCAACAGGGGAAAGTCCTTGCCGTCACCGCTTTTCTCAGTCTGCCGTTGTCAGAACATACCGATATTGCAGAACAAGTTGTTGAGCTCTGCCGGCAACTCGATTGGCGGGAGGCTCCTTGTATCTGCGGTCTGCCGCTTTCACTGCTCAGTGTTCGCAATCTCACCCTGCCGTTTAGTGATGGCAAGCAGATCGCTCAAGCCCTGCCCTTTGAACTGGAGGAGCAGCTGCTCGTACCGGTTGAGACCTTGGTGGTCGATTCTATGGTGAGTGGGACTGCCGATGCCGGCAGCCGGATTATTGCCTTTGCCGTGGAAAAAGGGTTTTTAAGGGCGTTGCTCGATGGATTGGAAGGGGTGGTCGACCCGGAGATTGTCACCCCGGCGGTGACCCCTCTCGCGGCTCAGATAGCCGCACAGTATCGGCAAGTCGATACTGTGCTGATGTTGCATGCAGACCTTCATTCCATGACCATGGTCCTGGCCCACGGAGACCGGCCCCTTTTTTACCGACGACTTTCCTATCCCGAGCAGATGATCCTTCACCCCCCGTTTTTTTTCGATGAAAATCAGGTGGTGGTGACCGATACGGCCGCAGCCGAGCACTGCATCCGGCTGATCTGTGAGTCGATCGAGCGAAGTCTTGATTATTACCGCATGGAGAGCGAGGCGGAGAGCCGGCCGGAACTGGTCGTCCTCACCGGTCCCCTGGCGGAGATGACGGCAATGGCCGAAATTGTTGCTTCGGCCATGCAACTGCCGGTGGAAACCGCGGATCTGCTCGCTGCCCATGGCATCAATTGTCCAGAGGCGATGCAGCCGGGATGGCAACGTCAACGTTTTGACCGGGCGGTGTCCCTGGCGCTCTTGGGGTTTGGCAAAAAGGCGACGGTCAATTTCCGCAAAGAGGCTTTTGCCAAAAAACGGACATTTTACTCCTCTAGAAAACAGGTGCTCGGAGCGGTTGCCGCATTCTTGGTTGTGGGGCTGGGGGCGCTGGGATACCTGTGGAACGATTACCGGTTGCTGGAACGCCGGGATCAGGCTGTCAGGGATGAAATGGCTGCTATCTTCAAGCAGACGTTTCCTAAAATCACCAAGGTGCGCGAACCCTTCACCGAGATGCAGGCAGCGTTGAAATCCGTTCAGGGACCGGGATCACCGACCCCGCTTTTTGTTGCCGACAAACGAGTGCTCGAGCTGCTTGCTGATATTTCCACCCGTATTCCCGAAACCGTGGGTGTGCGGGTGAGCCGACTGTCCATCGACCGGGAGAGTGTGCTGCTCAAGGGAACCACCGAAACCTTTAATTCGGTGGATACCATTAAAAATGCACTGGCCGCTTCTTCAAGATACAAAGCGGTGCAAATCGTTTCGGCAACCGCCGACAAATCCAAGAATACCAGCCTGATCCGTTTTGAAATCCAGTTGCAGCTCGAGGGGATATGATTCAGCTCAATAAACGGGAAAAAATGGCGGTGATCATCGGCGGAGTCAGCCTCTTGGTGTTTGTCCTGCTTCAATTTTTGGTGTTTCCCCTGGCGGAGAAGCGGACAAGGCTGATGAAGGGGCTGGCCTCCCGCGAGAAAGCGGTGGTCGAGATGCGGAATATGCAGGTGCGGTATCAGAAACTCCGGCAGCAAAGCAGTTCCCTTGCCGAATTGTTGGCCCAGCGGGAAGCGGGTTTCAGTTTGTTTTCGTTTTTGGAAAAAAATGCGGCGGAGAGCCGGGTCAAAGAGCATATTGCCTATATGAAACCCTCCGAGTCCGCCAAGAGTGAATTGTTCAAGCAGAGTCTGGTTGAAATGAGACTGCAGGCTATCGGGTTGCAGCAGTTGGTCGAATTTCTTGAAAAGACGGAGTCGCCCGAACATCTGGTGGCCATCGATAAGATCACCATCCAGGAAAATACGAAAGAGGAAGCAACCCTTGATGTGACGCTGCAGATGGTGAGTGTCGATCAGGCCATCGGCAGCGCATCCCAGTAGAAAGGGATGCGGCTTATGCTGATAACGTTCTTTAGACGGCTGGGCGGTTGGTTTGGGTACCTGTTTTTTGCCATGCTGCTGCTGGTATTTTTTTTGTGGCTGCTTTTTCCCAAGGAGGCCCTGCCCCGTCTGCTGGTGCAGTACCTTAACGGTGCGTACCCGCAATTAAACTGGCAGATCCGCTCCGTCTCCTGGCAGTTCCCCGAAGGGCTGCGATTAGGGGGGATTGAGGGCTATGGGGCGCAGGAGACGAACAAACCCCGGTTACGGGTGGATTCGCTGGAGCTGCGGCCTGATGTTTCCGGGATGTGGAAAGCAAAACGACCGCGGGCCGGGTATCGCCTTTTGTTGGCCAAAGGTGTCGTCGCCGGGACCATGCAACTCGATGATTGGCATGCGGGGCTGCAGGTGGACGGTACGGTTGCGGGGGTGCAGTTGACTGAATGCCCCTTGCTGGCTCGGGCGCTGGATCGGGAACTTCGAGGCACCCTGTCAGCCACCTTTAAAGGTCTGCTGCCGCTGATAGCCGAGAAGCATGGCGAAATGGAGGCGAGCGTGACGATCGACAACGGTCGGCTGGCACTCAGGCGCCCCATTCTGGCCCATCGGGTCCTGCCCTTTTCCCGGGCCACGGTATTGCTGCAGAGCCGAGGCGATGTCTTGCGGCTTGAGCAGGGACTGGTGGAGTCGGAGTTGTTCAACGGGCAATTTTCCGGGGACATAGGGTTGCTCCGGGAACCGGCTGCGGGCCGGATCAATATTACCGGCACACTCCAGCCTCGGCCGGAATTTTTTAAAGGAGTGAGCAGTGGGGCGGTGTTGCGGCTTATCCGTACCCAGCTTAAGGACAACCTCTTGCCGTTTCGCCTCTCCGGCGATTTGCATGACCCCGGCATTGGTTTCGAGGAGTATTCCATGCTGTTTCAAACCTTGGAAAAGGAGTTGCGGTGAAATCGTGAGAAAGCTTTTCGGCCGATTGGCGCTCATAGCCCTTTTCGTTTTTGCAGGGGTGACTCTGTGGTATGGACGGGTTGAGAAAAAGCTGCAGGGGTCGATATCCGTTGAGCAGAAAGCCCCCGCAGCACTTCCGGTCCAGAAACCCAGCGAGCCTGCACCGGCCAAAAATGAGTATGCCAGTATCATGGCCAGGAATATTTTTAAAGCCGCCCCGGAATCGGGAGGCAAGCCCGCCGGAGAGCAATCGCAGACCGATCTCGAAGACCTGGCCGAAACCAAGATGCGGTTGGTGCTGCTGGGTACGGTCTCCGGCAGCAAAGATGATGCCCGGGCGATTATTCGTGATGAAAAAGCGAAGGTGGAGGACATCTACCATGTTGGCAGTGAGCTGCATGGCGCGCTCATTACCAGGATAGGCAGGGGCAAGGTGGTGCTCCAGGTGAATGGCCGTGAAGAGATCCTCACCATCAGGGAGCCGGAAAGCGGCGGGCCGCAGCAGGATTTTTCGCCGACCGCCGAAACCCGAACGCCGGAGATGCGGGCGGAATCGGCAAGCGAACAACGGGTGCCGGAGGCTTTGCCGCGCCGGCGCATCAGTTTTCGCAATCCATCCCCTGCGGATTCGGCGCCGGCAAGCACCAGCGCACCTGTGCCCGCCGCAGGGCCGGTGCCGCAGGAAGACAACCGGCTCGCCCCAGAGGAAGAGGCGCCCACCCCCGGCAACGTCGAGGACGGCGCTGCTGGGCAGAAGGCGCAATGAAGAGGCGGAGGTCAATACGGCCGCCGTCCCCATGGAAAATGAACAAGAACGGGTTGCCGAATCTTAAGTCGGTTAATTCTCACATATGTGAATGCTTATGAAGCGATCTCTAATTGCCGCGATGATCCGGGTGCTGCCCTTGCTTGTGCTGCTCTGTACCACTTCGACCCTGTTGGCGGCCGCTCCCAAGGCTGTTCAGCAGAGCCCCGGGGCGCAGCGCTTTGTCACTATCGATTTCAACGATGTCGATATCAATCTTTTTATCAAGTATATCAGTGAGCTGACCCAAAAGAATTTCATCGTCGATCGAGAAGTGAAAGGGAAGGTGACCATCATCTCGCCCACCCGGATTTCAGAGGATGACGCCTACCGGGTTTTTGAATCGGTGCTTGAGGTGCATGGATTTGCCGCCATCCCCAGCGGGTCGGTGATTAAAATTGTACCGTCGGTCCAGGCGCGGTCCAAAAATATCGCCACTGTCCATGCCGGGGATGCCCCCTCTGCCGATGACAAGGTGGTTACCCAACTCGTTGCCCTGAAACACGCCAATGCCGAAGAACTGAAAAATATGCTGGCCCCTTTGGTTTCCAAGAACAGCGTGCTGATCGCCCATGCGAATTCGGGCATGCTCATGATCACAGATTTTCAATCGAACATCTCCCGCCTGCTTGATATCATCAGGGCCGTAGACGTGCCTTCGGACGGTGAGGAACTGGCCATTATTCCCCTAAAGCATGCCTCGGCCGAAACGATTGCCAAATCCATCAGTCAGCTATTTACCGCCGGCCCGCAAAAAGGAGCCCGTCCGGAAACCGTCAAGATTATTCCTGCTGAACGGACCAACGACTTGATTGTTTTTGCATCAAAGATAACGGTAAAGCGGGTTCGTGACCTGGTGGCCAAGTTGGATACCAACGTGCCCAGGGGGGAGGGAAATCTGCGGGTTATTTATCTGCAGCACGCCAATGCCGAGGAATTGGTCAAGGTTTTGATGAGCCTGCCTGATGACCAGGCCGGCAAAAAAGCAGCGGGCGCCACCAGTAATACTCCCTCGGTCCCGGCTATTTCCAAGGAAGTCAAGATTGTCGCGGACAAGTCGACCAACTCGCTGATCATCACCGGCCCGCTGGAAGAATATCAGACGGTGGAAAATGTCATCAAGAAGCTCGATATCCCCAGACGGATGGTGTACCTGGAGGCCTTGATCATGGAGGTCAATGTGCAGAAGGATTTCGCCATCGGGGTGCAATGGTCCGATGGTGACGGCTCGGTGATCGGCGGGTTCAGCGGCAATCAAGCCGCCCCCTACAACAACCTTAAGCAGATGACCACGGATCCGGGCTCGCTGCCCGCCGGTTTTTCCTTGGGCGTGCTGAAAAAAGGCATTACGATCGGCGATGTCACCTTCCCCAACCTGGGAGCAGTGGTCAGGGCTTACAAGTCGGACGATGACATCAATGTGATCGCCACGCCGCAGATCCTGACCACCGACAATAAAAAGGCCAAGATCAAGGTCGGCGAGAACGTCCCCTATATCACCAGCAAGAACACCCCCGCCGGCAGCGAGCTGCAGAATTACACCAATTACGAATATAAGGATGTGGCCACCAGCCTGACCATTACCCCCCAGGTCAATCAGGCGGAGGTCATCCGGTTGGAGATCGGGGTCGAGGTGATCAAGCTCAAGGGCACGGACATTAGCGGCACCCCGACCACCTTTACCCGCACCGCGGATACCACCGTAGTGATCCATAATGAAGAGACCGTGGTGATCGGCGGAATGATCGGCCAGGATTCCACCAGTAGTGAATACAAGGTCCCGTTGCTCGGGGATATCCCGCTGGTGGGGTGGCTGTTCAAATCCCGGGGCGACAGCCACAAAAAGACCAATCTCTATATTTTTATTACCCCCCATATTGTCGAAAATCCTGCTGAGCTGGCCGATATCTATCAGAAAAAACGCGAGAATATGGAAAGCATCCACAAGGTGCCCGGCGACACCGCCGATCAGTTCTTTCATCCGACCTCGAATCCGGCGCAGAGCATGGCGCTTTCGGATATCGGCTTTGATAAACTGCAGAAGAACGAACTGGCCAGGGCCAGGGAATATTTCAATCAAGCCCTGAAGGTCGACCCGGAGAACGGTGCCGCCATGATCAATCTGGCCATTGTCTGCGAGCGGGAGGGGAAAAAAGCCGAGGCGGTGGCCCTGTACCGCAAGGTGCTGGCTCTGCCCACGCCCAAAGATGGCAAGGCCGGACAGGGCGAGGAGGATCCGCTCAAAGTGACAGCCCGGGAAAGCCTCAAGCGCCTGGGGCAAGCGGTGAAGGCAGGGAAGTGAACAAATCGTGCCGCTGGAGAACAACCGTGCCGAACTCCCTTACAATAGCTGCCGCGAGGATATGACCGATGCGTCTTTTGGGTGAAATTCTCAAAGAAACCTGTGGGGTGACCGATGAGAGCATTGAAGCCGCCCTGGCCATCCAGCGGGAAAAAGGCGGCCGTATCGGTGAAATCCTGATTGGGCTGCGGAAAATCACGGAAAGCGACCTGCTCGGCGCTCGCAGTTTGCAGTGCGGCCTGGCGGTTGTGCACACGCTGCCGACCCATTTCGAACCGTTTTTTGCACAACGGGTTCCCATCGGGTTTCTTAAAAAGTTCAAGATGATTCCGATCGCCACCCCGGAGGAGTCGTATATTGCCTTGGCCGAGCCCTTTTTCTTCCAGCAGGTCGACGACCTGCAGCGGTTGCTCCAATGGGAAGGGATGAAAATTGTGCTGGCCCCGCAGAGCGAGATTTTCGTGGCGATCAATGCGGCCTACGATACCACCAGGCAGGGGGTCGCCGATCAGGTCATGCAGGACATGGGCGAGGAGGACCCGGACAGTATCCTCTCCGAGATCGAAGAGACGTCGGATCTGCTCGACGACACCAGCGACGCCCCGGTGATCAAGCTGGTGAATCTGGTGCTTTCCCAGGCGGTTCGGGACAACGCCAGCGACGTTCATATCGAATCCTACAAGGATCGGATCAAGATTCGCAAACGGGTCGACGGCATCCTCTACGACATGTATTCGCCGCCCCGGCATGTGCAGGGCAAGCTGATTTCCCGGATCAAGATCATGGCCAAGATGGATATCGCCGAAAAGCGACTGCCCCAGGACGGGCGGATCGAGATTCGGATTGCCGATAAAAACATCGACATCCGGGTATCGACCCTGCCGACTTCCTTTGGTGAGCGGGTGGTGATGCGGCTGCTCGACAAGTCGAGTTCGCTGGTGCCGCTCCAGTCGCTGGGACTGTCCCGGGATGATCTCAACCATTTCATGAAGCTGATCAAAGCCCCGCACGGCATCATCCTGGTGACCGGCCCTACCGGCAGCGGCAAAACCACCACGCTCTACTCGGCTCTGGGGATTCTCAATAATCCCGATATCAACATCATCACCATCGAAGACCCGATCGAATACCAGATGAACGGCATCAGCCAGATGCAGGTCAACCCCAAGATCGGGCTCACTTTTGCAGGTGGGCTGCGGACGATTGTTCGTCAGGATCCGGATGTAATCCTGGTGGGTGAAATCCGCGATGTCGAGACCGCCGAGATCGCCATCCAGTCGGCCCTCACCGGTCATCTGGTGTTCTCCACCCTGCACACCAACGATGCGGCCAGCGCCATCACCCGGTTGATCGACATGGGGGTGGAGCCTTTTCTGGTGTCCTCCTCGGTCAATGCTATCATGGCCCAGCGGTTGGTGCGCAAAATCTGTCCCCATTGCAAGGAGGCCTATGTCCCCTCCAATACCTATCTGGAACGGGTGGGGCTTTCGCCGATTAAATTCGCGGGACGGGAGCTTTTTCGGGGGGTGGGTTGTGCTGCTTGCCTGCAGACCGGCTACAAGGGACGGATCGGGATTTTCGAATTGATGGGCCTGACCCCGGCGATGAAGAGCGTGATTCTGACCACCTCCGATGCCGGGCAAATCAAGAAGCAGGCGCTTTCCTCCCTGTCGACCGGCATGACCACCCTGCGTCAGGACGGGTTGCGCAAGGTGCTGGCCGGCATGACCACGCTGGAAGAGGTTTTCCGGGTTACCTGATCAACTGGTTCATCTCAAAGATGGGCAGCAGGATCGACACCACGATAAAACTGACCACCAGCCCCATGGACAAAATCATCACCGGCTCGATCATCGAGGTCAGGGCCAGGATTTTGGTCTCCACCTCTTTTTCGTAACTGTCCGCCGCCTTGGCCAGCATTTTGTCCAGCGTGCCGCTCTGCTCCCCCACCGCCATCATCTGCACCAGCATGGGCGGAAACCATTTGTTGCCCCGGAAAAATTGGGACAGGCTCTGTCCTTTTTCCAGCTCGTTGCAGGCTTCGTTGATCAGGTCGGCCAGGACGACGTTGTTGACGATATTTTTGACAATCTGCAAGGCGGTGATCAGCGAGACCCCCGATTGCAGGAGGCTGGCCAGGGTGCGGCCGAACCGGGCGGAGGCGGTTTTGATGCTGAGGTCGCGGAGGCCCGGCAGCGACAGCTTGAGCAGGTCAAGGCGCTGTCGCCCAACGGGTGTGCCGACATACCAGCGGATGGATGCGATTGCAGCCGCTACCACCAACAGTACGGCCCACCAAAACTGCTTGAGCAAGGAGCTGAGGCCGATGAGGATGATGGTGGGCAAGGGCAGGGCCTGTTTGGTGCCTTCGAACACCGAGGTGATGCTCGGCACGATGAAGGTGATCAGCAAGAACAGGACGACAATCCCGACCACCGCCATGAACAGGGGATAGAGCATCGCCGCCTTGATCCGGGAGCGCAGCGCATGTTGGGTTTCACCGAATTCCGCCAGCCGGTCGAGCACCACGTCGAGGGAGCCGGAGGCTTCGCCGGCGCGCACCATGTTGATGTATATTTTGGAGAACAGCTTGGGGTGTTCGGTCAGGGCCGAGGTCAGGGAGTTGCCCTCGTTGACCGCGTCTTTGATCTGGGCGAGGATGGTTTTGAAGGAACGGTTGGTGGTCTGTTCGATCAACCCATTGAGTGCCGGCACCAAGGGGATGCCGGCGCCGATCAGGGTGGCCAGCTGGCGGGTGGCGACATGAATCTCCTGCTGTTTCACCGTTTGTCCCAGCTGCATCGAGAGCAGGGGCATCTTGGTGGAGATGGCCCGGGTGGTGGTTTCTTTGATTTCTACCGGATACTGACCTTGGCTGCGGATTTTCTGCCGGGCGGCGGTCAGCGAATCGGCATCGATGATGCCCTTGGTTTTTTTTCCTGCACTGGTCAGGGCGGAGAATTCATAGACAGGCATACGCGGTCAGGTACCTTGAAGGAACAGGGGGAAAGATGAGGTATCCATTGCACCGGTTGGGGGTTGTGCTAATATAGGCGACCAGCAATCAGGCGACAGGGCAACCGGTCCTGTTGGGGTCGGGCTCTCCGCTTAGTCGCGAATTTTTTCTTTTTGGAGATCATCCAGGCAGTGGGACACGCAGGTGGCGCAGCCGGTGCGGGGCTGGCCTTCCTGGCAAAAGTTGGCAAATCCGCTGATCAGATCTTTGCCGCCCCGGGGACAGACCTCCAGGAATTTGATAAACTCTACCATTCGGTTGATGATTTTCTGCGGGGCGGTATGTTCGATCCTGCAGGCGCCTTGCTCGGCAAGCGATTCCTCAATGGCCAGGACATCGGTGAAAAATTGTTTAAGGGCGTTATGGCGACGGATGACATCCTCGGCAACGCATTGCCCTTCCTCGGTCATGGTGATGACTTCGTAGGGAGCGTAATTGATCAGTCCTTTTTTGGCAAGAGCCCGCAGGGCTTCGGTAACCGAGGCGCCGCTCACCGCCAACCGCTTGGAGATGTCCCTGCCCCGAGCCACCTGTTTTTCGGTAATGATATGATAGATGGCCTCGATGTAATCTTCCAGGCTGGCGCTGAGTTGTAGAGGTTCTGTCATGTCGTCCCTCCGGACTATTGATTTTTACATGTATCTTCAATATGATACATTCTTAAACCCTGGGCGTCAAGGGGAATGTCGATCTCCCTTGCCCCTTCTTTTTAGCCAATAATGAATCATGCTGCAGGAACTTCGTGTACAGAATCTGGCCTTGATCGATACCCTTGCCCTTGACTTGTCGGCCCAGAAAACCGGGCTGATCGTGCTGACCGGCGAGACCGGGGCAGGCAAATCCATCATCCTCCAGGCCATCAACCTGCTCACCGGCGGACGGGGTGCCACCTCCTGGGTGCGTAACGACTGCGAGCAGGCCAGCATCGAGGCGGTTTTCGCCATTCGTCCGGATCATGTGGAGCTCAATGGGTTGCTGGCCGAGCAATCGCTGCAGGACAACGGTGCCTGCCTGGTCCGGCGGGTGCTCACCCGGGAAGGGCGATCACGAATCTACGTGAACGATCAATCGGTCACCACCAGGTTGGCCGGTGAACTGACCGCCGGGTTGATCAATATCGCCAGTCAGCACGATCATCAGCAACTGCTGAATGCTCGCAATCACCTCGATTATCTCGATAGTTACGGAGAGCTCTGGGGGCTGCGGGAGCAATTCACCCGGTTGTTTCGGCGCTGGCAGCAGGCCAGCTCAGAGTTGCGGCAGCTGCAGGAAAAGGAGCAGGATAAGGAACAACAGCGCGATTTTCTAACCTTTCAACTCGAAGAGATTCGTAAATTCCAACCGGAGCTGGGGGAAGACGAGCAGCTGTTGCGGGAGCGGGAACAACTGAAGGCCGCCGATGCCTTGATCCGCCTGGTCGGCACCGCCAAACGGTTACTGACCGATACGGTCAGCGGTCCAATGGTCGAGGTTCGTAAAAACCTGGAGCAGGCGTGGGTGCTTGACGACGGGCTCGGCCCGCTGGTCGAACAGATCAGGTCTGTGGGGTTTGAACTCGAGGATCTGGCCACCGGCGTGCATAAGTATTTCGATGCGATTCCCAAGGATGTTTCCCGACTCGATGTGATCTCGGGACGGTTGGCCGATCTGAAACAGCTGCAGCGCAAGTACGGGCCGACCCTTGCCGAGGTGCTGGCCTTTGCCGAGCAGGCCGGGGCTACCCTTGAACTGCTGGAAAGCCTGGAACAGCAGATTGCCCAGGCAGAGCTCAGGGTCGAGGAAGTCTCCACCGAGGCCTTGCTCAAGGCCGCCGAATTGACCCAGGCGCGCCGGGAAGTGGCTCGCAAGCTGGCGGCCAATATGGAACGCGAGCTGGGCTCGCTCAGCTTTCCGCAGGCGGTTTTCCGGGTGGCGGTGACCGAGCCGGAGGGGTTGGGGATGGACGGGATTCACAGTACCGGTCGGGATAGTGTGGAGTTTCTCTTTTCCGCCAACCCCGGCGAGCCGCCAAAACCGTTGGCCAAGATCGTCTCCGGCGGTGAGCTGTCGCGCCTGATGCTGGCGATGAAATGTCTGCTGGCCCGGCGTGATCAGGTTGATACGGTCATCTTTGACGAGATCGACGCGGGCATCGGCGGTCAGGCGGCTGAGTCGGTGGCTGTCAAGATCAGTGAGCTGGCCGGGCATCACCAGGTGTTTTGCATCACCCATCTGCCGCAGATCGCCGCCTGTGCCGATCTCCATTTTAAGGTGGAAAAGCAGGTGGAGGACGGCCGGACCCGCACCGTGATCGCCCCGCTGGAGAAAGAGGCACAAATCCGAGAGATTGCCCGGATGCTTGGTGGCGAACAACCAACCGCCCAGACGCTTGCCTATGCCGGGGAGCTGGTCGAGCGCAAGGCCAAGAGGAAATCCGCATGAGGCCGCGAACGGCACTGGGCCTGTTTTCCGGCGGCCTGGATTCGATTCTCGCCTGCCGGGTGGTGGCTGACCAGGGCGTGCGGGTGGTGGCCCTCAAATTCATCACCCCTTTTTTTGATAGCGATCTGCTCGCCGGCCGTGATGACTACGTGCAGGCCATGCGGCGCCTGTACGGTCTTGAGGTGGTGGTCATCGATATCAGCCAGGGGTATCTGCGTATGCTCGATAACCCGGCCCATGGTTTTGGCAAGCATTTCAACCCATGCATCGATTGCAAAATCATCATGCTGACCCGGGCCCGTGAACTCATGGCCACTTATGGGGCTTCCTTCCTGATCACCGGCGAGGTGCTGGGGCAACGGCCAATGTCGCAGCGACGGGATACCCTCCGGGTGATCGAGCGCGACTCCGGCTGTACCGGCCTGCTGCTGCGGCCGCTTTGCGCCAAGCTGATGAATCCGACCGAGGCTGAACTGGAGGGGCTGGTTGACCGAGAACGGCTTTATGGGTTTTCCGGCCGGAACAGGCGGCAGCAGAAACTGTTGGCCAAAGAGCTGGGGATTACCGATTATCCGACACCGGCAGGGGGCTGCATGCTCACCGATGTCAATCTTGCCTCAAGGATCCGGCATTTCCATGACGGTCTCTTCTCCTTTGGGCAACAAGAGCGTATTGCCGTTGATTTCAGGCTGCTGGTCATCGGTCGCCAGTTTAAACTCGGCGAGGATGTCTGGTTCATTCTCGGCCGCAATGAACGGGAGAATCAGCAACTCACCGCACTGCGAGGACCCGATGACTGGCTGCTGTGGATGCCCGAACGCTCCGGCCCCCTTGGTCTTTTGCGCTATGGAGGCCTGAAGGTGGCCGATGCGCGCGAAGGCGAGGTGCTCCGCAGTTTGGCCGGGATCGTGGTCCGCTATGGCAAAAAGATAGAGGGCGCGCCGGTTGAGGCCGAGGTGATCATCGACCGCGGCGATACGGTTACCAGCGGGATGTTCGGTCCTGTGGCGGAAGCGGTGTGCCAGCAGTGGCGGATGTAATGGCTGTGGATCGCGTCCCTGAACGGTTAAGCGGGCGGCAGATCCTGGCGGTTTTGCCACCCTGGCTGCAGTCCGATCTGAAGCGCCTTTGGCATGAGCTGGGGGGCGAGGTCTACCTGGCCGGCGGGGTGGTGCGCGATCTCCTCCTGGGGATGACTCCGGCCGACATCGATCTCACCGTTCCCGTGGGGGCGAAGATCTGGGCCGAAAAGCTTGCGGCTTTGACCGGTGGGGCCTATGTGGATCTGGGGCGAGTTGAGGATGTGGCTCGGGTGGTCAGTCGGCAGGTCACCGTCGATTTTTCGGCCTTTCGGCAAGGGGCGGCCAGCATTCTTGCGGACTTGGCCCTGCGGGATCTGACCGTCAATGGTTTGGGGCTTCGTATCGATCCGCTTCTGGCGGATCGCGATGGGGCCGCGGAGACGATGGTTCCGGTGCTCGATCCCACCGGCGGCAGGGCGGATCTGGCCAAAAAGTGGATCCGGGCAACCGGAGCCGAAAGTTTTCGGAGTGATCCGCTGCGATTGCTGCGGGTCTTTCGCTTTGCCGCCAATCTTAATTTTACCGTTGAAGATCGCACTCTGGAGCTGGTAAGGCAGCAACGTGGCTTGGTGGTCGCCTCGGCCCCGGAGCGCATCGCCCATGAACTCGATCGAACCATGGCGTCGGCCCAGGGCCACAGGGCCTTTGCCCTTATGGCATCCACCGGGCTGTTGTGGGAAGTGATCCCGGAGTTGGCGGCTGGGGCCGGTATGGCGCAACCAAAGAGCCACCATTTGGATGTCTGGCAGCATAACCTTGAAACCTTAGGGCAGATGGAGCGGATTGTCGAAAATCCTCATGCCTATTTCCCAGCGTGCGGCGAGGCGATGACGGCCTATCTTGCCGTTAACCGCCAACCTCTGCGGCTGAAGTGGGCGGCTTTGCTCCATGATCTCGGCAAACCGGCCACATGTGCCATTCGCGACGATAAGGGCGGTCGGATCACCTTTTACAACCATGATCTGGTCGGGGCCAAACTGTTTTGCGCCTTTGCTCGGCGGTTGCGCTGGTCCAATGAGGATACCGAGCGGGTGACGCAGTTGATCGCCGGCCACATGCGACCGTTTCATCTGGCCAATGTTGCCCGTGGGGGCAATCTGACCCTGCGGGCCGGGATCAGGATGATCAGGAAGGTCGGAGGCGATTTGCCGGGTCTTTTTCTCTTGAGCATGGCGGACGCCCTAGCGGGACAGGGGGTTGAACGGATTGCCGGGATGGAACGGGAATTGGTTGATTTGTTCCTGCATCTTGAAAAGGTCAGGGCCGATCATGTTGAACCGGTTCGGTCCGGCCCGCCGCTGCTCACCGGTAGGGATTTGATTGAGGTGCTGCAGCTTTCCCCCGGCCCGATGTTCAAAGAGATCCTAGGGGCCGTCGAGGAAGCGCGGATGGAGGGGACGGTGACCGATTATGCCGAAGCTTTGCGGTTGGCTGGAAAAATTTTAACGAGAGATCCCGAGCTAACCGGCCTGGGGAAAGGGGAATGCGATGCGTGACGAGCAGGATTACTATTTTAAAAAAGCAAAAAAGGAAAACTATCCGGCGCGGTCGGTATACAAGCTGGAGGAGGCGCAGCTTAAACATAAGTTTTTGAAATCCGGGCAGCGGGTGTTGGATCTGGGGTGCCATCCCGGCAGTTGGAGCCTGTATGCCGCCTCCATTCTTGGCGAGAAAGGCGTGGTGGTGGCGGTCGACCTGCAGCGCACCGATCTCCCGATTCAAAAACCCCATGCCGAAATTAACTGGCTCTGTTATGATGTATACTCGGAGGAATTCGTCGATTATCTGAAAAAGCACTGGCCGGGTTTCCATGTGGTGCTCAGCGACATGGCCCCCCGAACCACGGGTAGCCAGTACGCTGATCACCAGCAATCGCTCAGGCTGGCGCACCGGGTACTCGAATTATCCTCGTTGTTTTTGCATGAAAACGGCACCTTGTATATGAAGGTCTTTCAGGGAGAGGATTTTCCTGAATTTTTGCAAAGCTGTAAACCGTTTTTTGCAACCGTGAAAGTGGTGAAACCCAAAAGCTCGCGTTCGGAAAGCCGGGAAGTTTTTGTACTTGGCCGGGGTTTTCGTCGGGCGGGGTGATTTTTTTTTACAGGCAAATTTGACGATATTATCTACTGAAGGAGTCGGACCGTGTCGGGACATTCGAAATGGAGCACGATAAAGCGCAAGAAAGGGGCCAATGATGCCAAGCGCGGCGCAATTTTTACCAAACTGATCAAGGAAATCACCATCGCTGCCAAGATGGGCGGCGGGGATATCGAGGGGAATCCCCGGTTGCGCAGTGCGGTCACTGCCGCCAAGGGTGAAAATATGCCCAAAGAGAATATCGATCGGGCCATTAAAAAAGGGACCGGCGACCTCGACGGCGCGGTGTACGAAGAAATACTCTATGAGGGCTATGGACCCGGCGGCGTTGCGGTGCTGGTCGAGACCATGACCGATAACAAGAATCGGACCGTGGCTGACATTCGCCATTTCTTCGCCAAGAGCGGCGGCAACCTCGGTGAGTCCGGCTGTGTTGGCTATATGTTCGATAAGAAAGGCACCCTGTCCGTGGACAAGGCAGGGGTCACCGAAGAGCAGTTGATGGATCTGGCCCTTGAGGCCGGCGCCGAGGATGTGGTGGAGGAGGATGATTCCTTCCAGATCGTGACCGCTCCGGAAGCCTTCAATGACGTTGTCGATCGCCTGGAACAGGGTAAGGTCAAGTTCGCCGAGGCCACCTTGTCGATGATGCCGAGGATCACCATTGAGGTGACGGATGAGAAAACCGCCCGCTCCCTGTTGCGGCTGCTCGATAATCTTGAGGACCACGACGATGTCCAGAAGGTGCATGCCAACTTCGATATCGCCGACGACCTCATGGATCTGCTTACCTGATGCAGCGTTCCGGCCGGCTGGATGCGTATTCTGGGCATTGATCCGGGGTCGCGGGTGACCGGGTACGGCGTGATCGCCACCTCTGGCCATGAAATCGGCTTTGTGGCCTGCGGCACCATCCGCACCGCCGGAGATCCCGATTTTTCCAGGCGATTGCTGACCATTTTTCAGGATCTATGCGATGTGATCAGCCTCCATCATCCAGAGGTTGCCGCGGTTGAGGATATGTTTGTCGACCGCAACCCACGCTCGGCGCTCAAGCTTGGCCATGCCCGGGGCGCGGCCGTGGTCGCGGCTCTGCACAATAATCTCACCGTGTTCGATTACACCGCCCGCAAGGTCAAGCAGGCGGTGGCTGGCTATGGTCAGGCTGAAAAGGGACAGGTTCAGCACATGGTCCGCGCCCTGCTGGAGTTGGATTCGATCCCTTCTCAGGATGCAGCCGATGCCCTGGCGGTGGCCATCTGTCATGCGCACCACGCCGCTTTTCAAAGGGGGGTTCGCGCGTGACCGGCACCGGGCAGTACCCCGTTCTTTTTCCCACAGCTTTGCCGGGATCGATTCGCCGATGATTGCAACCCTCAATGGCTTGATTTTTACCAAGAATCCCACCTCCGTTATTATCGACGTCAACGGCGTCGGTTATGAAGTGTTCATCTCGTCGCGGACCTACGACGTCTTGCCGGTGACCGGAGCCACCTGCTTTTTGTTTGTGCAGACGATGGTCCGTGAAGATGCGATCACCCTCTACGGTTTTCGTGAAAAGGAAGAGAAGGAACTGTTCCTGCTGCTGGTCACGGTTTCCGGGATCGGGCCGAAATTGGCGTTGACCATCTTGTCGGGAATTGCGGTCGATGACCTGTGCCGGTCGATTACCGTGAAGGATCACTCCCGGTTGACCGCCCTACCGGGGGTTGGCAAGAAGACCGCGCAGCGGCTTTGCATGGAGTTGGGGGAAAAGGTTGGGGGCTTTGCCGGCGCCGTCGTTGCCGAGGGTAGCAATGAGGTCGCCCTAGGTGTCGTTGAGAACCAGGTGGTTGCCGATGCCGCTTCCGCTCTCGTCAATCTCGGGTATCCCCAGTACACCGCCTGGCAGGCGCTGCGAGCCGTTCAAAAGCAAAGTGCCGAAGATGGCAGGCTACCCAAGGTGGAAGATCTGATCCGTCTGGCGCTGCAGTCCCTTGCCGGTAAATAGCGGGTGTGGCTCGTGATGATGTACCCTGAGGCTTTGGCACAATGAAACATGAGGAAAATCTGACCGGCAAACGGCTGGTGACCGGTGGTCCGCAGCAGGAGGACAGTCAGGTCGGGGTTGAGATTCGGCCGCGACGATTGGACGAATATATCGGCCAGGAGCAGGTGAAGCAAAGCCTGCGGATTTTCATCCAGGCCGCCCTGCAGCGTGACGAACCTTTGGATCATGTCCTGTTTCACGGTTTTCCGGGCTTGGGCAAGACCACGCTGGCCTACATTATCGCCAACGAGATGGGGGCGGGTATCAAGGTGACCTCCGGGCCGGTGATCGAGCGTGCCGGCGATCTGGCGGCGATTCTTTCCAGCCTGCAGGCTGGGGATGTTCTGTTTATCGACGAAATCCACCGGCTCAACCATGTGGTTGAGGAGATTCTCTATCCGGCCATGGAGGATTTCCAACTCGACCTGGTGATCGGCCAGGGGCCGGGAGCGAGGTCGGTCAAGATGGATCTCCCCCGTTTCACCCTGATTGGCGCCACCACCCGCACCGGCTTGCTGACGCCGCCATTACGCGATCGTTTTGGGGTGATCCTGCGGCTTGATTATTACAGCCCCGAAGAACTGGTCACCATTGTCGAGCGATCCGCCCGGCTCTTCAATATTGGCATCGACCCCGGTGGGGCCATGGAATTGGGGCGGCGGTCGCGGGGTACCCCCCGGATCGCCAACCGGTTGCTGCGGCGTGTGCGTGATTACTCCGAAGTAGGAGGGCATGCCGTTATTTCGCAGTCGGTGGCCGATAAAGCGCTGGACATGCTTCAGGTCGATCGGCTCGGCCTCGATGAAATGGACCGGAGGATTCTCCTGACCCTGATCGAGAAGTTCCAGGGAGGGCCCATTGGCCTTGAAACCCTGTCGACTGCGGTATGCGAAGAAAAAAACACCCTGGAAGACGTTTATGAGCCGTTTCTCATTCAGTCCGGGTTTTTGATCCGCACCCCCCGTGGCCGCGTTGCTACCGCTGCTGCCTATGAACATTTTCATCTGCCGTTGCGTGCCCATTCCCTGCAGCAGCCCAGTTTGTTCGAGGACCCGCTCAAAAAGATGTAAATCGCCGCGCACCGCAAGCCCCTCTTCAGCCGTTCCCCTCCGCTCGTTTGATCCAGGCCTTTTCGCACACTCCATTTCGTCTTTTCGATGACAAGCCGTCACTGCCCGTTTTTGAAAAACCATGGCTTGTCCACCTGTCCGCGGTCGGCGGCAGTGTGGCTGCCATTGTCATGGAAGGAGCCGTCATTCATCCGAGTGATCCGATCGGTATGTGCTCGAAAGCAGGTTGGTAATCGTGATGCTGGTTGGTCGTTGCTCTTGTGGCGGCGTTCTGTTATCGGCCGCTATTTTTTCTTGACTCTCCGGTCTCGTTCGTATACTAATGAGTCATGGAGTGGTGGAAAGTGGTTTAAAGCGGTAGATAATGGAGCAGATGCCCACCGGCTGGATAGGGTTGGGCGCAAGGAGCGAAGTGCAACGGTTTCGGAGTCACTCAGAACATAGTCTTGACCCGAAGGGTCGTCTGAATATCCCGGCAAGGTTCCGTGATGTGCTCAGGGAGCAGTACGATTCCGAAATGCTGATCGTTACCAACTGGCAGCAGTGTCTTCGTGCCTACCCGGTTCGCGAGTGGGAGGCCATGGAAGAAAAACTGCTCGATCAGGGCAGGATGCAGCCCAATTTCGGCAAATTCGTCCGCTATCTCATTGCCGGCGTCAGCGAGTGCCCCTTGGATAAACAAGGGCGGATACTGTTGCCGCCAACACTCAGGGCGAGTTTCAGTATCGATAAAGATGTTGTTTTGGTTGGCATGCTCCAGCATTTTGAGGTGTGGGATAAAAAAGCATGGGAGCAGGAAACCCGGCATACCCGTGAGACGTTTGAGGAGTTCAGTGCCGGACTCTCCGCCCTGGGGATTTTGTAAGCCATTGCATCCTTCCATGCCGCTTACCTCCCCGGCGATACATATCCCGGTGTTGCAGGATGAGGTGCTTGAGTGGTTGCAGCCGACGCTGAATGGTTTGTATGTGGATGGAACCCTCGGTTTGGGCGGACATACCCAGGCAATCCTGGAGAAGACAGCGCCATCGGGTCGGGTCATTGGTTTTGAATGGGACGAAGACGCGGCAGTCAAGGCTGGTGAGCGGCTTTCTGGGTATCCCGATCGGTTGCAGATTGTCCGGGCTTCCTACGCAGACTTGGTGCCGGAGCTTATGGGGCTGGGCGTTGAAGGGGTTGACGGTTTGATCGCCGATCTCGGCGTGAGCTCGCTGCAACTCGACCAGGCTGAACGTGGGTTCAGCTTCAGGGCCGACCATACGCTTGATATGCGCATGGACCGGCGTGGCCTGGTTACCGCGGCTTCGCTGGTTGCCGAGTTGCCCGAGGAGCAGCTGGCGAATATTTTTTATTATTACGGTGAAGAGCGGCAGGCACGGCGGATCGCCCGCTTTCTGGTGGAAGCCCGGCAGGAGGCGCCGGTGATGACCACCGGCAGGCTGGCGGAGATTGTGGCTGCTGCGGTTCCCAAAAAATATCATCCACCCAAGGTGCATGTGGCCACAAAAGTTTTTCAGGCCCTGCGGATTGCGGTCAACGGCGAGCTGGACAATCTTGCCAAGCTGTTGGCCACCGCGCCGGAGGTGATGGTTCCGGGCGCCAGGATTTGTATTATCACCTTCCATTCCCTGGAAGATCGAATTGTGAAGCAGACGTTCGTGCAGAATCCGGCCTATGCAGTCCTGACCAAGCGGCCGGTTGAACCGTCAAGGGCGGAAATGCAACGGAACCCGCGGGCTAGAAGTGCAAAGCTTCGGGTGGCCGTTAGAGTTTGACCGTTTCCTGTGGGAGTGGTCCCTGGGAGTTACAAGGAGCAGAGGGGAGATTGGGGTATGAGGTCAAATGCTAATATCAGGATTTACAGGCCACCGCAACAGGCTGCTTCAAGGGCGCGACGGCAGGCGGCACCCCGGTTCCATCTCGGGATATCAACAGAACTTAAAAAATGGACCGCTGTTATGGTGGCGGTTGTCCTGGTGGCAGGATTGACCATCACCCAGTTTATTCACGGGCAGATGGTGGATATGCGAAGCCGGGCCGAAAAGGTGCGTATCCTCAACACCAATATCAGTAACGAGAATGTACGTCTGCTGTCAGTGCGAGCGCAGTTGGCGTCCAAGGCTCAAATTGTAACCATTGCCGGCAAAAAATTTAATCTGTTTGAACCTGGGCAAGGGCAGGTGCATCGGATGTAGTTGTGTGATGGCGAAATCTTTAAGAGTAAAAAAAAATAAAATACGATGGTCTTATTTCACACTTCTTTTCGTAATTTTGCTGACAGCGGCTGCTGTCGTTCTGTATAGATGCCCCTCCTCCCTCCAGGATATCGGCAGGATGCTGCAGTCTGCTGTCAGCAAAATTTTCACTTTTTCAGCGGGCCCGGCGCCCGCTGAAACTGTTTTAAGGGGTACGGTTTACGATCGTAAATTCAATGAACTGGCTGTCTCGTACCGGTTGTTTACCCTGACGGTGAATCCGGCGGAGGTAAGTGATCATCGCAAGACTGCTGAGGCGCTGGCGCCGTTGGTCGGTGGTAAAGTGGAGGGGATCGAGGCTAAGCTGAAAGGCTCGCAGCGATATCTGGAACTGGCCGATGACCTCGATGAAAAAAAGGCAGCCCAAGTCGCTGCCTTGCAACTCAAAGGGGTGGCGTGCAAGGCAGTGGACACCAGGTTTTATCCTGGCCATGTCGCCGCATCGCACGTGCTGGGTTTCATGGGAGACGGTGTGGGGCTGGCAGGGGTAGAAGGAAAATACGATGCCTTGCTCCAGGGTGGATCGTTCCGACGAAGCAATATGCCCGATATCGACTTTCAGGGGCGGGAGAGCTTGGGGGCCAGTTCCACGGATCTCATCCTCACCCTGGATTTGGATGTGCAGAAAAGATTAGAGCAGCGGTTCCGTGAGTACCTTGCCGCGCAAGGGGCGGAGAAAGGGATGGGGCTGGTGATTGAGCCAGGCAGCGGACGAATTCTGGCCTTGGTCAATCAACCGTCCTTCAACCCTAATTATTTTTGGAAGGCCAGTGAGAGCAACCGGGTGAATCGAACGTATAACCATGTGCTCAACAAGGAACTCATTCGCCCTATTCTTGCAAGAGCAGCGGCCATAGAACGCGAAGGGTTGAATGGTACCGGGTTGCTCCCGGCGACCGTGGCAGCCACGGATTACGGTTTCACCAGCACGATGCTCGATGCCTTTGAAAAACAGATTCAGTTGTATGGTTCGGTGTTCGGCAATTGGGAGTCCGGCCCTAGCGCATCCGAGCAACCTGATGCCGTCCCCACTGTAACCGGTGTGCAGGTGGGGGTGACTTTGGCCAGTCTGGTCAACGGGGGTTGGCGGATTACGCCGTATGTGGTTGATTCTATTTATGATCACACTACAGCCAAGCGCTACGCCCGTAGTAACGAAGCTACCCAGAGAAGCCATGTGCTCGACCCGGCGCAAAGTGTCAAGATTCGGCGTGAGCTCTTTTCTAAATGGCTGCTAGAGCAGGACAATTTGGTCGTCTTTACCAACGAGCAGTTGCAGTTGCAGAAGGAGAAAACATTTTCCAAATATTCCATGCAGGGTTTGTTTGTCGGGTTGGCCCCGGCCAAGCAACCGAAATTTCTTTTGTTGATGGCGGTTGAGCAGGAATATCTCAGGCCGATGCCCACGGACAAAAGTTACAAGAAAACGGCGCTGGAAGAGATGGGCAAGGAATTGCTGACGCTATTTGTCAAGGATGCACCGACCGAGGTTTTGTTGACCAAGGCTCCGCAGAAAAATCCGGAAAATCTGCGGCAGTTTTTCATCAGTAAGCGGCTCAATTTCCGGGAGGCGCCGGTGAAAGTGAACGAACCGGTGGCTGTCATGCCCATGGTGAAAGGACTGAGCCTCCGCAAAGGATTGCAGCAACTCAAGCAGTACAAGATGAAGATTCGAGTCAACGGCAGCGGGCGTATTGTCGCTCAGTATCCGCTCCCGGGCACTCCGCTTGCCGGGGTGAACGAATGTGTTTTGACCCTTGATACCAAATGATTGCAGCATGGTTATGATCACCCTTGGGGAACTTATCCAGACCATCGCTTACCGTGTAACAGTACGGGTCCCCGAGACTATGCTTGGCAGGCCGGTGACGGCGGTGACCGCCGATTCAAGGGCCGTGATCCCCGGGAGCGTATTTGTCGCGATCCGTGGTGAAAAAACCGATGGGCGCGAATATATCGCCGAGGCGATCAGAAAAGGGTGCCTGGCGGTGGTCCTGGATGCGGATGACGGGGTTGGTGAATTGGCTGTGCCGACCATTTTGGTTGAGGATTGTCATGAGGTGATCAGCGACCTGGCGGCTGCCTGGCATGGCTATCCCGCCGAACAGATGGTGTTGATTGGAATCACCGGGACCAATGGCAAGACGACCTGCAGTTATTTGATCGAGGGTATGTTGGTGGCCGCCGGATATCGGCCCGGGGTGATTGGGACGGTCAATTATCGGTACCATGGACCCGGGGGTCTGCACATCCTCCAAGATGCCCCCTTGACCACTCCGGACCCGGTCCGCTTGCAGCAGCTGTTCAGGATCATGGCCGATCAGGGGGTGACCCATGTGGTTATGGAGGTTTCTTCGCATGCCCTCCAGCAAAAGCGGTTAGGCCGGACCGGTTTCGACGTCGCCCTGTTTACTAATCTGAGTCGGGACCATCTCGATTATCACCTTGATATGAAAAGGTATTTCGATGCTAAAAAATTGCTTTTCACACGACATCTGAAGAGAAACGGGGTAGCGGTGGTGGTGGTTAACGAGCCTGCCGAGGGGGTGGATTGGAGCGAGGAACTGGTCCAGGCCATCCCCGATGTTTCTCTCCTTCGCTGTGGTTTGCAGGATCAGTGCGAGGTGCGTGCCACCGCCGTATCGCAGACCCTTGAGGGGTTTGGCTGCATCATGCGTCTTAAGGGGGATGAGGTCGCTTTTTCCTCTCCTTTGCCCGGCGGCTATAATGTGTTGAATGTCCTGGCTGCAGCCGGCGTAGGGATAGGACTTGGCTTGCCGATTGAGAGTATCCGCCGGGGATTGGCAGACGTGGGGTGTGTTCCCGGCCGGCTGGAACGAGTCGCCTTGCCGGGTAAAGTTCTATCCTCCGGCCCAGCGGTTTTTGTCGATTATGCCCACACCCCCGATGCTCTCGAAAATGTTCTCAAGTCCTTGAAAGCGTTAGCTTCCGGCCGGCTCATCTGTGTTTTCGGCTGCGGCGGCGACCGGGATCGCGGCAAAAGACCGTTGATGGGGAGCATCGCCGCGCAATACGCCGACGTGGTCATCGTTACATCAGATAATCCACGAACCGAAGCGCCGGAGGCAATCATTGACGCCATTGTCGAAGGGGTTTCGGGTAGTGGTAAACAGCGGCTCGCTGTCGATGAAATGTTGCGCACGGATCAGCAAAACGATGGGTACGCGGTGATTGCGGATCGGCGAAGGGCGATTGCCTGTGCCTGTAGTTTGGCTCTCCCCGGTGATAGCGTGCTGGTCGCCGGCAAAGGTCATGAGGATTATCAGATCATTGGGACCCAAAAACATTTTTTTGACGACCGTCTTGAGGTGCTGAACGGACTCCTGTGTTGGAACGAGCATCATCTGTTGGCGGCCACGGGCGGCTGGATTGTTGCCGGCCGACCGCGGCAACTGTTGGCGCAGGTGTCGACCGATTCGCGCCATCTGCAACCCGGAGACATCTTCATAGCGTTGAACGGGGAGAACTTTGATGGACACACCTACATTGACGCAGCCGTAGCAAACGGCGCAGGCGCAGTGATTGCAGAGCGGATGCCCCAGGCCTTGTCGCCGGAGGTGCTGTACATTCAGGTCAGCGATACCCTGCGTGCCCTGGGAGAACTGGCAGCCTACCGTCGCCGTCTTCTGGCGCCGGAAGTCAAGGTGGCGGCCATTACCGGCAGTTCTGGGAAAACCACGGTCAAAGAGATGACCGCAGCCATATTTGCCGAGGCAATGCTGACTACTCGCACCGGAATTGATCCACTTCTGAAAACCAAAGGGAATTTTAATAACCTGATAGGGTTGCCTCTTTCTCTTCTGCCGCTGGAAGCCGGACATCGGCTGGCCATCCTGGAGATGGGGATGAATGCTCCCGGGGAAATTGCCCGTTTGGCTGCCATCGCGGATCCTGATATCGGTTGCATTAACAACGTTCATCCCGCCCACCTGCTCGGACTCGGCAGCATCGAGGGCGTTGCCCGTGCCAAAGGCGAGTTGTTTGCCGGGATGCGGCCCGAAGCGGTGCGCGTGGTCAATTGCGATGATCCCCTGGTCGCGGCGCTGGCAAAACAATCAGGCGGTCAGCAGATAGGTTTTGCGGTAACCGCCGCCGGGCGTCGGCAACGACCGCAGGTTCAGGTAACGCGCCAGGTGAATCTGGGCGAAAGCGGCATGCGGTTTACTCTGCATGTCGGCCCATGGTCTGAACGGATTACCGTGCCGGTCCACGGGAGCCACAATGTTGCCAATTGCGCGGCCGCCGCCGCCATTGCCCATGCTGCCGGAATCGTGCCGACCAACATTGTCAAAGGGCTCCAGGCCTACACGGCGGTGGATAAACGGTTGGTCGTCTCCACTTTGCCGGGCGGACTCCGACTGGTGAACGATGCGTACAATGCCAATCCCGCCTCCATGGCTGCCGGGTTGCGTGCTGTCGCCGCTTTCGGAAAAAAATGTCGGCATGTGGCCGCTCTGGGCGACATGCTCGAACTTGGTGCGGCTTCGGAGACCTTGCATCGTGAAATTGGCACCTTGGTCGCTACCCTCGGGTATGACCTGCTGGCCATCACCGGCACCCATGCCTCCCTGGTTGCCCAGGCGGCCCTGGATGGCGGTATGCAACCGACTGATGTCCAAATTTTTCCCGAACCGCGGGCTATCGCCGACTGGCTCTGCGGGATGTTGACGGACGGAACCTTGGCCGGTGGCGACTGGCTGTTGGTCAAGGGGTCGCGGGGAATGCGGATGGAGCGGCTCATCGAAGCACTTGAACAGCGTTTACAAACGCATCATTGAGCATGTAACGGGTTATGTTTTATAATTTTCTTTATCCTTTTCATACGGAACTGAGCTGGCTCAATGTGTTCCGATATATCACCTTCCGCTCCATCGGTTGCGCAGTGACTGCCTTCCTCATTCTGGTGATCATCGGGCCGCGGTTCATTGCCTGGCTGCAGAAAAAGCAGATTGGACAGGTTGTCAGGGACGATGGCCCGGAGACCCATTTCTCCAAGCAGGGTGTGCCGACCATGGGCGGGGCGCTGATCCTTTTTGCCATGACCGTGTCTGCCCTGCTCTGGACCGATCTGCGGAGCGGACTGATTTGGTTGTTGATTGGGATCAGCCTTTTTTTCGGGGGGATCGGGTCGCTGGATGATATTAAGAAAATCAGTAAAGGCAACTCCCGGGGGTTGAGTGCCCGGCAAAAACTGGCTCTGCAGGTGTTCGGGGCTTCGTTGGTTGGTGTGTTTCTCCTCATGACTCCCGGCTATGATGGTATGCTCAGTTTGCCGTTTTTCAAGAGTGTCCATCCTGATTTGGGTTGGTGGTATCTGCCCTTCGCGGTGCTGGTGATTGTCGGTGCTTCCAACGCGGTCAACTTGACCGATGGTCTGGATGGGCTGGCGGCCGGACCAATCGTGATCACCGCTTCGACCTATCTGATTTTTTCCTATGTGGCCGGTAACGCGGTGGTGGCCAGTTATCTCCAGATTCCCTTTGTCCCGGGCGCCGGCGAGGTGACCATTTTCTGCGGCGGTATCGTCGGGGCTTGCCTGGGATTCCTCTGGTTCAACTGTTATCCGGCTGAAATATTCATGGGCGATGTCGGCTCGCTCTCGCTGGGGGGTACCCTGGGGGTAATTTCGATTATCACCAAGCAGGAATTTCTCCTGGTCATTGTCGGGGGGATTTTTGTGATGGAGGCGATCTCCGTCATCCTCCAGGTCGGGTATTTTAAAATGAGCGGCGGTAAACGGATTTTCCTCATGGCCCCGTTTCACCATCATTTCGAGAAAAAGGGTTGGTTGGAGCCGAAGGTTGTGGTTCGGTTCTGGATCGTTTCCATTATCCTCGGCCTGGTTGCTCTGGCAACCTTGAAATTGAGATAATCCGTGCGGTTACATCAAGGAATGGAGGCTGTCGTGATCGGGCTGGGGGCGGCTGGGCTGTCCACGGTCAGATTTCTGCTGCGCCAGGGTGTGCGGGTTGCGGTTTCGGAACGTGGCACGATCGACCAAATTGATTCGGAGGCCCTGGAATTTCTCCAGCAAGCAGGGATTCGGCTGGAAACCGGTGGGCATACTCCAGCCTTTCTTAGCGGTGCGGATTTGATTGTCCCCGGACCCGGCGTGCCACTGGATCTGCCGATCATTCAAGCGGCCCGCGAGCAAGGCATACCGGTGGTGGGTGAACTGGCCCTGGCAGCGGGTCGATATCCGGTTCCCGTCATTGCGATTACCGGCTCCAATGGTAAAACCACGGTGACCAGTCTGATCGGTATGCTACTGCAGGCCGCAGGTCGTGCGCCTTTTGTCGGCGGCAATATCGGTACGCCCCTGCTCGACTATTTTGCCGATCCGGGGCCGTACCAAACGGTCGTGCTGGAGTTGTCGAGCTTCCAACTCGATCTGGCTGGCACCTTTCGGGCGGAGATTAGCCTATTGCTCAATATTTCCCCTGACCATCTGGACCGGCATGGATCACTGGCGGCCTATGCTGATGCCAAGAGGCGTCTCTTCAACTCGCAGGTGGCCGGAGATATCGCTATTTTGGGTGGCGATGATCCGGTGGTCGATGCGACCCCGCTCAAGGAGGGCGTCCTCGCTTTCCGGTTCGGGAAGGACGCGGGCTGTGCGGCCAGGATCATCGACGATCAGGTTAGAGTCAATCTCGAATGGGAAGGAGTAAAGATCGAGGAGTGCTATGACCTCGTCGGTACCAGGTTGCATTCCTCGGTCAATCAGCTCAATGCCGCGGCCGCCATCCTGGTGGCTACCCTGTGCAACTGCAGCCGGGCGTCCATCGTGGCCGGATTGGCCACCTTTGCCCCACCGCCGCATCGCATGGCCGAGGTCACTGTGCTTGACGGTGTGCGCTTTGTCGATGATTCCAAAGCTACCAATATCGGTGCCCTGCAGGCAGCCTTGGGCGGTTGCACCGAACCGGTTATTTTGATCGCCGGCGGCCGAGACAAGGGTGGTGATTACAACTTGTTACAGGAGGTTGTTCGGAACAGGGTCAAGCATCTGGTGCTGATCGGCGAAGCCGCCGCCTTGATGCAGGCAGCGCTGGGCACCGTGGTCGGGACAGAACTCGCCGCTACCATGGAGGACGCGGTCAATAAAGCGCATGCCATTGCTGAAAAAGGGGATCTTGTGCTGCTGGCCCCCGGATGCGCCAGTTATGATATGTTTTCCGGCTACGAAGAGCGGGGCCGGGTTTTTGTCGAATGTGTCCATCGTCTCCACCGGAAACGAACAGGGAAGGAGGGTGCGCCGTGACCAAAATGTGTTGTGTCTGCCGCAAGGTCGAAGAGGAAGGGCAATGGAGCGTAGGCCGTTGTTTGGGCGAGGCTGAGCAGGTGACCCATGGCTATTGCCCCGAATGTTATGCAGTGGTGATGACGGAGATCGAATCATTTATCGGTGTGAAGGCGAGTTGTGCCCTTGGGGCGCCTGCCTGGTCACCTGGCTTTGGTTCCTGCTGCCCATGCGCCTAATTGTTGTCGGGGGCGGCACCGGCGGACATCTGTTTCCGGGTATTGCGCTGGCCGCTGGGCTGCGGGAGCGTGTCCCGGCAACGCGGGTCCTGTTTATCGGTACGTCCCGCTTGCTCGATCAGCAGGCTCTCGCCGGACAGGATTTTGAAATAGCAGTCCTGGAGTGTGGCGGGGTCAAGGGCTTGGATTTCGCTGCAAGGCTCCGGAGTGCCTTGCTGATGCCAAGTGCTGTTGTGGAGGCGCTGCGTTTATTGCGGCGCTTTCAGCCAGACCTGGTGTTTGGGGTCGGTGGTTATGTAACCGGGCCGGTGTTGCTCGCCGCGCGTCTGCTCCGCATTCCCATTGGGATCCATGAGCAGAACTCGGTGCCGGGTATGGCGAACAGGCTGGCGGGTTGGTTGGCGGACCGCATCTGTATCTCGATGCCATGCACACCACCGTTTCCGTCGGCGAAAACCGTGCAGACCGGCAATCCGGTACGGCGGGAGATACTCGCGGCTGCCGGTCGGGGTACGGGGTCTCCCGAGGTCCCGACTTTACTGGTGCTCGGCGGCAGTCAGGGGGCGCATCGGGTCAACCTCCTGATGCTGGCTGCCCTGGAAATGTTGGCAATGGCAAAGGTGCCCATGCGCATCATTCACCAGACTGGGGCAGCGGATCAGGAACTGGTGGCTCAAGGCTATGCGCGCCTGAGTATTGAAGCGATGGTGGCGCCGTTTATCGGGGATATGGCCCAGGCATACTCACAGGCCGATCTGGTGGTATCCCGGGCGGGGGCAACCACTCTGGCGGAATTGGCGGTGATGGGGCTGCCGGCCCTGTTGATCCCCTATCCTTATGCTGCCGACAACCATCAGGTAACTAACGGGGAATACTACGCAAAAGGAGGCGGGGCGCTGGTGCTTGCAGAGTCTGCGCTTACCGGGGAAATTCTTGCACGGGTCATCAGCGAACGCTTGCATAACTCCGAAGAGTTACATACAATGGCCGCCAGCATGAAGTCGATGGCAGTGCCGGATGCCACGGCCCGGATCGTAGATGAATGCTTGCAGCTGGCGGCCCGGAAGGTGGGGCACTTATGATCTTCTTTTTTTTCGACAGCGGGCGTCTTCATGTATAGGAAAACCAAACATATTCATTTCGTCGGCATCGGTGGCATCGGCATGTCGGGGATCGCCGAATTGCTGCTGAGTCTTGGTTACCGGGTAAGCGGCTCCGACCTGCGCTCCACCGACATCACCAGGCGATTGGAGCAGATGGGTGGTGTCATTCGAGAAGGGCATGAGGCGGCCTGGGTAACCGGGGCGGATGTGGTCGTGACCTCAACCGCTATCCCCGCTGACAATCCCGAGGTGGTCGCTGCCCACGAAGAACATATTCCTGTCATTCAGCGAGCGGAAATGCTGGCCGAGCTGATGCGCCTGAAGAAATATGGCATTGCGGTGGCCGGCAGCCACGGTAAGACCTCGACCACTTCCATGGTGGCCGCTGTCTTGGGCGAAGCCGGACTCGATCCGACCGTGGTGGTCGGCGGCAAGGTACACGGGCTCGGCAGTAACGCCAAACTAGGCGAGGGCGAATTCCTGGTCGCCGAGGCCGATGAGAGCGACGGCTCCTTTTTGAAATTATCGCCGGTGATCGAGGTGGTGACCAATATCGACCTGGAACACCTTGATTATTACCGTGATATCGAGCATATTAAAGAAATATTTCTTGAGTTCATCAACCGGTTGCCTTTCTATGGGGTGGCGATCGTCTGTTTCGATAACGACAACATCGCCCAGATACTGCCCCGCATTCAGAAACGAATTCTCACCTATGGCCTGACCGAGCAGGCGGATTTACAAGCGGTTAAAATTGTCTCCGGCAGTGGGGGGGTGCAATTCACCGTTCGGTATCGTGACCAGGAACTGGGTGTCGTCAAATTGAATCGGCCCGGGAAACACCTGGTGTACAATAGTCTGGCCGTCATCGGCGTAGGCCTTGAGCTGGAGATTGAGTTCGCGGTGATCGCTCGGGCGCTTGCCAATTTTCAGGGTGTGCAACGTCGGCTCCAGGTCAAGGGTGAGGCCGGTGGGGTTCTGGTGGTTGACGATTATGGGCATCATCCCACCGAAATCAGGGCTACTCTGGACGCGGTGCGGGAAGGGTGGCCCGACCGACGGGTGGTTGTGGCCTTTCAGCCGCATCGTTACAGCCGGACCGCTGGTTTGTTTGCCGAGTTCATCACCGCTTTTCGGCGGGCCGACGTGTTGGTGTTGACCGACATCTATGCCGCCGGCGAACAGCCGATCGAAGGGATTTCCTCCGAACATCTGTTGGAGAGCATCAAGCAGCATGGGCAACGCCATACCCATTTTATTCCCCAGTTGGTCCAGCAACCGCTGGCCCTGGCGCCTTTGCTGCAGCCAGGGGATTTGCTGTTGACCTTGGGGGCAGGGAATATTGTCCGGGCGGGCGAACAGATTTTGCAACTCCTCGGAGAAAAAAAAGAGTGAAACAGGCAGGCGCAAGTAGGTCCGAGCAACGGGCGAATACGCATCAACAACCAGGGCATGTCCCATCGCCACATCAATGACGAGAATATGAGTATGAACAGCCAGCAACGCGCGGAACTCGCAGCGCTTTGTCGAACCGTCCGCTGGGATGTCAACATGGCTTCCTACTCGACTTTCCGCACCGGCGGCATGGTCGAGGCTATGGCGGAGCCCGGCAGTGCCGACGAATTGGCCGCGCTCATGCGATGGTTGCACCTGCAGCAGGTGCAATGGCGGGTTATCGGCGGTGGTTCCAACATTTTGGTCAGCAATGGGTATCACCAGGGTGTTTTTATTCGTCTGCGCGGTTCGGTCGAAGATATGGCGGCCGTCGATGCAGATGAGGTGGAATCTGGCGCTGGATGCCGGGTGCAAGTCGGAGCCGGCTGCAATCTGGCAGCCTTTGTTTCCTGGTGTGCTCGCAACGGTTTGACCGGGCTGGAATTCATGGCCGGCATCCCCGGCAGCGTCGGCGGGGCCATCCGGATGAATGCCGGGGCCTTTGGTCATTCGATCGGTGAGGTTTTGCAGCGGCTGCAATGTGCCACCGAACGGGGCGAACTGCTGGAGGTTGACCAAGAGGAGATTGGTTTTAGCTACCGCCACACTGTGCTGCCTGGAGAACCGGCCGTCAGGACGCTCATCACCGGCGGGATTTTTCTCCTCCAGCGTGCCGACCGAAAAGGGGTGGCGGCACGGTGCCGGGAAATCGTCGAGCAACGCCGGCAGAAACAGCCATTGGGCGTGGGTTCGGCGGGCTCATTTTTCAAGAATCCGGCGGGGGATTTCGCCGGTCGGCTGATTGAACGGGCCGGGCTCAAGGGGCTGACCCTGGGGAAGGCGATGGTGTCACCCAAACACGCCAATTTTATTGTCAACACCGGCGGCGCTGTGCCCGAAGATATCATCGGTCTCATGCAGGAAGTCCGCAGCAAAGTACTGCAGCAGTCAGGCGTTCTCCTTGAGCCTGAGGTGCATATTTTTTAAAGACGGCAGGAGAGAAGGGCCGATGGCGATTTATACCCCCAAGCAGCCGCCGTCTCGCTCGCAGAAAAGCAGTGGGAAGCCCAACAGGTTCACCAAACTGATCGGCTTGCTGCTGCGGCGTAAGCCCTCGGCGGCCCCGATTCGGGCACAGGTTCTGGTGAGCGGGGCTCAACGGACCTGGCCAGTTAAACGGGGTGCCCAGATTTTGCTGGTGGTCCTTGGGTGTGTTGGTGGCTTGGTGATACTGGCTTGGGGGAGCACCCAGCTGCTGCTCAGATCCGATATTTTTCGGTTGACCGATATTCGGGTTTCCGGACTTCGCATTGCTACCGAACGACAGATTCTCGATCTGGCCGGCTTGCAGCAGGGGAACAGCCTGTTGCAGTTTAATGCCAAGGCTGTCGAGGCGAAAATAGCTGCCCATCCGTGGGTGGAGAAGGTGAAGATTACAGCCCAGTGGCCGTCAGCCGTCGATATCGCTGTCCGAGAGTATCAACCGTTTGCGTTGGTTAATGTCGAGGATGGCAAGGAAAGGCGATTACGCTATGTCAGTCGGGAAGGGCATGTGTTTGCTGAGGTTGGCCAAGGGCAAGAATTCGATTTTCCGGTCATCACCGGGGTGATTACGCAGAAAGATGTGGCTGGCAATCAGTTTGTGAAAGGGGGGCTGGCGGAAGCGGCATGCAACCTGTTGTTTATGGCCTCCAAAGGCAATGCCATTTTACCGGTTCAATCGGTTTCAGAGGTGCATGTTGACCCGCAGCATGGGTTGGTCGTTTATCTGCTCGATCGTCCTTTTCCTATCTATTTCGGCAAAGATCGGTTGCAGACGAAATATTTCAGGCTGGTTAAAGTGCTTGAGCAACTGTACGCCAAGAAACAGGTCGACACCGTGAAAGAAATTCGAATGGATTATTCTGATGATAAAATCTTGGTTGCCGGAGCGGAAATTGACAGGTGAGGACATGGAAGAATCGGACGAGTTAGAACCGCGGGAGCCTGGTGAGCTGGTCGCGTCCCTTGATATTGGCACAACCAAGGTCTGTGCCCTAATCGCCGAGGTTTTTGAAGATCGGGTGGAGGTTGTTGGCGTTGGCACCGCAGCCTCTTCGGGCATGAAAAAAGGTGTGGTCGTCAATATCGAGTCCACGGTCAAGTCGATCCGGCAGGCGGTTGAAGCCGCATCTGACATGGCCGGTTGTGATATCGAATCGGTCTTTGTGGGCATTGCCGGTAACCATATCAAGGGATTCAACTCGCCCGGGATCATCGCCATCAATAATCAGGAGATCAAGGAAAAGGATATCGAGGCGGTTATTCAGGCTGCCCAGACCGTGAAAATCTCCGATAACCAGCAGATCATCCATGTGCTGCCGCAGGAATACATGGTGGACGATCACACCGGCATCCAAAACCCCCTGGGCATGACCGGGGTTCGCTTGGTGACCAATGTCCATATCGTGACCGCCGACGTCACCGCCCTGCATAACGTGGTGACTAGCTGTAATCGGGCCGGATTGACCGTGGCTGAGATTGTGTTGGAGTCGGTGGCCTCGTCGCTGACGGTGCTCGGCAAAGACGAAATGGAATTGGGGGTCGCGTTAATTGATATCGGTGGCGGCACCACCGATTTGGCCATTTTCTGCAACGGTACTATCAAGCATACCTGGGAGCTGGCTCTGGGCGGCAACAATCTCACCAGCGATCTTTCGGTTGGTTTGCGCACCCCGCTGCAGGAGGCGGAAGAATTGAAATATCTGTATGGTGGCGCCCTTTCCTCGATGATCAAGGAAAACCACATCATCGAGGTCCCCACGGTCGGTGACCGAAAACCCCGTAAGGTTTCGCAACGGGTTATGGTCGAGATCCTTGAGGCGAGGATGGAAGAGATTCTGCAACTGGTCAATAAAAATATCTGCGCCTCCGGCTACCGCAACCGGATTAACGCCGGCATTGTGATCACCGGCGGTACAGCCCTGTTGGCTAATATTGTCGAGATGGCGGAGCAGGTCTTTGACTTGCCGGTGCGGATCGGTTATCCGCAGGGCGTTGAGGGGCGGACCGAGGATATCCGTTCCCCTCGATGCACCACTGGAGTCGGTTTGGTTTTGTATGGCAGTAAAGCGAGAAGTTATGTGCATAAGGAAAACGGCGGGATGGTCAGCAGGTTGAAAAACTGGGTGAAAAATATCGTCTAAGTGTACCAATTTTTTCCTTTAGTGCCACCGAACTTGGTGGTATGTATAAGAGAAATTAATCAGGTAATTTTTTCTTGGGAGAGAAACATGCCGTTCAGGATGGCCGAAGAAGAATCTGTTGCGGTTATAAAGGTGATCGGGGTTGGTGGCGGGGGTGGCAACGCTATTAATACCATGGTCGAAAGTAAATTAGCCGGTGTGCAATTCATTGCCGCCAATACCGATATGCAGGCCTTGGAGAAGTCCCGCGCCGATATCCGCCTGCAATTGGGGCCAGGGATCACCAAAGGCATGGGGGCGGGCGCCGATCCGGAAATGGGTCGGGAAGCGGCTCAGGAGAGCTATGACGATCTCCAGAGCGTCCTCAAGGGAGCCGATATGGTGTTTGTTACCGCCGGCTTAGGTGGCGGGACGGGCACCGGGGCCGCTCCGGTGATCGCGAAGCTGAGCAAGGAGGCCGGGGCACTCACGGTGGCCGTCGTCACCAAACCGTTCTACTTCGAAGCTAAGAAGCGGATGCGCAATGCCGAATCCGGCTGGGAAAAGCTCAAAGAGTACGCTGATACCATTATCACCGTGCCCAACGACCGGCTGCTCAGTCTGATGAATAAAAATTCCACCCTGGTCGATATGATGCAGATGGTCGATAATGTGCTGCTGCAGGCGGTTAAAGGGATCACCGATCTCATCAACCTGCCCGGCCACATCAACGTCGACTTTGCCGACTTGAAAACGGTCATGAAAGAAGTCGGTCCCGCTATCATGGGCTCGGGCGCTGCGGTTGGTGAAAATCGTGCCACCGAGGCGGCCAAGCGCGCCATCGACAATCAATTGCTTGAGGATGTCGGCATTGACGGCGCCCGCGGCATCCTGATCAATATTTCCGCGGCTAAGAACACCCTGACCATGAACGAATTTATGGAAGCATCGGCGCTAATCCAGGAAAAGGCGCACGACGATGCCAATATCATTATCGGGGCCTTGTTTGACGAATCGCTGGGCGATGAACTGCGGGTGACGGTCATCGCCACCGGTATTTCCAGCATCGAGGAGCCAGAAATTTCCCAAATCGATGTGGCGCGCACGCATCGCCACGCCCAGAAACTGCCGGCAACGACGCGCTCCAGGTTGCCGCGTCTGCTTGAAGAAGATGCCAGCGGTCCGGAGAGCGCCCCGGTGAGCATTGCCAAGCCCAACATGTTGCCCAAGGGGTTGCCGCGTATGCCCAAGCCTATTTTTGACGATCACGAACTCAACGAGTTCGACGAACCTGCTTACCTCCGTAAAAAGGCCAACTGAGTCACGGGCGTGCATCCAAATCGCTGACCGGAAGTCGGCAGCAATGATTGCAGGCATCGCAGGGGAATATCTGATAGATATTCCCCTGTCGTTTTTTTCTGCGACGATTGCGCGCTGCCAGCTGTTGCCTGTTCGTTCTGCTCGTACATCATGGGAGGCGGTGTTGTCGGTGACCTTCCAAAAAATATTCCGGGTGGCTGTTCTCTCGGTTCCATTATCCCTGGGTTGGTGGCTTTGTCTTCCTATTTAACCACTGAGACCGGTACGGTCCGCAAGAAATGGAAGAATAGGATTCCGGTGGCCCTGCTGTATCCGAATATCTATTCGGTGGCGGTTTCCAACCTGGGTTTTCAACTGGTCTACTCCCTGCTCAACCAGCAGGAGGGGCTGGTCTGTGAACGTTTTGTGTATCCCGAGGTGCAGCAACCGCTGCGATCGCTGGAGTCTTCTCGACCGTTGACCGATTTCCCCTTGGTCTTCGGCTCCATCAGCTTCGAGCACGATTACCCCCGACTGGCCGCCATGCTGGCAGCGGGTGGGATTGAACCCTTTGCCGCGGGGAGATCGCAGGTGGTGCGGCGGGGTGACCCTCTGGTGGTGCTGGGTGGGGTCGGGGTATTCATGAATCCCGAACCCTTGGCCGGTTTTGCCGATCTGATGGTGATCGGGGAGGCGGAAGCTTTGCTGGACCCGCTGGTCGAATTGCTCGGCAGGTATGCAACCATGGATCGTAAAACTCTGCTCCAGCAGATCGGCAGGACGCTGCCCGGTTGCTATGTCCCTTCTGGCTATCGGTTTTTCTATGCCGCTACCGGCGAGGTCGAACGGGTGGAGGTCGACGCAGGCTTACCGCGTCGGGTCGTCAAGGTGGTCGCGCCGGAAATGGCGGAGGCGGCCCATTCGACCCTGCTCTCGCCCGAGGCTGAATTGGGTATGTACATGGTGGAGTTGGGACGGGGGTGCAGCCGTGGCTGTCGTTTCTGTGCAGCCGGCTTCATTTACCGCCCGCCCCGTCTTTGGAGCGCCGACGCCATCCTTAAGGGGCTGGCCGACCGGCCTGAGCAACTCCATCGCATCGGCCTGCTGGGCATGGAGATGGCGGCTGACGAAACCATTGACCGGATTGCCGCGTATCTCACCGAGCATCAATGCGCGCTCTCTTTTTCTTCGCTCCGGGCGGATCGGATCACCGAACAAACCCTTACATTGCTGGCTGCTTCGCATTTGAAGAGCGTCGCCATTGCCGCTGACGGCTGCTCGGAACGTTTGCGGTGCCTGATCAACAAAGGTTTGCGGGAAGAAGATCTTCTTTCAGCCGCGCAACGTCTGGTGGAAGCCGGGATCTTCCACCTCAAGCTTTATGTGATGATCGGTTTGCCCACCGAGACCAGCGAGGATCTTGACGAGTTGATCCGGCTGGTCGACCGGTTGCAAACCAGGATTCTTCCCGTGGGCAAGGCTCGTGGGCGGGTTTCGGCATTGACCCTTTCGATCAACTGTTTTGTACCGAAACCCTGGACCCCTTTTCAATACTGCTCGTTTGGCGGTCTTACGTCGCAGGAGGCTCTGGAGCCGAGCAGTACGCAGGCGCTTATGGCGCTGAAGGAAAAAATCAGGTACCTTCGCAAAATGCTTGGTACCAAGGCGAATTTGCGTCTTAAGTTCGATTCGCCAGAGCAGGCCTTGCAGCAGGCCGTCTATTCGATGGCTGACCGGCGGATCGGGCCAGCTTTGCTCGACATCGGCAGCGGCAGATTTTCTTTTAAACAGGCCCTGCAGCGCCACCGGATCAATCCGTGGCAGGTGGCCATCCGGCCGCGGCGCACAAATGAACGTATGTGCTGGGAGGTAGTGGATCATGGTATTCGTTCCGGATACCTCTGGGAAGAATTCGAGAAGGCGAAGGAAGGGGGCACGACCCGGCCCTGCGACCCGGTTATATGCCGCCGTTGCGGCGTCTGTCGGGAAAATCCGCCGTCCTGAGATCTCCCGGATATTGAAAAAATTCAAGTATGCGGGGGGCAGCAGCACCCTTCTGCCTTTTGAGCTGGTCAAGTATTTTGCCGTCACCTCGCTCCTGCTTATCCTCCTTGCCTCTTTTGTACTCTCCTGGGTGCTCGCTGATAACGCCAAGACCGTTTTGCTGCAGCGGAGCGAGGCCTATTCCAAACTGTTCGCCGATAACCTCAATCGTCAGGTTTTTATCCAATTTGTTTTGCCGACGGTGGTCCGCTACGGGCGCATCGCCTTATCGGAAACCGACCAGTTTGAACGCCTTGACCAGATTGTCCGCAATATTACCCGGGGGATGCGGATCGATTCGGTGACCATTTTTGAACCCGCCCAGAATAGGATTGCCTATTCCACCATCACGGAATCGATGGGGAAACGTGACATGGGGGGGTTGGAATACCAGAAGGCGGTCAAAGGGGAAAATAATTCGGTGTTGATTACCGGTGGCTCCCTGCTCAGTATTTTTCCCGGTGCGGCGGAGGTCTTCTGCACCCTGAAGACCTATGTCCCCTTTCGCCAGGAAAACCGACTGGGGGAACATACCGGCGAGATTATGGGGGTCATTGAAGTCGTCCAGGACCTCTCAGAGGATCTGGAAGCCATCATCCAGCTTCAGGGCCGGGTGATTGTCCTCTCGCTGACCATCATGGCCATCCTTTTTTCCATCCTCAGTCTGATCGTGGTCAGGGCCAACCGGGTTATGGCGGAACGGGCGGAGGAACGGTTGCGGTTGGAGGAGCAGCTTAACGAGGCCCAGCGATTAGCTTCGCTGGGCAAAATGGTGGCGGCGGTGTCCCACGAGATCAAGAATCCATTGGGCATTGTTCGTTCGACCGCTGAAATTCTGGGGACCAGGATCAGCAAGGTGGCTCCTGGCAATGAGCACCTCGCCCAGATCATTGTCGAAGAGACCTCCCGGCTTGATGCTATTGTTCGGGAATTTCTCGACTTTGCCCGGCCTCGGGAGGTCAAGATGGCCAACAGCGCCCTCAATGGGGTGGTTACGCGGGTCCTGCGATTTATGGAGCCGGAATTCAAACAGAAATCGGTCGTGGTCCACACCGAGTTGGCTGCGGACCTGCCCGATATCTTCATGGACGGTGAGCAGATTTACCAGGTAGTCTTCAATATCGTGTTCAATGCTACCCAGGCCATGCCGTATGGCGGCGATATCCTGGTGCGCACCAAGGCGGCACACGACCCGTCCATGGTGGTTCTGGAGATTTCCGATACCGGCATTGGTATTCCGGCCGAAAAAATCGAACAGATCTTTACCCCGTTTTATACTGATAAGAACCGCGGAACCGGTCTGGGATTGACCATCGCCAAGAACATCGTCGAAAAACATCAGGGCATGATCACCGTGACCAGTCGTGCAGACGAGGGCAGTGTGTTCAGCGTCGTGCTGCCAATCAATGGCAGTGAGCCGGCGGTCTGAGGCCAAGAGATGATTCAGGGTTAGGCGTAGTGCTGGCGAGGGTAGTTTTTATGATGTATGCACTGTGATTCTTCCGTTGATGGCGTCGTTGCGGCGATTTTTTCTACGGACCTTTTGGGTCCATGCCAATTCGCGCCCCCATTGCTTTGCAGGAGAAGGTTGCACCGGATGAATGTTGTCCATCAAATCAGGGAACGGTTTTCGCCGATCATCCTCCTGCTGGCCCTGCTGTCTGCCTTCCCGCCCCTGGCCACCGACATGTATCTGCCTGCGCTCCCACTGCTCCAACGGGAGTGGCAGGCCCCCCTGGTGGCGATCAATCTGACCCTGGTCACTTTTTTTATAGCCTATTGCGGATTTTTGCTCATCTACGGCCCGCTCTCCGACCGCTACGGCCGGCGTCCGCCCCTGTTGTTCGGGGTAGGGCTTTTCATCCTGTCTTGCCTGATTTGCGGTCTTTCGCAGAGCGCCGGCATGATGATCTTCGGGCGGTTCCTCCAGGGGGCGGGAGCGGCCGCGGCTTCTTCGATTGTGTTCGCGGTCTGCAAGGATCTGTTCACCGGGCAGCAGCGGCAACGGGTGTTTATCCAGATCGGGATGATTGTCGCCACCGCTCCCATGATCGCTCCGATGCTCGGTGCCTGGATCATCAAATTGTTTTCCTGGCGCTGGATCTTCCTGCTCCAGGCCGTGCTGGGGGCCATTGCCCTGATCGGGGTATGGCGCATGGCGGAATCCCGAAAGGAGGAGACCCCGCCGAGTTTTGGCGAGGTGGCGTCCAGTTATTTCCGGCTGCTGCGCAACCGCCGGTACATCATCTTGTTGCTGACCCTTGCCTGCACCTGTGTGCCGATTTTTGCCTTTATCGGCGGCTCCGCCGACCTCTATATCACCCAATTCGGCTACGACGAGCAGCAGTTCGGCTATTTTTTCGGTTTTAATTCCCTGGCCTTTGTGCTGGCCCCGCTTACCTTCAGTCGGCTGGTCCGTCGCTATGCCACGGTCAGGATCATGCCCTTTGCCTTCCTAGGCATGTTCGGCGCATCCTTGCTACTGCTCTGTCCCTGGATTCCACAGCCATGGCGGCTAACCCTGCCGATGTTTCTGCTCACCTTCTGTTTTTCCCTCTGCCGACCGGCCGGCAACAATCTGATCCTGGAACAGGTGAATCGGGACACCGGGGCCGCCTCGTCGTTGATGGTTTTTTCCTATTTTATGATCGGCGCCTTATCGATGTGGTTCTTTTCGTTTGACTGGAGCGATAAAGTCATGGTGCTCGGGCGGATGGGGGTGGTATCGGTGGCCTGCACCCTCCTGCTTTGGCAGTTATGTACGAGAGCCGGCCTTGTTCACCCTTGTTCGCCATGCGTCAAATCTGATTGACTTGACAGGATACATCCCCTGTTTCTCAAGGCGTGGCTGTTTGCCGTTTTCCACCCTGGTTAGCCTTCTTTTTGTACCCCCCTTGTCTCCGGATAAAATGTAAAGAGGCGCGTAATTGAAGACCAATTTAGCGAATTGGATATTGAACGCCCACTGTTTGCAGTGGTTGAAGAAAACCATGGGGTTCCGATTGGTGACAAGCTGTTATGATAATCGAACGATCATTTCAACTGGCCTGCCGATATGGGAGCTGTTGTATTAACGTGCAGTGTGCAGAATTGACGACGCTTGGGAGCAGTCCCCCCTGACTGAACTGGTTAGGACGCAAGAAGGGGGGTGCTCTTCAGATAATTCTTTAAGGTCTCCAGGTCTGATTCCGAGATTTTTAGTAAAACAGCTTCCTCTGTTTCCAGAAGTTCAACGGAAGGATCTTGTATTATTAACCCAATCCCCATGTAGTGACAAATATGATTGGCCATCCGTGTTAATATGAGAAGGTAGTTATCTCGGTCAAGTGTATGCTGGTGATGATCACGGGCGACAATTCCAAACATATTTGGTATGTTGAGCTGCTGCATGAGCAGAAAACCTTGTTCGGCGTGTAGGATATCCATAGCCTCCAAAAGCAATTCATCAGGAACTTTAATGGATTTATTCGTTCGTTTCTTTTCAACAAAAACTTTTAGAATTAAAAGTTTGCCTATGTCGTGAAATAAGCCGGCAAAGAAGGCTTCTTGTTGCATGACTCCAAAGTCGAGTATTTCAGAAAGTAACCCAGCCGCAAACGCACATCCCAAAGAATGTTGCCATAATTTTTTCATTATAGCATTTGCTTGGTGATCACTAGAAGCGAATACCTTTTTGTTAATATCCATAGAGGTTATCTTCAAAACCTCCGACATGCCAAGTTTTACAATAGCTGTTTTTACGGTATCGACTGTAACTATGCCGCCATAACGAGCAGAATTTGCAATTTTAAGCAGATTGCTAGAGAGTGATTGATCAGCTAGGATAAGCTTTTCGATAGTGTGTAGATTCGGTTCTTTTTTGACAAGTTCAACCAATATTCTGACAGAAACAGCATCAAAAATAGGTAAGGAAAAAGTGTCAGATTCAATGTCTCTTTTGAGTAATGCTATGAAATTATTGTCCATCAAATTTTTTTGACAACCAAACATATTTTGGATTTAAGTGGAAGAATTGAGGAGCGGGGTAACCCGTTGCTACGAAGGCGAGCAAGCTCTGAAAAATCGATGGCATTCTGGAAATTATCGCATTAATCGACGTCACGATCCTTTGCCCCCCATCATGCTGCTCTTCGACACAGGCATTGCTGGCTCGGCTGGTATCTCCAGATGAAAAAGAAGTTAATTTATTTTTCGGCATATCGGAATCGCCAGGCAGGGTTTAACGGCTCGGCCTGGTTTTGATGTTTTGAAGGTAGCTTTTTCCTGGGTTCATTCTGCATGAAAGAGTACCAGTTCTCAATACATTTTCGGTGCGCTCGGGCTCGATGTTTTTTGGGGGCCTAGGATGCAACTTTTTGCAGCCCATCTTGTCACCGCTTGGCAATCTGTCGAAAAATCAGCAGGTTTTCATTGCTAACCATATGAATAAATCAATTAAAAAAATAATAATCTAATGTGTCGGACCCTGCTGCACTGGCAGCTGGTGAAGCGAAGGTTGAGTCCGACTTTTGGCTGAAAGTCATGGGGGGAGGCGAGGCTTGCCGACGATGTCGAGGGTTCAGCTGTCGCCGATAAACATCTGCGAGGTTAGATCCCAGCAAGTGACGATGCCGTTGCGCCATTTGGCCAGTTGGACATTGCCGTCCTGAGAAACAACAATGGCCATCGCATTGTGGATGGTGTTGCAGAGGTGGTACACCGATCGGTGCCGTGAGCCGTAGCCCTCGATTTTGGCCAGGGTGACTATTTTACCTTCGGTATCGTTGGCAATGGCGACCTCGGTTAATTTATCCAGGGAGCCGACGATCATGCCGCCAAATCCCAAGGCGCCCCGGCTACTGGCCACCACCGCTCCGTCCACCGCTGCCAGGCTGGCAACAAACTGGGCCTGCTCGTAGAGCGCCTCCTCCAGATCATACACCGCGGATTCATGGCGGAGTTCCACGTACTCTTTCCAGGTAATCACCCGATCTGGCTCGTGGATGTCGCCCAGGGCAGTGGTCGCCAATCGGATGGTTCTGATCATCAACGATTGCTGGCGCTGGATGGCCTCGTCGTTTTGAAATTTGTATTTGAGCAGGATCTGGGGATTGTCACCCAAGAGCTCCGCGGGATTGTCGCCGGGGAAGATGATAAAGGTCGCGCCGTGGCGGGACATCCGGGTAACGCTGATGATCCGCTTGAGGAGTTGGAACTGGAGGCTTTCGATGAACTCCTCCTGAATTTTGGCCACCGGATAGAGGACGCTGGCACGAAAGGTTTCATGCATCTCCAGCAGGTTTTCGCGCTCCTCGGCAAACAGTTTGTTCATCCATTTGGATTGGAAGGCATTGGCAGCCGAGTCGAGCAACTTGCCGCCGCCCAGGGTGGCTATGATTTTGATGCCTTTGCAGATGGTGAACATGCCCGGCCCAGTGACATGGAGCACGAAAACCTCAGGGAGCCGGTTGGTTTTTTTATTGCCGCCGCGTTCTTCCTGGAGCCAGCGAATCCCGGAATTGACAACCCCCCAGATCTGAAACCCTTTTTCCGGGTGCGGTTCGATCCCGATCAGGGAGCGTTCGAAATCCACGGCTGGCGACAGCCGCCGCAGTTCGTATTCGTTGAAAGGCCGGGGCGCAGAAAAGAGCAAACGGAGGAAACCCTTGGGCGGTCCCTGGTCCGGCGGGAAGACCTTCGGGTCCACCAGGATGATTCGGAGATTGACGGGACGCGTTTCTTCCCGCATCATGCTCACCTGGTAACAGGTCGAAATCAGATGCTCAAGGGCCACTTTCCCGGGGAGAGGGGCGGCCGTAATTTTGCGGTCGGCATCTTCCTCGGTCGGCGGCTCAAGCCATTTCTGGTTGATAAGGGCGACAAGTTCTGCGGGGTAAACATGCATGGCGATATCGGGAGGTGGAGGTTGCCGGAATATGTCCACTATACCGTAGGTCGTCTTGAGATGAAACCACCTTATGCAAAGATTTTGAAGTGCTGGTGGTGGTTGTGGCAGGATTGTGTCGCGGAAAATGATTGTCTTGCAGGGGGTTTTGCGGTAGTAGGGAACTTTGCGATCAAGGAGCCTGGCTCAGAGGCAGCGACACTCCGTATCTTTTAAAAAAATAGGAACAACTGCGAATATTCCATGACAAACGGATTAGATAAAAACCTGGCGAATGTTGTCATCCCAGCGGTCAAGGTCCCGGCTCACCCGGTGAGGATTGCGTTGCCGGCCTTGGAAAAGGCAGCGTTGAAAAATCGTATCAAAGATTTGCTTCGAGCTAAGGATGCAGTCCTTGTCGCCCATTATTACACCGATGGCGATCTTCAGGATTTGGCCGAGGAAACTGGCGGTTGCGTGGCTGACTCGCTCGAAATGGCGAGGTTCGGCACCGAGCATCCGGCCCGGACCCTGGTGGTGGCCGGTGTACGGTTCATGGGCGAAACCTCAAAAATTCTCAATAATGAAAAAAGGGTGCTCATGCCGGATCCGAGCGCTACCTGTTCGCTCGACGAAGGGTGCCCGGCCGGGCTGTTTGCCGATTTCTGCGATCGCCACCCTGAGCATACGGTGGTGGTCTATGCCAACACCAGCGCTGCGGTCAAGGCTCGGTCCCATTGGGTGGTGACCTCCGGGATTGCCTTGCCGATCATCAAGCATCTGGCCGCCCGGGGTGAGAAGATTTTGTGGGGGCCGGATCAGCATCTGGGACGGTATGTCCAGCGTCTGACCGGGGTGGAGATGATTCTCTGGCCTAGCTCCTGCGTGGTCCATGAGGAATTCAAGGCGGAGGCCCTGGAGCAGATGCGCCGGCTCCATCCGCAGGCGGCTGTGTTGGTCCACCCCGAATCACCTCAGGATGTGGTTGATCAGGCGGATGTGGTCGGTTCCACCACCGCCCTAATCGAGGCGGTCCGTCGTTTGCCCAATCCGGAATTCATTGTGGCCACCGATGCGGGGATTTTTAACAAGATGCGGCAGCTGGCGCCGGGGAAAATCCTTTTGGGGGCACCCACTGCGGGCGAGGGGGCAACCTGTCAGAGTTGCGCCCGTTGTCCCTGGATGGAGATGAATACCTTGGAGGGGGTGGCCACGGTTCTGGAGACCGGAGCAGGCGAGATCGAGGTCGCTCCTGATTTGGCCGCCAAGGCGCGGATTCCGATTCAGCGGATGCTCGATTTTGCTAAAAGGCTGAAAAAATAGCAGATCGGCTCAGGCAATTGATTCGCGGAAGGGTCGAAAGCGGCCGGTCCGCAGATCCAGGCCCTGGAGCAGGATGCGGGGATCCTGGTAGAGCGAACTGATCAGGCTGGTCTGGTTGCGGTTGAGCAGCAGGCGGATGGCCACCCCGGACATGGTGAGCATTTCAAAATCGGTGTCGGCGTCGCCGGCTACCAGGAACGGGCTGCCATCGATGAACTGTCGGATAATTTCGGCCTTGCCTTCGCGAAAGGTGATGGGGTAGGAATCGGGATCCAGGGTGGTCAGCAGGCCCAGGTCATCCAGGCGGACGCGGATGCCGAAGATATGGTCGGCCGCCACCGGGAATTCGAGCAGCCTTGCCGCTTCTTCCACCAGCCACTCGGTGCTTGCCGAAACCACGTAGCACGCAATCCCCCGACGTTGCAGCTGGATCATCAATGCTTGCATTTCCGGATACGCATGGAGCCCAAGCGGGTAGCCGGACGCAATGCGGCCGAGCGGTTCGGGGGCGTCGAAGCTCAGCGTTTCCTCGATCAATGGCTCGGAAAGGGCTGCGGCCACCACCTCGGCGGCAAACCGACGCAGTTCCGGGAGCGGATAACCGGCCAGCAGTTTACCCATGAACGGCAAGACATAGCGGGGGCCCAATCGGTCGTCCTTGCGTGCCTTGTCGGTGAACCACAGCAGCAGGGTGGTGAACAGCCGATACTCCGGGCGTTGCCGCGCCTCTTCCTGCGCACCGCCTTCGATCAGCGGCCAGAGTCGCCGGTAGGCGTCGGTCAGGGCTGTGGTGATCGCGGTCATGGGTCTGCCGTCAAGGTCACCGCCTATTTTGGGCAAAAGCTCGGCTAAGGTGTCCGGGGCGATACGATAACGCAGGTGCAGCAGTTGATACCGGAATACTGCCTGGCCCACATCCCTGAAAACACAGGTGTTGTCAAAGTCAAACACCGCCACCTGCTTGATTCCGGCGGAATTGTCGGCGGCACGGTCTTGAAGCCGGTTCATGATCGAGGTGAAATTTTCCGGGAACCAGTTCCCCGCCTCGCCAGAGGGGTCAACGGCCTGCTGTTGCATCTTGTTTCCTGATGTTTTCATGTGCTGCGGTTCACGGGAAGGTCTTTTTTGTTCAAGGCGCTGCTACAGAGACCGCCTGTTTGGTGACGGATTATATACGATAAACAGCGCAAGATTGCATGAAGTATCTGGGGGCCGGTCGGGATCGGGGTGTCATTTTTCAAGTCCGGCAGGGGGCTGATCCGGCTATTGACTGGGTTGGGTCAGCCATCGCCGGGACTATCGGTTCAGTCGCAGCCAGGTTGTTTGGCGGTTTTGGCGGCCCGGAGACGTCAGGGGGCGGTTATGTTTCACGACTTGCGTAACTTGCCTGAAAAGTTTATCTTTAACAGTTTATTACGTTGCCGGGCAGTATCCTGGCAGCATTTTACTCCCCTACTTTTGATTTGATCTAACGTATCTGTATATCTTATGAAGACCATTGATTCCCAGCCGTTGCCCGCATCCGCCATTCTGCTGATCCATTGTCCCGACAACAAAGGCATTGTCGCCACGGTCAGCGAGTTCATCTACAAGAACAGCGGCAACATCACCTTTCTCGACCAGCATGTCGATCTTGCCCGCAAAGTCTTTTTCATGCGGATTGAATGGGAGTTGGACCAGTTCGTCATTCCCGACAACAAGATCGGGGAATATTTCGATACCCTGATTGCCAAGAAATACGATATGAAATGGCAGCTCCATTTTTCCCATGAAGTTCCCCGGATGGCGATCTTCGTATCCAAACTGCCCCATTGCCTCTATGATATCCTGGCCCGCTGGAAATCAAATGAAATCGAGGTGGAAATTCCCTTGATCGTCAGCAATCATGCCGATCTTGAGCCGGTGGCCCGTCAATTCGGCATCGATTTTCATCACTTTACCATCAACGGCCAGAACAAGCGCGAACAGGAACAGCTGCAGCTTAAGCTACTGGCGGAGCACAAGGTGGAGTTCATTGTTCTGGCCCGGTATATGCAGATTCTTTCCGACGATTTTGTCCGCCAGTATAAAAATAAAATCATCAATATCCACCACTCCTTTCTTCCTGCCTTCCCCGGTGCCAAACCCTATCACTCCGCCTTTGAGCGGGGGGTGAAGGTGATCGGGGCCACCAGTCATTACGTCACCGCCGATCTGGATGCCGGGCCGATCATCGCCCAGGACATTATCCGGGTCAGTCATGCCGAATCGGTGGAAGATCTGGTGCGCAAGGGGCGGGACATGGAAAAGGTGATCCTGTCCCGATCCATCTGGCACCACCTGCAACGCCAGATTCTGGTCTATCAGAACCGCACCGTCGTCTTTACCTGAGTTCGGGACACTCTCAGCCAGCTTCCGAGTCACGATCCGGATCAGGAGACTCCATCTCGAAGAGGTGGAATTCAAGGGTTCCATCGTAAATCAGAAAGGTGCCGACATATCTGCCCGGATCGTCTGGTACTGCGGTATTAGTGGTGTAGATGCCGATATGGCGGTCCCGGAGCGGCATTTCCGGGTCGACCAGGACCCACAGCAACGGGGTGTTTTCTTCTTTGGTCTGCACGCTGAGAATCTGACCGCCGAAGGGGATGGGAATGGCTTGGATGCGGTTGGGTACCAGTTCGAATCTCCAGATTGTTTTCATGGTCCATCCTGGTGCCTCCTTGGCATGGCGCGAGCGGAAAGGAGGCGATTTTGGGTAAAGGATTACGTCTGCCATTGGGTGGCCCCAGGGGCAGGCGCCGATTGAAAACTCAAAATCTTACCTTGGTTGCCCTGGGTTTGCAAGGTCTAGGGAGGTTCCCACCGGTGTTCGAAGCAGGCCGTCGGGCGTTTGTCGGTTGTCCCGATCAGGGGCTTGGGGATGTGTAAATCATCCTTGCAGAATCTGGTAATTCTGTTATCTGTGCAGTTATTTTTCCGAGACAGCAGACGGGCGGTGGGCCGTATGCGTTGCATCGTTTCACCAATTTTCCCCCCATCCAGGATATGTTATGAAATTTCCTATTGATTTGTCGGCGTACCAGCCCTTGCGTTTCTCCGTCAACCAGCAAGGCCTGGATGCGGCGCAGCGCGCCACCTTGTTACGCAACATCAGCCTGGTGCGCGACAGCATCGTTTTTTTCACCGCCCTGGCCAACACCAAAGGTTTGGGCGGGCATACCGGCGGCGCCTATGACATCGTCCCGGAACTGCTGATCGCCGACGGATTTATGAAAGGATCCGACGCCTGCTACCCCGTCTATTTTGACGAGGCCGGGCATCGGGTCGCCATTCAGTATATCATGGCGGTACTCAACGGCTTCAAGCAGCCCGAGGACCTGCTCCATTACCGGGAATTCGGCAAGGGCCTCTACGGGCATCCCGAGCGACAGGAAGCGGAGGGCGTTTTTTTCAGCTCCGGTCGTCTAGGACATATGTGGAGTCACGTCAACGGCGTGGCCGAGGCCCACCCGGATAAAATCGTGTTCATGTTCGGCAGCGACGGCTCCCAGCAGGAAGGCGACGACGCCGAGGCGGCCCGCTATGCGGTGGCCCGCCGGCTTAAGGTCAAGCTGCTGCTGGACGACAACGACGTCACCATTGCCGGGCATCCCAGCGCCTACATGCAGGGGTACGATCTGGAGCGTACCCTTGGCGGTCAAGGCCTCACGGCCAGCACCTGCCAGGGTGAAGATATTGACAGCCTCTTTGCGTCTATCCGGCAGGCCATTGCGACTGACGGACCGGTCGCCGTGGTCATCAAGCGGCCGATGGCGGTCGGCATCGCCGGGATTGAAGGGTTGCCCAAAGGGCACGATGTTATTCCGGTGGCCATGGCCATCGACTATCTCACCGCCAAAGGCCACGATGCGGCGGTGGCCCTGCTTAAGCAGGCGCCCGCCAAGGCCGAGAAGATCGTCTATCTCGGCAGTTCCACCGAATCGGCTAAGAATCGGGACGAATTTGGCAAGATCGTCAGCGATCTCATCAAGGGCTTGGATGCTCCCGCCAGCCGGGTGCTGGTGGTGGATTCCGACCTCGAAGGTTCCTGCGGGCTGCATCATGTCCGTAAGCATTGCCCGGAAGTCTATGTCCATGGCGGCATCATGGAACGCAATAATTTTTCAGTGGCCGCCGGTTTCGGTTCGGTTCCCGGCAAACAAGGCATCTTCGGTACCTTCGCCGCTTTCCAGGAGATGGTCATCTCCGAGATTACCATGGCCCGACTCAACCAGGCCAATGTGCTGGCCCATTTCTCCCATTCCGGGGTTGACGACATGGCGGACAACACCTGCCACTTCGGAATCAACAACTTCTTTGCTGATAATGGCCTGGCGGAACACGATCAGACCCGGCTCTACTTTCCCGCCGATGCCCTCCAGCTCAAGGCGATGCTCCACAAGGTCTTTCATGATCCGGGCCTGCGGTTTGTCTATTCCACCCGCTCCGGTACCCCCTATATTCTCAAAGAGAACGGCGAAAAATTATATGGCGAGGGGTATACCTTCACTCCGGATAGCGACGAGGTCATCCGCGAAGGGAGTGATGGCTATATCGTGGCGTACGGGGAAATGCTCTACCGCTGTCTCGATGTAGTGGAACGGCTCAAGCAGGAGGGGCTGCGGATTGGTCTGGTCAACAAGCCGGTGCTTAATGTGATCGACGAGACCATGCTGGCCATTGTGGGATCCAGCCCGATGGTGCTGGTGGTCGAAACCCAGAACAACAAAACCGGCCTAGGCATCCGCTATGGCAGTTGGCTGTTGGAGCGGGGCCTGACGCCGAAATATGGCTATATGGGCACCTGGAAGGACGGCGCCGGCGGTCTGGCCGAGCAGATTCCTTATCAGGGGATGGGGTCGGATGCCATCCGCGACCGGGTGCTGCAGATGTGCAAGGGCTGAGCTGCCCGGAAAGCGGTCTGGGTATCGGTGCCGCTTCATAGAGGCGCTGCTGCCAACAGGAACCGGAGACGCCTCCCTCGGGAAGCACTCCGGTTTTTTTACGCTTTTTTCAAATAAAAAAGGAGCCAGTGCAACGTGTGCAGGGGCTCCGGGTACGACAATGGTTCCGCAAGCGTTCGTCGCTTATAAATCCTGCGGTTTGACGATGTCGCCTTTGGCCGCCTTGAGCGCCAGCATGGCTGCCTTCTGCTCGGCGTAGACGACAAACAGCCGCTCGGAGGCCCCCTGTTCTTTGCGCCAAGCAGCATTCTGGAGATCGATCCGGGCAATGATATTGTCGATGTACAGGGAAAACTGCATGTTGTAGAGCGATTCGGGATAGTCTTTGTTGATCCGCTCGGTAAACAGTTTGCGCAGATCTTCGTATTTCGGGATCAGACCGATCGGGGTCTCGATGGCCTGAACTTCCCCATGGGTGAACAAGTCCAGCCACCCCAACCAGACATGGACATCTTTCTTTTCCCCCAGTAAGCCCTTGCCGGCGCCACCGCGGGCCTCATGGGTGAGGAAGTAATTGAGGCCGGCCATGACCGGTTTTCGGGTCATCAGGTCGTTGCTGTAAAAATTGAATTGGGCATCGAGATAATCGGCCATGGTTCCGGCCACAAACGGCGTGTTGGCCCAGGGCTGGCGATTGACCCCGCTGGTGCCGATCTCGGCGGCGGTGGCTTTGGAGACGATGGAGGCGCCAATGGTCACCCCGGCATCCATATTTTTTGCGACCCAGATCGGCGGCATGGTATTGCTGTCACGGCCGGAATAGGTGATAACTTTGATGACGATGCCCGCCGGGTCGGCATTGACCGCTTTATTGTGGTTGCCGACCGCTTCCGCCATCAGGGTGCAGCGGGAATTAGGGTGGGACATCGGCACATCCACCATGGCTTTGGTCCATGGTCCCTGGTAGTTGACGCCCCGTTCGGGAATCTCGTCGCCATCACCGACCCACCGGGGTTGGTTCTGTTCATCGACCAGCACGTTAGAGAAAATCACCTCCGCACCCGGTTGGCGTAGGCATTTGATGAGATGCGGGTCACCCTCCAGGTTGACGTCCTCGATGATTCCGAAAATGCCGATCTCCGGGTTGACCGCCCGCAGGGTGCCGTCGTCCTCGATCCACATCTGGGCGAGGTCGTCGCCGATGAAATTGCTGCCGACCATGGCCGTGGTGGTTTTGCCGCAACCGGATGGAGCCGCGCCGGCAAAATAGGTGACACGGCCGCCTGGTCCGGTCATGCCGGTGATGAACATATGTTCGGAGAGTTCCTGGCCGTTATGCTTATACATGGCACAGTCGGAAGCAAACCGGTGGTTGCCTTTCTTCATCAACAGGGTATTGCCGGCATAGGTGCAGAAGGTCGAAAAGGTAGTCTGCCAACTGCGATCCATGTATATGCGAACCTTAGGGATGTCTTCCGAGCGATTGGGGCCTTCGGAGTGGACATTGGTGAAAAATTCACCCCGTCGGGCAACTTCGGCGTCAAAATCGGCAAAACAGTTGCGATACAGCAATTCCGCTGAATGGAAGACATAGGTGGAGCTGGAGATCTCAATGGCCGGGATGGAGGCCTTGGCGCCGACCGGCCCGCGGCTGTAAAAGCCGACAAACATGGTCATGCCCTGCATGATGCCGCGCATATGCTCGCTGATATAGGCGTGGGACTCGGCGCGCAGTTCTTTTTTGGCCAGCGAGGAAACCGGTTCGCCCTCATTGACGATATAAAAAGTTTGGTCAACCATGCGACCCTGATCCTCGGGCAGATCAAAATGGATGGTGTGCCCGGGGATGGTCAACTCCGCTTCCTCGCCTTTTTCAAGGCTCATTCGCCGTACTAGCGCACAGTCCTCAGCGCTGCCGGTGTGGATAAAAACCTGATTCGGAGCGCACATGGCAATGGCATTTGCGATTTTTAACAGCGCTTCTTCATTGGTGATTTTGGCGAGCCGCGCGAGTTGTTTCTGGTCGAGTTGTTGCTCGAACAGTTTTTTCGCATCAATTATGGTGGTTATGCCGCCAACGGTTGATAAAATATCAACGCCTTTCTTGAACTCCAACATCCTGCCTCCGTGGGATTATTCTCTCTGAAATATATGGAAAACTGTCCTTGGACAGTAATTTGTACAAGTTTGAAAACTTAAACTAATAGCTCGATTTTTGGGAATAAGCAAACAGGAATGTTCTTTTTTCGACTTTTTTTCGGCGGCAAATCAGGGCGCAAGTTGGCGGAGACCTTGCGCTGCAAAAGGTCTGGGGGAAAAGGGTGGAAATGATTGGATGGGAAAGGGGGGCAACCGGGCAACATATGCTGTTATCCAGGAGGATAATGGCCATCATTTTTTGGGATGGTTTTATGATGGCGAGGATGACGGCCTCAGCGGATTTCTCGAAGATCGATAATTTCCATTTTGTGATTGCGATCTGGAGTTTCGGGTGAAGGTCCTTCGGTCTGGATGATGCAACTGCCTACGAGCCGATATTTCAGGGCATAGTCCCTGGCGAAATCGGTCCAGTCGGCCGGGTGGTTGATTTCATACAAGGGGAAAACTCCGTACGAGAAGAGCAGTTCCCGGCAGGTCTTTTTATTGGAACTGACCGACAGTATCCAGGTGGGCAGTTTGTAGCGCGACAACCGCCGGGCGGTCAGGCCGCTGTCGGTGGGAGCGAGGATAGCGGCGACGCCGTCGGTCTGGCCGACAATGCTGTTGACGCTGGAGGCGATATAATCAACCTCCCGGATCTCGGTAAAGATGGGGTGCGTCGGGGTTTTCTGGTAGCTGTGCAGGGTGCGGTGGGGTTCGGTGACCACGGCGATTTGCCCCAGCATCTGTACGGCCTCCAGGGGATAGCGGCCCATGGCCGACTCTTCCGAGAGCATGACGCAATCGGTGCCGTCAAGGATGGCGTTGGCCACATCGGTGGCCTCGGCCCGGGTTGGCCGTCGGTTGTTGGTCATGGATTCGAGCATCTGGGTGGCGGTGATCACCGGCTTGCCGAAGAGGTTGGCGCGGGCGGTGATTCGTTTCTGGAGGATGGCGATCTCCTCGATCGGCACCTCCACCCCGAGATCGCCCCTGGCCACCATCACACCGTCGGTGACTTCGAGAATTTCGTCGATCCGGTTCAGGATCGAAGCCCGCTCGATCTTGGCAATAATAAAAGGCTGGAATCCCATGGCCGCCGCAGCCTCGCGCACCGCCAGGATGTCGGCGGCATCGTTGACAAAGGACTGGCTGATCGCATCCACACCGTGCTCGAGAGCAAACTGCATGCAGGCCCGGTCATGTTCGGTGAAGGCGCAGATGCCCAGATCGATCCCCGGAAGGTTGAGTCCCTTTTTCGAACGCAGCCTGCCGCCGACCAGCACTCGGCAGTGTACCCGCGGGCCATCGATCGATTCCACCTGCACCTGGATGAGGCCGTCGTTGATAAACAGCACATTGCCGGGCTGCACCGCTTGCGGCAATTCTATCAGGGTCACCGAGACCATTTCCCGGGTACCCGCCACCTCCTCGGTGGTCAGGGTGAAAGCGTCTCCGATGATCAGCTCGACTGGCTCTTCGGCCAGCATGCCGATGCGAATCTTGGGGCCGGGCAGGTCGGCCATGATGGCCACCGGCCGGCCGGTTTTTTCTGCGGCCTGACGAATTTTGACAATGACCTCGCCATGCATCCGAAAATCGCCATGGGAAAAGTTAAGCCGGGCGATGTTCATTCCAGCTTCAAGCAACTTTTCGAGCATGGCCGGCGAGTCCGAAGCCGGGCCAATGGTGCAGACCAGTTTGGTTTTATGGGCTGGCAGGCAGGGGGCGTTGAACATAAAAACTCCGTAATGAAATATTTTTCTAATCGGCTCGAATTCGGTTCAGGTGCGCTGGGCGGGGTCGTTTAAAGATTGTTCCATGATAGCCCGCAGCCGTTCCTCGATCGGGACAGCCTGACCTTGGTCATCGATTTTCACATAGACCATTCGGGTTGAGCAGACGAGTTCTTCCAGTTCCTGGTCGAAATCGAATCGCCTGGCTTCCACCTCGATGGTCAGGGAACTGGTGCCGACCCGGATGACTTGGGCATAGATACGGACATGGTGGCTGATTTTCACCGGCCGCCTGAAGAGGACCTCGTCCATTTTCAGGGTGACCATATTGGGGGCGCGGCACAGATAGCCGGCAAAAGCGGCCCCGGCCTCATCGAGCCAGGAGAGCATGGTGCCGCCGAAGAGATTGCCATTGAGGCCGATCTCGCCGGCTCGACATATTTTGGTGGCGACGTACTTCATGGGAAAACCTTCGGGGAGAGATTGTTTAATTGCAGAACCGTGATCCAACTTTAAACGTGATGTTTGAGGATGCTGTTCGTTTTTAATCAGAACACTCTTCTGCGTTGATTGATCGGCAGCGTCGCTGCTGCAACGATCGGGCGAACAGCTTGCGTCAACCGAAACCGCACTGTATAAAACCACGATAATGTCCTTTTTAAACATTTCCACCAAAAACAGGCTCAGGCGTGATTCCGCTGACCAGCCACGGGATTCCTGATTTCCGGCAATTTTCTCTTTACTCTATCTTTTGCGTATGCAACCAACAGCAAAGAAAGAAACGCTTCTCTATATCTGCTCCGGCTGCGGCTACGAAAGCCGCAAATGGCTCGGCCGCTGTCCCGACTGCGGTGCCTGGGACAGCCTGACCGAGGGGAAAAAACAGATATCCGTCCGCCATGGCCGTACCATCGCCACCGCCCAACCGCTGAGCGCCAACGGTGAAGAGGAATGCACCCGTCTGGTCACCGGCATCGGCGAGATGGATCGGGTGCTCGGGGGCGGCATCGTTCCGGGTTCCCTGGTGCTGATCGGCGGCGACCCGGGGATCGGTAAATCGACCCTGATCCTGCAATTGCTCAGTTCACTGGCGGCAAAGCAGCTGCAGGTGCTCTACGTCACCGGCGAGGAATCGGTCCGGCAGATCCGGATGCGCGCCGGTCGCCTCAAAATCGAAGATAAAGATATCTACATTTCCACCGAAAATTGCGTCGAGGCCATCGTCGATCTCGCCCGGCAGATGCAGCCGGCGTTGCTGGCGGTGGACTCGATCCAGACAGTGTTCAGCGAGGAGGTGGGGTCGGCGCCGGGTTCGATTACCCAGGTGCGGGAATCCACCGCCCGCCTCATGGCCCTGGCCAAGTCGAGCCACCTGCCGATCCTCCTGGTCGGCCATGTCACCAAGGACGGCGCCATCGCCGGCCCGCGGGTGCTGGAGCACATGGTGGATACGGTGCTATATTTCGAGGGGGATCGCGGTCAGGTGTTCCGCATCCTGCGAACCGTGAAAAACCGGTTCGGCTCCACTAATGAAATCGGGGTGTTCGAGATGAAGGAGAGCGGACTGGCTGGAGTCGATAACCCGTCTGCCCTGTTTCTGGCCGAACGACCGGTCAATGTGCCGGGTTCGGTGGTGATGCCCAGCATCGAGGGAACCCGGCCCATCCTGGTGGAGGTCCAGGCCCTGGTCAGCCGCTCCAGTCTCGGCACCTCGCGGCGAACTGCCATCGGTGCTGATCCCCAACGGCTCGCCCTGCTCACCGCGGTGCTCGAGAAAAAACTCGGGGTGACCCTCTTTGACCACGATATCTTTCTCAATATCGCCGGCGGTATCCGAATCATTGAGCCGGCCCTGGACCTCGGGGTGGTGGCGGCCCTGCTGTCGAGCTTCTTTGAAAAACCCATCGATCCCGCCACCGTGGTCTGCGGCGAGGTCGGTCTGGCCGGCGAGATCCGGGCAGTGGGGCAGATGGAACTGCGACTGCGCGAGGCCGGCCGGTTGGGGTTTAAAACCTTCCTCATGCCGGAATCCTCGACCAGGCAACTCAAGGGCAAATCGAAGGAGGGGGTGCGGGTTGTGCCGGTCCGCACCGTGGCGGAACTGGCGGATTGTCTCTTTCAGACCTGATGGGCTGCTATTGTTTGTCTTCCAGATCGCGGTAGCTGCTCACCACAAAACGCGGCGTGCAGACCGCCAGGAAGAGCAAGTCCTCAGTGCCGATGTTGGTGATTCGCTGCCGGCAACCGGCGGAGATTACGACTGTGTCGCCGGGGCGAACCTCGCGCGGTGCCTCGTCGCCGACTTCCACCCGGCCTAGACCTTCGCGTAGCAGATATCGTTCGCAGATGCCCTCCAGGCAGTGCCAGCGGGTGGTGCGGCCAGGCGTTACCCGGGCGCGGGCTATCGACACCGCCGGATCGTCGGCGGTATTGTGCAACTCCCTGATGTAGCATCCTTCCTCGAAATAGTATTCGTCCCCACACATTTCCTGCCCCCTTTTTTTGGGTTGGGTGCTTGCTTCCTCGGCCTCAGGTGATGGCCATATAGATGCTGAACAGGGTAGATTGTTGCCAGTAAATTTTTCCGTCCCGCCACATTGTATCTTGAAAAAATTTGGCAGTATTTTTCCGTCCAGTTGTCAGAATTTCAACAGGCGTTCACTGTTCTGCCCTGTTGCTGCTCTTGGGAGAATTACATTCCGCACCCTTACAAACGGTTGAGGTGGTAGTCAGGCAGGCGATTTTTAGGTTGTCGAAAGTGCCGGCAAGGGGATTTTTAAGCCAGGTCTCAACCTTCAGGAGGTTTTGAACTTGGTTCCAGCAATCAACTTTGGTAACGGCTGGGAATTTTTGCAATTCATTTTTAGCATTCAGGACTTGTTCCTGCAGCTTAGAGTTTGTTCCTACGCTTGTCACATACTGAACGGTTGTAATTCCGGCCCAAATAACAAGGGCGCCAACCATGAGGATGCCGACGAGGCCAAGGCTGAGGATGATCTTGAATTTTCGTTTGAATTGATGATTATGGCGTAGTTTGTCAAGCAACTCTGGAAGAATGGATGGTCTCATGGGTTATTGTCTTCTCTGTGAGAATTTGGGGATACTATCAAAAATAGTAAAGGAGATGGTCTGGTTGAAATCTTGTTCGTTGAACGGGGTTAGGTCTTCACTGTATTCCTTTTTGGAAAAGTGGAAGCCACTGGATGCCTGGACAAACCAGTTTTCGTGATTGCCGGAGCGTTGACCGGTTCTATACTTGAAACGTGGTGGATGCGGATTGTACGCTTCAATATTCTTTAGCTGCATGTACCGATTTGTAACCCGTTATCATGGATTTGGTCAGGTTTTCATTGTGCATTCTGCTTGAGATAACAACACCTATGATATGAAGAAAAACCAAGCTCAACATGATATTGGCTGAGCTTTCATGAAGTTCACCCCAAAAGCTATCACCCCCGTCCTTCTCTTTTTCCTCCTTTTCGTATTGTTTCTGTCCTTGATGTTTCTCGCCATGAGATTTTTTTTCTGGGTGATCGGCATGAGCGATTCCAGCAAATGAGAATACCTTGCCAGCGTTAAACGAAACATGTTCTCCCTTGGTTGCGCAGGCTAAATAGCCACTTGAACAGACTATCAAGCTGCTGGTCAGCAGTAAAAGTATCATCCAAGCTGCAGCTGGATTGTGTCCTGCATAATATGTTGGATTTATTGTTGTTATTTCTTTTAAATAAGTTACAGCTTTTCGAGGGGAACAGATAAAGCTTTTGAATAAAGCATGTCGTGTACCAAAAAAACCCCAGTATATGCGAGCAATTACCATAAGAATAATCAGATAGCCGATGTATCTATGTAGCGCCCCTTTCTCCTCACCGGTGGCATAGGCCCCAAAAAAGAACAAAACAAACAGCCAATGGAAAATACGCACAAACAAATCCCATACCATTGTCTGGTTGTCAGTCTTCATCGATTATGTCTCCTCAAGAAAAACGGATTTTATGGAGAATCTTTAATAAGTAGTCTGGCCACCAGTTCAATGATCCCATCCTTGGAAAAATAACCATGGTAACCTGTCGTTGATGAAGAACTAATGAAGAACATGGAAATTTTTTAAAAGTGGGTATGCAGTTTACTCAACCGGCCGCAACCTGTAGTATAGGT
>CAZJEX010000008.1:0-126869 GCA_964545155.1 uncultured Desulfobulbus sp. | reverse complement strand
CAGCAGCAGGAGGCCCAGGCGCGGCAACAACAGGAGATCCAGCAACGACAGCAGCAGGGGACCCAACAACAAAGAAAGAATAAGGTCCCCGGACAAGAGCAAGAACTACCACCCCAGCCAACCCAAAACCAGTAATATCTTGCCAGGAAAACAAAGCCCTGCCTTCGACAGGGCTTTGTGTATTGGTACACGCAGCAATCGTCCCCTTGGGAAAGGGCAGCGCTGTCTTGGGCTTCTTGACGGCCTCAGAAGGGCAAAAATTCCGGTCGTCGTGCGAAGAACATGGCCGTTGACCCTGAGGGCAGGAGCCTGGCCCCAGGGTGGGCAAAGCCGCAGGAAGCGGCCATGGCCTGGATCTCCCCCTGCGAGCAGGTCCTGCCATTATAGGTATTGAGCATCATGTGGATATCGTAGATGGCGCCGCGCCAACCGGTGTCACTGAAAAAATCGTGAATGACGAGCAGCCCTTGCTCGGCTGTCTTGGCAGCGGCCCTGCGTACCAGCATGGAGGTTTCCGTTGCCCCCTGGCAATGAATAACATTGGAAAGCAGCACCAGATTGCAGGTTTGATCGTTGATGGCGTCAAGCCCCGGGTCCCCGTCGGCCAGCAAGTTGCAGGCGCACCAGGTGAGGCGACCGACCATCCCGGCCAGTCGCTGCTGCAAGGCGGTAGAGGTCACCACCTCGGGCAGATCGCAGAAAATTCCCTGCCATCCGGGGTATCGTCGCAAAAATTCGGCAAGAAAGGCCCCGGACCCAGCGCCCATATCGAGCAGGGTCCCGCTGACCGCGCCCACCGGGAACGCATCCCAGAGTTCCCGCGCCCGAATCCGGGCCGCCTCGTCCATGGCCCCGAGATAGGTGGCCAGAGCCTGCTGCAACTCCTCGGGACTTTTATCGTTGGTGGCAAAAACCCGTTGCCCGGCTCCAAGGGTTGCGGCAAGATGCTGCCAGGAATGACGCAACTGCTGCTCAAAGACAAGCGTCCGCCCCTGGTAGTGTTCTGAAGCCGCAAGAAGGTATCGGGCCGCATAGCCGGAAAGCGTGTATCGGTTGCCCGTAAGTTCAAGCAACCCCAGACCGCACAGACAGCGGAGAAATCGCTCGCCGTAGACCGGCTCCCACCCCACCCGGGCACAAATCGCCACCCCTTCGCACCCCTCCCTGCCCACCGCCTCAAATACGCCGGCCCCATGGGCCAGCAGCAGGGCTTCGGCCTGACGATAGCCGGTCAGCAGGTCGGAAAAAGCCAAAAAACTCTCTTGCTCAGTCGGCGGGATCATCAGGCTTTCCGGTGTGCATTGTCGATGCCCACTTCGGCAAAGGTCTTGATGTCGGCCAACACTCGGGTGGCGGCATCCAGAAGATACATGGCCATGGCCGCCCCCGTGCCTTCTCCGAGACGAAATTGCAGATCAAACAGGGGCGCAAGCCCCAACCGCTCCAACATATACCGGTGGCCGCTCTCAACCGAGTTGTGGCTGGCAAAGAGATACGCTTTTGCCGATGGCGCCAGTTCACAGCCGATCAGGGCGCCAGCGGTTGAGATCAGGCCGTCGCAAACCACCGGAATCCCGTGAGCCGCCGCCCCGATCACCAAACCGGCCAACCCGCCGATTTCAAAACCGCCCACCTTGGCGAGGATATCGAGGGGATCGGCGGGATCGGGCCGATGCAGGGCCAGGGCCTGTTGTATCACCGCAACCTTGTGAGCCAGCATGGCGTCGTCGATCCCGGTGCCCCTCCCGGTAAGCGCTTCGACATCTCTTCCCGAAAAGGCGGCAATGACTGCGGTGGAAGCCGTGGTGTTGCCGATCCCCATGTCGCCGGTACCGAGCATATCGAGGGGCCCCTCGGCCACCAGTTGGTTGACGATCTCGATGCCCGCCTCCACCGAACGGATCGCATCCGCCCGGCTCATGGCCGGTAGCTTGGCAAAATTTGCAGTGCCCTTGCCAATTTTCCGATGAAAGATCGGCAGCTCCGGCTCAAAATCAAAGTTCACCCCGAGATCAGCCACCCAGACCGTTGCCCCGGCGTGGGCGGCGAGCACGCTCACCGAGGCTCCGCCGCCCACGAAATTATAGACCATCTGGGAGGTGACCTCCTGGGGAAACAGGCTGACCCCTTCCTCGACCACCCCGTGGTCGCCGGCACAGGTGACAATCACTTTGTTCGGCAACCTGACATCAAGGCTGCCGGTTATTGCCGCCAAACGGGCGGACAAAGACTCCAAAACGCCGAGACTCCCCTGGGGTCGGGCTTGGTCTGCCAGACGTTCCAGGGCGGCCCGATGAATCGCCGCATCCAGCGGACAAATTTTGTTGATTGTTGTTGATAACAGCTGCATGGATATTTCCTTTTAAAAAAACTCCTACAGCCCGCTTAAACCGGTGCTACAAGAGCGCATTACGTTGTAATAATAAACTGTTAAAGCAAAAAACTCACTTGGGATCGGAGAGTTTGTCACCGGCAATATCGTTTTGAAAAACTTCCATCCCTTTTTTCATGGCGCAGAAATCGCCGCACATGGTGCAGGTATCGTCGGCCTCGGGTGACCGCTCGGCGCGCACCTCGCGGGCCTTCTGCGGAAACAGCAGATGTTTTTCCAGCTCCTCCCAGTTCATGTCGCGCCTTGCCTTGGCTGCCTGCTTTTCCCGGTCGCGCCGGTCGGGATACTTGGCCAGATCGCCGATACGCACGGCCAGCCGTGTAGCCCGCACCCCCTCGCGGACATCGTTTTCAGTAGGCAGGGCCAGATGTTCAGCCGGAGTGATGTAGCAGATTAAATCTGCCCCGTAACGTGCCGAACTGGCGGCACCGATGGCTGCGGCGATATGATCGTATCCGGCACCGGTATCAAGCGGCAGCGGCCCGAGGACGTAGTAAGGGGCATTACCGCTCATTCGTTTTTCCAGCATGATATTGCCTTCAATCTCATCAAGCGGCACATGGCCGGGCCCCTCCACCATCATCTGGCAGCCCATCTCCCGGCCGAGTTCGGCCAGTTCGCAGTTGATGATCATTTCTGCCATCTGGGCCCGGTCATGGCTGTCGTGGATGGCCCCGGCGCGGATGCCGTTGCCCAGTGAGAGCACGGCATCGTATTTTTTCATTAAAGCGCAGACCCGATCAAACTGCGCATAAAGCGGGTTTTCCTGACCGGTGGCATCCATCCAGGCTACCATGAAAGTGCCGCCCTTGGAAACCAGCCCGCCGTAACGGAACCCCTGTTTCCGCAGCCGTTCGATGGTGTACCGATTGATGCCGCAGTGGATAGCCATGAAACTCAGGCCATCGGCCAACTGCCGCTCGATCAGCTCGAACAGAAATTCCGGGTCGAGCTTAGCCGGATTTTTATATCGGCGCGCGGTTTCCTTAAACGCCTGATACAAGGGCACGTTGCCCACAGGCAGGTTGGAGTTGGCGAGAACGGCCCGACGGATGCGGTCGAGATCGCCGCCGGCCGAGAGTTCCATCAGGGTATCGGCCCCCTCCTCCTCGGCAATCCGCGCTTTACGGATCTCCGCCTCCAGGTCGCAGATATCGGAGCTGGTGCCGATGGAGGCATTAACCTTGGTCCGCAGGCCGGTGCCGATGCCCACCACCTTCTGCAGGGGCCGGGCGGGATTGTTGGCAATAACGATTTCCCCTCTAGCCACCCGCTCGCGGATAAGCGCCGCTGCCAACCCCTCGTCCCTGGCTACTGTTTCCATCTGGGGGGTGATGATGTTTTCCCGTGCAAGTTCGATCTGTGTTTTCATGGCTCCTTCCTTCAATAATGGAAGATGCCCACCCCGGAAAATAAAAAAAGGGCTCCGAAAGGCGGCATCACCTTTACAGAACCCTTTACCATCGTGTTCTTCGAACAAAACTGCTTGGTACGTCTTCTGACTCCTGGATACTGCCCGATCGCGCCTTCCCGATCGTCAAGCGACAATCAGTGGCTGCCCTTGACGGGATGCGACCTCAAATTCCAGTTACAGCGGCGGGACCGTCACGGAATTACACCGTGTTCCGTTTACAAAGCTGTTTTTATGATTTGTATGCGACGTTAGTACGTCGCGGCCTACTGTACGCGAATTTTAAAAACTGTCAACAGGGAGATGCATCCGAAGCCCGCAAACGCGCCGGCATCTCCCCTCTTCCCCGCCCCATCGACTCGGGCAGAATGAACCTGTCGAAAAAACCTGCCCCCCGACCTAACACTCCCACACTATTTTCAGCCGATCAATCCCCAGGCCATCTTGGTGGCCACCACGTAAAGGAAAATCGCAAAAATCCGTTTCAATTTGTCCACCGGTAAGGCGTGGGCGAGCTTAGCACCCAGCGGAGCGGTCAGGACGCTGAAGCAGACGATGAACAGCAGGGCCGGCAGATAAACAAACCCGAGGCTGTAGGCCGGCAAACCGGTGGTGTGTAGGTTATTAACCGCAAAACCAATGGCCCCGGCAACGGCGATGGGAAAACCGATGGCCGCCGAGGTACCGATGGCCCTATGGGCGGCCACGTTGCACCAGATCATGAACGGCACGGACAGCGATCCGCCGCCTATGCCGACCAGCGCCGACACCACACCGATAGTAGAGCCGACCCCGAACATACCGGCATGACCAGGCAACTCCCGGGTGGCTTTCGGTTTTTTATTGAGCAGCATCTGCGTGGCCACGGCATAGAGAAACACGCAAAAAAATCCTTTAAGAAAACCGGAGGACAACTTGGAGGCAACCATGGTGCCGAGAAAGGTACCAATCAAAATGCCGGGGACAATCCGCTTGACCACGGCCCACTCGACCGCGCCCCGCCGGTGGTGGGCCATAAAACTCGAAATCGAGGTAAAGATAATACTTGCCAGCGAGGTGCCCAGGGCCATATGCATGATCAGGTCGGGCTGCACGCCCTGCTTGATGAAACAAAAAACCAGCATCGGCACGATCACCACCCCGCCACCGACCCCCAGCAAGCCGGCCAGCAAACCTGCAATCAACCCCACTGCCAGATACATTACCACAAATTCAAGCGACATGATGTTCTCCGTTCTGTACCGGCACCCATAGCAACTTAATGCAGACACCGTGTTTTAATAAAATCAACGTTCCTGCAACTCGTTAAAAATATGATTTTCTATTTCAACGATATGCGATTGCATAGCCAGGAAGGCGGCATCGGCATCGCCGGCTTCCAGGGCGTCGATGATGCGCAAATGCCCTGATACCGAGGCATTGCGTCGTTCACGGCTCTGTAGCCAGGTAGAACGGCTCTCGTTGAGGATCGACTGGAGGTTGGTTAACACCTGGATGATCACCCGGTTGTCGGCGCTTTGGGCAAGCAACCGGTGGAATTCGACATCAAAAGTATCTTCCTCACGCCCGGACAACAGGGCGCGTTGCTGATCACAGACCAGTATTTTCAAACGATCAAGCATCTCCGGGGTGATCCGCTTGGCGGCCAAGGCGGCAATCTGCGGCTCCAACATCTGCCTAAACTCGAGCAGATCGTGTAAAAAACCGCCCTGCTTGACGATGGCCTCGACAATGGCGTCACCATGAAGGGCAGCATCAAGCGTGGTCAGTAAATAGGTGCCATCCCCCTGCCGGCTCTCGATAATCTTCCGCTCGGCTAAGGCCTGGAAGGCTTGGCGGAGACTGCTGCGGGAAACCCCAAAAACCTCGGCCAGCCGCCGCTCCGGCGGCAATCGGTCCCCCGGCGCAAGTTCGCCGTTGACGATCATCCCGCGAATCCGTTCGATGATCGCGGTGTAGGCGTATTTTTTTTCGTCCCTGGATTCTAGCGCAGACATGATGCCCCTTTAAAGCCCTTTTAATTGGTTCAACCAATAATTTTTTTAATTATTTTTGTCAATTATTTTTCTGATTAACCAACACAACACCCCGCTTAATTGGTCAACCAATCACAAAACGTCTCCCCTTTCACCTTGCTTTCCCGGCCCTTTCCTCGTCGATCCGCGACCGGAACGGAAAATACGAAACGTTTCATCCTTCCCGACAAAGCCCTCTACCGCCCTGCAACCCAACGGCCCTCTCAAGCGAATGGATGAGGACTTCACCAGGATTATCATCCTCAATCACTACGGCCTGCAAGAACGAAAACGACTGTGCCGCAATGACTCTCCGCCTTTTTCCCAAGTGAACAGGAACCATTTTTATTAGCTGTTTCCGGCGCAAAATGGTAAAGTCTACACCCCTATCGTTTTCCGTAGCGCTATTTCTCCCTTTCCCCCCAATCAACGCGAAGAACGCATCCCCATGACGACCCGCTTTCCCGTATTGCTGCCCTATTTTCTAGGCGGCGCTGCTGCCCTCTGCTTGTGCTGTTTCTTGCTGAGTCTGTTTTCCCAATTCCCCCTTGCGCCGATGCTATACCTGTTCCCTTTCTGGCTGGGCGGGTTCGGCGGACTATTGATCGGCAACAATGCCGCCCGGATCAAAGACCTGCAACGACAGTTGAAAGAAAGTGAGGAGCGGTATCACCGTCTTTTTGCCGTCAACCCGGCCGTGCAACTGCTCATTGACCCGGAAACCGGTCGCATTGTCAAAACCAACCCAGCGGCCCAGCGTTTTTACGGCTCTGACGCCGAAACCTTTGCCCAGAAAACTCTATTTGAAATCAATACCGCCGATCCTGAAACCACCAAAGCCATGATCCAGCAGGCCCTAGCCCAGACCCGGCTCTGCTTTAACGTCCTGCATCGCCTGCAATCCGGCGAGAGTAAAGCCGTGGAAACCTGCACCGTACCTGTCAGTCTACACGGCCAGACTTTACTGCACTCGGTGGTGACCGATGTCACCGACGGAACCAAGGCTGAAGAAAAATTACGGCGCAAGACCCTGGAACAGCGCCTGCTGCTCGATTCCATTCCGGTCAACATCTGGTATCTCCGCGATCCTGAAACCTTCGGGACGGTCAACAAGGCCTTTGCCGACAATGTCGGCATCCCTCCCAAGCAAATCGCCCACCAGAAACTGGCCGCGATTTTCAACCAGGAAATGCTGGCACTCGCCCTTGCCGACAACCACGAGGTGTTCACCGATAAAAAGGCACGCACCTCCGAGCGATGGATTCACTTCGGATCTAACCAGCCCAGCTATATGGCGATCACCAAAACACCGAAGCTCGATGATGCCGGCGAGGTGGAATTCGTGGTCTGCACAGCCACGGACATCACCAACGTGCAGCAAGCCAGAGAACTGCTGCAGATCGAGCGCGACCTGCACGTCGCTCTTGGCACCTCGACCTCGCAGGAAGAGACCTTGCGAATCTGTGTGACCAAGGCCCTTGAGGTATCGCAAACCGAAAGCGGCGGGCTCTACCTGGTGGACCCAACCGATGGCAGCCTGACCTTGACCGCGCACCAAGGCTTTTCTGATACTTTTATCAACAGCGCCTCCTGGTACAGCGGCGATTCGGGGCAAGCCCAGATGGTGCAGCGCAATCAACCGGTCTATATGCGCTATACCGATTTAGCCCGGCAATTTACTAACGAAACAGTACAAAACGAAGGGTTGCTCGCCATAGGGGTGGTGCCGATCTCTTTCCAGGGCAAAGTGATTGCCTGCCTTAATGTTGCCTCCAAAAAAACTACCGAAATTCCGATACTGAATCGAACCTCACTGGAAGGCATGGCCATCCATATCGGCACCTTTCTTGTGCAGAAGCGGCAGGAACGACTCATCCGCCAACACCAGCAAAATCTTGAAATGTTGTTCAACAGTATTCAGGATTTAGTCTTCATCCTCGACCTCGACGGCACGATCCTTGATCTCAATGCGACCGCTGCCTCCCGATTGGGATACCACCGGGAGGATCTAGTCGGCCAAAACATCCTGTTGATCCATCCGGAGGAAAACCGACAAGAACTTTTGGAGATCGTCGCGGCCATACTGGCCGGAAATCGAGACCAAAGCCCTTTGCCGCTGCTGACCCGAGCAGGCGAACGGATCCCGGTGGAAACCCATATCACCCTTGGACAATGGAGCGGCCGCCAGGTGCTCTTCGGCCTGAGTCGTGACATCAGTTCCCGATTGCAGATCGAACGCCAGCAACGACTCCTGCTCAAGAATGAAGGCCTGGAGCGGATGGCCGGCGCCATGGCCCACCATTTCAACAATATGATGGCCATCGTCGCCGGCAACCTTGAACTGGCCGGAGATGAAATCGAGCCCGACTCCGAAATCCACGCGCTCCTGGCACAGGCCATGTCCGGCTGCAAACGGGCCGCCGAACTTGGCCACACCCTGCTGATCTATACCGGACAATTCGCCGACGTGCTCACTCCGCTCGACCTTTCGTTGTTCTGCCATGAGTTGCTGGCCTCCGGCAAGATCAAGGTGACCGATCATATTATCCTCTCCGTTGACCTCGCCACTCCAGGACCGGTGGTGGTCGCCAATCAGCCCCACCTGGAACAGACGCTCATCTCCCTGTTGACCAATGCCATGGAAACCATTGGCAAAACGCCGGGTCAGATCGCGCTCCGTGTCACCAGCATTGACCGCGACGCCATCCACACGCCCCACCTTTTCCCGACTGGCTGGACCCCAACCGCTGCCGGTTACGCCTGTCTGGAAATCACCGACAGCGGCGCCGGCATCGACGAGGAGCAGATGATCAATATTTTCGACCCGTTCTATTCCGATAAATTCCTGGGCCGGGGCCTGGGACTGCCGCTGGCTTTGAGCATCGTCAAAAAATTTCATGGCGCCATCACCGTTTCCAGCCAGATCAATATCGGCACCACGTTCCAGGTACTGCTCCCCGAACACGACCGCACTGAACCACAGGTTTAAAACATGACCACAACACCGCCCGAACAACTCCTCACCAATGAACAATATTTCCGCGTCCTGTTTGAAAGTCCATCGGCAATGATCAGCCTGATCGACCTGCAAGGACGCTTTCTCAAGGCCAATCAAGCCACCCAGGATCGCTCCGGCTATTCCATGGCTGAATTAGAGCAGATGACCATAGCCGACCTGACGCACCCGGAGGACCAGCATGTTTCCCCCGACTACTTCGCCAAAATACTGGCCGGCGACCTGCAGAGCTGGCGGGGCGAGAAGCGGTATCTGATGAAAAATGGCGATATCTGCAACCTGGACCTGTCGGTTAATCCGCTCCGTGATCAGGCAGGAGCGATTTACGGCTTCATCGCCATGGGGGTGGAAACCACCGAGAACAAGAAGGCCGTGATCGCCCTGGCGGAAAGCGAACGACGCCTGCGGACCTTAATGAGCAACCTGCCGGGAATGGCTTTTCGCTACCGCCATTGTCCCGGAAAAACGCTGGAATTCGCCAGCGAAGGCTGTCTCCCTCTTACCGGCTACGGACCTGTGGAATTATGCGGCCGGGACGCGATCCCCTTCCTCCAGATCATTCATCCCCTGGATCAGCAGCGCGTCCGGGAAATCGTCCAAACAGCTGTCGACACGGTCGGTTCCTACGACATGGAATACCGGATAAAAACCAAAGGAGGCGAGCTGCGCTGGGTCTGGGAAAAAGGCAGGGTGGTGGCGAGATTCCCTGAACATCCTGCAATTATTGAAGGATTCTCAACCGATATCACCCCCCAAAAGCAACAGGAGGAAAAACTCAAACGGCTACAGGCCGCAATTGAACACGCCTCGGAAACCATTGTCGTCACCGATCACGAGGGCGTCATCCAGTATGTCAACCCCGCCTTTGAACAATTGACCGGCTACAGTCGGGCGGAAGCCATCGGCAAGCGCCCGTCCATCCTCAAAAGCGGCCACCAGGACGAGGCCTTCTACAAGGCTATGTGGACCTCCCTGTTAAAGGGGGAAACCTGGAAAGGATATCTGGTCAACAAGGACAAACAAGGCGATCTGTTCGAAGAGGAAGCCACCATTTCCCCTGTGCTGGACCGGGAGGGCAAGGTTTGTCATTTTGTAGCGGTCAAACGCAATGCCTCCCGAGAGGTGGCCCTAAAAAACCAGCTGCAGCAGGCGCAGCGGATGGAAGCCATCGGCACCCTGGCCGGCGGGATTGCCCATGACTTCAACAATATACTCACCAGCATCCTGGGGTACGCCGAGATCGCCCGCGATCATTTTCCGGCGGCCAACCCCGTAAACCAATGTATAAACCAGATCATCCAGGCAGGAGACCGGGCGGCCAGCCTGGTTAAGCAGATCCTCACCTTCAGCCGTCAGGAAAAAGAGGAACTCCGGCCGGTGTGCCTGCATCAGCCGATCGTCGAAGCGCTCAGCCTGTTGCGCTCCACGCTGCCGGCAACCATACAACTGGACCAGCATATCGCCGGTGACTGCGCACCGGTTCTGGCCGATGCCAGCCAAATCCAGCAGGTTCTCGTCAACCTCTGCGTCAACGCCCGGCATGCCATCGGCAACCATCAGGGCCGGATTACGGTAACCATGGAGGAACAAACCCTGGCAGCACCCCTGGTGGCGACGAGCGGGGCTTCGCTGCCGCCGGGAAACTACATAGTGATCACCGTGGGCGATGACGGTTGCGGCATGGCACAGGAGATCCAGGCAAAAATATTCGACCCCTTTTTCACCACCAAACCAACCAGCGAAGGGACCGGCCTAGGCCTCTCGGTGGTCCACGGCATCGTCAAAACCCACAACGGGGCCATTACCCTTGCCAGTAAACCGGGCGAGGGGACGGTCTTTCGCCTATACCTGCCGGTTTGCCGACAACTCCACCCGGAAGACCCCCTGAAAATCGACGTTGCGGTGCAGGGCAATGAAACCATCCTGCTGGTTGACGACGAACCAATTCTTGTTCAAATGTTACATAATGGCCTGGCCAGAATGGGATATAATGTGCTATCCTTTGCAAGGAGCACCGAGGCGCTCGCCTATTTCACCGACCACCCCGACACCATCGATCTGGTGGTCACCGACATGAGCATGCCCCTCATGGCCGGCGACGTTTTCAGCCAAAGGTTGCTCCAGCTCAAGCCGGACCTGCCGATTATTCTCTGCACCGGATTCAGCGAAGCCATTGATGAGCCGCGGGCCCGCCTAATTGGCATCCGCGAATTTATCATGAAACCGGTTGTCCCCCGAATTCTGGCGCAAACGATACGGACCCTATTTACAAATGGCAAATATCCTCATCGTCGATGACGATCCCATGCTGGCCGAGATGCTGGCCAGTCGCCTCAAACTCGCCGACCACCGGGTTGAACTCGCCAACAGCCTGCAGCTTGGCGTTGACCGGGCCCAAAACGACCTCTTTGACGTCATCTTTCTTGATGTGCAATTTCCCGAAGGCAGCGGTCTGGACGCCTTTTCTCAATTCTCCACAGTAGCTTCGCAACCGGAAATCATCATCATGACCGGGAGCGGCGATCCCGACGGTGCTAAAAAGGCCATCCAACTCGGCGCCTGGAGTTATCTCGAAAAACCGCACGTCCTCCGCAACCTGCTGCTGCCGCTCACCAGAGCGCTGCAATACCGGGAAGAAAAAAAGAAGATCACCGTGGTCCCGGTGGCCCTGAAACGCAACACGATCATCGGCAAAAGCCCTTTGATGCTCTCATGCCTGGATCAACTGGCCAAAGCCGCTTCCAGCGATGCCAGCGTCCTGATCACCGGCGAAACCGGGACCGGCAAGGAAATCTTTGCCCGGGCCATCCATGATAATTCCAACCGATCGCAGCAAGCCTTTGTGGTGGTCGATTGCGCCTCGCTCCCGGAAAACCTGATCGAAAGCACCCTGTTTGGCCATGTCCGGGGGGCCTTCACCGGTGCCGACCGGACGACGACCGGATTGATCCAGATGGCCCACGGCGGCACGCTGTTCCTCGACGAAATCGGCGAACTTACTGAAAGAATACAGAAAACATTCCTCAGGGTGCTGCAGGAACACCAATACCGACCGATTGGCGGCACCAAGGAGGAGCATAGCGATTTCCGGGTGATTGCCGCCACCAACCGCAATCTCGACCAGGCAGCAACGGCCGGGACCTTCCGCAAGGACCTGCTTTTTCGGTTACGATCTTTTGGCCTACACCTGCCGCCCCTGCGCGATCGCAAAGAGGACATCCGCCTGCTGACCCGGCATTTTCTGGCCCGCTTATGCGATCGCCGCAAGATTGCCTACAAAGGCATTGGCGAGGATTTTTTCGAATACCTGATGGCCCATGAATGGCCGGGCAATGTGCGTGAGCTCCAACAAACCCTGGAGCAGGTTTTTGCCAACGCCGTTCATCACCCCACCCTTTTTGCCTACCACCTGCCTGAAGGTATCCGAATCCACAAGACGTTGGAGAGAATCCAGGCGACTGCAACCAGAGCACCGCTCAGCGACGACAGCCGCCCCCTGTCCGCTCTGCCGTTATGGAAGGATTTCAGGACTGCGATTGAAAAAGCGTATATCCAGCAACTGCTCGATAGCACGGCGGGCAGCATCAAGGAATCGTGCCGCATTTCCGGACTCTCCCGTGCACGCCTATACCAACTGGTAAATCTTCACGGCACGACGGTCATCAAGGAATAACCAACGGTCCCCTGCGCCCCGTCGTGCCGACCAACATCGCTGAGGTGACCAGCCCCCAGAAGGTTTTCTAATGAGCATTGCCAAAAATCTCTTTGCTGCCGAGCAGCACAGTCTCCCCCCAATCACGCTGCACATCCTCAAAACACCCGACGCGACCGTTATCAGCGAAATCCTCTGTGAAATGGAACCGTGGCGAACCTTGGGCTACACCCAAAACGGTCTCCAGAACTATCTCTGCAATTGTGATCCTGCCCTCAAGCGGTATGGACTCTGGAGATCTGGAGAAATTGTCGGCGTGGTCTGCGTGCGATACCCCTGGCTGCGAGGGCCTTATCTCGAACTGCTGGCCGTGTTCCCCTTGGCCCAAGGTTGTGGAATTGGCAGGGAAATAGTTCGCTGGATGGAGGAGGAAAGTCGAGTCGCATCGAACAGCATCTGGACCATAACCTCGGAATTTAACGAGAACGCCAGGAAATTTTACCGCGCAATACATTTTGTGGAAGTCGTAACGCTCCCGAATCTTGTCGCCACGGGTTACAATGAAATTTTGCTCCGAAAAATCATCCATCCTCAATAAATGATGGGCAGAGCGCGAGAGGAACTACAGCAGCAGCGGCTGAAACCTACATCAGCATTAACAAAGGATTGCCGGGCAGCCGAGAACATGGGGAAATTTCGCACCGCCCAGGCACGGGACTACCGGGAACCGGCCTCCGGGGGAGAGAGCATTGCATCCAACCTTGAAAAACGGTACCCCCTTTCCCGCAACTGCGGCACGATCCGTGGGAGAGCCTGGCCGGTACTGTACCCCCGACCATTGATGTGAAAAATCAAGATGTCCCCTTTTTGCACCTTTCCCAGGACCCATCTTGACAGTTTTTCCGGCGTGGTTGTCTTGTCGGGATCTCCACTTGGAAAGGTCCAGTGGACCACCTGATACCCAAGCGCTTCAACGATTTTCAGTGTTCTTTGGTCATAATTCCCGGCTGGAAACCTGAAAAACATCGGTTTACGGCCGGTTATCTCCGTAATAATGGCTTCGCATCCAACCACCTCTTCCCTGACCTTGTCTTCACTGAGTTGCTCCATGTGCATTCGGTGCTTCAGCGAATGGTTCTCTATTGCAATGAATGGATATTTTGCAAGCTGGGCCAACTGCTCCGCGTTCCTTCGGGCAAATTTTCCACTGACAAAAATTGTGAACGGAATTTCTTCTCGTACCAAATAGTTGAGAATATCGTTGTCAAAAAAAGACGGTGTCGTAGTTTCGCAGGCGTCAAACGTCAGGGCCACGACCTCTTCCTTACTCGGCAGTTTTGTAATCACTCCCGCCGACGCATTGGCGTTCCGCCACAGCATCATGAAACAATAAACCACGCATAAAAAAAGTACCTTCCCCACCATAACGGCCCCTGAGTTCCCGATTCCCATCAACATCTGGCAATCGCCTCGTCACGCGACCAGCGCATCGTACGGGTAAAGCGCAGGGAAGTACGATGCCATATCCATTCGTTGCATCTCGGTCGCGGCATGCTCTAAATCGACCTGCTCCTGTTGTTCATCGGAATTCGATTGGAATCCGTCACTGATTCCCTGCATTTTTCGGAATGTAGCCTCGCTCATTCCGGAACGAATCGCTTCGGCCAAGAAAAGCGCGCGAAGTGAGGGAAAATGAAAATCCTCAGCAAACAAAAATTTCTTTTCGTCTGGCAATTGCTCAACGGTGGTTTTAATCCAATGTACAAAGGCCCGCGAGAAGACCATCCCGGCATGTTCTTGAATGGCTCTATACTCGGAGAAGAGTCGCTCGTTGGGATGCGTACGTCTTCGTGCCTGGACAAATTCGAGAAACCCTAATTGTTTCAATGTGGGATGTATTGGAATGTCTCGGGCCACCAGTCCTTGCGTCTGGTTTTTTGCACCATGGGGTGCGATATGGATGACCCAAATTTCGTGTTTTAATACCACATCGTTCGGAGTGAGATAGAAAATATCGTTTCGTCGGGCTCCGGAACATACGGAAAGCAGCGGCGCCCAATAGTGGGACAGGTAGCCGGTCTTCTGGAATGACTTGAAATTTGATTTCTCAAATAACAGTTCAAGCGCTTCACGTGTAAAAGGCGGCGTAGCCTGCGTCGTTACCATCCTGTGCCTTGGCGCTTGAAAGGGTTGTGAGTTGGGATTGTGCAGGTAAGCAGTTTGGTCTTTGGGAAGACCAGGCGCTCCCTGTTAGGGAGGCAAGCAGCGGGCCTGGCCGAGGTGTGACCGGGCGGACCTTGCATCCGCCCGGCGCCCCTCAGGTGTTTATACCTTGAATTTGTTCACCAGGTTTTCAAGCTGCACCGCCAGTTCCGCCAGTCCCTGGGCGCTTATCTGCACCTGGGCGCTGCCGTCCCCAACCTGATTGGACTGCTGATTGATTCCGGCAATTTCACGGGTGATATCGGCTATCACCACCGTGCTCTGCGCCACATTCTCGTTGACCTCGGCAATGCCCTGCGATGCCTGGGAAATATTGTCGGCGATCTCGTTGGAGGCGGCCGACTGCTCTTCCACGGCTGTGGCGATGCCGTTGATCACATTGTTAATTTCAACGATGACCGCCGAAATCTTTTCGATATCTTCCACCGTGGTGGTGGTGGTGGTCTGCATTTCACTGATCTGATTTTTGATATCCACTGTGGCCGCCGCGGTCTGTCGGGCCAGTTCCTTGATCTCGTTGGCAACCACCGCAAAGCCCTTGCCTGCCTCACCAGCCCTTGCGGCTTCGATGGTGGCGTTGAGGGCCAACAGGTTGGTCTGCTCCGAAATTTCGGTGATGGTCTCGGTGACTCGCCCGATTTTCCGCGCTGATTCGCCGAGCACCACCATTTTTTCCGAGGTGAGCCGGGATTGCTTGACCGCGCCCTCGGTGATGGCCCGAGCTTTTTCGGCGCTTTGGGCGATCTCGGTGACCGTGGCGGTCATTTCTTCGGTGGAGGAGGCCACCATGTTGACATTGCTCGAGGACTGCTCCATCGCAGCAGACACGCTCTGAATATTGACGCTCATCTCTTCGGTAGCCGCCGCCACTGCACCTGATTTGTCGGCGGTGTCACGGGCAGCCGACGACAGCTGCTTGGATACCGCGGCCATATCGTTGGAAGAGGAGGTCAGTCGATTGACGCCGCTGACGATATCCCGGATCATCGAGCCCAGTTGGTCGATCATCGAGTTAAGCGATGTGGCCATATGGCCAATTTCATCGTTCTGTTTAATATCGAGTTTGGCGGTGAAATCGCCCTTGGCCATGGTCTCGGCCAGGGCAGCGGCCTTGCCCACCGGACCGGTGATCGAACGGACGATGAACAAAGACAACACAACGCTCAAGGCCAGGGCAATGGCCAGCAGGCTATAGATAAGAGTGGCGGCGGTGCCGGCGCTGCTCGCCGCTTTTTTGCCGGCCTCTTTGGCCATGGTTCCCTGGAAGTCGATAATTTCCTCAATGGCAGTCAAATAGTTCCGCTGCGATTCCCGGACTTCGGTGAGCAGCAATTTTTTGGCCGGTTCAATCTGGGCGGTTTTAATCAGTTCCATATACGCTTCGGTGTGCCGAACGTAAGCGGAGCGGGCATCGACCCCTTTTTTAACGATCGCCGACCCTTTCTCACTTTTAATTGTTTTGCTCAAAATTTCAAAAAGATCGCCGGCCTTCTTGCGGGCTTCAGCAATGCGCCGCAGTTCATCAGTCTGGCGATCCTTGCTGTCATCAATGATGATATTGCGCAACGCCCGGGCAATGACATTGACATTGTTCATGATATCGCTGGCCTGTTCGACCTTGACCATCCGGTCCTCGACCAACAGATCGATCTCCCCGTGCAATCCATTGATGGCATTGACCGCGTATACTCCGATGATCAGCATCAGCACCAAAATGATGCCAAAGCCTAGACTCAAACGCACTCCGATTTTCAAATTTTTCAACATTCCCATCTCCTTTGTTCGTGAACACTTCCCTAAAGGGACATCCCCCTGTCTTTCCGGATCAGTAGTCAATGAACGCGCACGTCCTGTACAATTCGCTCATTTATCGATGTATTTGCAAAAATAAACCTTATGCCGAACGCATTCACTTTGAATAGGGCGATCAACCAACATTTGGACCGAACCTTATACCACCCGATCACCTCTATCAATTTTCAAGCCACTTTGATTAAAACGAACAAAAACATTATAAAATAATATGTTTTCAAGTGGTTACCACTAAAACGTTGCGCCAAGAGATTCGAGCCCCAGGCAAGGCCGTTTGTCTACAAAAGTAGACAACAACGCTAAATACTCATGGCATTAAAAAAAACAGAGCAACACTGGGATTCAAACAGCAAGGTTGGGGGGAATTGATCAGGTAAAAAAAAAGACAATCACAATTTGCATCACCAGCGTAACCTTATATAATTACATTTAATTTTAATTGCCTCCCAGAAGATCACCTCACCGCCGCACTCCCGGCAGACTCCCTTGAAGGGTTGTCCACAAAAGAAGACTCCCTGTGTCTACTTTTGCAGACTACACCTCTGCATCCAGAATAAACCGTACGCCTCGGCAAACGTCTTTTTACCCAAAACACCGAAAACACTGCGTTATCTTTTCAAACGCCGATCTTTTCCTTTTGGCACACATCCTGCTAGGTATTATTGCCTACCCAGCATGGGAATACAAGAAGAGTACAGAGAGGAAGAGGAGTCGATGAACAACGTGTTTTTATATGCAACAAGGGACACTTCGACCTACCGGCAGGTCGAGGAGTATCTGACTCGGGTATTATTCAACGGCAGCCTGATTATCCTCCCGCCGGGCACCCAATTTTCTTCGCCGGTATGCCTGGAATTGCGGAGCAATGATGTCATCATCCTCTTTGCGGAGACAGATGAAGACATCGATGCCTTACTTTCCTTAAACGATGAATACGAATCGTTTAGAATTATTTTAATAGTCAAATCCGACAACCTGCTCAACACCAACAGGCTTATCCTTTTATCCCCGCGAATGATCGCCTATTCGGACAAAAACCTTAATGATGTCGATAAATACTTAAATAACATATTTAAATAAAACCAATTAATTACCGAAATTTTCTATAAAACCGGGGTAATCAATGAACACCTTATATTTATCCAAAAAATATGACGAGGGCACCGCCACTGGTACCACTGGGCAGTGCGCAGCCCCGGCGGTTTACCGGAGACGACCATACCTTCTTGGGGCATCTAGCCGATAATGCCGCCCATGCCACCTCAAAGCAAACCATTGTCCCCATGTTCCTGGCGATCCCTTGGGATAGCCTGCCTGGTAATCTTTGGTTTTGCCGTGGGCGGCTACCGTTTCATAAACGCTCTGGAGAAAGCCGCTATTGAGGAGCATTACGCGGTGCTTGAAACCCTCGGGCAGATGAAGAACGATCAATTCCTCGCCTGGCGGAAGGAACGACTGGCCGATGGCCGGATGAATGCCTCGGGCCTGGTCAAAACACTGATGCAGGAATGGCTCAGAACCGGTAACCCACAAATTTTGCAAGAAATCGCTACTCGGCTGGATTTTTTCCGCGAGAACGAGGGCTACCACAATATGATCCTGACCGATACCAACGGCAAGATCCTGGTCAGCCTGATCGATAAAACCACCCATCGCCAAGGAGAGCACGATCCTCCTCGGCAACACGGACTGCTTGAACCCGAAGAAGCAACCTTTTTAAAACAGGTTCTGGCGGCGCACCAACCAGTTCTTGGTGATTTTTATTATTGCTCCACCTGCAGACGGCCCCACATCAACGTGGGCGCTCCGGTCATGGACAAAAACAATCAGGCCGTGGCCGTGCTCTTCCTGATTAACGATCCGGACCAGAACATTTTCCCTCTGCTGAAAACCTGGCCGATAGCACAGAACAAAACCCGTGCTCAGGCCGAAGAACCTTTCCTGGATTTCCCAGGTCCTTCCTACCTGGCCCAATCGCTCATCTCGCCTGCAGCAAATAACGATACCCATGGCGCCAGCATCCTGGTTCGCAGAGAAGCAGACAATGCCCTTTTTATCAGCCCGATGGAACATCCCGCCACGCCACCCCTCAGCTTTCGAGTGGGACTGTCCCATACCGAGAACCCTGCAGTCCGTGCGATCCTGGGCGAATCAGGAATGGTTCGGGGTCCGGATGGCTTTGGCCAGGATATTCTTACCGACCTGCGTCCAGTACCGGGGACAGCCTGGCACCTGATCACCAAAATGGACCTTAGCGGCCTCTTGACCAAGGTGCGCTTCCAGGGCGGCGGACTGCTCCTGTTGTTTGCCTTGACCATTGGCATGAGCGTGCTTCTGGCGCGACTGGTCACGGTTTCGCGGCAGAAAAACCTGTCCGAGGCGCTGTTGCAGGCGGAACGCGAGCGCGCCCAGACCAGGGAAGAGATCCGCGCCACCCTCTACGGAATTGCCGACGGGGTAATGGCCACCGATGCCGGCGGCCTGATCACTCGCATGAACCCGGAAGCCGAAAGGCTCACCGGCTGGAAAGAATCCGCGGCCATTGGAGAACCGCTCAACTCTGTGTTCCATGCAATCCACGAAGAAACGGAAACCTTGATGGTGCTGCCGATCGATAGGGTGCTGACAGACGGAGAAACCGTTGCCGTGAGCAATCACATCCTGCTCGTCGCCAGAAACGGTCTGCGATGCCCGGTAACGGATAGTTGGTCCCCCATTCGCAACGAAGATGGCCAAATCACCGGCGTGGTGCTGGTGTTCCGTGACCAGACTAAAAAAAAGGCGATGGAAAAAGCCCGGGCAGAAAGCGCCAAGCGGTACAGCGATCTGGTCGACAGCGTCCACGATCTGATCTGGGAAACTGGCCCCGACTTTTGCTTCACCTTTGTCAGCGAGCGGATCAAGGATATGCTGGGGTACCGACCGGAGGAAATCATCGGCGAACTCTGGGATAACATTTTATTGAGCCCGGTTGCCTTGCCTTCTAAGCGACAGGACGCCTTCATGGAAAACCTCGCCGCCAAGAAGCCCTACAGTCAGCACATCCAGACCTTGCTCCACAAAGACGGCAACAAGGTGATCGTCGAGTCGAGCGCCACCCCGGTTTTTGATAAGCATCGTCGATTTCTCGGTTATCGTGGCGTCAGCCGCGACATCACCCAACGTCGGCAGGCGGAAGAGGAGCAGAAAAAACTCCAGGCCCAGTTACTCCAGGCCCAGAAAATGGACACGGTCGGCAGACTTGCCGGCGGCATAGCCCATGATTTCAACAACATGTTAACCGTCATCTGCAGCTATGTGGAAATGACCCTGGACGATCTGGGCGATAAGCATCCCCTCTACAAACGGCTGTTCGAGGTCCATCTGGCAGCCCAGCACTCCGCGGATCTCACCCGCCAACTGCTTGCCTTCGCCCGCAAACAGGTGATTGCACCGCGGATCCTTGACCTGAACACCACCATCGAGGGGACCTTGAAGATGCTCCATCGCCTGATCGGCGAAAATATCAGGCTGGCCTGGGATCCCGGCCCGGACCTATGGAAGATAGAGATGGACGCCACCCAGATCGGCCAACTCCTTGCCAATCTGGTGGTAAACGCCCGCGATGCCATCGACGGGACCGGCACAATCAGCATTGCCACCGCCAATACGACCCTCGATCCAACCGACTGTACCGTTAACCCCGAACTCACTCCGGGCAATTTCGTCCAGATACGCGTCAGCGACGACGGCTCTGGCATCGACCGGGAAACCCTGACCCAAATTTTCGAGCCGTTTTTTACCACCAAGGCTGAAGGGAAAGGAACCGGCCTCGGCCTGGCTACAGTCTATGGCGTAGTCAAACAAAACGAAGGGGTGATCGAGGTTGCCAGTGAGCCCGGCCAGGGAACCACCTTCACCATTTATCTGCCCCAAGCCCAGCTCGAAAAAAATCTAGCCGTGACCGACAGCGAGGAAACCAGAGATCTGAGCACCGAAACCATTCTGCTGGTGGAAGACGAACCCTCGATCCTCGAACTCGCCACCTACATCCTCGAACAACGCGGCTATACGGTCCTCCCCTCCCCGACACCGACCAAAGCCCTGGCGCTGGCCCTCGAACATCGCGGATACATCGACCTGCTGATCACCGATGTCATCATGCCGGAAATAAACGGACGCGAATTGGCCAAGGAAATCCTGATCATCCGACCCGAAACCAAGCTCCTGTTCATGTCGGGCTACACCGCCGACATCCTGGATCAAAACGGCGGCATGGATTCCGGCACCCATTTTCTCGAAAAACCATTTTCCGCCAGCAGCCTGGTCAACAAGGTGCGGGAAGTCATCAACCAGAACCGCCTTGAGGAATCCGCAGTAGCCTGAACAACGCAATCCTGTTTGCCATACGCCTACCACTACCGCCGCTCCAGAGCCGAAATGGATGCCGAAAGCCCTGCCCAATGGTAAGGTACGATCAACGCGCATCAATCCGGCAGCCTGCCGGGCAACGGGAGGAATCCGACGATGACCAAAGGTTTGTTAATTGTTTTTACCGGCAAGGGCAAAGGCAAGACCACCGCCGCTCTGGGCATGGCCATGCGGGCTGCCGGTCATGGCCTCAAGGTTTGCGTGATCCAGTTCATCAAGGGCAGTTGGCAGTACGGTGAACTTGCGGCGATCAAACGATTCGAAGGCTTAATCGACCTGCACGTCATGGGCCAGGGGTTCACCTGGAAGTCAGATAACCTGGAAGAAGATGCCCGCCTGGCCAGGGAGGGCTGGGATGTAGCCCGCACCGCCATCGCCTCGGGACGCTATCACACGGTGGTGCTCGACGAATTCACCTACCTGCTTCACTACCGGATGCTGGAAATCGACCCCTGCCTGGAGGTGCTCACCAACCGCAATCCCGACCAGCACGTCGTAATCACCGGCCGCTACGCCCCGGAGCAACTGATTGCCGCCGCCGACCTGGTCACTGAGATGCAGGTGATCAAGCACCCCTTGCAAGACGGGATCAAAGCGCAAAAAGGCATCGAATTTTAAATTCCGCGGCCCTTGCATTCGCGGTAAATATAACAACAAAGCCCCCTGGTCGTTTCCGGCCAAGGGGCTTTGTTGTTTATTTGCTATGTCAGGCGGTGGCAAGAGAGGGCGTAAAAAATCAACGCACCCTTTCCGCCAACCGACAGGTACCCTGCAAGCAGGATCAATTGATCATAAATCGGGCTTCCTGCTCAAGCCACCTCATCACCCGACCATAAAACTTGGCTTCATTAATACCTACGTTGGCAAACTGATCGGGAGGCTCCAGCAGCAGTTGATCGGAGCAGAGACGAATTTCATGGTCCTCGCCATACCGGATCACCAAGGCGCAGTCTTTGCGCAGCAACCCTTCTTCAAACACCGAAACCAGCGTGTCCGTATTGAACAGGGAAAAATCCTCATCAATCATCGATGAACGAAGATCGATGATCAATTCGGTGCAATGCGGCATATTCAGCATGGTTTGGGCAATCTGGAGAACATCCCAACCAGCGTCATCATCCATTTCGCCGGAAACAATCATGGAATAGACCGAACCGTCATTATTCTTCGTGATCCTGAATCGCATATATCCCTCCCTTGGATGTATGATTAGTCCCTTAATCAAATGCAATCGAAGAGCGTCGATGGGGGGAGGAAATCACCAATGCAAAGCGTGCTCACCTGGCCTGCCCATCACAAAATATTCTATTTATGTCTGTATCGGCCAAAAACTGAAAAATCCTCAAGGAATAATCACCTGGGCTAAAAAAATATAGAAAAGCATTTAAAAAGCTTATGGTGAAAAAAATCGGGACCGTTCAGACGCCAACCTAAATTTTCTCGACTACCTGGCCGATACAATAATGATGACAGCGATCGCTTTCTTCAACGCTGGAGGGGCACAGCAGGGATGGAGTACAACATTCAATCGTGGAAAATCAAGACCGGCAACGCCCAACGTGGCGGCATTGACAGTCAGCCTGCGCCTCAAAGTGCTGTCAGAGCAGGAAGCGGATCGGCCAATACCGGCGCCCAGTCGATCAAAACCGGCACAACCGTTTCGGTCCAATCCAATTTTCAAGAATTTCTGGACCAGCAGATCGACGAGCGTTTGGGGCAACAGTTACAGCAACAACCACGCCGTCAAGCCGCTTCTGGTCAACCCCGACAGCCGGTTTCGCCGATATCCTCATCCGTCACCCCGCCAAGAGAGACGGTCCATATCCTCCGAAAAGGGGAAAATGTCTGGAGCCTGGCCAAGAAAAAATACCAGGTCGATCCGGCCGAGATGCTGCGGCTCAACAAGATCGACGACCCTAGAAACCTGCAGGTCGGGCAGCGGCTCCGCATCCCTGCCGGCAACAAAGAGAGCGGAAACAATACCGAAGAGACCGTGGTCGCCAGTTGGTACGGCAAATCTCATCAGGGGAAAATCATGGCCAATGGCGCCCCGTTCGACATGTACGGCGCCACCATCGCCCACCGCGATATCGCTATCGGCACCAAAGTGGAACTGGAGAATCCGCAAACCGGCGAGAAGGCCAAGGCCGTGGTCACCGACCGCGGACCGTTCGTACGGAACCGGGATATCGACCTCAGCTACGGCCTGGCCAAGCGGTTATCCATCGCCCGGCAGGGTGTCGGCAACCTGAAAATGCGCGTATTATAAGTCTTCTCAGTTACTCAGGCCAGGGGCACGATCATCCAAACGCCTACCGACGCCTGCCCCCCACCTCCACCCCGAGCCCTACCCGATCACAGACAATCACAACGAATCGAATCGATCCAGGCGCGCAGCAGGCAGGCCGCCACCACGGCATCGTCGGCCTGTTCCGGTGCGGGCAGAGGGTTATGATCCGCCAGGGGACCGGTCAGTTCGCCCAGGCACCAGCGCCGCTGCCGCACCGTAAAAGCCTCCCGACCTTGGGCCACCGCCTCCAGAGCGGCCACCTGCATCATTACCGCTCCCACCCATAGAGCAGCAAGCCCGCCGAGCAGCCTAGTATCCCGGCGATCTCCCAGCCGCCCAACGCCTCGCCCAACACCCCCCAGGCCAGCAAGGCCGTGGTCACCGGCACAAAACTCATGAACAGTGACACCGTGATGGTGCCCAGGTGGCGAATGGCGTAGGCCACGCAAACCAAGGCAATCACATTGACGATGATGCCTTGATAAATGGACTGAACGGCAATATCGTGCAGGGATGCCCCGGTCAGATTCGACGGAAACAACAGCCAGAGGGGGGTGAACAACAGGACGTTGACCGTCGGCACGATGACCACCACATCCTGCCAGGCCATATTCCACAGCCGAATGCCGGTCATATGGCCAGTGTAGCAGACGGCAGCGGTCAACAGCAGGACGATACCCACCGGTTGACCGACGGCAAGCACGGCATCACCGGTCATGACAAAATTGGCCAAAAAAATGAGACCAATAGCCAGATAGCGATGGGGCGCGATCCGCTGCCGGAAAAGCAGCCAGGCGGCGATGGCTCCCAGCACCGGCAACATGCCGTTGACCAGAACCCCGGCATGGGCGGCGCGCAGGACTTTGAGCCCGTAGAAGGAGAGCATGGTGTAGGGAAAGCCGACTCCCAGCCCGACCACCAGATACTGGTGGAACCGGAATTGACGCCAGTTGTAACGAAAAATCAGCGGCGAAACCGTCAGCAAGGCAGTCCAGTAGCGCAGCAGGGTAATATCGGCCGGTTGCAGTTGCGAATGCACCCCGTACCGTGAAATGGTTATCCACCCCGACCAGATGAAGACGACGGCCAAGCCGGCCAAATAGGGTTGTATGGTTTTCATTGGCCTCAAGCAATACTCCACATTTTCCGGACAGGCAACTCCTTCACGAAGGGAAGAACCGAGCCAAGCCGACATCGCCGCCAACACCACTCTACCAGACGAGGATCTAACCCATGAGCCACCCCCCGGAAAAACCCGACCAGCTCGCCGCCCTCCGGTTCGACAACCGCTTCACCCGATCCCTGCCCGCCGACCCGCAGCCCGAGAATCGACGGCGCCAGGTGCATACATCCTGCTATTCCCGCGTTCTGCCCACCCCGGTGACCGCACCCCGGCTGGTGGCCTATTCCAGGGAGGCCGCAGCCTTGCTGGATCTCTCCGAGGCCGCTTGCCGTTCCGTAAATTTTACCCAAATATTTGCCGGCAACCTGCAGCTGCCGGGCATGGATCCCCACGCCGCCTGTTACGGCGGCCATCAGTTCGGCAACTGGGCCGGGCAGTTGGGCGACGGCCGGGCGATCAACCTGGGCGAGATCGTCAACAGCCGGGGCGAACACTGGACCCTGCAGCTTAAAGGAGCCGGCCCGACCCCCTACTCCCGCACCGCCGACGGGTTGGCGGTGCTGCGCTCCTCGCTGCGCGAATTCCTCTGCAGCGAGGCCATGTTCCACCTGGGCGTGCCCACCACCAGGGCACTCTCCCTGATCCTCACCGGCGAGTCGGTCGAGCGCGACATGTTTTATGACGGCCATCCCAAGGAGGAACCGGGCGCCATTGTCTGCCGCCTGGCCCCATCCTTTATCCGCTTCGGCAATTTCGAAATCCTCGCTGCCCGCGGCGAGATTTCGCTTTTGCAGCAGCTGGCCGACTTTACCATTCGCACCGGTTTCCCCCATCTGGGTGCACCCGCCCCTGAAGTGTACCTCCGCTGGTTTACGGAGGTCTGCCGGTCCACCGCCGAGCTGATGGTTCACTGGCTGCGAGTCGGATTCGTCCACGGTGTAATGAACACCGACAACATGTCGATCCACGGCCTGACCATCGATTACGGCCCCTATGGCTGGCTTGAGGATTACGACCCCACCTGGACCCCGAATACCACCGACAGCTCGGGTCGCCGTTACTGCTACGGCCGCCAGGCGCAGATCGCCCACTGGAACCTGGCCCAGCTTGCCAATGCGCTCTACCCGCTGATCGGCGACACCGCTCCGCTGGAACAAACCCTGCGCGACTACACCACCCATTTCGACCACCAATGGCAGCCGATGATGGCGAACAAGTTGGGGTTGGTGGCGTACGAACCGGCTTTGGACCGGGAACTGATCCAAGAGCTGCTGCGTCTTCTGCCCGAGGTGGAAACCGACATGACCCTCTTTTTCCGAGGGCTGGCCCAGGTCTCGACCGGCCCCCCGGACCATGGCGAACAACTACCAGCCCCCCTGAGCCCGGCCTATTACCGGCCGGAACAAGTAACACCGGCATACCGGCACCGTCTCCAGGCCTGGCTGGAGCAATACACCCAACGGCTTCGCCGTGACAACCTGCCCGACAACGTGCGAATGCAGCGAATGAACGCGGTCAATCCCAAATACGTGCTGCGCAATTACCTGGCGCAACTGGCCATCGACCAAATCGAACTCGGCGATTTCTCCTTGGTCGCGGAACTTCTGGAAGTGCTCCGCCATCCCTACGACGAGCAGCCGGGCCAGGAACGATTTGCCGAAAAGCGGCCCGAATGGGCGCGCCACCGACCGGGGTGCTCCATGCTTTCCTGTAGTTCTTGAACCTTTTTTTTATTGAATGACCCGATTTGATGAAGGAGTCTTGAATGGATACCCCAAAACCCCGCTGGCAGGCGGTCTTTTTCGATTTCGACGGGGTGATCGCCGCCTCGCTTGAGGTCAAGGTTCGCGCCTTTGCCGCCCTGTTTGCCCCCTACGGACCAGCGGTCCAGGAAGCGGTGGTCCGCTATCACCGGGAAAACGGCGGCATGCCCCGCCACCAAAAACTGCGCCACTGCTGCGAGGTAATTGCGCAAACATCGGTTGACGAACAGGAACTCGCCCGTTTAGGCCAGACCTTTGCCGATCTGGTGCGGGAAGCAGTCGTGGCCGCCCCGCTGATTCCCGGCGCCCTGACGACTCTGGAGCAGCTTCGCCGGTTCGGCGGGGCCGCCTTTGTGGTCAGCGGCACCCCGCATGATGAAATGAAGCACATCGTTGCCCGCAAAGGTCTGCAACCCTACTTCACCGAAGTTCATGGCTCGCCGCGCTCGAAGACCGAAATCATCGGCGAGCTGCTTGAACGGTACCCATACACCCCCGAGCACTGCCTGTTCCTCGGCGACGCCCTGGCCGATTACCGTGCCGCCACGGCCACCGGCCTTCGCTTCCTCGGCATTGTTCCCGAGGGCGGCGAATCGATCTTTCCCGCAGGGGTGCCCACCGCCTCCCAGGTCTACCTGCCCCTCAGGTAACGCCTCGCAAAGCCCTGCACCCATTGCCCATTGCCAAGAGGTTCGCCTTGACACCCGAGTGTAATTTTCCTATAGACTTTGCACGCAGATGCATTGTGCAGGGGGTGGCGCGCAGCCTGAGATCAAACCCATACAACCTGATCCGGATCATGCCGGCGGAGGGAATTGCTGCTTTTTCCCCACCGCTGTTTTCTCCGTCCCCCGCCCTTTTACTGTTCGTCGTCTACCCCAGATCGCCATCCTTTATCTCGAGGTTGCCATGAACTCGCTTGCCGGAAAAACCGCTGAAAATCTGCTTAAAATCAGACAGAACAAGCCGTTGATCCACAACATCACCAATTTTGTGGTCATGAACTTCACCGCCAACGCCTTGCTGGCCTGCGGCGCATCTCCGGTCATGGCCCACGCCGAAAACGAGGTCGAGGAGATGGTCGCCTTTGCCGGGGCCCTGGTCCTCAACATCGGCACGCTTTCCGACCCTTGGATTGCCGCCATGCTCAAAGCCGGTCGTAAGGCCACCCAACTGGGCACGCCTATCGTGTTTGATCCCGTGGGTTCCGGAGCCACCGCCCTGCGCACCGATACCGCCAAACAGATTCTCAGCGACACCAAGGTCAGCGTGGTGCGCGGCAATGGTTCCGAGATTCTTTCGCTTGCCGGTCAGGGGTTTACAACCAAAGGAATCGACACCCTCCATTCGGTAGCCGATGCGGCCGCTACCGCCGGGCAACTGGCCAAGGAGCTCGGCACCACCCTGGCGATCACCGGCCTGGTTGATATGGTCACCGACGGCAAGCGGATCGTCACCATTGAGGGCGGCCATCACCTGATGCCGATGGTGACCGGTACCGGCTGCGCGGCCACCGCCATCATCGGGGCTTTTCTCGCCGTTGATGCCGATCCGGTCTCGGCAGCCGCGACCGGCCTGGCCTTCTTTGGATTGGCCGGGGAAACGGCCGGCACCAAAGCCGCCGGCCCTGGCACCTTCATGATCCACCTGCTGGATGCCCTCTACACCCTCACCCCGGAAGAAGTGGCCAGACGTTGCCGAATCCACGAGGACTGATCAGCAGGCCATGATCGATTACTCCCTCTATCTGGTCACCGACCGGAGCTTGTCGCTCGGTCGGACCACCGTCCATATTGTCCGGGCCGCGGTTGCCGGCGGGGTCACCTGTGTGCAGCTGCGGGAAAAGCATACGGCCACCAAGGTCTTCATTGAAGAAGCCCGGGCGCTGAAAGCATTGCTGGAAGGCCTGGAAACACCCATTCCGCTGATCATCAACGACCGACTCGATGTCGCCATGGCCATTGGCGCCGACGGGATTCATCTCGGCCAGAGCGACATGGCCCTTGCCGATGCCCGGCGGCTGGTCGGCACGACGATGTGCATCGGCATTTCGGCGGAATCGATGGAAGACGCCCTCCGCGCCGAGGCTGAAGGCGCCGACTATATCGGCATCAGCCCGGTCTTCGTCACCCCGACCAAAAACGACACCGCACCGCCGCTCGGCCTGGACGGCATCCGCCGCATTCGGGCCGCGGTCAAGCTCCCTCTGGTCGGCATCGGCGGTATTCATCAGGATAATGCCGGGGCCGTCATCCGCGCCGGGGCCAACGGGGTAGCGGTGGTTTCGGCCATTGTCAGCGCCGCCTGCCCACGGAGTGCGGCCTCCGCCCTCAAACAACAGATTTATTCAGCACGATAAGAGGAACAATCTCCATGGAACACAATACAAAAACCTATCGCCGGGTGTTGACCATCGCCGGCTCGGACAGCGGCGGCGGCGCCGGGATTCAGGCGGACCTGAAAACCATCTCGGCCAACGGCTGCTACGGCATGAGCGTGATCACCGCGCTTACCGCCCAGAATACCGTCGGGGTCACCGGAATTCATGCGGTGCCGGTGGATTTCGTGGCCGCCCAGATGGAGGCGGTTCTTGGCGATATCGGCGTGGATGTGGTCAAAATCGGCATGCTCTTTTCCCCCGAGCTGATCCGGACCGTGGCCGATCAACTCAAAAAATTCGAGGTGACCCGAATCGTGCTGGACCCTGTCATGGTCGCCCAAAGCGGCGACAAACTCCTCCAGGACGAGGCGATCCTGGCGCTCAAACAGCACCTTATCCCCCTGGCCGAACTGATCACCCCCAATCTTCCGGAAGCATCGGTGCTGCTGGGCCGAGAGATCACCACCGCCCCGGCGATTGAAGCCGCGGCCATCGAACTGGCAGGGCTGGGCTGCGACAACGTCCTCATTAAAGGCGGTCATTTGGAATCCGGCGACAGTGACGACTGCCTCTATCTCGGTGCCGATCATCGGCTCGTCACCTTTCCGGGGGTGCGTATCGCCACCCGGAACAACCATGGCACCGGCTGCACCCTCTCCTCAGCCATAGCCTCGTTCATCGCTAGGGGCGAATCCATGGTCAGCGCCGTGGGCTTGGCCAAGGAATACATCACCGGTGCCATCCGGGCCGGCGCCGACTATCGCCTTGGCCACGGACACGGCCCGGTGCATCATTTCTTCCGGTTCTTTTGAGCGGGATTATCGACGCCCCGCATCAAACGGCAGCCGATTCCGCAATGAAGGCCCCTGCCATCGTCTTTGACCGGCTCAGCCTGGACTTCTCCGACAAGCCGCTGTTCCGGGACCTTTCCCTGCGCATGGAGGGTGGGCAAACCACCTGCATCCTCGGCCCCAGCGGCTGCGGCAAATCGACCCTGCTCAAACTGATTGCCGGTTCCCTTGCCCTACCCTATACCGGTACTATTCGCCTGGACACGGCTTGCCCCGGTGGCCAACGGGTAGCTTGGATGGGACAGAACGATCTGTTGCTCCCCTGGCTTACGCTCCTGGACAACGTCCTGCTCGGCGCCAGACTACGCCATGAACTCTCCGATGCCCGCCGACAGCAGGCTTTGACCCTGATCCGGGATGCCGGACTTGCCGGGTATGAGCAGGCGCTGCCCATGACCCTGTCCGGCGGCATGCGCCAGCGAGGCGCCCTGCTGCGCACCCTGATGGAAAGACGGCCGGTGCTGTTGATGGACGAGCCTTTCTCGGCACTTGACGCCCTCACCCGGGTGCGGCTGCAAAGCCTGGCTGCCCGACTCACCCAAGGGGCCACCGTGGTGCTGGTCACCCATGATCCTCTGGAGGCCCTGCGGCTGGCAAACCGGATCATCGTCCTAGCCGGGGACCCGGTGCAAGTCGCCGAAATCCTAGAGCTAGAAGGGTGCACCCCGCGCGACCCCGGTGATCCAGCGGTCACCGGCCAATACCCAGGACTGCTGCGGATGCTGATGCATGAGGAAGGACCATGAAAGCCCTGCGCCTGCTCTTCCTGGCCGCCGGCCTGCTGACCCTGTGGCAACTGCTGGTCCTGCTCACCGGGGCGCCTCCCTACATCCTCCCCGGTCCGCTGCCGGTGGGCAGAGCCCTGCTCACCCACCTGCCAATATTGATCAAACATCTGGGCACCACCCTGACCGAAATCCTTCTCGGCCTGCTGCTCGGCACCCTGCTGGGGACCTCCAGCGCAATTGTCATGATCATCTCACCGCTCCTCAAACGATGGATGCTGCCGCTGCTGGTTATCAGCCAGGCTGTTCCAGTCTTTGCCCTGGCCCCGGTGCTGGTGCTCTGGTTCGGCTACGGCATGGCCTCAAAAATCGCCATGGCGGTCCTGATCATCTTTTTCCCGGTGACCTCTTCTTTTTATTACGGTATGCAACGCACCGATCCGGACCTGCTCGAACTGGCTCGGATCATGGGCGCCAGGCCCCTGGCCGTGCTCCGCACCATCGTCATCCCTTCGGCTCTGCCAGCTTTTGGCGGCGGGGTGCGGGTTGCCGCCGCCGTGGCCCCCATCGGCGCAGTGGTGGGCGAATGGGTCGGTTCGAGCGCGGGCCTGGGGTTTTACATGCTCCACGCCAATGCCCGAATGCAAATCGATGTGATGTTCGCAGCCCTGACCATCCTGGCGGCCAGCTCCCTGCTGCTTTACTTTTTGGTCGATCACCTGCTTGATCGCCTCATCTACTGGCAACCCCAACAAGGACCCAAACTATGAAATCGTATCGATTATGCCTTCTCCCCCTGCTGCTCGCCGCCCTGCTGGTCCCGATTTCCCCGGCCAGGGCCGCAGACAAAGTGACCGTGCTGCTCGACTGGTTCGTCAATCCCGACCACGCCCCCCTCTATGTGGCCCTGGAAAAGGGCTTTTTCAAAGACAGAGGCCTGGAGGTTGAGCTGATCGCCCCCTCCAACCCCAACGATCCGCCCAAACTGGTAGCTGCGGGCAAGGCGGACATCGCGGTCTCCTACCAGCATCAACATCAGATGCAGGTCGACCAGGGGCTGCCGCTGGTGCGGATCGCCACCCTGATCGCCACACCGCTCAACTCGCTGGTGGTGCTTGAGGATTCGAAGATCAAGACCATCGCCGATCTCAAGGGCAAGACCATCGGCTATTCGGTGGGGGGATTTGAGACGGCGCTCTTGAAGGTGATGCTCGCTAAGGAAGGGTTACAACTTGAGGATGTCAAACTGGTCAATGTCAACTTTTCGCTGTCGCCCTCGTTGTTCACCGGCCAGACCGACGCGGTGATCGGGGCGTTCCGTAATTTCGAACTCAACCAAATGGCGATCGAGAAACGACCGGGGCGCGCCTTTTTGGTTGAAGAGTTCGGCGTGCCGGCCTATGACGAACTCATCCTAGTGGCCGCCAGCAAGACCCTGGCGGATCCGAAGCTGCGCAAATTCGTGGACGCCCTGGAAGAAGGGGTGCAGTATTTGATCAACCATCCCGATGAGAGTTGGAAACTGTTCGTCAGCCATGGCCGAGAAAATCTCGACGATGAACTCAACCGCAGGGCCTGGAAAGACACCCTGCCGCGCTTTGCGCTGCGGCCCGGCGCATTGGACCAAAACCGGTATCGTCGCTTTGCCCGTTTCCTCCAGGAAGAAAAAATCGTCACCAAGGTGCCGCCGCTCGATACCTGGGCGGTGGAATTGCCGTAATCGACACCACCCGGCCCTATCCACCCGGCGTTCAAACGCCGGGTACGAACAACCCCTTGCCGTGATCCTGCATGGCGACAATGGCTTTGCGGATGTGGCCTTGCTGTTGCCGCCACTGGCTGTAGGTGCGGGCCTGCTGCAGGGCCGCGTACAGGGCCAGGCAAGGCTCCAGGCCGACCATCGCCGCAATGGCGGCGGCCGGAAAGCTTTCATCCAGCTCCTCGGGCCGAGCGTTTTGCTGATAAAAAGCTAACCTGCCGAAATAAAAAGCCAGCTCTTCCAGCAAGTCCCAAAGCACTTCCCGCCAGGCGGCGATATTCTCTGCCGCCTGGAGCCCTTCCAGAGCCGCAACCACCCGATCGCTGTGCAACGTCACCTTGGCAAACTGGTAGCAGCCGTCCTCGGGCGGGGCCTCCCCGTTGCACGCATGCCAAGTGGCCAGTGCATGGGCGCGGGTTGCGATTTTCATGGCCTGGAATTTGGTCCAGAGCAGAAATTCGTAATAGTAGTGCCCGATGGCCTGTTCCTGGGTGAAGCGATACACATTGCCGTACTCGGCGTTGTAGGGGATCAGGTTGGCCAGATGGACCAATTCGGTGACCATGGTATGGATGTAGGAAAGCTCCGAGATGGTCGCCTTGTTGACTAATATCTTATGGCCGCCTTTAGCGGGGTTGTACACCAGCCGGGCGTTGGCGTTTTCCAAACCGAGGCCGCTGAAATAGGGCGCCAACTGCTCGCACTCGTCCTCGAAATTCTCGGTCTTGACGATCAGGGTATTGGCCGCCAACAATTCGGTATCAAGTTCCTGCCGGTGAACAAATGAGAGGGCCCGGTTGAACCGTGCCGTTTCCCCGGAGGAAAAATTAAACATCTCCATACTATCCGTCCTCTTTCCATGAAAAAAGGCAGCCTGTGACAGGACTGCCTTGGGTGCGTGCATAACGGCTGATGCCGCTGGCGGCTTGCTTATTTTTTGGTTTCGTCCTGGGCGGCTTTCTTGGCGGCCAGGTGTTCAGCTTCCTGCTCAAGCAACTCGCCCAGGGCCTTGGCGGTATCGCCGACCACCTTGATGCAATATTGCCTGCGGCTGTCGGCATTGCCGTAAAATTCTTTAACCTGATCCCGATCCATCCAGTCGACCCTGGCAATCTGGCAGCAGTTAACACCACCGTAGGGCGCGGTGAGTTCATCGAAATGTTTCATCACCGCCTTGGTGGCGGCCCACATCCGCGGATTCTCCTTTTCCTCGAGGCTGGATCGGCTGTAGAGGCTGCCGATCACACTGGCCGCGCCCACCAGCGCCCCGCAGACATTGCCGGTACCGCCGATGCCGCCGCCGAAGGCGCCCATCGCCTTGATCACCGAAGGATCGACCAGGCCCAGTTTTTCCAGGCCAACCATGGCCAACACCTGGCTGCAATGCAACCGCTTCTCAAACAGATCAATCGCTTTTTCCCGCATTTCATCCGGACGCATCATTTCCTCCATGCATTGAGATTGAAGGTGGAATATAGTATCAATTAGTTAACTGTACCCGATTCAACACGGAACTGCATCGCGATTTTCGACGCCCTTGACCTGAGACACAGCATTTTCCCAAATGCGACGCGCCGCGGATCACCGCCCTGCACGCCTACCGACATCTTTGAGATTATGCATGCCGCACCGCTCCGTTATTGTCCTTGATTTTGAGACCACCGGCATGTCGCCGAAGTATGGCGACCGGCCTATCGAGGTTGGGGCGGTACGGATTACCGATGGCCAGATCGTCGACCGCTTTCAGGAACTGATGAACCCCGGCTTCCCCATCAGCTGGTTCATCGAGTCCCTGACCGGGATCAGCAATGACCTGGTCGCCGCGGCCCCGCCCTGCGAGGAGGTCATGACCCGCTTTGCCGACTGGATTGGCGATCTACCGCTGGTGGCCCATAACGTCGGTTTTGATCGTACATTCCTCGACGCCGAATTGGCCCAGATCGGCAGGAGCCGGGAAAGCCCTCTGTCCTGCACCATGCTGGCGGCGCGTCGGCTCATCCCCGAAGCGCCCAACCACAAACTCGCCACCCTGGTTCAGCACTGCGCCATTTTCACCGACGGCACGTTTCACCGCGCCCTGGCTGATGCTGAAATGACCGGCCATCTTTGGATGGCCATGATCGACCTGCTGCGGGAGCGCTATGGGCTGAGCGCCGTCCCCTTCTCCCTGATGCAGGCATTGACCCGCATCGGCAGGGTCAAGGCGGATCGATATCTCCGGACCTTTGCCGAACAGCAGCGGGCGGGATGTCTGATTAAGGCCGAGGTGACCTGATGGAGCCGATCAAGGAGACCCCGACCATCCGCAAACAGCTGATCGAACGGCTCAGCGCCGGCACCTGCGGAGTGCGAGAACTCTCTCAGGAACTCCACCAGAGCGAAAAAGAACTATACGCGCATCTCGAGCACATCGAACGGACCCTGAAATCGGGCGGCAAACGGCTGGTCATTGAACCGGCGGTCTGCCTGAGCTGCGGTTTTCTCTTCGAACATCGCACCCGGCCGCAACCGCCGGGCCACTGCCCGCAGTGCAAAAAAACCCGGATCCGCCGCCCTCGCTACACCATCAGTTGACCGGCGCTTCGCAACCTTCTCCCGACCCGTTGGCCCAGCCATGATCCTCCTCAACGCGCTTTTCCCGGTCCTCGCCCTGATCCTTGCAGGGAACGCCTTTAAACACTGGCAGATGGCCGATGCCGCCTTTTTCCGCACCTCGGACCGGCTGGTCTATTTTATCTTCTTCCCGCTCATGCTCTTCTGGAAGATCGGCTCGGCCCCGCTGCAATTCGATAACGGTTGGCGCTATCTGGCGGCCTGCGGCTTGGCAGTTATCGCCGTTTGCTGCCTCAGCCTGCTGTTCATCCGTCTTTGGCCGGTAACGCCCTTCAAAGCGGGTTCCTTTAATCAGGGATGCTATCGTTTCAACACCTACATCGGCATGGCGGTGGTGATCAATGCCTTTGGCGACGCCGGGGTACAATTATACGGAATACTTATCGGGTTGATCATCCCGATGATCAATGTGCTCTGCGTCTCGGTGCTCATCTGGTACGGCGAAAATGGCGGCAATCGGCAGGGTCGCCTCGCAACCACCCTTAAACACCTGCTGGCCAATCCATTGATCATCGCCTGTGTCGGCGGCATGCTCTATGCCAAACTGGCGGGGTCCTTCCCCCTCTCCATCGACAACACCCTCAAGTTGACCAGCCAGGTGACCCTGCCGCTCGCCCTGTTTTCCATCGGCGGCAGCCTGAGCTTTACCAACCTCCGCGACAACATGGGCCTGGCCCTGGCCTCGGCCGGATTCAAGCTAATGGTACTGCCGCTGCTGGGACTGTGTTTGCTCTGGCTGTTCGGCGTCACCGGCCTGGCCTGGAACGTCAGTATGCTCTTTTTCTCCCTGCCGACCTCAACCGCCATCTACATCCTTTCGTCGCAACTCCATAGCGACACCGAATTGGCTTCGGCGGTGATTGTGCTATCGACCCTGCTCAGTTTCTGCCCCATGGCCATGGTGCTGCTGTGGGGGGTATGAACAAGAGGTTTCGTTGCGGCGCCTGCGTAATCCATAGCTCCGGAAACAAAAAAGCGCCGCCCTTGTTGATTCAAGAGGAGGCGCTTTTTCTGGGGAAGTTTGCAAACCTCCCCGAACAATCAATACAGCAGCTCGTCGAGCTTGGACGGGCTGGGCGGCTGAATCTCGGTTTCCTCAATGGTTGATTTATTTTTATATTTCAGGCCGAGCAGCCGCAAATTGCTTTCATCGAGCACGATCTTGTCGTCATAGGAAGACCGGATACGCTGGTCGAGGGGATTGACCAGGTGGATGGAAAGATACATCACCCGATTCGCCATGGTGTAGGTTCCGACCACCACGGCCTGGGCCTGCTGTTTGCCGGCCAGTTCCCTGAGATTGCGGGTCAGCATGAACTCCCCCTGATCGGCCACGATCAGCATATCCTTACGCAGTTTGATCTCTTTGACCGCAAAACCGCGGGTTACCAATCCGGCGGCGATGTTGTTCTGAAAAGTGCGGCCGAAACTGGTGGTTTCATCGAGTTTATCGTTATTGACCACAGTGGTGACCAGGATGGCCTGATGGGGCAGCAACGGTGGTTTCATCTTGCCGACCAAAGCTTCGGCAACCGTGTCCCCCAATTTCACCAGATTGACCTCGCCCCCCAGCACCGGCTCAAGCCGGGTGCCGTTGAATTCGCTGCATCCGGCAGCAGCCAGCAGGACGATTCCCATCATGACCCTAAAAAATAAGTCGCATATTTGTTTCATAATTTCGAGGTGCTCGCCTTAGGTGTCTGCTTAAAACCTTCCCGATCAATCAATTCGATCTCGGTAGCCGGGATGGGTAGCCGATACTGCCAATAATCCTGGTCATCGATTGCAAAGACATCCGAAGACCGCATCACATATTTGTCCCGCTCCATGACCGAGGTGGTGACGATCACCTCGTAGTTGCCGCTATAAACCAATTGTACCTTATAGTCGACGATAAGCCCTGCACCTTCCGGCGTCCGCATGACGTGGACGCCGAAACTGTCGAGTTGGGAGGTCAGCATGTCGTTAAAACCTTCATCAAAAGCAAAGGTTCCTCCCGGTCGGCAGGCATTGGGTTTGCCGCAACTGTGCCGGACATACACTTTGGCGTTGAGATAATGCTGCCGGATCAGCTCGTTGTTGATGCGGTTGGCCAAGTCGTTGGCCAGCGCATTCCACTGTTCCGCCGATTCCACAGTATTCTTTTTCCCAAAAGACGGAAATCCCGACAAAGAGGCATTGCGACTGCAGCCTGCGAGCAAGCCCGGAAAAACGATCAGAACAACCAGGAGGAAAAACAGATTTCGCATCATGATGCCAACAGGTGGAAGATTAAGAGGAAATATAGGTACTTCTCGGCAACATCCCCTGAAAACTATAGCTCTTTCCAAAAACCTCTCCACAGCGCGGCTCATCTCAGCAGGTTTTCGATCCGCCCCTCGATTTCCGACCGGGGAACCGCCCCAACCAACCGGTCAACCAGCTGTCCGTTTTTGAAAAACAACAAGGTCGGCACCCCTCTGATCTGGAATCGGGCACCACTCATCTGCTGGGTGGACGTATCGAGCTTAAAGACGAGCAGACGGCCGACATACAATCCGGCAAGGGCCTCGATTGTCGGGGCAATCGTCCGGCACGGCCCGCAGGTTGGCGAATAAAAATCCACCAGCACCGGCAGGGTTGAGCGTTCCACCTGTTGCTGAAAAGCAGCATCGGTGAGGGGATTGACGATTCCGGAAATCGCTGCACCGACCAGCGATATGGAGCACCGCCCACATTTAGGAGTGAGATGCTGTTTATCCGCTGGAATTCTGTTTTTGCTCCCACAACCGGGACAAACGATCAAGGTGTTCATTGGCGACCTCAATTATTTGAAAATTCAAGTACCTGCACAGTCAATAAAGTTGGCACTCCGCGGCAGACCGATCAACGCCATCCCCCCAGCCTTTCGCCATCTGCTTATTATAGGACAATTTCAAGGTTTCCCCACAGGGAATGCACCGCCGCTGGCAAGGACGGCGTCCGCCGGTCTGTTTCAATGCGGTCCAATCATGCCGGACAGCACGCCAGCCTGCTCCGGGTTGAGTCGTTGCAAACTCTTTACGACCTCCAAGGCGGCGGTTTGATTGCCCGACTTAAGATAGGCTATGCCGAGATTGAACCAGACGTAAGCTCGGTTCGGATCGATACCCAGAGCCTGCCGGTAGGCGTCAACCGCATCCCTGGTACGATTGAGTTCGTTATACGCGTTCCCAAGGTTGTTCCAGGCATAAAAATAGTTCGGATTGATTTTCACCGCTTGCCGATAGGCGCCAACCGCATCGTTGTGGCGTTTAAGTTTGCTGTACGCCATGCCGAGTTCGAGTCGGGCAGCGGCACTCCGTGGTTCGCTTTTGGTCCACTTCCGGCACCAATCCACCAGCCCTTGCCAATTCTTCGATTCTGCAAGGGCAGTGGCTTTTTTTAACCATTCGACCTGATCGTTCCCGGACCGGTTTTCTTCTTGTCTAACTAGCTCCGGGGGCAAAGCATGGGCATGCACGGGAAACCACAACAGGAGAAACAGCGTGATCATCAACTGCAGCATTGAGGGGACAAGCATCCGTATTCCTTGCACCGAGACTCCAAGTGTCGTCGACTTGCCCTAAATATTTCAAAGCAAAAAAGCGTATACCCCAAAAACGAGCAGCACGAGTCCATGCAGGGCGAAATAATTAATGTTCGGAATAACATCTTCAAAATCACGGGTGTTGAAAATATGGAGCACATAGCCACTTGAAATCGCACCGATACAAAGCAAGGTCAAACAGATCCAATAGATCATTATGGAAGAGAGCGAAAATTGCAGGTGCTCAAGATCGACCCCAAACTGCCTGCCAAATATTGGCAAAACATCGCCGATGTGCGCGAGGAAGTAATCAAGACGATAGGCTAACTCTCCTGTAAAGGAGAGTGGCACCAGGACCGGTACCATTGGCGAGTACTTTCCGAACAAAGGATCTTCGGTAATACGAAAAAGATAGGCCCCTATCTTTATGACCAGCAAAGCAAAGATGAACCCCAGTCCTAGAAGAATTGTAAAGGTTATGGTGTTCGAGTCAAACAACCACTGTTCAGCCACACTATATGATGGAGTATGTTGAATAAACCTAGCCAGTTGAGATCCAATCAAGAAGGGAATGATATACGAACAGGTAATATATCGCCCCTTATTGATGACAAGTTCGACAAAGGGGTTTCTCAAATTCAGGCGAGGACCGTCCTGGTCACATAAATGAACGCAACGTCCGCACATGAGGCAGTCGATATTATTTCTGATGTTGAAAGCACCAAGATAGATGGGGCATCCCTCTGTAGCAGGTGTCCCTTTCTTACAGGAAAACGATTTGCATGCTTTGCACTTTCGATGGTCCGGCCGCAATTCGATCATCGATAATGTCGATGCCGCGCCGATAATTCTCCCCATGGGACAAAGATACCGGCACCAGGACTGGCCCCGGAAAAATATCGCCATGACCGTAGCTCCGAGGAGGATACTTAACAGGAGCAAGGCCGTGCCGAGAGGCCAGTTCTTCATGTTCGTTACCGATTCGGCCCAAATGATAAGGCCAAAAAAGGCAAGAGCATAAGAATCTCGATATCTTGTCAAAAAAACAGGAGGTTGACGATTGAGGCTCAACCCCAGCATCTGCAAAACGCGTCCGACACCCGGAAAAGGGCATATCCCACACCAGGATCTGCCCAAGAAAAACCAACTCATGACAATGCTTACCCACCATACCCCCCAGGCCAGGAAGAGTGAGACATTGCGTGTGTGGTCCTGGGGGCCGAAGAGCCCCATGATGATGATGACACTGAAGGAGATATCGCCGAAGGTGCGGATGTACAACAGATTGCGGCGATTACTATAGAATCTCTTGATTGCCGGAAAAGCCCCAAAAAGATCGACCCGTGCCTCTTCATCATAGACAAACAGGACCTTGACGACCTCTTTGATACGTTCAAAAAGCTGCATATTTACCTGACCGGTTCATAGCCACCAAAAGCACCAACCATATTTACTCCTACGACTGCACAGGCAGGCCAATTTCCCCTGACTATACAATTTTTCATTGGGTTTTTAGATATATACCGCTGGGCGCACCATCAACATAAATGCCTTCCAGATAAGAAAGCTTTCTGGGCAGTTGTCGCACCGTTCCCCTGGTCAGCAGAAAGGTCGCCTTCCCCCCGACGGTAAGCGCTCCCAATTTTTTCATATCGAAGAATCTGGCTCCATTTTCCGAGGCACAACGGACGGTTTCTTCCAGAGAATAGCCGGCCTTGATGAATAGTTTCATCTCCTCGACCATTGACTCGCCATGGAGTATGCCAATGCTGCCGGCACCGGTTCCCACAGCCGTTGCCACACCCAACTTTCTAGCAAACCGTAGTTGCCGCAGTTGATCGGCCAGCATCTTTTTCCAAAAAGCCTCTGCGCCCGGGACCGGCTTACCTGGTGCAACATAGCGCTGGGAAAAACGGCAACAGACATCCCCGCCTGAACTCGAACTGTCTAAACCATTTTTAGCCCGGAGCACACTGGGTATCCACAGCACATTCTTCTCCGCCATTTTCCTGAGATTGTCTTCACCCATCAGGTATCCCTGCTCGATGGCATCGCACCCTGCCTCAAGGGCCTCACGTACCGATCGCTGGCCATTGGCCACCACCACCTTTTTCCAGCCGCAGTGCGGCAGCAAAATTTGGCGCAGGTCTTCGTGACTTAACTGAAGAGATGGGGTTTCCTCGTCTTCGATATTGCCGGAATAGCCAATCTTGAGAAAATCGCTTGCGGACGAATTACCTGCTGCACAATCTTGACGGCTTAGGCAGAGTCGACCGGATGTTCGAATCTCAAGGATGCGGTCCAACTCCATTTTCTTTTGCCCATGCGCCAGCAGATCGGTTAGATCACCACTGTCGGCCACTCCCAGCACGCCGTGGGCATGGCAGTAGCGGATTTGCCGCTCGAACAGGACTGCTTTGTCCTCAAAACCTGACGCTTCAGAGGATAACCGTATTCGCCGGTCCACGGAGGGCGATCGCGACAGAGAGACGCTGCAATCAACCAACGCCGGCAATAGCGTACAGTGGGAGAAGTCATCAATGACGGCCCCATCGTTGCGGGGAAGATCTGCTGCAGAACCAATATCAATAATAATGCCGTCCTTTACCACCAGCATAACATTTCTGCGCACATCCGCACCGCTGCCGTCAATACAGTAGCCCGCGATTATGCATCGTGTTTCGCCCATTAATTATCTCGTTTTTTATGCAAACAATCGTCCTGTTGATAAGGTTAGATCAAGGAAAGAGTTCATTGCTTGCCTTGTGAAAGACGAGCAGAAGCGTCAGCCGAGAAAATACCATAACCAAGCGCTGCAGCCAACGCCGAGGAGTTCCTGCAGTTGCTGGCAGCGAATTCACGGCAGCGAGTCGCAACATCAAGCTATAAATTCATATACCTCCTATCAACATGGATTGGAAATTTTATTACCCTCGCATTTTGAGGTATTATAAGATTTAATCAACAAAGCATTACCCCTCGCTTACAGGGTACCAACCCACTTAAAACAGGAGCGTGTTTTGGAGATTTTCTCTGGATTTTTAAATAACGCGGCCTTGATGCTGATTCTTTGCGTCATCTATGACACATTCGGCATTTATTCCATTCCAAACAAACAACTCAGAGACGGCCTGACTGGAGTTCTGGTTGGGATGATCAGTATCGCCGTTATGTTGACGCCCTGGTCCCTCCAGCCCGGCGTCTTTTTCGATACCAGGTGGGTTCTGCTCAGTCTGTGCGGACTGTATTTCGGGCTTATCCCAACGATGGTTGCAGTCGTAATCGCCGGAGCATTTCGACTCTACCAGGGGGGCGCCGGTGGGATCGTAGGAACGATTGTGATTGTCGTAACTGCCTGTGTGGGCGTTGCCTGGAAATACTGGAAAGACCAAAAGGGCACGCCGCTCAACTGGAAGCAGCTCTACGCGTTTGGTGTGGTCGTCCAACTGGCAATGCTCTCCTGCATGTTCCTGATGCCTAACAACATGCGGTTCACCATTCTCAAAAAGATCGCACTCCCGATCCTGCTCATTTACCCTGTCCTCACTACTATTATTGGCCTTATTTTGCAGCGTCAAGAAGACCGGAGGGCAACGGAAAAAGAACTTGTCGAAAATCGCAAAGCATTACGTCGGGAACGCGGGCTGCTCAGAGGGGTCATCAACTCCATCCCTGACCTGATTTCTTTTAAAGATACGGATGGATTTTACCTGGGATGCAACAGGTCGTATGAAGAATTTGTCGGGCACGAAGAACCGAAATTGACAGGTAAAACGGCTGCTGACCTGTTTGACAAGGACACTGCCGAGTTGTTAGCCCAGAAGGATACCGAGGCCTACAACGCCGAAAAGCTATTGCGTTATGAAGAGTGGGCCGAGCACCCGAACGGCCAAAAAATCTTCTTGGATACGGTGAAGATTCCTCTCAGAGACGAGGACGGGACACCGTACGGGTTAGTCGGCATCAGCCGTGACATCACAGAGCGCAAAAAAGCAGCCGAGTCTCTCCAGGCAAGCGAAGCAAAATTTCGCACCATTTTTGATTCTGCAAACGACGCCATTTTCATCCACGATGTGGAGAGTGGCGCCGTCGTAGATGTCAACCAACGGACGTGCGAAATGTACGGCATGACCCGCGCAGAAGCTCTCAATGCGACAGTTGAGGAATTCAGCTCAGGTATCTCGCCTTTTCGCCAAGAAGATGCTGCCAACTGGCTGAAAATGGCCGCAGAAGGTACGCCGCAGCTCTTTGAATGGCATGCCCGGCACAAGAACGGAACCCTCTTCTGGGTTGAAGTCAGTATGCGTCGGGCAACCATAGGGACAGATGAACGGCTTCTGGTCATGGTGCGCGACATCACCGAGCGCAAGTGTGCAGAAAATGAACGCCTCAATCTCGAGAAGCAAATCCTTCAAGCCCAGAAGCTCGAAAGCCTCGGTGTACTGGCTGGCGGCATTGCCCATGATTTTAACAATATCCTCACCACGGTGATTGGCAATGCGGATCTGGCGCTGATGCGCATCAATCCGGAATCTCCGGCGGTTGACAACCTGAAAAGCATTGAAAAAGCCGCGGCCCGTGCGGCCGATCTTGCCAAACAGATGCTTGCCTATTCCGGTAAAGGTAAGTTTGTTATCGGCAATCACGATATCAACGGATTGCTGGAGGAGATGCTCCACATCCTGCAGGTCTCCATTTCCAAAAAAGCCGTCCTGCGCCTCAACCTCAGTCGTCCCTTGCCGCCCGTCGAGGCCGACGCGACCCAGCTCCGCCAGATTATTATGAACCTGGTCATCAACGCCTCGGAAGCCATTGGCGACAAAAGCGGAGTCATTGCCATAACAACCGGCTGCATGGATTGTGACAGGAACTATCTTAAAGATGTTTGGCTTGACGAGAACATCACCGATGGTCTGTATGTCTATATCGAAATAGCCGATTCCGGCTGCGGCATGGACAAGGAAACCCTCGTCAAGCTGTTCGATCCTTTCTTCACAACCAAGTTCACCGGGCGAGGCCTCGGAATGGCCGCAGTCCTCGGGATTGTCCGCGGCCACAAGGGCGCGGTCAAAGTCTACAGCGAACCGGGGAAAGGCAGCACCTTCAAGATTCTTTTACCGGCCAGCGGCAAACCTGCCGAGCTCTTCAATCACGGCACTCTCAATGATACCTGGAAAGGGAGCGGCAACGTGCTCCTGGTGGATGACAAGGAAACGGTTCGCGGCATAGGGGCGGAAATGCTCAAGGAACTTGGTTTCAATGTTGTGACAGCCAACGATGGGCGCGAGGCCATAAAAACCTATAAAGCCGGAACAGATTTCAGTTTTATCATCCTCGACCTTACCATGCCACATATGGATGGCGAACAATGCTTCCGAGAACTGCGAATGCTGAACCCCAACGTGCAAGTAATTATGAGCAGCGGGTTTAGTGAGCTGGAAGTAACGCAGAAATTTGCGGGCAAAGGACTGGCTGGTTTCATCCCAAAACCATATAAATTGTCGGTGTTGCGCGAGGCCATCATGGCATTGCCTTCCGTGAACTGAGCACCTTGACCGCGTCACCTTTGAACATGTCAGACTTGTTACACGATGTGCGCAACTACTACGACAGCAACACCAGCCGCTTCCAACGGCATGGGCAGTCGGGCCTTTCCATCCACCGCGCGGTTTGGGGTCCCGGTGTCGCGACACGCAATTCCGCAGTACATTTCGTCGACAACCTGATACTGACAGAGCTCCAAGACCTTGAACCGCGACCGAAGGTGCTCGATATGGGTTGCGGAGTCGGTGCAAGCCTACTTTACCTGGCGCAGCGACTACCAATCGAGGGCGAGGGCGTCACCATCAGCCCTTTGCAAGCCGCGCATGCGACCGAGTTGTTCGAGAGTGCACAAATCAACACCCTGCGCTGCCGCTGCGGCAATTTTCTGGATATGCCTTCAGACATTTACGATATTGACCTGGCGTTTTCTATCGAAGCATTCGTGCATGCCTCTGATATCGAGGGATATTTCTCCCAGGCTGCCCGTGCTGTTCGACCCGGCGGGAGACTGGTCCTTTGCGATGATTTTCTTACCCCGCGAGGATCTGTCAACCCATCGGCCAAGGAACGGATGTGGTTACATGAATTTCGTCAAGGTTGGAAAATAGGCTCGCTGGTCACCGTCGATACCGCTTGTGCGGCAGCGCGCTCGGCTGGGTTTGCATTGATCCGTGTGCTTGATTTGACACCATTTCTGGAGCTACGTCGTCCGCGCGACATTCTTATTAGCATCCTTGTAGCCACGGCCAGATTGCTCAAGGTTCGCGGGGGAAATTATTGGAGCGCGCTGAGCGGTGGCAATGCTTTGCAGTTTGCTATTGGTTCCGGTGCGGTTTGCTACCAATATCTTGCCTTCGAACGCAAAGCAGATGATCCGATGGTGACGTTTGAGGAATCCCGCACTTGATTATGCCTGTTTCCTCAGAGCACTGCCCGACCATTACCGGAGGGACACCGTACTCCCGGCCGATTGAGTTGGTGAGCTTTCCCCCTTGCAATGGTTCCCGCTCCTACCTTCGCCTTAAACTCTTTTGAAAAAAGAGTGCCGACATCAAACAGACAATAGCCCTTCAGAAAAAGGGCTATTTAATGAGGCTGTTGCAATCACTTCAGCAAGGCGCTGCTCACAACGGACCACGCTGGAATTGAGGACTTACAGCCATTTCTTCTTCCTGAACCAGATCAGGAGCACCGCTGGAATCAAAAAGAAAAAGCCCCAGAGGATCGGATAGGACCATTTCCAATGCAACTCCGGCATGAAATCAAAATTCATCCCGTAAATCCCGACCAGAAAGGTCAGGGGAATAAAGATGGTGGCGAACACAGTCAGCACCTTCATGATCTCGTTCATCCGGTTGCTGACGCTGGAAAGATAGATATCGAGCATGCCGTTGATCAGATCGCGATAGGAATCCATGGTATCGATCACCCGCAGGGTGTGATCAAAGACATCACCGAAATACGGCAAGGTCTTTTCCTGGATCAACCCGGTTTCGCAGCGCTGCATGGCCAGGAGCACCTCGCGCAGCGGCGTGATCGCCTTACGGATGAACACCAACTCGCGCTTGAGCAGTTGAATCCTGGTGAAAATATCGACCATGGGCCGGTCCAGCAATTTGACCTCTATGGTCTCGATCGCTTCCTCCAGAGTATCGGTGAGCGTGAAATACTGATCCACCACCGTGTCCATAATGGCATAGGCGAGGTAATCAGTGCCCAACGTGCGGCTCCGCCCTTTGGGATTGGTCAGTCGCTGCTTGAGGCCATTGAATAGCTCGTCCTGCTTTTCCTGGAAAGTGAACAGCAGGGTGCCGAACATGAGGATGCTGATCTGTTCGTGGTGGACTTTCAAGGTCGCATCGCAGGTCAGGGTTTTGAGCACGATGAAGAGATAGTCATCATAGGCTTCGAATTTCGGGCGCTGATGGGTATTGAGGAGATCCTCAAGCACCAGGGGGTGGACCCCGAAGTGGCGGCCAATGGCTTCGATCATAGCGACAATATCCAGCCCTTCAAAGTGCACCCAGGTGATGAGGCCTTGACCCCGGCTGCTGATGATTTCGTCAATGGACGACACCGCTTTTTCCTCGAAACGATCGGCGCTGAAATTAATCAGGGTGATGCGGCCCGCAGCCATGGGTTCTTGGCCGACATGGACCAGCGAACCCGGCGGCAGCCCTGCTTTTTGGGAAGATTTTTTACGCGTTTTGGCCATAGTGGGGCTCTCCGGCAGAATACAAAGGAGGCAAATCAGAGGGTAGATGGCGTTGGCTGCCGCGAACACTGGATGCACAGCTCCATTGTCCCTTCCTGGCCGGCAGGCTGCAAGGGGTTGAGCAGAGCGAGCACGGTTTCAATCAATTGGCTGTGGATCGACTCGGGCAGCAAGACAGATTGGCCGTCGATGGTCAGGGTAATTCGGGTTGCCGGTGGGTTGCGGTTCGCCAGCAGGTGGGTTTCGATAAAATCGGCTAGCTCCCGGCTCTGATTGAGGCGAAAAACCATGCCGCCGGTCAAGGGCAGATCGGTGACCACCGCCACCACGCCTGCCACCTGATCACGCAGCAGCGGGCTGTCCGGATCACGCCTGACTTCGATTTTATCAACCTGGGCGGCAAACTTAAAGCCCTCGGCAATAACCAGATCCATCTCGGAAAAATAACAGCGCGCCAGCGACAGCAGGTCAAGGCCCGGCGGGTTGCTGCGAATGAGTAACTGATCAGGGGCCGACAGGGCAACCCGATCGGCACCGACCCTTCGATAGACGGCGGTGTCGGTCTGCGGTGCTTCAGCGGTAAGCCCACGCTCCTTGGTCGACTTGATCACCGCCACCTTATAGCCCTTGGCTTTGAGGTGCGCAACCACCTGGCTCGCAAGGGTGGTTTTTCCGGAATTATGCCAACCTATGAAACTAATTACCGGGGGCATGGGATTCTCCTTGTAATGGATCCCGAATGACGGCTGCTTCGCCCGCACCCGGCACTCCGTTCCTATCCAAACCGCAATATCATCAAATTTTTCCGGTGACCACAATCAAATGCACCGCCCGAGGACCATGGGCGCCATGCACCATGCAGGCCTCGATATCAGCGGTTTTCGAAGGGCCGGAAATCAGCACCAGCGAGTCCAGTCCCGGCTCCCGGCGCAGCAGCGCATAGGCCTCGGCCAGGGTGGCCACCAGCTGCGAAAGCGGCAACACCGCGATATGGATGGAGGGCACCAACGAGGTGGAGCGTGGTTGTCCCGGCCGGGTGAGCTGGACCAGGGTGGCCGACTCGGCGATGGCCCGGGCCGGCGCGGTGATGCCGATGTAGCTTGCCTGGGTGTGTTGACGGACCAAAGGCGCGGCGTGACGAGTCAGATGGACATCGATCTCCCCGGCCAACAATTGATTGAGCGGGAGTGCCTGCAAGAGCGGATGGTCATGACAGACGATTTCCCGGGTGCGACCAAATTCGGGTTCGCTGTGCCTCGCAATCGTAGCGATGGAGGCGGCCGCCTCGGATAGGGAAGTGCAGATCTGCACCTTGAGCCCGAGCGGGCCGGCGTTGGCGCACAATTGGCGCAGCAGAGCTAACTGCTCCTCTTGGTTGCGGCCGGCAATGGCTCGGAGGATGGCTGCATCATCGGCCGGAGCAAATAGATCCAGCCCTAAGCGTTGCGGCTCCGTACTCTGGAACGAATCCAAACTCGTTGGCAATGACGTCGACCCTACGGGCGTTGGTGCCCCTGGATTCCATTCGCCCTGCCCCCCTCCGGCACGACCCGACCGATTCCGGCCATGCACGGTCCGCCAGCGCTCCCGAAACGAGGTCGCGGCCAACGGCACCAGATCGCGGCCCTCGGTCCAGCCTCCCCATCCCGCCAGACGGCCGATCATCCCCGTAGAACCGGTGAAGGGCCGCTGCATGCTGGCGAGAATACGAAGTATTGCTGCATACAGTCCGGGCCGGTCAATCAGCCGCTGCCAGAATTTGAAGCCAACGGCCTCAAGCCGATTGTGCGGCCTAACCTGCCAGCTGAGGTCACCGTAAGCCAGCTTGTGACGCAGGACCGAAAGCATTCGCGGCAGATCGTTTTCCACCGGGCAGACATCCCGGCAGGCGCCGCATAGGGTTTCGCCTTTGCACAGGTCCGCGTGACGATTGATTCCCTGGAGCAGCGGCGTAACCACCGCCCCGATGGGACCGCTGTAGGGCGACCCGTAGGCGTGCCCCCCGATGCGGCCGTAGACCGGGCAAATATTTAGGCAGGCTCCGCAACGGATGCAGGCCAGCACCTCACGGAATTCGGGGTCGGCAAGAATACGGGAGCGACCGTTGTCGACGATCACCAGATGAAATTCCTCAGGCCCGTCGGGATCGCCCGCCAAGCGCGGTCCACCGACAAAACTGACGTAGGTGGAGAGTTTTTGCAGGGCCGCTCCCTGGGTCAGCAGTTGGAGCAATTCACGCTGGTCCTCCAGAGTGGCGGCGACCCGTTCCATCCCCATGAGGGCGACATGCAGTTTGGGCATGGTGGTGGCCATGCGAATATTGCCCTCGTTGGAAACCAAACTGATCTGGCCGGTCTCGGCGCAACCGAAGTTGCAGCCGGTCAGCCCCATGTCGGCGGTGAGCAGCTTTTCACGGAGCGCCTTGCGGGCCGCCCGGGTCAAGGTGGGAGGATCGTCGGTGTAGGGGATGGACAACCGGTCGGCAAAAAGGAGACCGATCTGTTGTCGGTCCATGTGGATGCAGGGGGCAATGATATGCGAGGCCGTGCTGTCGGCCAATTGAACAATGTATTCGCCAAGATCGGTCTCCACCACCTCGATACCGGCAGCACTCAGGGCGGTATCGATGCCGATCTCCGCCGAGAGCATGGATTTGCCTTTGACCACCCGTTGCACCACATGCTTTTTGGCCAATGCCAGCACATACGCGTTGGCCTCCTCGGCGGTGGCGGCGAAAAAGACCTGACCGCCCCAGGCTCGAATCCCCTCGGCCAGCTGGGCCAGCACCCGGTCCAATTGGTCCAGGGTTGCCATCCGCCTGGCCTTGACCCGGCCACGCAGGTTCGGATCCGCCAATTCACGCCAGACGGCCAGCGCGCCCTGGCCGTATCGCCCTTGGAGACTGCGCAGACTGCGCTGCAGGCAGGCGTTGGCCAGCCCCGCCCGAGCCGCTGCCGCATACGAGGTTGGAGAAGCCGTCTTCACGGGCACACTCCGGCAGCCACAATTTCGGCAATATGGCGCACCCGGACATCCGACCTTCTCCGGGCCAGCCGACCGCGGATCTGCATCAGGCAACTGACATCGCAACCCACCACCGTATCGGCGCCGCTCTTGAGAATATGCTCGATTTTGGCATCCACCAGGGCCAAACTGATATCGGGGTACCCGAGACTGAAGGTACCGCCAAAACCGCAACAGCTATCGGCCTGGTCCATCTCGACCAACTCGAGCCCCCGTACCCGGCGGAGCAACTGCCTGGGCTGCTCCCGGATGCCCAGGGTCCGCGCCAGATGGCAGGAGTCATGGTAGGTGGCCCGCGCCGGAAAGACCGCGCCGAGTTCGGTGATGCCAAGGACATCGACCAGATATTGGCTGAATTCATAGGTCCGCCGACCTATGACCAGGGCTTGGGCAAACAATGACGGTTCATCGGCGAAGAGTTCGGGGTAGTGGTGACGAACCATGGCCACGCAGGAACCGGAAGGACAGACAATGGCCTCGGCCCCGGAAAACACGCTGAGAAACCGCCTGGCCGCGACCGTTGCCTCACGCCGATATCCGCTGTTGAAGGCCGGTTGGCCGCAACAGGTTTGCCCCTCGGGATAGGCCAGGGGAATGGCAAGCCGATCAAAAACCCTGACCAGCGCGTCCCCCACCTCGGGAAAACAGGCATCCACCAGGCAGGGAATGAACAGGGAAACGGTGGTGGGTGGCGCCATGGACGATCCTGAAGGGTTGACGGAAGGAGGACAAACCGCGGTTCGGAAGCTGATCTTTTATACCACCCATTCTCTTGAGCCAAAAGAAAAAACCTCGCGTCTGCGATCCGCAGGTAGTCCCGGTAGTCGTGGATTTCCCCGGCCCCAAAGAGTATTGATGCATGCTCTTGACCCTCGCCCACCTAATTTTTCCGCACGGCCCTGCCCAACCTGGACCATTTAAGCCTTTCGCTGACTTGCAAGCTCCCAATCCATCAATTTTTTAACTTTCAAAAATGTACTTAAAATTAAATTTCCCTAAATTTGACGCACAGTTAGCCATCGAATATACTATCAAGACTCAAGAGAAGGGACGAAAATCGGTTCGACCCGCCCTAACATGGAACATTCTCATCGATGACCGCAGGAAAACCATGACCAAACCGACCTATGAAGAGCTGGAGCGCAGGTTGGCCCAGCTGGAGAACCAGACCGCGCGCCAGCAGGCAACCGAAACGCAACTTACCGATCTTTTTTTTCAAGCCCCCCTAGGTATCGCCTGCCATCGGATGATCTATGATGGCGCTGGCCGACCGGTCGATTATTTTTGCCTCAACGCCAACTCGGCCTATCAGAAAAACACTGGGGTTAATCCGGTCGGCAGACGAATCACCGATGTTTATCCCGGGATAAAAACCGACCCCTGTGATTGGATCGGCAGCTTTGGCCGGGTCGTGGCCACCGGCGAACCGCTTATCTTCAGCCAACATTTCCAGACAAACAATCGGTGGTACGAGGGGGTGGCCTACCGGTCCAAACCGGACCATTTCATGCTCATTTTTTTTGAGATTACAGAAAATCACATGGTCGATGCCAGCCTGCGCGAGAGCAACGCCAATGATCAACAGGTTGTAGATGCAATGCAGGAACTGCTGTTTGTGGTCGAAAAAAACGGCAACCTGTGTTTTGCCAACCAACACGCCTCCAGATTTCTTGCAGCCGATTTGAACTGCGGCGTTATTGGACGCAATCTCCGGGAATTTATAGCTCCGCACCAGGCAAAAGAATTGCTGGAGGGGTACCGTCAGGTCTTGGCAACCAACCAGCCTCAACAACGCCGGATACTGATCACTACCGGATCCGGCAGCGGCTGGTTCGACAATTCCCTGACCCCGATCCATTACGGATCGCCCCCCCGGCCGGCGGTGCTGTCGCTGATGCTCGCCAGCAACGGCCAAGATATCCAGCAGGAATTTCTCCGCCGATCTGACGTCCAGTACCGCACCCTGTTCGAATCCATGCAGGAAGGGGCGATCATTCTCAGTTCGCCTACGGAGCTGCTCGGAATGAATCCTGCCTCGCAGCGGATACTGGGCTGTTCTCCGGCCGAACTGCAGCACCACCTGCGCGACGACAAACGCTGGTGCATCGCCTATGAAAACGGGACGAGCGGCACCCATGCGGACAATCCGATTGCCCGTTGCTTTGCCACCGGCCAGGCGAAGGCCGGAACGATCCTCAAGCTCTTCAATCCTAAAACCAACCGCTACCTGTGGATTATCGCCAATGTCACGCCCTATTTCAGGGAGCGCAGCGCCACCCCGTATCAGGTGATCGCCACCTTTAACGATATCACCGATCAAATCCATTTGCGGAAAAGCCGCCAAGCGCGTCACTATCTGCTGGAAAACTGCCGCCATTGGTCCCTGGAGCAATTGCTGCAACAGACCATCGACAAAGCAGGTGAACTCTTCGAGAGCCCGATCGGTTTTTTTCATCTTGTCAACGAAGACGAGCAGATACCGACCCTGCAAACCTGGTCCTTACTCACCCGGAACCGATATGGCGACGTAACCGACCACAGCAGCAGCCCTCCCGTGGAAATAGCGGATGTCTGGCTTGATTGCCTGTGCCAGCGGCGGCCGGTCATCCATAACGACTACGCCTCCTCAGCGCCCCAAAAAGACTGGCCTACCCCCCAGATCGACATCGTCCGGGTCTTAGCGACCCCGATCTTCAGAAACGACCGGATCGTCGCCATCCTGGGAATCGGCAACAAAACCTGCGCCTACACCGAGGAAGACCTGGCGCAGGTGCAGCATTTCGCCAATTCGGCCTGGGGATTGGTTGAACATAAGCAGCTGGAGGAAGTGGAGCAGGAATCGCGGCAAAAGCTCAGGGCCCTGATCAGCAATCTGCCGGGTATGGTCTTCAGCGTCGAGAACGACGATGCCCGCACCATCCAATTTGTCAGCGACGGCTGCCAGCTCCTCACCGGCTACTCCGCCGAGGAGCTGATGACCGGCGGGGACTGTTCGCTGACCGCCATTATCCACCCGCAGGACCGGGCGCAGGTTCTGGAGACGGTGCGCCGAGCCGTGACTGCCCGTCAATCCTACCAGGTCGAATACCGGCTTCTCCATGCCGATGGCAAGGAGCGGGCAATCCTCGAACGCGGTTCGGGAGAAATGCCTCGGAACTCGGAACGCTTCCTGATCGAGGGGTTCGCCATCGATATCACTGAGCAGAAAAACGCTGCGCAGCGGATCGCCGCCTCGCACCAGCAGCTGCTGACCATCCTTGACAGCATTGAGGCCCAGGTCTTCGTGGCGGACATGGCGACCCATGAGGTCCTGTTCATGAACAAAAAGACCAAAGAACTGTTCGGCGCCAATGCCGACCACCTGCCCTGCCACCGGATTTTTCAAAATGAAGACGAACCGTGCGATTTCTGCACCAATGACCGCTTGCTGGACGAACAGGGCGAACCCGGCCCAGCCTGCCAATGGGAGCACCGCAATCCGATCACCGGCCGCTGGCATGTTAACCATGACCGGGCGGTGCGCTGGCTCAACGGCAATATTGTCCGGATGCAGGTCGCCTTCGACGACACCGAACGCAAAGAGACGGAACTGCAACTGCGTCAGGTGCAGAAAATGGAAGCCATCGGCCTGCTGGCCAGCGGCGTGGCCCACGATTTCAACAACATTCTCTCGGTGATCCTCGGTTACACCACCATGGCGCTGCAGGAACTGGGAGCAACCAGCCCGCGGATCAACCGCGACCTCCTCGAGATCCAAAAAGCCGGTATGCGGGCCAAAGATCTGGTCAGCCAAATCCTGACCTTCAGCCATCAGACGGAAGAGCATTTCCAGCCAATGCTGCTGCATCTGCTGATCAAGGAAGTCGTAAAAATGCTCCATTCCTCCTTTCCGGCCACCATCCAGATCAACGCCCAGATTGCGGTGAGCAAACTGACGATTCTTGCCGACCCTACCCAGATCCACCAGGTGCTGATGAATCTGGCCACCAATGCCCTGCACGCCATGAAGGACGGCGGCGCGCTCACCATCGGCCTGCATCAGGTGCATCTGGACAGGGGGCCACGGCGAGCGGAATTGCAGGAACTACCCACCGGTTCCTATGCGCGACTCAGCGTTCAGGATACCGGCACCGGCATACCGACGGAGCTGCTCGATTATATTTTCGAGCCATTTTTCACCACCAAAGGATCGGGGGAGGGCACTGGGCTGGGATTGTCGATGGTCCAGGGAATCGTTGCCAGACACAAAGGTGCGATTACCGTGGACAACCGACCGGGCGAGGGCACCGCCTTTTCCCTCTACTTCCCGGAAATCAACTTGGCCGCCCCGACCGCCGTGGCCAACAGTAAAACAGTTTTGCCCTGCGGCACAGAGACCATCCTGGTAGTGGACGACGAACCGGCCGTGGCATTGATCATGCAGCGCCTGCTGACGCATCTCGGCTACACGGTCGAAGCCTACATCGACAGCGTTAAGGCGTTCGAGGCCTACGCCTTGGAGCCGGAGGCATTTGATCTGGTGATCACCGACATGACTATGCCCAAAAAAACCGGCATGACCCTTGCCTGGGAAATGCTCGACCTCCGTCCCGATCAGCCAATCATCCTCTGTACCGGTTTCAGCGAAGCGGTCGACAAGGACTCGGTCACGACCTTGGGCATCAAGGAGCTGCTGATCAAACCGATCGCCCAGGAAACTTTGGCCGAAACGGTTCGCCAGACCCTGGACCGGGGTAGTCGGCAGGCTTCCCTCACCGCGTAAACGGAACGATAGCCGCGATTTCCCGAACCCGCCCCCCACAGGCATGCCGACCACGCCTATGGGAGCTGGCGGCAACACTTCGCGACGATGACCGGGCCGATCATTTTCCCCTTGCAGGAAGACAAAAAATAGTGCCATACTGACGACACTATGCACATCTCGCACAACACCCCTTCCCCGCCCTCGGTGGTCATTTTTGGTTGCGGCAATGTTCTGCTCGGCGACGACGGCTTCGGACCAGCGGTGATTGCCGCCCTGCAGAACACCGGCCTGCCGGAAACCGTCCACACCATCGATGCCGGCACCGGTATCCGCGAATACCTGCTCGACTACCTCCTGCTGCCCGCCTCGCGGCCGGCATTGCTGATTGTCGTGGATGCCGGCTACGAGGAGAACACTCCCCCGGGCCAGGTGCGTGAATGCCATCCGGCAGCCATTCCAACCCGGAAGATCCACGATTTTTCCCTGCACCAGTTTCCCACGATCAACCTGCTCAAGGAACTCCAGGAAGAAACCGGCATTGAGGTCGTGCTGCTGATCGCCCAAACCGCTGCGGTCCCCGATCATATCGCCCCGGGCCTGTCAGCGACCATGAACGCAGCGGTGCCAGAGGCCTGTCACCGGATTCACCGCATTGTCGAAGGGTACCCGCTTGCGCAGGAGGCCAGCACGTCATGATATACGAGATCAAGGTCAACGAACTGGCCGAAGAATTCGGGGTGCATCGCAACACCATTCGCAACTGGATCAATTCAGGCGCATTGCCAGCCCAGGAAGGTCCGGGCAGGCGCTACCTGATCCAATGGGAAGATTACAGAAAATTGTGCGACCGATATGGACGTGAACCGCGGGTATCACCGGAACCATCCGCCAGGACGGAAACAACCCCGGCCAAGAAAGAGGCACCGGCGCTTACCCCGGTTCGCCTGGGCCCCAAGACCAACCCGCTCTACACCCTCCCGACCTTGGCCGACACCTGCCTAACCTGCGGTTCCTGCGCCGGCGCCTGCCCGATCTCCGGGGTGGACGACCTCGACCCTCGCAAGGTCATCCGCATGGCGTTTTTGGGCATGGATGCGGAACTGCTGGCCAGTGACTGGCCGTGGAAATGCACGCTCTGCGGCAAGTGCGAAGTTGTTTGCCCGATGAATGTCGAGATCCTCCAGTTGATAAGCCGTATCCGTTCCCGTCGCGATCGGACCAAAGTGCCGCTGCCCATCCAGAAAGGCGTGGTGACCTGCCTGGAAAAAGGCAACAACCTCGGCATCCCCAAGGATGACTTCATAACGCTGCTCAAAGAACTGGGCAAGGAACTGGCCACAACCTCCTGCCCCGGTTTCGTCACCCCCATCGACCTCCGCGGCGCCCGCATGCTGGTGACGGTCAATTCAAAAGAACCGTTCGTCGCGCCCGACAACCTCACCTGGTGGTGGCGAATTTTCCATGCCGCCGGGGAATCATGGACCATCCCTTCGGAAAACTGGGAAGGCGTCAACTGGGGCCTCTACTCCGGCGACTACAGCGCCATCCGGACCGTGGTCAAACGGATCATCGACAATATCGAACGACTCAACTGCAAGGCCCTGCTGCTGCCCGAATGCGGCCATGCCTATTACGCCACCCGCTACGCCCTGGAACGATGGTTCCCGGAATCCTTGCAGCAGTTCAAAATCTACACGGTTTTCGACCTGCTGCTCGAATACCTGAACGAGGGACGCATCACCCTCGACCCGGTCCTGCAGTCCAAGCTGACCACCTTCCACGACTCCTGCAATTATGGCCGCAAGTCGCTGAAAACTTTTGGCCACGGCTATTTTGAAGAAGCCCGAATCATCACCCGAACCTGCTGCAATAATTACATCGACCTGATTCCGACCGAAGAAGAAAACTACTGCTGCGGTGCCGGCGGCGGCGCCTGGGCCAGCCCCTTTGGTGCCGAGCGGGTGTTCCATGGTCGAATCAAGGCGCGTCAGATCAGCGAATCAGGAGCAAAGCTGGTGATCACCTCATGCCACAACTGCAAGGATCAACTGGAAAAATCGTTGAACCGCGAGTTTAACCTCGACATCGAGGTAAAATTCCTCTGGGAATTGGTGGCAAACGCCCTGATGCCAAAGGGAGGGCAAACGCCATGACCGTCCACATTGCCCGACAAACGAACCAGCGGGAATCGGCGCCCTGGTCGCCACCGACCCTCGGGGCACGGCGGGACCAAACCAAAAGGAGCATCCCTTATGTCTGAAGATTCGATGATCGGTGCGGTTATGGTGGTCGGCGGCGGCATCTCCGGGATGCAGGCGGCCCTTGATATCGCCGATTCGGGATTCCTCGTCTATCTGGTGGAAAAGACCGGTGCCATCGGCGGCGCCATGCCCCAGTACAATAAAGTATTCCCCACCAACGACTGCTCAATGTGCATTATTGCCCCGAAGCTGGTCGAATGCGGGCGACACCCCAACATCACCATCATGACCCTTGCCGAGGTGATCGACATTAGCGGCCGGGCCGGAGATTTCACCGTTCGCGTCAGCGAGCAGCCCCGTTACGTCGACACCAGCAAGTGCATCGCCTGCGGCCAGTGCTCCGCCCAATGTCCCAAGAGCGTCGACGACAGCTTCAACAGCAACATCGCCAAGCGCAAGGCCATCTTTATCAAATATCCCCAGGCCGTACCGCTCAAATACCAGATCGACCCCGAAGCCTGCCTCCGCCTCAACCATCCCGGCACCTGCGGGGTCTGTGCCGATATCTGCCCGCCCGGGGCGATTGACTTCGACCATTACCCGAAGGAACACGAGATCCAGGTCGGCGCGGTGGTCATGGCGCTGGGCTTCCAGACCTTTGACCCGACCAAGGCCAAGGTCTGGGGCTATGGTGTGTACCCAAATGTGATCACCTCGCTGCAATTCGAGCGGTATCTTGCTCCCAACGGCCCCACCGACGGCATCCTGGCCCGGCCTTCCGACGGCAAGCCGGTCAAAAAAATCGCCTTTCTCCAGTGCATCGGCAGCCGCGACAAAAACCGCTGCAACAACGAATACTGTTCCGCGGTCTGCTGCATGTACGCGATCAAGGAGGCGGTCATGGTCAAGGAGGCCAACCCGGATCTGGAGGTGTCTATTTTTTACATGGACATGCGGACTCCGGGCAAAGAATTCGATCGCTATTACGAACGGGCCCGCACCGAATACGGGGTTAAATTTATCCGCTCTCGCATCCATGGAGTGGAACCCAAAGGCGGCAAAGGCGACCTGCGGCTCCACTATATCAGCCCCCAAGGCAAGCAGATCGAAGAGATCGTCGACTTGGTGGTTTTGTCGGTCGGCCTGGAAACCCCGGACTCCATGGTCAAACTTGCCGAAAAGATCGGCATTCACATGACCCCCGACCGCTTCGCTTCCATCTCGGCCTTCATGCCGGTCCACACCTCCAAGCAAGGTGTTTTTACCTGCGGCGCCTTCAACGGCCCCCGCGACATCCCCCAATCGGTCATCGGCGGTTCCGCGGCCGCCGCCAGTGCTGTGGCCCTGCTCACCTCGGTCCGCAACACCCGGACCAGACCGATTGCACCGCCCGTCGAACGGGATGTGCATCTGCAACACCCTAAAATCGGGGTCTTTATCTGCCACTGCGGCACCAACATCGCCGGCGTAGTCGATGTTTCCGAAGTCGCCGCCTTTGCCGCCACCCTGCCCCAGGTGGTCCATGTAGAGCGCAACCTCTTTACCTGCGCCCAGGACACCCAGGCTCTCATGGTCCAGCAGATCAAAGACCTGGATTTAAACAGGATTGTGGTCGCCGCCTGCACCCCAAGGACCCATGAACCGTTGTTCCGCAAAACCCTCAAATCGGCCGGCATCAACGAATACCTGTTCGAAATGGCTAACATCCGTAATCAGAATGCCTGGGTGCATAGCCAGGATCCGGAAGCAGCCACCCAGAAAGCCAAAGATCTGATCAGGATGGCGGTGGTCAAGGTCACCAGCCTGATCGCCCTGAAACCGCTGCGCATCCCGATCACTCCTTCGGCACTGATCATCGGCGGCGGGGTCACCGGCATGACCGCCGCCCTCAACCTGGCCAAACAAGGCTATCGGATTCATCTGATCGAAAAAACATCGCAGCTGGGCGGCAATGCACTCCATCTGTTCCAGACCTGGAACGGCGAGCATGTGCCGCGTTACCTGGCTGGGCTGCAGGAAGAGGTGAGCAACACCCCCAATATCGAAATCTCCTACAACACCACCATCACCGCCGTCACCGGACATGTCGGCGATTTCACTACCACCATCCGGATCGGGACCAACCGCAAACGCATCATCCATCACGGGGTCGCCATTATTACCACCGGTGCCAAACGCTACATTCCCGAGGAATTCGAGTACGGCAAGATTCCCAAAGTGGTGGCTTCGATCGAATTCGACAAACTGCACATGCACAACGAAACCCGGGTGGCGGGCGGCAAATCCTTTGTCTTCATCCAGTGCGTCGGCAGCCGCAACCGGGAGCGGCCCTACTGTTCGAAATCCTGCTGCACCCATTCGATCCAGAGCGCCATCAAGCTCAAAAAAGAGGTGCCCTCGCGCCAAATTTACATTCTCTACCGCGAGATCCGCACCTACGGCCAACGCGAACGGATTTATAGCCAGGCCCGCGAACTGGGAATTATCTTCATCAACTACGAACTCCACGGCCCACCCAAAATCAGCAGGGAAGATGCCGGGGTGCTGGTCGAAGTATGGGACCATGTCCTCCATCGACCATTGGAAATCAAAGCCGACATGGTGATCCTGGCCTCGGCTACGCTTGCCAGCCCGGAAGCGTTGGAGCTGGCCAATCTGTTTAAGCTGCCGCTCAATGCCGACGGCTTTTTCCAGGAAGCCCACGCCAAACTCCGGCCGGTGGAATTCAACGTGGACGGCGTCTTTGTCGCCGGCTTGGCCCACTACCCCAAACCCCTGGAAGAATCGATATCCCAAGCCCTGGCCGCCGCGGCCAAGGCTGGCCGCCTGCTCGCCCGCAAGGAGATCGCCCTGGAGCCCAACACCGCCCTGGTCGACCCGGTGCTGTGCGACGGCTGCGGGCTGTGCGTCGAAACCTGCCCCTACCAGGCCATCAATCTGGTTGAGTTCTTTGACGAGGCAGGCACGCCACTGAAGACCGTGGCCATCGATCAAGTCCTCTGCAAGGGCTGCGGAATTTGCCAGGGCACCTGCCCCAAACGCGGGGTAACCATTGCAGGATTCACCTATGGCCAGATCGAAGCCCAAATCGATGCGGCCCTGGTGGATGAACAGCAGACCGAGGTGACCCCATGAGCCTGGAACCAAAGATCATCGCCTTCTGCTGCAACTGGTGCTCGTACGCGGCCGCCGACCTGGCCGGTATCTCAAGGTTGCAATATCCTGGTTCGATCCGGATCATCCGGGTGATGTGCTCGGGCATGGTGCATCCCGAGATGGTCCTGCATGCGCTCGACAAAGGAGCGGACGGGGTGATGATTATCGGTTGCCACCTCGGCGAGTGCCATTACATCAAAGGCAACGAAATGGCCTTGGCCAGGGCCGAGGTGATCGCCGACACCCTCGACGACCTGGGCTATGCCAGCGAACGCTTTCAACTGACCTGGGTCTCTTCGGCCGAGCCGGAGCGGCTAGTCGAGGCTTTCCGAACCATGAGCGGCCGCCTGATGCTGTTGCGATCCGAGCAGCAGATACCGTGCGCCACCAAGACCTGAGCAGCCGATGCAACCCAAACTCAGCTTCGAGTGGCTGCACGCCTGTTCCGGTTGCGAGATTGCCTTGCTCAATCTCGGCGAACCGCTGCTAGCCCTGCTCGACCGGGTGGAAATCGTGCATTTCCCCCTGCTGATAGACCACAAATACGCAGATCCCCAGGCCGTCGGCTCATCCCCCACTCTACCCGAGGCGGACATCGGCCTGGTGTCCGGCGGGGTTGCCCATCAGGAGCACCTGAGCGTGCTGAAAGAAATGCGCCGTTCGTGTGGAACCCTGATCGCGCTCGGCACCTGCGCCACCCACGGGGGCATCCCGGCGATGCGCAACCAGTGGACGACCACCCAAACCCTGCAGACCGTACTGGCCGCCGGCAACACCGAAGCCGGTCCGACCCCCGCCGAACCAACGCTTTTTCTCGATCGGGTCTACAGCGTGGACGAAATAATTACCGTCGAGGTCAGCTTGCCCGGTTGCCCGCCACAACCGGAGCTGATCGCCGCTGTCCTTGAGGCACTGCTCAACAAGAATGCAGGGGCGTCCCCGCAAAAGAGCGTTTGCGAGACCTGCCCCACCCTCCGCCAGGGCAAGGCCCAGACGACCATTAGACGTTTTCTCGACAACGCCGACTTTAACCCCGACCAGCCGGTCAGCCAGATGCGCTGCCTGCTCGAACAGGGTTTCCTGTGCATGGGCCCGGTCACCGCTGGCGGCTGCGGCGGCAAGGACACCCCGCTGTGCCTCCGGGCTCGGGTTCCCTGTCGTGGCTGTTACGGCCCGGTCCGAGCTGGCGGCAACCAATTGCTCGACATGAAAAACGCTCTTGCCAGTAACGGCATCGATCACCGTTCGATTGTCGACCGTAAATCGTTGCTGCGTTTCAGCGGCGCCCACGGCTTACTCCTACCGGCGGGCAAGCGACGATGACCATCGGGAACCCGCTGCCGCCCAACTTGGCAAGGAGACACTGACCATGGCACAGGTGCTCACCATCGATCCGGTGACCAGAATCGAAGGACATGCCCGTATCAATATTTATCTGGACGACCAAGGCCGGGTCAGTGATGCCAGGGTGGCGATATCGACACTCCGCGGCTTCGAGCAGTTCGTGGTAGGGCGACCGGCCGAGGAGATCCCCCGGATTGTCAACCGGATCTGCGGCATCTGCCCCTGGATGCACCACTTGGCTGCAGTCAAGGCCATCGACGGCTGCTTCGGCGTGACCCCCACACCCGCCGGCCATCGGCTGCGCGAACTCTGCCAGGTCATGGCCCATATCCATGACAAGATCCTCCATTTTTTCTTCCTGGCCGCCCCGGATTTTGTCCTGGGCCCGGACAGCGACTTCTCGGTCCGTAACATCATGGGCATGGTCCGCCAGGACCCGGAACTCGCTGCCCAGGTAGTTCGGATGCGGCAGTTGGGCCAGACCATGCTCGAACGATTCGCCGGCAAAGCCATCCATCCCGTGGCCGGGGTGGTCGGCGGCTTTGCCAAACCGATGAGCGTGGCGGAACGAAACGAGCTGCAGCGCGACGGCGCGGTCCTGCTTGACTTTGCCTCCTTTGCCCTTGAGTATGCCAAAGAACGGATCTTTTATCGTTATTACAAAGAGATGCAATCCCTTGGCGCGATCACCACCGGCTTCCTCGGCACGGTCGACGACCAGGGCGGTCTGCAACTGTACGACGGCCAGCTTCGCCTGATGCATCCAACCGGCACCACAATCGATTTTCCGGCAGCGGATTATGCACAGCACTTAAGCGAACAGGTCGAGCCCTGGTCCTCGGCCAAGATGGTCCATGCCAAATCCTGGCAGGAAGGCTTTTCCCTGGACCCCGAGGCACCCAGAGGCATTTATCGGGTCAACACTCTGGCCCGGCTCAATGTCTGCGAACACATCGGCACCCCCAGGGCGCAGGCAGAACTCGACGAGTTCCGGGCGCAATTCGGCCGTCCCGCCCAGGGCACCCTGCTCTACCATTGGGCCCGGCTGATCGAACTGATTTATGCCTGTGAGCGCACCTTGGAATTGCTGGCGGATGATCGCATTACTGATCCGCACATCCGCAATGCTGCCACACCTCGGGCAGGCCGTGGCATTGGGTGCGTCGAGGCTCCGCGCGGCACCTTGATTCATGACTATGCAACCGACGACGACGGATGCATCACGCATGCCAACCTGATCGTCGGCACCACCCACAATATCGCGCCGATGAATCTGAGTGTCCGCCAAGCCGCCTCCAGCCTGATCCGCGACGGAGCCTACGACGAAGCGATCCTTAACCGGGTTGAGATGGCGGTCCGGGCCTACGACCCCTGAATATCCTGCGCCACGCACCGCCTGGATGGCGGGCTTCCCCTGACTGTTACCCTCCTCGACCATCGGGGCCATACCATCAAAATTTTGCACCACTAACCCCTGGACGCACCATGAACGAGAGCAATCAGAAAAAGCACCGCACCATTGTCCGAGTCGAAGCCCCCAACTGCGCCTGCGGCTTTGTCGGCCATATGACCGCCGACGAACTCAAGCAACGGGCCGCCCATGACGAAATGGATCTCTCCTGCCCGGTCTGCGGCCTGATCCATTTGAGCCGTGAAGAGATCGAGGACCTGGAGAAGCACAAGGTGGTCAACTCCAAGCGCTACCGGGAAATTCAAAAACAGGCCTTAAGCACCGAGTGACAACGGTTCCTCGCTTGCAACCCTCTGCCTCCACCGGCATACCGAACAAGGCAGCTTCTCGTTTGTTATGCCAATTAGGCAAAATGTTCGCGGCTCTAAAAAATAGATGGTGCAAACCACCCCATGTTGCTAAAGTGATACCCATTCCCGAAATGCATCTGTCGCCGCTTACCCCGGCTGACGTCAATCAGCCATGTGATTGCACCCATGACCCTGGCCGCGAAACGAGCTCAAATGCAGACCAAAACCCTCCGGATCACCATCAACGGCGTGGTCCAGGGGGTCGGTTTTCGTCCTTTCGTCTATCGGTTGGCCCATCGGCTTGGCTTGGCGGGGAGTGTCGCCAACAATGGCGAGGGCGTCCATATCCATGTATCCGGCCCTCCGGCGACCCTGGACGATTTTATCCTCGCTCTGAAAAACGAGGCTCCGCCGATTGCCCGGATCACCCGCCTCGATGTACGCCCGACCCAGCAGCCAATCGGCTCCCCGGACTTCCACATCCTGCCCAGTGTTCAGGGACTACAGCCCAACACCCAGATCGCGCCGGACATTGCCCTGTGCGTTGATTGCCTGACCGAAATTTTCGATCCAACCAATCGACGGTTCCGTTATCCGTTTACCAACTGCACCAACTGCGGCCCACGCTTTTCGATTGTCGAACGGATTCCCTACGACCGGCCTAACACCTCAATGCGCGTTTTCCCCCTGTGCGAGGCCTGCAGAAAAGAATACCATGACCCCATGGATCGACGCTTTCATGCCCAACCCAACGCCTGCCCCGTCTGCGGGCCGCGCCTGAGCTGGCACGATGGCCAGGGACAACCGATTGCAGGCGATAGCCTCAACCTGGCCGCCCAAGCCCTGGCAGCGGGCCGGGTGGTGGCGATCAAAGGACTCGGGGGGTTCCACCTGGCGGCCAATGCCGGATCGGCCACAGCGGTGGCCACCCTTCGGCGGCGTAAACACCGGCCCGGAAAACCCTTGGCGATCATGGTGCGCGACCTTGCCACCGCAGCCCGATTCTGCCGAATCTCGCCCGCTGAGGCCGACCTGCTCAACGCTCCGGAGCACCCCATTGTCCTGCTGGAACGCAAGGAAACCGCGCCCCTGACGGCGGATGTGGCCCCCGGTCTCGGCGTGCTCGGCGTCATGCTGCCCTACACCCCGCTCCACCATCTGCTGCTCAACCAGGCGCAGGTTCCCGAGGCCCTGGTGATGACCAGCGGCAACCGCAGCGACGAACCCATCTGCACCGGCAACCTGGAAGCCTTGAAGCGGCTCCAAGGCCTGGCGGATTTTTTTCTGCTCCACGACCGGGAAATCGTCACCCGGGTCGACGATTCGGTCGCACGGATCATGGCCGGCAAAACCCGGCTGCTGCGGCGGGCGCGCGGCTACTCACCGGTTCCCATTGTCCTCCGCCAGCCGACCGCCGACATTCTGGCCTGTGGGGCGGAAATGAAAAACAGTTTTTGCCTGGTCCGCAATCAGGAGGCCTACCTCAGCCAGCACATCGGCGAACTGACCGGCCCGGAAAGTTATGATTTTTATCGGGAAAGTATCAACCATCTTCAAACTGTCCTTGAAGTCGCGCCCACGCAGGCTGCCTGCGACCTCCATCCCGATTACCTCAGCACCCGGTACGCCCGCACCCGGCAGATCCCCTGCCGCAGCGTCCAGCATCACCATGCCCATACCGGGGCGGTGCTGGCCGAGCACGGCCTGGCGGGACCGGTACTCAGCGTGGTTCTTGACGGCGCCGGCTACGGTACCGACGGTACCATCTTCGGCGGTGAGGTCTATCGCGCCGATCGGATTGGCTTCCAGCGGCTCGGACGCCTCTCCCATCTCCTGCTGCCCGGCGGCGACCGGGCTGCCCGTGAGCCCTGGCGGATGGGGCTGGCCCTGCTCTATCAGGCCCTGGGCCCCGCAGCCCTGGTCGAGGCCAACCAACCACCTGGACTGCTGACCATCGATCCTGCCAAAAAACAGGTGCTCGGCCAGATGATGGTCAAAGGCCTCAACTGCCCGCAGACTTCGAGCTGCGGCCGTCTCTTCGATGCGGTCTCGGCCCTGCTGGGACTCTGCCTGGAAAGCCAATACGAAGGGCAGGCCGCCATGCTGCTGGAATACCAGGCGTCCCTCGCACCTCCCCACTACGGCGCTCCGGCCTACCCCCCAACCCTCAAGGAAGAACCAGCGGGCTGGATTATCGACAGCGCGCCGCTGGTTCCCCTGCTGCTCCACGACCTTGCCGCCTGCCTGCCGATTCCACACATCGCCCAGCGCTTCCACCTCTGGTTGGCCCAATCCCTGCAAAGGCTGCTGGAAACCCTGCGTCAGCAAACCGGGCTCTCCGAGGTTGTCCTTTCCGGTGGCTGCATGCAGAACAAACTGCTTTTTGAAACCCTGGCCGAAGCGCTCCCCCGATGTGGACTCACCGTGTTTGCTGGCGAATTGGTGCCAAGCAACGACGGCGGCATCTCGCTTGGCCAAGCCTATACAGGAGGTACAACCCCATGTGTTTAGCCATCCCCATGCAGGTGGTCGAAATCAAAGGCGGCGGTGACGAGCTGTTCGACCCCCAAGTGGCTCTGGTCGAAAACGACGGTATGCGCAAAGAAATACGTCTGGAAATGGCGGACCGGATACCCAAAGTCGGCGAATACGTCATCATCCACGCCGGTTTTGCCATCCGCACCCTGAGCGAGGAAGAAGCCGAATACAACCTCAGCCTCATGCGGCAGATGGCTACGGTGCTTGAGGAACAGGGCCGCTTGCCGGGTAAGCCCCAATGAGATGTGCCGACGAGTTTCGCAGCCGCGAGATCACCACGCCCTTAGTGGAAGAAATCGCCCGCAGCCTGGTACGCCCAGTACGGATCATGGAGGTCTGCGGCACCCACACCATGTCGATCTTCCGCCATGGCATCCGCTCGCTCCTGCCTGAAAACCTCACCCTGCTTTCCGGCCCCGGTTGCCCAGTCTGCGTCACCCCGGCCAGCCATATCGATGCTTTTATCAAAGCCGCGCACTTGCCCCAGGTGACCATCGCCACCTTCGGCGACCTGATCCGGGTACCGGGCAGCGAAGGCTCATTGGCCACAGCGCGTGCCGGCGGCGCCAGGGTGGAGATCGTCTACTCGCCCATGGACGCATTGACCCTGGCTGCAAAGGAACCGGAGCGCATCGTCCTTTTTCCGGCCATCGGCTTTGAGACCACGGCCCCGACCATTGGGGCCACCATCCTCCAGGCAGCGCGGTCAGGAATCACCAATTTCATGATCATCGCCGCCTGCAAGACCATGCCCCAGGCAATGGAGGCCCTGATGGCCGATCCGGAGTTGCAGGTCGACGGCCTGCTCTGCCCCGGACACGTCAGCGCCATCATCGGCGCCGATGCCTATCGTCCCTTGGCCGAACGTTTTCATCTGGGCTGCGCGGTGGCCGGTTTCGAGCCCGCCGACATCCTTGCCGGGTTGCTGGCGCTGATCAGACAGATCAATGCACGCGCCCCCAAAATCGACAACTGCTACACCAGGGCGGTAACAAACGAGGGCAACATCAAGGCCCAGGCCTTGATCAACGAGGTTTTTGAACCGGCCGACAGCGAATGGCGGGGACTGGGGACCATCCCGGGCAGCGGCCTGGTACTGCGGGAAAAATACCGGCAATTCGACGGGCTGCACCAATTGGCGATCCCGTTGCTACCGTCCCGTGAACCCAAAGGATGTCGATGCGGCAATATCCTCAAGGGCCGTTTGCTGCCGCCGGATTGCCCGCTCTACGGCACGGCCTGCACGCCATTGCAGCCCATCGGCCCCTGCATGGTCTCCAACGAAGGCACCTGTGCCGCGTATTACCGGTATAGCGGTCAGAAGGAAAGCCGATTTAAAAACGCCGGGATCCAGGCCGCACCCAATTCGCCTGTGGACATTCCGCCCCAAGCCGTTTAACCTGTCAGGACAGCAATATCTTTCAAAACAATCGTTTAACATGTTAATTTTAATATATTTTAACCGAAAAGACCACGTTTAACAGCGCCAACAACCTGAGCAATGACTCTCCATGAAAGCAGATTCGATCATCAGTCTTGACCATGGCAGCGGTGGACTGGCCAGCCAGAATCTCATCAGCGGCCTCTTCCTCAAATACCTGACCTGTCCGCAACTGCGCGATCTGGAAGATTGCGCCATGCTCGGCGAATATGCCGGGCGGATCGCCTTTTCCACCGACAGCTACGTGGTGGACCCGCTCTTTTTCCCGGGTGGCAATATCGGCGAACTAGCGGTCCACGGCACCATCAACGACCTCGCCATGCGCGGGGCCCGTCCCATAGCTCTCAGCCTGGCTCTGATCATCGAGGAAGGTTTTCCCCTCGTCGATCTGGAACGGATTATCGCCTCGGTGGGCCGCGCATCCGAAGAGGCCGGGGTGGCGATTGTCACCGGCGACACCAAAGTCGTGCCCAAAGGCAAGGCGGATGGCCTGTTCATCAACACCACCGGCATCGGCATCGCCTCGCATCGGCACGATATTTCAGGCAAAAAAGCCATCCCCGGTGACGCAGTCATTATCTCCGGCACCCTGGCCGACCACGGTATCACCATCATGAGCAGCCAGGCCGGGATTGCCATCGGCGGTGAAATTGCCAGCGACACCCAGCCATTGCATCGTCTGGTCGGCGCCCTGCTCGAAGACGATCCCGCCCGGGTGCATGTCCTCCGCGACCCGACCAGGGGCGGCCTAGCCACCACGCTTTGCGAAATCGCCCAGGCCTCCAAGGTCAACATCACCATTGAAGAAGAGCGGTTGCCAATCCGACCCGCAGTCAACGCCGCCTGCGAACTGATCGGGCTTGACCCGCTGTATCTGGCCAATGAGGGCAAATGCATTATCATCTGCGACCAGGATGGGGCCGAAGAAGTCCTGCAACTGGTCCGCCGCATGCCCGAAGGCAAGGATGCGGCCCTGATCGGCTGGGTTCGGGAAAAAGGCGAGGGGCGGGTCAGTCTGACCACCCGGATCGGCGGATCCCGCCTGCTCGAACCGCTTACCGGGCACCCGTTGCCACGGATTTGCTGAATTTTGCCGCCTATCCTCCAAACAGGAGTTTAAACACCGATGCATGAACTCTCGCTGGCCCAGAGCCTGATCGATCAATTGCTTGGTCTTGCCCGGGAAAATCAGGCGGTACGGATCAACCGGGCTTTGGTCACCCTTGGCCCCTTTTCCGGAGTTGTCCGGGATTCCTTTGAATTTGGCTTCAATATCCTCAAAGAATCCAATGATATAACCCGTAAGGCCGTGCTGGAATTGGAAACCCCGGATCCGGTGTACATCTGCCTTGACTGCGAAAAAGTAGCGGTCATCCCTTTTGCCACCCAGAACGACCAGATGGAGATGTCGCCCGGCTATCCCTATCCGAAAAAATGTCCCTGGTGCTGCTTAACCCGGCTCTCACCCAAAGGCGGGACCGAACTCATCCTTAACCAAGTTGAAATGGAGTAATCCCATGTGCGATACCTGCGGCTGTCAATTGCACCACCATCATCACGCCGACCCTAAAATAGTCGAAGTGAACCAGAGCCTGCTGGCAGCCAACCAGAAACAAGCCGAATCCAACCGCCATCATATCGAGCAGATGGGGGCCGTGGCCATCAACCTGATCTCCAGCCCCGGCTCGGGCAAGACCACCCTGCTGGAACGAACCATCGAGATACTCAAGGGCACGGTCCGGATCGGGGTGATCGAGGGTGATATCGAGACCGAACGCGATGCCGACCGCATCCGGGCCAAGGGTGTGCCGGCGGTGCAGTTGACCACCGGCGGAGCCTGTCACCTCGATGCGCCGATCGTCCATGGCGGCCTCCATGTGCTGGAGCATATGGCCAAAGGCGGCAAGTATGACTTGATCTTTATCGAGAATGTCGGCAATCTGGTCTGCCCGGCCACCTTTGATCTCGGCGAACACCAGCGGGTGATCCTGCTGTCGGTGCCGGAGGGTTCGGATAAGCCGGCCAAATATCCGGCCACCTTCCGCAGCGCCGACCTGATGCTGATCACCAAAACCGACCTGGTGCCCTACTTCGATTTTTCCATGGACGAGGCCACCAAAGAAGCTGGCATTTTGAAACCCGGCCTGGAGATCCTTCCCCTTTCCGCCACCACCGGCGACGGCTTTGATCGTTGGATTGGATACCTGAACGGGTTGCTCAAACGATAAATCCGGTTATCATCCCCATGCCCGCCGGCCTCGCCGGCGGGCGCGTCTAACCCACGACCACACCTTCAGGCACGATTGCAATCCCCTTGCAACGGCTCATCCAGCACTCCCGGTATCGAACTTGCTTTTACCACAGCGCCGACCTGTTATCTTTCCCTTGGTGGTTCGCTGTTTTTATGGTAGGGCTGAAAAGTGTTGAAAATCCGCTGCCTGGACAAGGGGACAGCTCCCTTTTCAGGAACGCCGCGTGCCACGCCAACCCTCTTATTGCATTCCACGCCATGATCAAAAAATCCTTGTTCCTTGCCTTTGCCTGTTTGCTAGCCTTGCCTGCAGCCGCTGCCGCCCAGCGCTCACCTGGTGCCAAGACCATGGAGATTTCCGCCAACACTCCGCAACCCGCCCGCTTCATCGTCCGCGGCACCTCGCTGATCGACCTGACCCGTCCCGACCAGCCGGTTTTTTTCCGGGGCATGGGCTACTCACCCTATCTTCCCGGTGAAACCCCGGTTCTGGGCGCTTCTCCGGGCAACGACGACCGCTACCCCACCCACCTGGGCCTGATCAAAAAACTCGGGGCCAACTATCTCCATGTCTTTCCCCGGACCATGCCTGCCAATTTCTTTACCGCCCTTGACCAAACCGACCTGGTCTACAGTCAGGATGTCTGGGTCTGGGCCTATGAGGACGATTTCCTGGCCCCCGCCTTCCAGGCCAAGACCTTGAACGATATCAAAGAGGTGATTGATCACACCTACAAGGTCGGTCGGCCGGATCGGTTAGTGCTCTTTTCCATCGGCGACGAACTCCAGGCCAAGTGCGTAACCTCCACGGATGCCCGCCACCCCGAGGTCCGCGACTATAAAGGCAAGCACCTTACCGTGACCAATCGCACCCCCACCGAGGTCGCCATGGCCAAACTGGTGGATGGGGCCATGGACTACGAACTCACCACCTACGGTCGCCGCCACCTCTATTGCCACACCAGCTGGACCCACATCGGCCCGGTGGCTGATCGGCCCGACCTGGAAGTGAGCCAGCAAAGTATCCTCAATCCCGACATGGGCGACCTGATCTGCCTCAACATCTACACCTACGCCAACGGGGTTCGCACCTCAAAGCCGGGCTCAATGACCGGCACCAGCTACCAGGGCTATCTGGAGCAACTGGCCGCCGAATCGAAGCAGCCGATCCTGGTCACCCAGGTGGGGCTGTCGACCTCGCCCATTGCCCCCAAACCCTGGGTGCCCGGATTCGGTGGACACAAAGTAGCCGATGTGCCCAAGACCTTTGAGGCGGTCTGGCAGGATATCCGCACCGCCAAGGGCCGCGCCCGCTACTGCGGCCTGGTCTTTTTCGAATTGCAGGACGAATGGTGGAAAAGCGCCAAAAGTGCCGAGGAATCGACCCGCCACGACCCTGATGATCCGGAACAGTGGTTCGGTATCTACGAAGTGGGCACGGACCGTGGCCTGATACCCAAAGGCGCCATTCCAGCCACGGTTCAGCGGTTATTTAATGAACCTTGACAGCAACGGATACAGGAGAATAAAACCCGAGGGAATCGAAAGGATGCGGCATGGGGCCGCAAGGGAACAACCAACCGGGAGGATGCTATGATGCGCAAAAGGCAAGTTAATCATGAAGGGCAAGCCGCTTCGCCCACGGAACCTCAGTGGTTGGATTTGGAGCGCCTCGCCCAGGTCGAAATAACCTCCGAGGCCGCTGCCCACCCGATTGAGTCAACGCTGCTTCCAGACGCCGGAACGGGCTGGCAGGCCGCAGAACCTGGAAAACAGATCATCCGACTCCTGTTTGATACGCCGATACGACTCAACCGCATCCGGTTGGTCTTCGATGCAGCCCATCACGTGCGTACCCAGGAGTTCACCCTGCGATGGTCAGCCGATGGCGGGCGGGCGTACCAGGAACTGGTGCGTCAGCAGTATAATTTCAGTCCGCCGGACTCGACCCGCGAAATCGAAGACTACACGGTCCACCTTGACCAGGTGACGACCCTGGAGCTGACCATTGTTCCCGACATCAGCGGGGGCACGGCCCACGCCTCGCTGGCAAGGTTGCAGATCGGGTAGACCTTCGGCCGGGTTAAAAGTTTTTTCCACTGTCATGATAAACAGAGAGACCACCCCCTGACTTCGGGCCTGCTGAGTGCGGCAGGTCGCTCGCAGCCAACGGGTCTTTTCCAAACGTTGACGACTCAACAAAGGATTCAAATGGATAGCTTACCCTCGTGTCCCCAATGCAATTCGGAATACGCTTACGAAGACGGAAATATGTATGTTTGCCCGGAATGCGCGAATGAATGGGGGAAAGGCACGGCCATACAAGGCGTTGTTCAACAACCTGGGGTGCGTGATGCCCATGGAAATTTGCTTCAGGACGGCGATACCGTCACGGTGATCAAAGGATTGAAGATAAAAGGTTCATCTTCGGTGGTCAAAGTCGGCACCAAGGTTAAAAACATCCGCTTGGTCGAAGGCGACCACGATATTGATTGCAAAATTGACGGTATTGGTGCGATGCAGTTGAAATCAGTATTTGTAAAGAAATGCAGCTAAAGGCCATTTCCCTCCATTGACCCAAACACAGCCCAAGACATCCCGCCACCTGTCAGTCGCAAAAATAGCTTAGGTTTCATCGCCTTACCCGAATTCTGGAAAAAGCGACAGCATGAACATCCCTGGCATCACCGGACAGCGGCCTGCTGGAATATATATATCTCTCCGAGCCCCCCTTTCAAACGTTATTTAAAATACTCCAGCACATACTTGAGGGCGGTGCCGAACATGATGCACACCAGCATCCACTTGATCGCTTTGGCGGGCACGAATTTCTGGCAGCGGGCCCCCAGGTACATCCCACCCATACCGCCCAACCCGAAGAGAATCCCCAGCAGCCAGTCCGGCGAGACCGACACCTCCGGGTAGAACGGCGCAAGCGCGGTGTAAAAAACCACCCCGGCCACCGAAGTGACGAAGGTGCCCATCAGGGCCGCTCCGGCCACGGTGTAAACCGGCAGCCCAAAAAAAGTCACCAGGAAAGGGGCGATGATTGCCCCGCCGCCGATCCCGTAGATCCCTCCGATCACACCGACGATGAAACAGAGGAGGAATATCCCCGGGGTCGAGACATCGAAGATTTCCCCCTGGAAGGTATACCCAAAGCTCCGCAAGGTACGATGGGTGACCTTGACCGTGGCCGCGGGATTACCGTAGCCGGCGCTCAACGGCCCTGCCGGGGTGCTCCCCTGGGCCTTGGCCGCATTGCCTTTGAGCAGATCCCGGACCATCTTAATGCCGATGTAGAGAATGACGGCGGCGGCGAACAGCTTGAAATTGCGGGGATCGCGCAGCCCGTTGATCCGGACAAAGGCGCCGATGAACACCCCGGGCAGGGTCCCGATCACCACCGCCCAAGTCAGCGGCCAGACCATCCGCCCCTCTTTGCAATAGCGGTAGACACCGGAGGGGATAGCCACAATGTTGTACAGCTGATTGGTGGAACTCACCGAGGGACTGGTATAGCCGAGAAAGGACATCTGAAACGGCAGGAGGAGAAAAGCCCCGGAAATCCCGCCCATGGAAGTAAAAAAGGAGATAACAAAAGCAACCAGCGGAGGAATCCAGAGTTCGACGGTGATGCCGGAAACAGGAAAAAACATAAGCGGCTCCTTGAATCGTGGGGGTTGGTTATCAAGCACGATATAATTTATTTTCGTGTCAATATACCCAAAGCAACCAACGGCGTCAAGGTTGCGGTTTGAGGATCTGGTAAAAGGGCCGTTCTTTGCAGAATACGATCGAAGCGAGCCAACCATGAAGCAAACAAATGCCGATTACCCATCCGCATGTGCAGACCCGAAAGCGCAGGCAAGCTGGAAAAACGCCGACAAGCTCCCGGCATGTACCGCAGAATATCGGCTCAGAGGGTTTCGAGCTGCTGCAAATGGGCCAGCACCAGATTGATTTCGCCATAGGAATACTCCTCGCCCAAGACTGCCTTCAACCCCTTGAGGGAGGCCAGCCCCATCTCCTGGATTTTTTCTTCAATATCGCGCCTTCTGGCCTCGGCAATCAGGCCCGCGATGGCCAATTCGCCGGTTTTGACATAATAGGCCAGATGCCCCTCGATGGTCTGGCGCACCAAGCCGCGCGCCGCGACGATTTCATCGATCGAATGCCCTTGCTGCAGTAATTCCAGGCTGATCTTTTTACTGTCCTCCCTGCGGACCACCCCCATGGTGTGCAGCGCGGCCGGAGCGAGGGCAGCGGTTTCAGGCAGGACAACGGTCTCAATACCATGCTCGCGGCGATATTCAACCACCATGGCCACCAGTTCGCCGCCATACTTCTCGGCTAGGCGAGCGCCGATCCCCTTGATCTTTTTGAGGGCCACCAGGGTGTCCGGCAAGTGGACCGCGATCTGCACCAGCGGTTTTTGGTGAAGGATCTGAAAGGCCGGCACACCGTGAGCTTCAGCCTTGCTCGTTCGCCAGTCCCGCAGTTGTTGAAACAGTTCCGGATGGCCGACATCGGCTTCGGAGTACAACGGGCCGGTGGTTTTTGCTGACTTCTTTTCGGCGGGGAGGAAGGCCGCCACCGAAAGTGCCCTGAGATACCGTGCAGGCGAAAATCCGTCCGCACAACTTTGCACCGCCGCCTGCTTGACCGCAGCCTCCTCTCGGACCTGCTTGAGGACATCGGTGATCTTCTTACGGACCTCCTTGTTGTCGGTCTCCACCTCCAGGGTCTGGAGGCACGGCAGGAGCATGGCCTGCAACTTTTCGCTGAAATAGCCGGAGGCCTTGGTCAGCCGTTCGAGGATGGTGTCATCGGTGGCCGGCAGGACGCGGTCGCTGAAGAGCCCCTGGAGTTGCCGCTTGAAATTATCGCCGATCTGACAGATGGTCTCCAGGGCCTGTTGGCCAATCACAAAAATATCGCCGCTGCCCTGGAGAGTTATGATGCTGGCGTTGCTGCGGAGCAGACCGATCAACCATCCCAGGAGCCGCTGCAACTGGGAAAAATCGAAACACTCCAGCAGCAGCTGTTGCTGGTAGCGGATTTGGGCTTGCTCCAGCTGCTCCGGGGTCGGCGGATTGTGCTCGACCTTGGTAACAAACTGGCGCACCGTCGCGTCGGTTTTGACGGCCCGGGGACGCAGAGGCGAACTGAGCACCAGCCCCTCGAAGGTGCGGCAACGGCTCAACGCCACATACACCTGGCCAAAGGCAAAGGCATCCTGGGCGTCGATGACGGCCTTGTCAAAGGTGAGCCCCTGGCTTTTATGAATGGTGATGGCCCAGGCCGGTTTGAGGGGAACCTGTTTAAAGGTGCCGATAATCTTTTGTGAGATTTCGGTGGTCTCGGAATCAACCGTATATTCGATGTTTTCCCAGCTGACCGGTCCGACCTCAATCGTTCCCGCCTCCCCCGGACAGGTCACCTCGACGGCCTCCCCCGAAATTCCGGTGACCTTGCCGATCTTTCCATTGAAATACCGCTTTTCCGGGGTCATATCGTTGCGGACAAACATTACCTGCGCCCCGACCTTGAGCTCCAGGGTGGCGGCGTTGGGAAAGGCGTGCTCCGGAAAGACCCCCTCAACCAGGGCCTCGAAACTGCGGCTCCGGGCCGACAACGTTTTGAGCTTGGCCGCGTTAATGGTGTCCGCGCTCCGATTGTGGGTACAGAGGGTAATATACCCATCGGTATCCTGTGGCGAAAAATCGGGAAGATAGCGAACATTAATCCGGGCGAGGGTCTCGGGGTCGAGCTGGTTGGTGCGGACCCGATTGAGGAGGTCGATAAAACTGCTGTCCGCCTGTCGATAAATGCGTTGCAACTCGATGGAGACCAAATCGATCCGCCGCAGAGCCTGGCTACTGAAAAAATACGGGGAATCATAGAGCCCCCGAAGCAGCTGCCATTCGGCCTCCTTGACCACCGGCGACAACTGATGCAGATCGCCGATCATCAGCAGCTGCACCCCGCCAAACGGCAGCTCGCTGCGGCGGTAGCGCCGCAATACGCTGTCGACTCCATCGAGCAGGTCAGCCCTGACCATGCTGATCTCATCGATCACCAGGAGATCGAGGCTCTTGATAATGTTCTTTTTTTCCCTGCTGAACCGGTGCTGGGCGCTGTGAGCCTCGCTCCCGGGAACGAAGGGCCCAAAGGGTAACTGGAAAAAGGAATGCAGGGTCACGCCGCCGGCATTGATAGCCGCGACTCCGGTTGGCGCGGTGACCACCAGCCGTTTGTGGGTCTGTTTTTTTATGGCATGGAGAAAGGTGGTCTTGCCGGTACCGGCCTTACCGGTGAGAAAAACCGTGCAGTTGGTTTGCTCGACAAAGGCTTCAGCCAACAGCAGTTCGGGATTGGAGTCGTTCATAGGGGCATTCCGGGAACCAAAAATAGCTATTTCCGGATAACCGGAGAGGCTGAGACACCGGCGCGCAAAAGAGACCGCCGGTTGCCTTGCCGTATGGGACGGTTTAATCCAGGCGGTTAAAAGCGGCTGGACGATGAAACGGGATTTACCGTTGCGATCAGGCAAACACCTGAAGCGGTGCTCTGACTTCCTCCCGAACATCTGGTGCGATTGCACCCGGCGATGTCAAGGCGCACCCGCGCCCTTACACTTTCCTGGCCTAATCGTTGCCGTCATTGAGGCAGCCCGCAAAAGCGTTGCCTTGCCCGGACGATTCCTGCAAAAACCGTCGCATCAGCTCAATTTTTATAAATAAAAGCTCGATACGTCAAGGGTATTCCATCACCCCCGTACGGCCTATGCGCCCATGACGGGCCGTGCCAAGGGCGCACAAGGTCATTGCCCCCTGCGGACCGGAGTTTTTCTCCTCTGAAAATGACACCCCAAAAAAACAAAACGCCTCCGCCTCAAGAACTTGAGGAAGAGGCGGAAAAAGAAAAGTGAGGATGGCGCAACGGTCAAACCGCCTCGAGACTCGCATCCCACCAAAACTCATCGGCCTTATACCGGCCGGATGCCCCTTTTCACCAAGCCCATCAACTGGCCAGTTTGAGATGGCCGCAGCTATCAACCCAACCCGCCAGTAACTGAGCATGGGGAGTGTGAAAAGCCAGGCTGTGGTGCTTGCTCATATCGGCCGCGGCCAGCTTCCGTTCGGCCAGTACATTCATGGCGGCCACGCGCAATTGATCTTGGCGATCACGACTCGTGATATTGCATGGCCCGACAAACCAGGGAATGGACGCGGTAGGCGGTCGAATCCGAGGTTTCTTCGGCCAGCGACTGGCACAGGATCTGCTGCAACCCAAGAACAACTCGATTTTCCGCGGTCTCGGCCACGATTCCGTCGGCATTAACCAGGCTGGCGATCAACAGGTCCACCGGAAGAGGGTCCGCGGCAAATTTTATCGCCAGACGCAGCGCATCCCGCCCTTGTTCATCGAGCTGCTTGATACTGGTTAGCAAAGTGGCTGCGATGTAGGGGTTATAACCATTGGGCAGGTCCTCCTCCAGTTGTAAAGCCAAGCCTAAGGATTCCACGCATGGCGCGTCCAGGATTTGACGAAAACGAGCATAGCCGTACCGTTGACACACATTGCGAGCCATGTCCAGGGATAACGCATGGCCATCCAGGTAGTTGAGAATGGTATCAATATCCGTGCTTTCCTCTCCCTGGGGTGGATTTCCGAAGGTGACCAGGGCCCGGGCATCATCAAGCGCGAGCTCGGTCAAATCGATGGATGAGCCTCTGCCGTTCAGAGCCGTCGAGCGGGTGGTTACCAGGGTCTGGCCACAGCCCGAAGGGGCGAGCCAGCGTTCCAGCTCGCCGGGATCACAGGCGGGCAGATCATCCACAATCCAGAGATACGGCTCGGTCAGCAGGCGACCAATATCGGCGCGAAGTTCCTGGTCACTTTTATCGCTCACTTTCAAACCCATTCGCCAAGCGATATCGGCCAACTGACGGGAATAGGACAGTTGCCGCCGAAAGCTCCGCGCAGCCTCTGTTTCCTCGGCGGTATAGCTGCTGCCCGAACCATTCAACCAGAAAATGCCGCCGGACCACCTGGAGCCATAGCGCAGTGCATACTCGGTCACCAACAGCGACTTGCCGACACCGCTACCGCCGCGCACCTTGATCACTTCCCCCATCGGGGTTGGCGACTTCAAACGGGCGGAGAGGGTGGAATGAATATCCCTGAGGTCGGATGACCGGCCCACAAAACGAGTGGAACCGAAACCGTGATAGTTTCCGTGCCAATGCGGTTTGTGCTGTTGGCGCAGTTCACCCAGCGTACCCTGGATAGGACGAATGGCCTCGGTAATCCGTCGGGCAAGCCCGGTAAAATCTCCGTCAAAAGAGAGAGAGAACAGCTCACGCAGTTGTTGCGGTTGAAAAGGGGCGAGTCTTGATTCCGGGTTAATGACCAGCAACCGCTTGACCGGTGCCGTCTCTGCCTCGGACGCGATCAAACCCGCTGTGAGCTCCCATTGGCAGGTTCGCGATTGGAGATAATCCGTGGAATACCAAACCAACAAGGCTTTGGATCGGGACAATCCCCGTTCAAGGCTCGACTGGACCGCAGCCCCCCCCTCGACCTCGAAATGATTGATCCAGATGCTGAGCCCTTCTCCCCGAAGAGCCTTGACCAGGGCATCGACGCTGACACAATCTGTCCGATGATAACTGATATATAGATCATAAACTTGATTCATAACCATCTTGTTACGCCAGGGCGCACCGATCGACACCCAGCCAAGGCCTCAGCTCCGCCTCTGCCAATCTCCCGGCCGGTGGATCGCCCCCAAACCGGAACCGATCTTTGCCCGGCAAGGCGCTGGTAATGTCTTGATAGTCGCCGGTCATGCCGGTCGCCTTGCACATCATATGTTTCTCCTTGACCACCGCCGGAACCACCTGAATTGCGGGTTATCGTCACGCATCAGTCTGGCGGGGCATTATCGGTTTATATAGTATAGCGGCAGAGAATTATCTAAGATTGAGCGGTCCCTGCTCGCCACGCCCTTGCTTGCCGCCCTTTTCGCCGACCATCAAACTGCCTGGCAGGTTGGCTCCGCACGCGGCCAGAACCAACCCAGATCGCCGTCGTCCAATCGAAAGGCACCATCGTCTCAGGAGGACCAGTCATCAGTCAGGTCAATCTGAGAGATTGGCCCCTGCCCCGAAGGGGTCACATGCAAAATCACCCCCTTGACTCAATTCGGTACGGTTCAAATACCGTGCCAAAGCACACATTAGCCGAATGACACAATACCAGCGAGTTGCACAACAATCCCGGCGCCGCCCATTCTCAATTCCGAAACACGCTGTCGCAAGATGAGAACTGCGGCCCTGTCTACAAAAAAAAGGGAGGGGGCCGGGAGGGGAGGAAGGATGAGCATGACGCCGGATCCGCATTGGCGGCAGGAATCGGTGCGAGGCGCGCCGGGTATACCCAACGAAAGCGGACGGTAACTTCGCAATATTGAACCGCCTGAGCACACGAATATTTCCTAAGAAAAACTCTGGGTTGAAGACAAAAAACCTGCCCGACCCAGAACTTTTCATCCGTTGCTTTTGCGGCACTTGCCGTGCACAAGGGAACAACGGCCGCTTAGGCGTCAATGCAACGGGCTATTGTCAGGGCCTGGGTCGTGTCCAACCGTAATCTCCGCTCAGGAACCTAATGGATCAATCCAAAAGATCCCGCACCTTGTGAAGCAGAGCCGCCGGGGTGAAGGGCTTCTGCAGGAAATCGACCCCAGCGCCCTGGACATCGAGTTTTTCCCTCGACTTGGCGGTGTAACCGGAAATAAACAGCACCTTCAACGCTGGGGACAAAGACCTGATGGTTTTGACCAGTTGCCGACCACCCATTCCGGGCATGACCACATCGGTAATCAGCAGCTCGATTGAACCACCGTTCTTGTGGAAGATGCCCAGTGCTTCATGCCCCTGGGACGCCTCGATCACCACGTAGCCGTTGCCCCGCAGACAGATGCTGGCAAAAGAACGCACCTGCGCATCATCTTCCACCAACAACACGGTTTCATTTTGCCCTTGGGGCAATCCGACAGGATTGTCATCTGCGGTCACGACCTTCAGAGGTGCTGCAACTCGCGGCAGATAGATATTGAGGGTTGCACCTTGTCCGGGTTCGCTCGAAACGGTGATGGAACCCTTGCTTTGCTTGACAATGCCATAGGCCGTCGCCAAGCCCAGACCGGTGCCTTTGCCGACCTCCTTGGTGGTGAAGAAGGGTTCGAACATGTGCGCCAGGGTGGCGGCGTCCATCCCTATGCCGGTATCGCTCAGGGCAAGTTGGACATAGTCGCCGGGCAGGACATCGATATGTTGGCAAGCGTAGGTTTCATCCAGGTGCACATTTGCGGTTTCGATGGTCAGTTTGCCACCTTCCGGCATGGCGTCGCGGGCATTGACCACTAGGTTGACAATGACCTGTTCGAGCTGACTCGGGTCGGCGAACACCCTCCCAAGGGCAGGATCGAGCTCCACCAGCAGCTCAATGTCCTCACCGATGAGCCGCAGCAACATTTTTTCCAGGTCGGCCACCACGTGGTTAAGATCCAGCACCTTCGGCTGCTGCACCTGCTTGCGGCTAAAGGTCAACAGCCGACGGGTGAGCGAAGCGGCTCGCTCACCGGCATTTTTGATCTGTTCGATATTCTTGCGTATGGGCATCGGGGTGCCGGCCTGCAACAGCAGCAGTTCACAATACCCGAGGACCACGGTCATCAAGTTGTTAAAATCATGGGCGATCCCGCCGGCGAGAATGCCGATGGCCTCCAGTTTCGCCGTCTGCCGCAGCTGCTCCTCGAGGTTCCGGCGAGCGGTGATGTCCCAGAAAACCCCCAGGATTCCCGTGATCTGGCGAGCCTCATTGGTCAACGGCTTTTTTACCTTATGAATCCAACCGCGCTTCCCCTCTTTCAGGTATTCTTCATCCAGCTCTTGTGCCTGATTACTGTCCATCACCTTACGATCTTCAGCCCGGTACTTCTCGGCATTTTCCCGGGGGTAATAATCGTAATCGGTGGTACCCGGGATCGTTTCCGCTTCGATCCCGAGCGACCGGGCATAGCTCGGGCTGCAGGCCACATAGGCCAAATCCCTGTCTTTGATAAATATCTTCATGGGAAGGTTTTCGACCAGCATACGGAATCGTTGTTCACTTTGTCGAAGCTCGTGCTCAACCTGACGCCGTTCGGCGTTTTCCCCTTGCAGCGCGCTGTTGACCTTGGCAAGCGCTGCTGTGCGTTCCCTGACCCGCCTTTCCAGGGACGCATTAACGTCCTGTAGTTCCCTGCGCAGTTCGAGGATGTGCAGGTGAACACTCACGCGGGCCAGTACATCCTCCCGCTTGAACGGTTTAGTGATATAATCCACCGCTCCGACGGCAAAGCCTCGCAGCTTGTGCTCCGTTTCCGCCAGAGCGGTCATGAAAATCACCGGAATATCGCTGGTGGTGGCCGCCGCCTTAAGCTTACGGCAGGTCTCATACCCATCTATGCCCGGCATGAGCACATCCAGCAGAATCAGATCAGGCCGCGCATAACTGGCTCGTCGCACACCACTCTCCCCATCCTCGGCGACCAGAACCGTGAACTGCGATTCTTCTGCGAGATAATCGGTGATCAAGGCCAGATTATTGGGATCATCCTCGATAATCAGGATAGTGGTCGCTTGGGCAGTGGAGGCCGGCAAGTAATGCGGATCACTGGTCATGCTGTTCTCCTCCATATTGCTCGATCAAATCCAGGATGGCCTTGACCTTGAATTCTTCCGCGAGTTGACGCAGTTTTCCGGCAAAAAAACCGTAGGCACCATCCTGCTCTTCAAGGGCGGCCGCCCGAGCCTGAATCTTTCGCAAATCCCCCCGCAACGCCAGTTCCAGCAATTCCTGCTGGGCTTCCCAGGGAAGTTTTTTACTCACGCCCTCCACCGCAGGAGCAACGGCCGCAACCGGCACGTTCTCCTGGCCCCGCACCCAGACAAGGTCAAGTTGCTTTTCAAGGACGTCGAGCAAATCATCAATGTTACAGGGTTTTTCCAGAAAGGCATTACATGCCTCGATAAAGGCTGCTTTAGAGTCGCTCTTGGTGACGGTTGCCGAAAGACCGATGATACGGGTTTGATCCAACTCAGGATGCCGCCGCATCATCTGGACGGTCTCCAGGCCGTCCATACCCGGCATCACCAAATCAAGCAGCACCAGGTCGGGCTGGTGCTCCTGGGCTCGCCGCAGGGCCTCCTCGCCGGTTCCGGCGGTAACCACTGCAAATCCCAACGGCTCCAGTAGCCAGACCAACATGGCGGCATTGGTGACATTATCGTCCACCACCAGAATATGCTGCCGCTCCCCCTGGTATCCGACAATAGCACGCTCGATTTTTTCGAACAAAACATGCCCCATAGTCACCTCAGGCAGGTGCATGCTCACCCGGAAGGTGCTGCCCTGACCGACCTCGCTCTCCACTTCAAGAGTTCCTTGCAACAGATCAACCAGCCGTTTGGTGATGGTCAACCCCAGCCCCGTCCCCTCGCGATGCTGCCCTTCGGTCGTCAACTGCGAGAAGGGCTCAAAGATTCCCTCCAACTGGTCCCTGGGAATGCCGATGCCGGTATCCACCACATCGCACTGGAGCACCCCGGCACCCTCCTGAGCATATCCCACACGCAGGATGATCTTTCCCCGGCGGGAATATTTCACACTATTACTCAGCAGATTGAGCAAGATCTGTTTGAGTTTCCGTTCATCTCCCCCCACATACCTGGGCAGAGGCGTCAACGTCTCAAACAACAAGGGCAGATCCTTCTCGTCGGCTTTTATCCTGGTGATATTCACGACCTGCTGCAGCAGGTCGGACAGGTTGAATGTCGAAATTTCGACCTCCATTTTCCGCGCTTCGATCTTGCCCACATCGAGGATGTCGTTAATGAGGTTGAGCAGATGCTCACCGCTGCCGTACACTATTTCCAGCTGCTGCCGCTGTTTATCGTTCAAGTTACGCTGGCTCTTGAGGAGCTGGGCATAGCCCAGAATGGCATTCAGGGGCGTTCGCAACTCGTGGCTCATACTGGAGAGGAAAAGGCTCTTGGCCTGATGGGCAGTCTCGGCGGCCTCCTTGGCCGCCTTTAATTCGACGGTGCGAGCCTCCACCAGCCCCTCAAGATTCGCCTGGTATCGTTGCAGCTCATCCTCCGCGCGTTTGCGTTCGGTGATGTCCAAAACCATGGCGAAAGAGCCACAAAACTGCCCCTGGTCATCAAAAAGCGGCATTGCCGAGACAATGGTCCACACCGCATGGCCATCCTTATGGCGCCAACGTCGCTCATACTGCTCCGACACCCCTTGTTGCCGCCCCCCTCTCTTGAGCCTCTGATCAACATGGTCTTCCGGATAGAGGAAGGTATCCAATGGCTGACCGAGCATCTCCTCCTCCTGGTAGCCGAGCATGACGGCCAGTCGCACGTTGAGAAAGTCGGTTTCAAAATTTTGATTGAGCAGCAAGATACCTTCATGGGACATTTCGATAATCTGACGATATTTCTGTTCGCTTGCCTGCAGCGCCAACCGCTGCCCGTCAAGATCGGCAACCATAGTGTTGAAAGCCTGGGTCAGCCTGCCGATTTCGTCGACCGAGGTAACCGGCAGGACGCGTTTTTCTCCTTTTTTTTCGGAAATCCCGGCCACGTGGCGGGTGAAGGCGAGTAAAGGGCGGATCAGCGAGTTCATCAGATACCAGGCCGCCAGAGTCACCAGCAGGATAGCCACGGCCAAGAGTTGCAAAAAGGTCCGCCGGGCTTGGAGGATCGGGGCATAGGCTTCTTCTTTAGAAAAGTTTGCGCCGACAATCCAGCTTTTGGTCTGCAGATGCTTGAACGAGGTGATGGCCTGTAGCCCTCGGGAAGTGACGGTCTCTCCGGTGCCCTCAAACCCAGCAATGGCCTGTTCGAAGAGCACATTCGACCCCTTGGGGATATCTCCTTGAGGGTTGAGAATTCTGGACTGGTCGGGATGCAGGATGATCTGTCGATCACTGGTCGCGAGATAGAAATAGCCGGTTTTACCAATCTTCATGCTGGTAAAATGGCTCAACCCATTATCGGCCAGCAGATCAATGCTGCCGCCGAGTACACCGACCAACGCGCCTTTGCCGTCGAACACCGGCGCAGTCAAAGTGATCACTGGGTGCTGATGCTCCCGGGAGGAGATGTAAGGATCGCCGACATACGGTTCGCCGCGTGCCACAGTGGTTGTAAAAAATTCACGGAAGGCGAAATTTCCCCCCCGGCGGTTCTTGGATTGAAACGGTGTCTCGGCCACCAAGGCCCCGGTCTTGTCAAAGAGACGAAAGCCGTTGGTGAACGTGGCCGGCATGAACGTATAGCGATTCAAAAACTCCTGGGCCTGATCCGCGTCGGCCAGGTGCTCAGGGGCCAGCAACTTTGCAAGGCTGATCACATCCTTATGGGCTGCCTGCAGTTTGTCGTCGATATCGTCGGCCAGCAGCGTGACCGTCAAGAATTGCTGGGCGGCGATCAGCTCTTTGGTCTTGATTTCAAAATACGTGAGCCCAGCATAAATAATGCCCCCGATGATGGCGATGATCAGCAGCGAGACCGCAGCCATCAGCCGCGTTTGGATGCTCGTTATTTGCAAAATTGACATGATGGCCAGAGGCTCCTTGCATGATGAATATAGATTCCGGAGTGTACACGCCCTCGCTCTTGCGACGGATGATCCCCTTGGCGGCCTACGTCGTTTCAACGAAAAAACAGTCTCCCTTCCCCCTCAGTGCAATTCCGCTGCCACCAGACAAAAAAAGAAATAAACTGAAAAAACTGCACATTGCCACATACACGGCGCCATTTTCGTCGCAACATGAGAATAATTTTCGCACAATAAGATTTTAACCGACAAATTCGCCGCTGTTGTCAGGATCGCTTCTTTTCACAAATCAGGAACAACTTCAGCACCTCGGGATGCGAGGGCCGAAAAACAGGGAGGGGCATAGAGCCAACAGTTCGGCTGTCCACCACTTCCATTCCAATGGCGGCAGCGAAAACCGCTGTGCCCGTCCCCCCTGAAATTCCGGCGCGGACTTTGGGGCAACCAGGCAGAATACCGGATTGACTATTGACGGGTAACAGACCTATTTGCTATAGCTTACCGGCAATCGATACGGGCAAACCGCCCTTCGGCTCAACGGCAGCAAATCCGGTAACCCTGCATGATCCTGGAGCAGCCCCCTCCCGATTGCAGGGGTGCGGTTTCCCGGTACTCGAACCACTGGGGCTTGCCCCTTTTGCTGAAAAGCATGACCGCTGGCTGCTTCTCGCCAGATTGGCAGGGCAGGCAAAATAATCCTCTAATCTCTGCAGGATATCCCCATGAGAGGCATCTACGCTGGAAGTTACGACCCGCCGACCAACGGCCACCTGTGGATGATCGAACAAGGCGCCAGGCTGTTTTCCAAATTTTTTATCGCGGTCGGCCAGAATTCCCAGAAAGAGTACACCTTCAGCTTGGAGGAACGTCTGGAAATGCTGCGGGAGATGTGCGCCAGATTCGACAATGTCGAAGTGGTGCACTTTGAAAATAAATTTCTGGTGAAATACGCTGAAAGCATCGGGGTCGACTACATCCTCCGCGGCATCAGAAATGAAAAGGATTACACCTACGAACGGAGCATGCGCTACGTCAACAGCAACATGAACGAGACCATCCAAACCCTGTTCATGATGTCGCCTCGGTATCTGGTGGAGGTCAGTTCCAGCATGGTCAAAGGGTTGGTGGGCTCCGATGGGTGGGAACAAATTGTCAGTGAGTATGTCCCGGAATCGGTACACAAAAAAATATTGTATAAATTCAAGACAATACAACCTCTTCGTTCAAACAGAAGAACACCCGAGACCCGCTGAAGGAAGCGACCATACCCCCTTTTCCGGCTCGCTACCGTGTCCTTTCCCTGCAGAGGCAGTGCGACTATCCCAACTTGATGTCGGAGGCGTTTTTACAAGGCTCTACCCCCTGCAGGGTTCTCAGCACCAACGCATACCCCATCAAAGATGGCACCGATTGCCTTCTGAACGCACACGCCACCAATGCCTTTCCCGTACCGATGCAACGCAGCGCTTCCCCGACGGGGCGCAGCCAGAAGACAGGGTCGGTGCGCCATAAGGGTTGAAATCAATAGTTCCATGCACGGCGTGACAGACCTGTCAATCGGCATTACTATCTTGGCTCAAACAACAATAATCAACAACAGTAGGACGCATAATGGAATGGTTGTGGGATATCAGTATCTGGAGTTCACTGCTAACGCTGACCGTGCTGGAAATTGTTCTTGGCATCGACAATATCGTTTTCCTGACCCTGCTGGTCGGGAAAGTACCGGCCAACAAACGGCAATTCGCCCGTCAGTTCGGCCTGCTGGCAGCCATGGGCACCCGTATTCTTTTACTGATGTCGGTGGCCTGGCTGGCCAAGTTGGTGGCACCGCTGTTTGAGGTGATGGGCCACCCGGTTTCCGGACGTGATCTGGTCCTGCTGTTTGGCGGCCTGTTTCTCATCTACAAGGCGGTGAACGAAATCCACGGCAGTTTAGAGGGCGGCGAAGAGATCCACAGCCCCAAGCACATGGCCTCGGCTTTGCCCCTGGTCATCGCCCAGATCGCCATCATCGACATCATCTTCTCGCTGGACTCGGTGATCACCGCCGTGGGCCTGGCCGAACACCTCTGGGTAATGGTGACCGCTATTGTCATCGCCATCGGCGTCATGATGTTCGCGGCGCGCTCGATCGGTGATTTCGTCGAAAAACACCCGACCGTCAAGATGCTGGCCCTGGCCTTTCTCGTTCTGGTGGGCGTGGCCCTGGTGGCCGAAGGAACCGGCCATGAAATGCCCAAAGGGTATCTTTATTTCGCCATGGCCTTTTCCTTTTTGGTGGAAATGCTCAACCTCCGCCTGCGCCGCAAGACCGTCCCGGTGCAACTGCACCAGATTTACGATGAAATTGCCCAGGAAAGGAACATCGCCGACCACGATGAACAGGCGTAATATCCTGAATAATTCATGATATCGACAAGAATATTTATTCGACGCACCAGAAGTCAGGACACCTCCCGAAGTGCCGACGAGCAAGGCTGGCACCTGAGGCACAGACCGCCTTGTTTGGACAGGCATCTTCTCGAACGCGGCCAACCATAAAGTATTCACAAGACAGCGTTGACCTGCAAGATAGTTCAGCTTATGTTGACATGGTCGCCGACAGCTATTTGGAGAGGAAGGAGAGGGTACGTCTCATGGACATCAAAGGATTACGCAAAGAATACAACTGCCTCGTGCTGAGCCGGGAGATGCTTGACCCCGATCCGTTCCGCCAGTTCGAACAATGGTTCAACGAAGCCTGCCAGGCGGAACTTGCCGAGCCCAATGCAATGAGTCTGGCCACGGTGGGTGCCGCTGGGCAGCCTACCTTGCGCACCGTATTGCTGAAACTCTTTGACCACAACGGCTTTATCTTTTTCACAAATTACAGCAGTCGCAAGGCCCAACAGATCACCGAAAACCAGCGGGTGTCGTTGCTTTTCCCCTGGATTAGAATGGCTCGCCAAGTTGCCATCACCGGTGTTGCGGAAAAAATCAGCACAGCCGAATCGGCCCGATATTTTGCCAGCCGGCCCCGCGACAGCCAAATGGGTGCCTGGATCTCACAACAGAGCTCGGTGCTGTCCTCCCGGCAACTCCTGATGATGGAACTGGATAAAATCAAAACCAAATTCCTCAAAGGCGAAATCCCCCTCCCCGACTTCTGGGGCGGATATCGGGTGCGCCCTGTTACCATCGAATTCTGGCAAGGCCAGACCAGCCGCCTCCATGATCGTTTTCTGTATTCCCATCAAGACGATGGCTCCTGGACTATTGAACGGTTGGCTCCCTAACCGGCCGAGCCCGATACCAGAAGGCTGCATTCGTAAACTTCTATCAACATCCACCCTGACCTAATCATGCGAATATCCTTTATTTGTTCGATCCTTCTGGCCATTGCGCTCTCAGTTTTTGCTGAAGAACAGCCGGTTGCCCCGGAAACGACGTCGTCCCCTCAAGTAACCGCGCCGGCAATCACCGTTCCGGAACCTTCTGCATCGATGGAAACCAAACCGGAGGCGACTCCTCTGCCCGCAGCATCGCAGGTCGATTCGACCCAACCTGTCCCACCGCCGTCCAAGGAAGAATCGGCTGATAGCACCGCCCCCTCGCCGGTTACCGGGGCCCCGGAAGTGAAAATTGTGCCGTCCGCCGAAACCGTCGAATCCTCAAAAAAGAGCAACGGAACCAAACCCACCCAACGGGCCAGAAACACCTCTTCTAAAAAATCGTTCGGCCTATTCAACAATGTACCGCCTCTGCTCGCTCCCGCCTTGGCGGAACCGGCACAGCCGCCCTTCCCTTGGCCAACGCTCATCCTCCGGCAGCATCCTGCCCGCCAGATCGTCAGCACCCCGCCTTTGCTCGCCGGTATCCGCAGCAAGTTCCACACCGGGATGGAGGCTCTTGAAGAGCAGGAACCGCAGATCAAGATGCAGTCGTATCTGACCAAAAAACTGACCCAGCAGCAAAACGGCGCTGAAAAGGCTGCTGAATCCCACGATATGCTGTCGGCCCTGGTGGATCTCCAAAAAACCATCAAACAGCAGATAACGGTCACCACCAAGAAACTCAAAGCCAGCACCTCGGAGGCCGAAAAGCAGAGTTTGCACGAGGAGCTGACCAAGCTCGACAAGCAGTTGGCCGAAACCGGCGCCGATTTCGAACGAATCGCCACCGGGGTGGAATCCGACGCCTTCTCTGAAAAAAAGCAGGAAGCCTTCAGCTGGAAAGATGAACTTTCCACCTTGCTGGAACCGAGCATTAAGCAGCTCAAACAACTCACCGCCCGCGCCCGCCTGAAATCCCAGCTCAAAGAAACCATAGCCGATTACAATCAACAGGCGGCCACCGCTCACCAGGCCGTGGAAAACCTCAACAAGCTGATCGCTGAATCAAAAAACCCCAAAATCAAGGCGTACATGGGCGAATTACTGCCCGATTGGTTACATGTCGAAAAGCGTATTCGCAACAAATTGGAACTGGCCAAACTGGAACTGGCCAAACTGGAAAACAAGGACACTTCGCTGATTAAAAATTCAGGCAGCTCCATGCGGGAGTTCTTCCGCACCCGCGGCCTCTACCTGCTGATCGCCTTCCTGGCCTTTGTGGTCATCCTGCTGGTGCTTAAGCTCCTTTCCCGACTGATCCTTTATGTGCTTCCCGGTTCGAAGAAAGAACAACGACCGTTCCACGTCCGCATTCTCGATATCTTTTTCCAGGTCTTCTCGGTCACTTCGGCGATCTGCGGCCTGATCTTCGTCCTCTTCAGCGCCGAGGACTGGTTTCTGCTCAGCATGACCATTATTATCTTCCTCGGACTGCTCTGGACGGTCCGGCAGGCCCTGCCCAAGATGTGGCAGCAGGTCCGGCTGGTGCTCAACATGGGCTCGATCCGCGAGGGGGAACGGATAATTTACAACGGTGTTCCCTGGAAGGTGGAATCGCTCAACGTCTTTTGCAAACTGTACAATCCTTCCCTGGCCATGCATGTGCGCATTCCGATCGAAAGCATGATTGGCCTGATCAGCCGGCCCTATCAGCTGGACGAACCCTGGTTTCCGTGCAAGAAGGGAGACTGGGTGGCGATTGACGGCAAGCCTTTTGCCAAGGTGGCCAGTCTTTCCCTGGAACAGGTCGAGTTGGTCGAACTCGGTGGCCGACGAACCGTCTACCAGACCGGCGATTTCCTCGGCAAGTCGCCGGCCAACCTCTCCCGCAATTTCAGCATCCGGGTGCCTTTCGGCCTTTCCTACGACCTCCAGGCCGAGATAACCACCACCGTTCCCGAGACCCTGAAGGCCTTTCTCCAAAAGCGACTGGAGGAGAACGGCTACGGTGAAGATTGCCTCAGCTTGAATGTGGAATTCCTCCAGGCCGGCGCCTCGTCCCTGGACCTGGTTGTGCTCGCCGATTTCAAAGGCGAACAGGCGGCCGCCTATCGACGGCTGGAACGAGCCCTGGCCAAATGGTGCGTCGACTGCTGCAACGCCAACAACTGGAACATTCCCTTCCCGCAGATGACCGTGCATCTGCCCGCCGAAAACCAAACCTGACCTTTTCCTCGGAAGGAACGCGCCCATGCCTGACAACCAGATCCTTGAGAGCCTCAAAGCCATCGTGGGGACGGACAATGTTTCGAGTTGCCTCGCCGACCGGATCACCCACTCCTTTGATGCCACCCAGCAGCAATTTCTGCCGGATATCGTGGTCCATGCAGCCACCACCGACGAAGTCAGCCGGGTCGTCCGGCTAGCCAACGCCGAACGGATCCCCATCCTGCCTCGAGGTGCGGGCAGCGGCTTCACCGGCGGCAGCCTGCCGATCCAAGGCGGCATCGTGCTGGTGCTCACCCGGATGAACCGTATCCTCGAGATCGACACCGACAATCTGATCGCCATCGTCGAGCCGGGCGTGATCACCGGTCGACTCCAGCAGGCGGTGGAAAAACTCGATCTCTTTTACCCGCCCGACCCAGCCTCAAAGGATTTTAGCACCTTAGGAGGCAATGTCGCCGAATGCGCCGGCGGTCCTCGCTGCGTCAAATACGGCGTCACCCGAGATTATGTCCTTGGCCTCGAGGTCGTGACCCCGACGGGCGAGATCATCCACACCGGCGGGCGGACCATGAAAAACGTCGTGGGCTATGACCTGACCCGGCTGTTTGTCGGCTCCGAAGGGACGCTCGGCATCGTTACCCGGATCATCCTCCGCCTGCTTCCCAAACCCGAGGCCCGCAAAACCATGCTGGTGGCATTTGCGACCATCGACGGAGCCGCCCAGGCGGTCTCGGCCATCATCCGGGGCAAGATCATCCCCACCACCCTGGAATTCATGGACGGGTCCGCCATCGACTGTGTCCGCCAGACCATGCCGCTTGATCTGCCGCCGGAATGCCGGGCGGTACTAATCATCGAGGTGGATGGGGACCGGGACCTCCTCGACGGTCAAACCCGGAGAATCCAGGAGATTATCCAGCCCTTAGGAGTGCTGGAAACCAGGATCGCCGAAACGCCGGAGCAATCGGAGGCGATCTGGAAGGTCCGCCGCAGCATCAGCCCCAGCCTGCGCCGGCTCAACCCCAATAAGTTCAACGAGGATATCGTGGTGCCGCGTTCCAAGGTACCGGACATGATCCGGGCCCTGGAGGCGATCTCGAACCGATTCGGGGTACCCATCGTCAACTTCGGCCATGCCGGCGACGGCAACATCCATGTCAACGTGATGGTCGACCTGGCGGAGAACGGTATGGAGGAAAAGGTGCAGCAGGCCCTGGACGAGATTTTTCGCACCACGGTGGCGCTGGGCGGTTCGGTCAGCGGCGAACACGGCATCGGCACGGCGAAGACACCCTATATCGGCATGGAACTGGATTCAGCGACCCTGGCCACGATGCAGGCGATCAAAAAGGCTCTGGACCCGAACAATATCATGAATCCGGGAAAAATCTTCCCGGAGGCCGCCTCCAAACCCCATTGGCCCGATCAGGCCCCCCCAATATCATGAACCTGCAGAAAACCCTTGAGGAATACCAACCTGAGATAACCCAGTGCGTTCGTTGCGGCGCCTGTCAGGCCCATTGTCCGGTGTACCAGGAAACCGGCCGTGAAGGCTCGGTAGCTCGTGGCAAAATCGTCTTGGCCGCCTCGGTGCTCACCGGGGCCATCGGCCTGGATGCACAACTGCAGCATGAACTCAGCCTCTGTCTGCTGTGCGGTTCCTGTGTGACGACCTGCCCCAATCAGGTACCCACCGATGCTATTGTGGCTGCGGTCCGGCGGCGAATCACCGCAGACCAGGGATTATCATCGATCGGCAAAGGAGTGGCCGCCCTCACGGGGAACCCAAGCCTGCTCCGTGGGCTGCTCCGGGGTGCTGGAATGCTCGCCCCCCTGCTCTTTAAAAAAATTCCGGCAGCCAGCGGCCTGCAACTGCGATTTTCCCCGGACAACCTCAAGGAGCGCACCCTCCCGCCCATCCCCAACCATCATCTTTTTGCCCGCCTACCGGAATTCCTGGAGGGGCAGCCTGACACACCGGTGGTCGGTTTTTTTGCGGGCTGTGCGATCACGCACCTCTACCCTGAGGTGGGCGAGGCCCTGGTCGGATTGCTGCAAGCGTTCGGCTACCCGGTGTTCCTTCCCAGAAACCAGGGCTGCTGCGGCATGCCGGCGCTTTCCTCCGGCAACGGTCCGCTGCTGCACCAATTGGCCACCACCAATCTCGAAGCCTTCGCCGGCCGCAAAGTCTCTTGCATCCTCACCGCCTGCGCCTCCTGCCATGGGGCACTTGCCGGCCATTATGCAGAAAAAGCAGGCTATCGCTTCGACGCCCCCATCGTCGATATCCATGTGTTCCTCAAACAAGAAGGCCTCATTGATCGCCTGGCGGCCCTGCCCAAGTGGGATCATCGGCTACGGGTTACCTACCACGACCCCTGCCATTTGCGGACCCAGGGCATCACCCAAGCACCCCGCGAACTCCTGCGAGCCCTACCCCAGGTTGAGTTTGTGGAGATGACCGAGGCAGGTCTCTGCTGCGGCCTGGGCGGCACCTTTTCCGCCGCCCATCCCGAACTCAGCCGGGCCATTGGCGACCGGAAGCTGGCGGGATTGGTTGCCAGCGGCGCCACCCTCATTGCCAGCGGCTGTCCCGGCTGCGTCATGCAACTACAGGACATTGTCAACCGAGCCGGCAAGCCGATCAAGGCGATCCATACCCTGGAACTGATCCAACAGGCGATGTCCGAGCCGCCCAAATGATACCTTTGCAGACCATCGCCCTACGTTACGGCCACGGCAGCTTGGAGTTCCCCGTTCCCGCCACGGCTGAACTCCTCGATATCTGCGAACCGCAGATGTCCGTCAGCCTGGAAAATTTTCGCCAGGGCCTGGCCGAAATCCTGCCGACATGCATCCCGGCGGGACCTGTCGCCATTGTGGTTGCCGACAAAACCCGTTTGTGCGCCTATCCCCTGGCGCTCCCCTGGCTGCTGACAGCGCTGGAGGAACGCGGTGCGACGCCGGACCGCATCGTTTTTTACATCGCCTACGGCAACCATGCACCGCAGACCGAGGCCGAATCACAGGCAGCCTATGGCCCGACCTTTAGTCAATATCCCTTTGTCCAGCACTGCAGCAGTGACGCTGATTTGTTCGTCGAGCTGGGAACAACCCGAAGCGGGACCCCGGTTCGGGTGCGAAGAGAGCTGCTAGAGGCCGGTTTGATCCTGACTGTCGGGGCGATTTCCCATCACTATTTCGCCGGCTTCGGCGGCGGCCGCAAACTCATGTTTCCGGGGCTGGGCGAACAGCAGGCTATTTATGCAAATCATCGTCTTTTTCTCGACACCCAAAGACGCACCCTGGCAGCCGGCTGCCGTCCCGGTCAAATGGCAGGCAACCCACTGGCCGAGGATCTGGAAGAAATCCACCGGCTGCTGCCGCCCTATCTGTCCATCCATGGTTTGCCCAACAGCAGCGGCCAGATCGCCGCTTTCCGCTTCGGCCGCACCTATGAGGAATTTCTCGGCATCTGCCGGGAACATGACCATCATTTCCAGGCAGACATTGACCGGCAATTTGATCTGGTGCTGGCATCAGCCGGCGGGTATCCCAAAGATATCAACCTGATTCAAGCCCATAAGGCCATCGACAACGGCGCGGCCTTTGTCCGGGACGGCGGCACCCTGCTGCTCCTGGCCGAGTGTCAGGACGGCATCGGCTCCGACACCTTTCTCCCCTACTTCGCGATGGGCGGCTGGGAGAGCGCCTTTGACCAACTGGACCGCCACTACAGCGGCAACGGCGGCACGGCCCTGGCCATGATGGCCAAAACCGGCAGAATCACCATCGCTTTGATCACTGCCCTGGACCTGGATTTCTGTACCCGGATCGGCGTCACCCGGCTTGATGCCAAGAAGGCCGCGCACCTGCTGACCAAAGAAAAAGGATGTGTTGCGGTCATCAGGAACAGTTCCATGCTTATTCGATGAACATAAACAGGCACAACAACCACGCTGTGGCATGACACCTCGCCATGCGAAGGCTTTTGTTTGTTGATAGTTGCAACAAGCCGTGCTATTTAACCCTTTGAGAAAACATTCCATAGCCACCTAAGCAGCAACAGACGACCACGCATCTCCTACTCTCTTCTCATAGACGCCCATGACACCACCCAAAAAAAATCCGATCATTGCTCTGTTCGCATCGGTGCAGCTTGCCCTGCTCCTCATCTTCTGCCTTGCGGCCACCTCGATCATCGGCACCCTGATCCCTCAAAACAATATCCAGGAATTCTACATTCAACAGTATGGCCTGAAAACAGCCAACCTTCTGCGTATCCTCGACATCACGGATATGTATAACTCCTGGTGGTTCCTGGCTCTGCTCGCTCTTTTTGCCCTGAATCTCCTGGTCTGCAGCCTGGAGCGCATCCCTCAGGTGATCCAAACCATCCGCAGAGATGGCTTGGCAATTACGCCGGAACAATTACAAAAGTTCCCCTTACGACAAACAGAGAACGTCCTGGCCACATCCGGGGAAACGATCAGCCGGGTGAGCTCGCTCTTCAAAGATCAGGGATGGATTACCCGGGAAACCGACAGGGACGAAGGCCGCCTCTTCTTTGCCGAAAAAGGCGCCTGGACCCGATTTGGCGTCTATGTAGTGCATTGCTCCATTCTGGTCATTTTGGCCGGGGCCGTGGTCGGATCGTCGTCGGTGGCTCGTAAAATACTGCACGACCCGCACTTTGCCTTTAAAGGTTCGATCATGCTTCCGGAAACCGAGACCACCGATCATGTGCTCGCCTTTCAAAGCGGCGAACGCCTCGAACTCGGCTTCACCGTCCGCTGCAATCGTTTCACCATCGAATTCTACCCGAATGGCATGCCCAAAACCTATCGATCGAATGTCACGGTTATCGATGGCGGCAAGCCCGTGCTCTCCACTGACATCGAGGTCAATCGACCGCTGACCTACAAGGGAATCACCTTTTATCAATCGAGTTACCAACCCTTCCAGCGCTACAATGTGGCCTTGAAGAAGTTGGATGCAAACCACGAAACCACTGCTGTCATTTCTGCGGCCAAACAGATGGAGTGGCGTGAGGCCGGGATACAATACGGTATTATCAACCGAGAGAGCCAAGGTGAGGTCACCCGTCGACTCAAGATCTGGTTCACCGATGATCAAGGCGAGCCTTCCACCTTCTGGGTCAATGTCGGGCAAGAGGCCATCATCGAACGACCATCGGGCAAGTATCAGTTCCGGGCACAGCAAGTCTACGCCACCGGCTTGCAGGTGGCCAAAGACCCTGGTGTCTGGCTGGTCTACGGGGGTTGCCTGCTCATGCTCGTCGGCCTGTACATCGCCTTTTTCATGTCGCACCGTAAAATCTACGCTTTAATCCAACCAAATGGAGCGGGCAGCACCATTCTTTTCGCTGGCGAGGCCAACAAGAATAAAGTAGGCTTTTCGGATAAATTCTCTGAATTTATCAGCAGGTTAGAGAAGTAATTCCTGTCAAGATTCAAACAAGGTATCTATTGCCTGAACGGACATATTATGGATAGTTCCCAACTCTTTGGCGTCACCATGATCGCCTATCTGTTAGCCGCCGCCTTATACCTCGGGCTCTTACTCTTCAGACATCCACGCATAGGTTTGATCGGCATGGTGTTGGCGCTGAGCGGCGTCGTCGTCCAGACAGTGGCCATCGGCCTGCGCTGGTATGAGTCCTATCAGTTGGGCGCCGGTCACGCCCCCCTGACCAACATGTACGAATCGCTGGTCTTTTTTGCCTGGTGCACCACAATTTTTTATCTGGTTATGGAATACCGGTTCAAAGCACGGGTGATGGGCGCCTTTGTCATGCCGTGCGTGGCCGTCGCCATGGCCTACGCTTCTCTCTCCGACCGGATTGATTCGCAGATCAACCCGCTGATCCCAGCCCTCCAATCCAACTGGTTGATCGCACATGTCGTCACCTGCTTCATCGGCTACGGCGCCTTTGCCATGGCCGGCGGCCTGGGGGTAATGTATCTGATCAAAAATTCGGCTGACAACAAGCAAAACCCGGCGACTTCGCTGGTCGCCTCACTGCCTGCATTGAAGGTGATCGACGACCTGACCCACAAGACCATCGTGTTCGGCTTCATGTGGTTGTCGGCTGGCATCATCACCGGGGCCATCTGGGCCAACGAGGCCTGGGGCACCTACTGGAGCTGGGACCCTAAGGAAACCTGGTCGATCATCACCTGGTTCATGTACGCGTTGACCCTGCACGCACGCTTCACCCGCGGTTGGCGCGGCAAACGCATTGCCTGGCTGGCCATTATCGGCTTCTTCGCTGTCTTTTTCACCTATTTCGGGGTTAATTTTCTGTTGTCCGGGCTGCACAGCTACGGATCGAGTTAGTCGGGTGGAAAGGTCGCAGGCGGGGCTAAGGCAACCGTTCTCCGGCACACCGCCAACTTGACAAGCTCCCAAAATCACGTTATAAAAACACGCTGTCTTTATTATGCTTTTAAAACGATTAAAAATACACGGGAGGAGGAGTGACATGAAGAGAATGCTGGTTTGCGGCGCTATCCTGGCGTTTTGTTGCGCGCCTTATTTAGTCGGCGTGGCAACGGCTGGGGAAAAAGGTCCAGCGGAGATCACCCTGGAATCCACCATTGATCCGGCCAAGACCCCAAAACCTGCCCAGTTTCCCCATGGCGCTCATCAGGCCCGTCTGGAATGCAAGACCTGCCACCACGGCAAAGGTCCCGACGGCAAGCGGCTTTCCTTCGCGGAAGGACAGAAAATCGAAAAATGTGAAACCTGCCACAACAGCAAATCCGGCCTGCCCGAGCCAGTCAACACCTTTAAAGGTGCAGCCCATGCACTTTGCCAGGATTGTCATAAAAAGAATAAACCTGAATTGGCCAAGTGCGGCGTTTGTCATAAGAAATAATCGCTTGGCCTTATAGAACCTTCGGTCATAAAAAAAGGCTGCCCGTTTCGGGGCAGCCTTTTTTTATAGTCGGGCGCTTTCAAGGTGGGGATGGCAGGGCTTACTCCTTATCGGCATGCATCTTCGAGATGTCGCCCACATGGAGTACCAGTTCGCCAAGCGCGGTCAACAGATTGAGCCGGTTCTGGCGGATCGCCTCGTCGTCGGCCATGACCATGACTTCATCAAAGAAACGATCAACCGGACCTTTCATCTCCAGCATCTCAAGCAGAGCTGCTTGGTACTCACGATCCCAGATCAATGGCAAGGCTTTTTCCCGAACACCCGCAAGCGCGGAGAACAAAAGCTGCTCGGCAGGTTCGGTCAGCAAATCGGGATTGACTTCGGTTTCCTTATTGTCCTTGATGATATTTCTGATCCGCTTAAACGATCCGGCCAGCACCCGGAAACTCTCCTGGCCGCGAATCCGATCAAGGGCATCGATCCGGGCCAGGCAGTCCGCCGGATTATCAAACCCAACCGTGGTAGCCGCCTCAACCAACTCCTGGGACAGGCCGGTGGCAATCTGCTCATTTTCAAATCGGAGCCGGATGAAAGCCAGTACCTCTTCGACAACCTCCGGCTTTTGATCGATCACCCCGGCATACCCTTTGAGAGCAGCGGCTGCAATCTCGCTCAAGGAAAGCGAGATGTTCTGGCCGCGGATGATATTGAGCAACCCGATGGCCTGACGCCTGAGCCCAAAGGAATCTTTGTTGCCGGTGGGCTTCTCGCCGATGGCAAAACAGCCGACCAGGGTATCCATCCGATCGGCAATACCGACCAGCGCCCCCAGTAAGGATTGCGGCAATTCTCCACCGGCCCGCAAAGGCAGATAATGCTCCTCGATAGCCTCGGCCACCGCTGTTTTTTCGCCGTCACGCAAGGCATAGACGCGCCCCATGGTCCCTTGAAGGGAAGGGAATTCTCCGACCATAGCTGTCAGCAAATCGGCCTTAGCCAGAGTTGCAGCACGGGCCACATCATCTTTCAGTTCAGGCGCAATCCGAGCAGCCAGAAGTGCCGCCAGCGCAGTGATCCGTTCGCTCTTGGCCTGCATGGTCCCCAATTTATGATGAAAGACAATCCCGTGCAGGTTGTCGCATCTAGCCGCGAGTGGGTTTTTGAGGTCTTCATTGAAAAAGAACAACCCATCTTCGAGACGCGCCCGCAAGACCCGCTCATGACCGCTTGCGGCCAGCGCTTGATCGTTAACTTTGGTGTTGTTGACTGCAACAAAAAGCGGCAGCAGCTTGCCGTCAGGCCCGGCGACCGGGAAATATTTCTGATGCTCGCGCATCGAGGTGACCAGGGTTTCTTTCGGCAGCTGTAAAAATTTGGGATCAAAACGACCGCAGATTCCATACGGATATTCCACCAGGTTGGTCACCGTATCGATCAGCCCTTCATGGAGCACCGGCTGCGCACCGGGATCACCGGCACCTTCACGCACGGCCCGCTTGACCTCTTCGATCACCCGGTCCCTTCGTTGCGCTGCATCGGCAAGAACAAAACGCTCGGCCAGTCCGTTCAAATACGATTCGATCCCAGTGACCTCGAAAGCAGCCGGTGCCATGAACCGGTGGCCGCGGGTGGTTTTCCCACAGTCGGCACCTTCGACATTCAGCGAAATAACGGCGTTGTCATGCAACGCCAGCAGCCATTGAATAGGCCGGGCAAAGACCATGCTGTAATCGGCCCAACGCATGGATTTAGGAAACACCAATTCACGAATAAGCGCCTCAAGCAGGCTCGGGAGCAGTGTCGCTGTTTCCTGACCTTTGAGGTCTTCAATCGACACCAAATACTCTCCTTTGGCGGTGGCGACGACCTGCAATTGTTCGGGCTGCAATCCGCGGGAGCGGGCAAAACCGAGCGCGGCATTGGTAAACTTGCCTGCAGCGTCAAAACCAGCACTCTTTGAAGGACCGATATGTTCCTGACGCCGATCCGCCTGTCGGGACTGCAACCCGCCGATGGCCAAGGTCAGGCGCCGGGGTGTTCCGTAGGTGCGAATCTGGTCAAAACCCAGCTCCAGAGCCGAGAGTTTTTTGGCTGCGCCTTCCGCCAGGGCATCAAGGGCTGGTTGGATATAGCCAGCCGGAATTTCTTCTGTTCCAATTTCAAAAAGGAGTTCACTCATCGCAGTTCGTTGGTGTTGAGTTGATCTGAAATCATGGAGGGAAAGCTACCTACGGTTTGGTTGCCCCGCATATAAACTGGCAGCAACGCAGGCGTTATCTGACAGCGCTTAGCGGTTCGGGCCATTCCGTAGAGGCAAATGTTGAATACCCGCTGGCTATATTTTTCACAACAACTTTATACCAGTGAAAGGCGCCTTGCGCCAGGAGAACGGAACTGATCCTTCGACACATGGACTCCACCGTATCCGGGTGTGCCGGTTGGGGTGTAGCCCCCTCTTCAACCAGGGCTATCAGGTCTTCGATCCAGAGAAAACGGTTCATCCGTACAGCCACGGTAATCACCCCCCATAACCCTGAAAATGCAGCGATTTGGTCGGGTGTGACCGGAAGACAGGGTAAGGGTACCGGCACATCGACTTCGACCGCCAAGTCCAAATGGCTGACTAAGGATCCGCACAGTCGACAATCGTATCGCGCCATTATCCCAGAAGGGTGAATGACTGGTTTGGCCTTGAGAAAATAGGGGAACTCCATGGACAGATGCGCTGTTTCCGCCTCCAACCGCTTCTTCATCTCTTCAAGAATCAGGTGAAAAGTTTCCAAGTTGAATTGACCATGGAAACGATTGAGAATTTCAACAAACCGACTCATGTGGGTCCCCTTGAAACGATGCGGCAGGCTGACATACATGTTCACCATAGCCACCGTCTGCTGGGTTTCGCACGCTTTATCAAGCAAGATAATCGGATAGCTGATGGTTTTAACGCCAACTTTACGGATGCTGATCCGGCGGGAATCGTACAGACTCTGGATGTCTTTCATGGGGAGGCGACCGGCGATATAGCCGCAATGCGGTCGGTAACGCCTTAATGGTTTTTGATGGCCGAACCTGGACCGTTCAGGAGAGATACTTGCGAACCGTGACCTTAAGCTCGTCCATATTGGCGGATTTGACCACATACGCCTCGGAGGCCCAAGTGCCGAAATCCTGTTTATACTCTTGATAGGCCGAACTGAGAATAACGGGCAACTCGGCCCGCAGTTCCTTCATCTGGCGCAGCACCTCGATGCCGTTCATGCCGGGCATATTGATATCAAGGATAACCAGATCGGGTGGATTTTCCTGAAATTTTGCCAAGGCTTCGACCCCGTTATAGGCGGAATCAATTTCAAAACCCTCGTCTTCAAATTCTCCTCGATAGAGTAATTGAATGCTTTCTTCGTCATCGACCAGCAGTATTCGTTTTTTTTCCACGACTCCTCCTACAAGGTTACCTCACGGAGATACCTGCAGGTTTCCTCCGGCGGCATAGGATTGATGTAGAATCCGGTTCCCCATTCAAAGCCGGCAATGGAGGTCAGTTTAGGGACGATTTCAAAATGCCAGTGATAGTGCTCCAACTGTCCGGAACGCAACGGTTGGGAGTGGAGCACGAAGTTATACGGGACGTTGGGGATACAGGCGTCCAGTCTTCGCAGAGTCTCTGAAAATATTTCGGCGAGCGCCATCAGCGATTCTTCATCCTGATCGGTATACGAAGAATTGTGGTAGCGTGGCATGATCCACATCTCAAACGGCGACCGGGGTGCAAAAGGGGCGAGGGTGACAAAAAGATTGTTTTCACAAACCAGCCGAACCTTCTGCTGGGTCTCCTGGCGGATGATATCGCAAAAGACACACCGGTCCTTGTATCTATAATAGGACAGACTGCCATCGAGTTCCGAAGTGACCATCCTGGGCAGGATAGGCAAGGCAACCAACTGCGAATGCGAATGTTCAAGCGATGCGCCGGCGGCTTTACCGAAATTTTTGAACACCACGACGTAGTTAAAACGATTATCCTTGGAAAGATCACGGATTCTATCACGAAAGGCTCGAAACGTCAGGACCATATCGTGGGGAGGCAGATGGGAAAACCGGTCCTGATGATTGGGGCTCTCAATAATGACTTCATGAGCGCCAATCCCGTTCATCCGGTCATACAGCCCCTCGCCTTGTTTATCGAGACTTCCTTCGATGATCAAGGCCGGATATTTATTGGGCACCACCCGCACCTGCCAACCTGGGGTATTCGGATAGCCCCATTCCCGACCAAAGACCAATACTTCATCCGGGGTGGTCTTTTCATTGCCGGGGCAAAGAGGGCAAAACCCGCCTTTTACCTTGAATTCTTCAATCAGAAAATCGGTGGGACGCTTCCCTCGTTCCTGGGCGATGATGATCCACCGGCCAAGGATCGGATCTCTGCGTAATTCAGGCATTAATCTTACCGACCCCGTTCTTTTTCGCGTTGTTCTTGGAGAGACTTGCAATCAATGCAATATTTAGCCACCGGACGGGCCTGTAACCGCTTTATGGCGATATCGCAGCCGCATCCGTCACAAACCCCGTAGGTGCCATCTTCGATCCGGGCGAGCGCCTCATCGACCTTGTCCATTAATTTCCGTTCTCTGCCGCGTATGCGCAGTTCAAAGCTACGATCCGACTCCATGGTGGCCCGATCATTGGGATCCGGAATATTACCGGTCTGGCTGGTCATTTCGGTCAGCGTCTGCTCAACATCGATATTGATTTCGGCCTTCATTGCCTCAAGCTGCTCTTTGAATCGCAGCAAATCGTTCTCATCCATGTGCATTCTCCAGCAAGGTGGTTCTAGTGATGTACAGATAGTATAGCATGCGGCTCAAGGTCTGACAAACAGTCCACTCTTACCGCCACTTTTTCGCAGCAACCGGATATCAGAAATCACCATGGTCTTATCGGCGGCCTTGCACATGTCGTAGATGGTCAACGCCGCGACTGACACAGCGGTCAGGGCCTCCATCTCGACGCCGGTCCGCCCGGCCATGGACACAGTAGCCTCAATTTCGATGGCACCAGGTGTTTCGGTAAATGAAAAGAGGATATCCACACTGGTAATGGCCAAGGGGTGACAAAGTGGGATCAATTGATCTACTTTTTTAGCCGCCATGATGCCCGCGATCCGCGCAACCCCGAGCACGTCGCCCTTGGCCACCGTTCCCTGACGGATCATGTTGCACACCAGCGGAGACATGGTGATAGTGCCAGCCGCAATGGCCTGCCGCACGGTCTCGCTCTTTGAGCTGACGTCAACCATGCGGGCATTGCCAGCGCTGTCAAAATGGGTGAGCTGCCGCTCTTCAGCCATTGGCTACCCGCTCCGAATCTTCGGATTTTTTCTTTGATTTGCCAAGATTGCCATGAAAAAGGCGCGAAAAAAAGCCCTCTTCTTCGTGCGGTTCTTTGGTTAAATCATCAAATTGACGTAGGATTTCTTTCTGTTCCTTGGTTAACTTGGTGGGGGTTTGCACCTGAACCTCAACCACCATATCGCCTTTTCCGCCCCCACGCAGGCTTGGGACCCCTTCGCCGCGCAGAGAGAATCGTTCGCCCGATTGGGTGCCTGCGGGTATCTTGAGTTTGGCAGTGCCGTGAATCGTTGGTACTTCAGCATCACAACCCAGCGCAGCCCGCGCCATGGATACCGGCAGCCGTAGATATACAGTCTGGCCGTCACGTTGGAAATATTCGTGTTCGTCGACATGAATAACTACGTAAAGATCACCGGAAGGGCCTCCGCGACGCCCGCCTTCACCTTCACCGGAGAGTCGCATGCGTGATCCGGTATCAACCCCGGCCGGAATCCTGACGCTGACCTTTTTACTCCGGTTGATCAATCCCTCGCCATGACAATCGGTACAGGGGTCGGTGATGACCTGCCCACTGCCGCCGCACCGGGTACAGGTGGTGCTGACCTGAAAAAATCCTTGCGAGCGAATTACCTGACCGCGCCCCTGACAACTCGGACACACCTGGGGTTTATGGCCTGGCCTGGCCCCGATGCCCTCACAGGTCCAGCAGGTTTCTCTTTTGGTGACCTCAACTTGGCGATTGACTCCATGAACAGCCTCCATGAAGGTGATCTTGATGTCATATCGCAGATCTTCTCCTTGCACCGGCCCATTGGGGTCGCGACGTCGACCACGCCCCCCCCCGCCAAACCCGAAGATATCGCCAAAAATATCATTGATGTGTGAAAAAATATCTTCACTGGTTCCGGGACCGCTATATCCGCTGTTCCGCAACCCTTCTTTGCCATAGGTGTCGTAGATTCGCCGTTTTTGAAGATCGCTGAGCACTTCATAAGCCTCAGCGGCTTCTTTGAACTTCACCTCAGCCGCGGCATCACCCTGCGTCCGGTCCGGATGATACTTCATCGCCTGCTTCCGGTACGCCTTTTTAATGGATTCAGCCGACGCGTCCTTACTGACTCCGAGAATCTCGTAATAACTCTTGCTCATAATTCGTTACATCAATCTGTTGCTATTCTTCAATAATGAGCTCTTCCGCCGCTGTCTCAACCACCGGCGCTGTCTCAACCTTTCGTTGCTTGGGAAGATCGAAGATATTATCAAACGTGACCTTGCCGGCTGCGATCTCCCGCAGTGTCATGACGATTTCCTTGTTTTTGCCGGCAACAAGGAACGGCTCGCCTTTCCGGTGCTGCCGTATCCGTTCTACCGCTAGATGGATCAGGGAAAATCGATTATCGTCACCCACTTTTTCCAGACAATCTTCTACTGTAATACGAGCCATGCGGTTTGCCTCCTTGTAATAAAAACCCAGGAAAGAACTCTCTCCGGGAGCACTTCTTTTTTACGGTCCATCTGCCTTAAAAAATAACTATAAAATACAGGGAGATGCCAAGTTATTGTTCATTATATCATTATTCTAAACGGCCAGAGGGGGCCCCCGAAGCAAGCCTGAAAAAATCAACCGCCAAAAGGATTGCGCAGCAGCAAGGTTTCCTCCCGGTCAGGCCCGACCGAAATAATCGCCGGAGCAACACCAGTGAGGTCTTCCAATCGTCGCAGATAAGATTTTGCCTTGCCAGGAAGGTCTTCATAGGATCGAACCTCGGTAATTTCAGTATCCCAACCATCCATTTCTTCATACACCGGTCGGGCTAACCGGGCTTTGCGGATATTTTCCGGCATATAATCAAAGGAAGCGCCTTCCACTTGATACCGGGTGGCGATTTTCAATTTCTTCAAACCGGAAAGTACATCGAGTTTGGTCACGGCAAAACCGGTCAGACCATTCAACCGAACCGCATCATTGGCCACCACGGCGTCAAACCAACCGCAACGACGACGACGACCGGTGGTCGCACCATATTCATGCCCTTTCTTTTGCAAGGTATCACCGATCCCATCCCCCTCCGGCAATTCCGTGGGGAACGGTCCTTCGCCGACCCGGGTGGTGTAAGCTTTGACAATACCGATGACTTCATCGATATGGCTGGGGCCAAATCCCGTACCAATGCAGGCGTTGCCGGCAATAGTGTTGGAGGAAGTGACAAAGGGATAGGTACCGTGATCGATATCGAGTTGCGTGCCCTGCGCGCCTTCAAATAAGATATTCTGGCCCTTCTTCCGAGCCTGATCAAGCACCAGGGAAACATTGCCGACAAAGGGGGCCAACTGCTCGGCAAATTGCTCAAATTGAGCGACGATTCCGTCAAGGTCCACTGGTTTGGCCCCGAACTGCTTAGTCAGAATAAAATTTTTCTCCTCCACCGCAGCCTGCAGTTTGTCCTTGAACAAAGCGGGGTCGAGCAGATCGCCGACCTTCATACCAACCCGACCGACCTTGTCCATGTAACAAGGACCGATGCCCCGACCGGTGGTGCCGATCTTCTTTTCCTTGGCAAGCGCATTTTCCCGAGCCTGATCAAGCTGCTGGTGATACGGCATGATCAGATGGGCGTTGCTGCTGATCAAAAGTTGCTTAGGAGTGACGGCAAACCCTTTGTCGGCAAGACCGGCAATCTCTTTCAAGAGCACACCCGGATCGATAATCACACCGTTGCCGATGGCGCAGGTTTTCCCTTCGTAGAGAATTCCTGAGGGAATAATGTGGAAAATAAATTGCCGCCCTTCAACTACCAAGGTATGGCCTGCATTGTTTCCGCCTTGGAACCGGACCACATAATCCGCATACCGGGTCAGCAGATCAACAATTTTCCCTTTCCCTTCATCACCCCACTGGGCACCGACCACCACGACACTGGCCATGTTATCTCCAAAATATTAATATATAAAATCGAAAAAAGCCTCGGGTCAACTCCGCAAACACAAAAAATTTGTACCGAACCTGACTAATCTAGCAGATTATTGCAAAAAAGTCAAACAAGGGGGAACAGCCTCGATTTTACACAATAAAAACGATACTACGGGGAAATGACAGTGCTAGCAAGAGGCGAGGTTCCAGCCCTGACCATCAGGTAACGGTCAGGGCTGGAGTGCGGAGAAAAGACGTTGTGCAGAAAAAGAATCAGTTATAAGAGGTCTTCAGGGTCATGTCCTTACGTGAAGCCGGATCAAAAATGCCTTTTTCTTCTGCTTTCTTGAACCATTCCTGCTTCAGGGTGTTGAGAAAGACCTTCTTTTCTTCGACCAGTTTCGCATAGTCCATTCCAACTAGCACCTGGGCCTTTTCTTTAGTGGAAAAATCCGGGGCGACAAAATCGACGGCATTATGCTTGGCCAAGATCACGCGCAGTTTCAAACGAGCATCCTGCCCCTTGTTGATGGCACCGCCCAGTGTCCGCAAAATTTCCTCCGGGGCATGGAAAAAAGCGCCATGTCCAGCCACCGCATAATCCCAGCGCCATTGACCGTGACGAATATCCTGCAATGCGGGTTTCATCTCCTCTTCAGTTGCCCCTACAGCCCATGCCTTGGCAGCTTCGAGATGGGCCTTGGCAAGGACATCGGTGGCAAGTTTTGCCAATTCATTTTTACGCGCCAATTTTCTCTCAACGGTTTCGCGGAATTCCTTTTCGGTGCCCTTGTGGCAGTTCAGGCAGGTATTGGCAATGTTGTCCAGGGGACTTCCCACCTTGTGGCTGGAATACTTGACGCCGCCTTCACGGACATAAGGCATGTGACAATCGGCGCAAGCGACATTGTTGCGACTGTGCACGCCGGTCACAAAGGTTTCGTAGTCAGGATGCTGGGCTTTGAGCATCGGGGTCTTGCTTAACTGATGGGTCCAGTCGGAGAAACTGATCTCATCGTAATAGGCTTCCATATTCTCGGCCGACAGTCCATTTTTCCAGGGATAGGTTACCACCATCGCTGTTTTTTTCTCGCCCTTGTCGTCCCATTCGGTCTTCTTGAAATAATACTCGGAATGACACTGCGCACAAACAAGCGAACGCATATCCTGATGGGTTATATCGGCAACTTTCAAGCGACCCTCGGCCTCAAGGCCGCGCTTGAGATACTCACGGGTCAGAGTCAGCTTCATGCTTTTGTTGTCATGACAATCGCCGCACCCGATGGTATTGACCACCTCGTCCCCGTATTTTGCCCATTTGCCGGTGAAGAATTCCATCTCGCCGTCGCGCTTGATCAGCCTGGGCACATCGGGAGATTTGCAAGTCCAGCAAGCGGTGGGCAGAGGACCGGTTTTTTTATCCACCGGTGCCCCGGTGCGCAAGGTGTTGATATTATCTTCCAAAGCATAATAATGGCCGCGCGGCTTGTTATAATCCTTGGAGAAGGGATACCCGGCCCACATCACCACCAGAGCGGAATCCTCTTTGAGGACATCATCAATCCTATCGCTCTTTCTGGTCTGCATATAGGTGTCATACTGACGCGGATAGAACTTGCCCCATTCCGAGGACCGGGTTTCATTGTCCTTGATCTCCGGGACCGCATTGATAACCTGCTGCTCGGCTTTGTTCTCCCTGATCGAGAGAGTCAGCAGCACCATCGGCACTGTGACGAGCACACAAAGAGCAAAAACGACGGATGATTTCTTCATAAAATTCTCCTGGTTGATATCCTAGAGGACCTTGACTGTAAAATTATTCTGAGTGGCCGTCAGATTGCGCATTGTCCCATGGGGCACTCCCCGGTGACAGTCCCAGCAACGCCGTCCCATCTGGACGCCGCTGTCGGCTACTTTCTGATACAACGCGCTGCTGGTCAGCATCTGTGAAACCACCTCACGGTGGCAGGAAATACAGTTATCCTGAATTCTCCGGGCAGCATCACTGGAAATCCGCAGATTGTTGCCGTAGGTCTTAAAGGTCATGGCCATGGAATGATTATACCCATCGCGTGCCTTGGCCAGCATTTTATTAACAAACGTATCCCGCGGCAGATGGCAATCAACACAGGTGGCTCGAACCCGGTGCGAACTGTGCTGCCAGGTTTCATAATGGGTAAGCATAGGATGACAGTTGATACAGACCTTCGGATCGCTCGACAGGTAAGAGAGCATCTTGGACTCATGGACCAAATTGACAAATACGCCAAGAACCACAAAAACAGCAAATATCGCTATATATTTCATGATGCTAATGGTCTCCCTAAGCAACTTTTCGGGTCGCTGTGTTTACCCATGGCTCAATACAGGAGCAACCTGCCCCCCACCAACTCACTTATTTCATGCGCCTCATGTGCCTCTCGATAAAAAACAGCATCAAGGTCAACCCAGAAGAACGCACCCTTCGCTCAATCCCAAGAGGATGCAATCACTCTATTAAATCAAACAACATACTACTCGCACCAATACGGCAAATTCAACACAATTATGCTGTTCCCACCGATGCAACGTTACCTTCGGATAACATTACCGGCGACGCAGTGCTACCCAGAGGTAACACCAATCTAGCCCGAAACCTACATTTTTGTAACACGCCTAAGCATCGCAAGCCACTTTTTTCTGCACACACCATTTGTTTTGCTTCCCAAACCGCATGAAGGTAGAGTTGCGCTCGACCAGAAATCGACTAAAACAATCCGCTCCTTCTTAATGAACCTATGCAACCATCGTATTCATCAAGGCGCCTCCAACGAGAGGCCCGAACCGTTGCAATAATGATCCGGCGTTTCTGCCGGGATCGGCACGGCACCACGGAAACACTCTGCAAAGACTGTCAAGAACTCCTTGCCTACGCTTCTAACCGCCTGCACCATTGCCCTTTCCAGAGACACAAGACGACCTGCGGCAAATGTACGGTACATTGCTACGCCCCCGGAAAACGTCAAAAAATCCAGGAAGTAATGCGCTATGCCGGACCGCGCATGCTCATGTCGCACCCGTTGCTGGCCATTGCGCATCTGCTCGACGGCCTGCGGAAACCTCGCCGGACAAAGTAAACCGCCTCTGCTTGACACCATTGGTCAAATCCCGTAATGTTGGGGCCTTGCGACGGCAAGCAACGCCGCCCTTCCCCTACAAACTTCTTCTGGTACTTGCCCATGTTTGGAATCGGCCTCCCGGAAATGATCGTTATCTTTGCCGTCGCCCTGATTGTCGTCGGTCCGGATAAACTGCCCGGCCTGGCACGCTCCCTGGCCAAGGGCATCATGGAAATGAAAAAGACGTTGAATCAGGTGAAAGAAAACCTCAATCAGGAAGGCGAGGTACTGGATTCCGTTCAGCAGGACCTGAAAAAAACTGCAGAAGAGCTCCGGGGGAAAATGATCGACGTTGACCCGGCTGTCTGGCAATTACCGTCGGCCGATCCCGCCGCAGCAAGCCAGGAGGATGGAATCATTGAAATGGAACCGACAGCCGCCCAGTCCCCGAAAGAAATCCAAACGACTGACACAACGACGATAGACGCAAACCCTAACGCGGCATCAAGCACCGCAAGCCAACAGCCCGGCAAGACTACTGCCGCATCGCCGCCAGTCGATCCCCAGCCGGAAAAAACCCATGCTTGAGGCGCTGGCGCACTTCCGGCCCCATCAGGAAGAACTGCGCCGACGCCTGATCCATTGCTGCCTGGCAATCGTCCTGACCAGCTCGCTTGCGTACCTGTGCAAAGATCAGATTGCCGCCTGGTGTATTCACCCGCTTTATCTGGCTTACCCGCAGATGGGCAAACTGGTGTACACCAAACTGACCGAAGCCTTTGTCAGCTACATCAAGCTTTCCCTGCTCGTGGGGATGAGCGCCAGCTTTCCGTTCATTCTGTATCAAATATGGTTGTTCATTTCCCCCGGATTGCTCGACCAGGAAAAACAAACGCTGCGGCGGATTATTCTCTGGGCCACGCTGCTCTTTGCCGGCGGAGCCCTGTTCGCTCTGTACGTCGTGCTGCCAAGAATGCTCCTCTACTTTATGAGCTATGCTTCCCCCTCGCTGACCCCAATGCTCAAGCTGGGGCTCTACTTGACCTTCACTGCCCGCATGGTGCTGGCCTTCGGCATCGCCTTTGAGATTCCCTTTCTCATGGTCATGGCGATCCGTACCGGCCTTATTAGCCGCGATCATTTCAAAAAAAATCGGACCTATTTTTACATCGCCATCATGGTATTGTCCTTTCTGCTGACCACCGGGGAAGTGACCGCCACGGTCTTGCTTTCTTTTCCCCTCTTTGCGCTTTACGAAGCCGGCATTATTGCCGGTGGGATGTTTAGCGGCAAAGAACGCCTTCCCGAGTAACGGCTCGACGCTAACAGCACGTCCTTTCGCCCCGAGATACCTCTTGCCCACTTCTTCTCTCCTTCAAGCCGCCCACCATACGAATGACTCCCCAGATTAATACCTTCTCGGTTGACCGCCGACGGCAATTCCTCGGCCTGTTGGCTGTTCTGGGATCCGGCCTCTGTTTTTACCTGGCCACAGCGGTGATCAGCTGGGCGCGTCCCCATGTTACCATCACTGCCCCGTTCTATGTGTTCGCCCGATTTATCCTCGGCTTTGCCATTGTCAGCCTGACGATGATCATCAACAAACAGCGGCTCAGCTGTACCCGTATCCACTATATCATCGGCCGCACGGTAACCAACGCGGCGGCGGTCTTCTGTTTCTACCAGGCAGTCGACGTTTCGACCGTGGCCAGCGCCAACATTCTCAACATGACCTATCCCCTTTTTGTAGCACTCTTTTCCTGGTTTATGATCCGGGACCAGCGGGACAGCGTGGCGCTCTTGATCGTGATTATCGCCTCCATCGGCATCTGGTTAATCCTGTCGCCCGGCGATATCGACATGCGATGGGACAACTACTGGGGACTTCTTTCCGGTTTTTTCGCGGGATTTTCGATTATCTACCTGAATCTAAGTCGACAGCATCACGACTCCCAGACCATCCTCTTTTACATGTTCGGCCCAGGCGCACTCCTGATGCTGCCGCTGCTCGGCGATGCCATTTTCCTGCCCAACCGGCTCGAGCTGTTCTTTCTCCTGGCCTGCTCGGCCGCCGGGGTGCTCGGCCAATACTTGCTCACCTATGGCTTTTTATACGTCACCGCAGTCGAAGGCGCGGTCATCTCCTCAAGCCGTATCCTCATCGCCGCCCTGCTTGGCCCGCTGCTGGTTGCCGACCCGCCGCTCACGGCCAGCGGATGGCTTGGCGCCCTGATCATTTTCGGCGCCAATGTCGCCCTGGCAATTCGAAAACCCGCAGCAGCAATATCGCCTGCCAGCTAGCCGGACCACGACCTTTTTTCCAAAATCTTCACTGACGCTTTCCGCTCCTGTTTGATTTGGCAAGACCCATCGTTTGATTAACTTCCCTTGACTTAAAAAAACCATTTCCCCATAATCAAAACAGCATCGACAGCAAGCTATTGAAAAATAATGTTTTGATGCCGCCTTCGCTGTTTCTTGGTGCAAAACAACGAAGGCGTTCTCTTTCCAGCGTGCGGTTCCACAAGAATCCACAACAAATCAACTTTAGACAGATCAACTTTATACAAAGGAGTACAGGGGTGAAAAATTTCAGATTGGGAGTCAAGCTGGTTGGCGGTTTTGTCATGGCCGCCTTAATCATTCTCGCGGTGGGCCTGCTGTCAATTTCACAGCAGGGCAAACTCAACAACGGGGTCAAACAACTCGGCAACGAGACCTTCCCTGCCGTGCAGAATATCCTGACCGTGAAAAGCGAGGCAGCCTCCATCGCCGGTCTGATGCGGACCCTGTTGACCCCCTACGCCAGCATCGAGCAGCGCAATCATTCCCACCAGCAACTGCTCGTCTCAAGAAAAGCGTACGGGGAGGCCAAAGATAAATTCGCAGCCCTGCCGCTGATGAAACAGGTCGAGAGCGAATGGCAGGATTTCACCGCCAACATCACCAAATGGGCAGGGATCAATAACCAGGCGGTCGAACTTTCCAAGGAGTTAATCGCCATGGATATGACCAATCCCAATCTGATGAAAGAGCATATGGCTAATTTCGCAATTGCCCACAATGCCTTGCTAGCCAAAGTTGGCCGACTGCTGCTCTTCAACGCCCCCTTTGAAGGCGGCACCGGCGATACGGAATGTTCGTTGGGCAAATGGATGGAAAAGATGGACACCACCAATCCCGAAATGGTGGCCATGGTCAAGGAACTCAAGCCGATCCATGCCGAGCTACATAAAAATGTAGGCAGAATCAAGACCTCGGTTGCAAGTGGCCAAAGCGGAGAGGCCAAGGAGGTGGCCGAGAAGAAGCTGTATCCGGCCTCGGAGCAGGTGTTCGCGCTTGTTGGCAAAATGGAGACCATCGCCGACCAAGCCAACCAAAAATTCGTCACCATGAACAAGCTGCTGCTGGAGGATGCGGCGACCTACCAGGTGAACACCTTTGCCGCCATCGATAAGGTGGTCAAAAAGGCCACCGAGGCTTCAGCCGAATCGGTGCTTTCTGCCAATACTACCGCTACTCGCGGTCGACTGATTACCATTATAGTCTTGATCGTTGGCGTTCTTCTCGCCGTCGCCGTCGGCTTTCTCCTCACCTATCTCATCACCGGGCCCTTGTTCAAGGGAGTCGACCTGGCCAAGGCCATGGCTGGCGGCGACCTCACCAAAACCATGGATGTCAATCAGCAAGATGAAATCGGCATCCTGGCCAAATCGCTCAATGAGATGGCTGGCAACTTGCGACGGATGTTTGGTGACATCAGCACCGGGGTGGGCACGGTCGGAGAATCAGCGGTGCAGTTGGCCGCCATCTCCAACCAGATGTCGTCAGGGGCTGAATCAACGGCCGCGCGCTCAGGTCAGGTTGCCGCTGCCGCCGAAGAGATGAGCGCCAACCAGAATTCGATTGCCGCCGCCATGGAACAGGCCTCGGTCAACGTCAACATGGTTGCCGCGGCCACCGAGGAAATGAGTGCCACCATCAACGAAATCGCCAGTAATTCGAGCAAGGCCAAGGAGATCACCACGGCTGCGGTAAACCAATCGCTGAAAGCCTCCCAGCGGGTGAACGAACTCGGCAAGGCCGCCGATGAGATCAACAAGGTCACCGAAGTGATCACCGAAATCTCCGAGCAGACCAACCTGCTGGCCCTCAACGCCACCATCGAGGCCGCCCGAGCAGGCGAGGCCGGCAAAGGCTTTGCCGTAGTCGCCAACGAAATCAAGGCCCTGGCCAAACAGACCGCCGAGGCAACCCTGGACATTAAAAACAAAATTCAAGGCATTCAAGAAGCCACCGGGGTGACGGTCACGGAGATCAACGAAATCAGCGAGGTCATCGCCGACGTCGACAAGATCGTCGCCACCATCGCGGCTGCGGTCGAAGAACAGACCGCCACCACCAGGGAGATTGCCCAGAATGTTCAGCAGGCCTCGCAGGGTATCGCCGAGGTCAACGAAAACGTCTCGCAAAGTTCGACGGTGGCCACCGAAATAGCCTCGGACATCGCCACGGTCAACAACAGCGCCAATGAGATGAACCAGGCCAGCAATCAGGTCAAGATCAGTGCCGAGGAGTTGTCGAAGGTTGCCGATAAATTGAAGGTGATGGTTGCCCAATTCAGGATCTGAACCCCTATACAAACCAGGGGCTGCGTCCCGTTCTCGGGTACGCAGCCCCTGGTTTCGCCGGCCAGTGGTGATCCAGGTCTTGGCAATACTGACACCGTTGAAATCATACGCAGAGGACAATAAATACACTTCGGCTGGCAACCTGGTCATGTCGTAGGAGCCCCCCACATCCATGTTCTGCTGGTTGCAGCCCCCCAGGCTGAGCCGACCCAGACGAAACAACCAATCATTGTTGGGCCGATAGGAGAGAAAGGTCCATTTGAATGCGGTTCGACCCCAGTATCGTCATCCGTTCTCGGGGCGATGCGTACCTGGGCGGCCGCGCCCCACTGCTCATTCAATTTGACGTCCAACTGCATACCCAGCAAGGAATCGCACATCAAGGTCCCGGAGTCATCGATATACCGCTGATAGACGGTCGCCTCGTCGGTGATCTTGGCCCCGAGGGTCCCGAAGCCGGAGACCGAATACTCAACGGCATGGACACACCGGTGGAACCCACCAGCGCCAGGCAGATGAACAGTATCATTCTGCACCCGCCCACGTTCCCCATTCCTCTTCGCTCCTGATCGAACAATGATTTGAAATAGTATAAATCAGGCGGACTATTACTGCACATCTTCCCATTGATTACGGATACGCTGCACTTCCGCGTCAAACGAGAGAAACACCTCGACGATCCGGGGGTCGAGATGACTGCCTCGACATGCCTGCACAATCACCACGGCCTGCTCATGGGATTGCGCCTGTTTATATGGTCGCGCACCCCTGATCGCATCGTAGACATCAACCACCGCCATCATGCGCGCCGGCAGTGGAATCCGGTCTCTCGACAGCCCGTCAGGATAGCCGGAGCCATCCCATTCTTCATGGTGCGAACGGGTAATTTGTTGCGCAATTTCCAAGAACCCTCCGGTCTCCCCCAGCCTTTTAATGGCCTGGGAAAGAATCTCATGGCCGCGGGTCGTATGGGTCTTCATAATGTCGAACTCTTCCGCTGTCAGCCTGCCCGGCTTGAGCAGGATGGTATCGGGAATTGCGATCTTGCCGACGTCATGCAACGGGGCGGACTTGATAATCTGGGCCGTTCGCTCAGGTGTAAATATTCGGCATACTCCGGCAGCCCTTGCATCCTCTCGGCGATAAGACGCATATACTCTTGGGTGCGGCGGATATGATTCCCTGTCTCTTCATCCCGAAATTCAGCCAGCGCGGTGATCACATACATGGTGGCATCCTGCATCCGGCTCAACTCGAATATGCGGCGCGATACCTCATCCTCCAGCCACTGATTGCGATCACGCAGCAGATCGTTGTATTGCTTGATCGCCAAATAGTGTTGTACCCGTGCCAGTAGAATCGGCGGGCTGATCGGTTTATGGATATAATCCGCAGCCCCCAGGCTGAGACCGTAGGCCTCTTCCGCGGCTTGTGTTTTGGCGGTCAAAAACAGGATAGGAATCTTTTCGGTCGCCTCATCGGACTTCAACCGACGACGGTCACGCCCAAAATAATCACCGCCGCAAAGATGCTCTGCCGAAGCTGCAAGGAAACGTTGCGAACCGCTGCCTTGGTTCGCTCATCGGTTAACTGAACAAAATTCCATACCTTCTGCGAGAGATCGCTTTCGAGTTGTAAGTAGTGGTCACTATAAACGAACTGATTGGCAAATTGCGGCTGCGGCGTGCCATCATCGACAAACACGCGGCGCTCCGGGTCGTAGAGGCCTTGGGTGGCGGCAAAGACGATTTGATCGAGTTCATATAACCGGAAGGCGCATTGCAGCACCAGGTCGATGGAAGCAAGCTCTTCCGGGCCGAACGCATGGGTTTTCATCCGCTCGAGCAGGGAAACGCCCGGTCTGTCGCTGGGCATGACATGCACCCGCTCACCCGCCATTACCCTGGCCCAGTAGGTGGTGTCGTACTCCTCAGGCGAAGCCTTTTTCCCCTGCCGGATATCAATGAGATCATAATAGTAGGTCAGGTATTTGGTGTTCGCTGAATTGGTGTAGGCACGCACCATCCGTGACAGCGCCGCTGTCTCATGCTGGATATCCTGGGTGATTTGCAGGGAGTCCTGTCGCAGCTGCTGCACGGCCAGGGTTTTGGTGTGCAGAGTCAAAACATGTGCCAAGATGAAGCCATTGAGGGACAACGCGCTCAACACGAGGATGACAAAATTGATCGCAAAACGATTGAGCGCCAATCTTTTCATCTCGGAAAAATCCAGTGAAACGTTGCTGCGGAGAACCGAACTGCGTACATGAAATCTCCAACGGTCAATTCAAAAAACAATCTCAACGTTAAGGACATCAGGATGTAATCAACTCACCCAACAATTTTTGAAGTCCTGTGTCTTGCCGCCTTGCTTAACGGTCTTGCAAAAAGTCGAAATATTTAAAAATAAAGATTCGCAAATTCAGAGTATGAACAGTTAAACAGAGATCCAAAAGCACTTCTTGCGCTTTGATCTTGTGCTCCTCACGAAACACTTTTTTCCATACCAACCCACTTGCCAACGTGTCAGTTTTTCACTACCACTTCAATATTGTCCGGTTGCAACAAGCGGCTCATAACGAATCCTTCCGGGATCGTGAGCGGAAAAACCGATCTTCGTTTGATCCTCGGCGATGGACGAGGCGGTCGTTTTCAGTTTGATAACTGTGGATGGGATGATCTTCGCAAAGCGGACACTGGTAAACCCGGCCATTGAGAAAAATGAAATAATCTCGGCAACGACCCGGCACACTGGAAGGGTTCATCTTGGTCGAGATCACCTTGGGATAGATGACGTTGATACCCAAGCGGGCAGCTCCCCGGGCTACCTGAGGTACCACGGCGAGCCACTGGTCCGGTTCGACTTGCCAGTTGTTGTCTGCTCCCGGTTGGGTAGCCGCCGGGTTGCCGCGCAGACCGGAGGGAGGGGGAGCACTCTTTTTCTCAATTTCAGGGGGCAATTTTGGACGCTGAAGGGGGACATTTCTCAAAGCTGATTGACCGTTATCACCCCCGCGTCTCCAAATATGTGTCGCAAGGCTCCTGGTTAAGGCCCGCTGAATGGAGTGAGGGTTTTCGAATTTTTTTTTCCCATGCAAGCATGGTCCCGACTTCGCTTGGCGAGGAATGCTTACCGAGAACCTTTTTGCGCCATTTGTGCCGGTGCAAAAGGTTATACACCGTAGCCAATGCGGTCTTGCGACCCAAGCGTCTATCCAAGGCCGCCTTGACCTCGCTGACCACTAGTGTGCCGTGACGCTCCTTAGCAAAAAAAGGAGCAAGAAACAGCGCCTCCTCCTCCTTGCTCATATTCTCACGACGGCGACCACCCCGTTGACGCTTCCTTTCCGGTAGCCCTCCGGAAGAGAGAAACCTGGTTCGCAATTGGCAAGCCCAGCCCCGCGATACGCCAATCATCGAGGCGACCTCCTCCATTGAAAAATCATATACCAGCGGCAGGAGTACCGCCTGGGCCTGACGAAGCTCCTCAACGGTGCGCGCTTTAGTCAACGCCTCCTTCGCTTTTTCCAACATTTCTACCCCGCGTGCCTGTCGTGCCATTTACTCAACTCCTCTTACGCTTTTTGGGCGCCTATTTGGATTAAACAACCCATCCTGTTTCAAAGATTGTTCGGCACCACCACCTTTCCGAGATGACCACAGCTAAACCGGTTGCCTTCTTATTGAAAGAAGAACATTCGCCTGGCCATCTATCATTTTTTTCCAGCGCAATCTGGTCGGGCAGATCATTACCGAACTTGAGGCCAACCGCTTGCGTAGAGGCCCCCTCCCTCCTTCCTTATTGTTATAAATTATTACAAATTCAGTGCCATAGCTGGAAAATTGGTAAAAAGTCGGAATGTCAGCCAGTTGAAAAACAGCCCGTAAAATTCCTGTCGCATTCTGAGACATTTCGTCGCAAAACAGGTATGGGAAGAGGAGAAAGGAGAGTATGGGGGGAAAACGTATTTTCAAGCCGACGCCTGAAAAACTGTCAAATAAAGGAGAAAACGAAGAAGATCCGGGGTGCTCCCCGAAATCAGAAAATACCGGCCTGAACCCCCATCGACCTGAGGGTTTCCACTATTTGAGCCACCTGAACCGGTTTATCAAAATAGCCGCAAACGCCCAACGCCAGCACCTGGTTTTTTATTTCGTCGCTGCCGTGGCCTGTGAAAAGAATAACCGGCGTTGCGGGTTGATAGGTCCTGATACACTCCAGGATTTCAAGCCCCTCGCTGCTTTCCGAGTGCGAAAGCCGGAAGTCGGTAATCACGGCGTTATACCTGTTTTTTTGAATCAGATCGACAGCATCTGCCAGGCACATGCAACCATCGACCTCAACATGCCTACCACTCAAAAGCTTTTTGTAGGAAAAGATGATGGCTTCTTCATCATCAACAATAAGTATCCGTTGTTTTGCATCCATGCCCTGCTCCAGCAAAAGAAATGATCTATTAGAACATTCAAAAACAATGCCAGAGAAGAACAAAGCATAACAACCTGTTAACACAGGCTATAAAAACACACAAACCAAACAACACAATCTCAGGATGCGGAAACAGTCTCGTTTCAAGACTAACGAAGATGGCGGCACCGTGCCCAGACAGCCTCAGCCAGAATGCTTGCGTTCTTTAATTTTGCGATACAAGGTGGCCCGGGAAAGCCCAAGGCTCTTAGCGGCCGAGGCTACATCTCCATGAAAACGTTCCAAAACAGCGGCGATATGGATATGTTCGATTTCCTCAAGCGTCTGGGACGGTAAAATCGACGATACCGGCCCCGTACCCTTGAGACAGGAAAAATGGTTAACATCCAGCGTTTGCCCGTTTGAAAGAATTATTGCCCGTTCAATCGCATTTTTGAGTTCTCTGACGTTTCCCGGCCAGTGATAGGCTTGCAGGAGTTTGATGGCCTTGTCGCTAATGCCGATTTTTGCCGAGGTACAGGTCTTGAGCAGGTACCGAGCCAACTCGGGCAGATCATCCAAACGCTCCCGCAAGGGCGGCACATGGATCGCAAACAGATGAACACGGTAATACAAGTCACTTCGAAAACGCCCCTGCACCATTTCTTCATCGAGGTTTTTATTGGTGGCACAAATCAAACGGAAATCACTTTGCTGCAATCGGGTGTCACCCAGCCGCCGATACTTCTTTTCTTCCAGCACTTTGAGAAACTGGCCCTGGACCGCAGTTTCCATCTCGCCGATTTCATCGAGGAAAAGGGTCCCGCGATCGGACACATCCAGCAAGCCGTCCCGGTCCTGGTCCGCGGAGGTGTAGGCCCCGCGGATATTGCCGAAGAGTTCCCTGGCAAGTAAATCGCCTCGCAGCCCGGAACAGTTCACGTCGACAAAAGCAAATGGAGCACGTTTGCTGTGCCGGTGAATCCATTTGGCAATGACCCCCTTGCCGGTCCCGGTTTCCCCGGTAATCAGCACCGGCGAACTGTTCGCCGCAGCAAGACGGGCGAACGCCGCGACCTCTCCCATCCCCGAGGCTTTGCCGATCTGGATATCTTCTTGTTTTTCCAACCGTTGCCGGGAGGTATGCAGTTTTCTGATCGCACCAGTTTCGATGCTTTTTTTGAGAAAAAGGTCGAGCCCCTGCATATCGACAGGCTTAAGGAGAAAATTGTCCGCTCCCTTGCGCATGGCATCCACCGCCAAAGGGATGTCGCCCGCACCAGTGATGACGATGATCGAACCTCCCGGATTCTCCTCCCTGATTCTTTCGATGAGATCAAGACCGCTGCCATCGGGAAGGTTGATATCGATGATGACCCCATCAAATTTTTGCGAGGCAAGCAACTGCTCGGCACTGGCAAGGTCTTCTGCCGAGACGGCATCATACCCAGCGGAAGAGAGGTACCGGGTAAAGCCGAACCGGGTACCGACCTCATCGTCAATAAGCAATATCTTCGGTTTCATGATCGTAATCACCTGGTTCTGCAAGGTTAAGAACTAGTTCGGCCGTACATCCCGGCGCCGGTTCGTTGTTGCGGATAGATATTTCGCCACCCATTCTTTCGATAAAATGTTTGACCAGAGTCAACCCCAGCCCCGTGCCCTTGGCCCGCAGCGTAAAGAACGGCTCAAAAATCCGATCGAACTTTTCCTGGGCGATCCCCACCCCGGAGTCCTGTATCCGCAGGGCAAGCATCCTTGGGCCGGGCTTAAAGACATGCAGGTTGATTCCGCTTCCTTTGGGACTGCACTGGGCGGCATTATCCATGAGGTTAAGGATGGCCTGCTGCAGCCGCATACTGTCGGCAAGCACCCAAAGATCTGCGGCAGCGGGATCGCAGCAACAGGTGACGGGGTATTCTTGAGCCACCTTGGTCAGCTGCCAGAGCTTGACCGTGTTGGCGCACAACTGACCCATCGGCACAGGACGGATGTTCATGGATTTGCTCGGCTTGCCCAAACCGAGCAGGTCGGTCATCAGTTTGGAAAGTCGGTTGACCTGGGTGCGGATATGCTCAATATATTCTTGATATTCTCCCCGTCCAGCAATTCCTTCTTCTTGAAACAAGGCTTCGGAGATGGAGAGAATCGCGTTCAACGGGTTGCGCACCTCATGGGCAACGCCGCCGGCAAGCTGGCCGATGATCTCCATTTTCTTGGCCGCAAACAATTCCTTTTCCATCTTTTTCTGTTCGGTGAGATCGATCACCGAGGCCACATATCTGGTGGTTTCCGGAATCAATACCACGGTGATCAGCACCTCGATCCATCGACCATCGGCATGCTGCAATCGCGATTCAAACCGTTTCGGCGTACCAGCTGAATCAACGCCCCGGACCTGACCGGATTCCTTCATCAACGCCTGGATGTTATCGAGGAAGAAAGCGGTCCATTTTTTCACGCCCTCCAACTCCTCGCGGGAAAAACCGACAAGCACGGTAAACTCAGCGTTTGCCAGGACAATGACTGCATCTTCCTCGAAAATCACCATCGCGGTCCCGGTATTCTCAAAAATGGTGCGATACCGCATCTCGGAATCGCGCAGTTCGCGCTCCATCCGTTTCCGCTCGGTAATATCGAGGATGGTGAAGTTGAGCGCCTGCACCGGTTGTTCCCGGGTCGTCTGCTCGCTGCCGTCATGCTCTATTTCGGATTGTTTGTCGAAGGTGTTTATGCAGGTCGAAATGAGAAGCACATCGATCACCCCGCCGTCCTTGCGGCAAAATCGGGTTTCGATGCTGGCCGTATCCTTCAGTCCCTGCTCGACAACCGCCACAATCCTGGCCACCTGATCGAACTCTTCTTCGCTCAAATAGAGCAGACGGGTGCTGCTGCCCACGAGTTCCTCTTCCACATAGCCGAGCATTTCACAGAGCCGCTTGTTGACCTCGAGCAACTGTCGACCGGCAATGATGGCAATACCGGTGGGCGAAGAACGGACGATACTTTGCAAGCGGGCTTCTTTCTGGGACAGCTCTTCAGCGGTTTTACGGCGCTCCTCATTCGACCGCAGAGCGCCGATGCCAAAGGCCAGGTCCCTGGCAAGTTCGGACAACAGCTGGATCTCTTCGGGACCGCCCCCCCCGGTTTGGTGCGACAGCACGCTCAGCGCACCAAACACCTGATCATCTATGAACAGCGGGATTGCCAATGCGGACCGGCAGTTCAGCCGCACCGCCTCGGTGCAATGGGAAACGAGCCTTGCATCGCTGGTCAAATCCAGACAGGTCACGATTTCTCCAGTGCGGATGGCCATGTCCAGCGGGTCGCGATAACCCCCTTCGCCCCCGTTCTGTTCCTCCCGGAAGCAGGCTTTCGCACACCCGGCATAAGCGGCGATATGAGCCGCGCTGGCTCTGTCCTGCCAGGAAAAACCGACACAGGCCATAGCATAATCGCCGATTTCAACAATAATCCTGCAGACATCATTGAGCAGCGAAGTTTCATCCCTGGCATGAATCAAGGCCTGGTTGCATCCGCTGATCATGGTCAGCGAGCGGTTGGTCCGGCGAAGTTTTTCCTCGGTTCGCCCGTGCTCGGCGACCTCCACAATGAGTTCGGCATTAGTGCCGCTCAATTCTTCGGTGCGCTGGGAAATCAGCGCCTCCATATTCAGCTGCAGCTGGCGAAGGCGCAGATGGGTTTCCACCCGAGCAAGCACCTCGACCGGTTCAAACGGCTTGGTGATATAATCCTGACCACCAACCTCGAATCCCTTTATTTTACTGGAAAGTTCATCCAGGGCACTAATAAAGATCACCGGGACATCACGATGCTTGGCATCTTGCTTGAGCAGACGGCAGACCTCATAGCCGTCCATTCCCGGCATTTTGATATCAAGCAGGATTAGATCCGGGATCTCGGTGGCCACCGACCGTAGCGCCAGTTGCCCGTCGGATGCCGGGCGAACCTTGTACCCCTGGGTGGCGAGGATACGGTTCAGTAATTTCAGGTTGGCCGGGACGTCATCAACAACGAGGATCTGGGCCTGGTGGGTATCCATGCGATATCTTCCTTGGTGTTCACTCGTTACAACTTTTGGCTGTCGGCAGCGCAAGGGACTTGGCGCTTTGCGGTATGTATCCGTATAATTACAGGATGAATTTTATCTCTTTCCAACCAATCAAAAAGATTTATGCCGGCAAGAACTAAAGGGCTGGATGCCTCTCGGGTTGGCTTCAAACGGGTTGCATTTCCTGCTTGAGCAGACAGCAGGAGATGCGATGGACCGGGGATCCGTCCGGATGATACCTGATATTGTCCGGCTGCAACAAGCGGTTCATAACGCATCCTTCCGGGATCGTGAGCGGAAAAAATCGATCTTCGTTCAATCCTTGACGATGGACGAGGCGGTCGTTTTCTATTTGATAACTATGGATGGGATGATCTTCGCAAAGGGGACACTGGTAAACCCGGCCATTGGGGAAAATGAAATAATTCTCGGCGACGATCCCGGCACACTGGAAGGGTTCATCGTGGTCGAGATACACCTTGGGATAGATGACGTGGATGCCCAAGCGGGCCGCCTCCCGTGCAACCTGGGGCACCACGGCGAGCCACTGGTCCGGTTCGACCTGCCAGTTGACCTCCGTCCCCGGTTTGCTAGCCGCCGGGTTGCCGCGCAGGCCGATCACCTGAATGAAAAAGCGCCGCACGCCAAGATCGGCAAGTAAGGCGGGCATCCGGTGCAGCTGATCAATATTGAGCCCCGAGACCGTATAGATGCAGCTGGTGTTGAATCCGCCGGCCACGGCTTTTCTGATATTGGCGGTACAGACCGCAAAGACGCCTTCGCCGCGGATCGGGTCGTTGACCGCCGCATCCGGTCCATCGAGGCTGAAGCTGAGATAATCGAGTTCCCGGGGCGTCACTTTGGCAAGCAGGTCATGGAAAAGGTAACCATTGCTGTCGACGGTGACCGCGTAACGCATCGATTTTGCTGAGGTGATGATGGCGGGCAGTTCGGGGTGCAGGGTGGGCTCGCCGCCTAAAAGAATGAGATTGGTCCGCCGCTCCGGCCGGGCAAACAGTTTGAGCCACTGGAGTACAGTTGCCAGCGGCAGGGTGGCGGTTCCGTGCTGGGCTGGATTGATGTAGCAGTGGCGACAGGCAAGATTGCAGGCGGTGAGCAGATGAAAAAAGACATTGCGCTCCCCTGCCTGAAAATCCACAGTTCTGGCGACGGGTCCGTTGTTCATGGCTTGCGCGCCTCCAGGGGCTGGGCCAGGGTATAGCGGGCGAGCAGGCTGTCCTGCCAGTAGGTCCCGTTTTGGAAAAACTGCTGAAAAAGCTGCAGGCTCTCGCCGCGCAACACCTTGTCGAGCAGGTGTACCCGCATCTGCGCATATAGGGGATTGAGCATGTACAGCGGTAAATTAGCGCCGCCCCCCATGACATCCTCATAGGCCCAGACAAAAAAGCGGACTCCGGAGAGCAGCATGGTGGCGTAGCACATCAGGCAGGGCTCAAGGGTCGAGTAAACCGTGACGCTGGCCAGGTCGAGGTTCGGCCGCTCGGCGATCAGTGACCGCAAAGTTAGCATTTCGGCATGGTCGATCTCATTACGGCAGCCTTCGGCGCTGTTATGTCGTCGTCCTCGGGCCACGATCTGCCCACCGGCCACCATGACGCAGCCCACTGGAAACTCGCCGTCGGCCAATGCCTGCCGCGCCTCGTCCAGCGCGGCAGCCATAAACTGTTCATGTTCACTCATACGTTCAAATATCCTAAAGAAAAAAACAGCCCATTACCTGGACGCCCGCCATCAAGCCCTGCTATACCATGGTGCATGAGGCCTGTCAAAGCTACAGGGAACGGCCCAACTGGAGGATATTTTTGCCGATAACCACTCCGGTTTCCGGTTGCACCCAGTCGTGTCCCTTGTCGATAAACGGTAAATAGACCAGATGCATCGTCACCTCGGTCAACTGCAACTGGGGGAGATACGGGAAGACCAGCCGCGGACTGGCCGTGGCCGCGGCCAAAATGAGTTTGACCGCCTGCCTGGCCTCCGAAGCGGGCAGGGTCACCGGGAACAGGTTCGGCACCTCTCTGCCCTCTACCGGGCTGACCCGCCATTGCCCCAAAGTGGCCTGACGCCCGGCTTGCAGAAAAATCTTCGGGCGGAGTTTGATTCCCGGTATCCAGAAGCTCATGATCCGTTCCCGCCACCCAGGTCGGGGGAGAAAGGGCTGATTGGTCCGCACCACAAAATCAGCAAAACTGTCGATCGAAAGCACCGGTATATGCGCGGCAATCTTCCAGAAGGGCAGATAGAGCGGGGTGGCGGCATCGCCGGGGTGGAGTTGCCAGTCGATCCCGGTCAATCCCTCCGGCCCGAAGCCCCAGGCCGTCTGGCAGTTGGCGCAGGTCATCACCTGGCAGTCGCCTGCCCCTTCCAGGCCAGCACCGCATTGGGGACAAAGCATTGCCAGAAACCGCACCCGCCAATCCGGGTCATACCCTTTGCCCTGCAAGGGGACCCCGGACAATGCTTCGGAGCCGGCGAGCCGGATGTCGGTCACTCCGTCAAACAGGGCCTCCTGCTTGGCGACCAGGGGCAGATAGATATAGCTGAGGGTTTCGCCGATATAGGCGCGATGATGGAGATCCTTGCCAGCTCGGGCCGTCAGGTGGCCGATGGCGGCCGCCTTTTCGAGAATGCCACTGGCCCTAAGGGTCTGCGGCAGGTAGCGGGCCGCCACTTTGGGATCTATTCGTTGCAGCTGCATGGCCTGGGGCCGCACCCCCAGCGACGGCGGCAAGCCGGGGAGCTGATTGGCGGCCTGGGTGGTGTCGATCACCCGGTGCTCGATGCCCTCGTCGGTCACCAAAAAAATGGTGCCCTTGAAACGGATATAGGGGGCCAGCAGCGACGCTGCCGGCGGCTCTCCCATGGGCAGGGTGTAGCGAAACGGGCCGCTGCTCTGCAAATAGTTTTTGGTGCCGCAATACGTGCAGGTGAGTAATCGAGCCGTTTCGGGAAGCACCACCGCAGCCCCGCACTGCGGACAGTTCTGGACGACCTGGATATCCATCAACTCGAACGCAGCCCTGTTACAAAACAACGCATCATATCATTCCATTTTTTCGCCGCACTGGTTGCAGAACACCGCCTTAGGCAAATTGGTGGTATGGCAATGGGGACAGACGATCTCCGGAGCCCGCTCTTCGGTCGAATGCCCGCAGCGCGGACAGAATTTCACCCCCGGCATCAGATTCTTGCCGCAATTGTCGCATTGCTGGTTGAGCAACTGCTGGTGCCCGCAAAAGGGACAGAATCGAGCGCTGGCCGGGATCATCATGCCGCAGTCCGGACATCGCACCGTCGCCTCCCCAGTTCCGGCAGCGGGAGGATTACCGCTCGACGGTAGATTGGCAAACATGGCCGGCATCATCATCCCCAGCCCCAAACCCAGACCGGCTCCGGCTTCCGTACCACTGGCCGCCGCCTTTTCCATGGCCATGGCAGCCTTCATCCGCACAAATTTATCCATGTCCTTGATCACACTCATCCGCGAGCGATCGTCAATGGCTTGCTGCACCTCCTCGGGAGGAGTAATCGAGGTGACGTACAGCGCGTCCAGGGCCAGGCCGAAACGAGCGAAGTCCTGGGCCAACCGCTGCTGCAACCCCTCGGCGATATCGTCGAATCGCCCGGGCAGGTCGAACAAGCTCTTGAGATGCTCACCGAGGTAATCGTTGAACCGGCTGACAATCACCTGGCGCAGGTAGTCCTCGACCTGTTCGGTGGTGTAGCGCCCCATGGTTCCGGCCAGGGTATTGATCAGCAGCACTGGCTGCGCCACCCGAATATTAAACACACCATGGGCGCGGAGACGGACCAGGCCGAGCTCGGCGTCGCGGAAGGCCACCGGATCGCGGGTGCCCCATTTGAGATCGGTAAAGACCTTGAGATTAATAAAGAAGATTTCGGCCCGTAGCGGACTGATCATCCCCCAGGGGGCCGACAGCAGCTTGGTGAGAATCGGGATATTGCCGGTTTTGAGGGTATGGCGTCCAGGCCCATAGGCATCGCAGGCCTTGCCCTTGTAAAACAGCACCGCGGCCTGACTTTCCCGCACAGTCAACTGCGCCCCGAATTTGATTTCCCCCGAACCCTGTTCCGGCAGCCGGTGCAGCAACTCCTTGCCGCTTTCATCGAACCACTCCAGGGCCTCCAGTAAAAAAACGTTATCCACACCCATTGTCTACTCCTTTGCTGAATCTATTGCCGTGACGATTGGTTGTATTATAGTGGAGGGCAGTGCACACACCAAAGAGAAATGCATCCCGAACCAATAAATTTACGGGCCGTCAAACACGATGACCAAGGTGCCTCCACCCATTTGGCAGGATGCAACCGCGTCGCTCAACCATGAGATAGCAACCTATGACAGCATTTAAACAGCAATGGTCCCTGGAATCGGCCATGAAAATCCTCCAGCATCCGACCGTGGACAGTGAAATCTGGTCGCAAGCGGTCGAGTGGCTGCTCATCTACGGACCGCCCGAGGTCCAGGAACTCCTGCAGCAGGCCAGCGGCCATGCCATCCGGGAGAATTTCCCCGAACTGCAGCCGCAACGCTACGGACCGGACGGCAGCCCGTGCTACGACATCGCCGACCTGGCCCGTTCGCTGGGTCTTTCCGAAGAAGAAACCAGAGCGCAGCTTGCGGAAAAAGAAGAAAAACACGGGATGCAGCACGGTTTTTCCGACGACGACACCACCACGCTGCAATAAATTGGACGCTCCACACCGAAAAACGGCCTTCGCGTAAAACCGCCCCGTCGTACTGCTACCAGCCACCCCCCACGCCAGGGGTGCTCTTATAGGGGACCAGTTCGAAAATCCGTTTATGCGGGTCGATCTGGATATGATAGTAGCGATCCTGGGGCATATAGATGTAGGGAATTTCCTCCTCCTGCCGGGAAAGGAAGCTGGAAAGGATCATCCGGTTGACCGCCCGGTGACCGACGATCATGATATTTTCATCATAGTTGTTGAGGAAGAACACCTTTTTCAACCCTCGATGCACCCGGTCCTCCATGGTTTTATAGCCTTCACCCTGCGGATAGACATAGCGGTACTTGTTCGGCCCCCGCGCTTTAGCGACATGCGGCATCTGCTGGCGGATTTCCTGATAGGTCATCCCCTCGCAGACCCCGGCGTGGATCTCGTTGAATTCCGGCAGGGCGATGATCGAGCAAGGATCCTGGCGCTCGGCGATCGGCGTGGCGGTCTGCAGGGTTCGGGTATAATTGCTGGTGAAAATAATGGGAATGCGCACCGTGGCAAAATGCTCGGCCAGGGCATTGGCCTGCTCGCGGCCCTTGTCGGTGAGGTTGGAATCGCCGCCGATGCGGTCCTCTAGATTGTAGAGGGTTTCGCCGTGCCGCACCAGGAAGAGGTTGCGCACCACCCGGGTGGTGATGATGTCGCGGATGCGATCGTAGTAGGGCAGGACATCGGTGATCTGCTCCTGGAGGATACAGTTGTCGAACGAATCCACCAGAATACGGTTGGCCTCGATATCGAGCGGCTCATAGATCGATTCGTAGTAGGCGATCCGTTTGAGGAAGCTCTCCAGGGCCTTTTCCCGGGGCAGATCACGAAACTCCTTTAAGCCGGCCTTGCGTTCTAGATTGGCCTCCAGGGCCTCCTCATCGGCATTGAGGCACTCGACGTAACAGAGTGGCAGATCGGGAAAAGCCTCGGCAATGCTCCGTCGGCGCTGCCGGGTGACGTTGCTGGCATCCATGATCGCCACCTCACCCGAATCATGGAGAAAGGCCTGGGCCTCCTCGATATTGATCCGCGAAATCTGTTCCCGCAATTCCTTGCCCCGGAGGTTGGAGGGTGAAAAAAATTCCGAAGACGAGGTGTTTTCGCTGGTGTCGAGTTTGCGCCGCAACTCGCCGTTGTTGAATATCCTGACTCTGATCCCGTCAAGCTCCAGGGTACGGCCAAGCTTGCGTGCCATGGTCGATTTACCCCGGGCCGGCAGGCCCACCATTACAATGACCAGTTTCCCTTTCATGACAACTCCCTCCTGGTGCCCGGGCACCGGTGTCGATGACGAGACGGAATCTTCTGTGGCTATATTGTACGGAATTACGCAGAAAAATGCAGGGGAAATGTGGGCAATGGAAGGATTGACGAAAGGCAGGTCAGCCGCAACAAGGCTGCGGGGCAGCGCACTTGGCTCTTCAGGGTGATTCGGGAAAAAACGATTCGAGGATAAACCGGCAGGACCGATGCCTACCCGGCGTGTCTGGTTTTTTTGGGGTAGCTCAGCTGTTCAATAATCAAGGCCCAATGGGACAAGGCCACCGCATTGGAAGCCCCGAGCTTTTGCATTAATCGGGTGCGGTGGACTTCTACCGTTCTTGGGCTGATGCACAATTGATCGGCGATTTCCTTAGAGGTGGCGCCTTGGGCGACCAGAAGCAAAATTTCCCGTTCTCGACGGGTGACCTGTCGCAACAGGGTGAGATGGCTCTCTGTAACCAGGAAGGTTGGCCGTGATCGCTGCTGCAGCATCTTCCCTCTTCGCAGACGGCTGACCACCGCTTGCACCAGCTCTTTCGAGGCAAAAGGTTTGGTCAAATAGTCGTCGGCCCCGGCGACCATGCCTTTGCGCACCTGCAAAGGATCGCATAATGCCGAGACAAAGACAAAGAGAATATCGGCATATTGCGGTTCCCTGCTGACCGCGGCATGAAACTCATAACCATCCATCCCCGGCATCAAAATATCGCATAAAATCAGGTCGGGACGTTTGGCGCGAATTAATTCCAGGCCGGTAAAACCGTCGATGGCTATTCGGACCTCAAACCCCTCCTGCTCTAAAATCGTCGCCATGCAATGGCCCACCGAAAGTTCGTCTTCGATAATCAGAATAGAATATCCGGACTCCACAGTTGCCCCCTGGCTTTCTCGCAATGGTTCCCCCTAACTAAAATTACACGCAAAAAATTCCGTTCGGCTCAATGCCCCGGATCAAAGCGTTCGTTCACCTGAAGTGGTGCCGATTATTGAGACAGGTGTATAAGCAATGAACCACCCTATTTTG
>CAZJEX010000007.1:0-138303 GCA_964545155.1 uncultured Desulfobulbus sp. | reverse complement strand
CATGAACCTATACTACAGGTTGCGGCCGGTTGAGTAAACTGCATACCCACTTTCACAGATTTCCTTGGGAAATTTGAATTATCATTCGACGAGCATCTTTTGCAGCAATTTGTAGTCTGTCTTGCCCGTGCCGAGGACCGGGATGGCGTCAATTTTTCGCATGATTCTGATATTATGCAACGGAGACAGGCCCGCTTCTTTGATCTTGCCGTTGGCCTCTTCCCTGGTGATGGCCAAGGTCGTAAACAGCACTATCTCCGGCCGTTCATCCGTTGGTGTTGCCTCCACCGCCAGGCTCGGACCGTTACCATTATCGGCTGTAAAATTGTCCAACAGAACGTTTTCGATAGCAGGCAACGAGATCATCTCGCCGCCCAGTTTGATAAAACGCTTTTTACGACCGCAGAAGGTCAGCATCCTGTCGTTATCTTCCTTGACGAAGTCACCGGTATTGTACCATTGTTTTTCGTCGAATTCATGAAAGCCGGCACCATTGCCGTCCCGATAATACCCGGCGAAGATGTTCGGGCCGCGCACAAGCAATATCCCCTGTAGGCCTATGTCCACCCGGCTGCCTGTCTCCGGATCGATGATCGCATATTCCATGGATGGCATGACCCGGCCGATGGTCCCGGGGCGCGGGTCTTCAACACGATTTATGCTAACGAGTGGCGAGCATTCGGTAATCCCGTATCCCTCACACAGGGTGGCTTCAGGATTTATCTTTTTCAAAGCCTGATAGGTCTGCTCGGGACATTTTTCCGCGCCGGTGAAAACCAACCTCAAGCTTTTCAGCTGCTCTTTTGAAGTCACCTTGATAATCCCAAGCAAGAAAGTCGGGGTGCCGATAACGATTGACACCTTATAGCGCTCAATCAGTCCGGCCAGGATTGTGGACTCGGTCGGATTGGCATGATAGACCGTCTTCAGGCCGAGACAAAGGGGAAGAATAATAGTACCCACCAGGCCGAGGGAATGGAACGGTGGCAACATGCCGAGGAGCCTGTGGTCATCGGTAAACGAGACGATGGAGGAAAAATCACGCAAATTGGCTATGATATTTTCATGGGTCAGCGGCACCGCCTTCGGACGCGTCTCAGAACCGCTAGTAAAGAGGATGGTGGCGGTTTTCGCAACTTGGGTCTTTGCCAGAAAACCAGCGGCGAAACGAGCCTGAAGAGCGGCACATATCTTTTTATACAACGGGATCGCAGGTACGATTTCATCCAGGAGTAGCCAATCCGTGGTCACCACGGTCAGATCGACGCCTTGGCCGGTCAGCTTCCGATATAAGGCCCGGGCGGTGACGATGGTGTTCACGCCGGTCAGCTCCAGCCCATGCTGGACGTTACCGATACCTGTTGTCCAATTGATCATCACAGGTATTTTTCCGCTAAACAGGGTGGCTAGGTAGAGAATGGAGGCGCTGACCGAGGCGGGCAGCATGATGCCGACATACTCGCCCGGCACCTTTTCCAGGATCGGTTTCAAGACTAAGATAGCAGTCAGGATCTGGCGATACGTCTTCTCGCCGCCGAGTTGATCGGCCAGGATGATCTTGTCTGGAGAGCGTTTTGCCTGCGCCAAAAAAAGATTGGTGATGGTCGCATGATGGTACAGCTTCAAACGTTTCCCGGAGTCCAGGAACCATTTTTCCGATACGGGTTTGTGCGTTGCAGTTGAGGAATAGAGAACCTCGCCGGCAGCGGCCAACATACAATCATTCACGGTTTCAAGGGCTGAAAAATCGTCAACCGGAAATCCGAACTCACTTTCCACCCAAGCCGCCAGCTCCATCATGGTTAGGCTGTCCATAGCCAGATCGTTGGCTAACCGGTCTTGGCCGTTCACCTGCTGCCCAACCAATTGTGCAATCTTTTCGATCACCATTTGACGGGTCGTCTCAGGAACACTTGTAATGTCACCGTTCACCTTCTTCTTTTCGGACTCTGGCAAGATCACTGGCGTTCGACCCTGCCACCAGTAGTACGGGACATGTGTGTTGACCTGCACATGTGCGTTATAGAACTCTTCGAGGGCGCTGTTAATCTGCTGACGCCCCTTCATATTCGGCAGGACGGTATCTTCGACTAATTCCACCGTCACCTTTCGTCGCGGCCCGAAGAAGAGCGCGTTGGCACAGAAAAAACGTATGTAACGACCGAAGTTTTTATGGAGAGACGGTTCTGAGCCTTGGCCCCAGCTGAGGCTGCTGCCCCACAGGCCGGTAGTTCGGATAAGGACAGTCCGGACACCAGGCACGTTCTCCAAGACATATTCGACCGCGGAGTTACCGGCCAGATCTTCCTTGGCGCTACGACAAAGACGGCCAGAGGGGTAGAGCAGGATATTGTCACCAGCAAGTAAACTATTTGCCACCTCCCGCAGAGCTTCTTTGATCCTATCCTTTCCGTCTCTCTGTTGGTCGGCACCGGGCCGTCGCAGGAGGCGATCGAGCAGATCTTTGCCGAGGCCGGTATGAGCGGCCGGCTCTACATGTGCGGCGTACTGGAGAAGGACGACCTGGCCGATGCACTCAATGCGATGAGCGTGTTCGCGTTTGCGTCGAAAACCGAAACTCAGGGCATGGTCCTGACCGAAGCGATGGCTGCCGGCCTGCCGGTGGTTGCGATCGATGCGCCAGGCGTCAGAGAAGTTGTCGTAGACGCGAGCAACGGCCGACTGATCAGTGTGGAAACTGAGGAGGCCTTTGCCGCAGCGCTCCAGTGGATACATGCTCGTTCGCGCGACGACCTACGCACGCTGATCGCAGCCGCACGCGCCACGGCAGAGGCCTTTTCAATGGCCGCTTCCGCGCGCAAGGCGCTTGCGGCGTATGAAAACCTGCGGCCCGATCCCGCCCTCCGGAAACCTGATGACGAACCCGGCTGGGACCAGATCAGGACCCGTATCAAGGCTGAGTGGGATATTCTAAAGACGGTTGCGCAGGCCGGCGACGAAGCCATGAATACCGCCGACCAGGAGATGAAGGAATCATGATGACACATCAGCGTGGCGCTGCTTTTTCAGGGCTTGGTATCTGTGCCAGCAAGAGAGGCTCTGCATGATCGGCAGGTTCGAGGCACGTCTGCGCCTACTGTTGCGCAAGTTCAGCCGAACGCATTGGCTGCAACGCTTCCTGCATCTGTCGATTTCCGAGGGATCTGCGAACCGGCCCGGCCTGGTGATGCTGCAGATCGATGGCCTGTCTCTCGACCAGTTCAACCGTGCCCTCGACAAGGGTGAGCTACCCTTTCTGAAGCGTTTGATTAAGCGGGAACACTACCAGGTGCACAGCCTGTATTCAGGCTTGCCGTCTACGACACCGGCCGTGCAGGCGGAAATTTTTTACGGGATAAAAACCGTCGTGCCGGCCTTTTCGTTTCTGGACCGGGAGAAGGGCAAAATAGTCTGCATGGTCGAGCCGGCGACGGCGCAACAGGTGGAAGAAGAATTGCGCGAACAGCTGGCCAGGGACGGCGTCGAATCGCTTTGCAAGGGCGGCAGTTCGTACTCGAACATTTTCAGGGGCGGGGTGGACCAGGATGAAGCGCATTTTTGCGCCTCGTCACTCGGCTGGGGTTCGGCACTGCGGGCCGCCAACCCCTTCGCGCTGCTGTTCATGCTTATCACCAACATCAATAGTGTGATCCGGATTCTGATTCTGTTGGTCGTGGAACTGGTGATAGCAGTGGTCGATTTGATTCGCGGCCTGTATAAAGGGCACAAATTCATCAACGAATTTAAATTCATCCCGGCCCGGGTTGCGATCTGCATCCTGCTGCGCGAGCTGTGTGTGATCGGCGGCAAGATGGACATACAGCGAGGCCTGCCGATCATAAACATCAATTTTCTGGGCTATGACGAACAGTCCCACCGCCGTGGGCCCGACTCGATGTTTGCCCACTGGACCCTCAAGGGTATCGACAACGCCGTCAAACGGCTATGGAACGAGGCGGCCCATGCGGACAGACGGCATTATGAAGTGTGGGTCTATTCCGATCACGGCCAGAGCCGGGCCACATCATATTTCAAACTGCAGGGCTACGATATCCTGGAGGCGGCCAATGCGGTGTATGCCGGCCTTGATGAAAAAGTGACGATTGTTGCAGGCAGGAAACGCACGCCCAGTGTAGAAGCGCAGCGAGCCAGGTTGCTCGGTGCCAGCAAGGTCGGGCATCTGTTCTCCGAGCAGTCCAACGGCGACGTCGAGAGCAATGACAAGGTGCAGGTCGTCGGGCTTGGTCCGGTAGCCTTTGTCTATTTTGCCGATCCTCTGGAGCCGGCAGAACTGGCTCGTGCAGCGCGAGACCTCGCCACCCGGCACAAAGTGCCCGCGGTCGTCACCGGTCGCGGGGAAGGGCAATTGCGGGTCTGGACCGCAGACGGGGAGTTCCTGTTGCCGCAACAGGTCGCTGAGCTGTTCGGCGAGGATCATCCGTTCATCGATGTCATCGGTGAAGATCTGGAAAGACTGTGCCGGCATCAGCATGCAGGAGATCTGACCCTGCTCGGCTGGCGCAAGGGAGTTTCGCCTATCACCTTCGCCACCGAAAACGGCTCGCATGCGGGTTTGGCACCTGAGGAAACGGGTGCCTTCAGCCTGTTGCCCAGCGATGCGACATTGCCGGACAGCAAGCGCGGTTATTACCGGCCATCCGATCTACGTGAGGCGGCATTGCACCACCTCGGCCGCCCGACATCGGCGACGCTCGGGAGACGGACGCGGGCCAGGCGCGAGCGCAGTCCGGCACCCCATTCGGAACAATTGCGCGTGATGACGTACAACGTGCACAGCTGCGTTGGAATCGACGGCAAACTAGCGGCGGAACGCATTGCGCGTGTGATCGCCCGTGCCAATCCGGATGTGGTGGCCCTGCAGGAGCTCGATGCAGGCCGTGCGCGTACGGGCGGCGAGGATCAGGCGGAACGGATCGCGCACTATCTCGGGATGCAACATCACTTTCATCCCCACATTGATATCGAGGATGAAAAATACGGCGATGCGATCCTCTCGCATCTGCCGATGCGCATCATCAAGACAGGGCCATTGCCTGGACATTTGCCGGGTGGCACGCTGGAACCGCGCGGTGCACTCTGGGTGGCGATCGATCTGCTCGGCACTGAGGTGAATATCGTCAACACCCATCTGGGACTGACGACGCGTGAACGAATGGCCCAGATCAAGGCCTTGCTGGGCGACGAATGGCTGGGCCGACTGAACGCAGACCAGCCCGTGATCCTGTGCGGTGACTTTAACAGTGTGCCGTCATCGAAGGGATACAGGCTGCTGTGCAGCAAATTCCTCGACGCGCAGACGCAATTGAAAGAGTATAGGCCAGCCTGCACCTTTTACAGCCGCCTACCGAGCTTCCGGATAGATCATGTGTTCATCGACCCCAGCATCCAGGTGACCGGCATCACGGTGCCGCGCTCGGAACTGGCTAAGGTCGCCTCCGACCATCTCCCACTTATCGCCGATCTTGCGATCCCTGGCCCGGATAACCAAACCGGACACTAGCGGGGCACAGGCAGACGCAACACATTGATTCACTGCGGTATTTTATTGCCACCAGGCAACCTGTCACTCAATCGATCCCAACCTACGAAAGATATGTAAATTTGGGGCTTAAGACACGCTCCCGTCGGAGGCCACATTCTTGTATTCTTAGCTGCATTGCCGCTGGCAGTCTGTGCTGGTGGGAGAAAACCTGTCGCATTAGCTTTTCGGTCATATGTTTTCGTTTCCATAGCAATTGTTGACCGCGAAAAACCGGCAAAAAAAAAACCAAAGCCATCCAATCGAGGACTTCCCGCCAAAGGTGAACAACTGAAGAGGGTCGTTTGAAACGGATGTACCGCCAGGTGGACCAGACCGCTGAGAAGGCCATTGGTGGGCTGTAGATTGCCTGTGACTGCGAGACCAAGCAGAATACTAAGGGGTTAAAAACATTATGGAACGGTTACAACAAGATGCAGATTATGGTCGATGAAATGAACCCGACACAATCCTATGAATTCGCAGAGAGCGTCATCAACACTGTGCGCGAACCCTTGATTTCCCTGGATCATGACCTCAGGGTGGTCACCGCCAACCGTTCCTTTTATGAATTCTTCAAGGTCAAGCCTGAAGAGACTCTGGGCCAGCTTATCTATGATCTCGGCAATAAACAATGGGATATCCCTGATCGACAGTTGCACAAACGTGCCTGGTTGCAGATCTGGTTCGGTGGCGAGATCATCTTGGGAAAGGTTGTTTTTATGCAAGGAAATGGTGAGCGTGCCGCCTTTTGCTTCCATGGCATGGAAGGCATTGGTGCAGAGGTTCATGACGATCTAGTGAATCTGGATGGGATCGGCCAGAACCATTCCAACATCGGCAGCGATATCCTGTTTGATGGTAATGGTCGTTGGCAAAGAGGAGCGCAGCAGCGTGATGGCTTCCTTGACGATCTCTGCGGGCTGGATGGGAATTTTCTGGTCTTCAACCTGGCGGCTGAAGGCCAGTATCTGCTTGACCAGGTCTTTTGCCCTGTGGCTGGCTTTGATAACTTGATTGATGTCGTGAATGCCGGGCGAGCCGGGAGGAAAGTCGTCGCGGATAATTTCTGCATAGCCAACGATTGCGCCGAGAATATTGTTAAAGTCGTGGGCGATGCCTCCGGCCAGGGTACCGATGGCTTCCAACTTCTGGGCCTGAAGAAGTTGCGACTCCAGGCGTCGTTTTTCGGTGACATCGCGCAAAAAGACTGCGAATTCTCCTCCGTCCTCACCCGACCTGTATTGGATGCTTACTTCAACTTCGAATATACGCCCATCCTTTCGACGATGCCTGGTTGTGAACCGATCAGAGCCATTTTCCACGATGCGTCTGATTCTTGCTACAACCTCATCGGGTGACTCAGAAGCTTCCAAATCTGGGACAGCCTTTGTCAGCAATTCTTCACGGCTATAGCCGCTCATACTACAATAGGCCTCATTCACCTCAATGAGACGGGTTTGGGCGTCAACCCGCCAGAAACCATCAATAGACGAGTGAATGATTTGTCGGTTACGTTCCTCGCTTTTACTAAGTTCCTCATTTGCCTGCTTTAGCTCGGTGATGTCCATGATGTTACCGATAACCCGGATGACCTTTCCGCTCTCAATCACCGGCATTGCGGTCGTGCGAATCCAAAGCCGGCGCCCCTTGATGGTCGTGAAAGGCAACTCCAAATCATAGGGTTGCCCTTCCTTCACGCAGCGTTGGAAGGCGGCCAGTATTTTTGGGCGATCCTCAGATTCATAACACTCCACGCTCATCTTGATGTGTTCCGCAGATCCCGGCTCCAACTCCCCCGGCACAAAATCATGGATCCGATACGTCTCTTCCGTCCACTGCATTGTTTGAGTTTCAACGTCCCACTCCCACCCACCAACCATGCTCAGGCGCTGACTGGCATTCAACAGCGCCTTGATCTTTTCTACCGCCTCCACAGCTTGCTTCAGCTCCGTAACATCGAGAATTGCGCCGATGATACCGGTCACAACTCCATGCCCATCAGTCAGTGAAGCTTTATGGAAGATGACGTCTCGCAAATTGTTTTGCGAATTTTTGACTTTGTAAGGGTATACTTGGATTCCTGAGTTTTCAAACAACTCCAAATCTTTAGCATGATAGACCTTGGCGATGTCGGGTGGAGCGATTTCAAAAACGGACTTGCCGATCAACTCATCCTTGTTCTTCCCATAAAAGTGAAGAATGTATCAACAGAGGTTTCCTCTTATTAGCGATTGCCAGCCATTGCCGTTTGTGGCGGTGACGGAAAAAAAGATCTTGACCTTCTGCCTTTCTTGGTCTCGACAACCACCCTGGCGAGAACCCGCGCTTTGCCTGGCCGTTTCTTCAGTTTGCTGAACAAGCGGCAATGTCGAGGAACAGCCCATTATGTTCGTTAGCTTTGCCATACCGCTTGATCCATGCACAAAACTTGCTCCTTGAAACCGCAAGCCAGACGACCACCTCCTTCAGGGCCACTTCTGATTTCTTGATCCAATGCTTGCTGAAATCAACAACGGTTCACACGTATCATGAGGAACCCAGCTACCATTCAGAGCTGCTGGTCGAAAAGGGCAGCGTTCTCCGTCATGCCGCAAACCGGACCCTTGGCTTTATCCTTACGCTCCACCTTTCGGGCTGTCATTTTTTGCTCTTCTTAATGGCCCTTGTGGGGATCCATCGTTTTTTCTTCCATACCCGTCATCATTGGGCACTTCATCATGGAACCCTTACCCATTTGCATATGCTGCATCATGTGCTGCATCATCTCCCCCTGCATCTTTTCCATGCCTGCATGCATGGCCGTCCTTTGTTCCACCATGGAGGTGAGCACGGCGGCCATCAGGGTCACCTTCTCATTCTTCGGTGCTTTATTCATCTTGGCAACCTGCGCGGTGAGTTCGGCATCCTGCGCCTTCATATCCATCATCATCTTCTTTTTCATTTTTGCCATTTCCATGCATTGGACCATCATTTTGGACTCTGCCATGTTTTTCTCCTGCTCAGACGCGACGGATTGAGAAGAAGACATGCCCGCCGACCCGGCTTCTGCGCGATGCCCAGAGCAACCCGAGAGAAATCCGGTAGTCAAGATCACAGTTGATACGAAGAGGGAACGGATGATTAAACTGACAGCCACTTGCTTTTTCATGATTTTCACCTCTTTTTTGGGTTGCTTTTTTCGCTGTCGACGTCATTGCCGGCAGCGCGTTTGGAAAAATTTTTCAACAGTTTTTCCACAATTTACCAATACCCCAGGTACACAAACCGAAAACGATGACCAACATCGTGACGGCTATGGCCTGATTGCCGAACAGATCCGTCAGGGTGATCTGCCCCACGTTGGTGGGATCATATAAGAGGGGGACCAGCGTCTCGTGTAAATGGGCGAAAAGGGCTGCACCGGCCAGGCCGCCCAGCAGGGCGAAGACCGCATCCATGCGTCCTTCACCGGCGGCAGCCCAGGTGGTGCCGGGGCAGTAGCCGGTCAACCCCCAGCCTATGCCGAAGATCACTGCCGCCAATCCCGTGGCCACAATGCTGGTGGGCAGCGGTAGAACGCGCCCGACGCCAACCGACTGAAGGCCGAGGAGGCCCACGGCGGACAAAACAACCGCCAGGAGCATAAAACGAGGAATATCCGGGTCCAGCATCAGGTGCGATCGGGCCATCCGATGGGCATCGGTGGCGCCGACGCGTTGAACGACAAACCCGAAGGCAATACCCGAAAAGAGTCCCAACCAGATAATTGTCATTGGATATCCTCCAGTTCCGCGACCTTACCGAAGATCAGCCGGGCGGTGAGTATCGCCACCGCAAAAATGACCACACCGAAATACAAGCCGCTGATAGCCAGTTGGGTCGACCCGGAGATGAAAAGCCCCAAGGTGCAGCCGCCGGCCAGCCGAGATCCGAACAGAATCAGGAATCCACCAAGAAAAGTGGCGGCGTATCGTTTTGCCCGGCTCTCGCCAAACCGCCGCTTCCAGATTGGTGGCATATCGCGCACCGGGATATCTTTCGATGTCCGGCCGGCGACAAAACCGCCGATGGCCATGCCCAAGGCAAAGGCGAAAAGCCACGAACCGGGGCCGGGAATGGCCTTGTAGTGGTTCTTGGCCGCGACGTAGTCCGGCGCCACCCACTCAAAAAAGCCTTTGAGGGCGCTGACAAATCCACTGGACGAGGCCGGTGGCCCGTAGGTGGCGAAGATAAAGACGATGATGCCCGACAGGGCAAAAGCCGCCGGAATCCAATGCCAGTAGGGAGTGTTTGGTTTATTGGTGTGTTCCATGGGGCTCATCCTCCGCAGGAGACGTAGCCGCTTTTTGCGCCGCGATCGCCTCCGGATGGAGTGGCTGCGCCGCTTTTCGGACTAGCCTTGCCTCCACTGCCGGAGGTGGTGGGTGTGGCCGTCGTCGCCGGTGAGGCAGCGTCCTTGAAGACGTGTTCCGCGGTTTCAACAGGGTAGAAAAGGCGCTTGTTGCCCCATTCCATCCAGGAGAGTTCATAAAGCCGCACATCCGTAAAGCCCATGAGCCGAAGGACAAAATATCCGAACGATCCGCGTCGGCCCGCATGACAGTAGGTAATGACCGCCTTGCCGGGATCGAGGCCTCTGTACAGTTCCTGCAACTCTGCGTACGGCTTGAACGCCTTGCTGTCGAGGGTGGTCCAGTTGCGGGTGTAGTCGTTATTGTATGCGGTTGGGACATGTCCCAACTTGAGCACCAAGCCATCCAGCGCGGCATTGGGTTTTTCCCCCAGGTATTCTTCCCGGGATCGGACATCGAGAATCTGATAATAGCGATCGCCGAGCCGCGGCATTATGTAGTCGGCCTTAACCCATTTACGCAGGTTGATCTCTGCCGCCGGGGCCTGGTAGAGGACTCCCTCGGCCTTGCGAGCTGTCGATATCGTTTCGCCACCGGCATCGATCCAGCCGTCGATACCCCGCTCCAGCACCTTGATGTTCTTGTGCCCCAGCAGATCGAGCACCCAGAAGATATAGGAACTGGTGGCGCCCCCATCCTGTTTCACCGAATCATAGAGCACTACGGTGTCGTTCCGGGCGATGCCATGCTCGCCGAGCAGTTGTTGGGCAGGGACGATGCCCACGAACACCTCGCCCATGTTGCTGACGCTTTCGTCGTATTGGAACTGCGACCAGGGCATACGAATGGCGCCGGGGATCAGTTTACCATCAAAGTCTTTGTCCGTTCGAACATCGACGATCATAAGGGACGCATCCCCCTTGTGGGATTTCAGCCACTCGCCGGTAGCCAGGAAACCTGTGTTGGGGTACTCTTCGCCGCTGATTGCCGAAGCCGCTGACCAGTAGACCCCGAGCAGCAACATCGCGGCAATCGTCACGTAACGAATCGGTTTGCTCTTTTCCATGTCTTTTCCGCCCTCTTCTCTATTCATTCAATGCGGTTGCGCCATTCGGAAAGATGGTGTTCAATGCTTCTTTTCCGGTCCCCTGTCAAATTCTATGATCCTGGCAAAATCGCGGTCCGGTCCCTTTTGAACTTTGTGATACAGCGGACTCTCCTTGCCGACGCGCCCCCCCATGTCATAGGTGAATGGGGAGACCGCCACATGGCGGATCCAGTATCCGGTCAGCACCGGCCCGATACCGTTGTAGCCGGAGTGAAAATGGACAAATTCATCCTGGGGCTCCGGCCGGGTGTTCCGCCAACCCTCGGGTGCTTCCTGGAAGTAGACCGGATTGATCCTGTCCTGGGTGGGGATGACCATCTCGGCAGCGGGCAGGGTTACCAGTACCGCCGTTCCTTCGTAGAGCTTAGCACCGGCGGGCAGGTCCGAACTGTAGAACCGGTTTTCGTTGAAACAGACAAATCGCAACCGGCTCAGATCCTTGGGGGTATCCGGCCGAAAATAATAACCGACGAAGGGGCCAAAGCCTATCATCTGACCGTCATGCACCAGTTCCAGTCGGGCCATGTACCCATGAGGTATGACAACAAGGCCATCAAGCAATCCCGCTGATCCGACCTCGCCCTTATCGGACCGACAGCCTAGCATTACGATTGCGCAGGCACAGGTCAGAAGCAAAGTCAGGGTTGTCACCATGGAGATTGCACATCTCATCAAGCTACCGTCTAGGCAATTTCGTGGTTTCGCGTATAAATGCGGGGAGATCGGCCGGTACCGGGTCGTGACCAGGTTGCCGTCAACAACCACCTCGCGGTCTTCATAAAGTGTTCCTGTCTCTTTGGTTTCATCCGCCACCGACAAGTAACAGGTGGCCGCCGCTTTAACAAACCGGCACTGATCAAGAGCGCCAATAAGATCGGGATCGGACTCCCAAGGCCCACAGTAAAATCCACCCTATCTTCCCCTTTCATTGTTCAACACGGCGTCTCCTCTTTTTGCGGCCTGAAAGCTACCTTGATTTTTCCGATAACAGCCTGTCTGGCAAAATTGCGGTAATGCCAACGACAGCCGTCATCACCTTGACTGCAATCTTTAATCCAGCTACTCAGCGCTCGGCGTTACATAGGTCACAATTTTGATTTAACGAGATAATTATCTGTACAATCGTTTGCAGGGATATCTTTGATGACCATTAAAAAATGGTCACATTTAACCGGTGGCTAAATATGACCCTTTTCCGATCTGCCCGGTTTCATGAATTGCAAATGTTGAAGCCGATTGGAGCATGCGGATGATATTTTGCTGGGCAGTGGAATTGCGTGCTTGGGCAGACAAGCTGCGAGACGGAAGGGAAAATAAACGAGGACTCCGAGCTCAACAGCACGTAGTTGGATGAACCAACCTGAGCTTTAGGGGGGATTGCCCAAGGCGTAGTTGACGACCATGCGGACATTCAAAACGCTCAAGCGGAAAACCATGAACAGCCGTCAGACAAGCGCAAGTCGCTTCTCAGAATTGGTCCGGGCCTGATCTCCGGTGTTGCGGATGACGACCCTTCCGGAATAGGCACATATTCTGTCGCCGGGGCTCAGTTTGGCTACCAGCTTCTTTGGCTGGCTCCCGTGTGCGTGCCGCTTATAATACCAGTGCAGGAGATGTGTGGCCGCTTGGCCCTTGTGACGAACAAAGGGCTACAGTGTTGCGCGGACGGATTGTGCCACTCAAACCACTCAATTCGCTACTTGGCCAACATGTTCCCCCTAGGGCTACGGGCAAGACAGCTATGAAGAAGATCCCCCGGTGGCCGAACTGTGGATAGATCCCACAGTGATTGGCCGTGAGGAAGAACTCAATAACGGCGGAGTTGAGCCCTACCGTTTACGAGCCATTTTTAGCGAAGAGGTGTGGAACCTTATCGTCGGGCTCAACATACCCATTCAATGGTCCTGTGAAGATCCGAAGGCCCCACCTATCGCACGTGAGCCCTATAGTTCGTTTGAGATTGATCACGCACACCATTCTTGGCTCAGCGATGGCTACGTCGAATTGGGATACAGAATTGATTTAAAAAAAGGGGGCAAATCCTTCTCGATCGAGCAGGGAGGCGGGCGGAGAAAATTCGAGGGTACAAAAAACCCTGTTCGGTAAAGGAATCTCGAGCCAAGACCGGAGGGCGACCGGGGAACAAAAAAAGGACTTAGAGAGGGGGTCTCTAAGTCCTTGATTTTCTTGGTGCGCCAGGCAGGATTCGAACCTGCGACCTACGGATTCGTAGTCCGGCACTCTATCCAGCTGAGCTACTGGCGCAATACGATCAACGGATATTATATCTCGAAAAAAATCTTTGCACAAGAAATTTCTGCGTATTAACCCCGCGGACAACTGTCCCAGGCCACAAAAAGCCGCCCATGCCAACGGCTTCCGTTTATCGGGCTATTTCAGCCTCCAGGAAATCGATTTGATTTTCCGCCGGTTTCATTTCAAATCTGGGGATGATATCAATCTTTGCCCGGTGTTTAACTTCTAAATCAGCTAATTCTGCACGTTTTTTATTCAGCAGATATTGGGCGACATCAATGGGCAATCTGCATTCAACCCTGGCGGTATTTTTCCGACTGATTCCGGTCTGAATACGCCGCAGATAATACAATGCCAGGGTTTCAACGGACCTGACCACACCGCGTCCCTGGCAGTATTCGCAAGTACGGTAACTGCCCTTCTCGATAGGAGCACCCATTTTTTGCCGGGAAATCTGCATCAGGCCAAAACGGGAAATCTTACTGATGTCGACCTTGGCCTTGTCGCGCTTCATGCTGATCTTCACCTGCCGCTCGACTTCTCGAATATGTTTTTTATTGCGCATATCGATGAAGTCCACCACGATCAACCCACCTAAATCGCGTAATCTGAGCTGCCGGGCCAACTCCGCGGCAGCCTCCATGTTGGCGAGAAAAATAGTGTCGTCAAAATCGCTGTTTTTCGAGGTGCGGCCTGAGTTAACATCGATGGCAACCAAGGCCTCGGTGGGATCGATCACAATCGACCCTCCAGACGGCAGGGCAACCTGCGGTTTGTAGATCGACTCGATCTGTTCCTCGATGTTATATTGATTAAAAATAGGCTTGGTGCCGCGATGGAGTCGGACCTTAACCTCTTTCTGCTTGGGCGGCAGTTGCTCGATAAACGCGTTGACGTTGTTCAACGATTCCTGGGTATCGACCGTGATCTCCAGAATTTCCGAGAAGAAATGGTCGCGCAAAAAGCGAACAACCGTATCCTGCTCCTCGTACACCAAGGCAGGCGCCTCCATGGTCTGGCCGCGCTTCTTAATCTCCTCCCAGATTTCAAGCAACATGCTTAAATCCTTTTGCAGGGTCGCTCCGGTAATCTCGGCACTGGCAGTCCTGATGATGTAACCTATCCCCTCGGGGATCTCAAACTCGCTCATGATTTCGCGAAGGCCTGCTCTGCGCTCCTCGCCGACGATTTTACGCGAGATGCCGGCGCTGTCACTTCCCGGCATCAACACCAGGCAACGACCAGGCAGGGAAAGAAAGGTGGTCATATTGGCGCCCTTGTTGCCGGTGACTTCCTTCACCACCTGCACCAACACCTCCTGGCCTTTCTGGACAACGTCTTCAATTTTTAGTTTTTTCCACTGCTGCTGGGCGATGATAGCACGATTGCGATCATTGACATCCTGGCGAAAATATTCAGGATGAATCTCGCTGAACGGCAGAAAACCGTTTCTCCCCGTACCAATATCGACGAAGGCGGCCTGCAGGTTGGCCTCAATCGATACAATCCTTCCTTTATAAATATTGTTTTTTGTGGGTTCACGATCGACGGTGGTGACGTGAAAAGATTCAAGCCGCCCGTCTTCAACCAGGGCAATCCGGCACTCTTCCGGCTCTTCAGCATTGATAAGAAGCTTATAGGTGACGGCTTTGTCGGGGATTTCAGAAATATCCTCATCGATCCGGTCATCATCGTCCTCGTCAGCACCAGCATCGGGCAAGTCGTCCTCTTCTACAATACCCTCTCCAACCTCGTCTTTCTGCGGAGCATCACCCCGTTTCGAGCGTTTTCGGCCACCACGGCGCGGCCTTCTCTTGCTTTTGGCCGGGGCCTCCTGCTCTTCTTGGGAGTCAGCCCCTTCAGTTCCTTCAACACTCTCTGCAATTACGGGTTGTTCCGTGGGGACAGGAGAAGAAACGACGCCCGGAGCAGGGCCATCCTGAGCCACCTCCACCTGGGTCGGTGGAGGCTCTATCGCCGTCACACGGGCAGGTTGGATTTCACCCTGTTCTTCTTTTTCGATTCTCTCAGGGCTGACAGATGGCGACTCCATCGGTCCCCGCACGGCTTCCGGGATGGCTTTGGTTACACTTTTCCACCAGGCACCGGTTTTTGCTTTGCGCACAGGGGTGCCTTTTTCTTCATTTGAGTTTTGTTCGTTTTCTGACATTTGTTTCCTTAACGTAAATTATTAAAGCAACGCTGCCCGTGTTCTTGACCCGCTCCTGACGCTGGGCGATATCAATCCGCCGCGTCCTTGCATGGTCGATGGTTACTGATAGTAACTGGTGTTCCCGTGATCCTGCCGCTGCAGTGCACCCGAGTTCACTAACGGTTCGAGCAGTTGCTCAACTTTTTCCGGACCACCGAGTTGAAAAGTCCGGTCAATATCGACGGCTGTACATGGCCGCCGCTTTAACATCTGTAAAATTTCTTCCAGCGCCTCATCCAAAGATAAGGTCCGCTTGGTTTTCAGAACTTCTGACGGCTGCTCCTGGGAAACCTCTTCCGCTCGCACAAAGGGGAGATCAACCGGGACAGCTAATTTTTCATAAAAATAATCAGCTATTTCAATGAGCCTTTCCTGGCCCACCGGCCTCGCGAAAGGAACTGCGGGCGGGCGAACGACGGTATTTAGCTGAATTTTGTCGAGACGCATGGGCCTGAGGGCCGACACCAGCGCCTCCACATCCCGGAAAGAATCGTTAAAGCCTTGGACAAATAGAATTTCCAGCCACAGCTTGCCCCGATATTCCAGGGAAAAAGAGGTTAAGCCTGCAACGACTTCCTCAAGATTTACATCAGCGCCAGGCCGATCAACCTTTAAAAAACTCTCGACCAAGGCGGCATCGAGGGAGGGAATAACGATATCGGCCGTGGCAAGTTCCAGGCGGACATCGGATCGCATCAAGGTTGTTCCGTTGGTCAAAACTGCAACCGGTTTATCGGAAATCAGTTTGAGATGGCCGATAATCTGACCGAGCCCGCTATGCAATGTCGGTTCACCCTGGGCGGTTACAGTGAAGACATCAACCGCATCCAACCGACCGGCTTCCGCGCAGAAAGCATTAATCTCTTCAATGATTGCTTGTGGAGGGGTATGAAAGGCGCGTTGCCCGACGGAGGTGGTAGCAGTCCCTACTTCGCAATATATACAGTTGAGATTGCAGATTTTATCTGAAAATAGATCAATGCCGAGAGAGCGGCCAAGTCGCCTGGAATTCACCGGCCCGAAAATATATTTCATACAGCGCTGCGGATATTGGATGCTGTTGCGAAAAGCTGAAAAAGTAAAAATGCTTCTGCAAGCCTTGGAAAAACAGGCCATTAGACAATATTTTCGAATGCCGATATTTATACCAATGTACACGGACACGCAAGGCAAATCAATGACTTTTCACTTGACACAACACCGGTGTACACGTACATTCGAAGCCGATATTTGTTATTGTATTATTATTGTTTTTTGTGTGGATACGACCAGTTGGATTGCCGTACGAAAGCAAGTTACGTTTTCGGCCAGCGAATTCGTCCTCTTGCTTACAGTTAACTTCCCAAGGAGCCGATCGAGGTGAAGTACATCATCCCACCCTCACCGACCCTTCCGTTTTTACTCGTATTTTTGATTTGTTCATTCCTGCAAGCAACCTTGGTATCAGCTGAGTCGACCAACGCCCATTGGGAAATAACCGCCGATAAAATCACCCGATATGAAGATCCACCAAGCGTCGTTGCCGAAGGCAATGTGCTTCTGGAAAAAAAACAGCCAATTTCCCAAACCGGGGCAACGGCACCTGTCGAATGGAATAACCGCGAAAAAAAGGGGGGACAGGTCGAGAGTCCCATAACGGAGACGACCGCAGAAACCAAGACCCTGACCACGATTAAGGCCGATTGGGTGGCCTACGATGTAAAACTGGGCAAAATTAAAGCGCGGGGGAATCTTTTCATCGAGGTCGCCGGCGACCAGATGACCGCCGAATCCGGAAGCATCGATATTCAAGAGGCAACCGGCACCTTTGAAAAAGCCACGGTCATCCGCAAGGACCAAACCATGCACCTGGAAGGCAAGGTGATCGAAAAAACCGGCGAACTCACCTATCACATTGCCGATGGCTGGATTGTGACCTGTAAGCTGGAAAAAGGCGAAACCCCGCCATGGAGTTTCGGGGCTTCCGATGTTGAAATCACCGATGGCGGCTATGCCTGGCTGAAACACGCCACTTTCAGAATCAAAGATGTACCGATTCTGTATTCCCCGCTCATGGTGTTGCCAGCGAAACGGACACGCCAGACCGGTTTTCTTTTCCCTTCCATTTCCACGTCGAGCCGGGACGGATTCAACCTGGAAACACCTTTTTTCATCAACCTTTCCCCCAGCACCGACATTACGCTCTATCCACGGTATTACGCCAATCGCGGCCTGATGGCCGGCGCGGAATTCCGTTATGTGCTCGACGAAACCAGCAAAGGGATGTGGATGGGGAATTTCCTCGCGGACAGCCTGTCCGACCCTTCCGAAGTCGATTATTACCAGGACGGACAATTCACCCACACCAATTCCGATCGGTATTGGCTGCGCGGGAAAGCGGATCAGAATATCGGCCAGTGGATCACCCGCCTGGATGTGGATGTGGTTTCCGACAAGGATTATTTGCGGGAATTCGATTCCGGAGCCACCGGCATCACTGCCAGCCAGAATAAATTCTCCGATACTTTTGGCCGCGGCTTTCTCGACAAAACCAATCAATATCGTGAAAACACCTTCATGACGCTGCGGTCCTGGGAGAACGGGACCTCGCTGTATGGCGATTTTTTTATCGTGGATGACGTTAGCGGCCAGAACTACAACGCCGACAATCCTTCTAAAGCCTGGAAGCTGCCTTCAGTCACCCACGCCGGCCTCGTCCCTATTTTCAATACTGGAGGACCTGATTTCTCCTGGAACGCCAATTATACCAATTTCTACCGGGAAGAAGGCATCGGAGCGCAGCGGGTCGATCTCTTGCCGCAAATAACAACGGCAATCCCCATCAGTCCCTATCTTGAATCGACCATCCACGGCGGGGTCCGAGACACCCTGTACATGATCCAGGACAACGGCGCCTCCGACTGGGAAAATAACGATTCAGAAAACCGGTTTTTTTATAACCTGGGCGGGGAACTCGGCACCATCCTGTTGCGCGATTTTACCGTAAACATCGGCGAGGTCAATGCCTGGAACCACACCCTGCGCCCCTATGTCGGCTATGGATACACCGCCATGCCCGAGAATACGGTTGCGGTCTTTCCTCAATTCGACAGCATCGATGCACTCGAAGAAGAAAATGGCCTGTATTACGGAGTCGATAATTTCTTCAAGATCTTCGGTGAACATAAAGGCCGCGAATTCGATCGCGAATACGCCTTCCTCAAAATACGCCAGGGCTACGACCTGCGGAGCCAAGAGAGCGATACGCCTCTCACTCCGGTGACCGTCAAAACCGGATTTTACCCACTGCAGTTCCTGCGCCTTATGTACCGAACTGATATCGATGCCTATGGCGACGGAGCTTTTCGCCATGCCGTTGAGGCTGATTATTTAAGCGAGCGCGGCGACACTTTCGGTTTAGATTACCAATACAACTCGCTGACCGATATCAATTCGGTCAGCGGCAGCACCTGGTATCTGCTCCCCTATAATTTCGCCGCCGGATACAGCCTGCAGCGGGCCATAGAAACGAGCGAAACCATATCGGAAAAAATCCGGCTGCGTTACACCCAACCTTGCTGGTCGGTGGAGCTTTCCGCAGATACCACCCCGGGCGATCAAAGCTATATGGTGACCTTCCGCCTGGCGAACATCGGTAGTGCTATTGGTTTGCCCGGCTTTTAGTGCGGCCATGCCCGATATCACGGTTGGTCTTTTTTTTCTTTGATGAACAGCATCGATGTTTTCAATGGCGATGCCGATGGCATCTGCGCCCTGCAACAGCTCCGCTTGCACCACCCGCAACCAGGGACGCGGCTCATCACCGGGGTCAAGCGCGACATCGCGCTCCTCGCTCAACTGACGGGAACCGTTGCAAGCCGCATCACGGTCCTGGATATCTCCCTTGACAGCAACCGGAAGGCGCTCGAACAATTGCTCGCCAACGAGAATCACATCTTCTATGCGGATCACCATTACAGTGGCGAGATACCTGACTCAGCTTTTTTGGAAGCCCACATCGACCCCTCGCCCCGCCTCTGCACCGCCCTCATCATTGATCGGCTCCTTGCCGGGAAATATCGCCTCTGGGCGATCGCCGGCGCCTTTGGCGACAACCTGGACGATGTGGCGATCGGGTATGCCGAAGACCTCGGCCTGGCCGCTGAACAAATTGCCCTACTCCGCGAAACCGGTCGTCTCCTGAACTACAACGGCTATGGATTGGCTGTCGATGACCTGTTGGTGCACCCCGCCGATCTTTTTATTGAGGTCCACCGGTATACCGACCCCTTCAGTTTCCACCAAAGTTCGCCCGTCCTGGGGAAGTTGCGGACCGGATACGCACAGGACATGGCCAAGGCCGCCCGGCTGCAACCCTTCAGGCTCTATTCGGCGGGACGGATTTTTCAACTCCCTGAGGAACACTGGGCAAACCGAGTTGTTGGGGTCTTTATTAATCAAATGGCCCGCGATCAACCCGAAATGGCGCATGCCACGATAATCCCCAATCCCGACGGCAGCCTGATGGTCAGTGTTCGAGCCCCCCTGGCGAGTCGGACGGGTGCCGACACCCTGTGCCGGCAATTCGCCACCGGGGGTGGCAGAGCTGCCGCTGCGGGAATCAACCGGCTGCCCGCTGCCGAGTTGGAAGCCTTCATGACCTGCTTTGCCCAATTTTTCACCCGCTAACCCGTTCCCAGGTGCACCCATGACTGCCTGTTCCCTGATTAAACGGCTCAACTCGCTTATGCTCGCCGTCTGCGGTGCCGGGTTGTTGTTGCTGGCTACCCAGATTCTCTGGCTGGTCCCGGTGGCGGCCCAACCCCTGCCAGCCGACCTGGTTACCGACGGGCAACCGATCAATCTGCAGCAGGAAAAATATCAGCAACTGTTCGCCGAACTCACCCAGAAGCACAAATACTCCACCCAGGAGCTCCGCGAAATTTTTCAAGGTCTGACTATTAACCGGCAGGTGCTTGTAATGATGGACAAACAGTGGGAGGCCAAGCCCTACTACCAATATGCGCCGCTGTTCGTCACCAAGGACAACATCAGGGAAGGCAAAGAAAAACTCGCGCTGCACCAAAAAATCCTCGACCAAATCGAAGCGACTTTCGGGGTTAACCGGGAAGTGGTGGTGGCCATCTGGGGTGTGGAAACCCGATACGGTGCCCGCCAAGGCAAGCATGAGGTTCTCCAGACTCTGAACACTTTGTTTGATGCCTACCCACGGCGGTCCGATTTTTTCCGTAAGCAACTGATCGATTATCTCCTGCTGTGTCGGGAAACCGGTATCGATCCCAAAGGGGTCATGGGTTCCTATGCGGCCGCCTTTGGCCAGACCCAATTTATCCCCTCATCCTTTCGTGATTATTCGGTAAGTTTCGATGGTGACACCAAACGAGACGTTTGGAATTCGATTCCGGATATCCTGGCCTCCATTGCCAATTACCTGAAACGATCAAACTGGACGCTCAATGCACCGATTTACGGCGAATTGGGATATACCCTCAAAGATCCGCGGCTCGTGACTGCCGAATTGAATGGCCGCAAAGACAAACTGCCCATCGAGTTGGTTCAGCGTGTGCAAAACCCAGCGCTACCGCCTTCACCGCAAAATCGGCCGGTCACCATCGTCGGCCTGGAACTGCCCCCCGGAGGCCCGTTCGACAAACGTTTTGTCGCAGGGTATCCGAATTTCCAAGCAATCACCGAATGGAACCATTCCAACCGATACGCCATGGCGGTGACCGAACTGGCAGAAGCCCTTGGCCGTTGAACCGAACCCAGCAAACCGCTGGGGGGAGACCGAGGTGAACACCTGGAGGAAACTAACCCTGACCGTCGTCGCTGCAACCGTCTATTTCCTGCTGGCTACGGGGATGGCCACCTCTGCCCCAGCTCCCCTGCCTACGCCGCAATACCCGCATTTTACAGATGACCTTCAGTTGCAAGGATTGCAGGCCACCTTGGACCAGAGCCTTGCATACCTCCGTTCGGTTCCGGCCTCAACTTGCTACAACCTTGCCGGAACCTCGTTGCCCGTCCAACGCTTGATTGAATCAATCCTTTTTTTCCAGAAGCTGCTGGAAGCGGCTCCCACCCCCGAGCAACTCAATCAACAAATCCAAAACGCCTATAGCGTGTATCGGCTTGACAACCGCCCGAGCGGAAAAACCCGCCGCATGTTGATCACCGGGTATTACCAGCCAATTTTCAAAGGCAGTCTTGAGCGCAAACCGCCCTATATCCACCCCTTGTATGGCGTCCCCGGCGATCTCGCCATTTGCAAATCCGGTGGCAAAAAACCGACTATCGGCCGGATGCAGGACGGGGGAATCGTCCCCTTTTGGACGCGAAAAGAAATTGAAACCGGTAATCTACTCCGAGGCCAGGAAATAGGCTGGTTGCAGGATCCCTTCGATGCCTTTACCCTCCATGTCCAGGGATCGGGGATGCTGCAGTTGACCGACGGCACCGTCCTCGGCGTTCATTACGCCCAAAGCAATGGCCGAGAATACCGGAGTATCGGCAAATACCTGGTCGATACCGGTCGGATGCAACTGGCCGAGGTCAACATGGACAGCCTCCGAAAATACCTGGTCGACCATCCTGAAGAACGGGAAATGATCCTGCACCAGAACGATTCCTTTATCTTCTTTCACTTGAGCCAACCAGGCCCGGCGATCGGTAGCCTGGGCCGACCACTAACCGCCGGACGATCCATCGCTACGGATCAGCTATGGTATCCCCCCGGAGCCTTGGTCTTTCTCGACAGCAGAAGACCGGTAATGGCCGACGGCCAGGTGGTTGAGTGGAAAAAAATGCAAAGATTCGTCAGTGTCCAGGATACCGGCTCGGCCCTGACCGGTCCAGGGCGAGTCGATGTGTTCTGGGGCTCTGGCGAACCGGCGGGCAAAGAGGCTGGACGGATGAAAGAGGACGGCAACGTTTTCCTGCTGGTGCTCCAACAAAACAGACACCTGGAGCCCTAACAGCCCTGCCGGTCGGTGCTATCTCGGTCAATTGATCTCCGTCGCAGCCTGCTGTCAGGAGTACCGGTTACCAGCGATCCCCCCGCCAATAACGATGATGATGCCGACGGTGCCGGGGATAATCATCCCAATAGTCGTTATGGGCACGGTAACGGGGTCGCTCGTACACCACCGGCGGCGGGTAATACCGCCCGCGAGGATACCAGTCCCTCGGAGGAGGGCAGGGAGGCGGCCCATATCCATAACGGGGATACGTATCAACAGTCATAACCAGGCCGCCAAGGTCTGCGCCAATATACACATTGTCCCTGGCCTGGACCTGTTTCGATTGCCCCATGACCGCGATCAAGACCAGCAGCAATACGGACCACGGTACTCTTGTCCTGTTTTTCATGTTCCTTCTCCATTACAAAAAATGTTTAATCCTCAACGTGTTCAACTTCCGGCCTGTATTGATCGTACGGTGACGAGATGAACCTGATTGGTGACTTTAATGTGATGTCTCGGGGCACATTCCAAAATCACCTGCCCATCGGTGATCGACAACACCCTGCAGACCGCATTGCTCAGTGACAATTCCGGCACGATAGTCAACGTTATGAAAAAAACCAGAAACCCCGCCACGTGTACCTTCATAAGTTTTTGCCTTCCCGAAAAATACTTTAAAAAACCGATTTACTTTGGCTTCACTGTATGGGGTCTCCCGGACCTTGTCAGTGGACATCGGGTGGTTTTCCACCCGACATCAGGCCATGTCGAGTGCATGTCGGCACGATCCATCATGCTGCAATAAGGTCAGTATCTACAACCAAGACAAATCGTCGAGCCAAAGTGACCGTTTTCTTGCCTTGCAAGGCAAAAAATCCTTACGCGTGCTGCTTCACCTTGACCCGGTCGGCTGGTCTCCCACCGTGATAGTGTTCCCCAAACAGACAACTTTATGGTATGGAGAAAGGCGTCCGCTCCAAGAGGAATTATATAATTTTTCTCACGATCCATAAGGAGAACCTAGCCCGTGAACCCCCAGCAAGCAGATCGTTTTATCTATATCGTCGGCGAACAAAACCATGGGGTTATCGCCGAAAGTGCGGAGACCTTTGCCTTCACCCAGGCCAACATGCAGCAGATCGACAGTACCGAACTTGCCCTGGTGATCGCCAACGTCTTTGCCAGAGGGCAGTTTTTCCCCGGTCCCGAGGGGGCCCTGGCTGCGGTGATCCACGAACTGACCGGCAGGGCCGAACGGTTCCAAAAGGCGAATACCCCGGTCGATCAAGGCCGATGCACGCTGATCACCGCTTTAAAACGGCTCGATGGAGAAATATCGGTGCGAGTTGCCGCTATTATACCGGTAGATCCGGGGACCTTGCGGATTGACGAACCGGAAGGCTTTGAGCGGCTTTTGCAAGATAAGCTCCCGGATTTCCAGCACGTCTTCACCGAGGAAGCCTATGCCCCGGATTCTAAAATTATCGACATCATCAAAAAAGCAGCCCTGCATCATATCAATCAAGAGCTGGAATAAACTGCCGGACCGGAGCAGTTTAAGTCCACGTCGTCCCGGCAGCCTCAAGGCCCGGATGCGGACTAAAATGCCATTTTTTGCTGGCAGCCTGCCCGGCTTATGGGTAGTATTTGAATTGATTACCCGATGTTATCGTTATCCTTTACACCTTGCGAAGCGCCCCTATGGACAATAAACAAAAATACAATGTGATCTTTGCGATCTTTGCCGCCTTCGGCATCCTGATCATTCATGAGATATGGGTCGAGCAGCAGAGCATTAAAGCGGTTCCCTACAGTCAACTCGAAACCCTGCTTGAGGAAGGCAAGGTCTCGGAACTGACCATCAGAGAGAAATTCATGGTCGGGGAGCTGAAGGAAAGCGATGAAACCGGCAAAAAAATCATTGTCGCCAACCGGGTTGATCCCGGCCTGGCCGAGCACCTTTCGAAATACAACGTGCCGTACACCCAGGTGTACGAGAGCAAGTTTCTGGGGACGCTGCTGAGCTGGATCATTCCGGCCCTGGTCTTTTTCGGTATCTGGATGCTGATTATCCGCAAATTCGGGGACAAACAGGGGTTGGGCGGCGGTTTCATGAACATCGGCAAATCCAAGGCCAAGGTCTATGTGGAGCATCAGACCGGGGTCACCTTTGACGATGTCGCCGGGGTGGAAGAAAGTAAAGCGGAACTGCAGGAGATCGTCGATTTCCTCAAAGCCCCCGATGAATACGGTATCCTCGGGGCGCGGATGCCCAAGGGCGTACTGCTGGTCGGTCCTCCGGGAACGGGCAAGACCCTGCTCGCCCGGGCCGTGGCCGGAGAAGCCAGTGTGCCCTTCTTCTCGATCAGCGGTTCGGAATTCGTGGAAATGTTCGTGGGCGTGGGCGCTGCGCGGGTGCGGGACCTGTTTGATCAGGCGAGGAAATCAGCGCCGGCGATCATCTTTATCGATGAGCTCGACGCCCTGGGACGGGCCCGGACCGCTGCCGGATTCGGGGGCAACGATGAACGGGAGCAGACCCTCAATCAGCTGCTGGTCGAGCTTGACGGGTTTGATCCGTCCAGCGGCCTGGTATTGCTGGCGGCCACTAACCGTCCGGAGGTACTCGACCCCGCCCTGCTCCGGGCCGGTCGCTTCGACCGCCAGGTGCTGGTCGACCGGCCGGATAAACTCGGCCGGATCGCTATTCTTACGGTCCACATGAAAAAGATCCAGATGGGCATTGATGTCGATGCCAGCCAAGTGGCCGACCTGACCACTGGTTTTTCCGGGGCGGATCTCGCCAATCTGGTTAACGAAGCCGCCCTGCTCGCCACCCGCCGCAAGGCCACCCAGGTCGAGATGACCGATTTCACCCAGGCGATTGAACGGATCATCGCCGGGTTGGAGAAGAAAAATCGCCTACTCAATCCCAAAGAGCGGGAGATCGTGGCCTACCACGAGGTTGGCCACGCCCTGGCGGCCCTATCACTGCCCGGCACCGATCCCGTTTATAAAATTTCGATTATCCCCCGGGGCATTGGGGCGCTGGGCTATACCCTGCAACGACCGACCGAAGACCGTTTTCTGATGACCAAGGAGGAACTCGAACATAAGATCGCCGTACTCCTGGGCGGGCGGGCGGCGGAAAAACTCATTTTCAACCATCTGTCCACCGGCGCGTCGGACGATATCGCCCGGGCCACGGATATTGCCCGGAACATGGTCACCCGGTACGGCATGGACCCGACCCTCGGCTTTGTGGTCTACGAAGAAAACCACCAGACCTTTCTGGGCCAGCAGGGCCCGGGGGTAAATGGCTGCAAAATCAGCGACAACACGGCCCAGCAGATCGACACCTCGGTGCGGAAGATCATCGACGACACCTTTGTCGGGACCTACACGATCATGGAAAAAAACCGCGCCGTGCTGGAGCGGTGCGCCAAAATTCTGCTGGAAAAAGAAACCCTTCTTGAAAAAGAACTGGCTGAACTAACACAAGATTTACAGCGATAAACCGGGGATATTCGCACCGCCCCAAGATAGCAGCCCCGCGGTCTCGCCCGCCCCCTCCTGTCGGGACGGGTCACCCGGCCGTCGCTTGGGGCAAATAAGAAACAAGATCCTTTTCATATCGGGTCAGGACGCGGAAGCCGTTCTCCTCCAAAGCCTTGATCGCCCGTTGACCATCAACCTCGGCCACCCGTATCACCAGATGGAAGATGCCGGGATGCTCCATGGCCGGCCAGCAGAAAAAACTCCGGATATTAATCTGCTCTTCCTTCAGGAGCGCGGTGACCTCGGCAAGCCCACCGATCCGGTCCGCCACCAAAACCCCGAACCGCACACTGTCGTCGCCCATGCCAATGGCCTGGAGCAGCACCGCCATCACATCGGTGCGGGTCACGATACCGACGAGCTCCCCCCCCGCCATGACCGGCAACGAGCTGATGTTGTTGGTCTGCATGATATAGGCTGCCCGTTCGATGGTGGTTTCCGGAGTGACGGTCACCACCGTTTTCACCATGATCGAGCCCACCAGCACCTTTTGCAGCAGATAGTTCAATTCATGGGTGCTGAGCGAGGTGGCCGGTGAAGCCCAGTTTTGCTTAAGGTCCCGGTCGGACACGATCCCCACCAACTGCCCCTTTGCATTAACGACCAGGAGATGCTCGATATGATGCTGCTCGATCAACCGACGCGCTTCGACCAAGGTCGTTTCCGGATGTACCGTGACCAGTTGGGTGTGCATAATCCGCCCGATGTACATAGATCCTCCTTGCTGCGGGTAGTACTCGATGTCCGTTACTGTAACGGCTGCTATTTTGTAAACAAGCCCTCTGCACGGGATGCCGGCCCCCGGAATCCGCTCACTCCTTACCTTCGACCTGATGGACCGGAACAAAAGACATCGTCTTCTTATTGAGCGAATATCGGCCCGCCACCCAGAGTTCTTCAATGGCGGTAAAATCGATCAGATTTTCCCCCGGCAGAGCATAGGTTTCATGGGCTTTGAGTATTTCGCTGTCACTGATCACGTAATCCTGGTCAACATCCACCCAGTGGTAGGGTGCCAACACAATCCGATCCGCTCCCCCGATCTTTTCACCGGAAGAGCGCCCCTCGCCGACAATGAGTTCTCCTTTGAAACGAATCTCCTCCTGTTGTCGCTGCTTTTTACCGGGCTGCACCAGATAGAGAAAGGCTGCCCGTCCATTGGCCAGCTTGCCGATCCAGCGGGGATTTCTGCCGAAGTGTTTCGGCGGCTCGCCCTCGGCCGAGGACCCGGTCGCCTCAACATCCCCGGGCAACTCTTCCCGGATCAGCAGGGTATTGATGGAATCCGCAGATCCCGTGACCTGCACGATGACCGGAAAAGGGAGATTGGGAGCGGTATGTTTGGGCATAATCCGTTCGGTGGTCACCCCGGAATGGTGGTCAACCTTTAAAAAGAAGACCCCGGCGGCCAGCATCAGCAGGATTCCCCCGCCCAAACCCAGCCATCGTTTATAATGCACGTGCCCCAACCGGCCGGCTGGAGTCGGCGGCAAATGGAGTCCAGACGGCCCGGAAATCTCCTGGTGTCCCTCCAGATCATCGCCAGCTACCGGATCTTTTTCGTCCAACAGCTCCTCCAGGGCAACCTCCAGAGCTTCCGCAAGCTTTTTGGCATTATCCAGCTTGATCGAAGGATACCTCCGATTTTCCCATCGGGAAATCGTATCGGTGGTCACCCCGACCACCGTGGCCAGATAGAGTTGGGTCAAGTCCTTCTGCTCCCTGAGCAACCGGATTTTATTGCCGTTGATATCGACGCTGCCGCTACTGTTCATTTCAATTCGTCATCTCGTTGATCCCGCCGGTGAAAGAAGTCGTCCGCTCCCTGGCGCCGGCACCCCAAAAAAACGATAAGTGCCGGCCCCATACGATCTCATTATATAGCAACTTCGAGTTGAAAGCTACCTGCCAGAAACCCGCTGGCAGAGCGGCTCCCAGAACAACCTGGTTTCCCCTTGACAGCCTGCTTTGGATCAAATATATCAGACCTTATTGATCTTATATACCCTCATTGGTGCACACTATGCGACTCACCCGGGCTGCCGAATATGCCATCCGCTGCATGATCTACCTGTCCAAGCAGGGGCAAGGAGTGCTCACCAGCCGACAAGAAATTGCCCTGCAGGCCGACATACCCACCCATTTTCTTGCCAAGATCGCCCAAGATCTGGCCAAAGCCGGCCTGATCGAGATTCGCCAGGGCGCCCGGGGTGGTTTTCTCCTGAGCAAACAACCCGCGGCCATCAGTCTGCTGGAGGTCGTGGAAACCATGATCGGTGAAATTTCCCTCAACGACTGCATCGCCCGGCCAGCCGGTTGCAAGGCCAGCTACCATTGCACGGTGCACCGCGTCTGGCTGGATGCCCGCGACCAATTGCGCCTGACGCTCGGCCGGGTCAGCTTCGATCAACTGATCGCGGAGACGGCCTGCCTGCCGCCGTATCCCCATCCCCTCCTGGATCCGGAGGAGTTGGAACCGTCCATTGCCTCCATGACCGATTTGCAATAACCGATCCCCATGAAAAAATATCCCGACAACCATCCCGGTCTCCTGACCCGAATTTATCGTTTCTACCGTGACGGCTTCCGGCAGATGACCCTGGGCCGGACCCTGTGGAAAATTATCTTCCTAAAATTGTTTATTATGTTTGCAGTCTTGAAATTTTTCTTTTTCCCTAATTTCCTGGCTACCAAGTTTTCAACCGATTCGCAACGGGCCGAGTTTGTGATCGAACAACTGACCCAACCGGCCCAAGGTTATACCAAACCCGTACAAGGAGAATGATTATGATCGAAAACATTGACCTGAGCATGGTCAACTGGGCCAGGGGGCAATTTGCCCTGACGGCCATGTACCACTGGTTATTTGTGCCACTCACCCTGGGGATTTCATGGATTATCGCGTTTTACCACACCATCTATGTCAAGACCGGGAACGAAGAATGGAAACGGCTCACCAAGTTCTGGATGAAACTCTTCGGGATCAACTTCGCCATCGGGGTAGCCACCGGCATTATTTTAGAATTTGAATTCGGCACCAACTGGTCGAATTACTCCTGGATGGTCGGCGATATCTTCGGCGCCCCCCTGGCCATTGAAGGCATCTTCGCTTTTTTCCTGGAAGCCACCTTCTTTGCCGTCATGTTTTTCGGCTGGAATCGGGTTTCCAAGGGCTTTCATCTCTTTTCCACCTGGATGGTCGCGGTCGGCTCCAATCTGTCGGCGGTGTGGATTCTGGTGGCTAATGCCTGGATGCAGCACCCGGTCGGCCAGGCCTTCAACCCCGATACCGCCCGCTTCGAAATGCAGAGTTTCAGTGAAGTCGCCTTCTCGCCCTATGCGGTCAACAAATTCGTCCATGTCACCAGCAGTTCGATGATGATCGCTGCCCTGTTTGTGCTGTCGATCTCGTCGTGGTATCTGCTCCGCGGGCGGCACCTGGTCATGGCCAAACGCTCGATTGTGGTCGCCGCTACCTTTGGCCTGCTGGCCTCGGTCTTCACCATCTTCAACGGCGATGAGTCGGCCTATGAGATCGCCAAGGTGCAGCCGATGAAACTGGCAGCCTTCGAAGGGCTGTACGATGGCAAAATCAACGCCGGCCTGGTGGCCTTTGGTATCGTCAACCGCGATAAAAAAGTCTACGACACCCAGGAACCCTTTGTGGGCTACAGTCTCCACATCCCCGGCGTGCTGTCGCTGATGGCCAACCGGTCCTTCAACTCATTTGTTCCGGGCATGAAGGATCTGGTCTATGGCAACGCCGAGCACAATATCCTCGGCTCCGCCCAGAAGATGGAAAGGGGCAAGAAGGCGGTGGCCAGCCTGGATGCCTATAAAAAGGCCAAGAAAGCCGGTGACAATGTAACAGCGGCCACCCATCTGGCGACCTTCAACGAATACAAGGAATTTCTCGGCTACGGGTATCTGCAGAAACCCGAAGAGGCGGTGCCGCCGGTGGCCCTTTCGTTCAACGCCTTCCACGTCATGGTGTTCCTCGGCACCCTGTTTCCGCTGATTTTTATCAGTTATCTCTATTTCTCCCTGAAAGGGACGCTGGTGGAAAAGAAATGGCTGCTGGGACTGGGAACCATCACCTATTTGATGGGCATCATCGCCTCGCAGGCTGGCTGGGTGGTGGCTGAGGTCGGCCGTCAACCCTGGGCCATTCAGGGCCTGTTGCCTGTTTCCGTGGCCAGCACCAACCTGACCACCGGAACGGTTCAGGCCACCTTTTTCATGTTTCTTGCTCTGTTCACCCTGCTGCTTATCGCCGAGATCAGCATCATGACCAAACAGATCAGCATCGGACCGGAGGAAAATTAAAATGATCGAAAATCTTGATTACGCCACGCTTCAGCATCTCTGGTGGTTGATCTGCGCCGTGGTCGGCGCCCTGTTTCTCTTCCTCACCTTTGTCCAGGGCGGCCAAAGCCTGCTCTGGCAGGTGGCCAAAACCCCGACCGAAAAAGACCTGGTGATCAATTCGCTCGGCCGTAAATGGGAGCTGACCTTCACCACCTTAGTCCTCTTTGGCGGCGCCCTGTTCGCCTCGTTTCCCAAATTCTACTCCACCTCGTTCGGCGGCGCCTACTGGGTGTGGATGCTCATTCTCTTTACCTTCATCCTCCAACCGGTCGGCTACGAGTACCGCAAAAAAAAGTGGAATCTCTACAGCAGTCTGGTGTACGAAGGGTTTCTTCTCATCAACGGGACGGTCGGCATCCTGCTGATCGGCGCGGCGGTCGGCACCTTTTTCACGGGTAGCCATTTCCAGTTGAGCTCCCAGAACTTCGTCACCTGGACCCATCCCCTCCGCGGACTGGAGGCGGCCTTGAGTCCCTCGGTCTCCAGCCTCTTCAACATCGCCATGGGCCTGTTTCTGGTGTTCAACGCCCGGACGCTTGGGGCGATGTACCTGATCAACAACCTCGAACTCGGCGAAATCCCCGAGATGGCGCCCCGCCTGCGCAGCGCCTGCTGGCTGAATTTTCTCTGTTCCCTCCCCTTTCTTACGCTCATCCTCGGCTCGCTGCTGATGATGCCAGGATTCGGGATCGTCGACACTCAAGGCACCATCGAAATCGTCAGCTTCAAGTATCTGCGCAATCTGCTGGCCAACCCCTGGCTGATCGCACTCCTGGCGGCGGGCCTGACCCTGGTGGTTGCCGGGGCTTGGAGCACCGCTAAGACCGAAGAAACCAAAGGCATCTGGTATGGCGGCCTGGGGACGGTGCTGGTCGGCTTGACCGTGCTGCTGCTGCCGGCCTACAACATGACCGCGTTCTACCCGTCCAAGGTGGATCTGCAGTCCAGCCTGACCATCTATAATGCCTCGTCGAGCCCCTACACCCTCAAGGTCATGACCTATGTGGCCCTGGGCATTCCCTTTGTGCTCGCCTATGTCGCCTATGTCTGGTGGCTCATGAACCGGAACAAACTAAAAATCGAGGATACCGGCGACCGGGCCGCTTACTGAGTCGTCCCCGGGCACCCGACTGTTCCGGCCGGGGAGGCGCTCCCCTCCCCGGCCGCACTTTTCACTTTCAGATCAGGAGAAAACCATGAGCATTGTCTTATCGATTACCTGGGTAGTTCTGCTGGTGGCGTCCTATGTGGCGGCCGTGCATCTGCTTAAAAAACTCGAGTTGTACTGAACCACCGATCAAACCACGAGCAACCGATAGCGACCGGCGTCTTGGTCAAACCGCCAAGGCGCCGGCATTTCAGCCGGTGATTGTCTTGCACCGGCTCAATCCAGGGGGTACAGTGTAGGATTGCCCTTCGCCGGATACCATGGATACTACGTTGAAAACCACCCGGTTTTTTCCTTTTGCCAGGAAACAAATTCCTGGCATCTTTTTTTCAAGTATGCCAATTATGATCCACCTTTCGGCCTGTTTCCCCGTCGGCCGAAGTTGCGACAACCGATACGCAAACCCCATCTCCGCTCGCCCAACTTGAAGGAGGAAAACAAATGCTGAAACCGTTGTGCTCTCTTGGCTCACTGCTGGCGGTCGCTGGCCTGGTCCTGGCCCTTGGCGCCCCTCCGGCGACTGCCGCCCCAGCCCAATCCATCAAAATCGCCACCCAATCGCCACTCTCCGGTGATCAGTCCGTGGTGGGGGTGGACATCAAACGCGGTGCCGAACTGGCACTGGAACAACTGGGAAAACCCCTGGCCGACCTGGGCATCAAAGTCGACCTTGCCCCCTTCGATGATCAGGCCAACCCCGACACCGGGGTGGCCAATGCCAAACGCATCGTTTCCGACCCCGCCATCCTCGCGGTGATCGGCCACTACAATTCCGGCGTGCAGATTCCCTCTTCAGAGGTCTATCACACCTCGGGGCTGGCCAATGTCTCGCCCGCCAACACCAACCCGAAGGTGACCACCCGCGGCTATGCGGAGATCAACCGTATCGTCGGCCGCGACGATGTCCAGGGCGTGGTCGGCGCCGACTTTGCCGCTGGCCAAGGGATCAAGAGCGTTTTCGTGGTCCATGACAAAACTGCCTATGGCCAGGGCATTGCCGAATTTTTCAAGAAACGCGCCGAAGAAAAAGGGTTGAAGGTCCTTGGCTTTGAAGGCACCGAAGAAAAGGCGAATTTCGACGCCCTGCTCAGCCCGGTGATCGCCGGCAATCCCGACATGGTCTTCTTCGGGGGCATGACCTTTCAAGGCGCGGTCCTGTTCAAGCAAGCCCGGGAACGTGGCTACGAGGGCCTGTTCATGAGCGACGACGGGTTCGACAGTTCCGATGCCACCAAAATTGCCGGCCAGACCTTGCTCGACGGCAAGGGCACCTACTATTCAACGGTCTCGGGGCCCGCCTCGGTATATCCGGGAACCGCAAAATTCATCAAGGATTTTAAGGCGAAATACAATGCCGATCCCCAACCCTACGCTGCCCAGGGGTATGACTGCATGGCGATCTGCCTCAAGGCCATTGAAGATGCCGCCAAGGCCGATGCCCAAGGCGTGCCCAACCGGGCGGCGGTTGCCAAAGCCATCCGTGGATTGAAGAATTTTGTCGGGATCACCGGCACGTTCACCTTCAATGCCATCGGCGACCCAATCATGGCTCAGTATTTTGTCATTAAAGTTAAATCGCCGGATCCTGCCAAATGGAGCGAAAACTCGGTGGTGGAGACCCTCAACCTCGCCCCCCCGCAATAAGGCTACCGCAACGTTCGTTGCCTCCGGCCCTCTAGAGACAGAGGGCCGGAGATTTTTCTACAGGGAGACCTTGTGCGACCATTGCTTGCTGCTGTCAATATCCGCGAGTTGTTGCGCCCTCTGGGCCAGTTGCTGCTGTTCTCCCTCGGCAGCACGGTTGTCCTGTCCACGATTGTCCTGGTCCTGTCCCTCTTTCTGGAACCAACCGCGGTCGGCCAGCACCTGCACAACCGGTTGCAGGTCTCCTTGTACACCTACACCCTGGTCAACCTGCCCCAGGTGGTCATCGACGGCCTGACCATCGGGTTCGTCTACGCCGCCATCGCTCTGGGCTACACCATGGTCTACGGCGTGCTTGAATTCATCAATTTCGCCCATAGCGAGATCTTCGCGGTCGGTGCCTTTGTCGGGGTGGAAATTTTGATCGCCCTTGACAAGACCGGCATCCTCCGCAGCGCCTCGCTTGGCATGGCCTATGCCTACCTGATCCTGGCGATCGCCATGGGCATGGCCGCGGCCGGTGCCCTGGCGGTCACAGTCGAACGAATAGCCTATCGCCCCCTGCGGGGGGCACCCCGCCTGGTGCCGCTGATCTCGGCCATCGGCGTCTCGTTTCTGCTCCAGGACGTCATCCGCTTAACCGAAGGGCTGACCACCGGCCAGTTCAATCGGATCATGCCCACGTTTGGCAACTTCGACCGGCGGTTGCACATGGGGCGGATCGCCCTGGGAGAGACCAACCTGGCCCTGGGCATCTCGGTGAAATCGATCATCGTTATCAGTGCCGCCGTGCTCATGCTGGTCGGCCTCAACTACCTGGTCAACGCCACCCGGATCGGCAAGGCCATCCGTGCGGTGGCCCAGGACCGACCGACCGCCAGCCTGATGGGAATCAACGTTAACCGGATCATCAGCCTGACCTTTCTGGTCGGTGGCCTGCTCGGCGGTGCCGCCGGAGTCCTCTATGCCCTGAAATTCACCCGGATCGACCCCTTTGTCGGCTTTTTCCCCGGTCTCAAGGCCTTCACCGCCGCCGTGCTTGGCGGGATCGGCAACCTCACCGGAGCCCTGCTGGGCGGCATCGTGCTCGGCATGCTTGAAACCTTCGCCGGCGCCTACCTCGGCATCTTCACCATGGGTGCCGCAGGCTCGGAATACAAAGACATCTTTGCCTTCAGTATCTTGATCCTGGTGCTCATCTTTCGCCCCCAGGGGCTGATGGGTACCAATGTCGGTCAAAAGGCCTAGGGGGAAATATGCCGCATTCATCCGCCAGTTTGCTCCCGGACAACCTCGACAATGGTGTCCTGCCCTACCTGGCCGTCTTTGTCCATATCGCCCTGGGGACTGCCCTGGTTTATATCTATCCCCGCTCCAACCTCGCGTTCCTGGTTTTAATCAGTTCGCTTTTTTCACTGTACGCGTTCGAGACCGACCGCCGTTTTCAGTTGGTGATTGGCGCCCTGCTGGCCCTGCTGATTATCCCGGTGATCGGGGTGCGCAATATTTTCTACCTTGAAGTCATTTTTCAGATCAGCGTCTTTGCCGCCCTGGCCCTGGGCCTCAATATCGTGGTGGGGTTCGCCGGACTGCTCGATCTCGGATACGTCGCTTTCTACGCGGTCGGGGCCTATCTCTGGGCCTTCTTCGGCTCACAGCAGTACTACGTTTTGCCCTTTGCCCCCGGCACCCAACCATCGGGACTACCTTTTCTGCTTCCCGGCGATGCCTTTTATCTGTTTCTGTTCATCGCCATCATCGTTGCGGCCCTGACCGGCATCCTCCTGGGCCTGCCGGTACTGCGGCTGCGCGGCGACTATCTGGCCATCGTCACCCTGGGATTTGGCGAGGTAATCCGGGTGCTGGCCAACAACCTCGACAAGCCCCTTAATTTCACCAACGGTCCCCAGGGTATCACCCCCATCCAGCGGCCGACCATGCCGGAGTGGGCGGTCGACAGCTTCAACGGTCTGTTCGGCCCGCTGATCGGTCACCCGGTCAGCCCCGCCGATATGTACAACCTGTTTTTTTATCTGCTGGCGCTGATGGTGATCATGGTCATCATTCGGGTCACCCGCCGGCTGGACGACTCCAAGATCGGCCGGGCCTGGACCGCGATCCGCGAAGATGAAACCGCCGCCATTGCCATGGGCATCCCCCTGGTGCGGATGAAACTGGCCGCCTTTGCCGTCGGCGCCTCCTTTGCCGGGGTCATGGGCGTGCTGCTCGCCGCCAGCCGGACCTTCATCAGCCCGGAATCGTTTTCCTTCATGCAATCCATCGGCGTGCTGTCCATGGTCATCCTCGGCGGCACCGGTTCCATTCCGGGCGTCATCCTGGGTGCGGCCGTGGTCACCATCCTCAACCTCCAGGTCCTCCAGGGGTTTTCTCTGTATTTAAGCGAACTGCGCCAGAGCGAGGCGATTATCCCCCTGATCAACTTCGCCTGGAAGGATCTGTCCACTCAGTTGGATCCGGCTAAATACCAGCGCCTGCTTTTTGGCCTGATCCTCATCCTGATGATGATTTTTCGCCCCAAAGGGCTGATCCCGGCCCAGCGGCGCCGGCGTCGATTGGTTGCCAAGCCGTCGGCGGTCGAGTAAGGGAAAACCATGGCGCTCCTGGAAACCATCAATGTGGTCAAATCCTTTGGCGGACTGACCGCCATCAACCGGGTCAATTTTGCGTTGGAACCCGGTAAAATCGTCAGCATCATCGGTCCCAACGGGGCCGGCAAGACCACCTTGTTCAACACCCTGACCGGCATTTATCAACCCGACCAGGGTCAGATCAACTTCAACGGCCGTTCCCTGCTCGGCCTGCGCCCGGACCAGATCGCCAGCCGCGGCATCTCCCGCACCTTTCAAAACATCCGCCTGTTCGGGGAGATGTCGGTGATTGAAAATATTCTGGTGGGCATGCATGTCCATCTGCGGCAAAACCCCTTCGACATCCTGCTGCGCCTGCCCTTTTTCAAAAGGGAGGAGGCGGATTCAGAGCACACGGCGTTGGCACTGCTCCACTATGTCGGACTCTCCGGGGTCGGTGACGAACTGGCTAAAAACCTGCCCTACGGCGCCCAACGACGACTGGAGATTGCCCGCGCCCTGGCCGCCGAACCGCTGCTGCTGCTGCTCGACGAACCGGCGGCGGGCATGAACCCCCAGGAAACCGAAGAGATGACCAGCCTGTTCCGCAATATCCGCGATGAAAAAGGGATCACCATTTTGCTGATTGAACACGACATGCGCGTGGTCATGAATATTTCCGAACAGATCTGCGTCATGGACTATGGCGAGAAAATCGCGGAGGGCACCCCGGCCGAAATCCGGGCCGACGCCCGGGTGATCGAGGCCTACCTCGGCCGGGGCGCGGTGGCCGGACAGCATGAGGAACAACTCCCATGAGCCTGTTGACCCTGACCGATGTCCACAGCGGCTACGGCCATATTCAGGCTCTGAAGGGCATTTCCCTTACCGTCGAACCGGGGGAGATTGTCACCCTGATCGGCTCCAACGGCGCGGGCAAAAGCACCACCCTGCGCACCATTTCCGGAATGATGCACCCGAGCGCCGGGCAAATCCGCTTCGACGGCCAGGATATTTCCCGGATGGAGCCGCACACCATCGTGCTGGCCGGACTAGGACATGTCCCGGAAGGACGCGGCATCTTCCCCAAGCTGACGGTCAAGGAAAACCTGGAAATGGGCGCCTTCACCGTCCGCGACCCGGTGCTGGTTGCTGAGCGGATGGAGTCTGGCTTTGCCCTCTTTCCCCGGCTCAAGGAGCGGCTCGATCAGTACGGCGGTACGCTTTCAGGTGGTGAACAGCAGATGCTGGCCATTGCCCGCGGGTTAATGATGAACCCCCGTCTGCTGATGCTGGACGAACCTTCCATGGGACTTGCGCCGGTGTTGGTCGAACTGATCTTCGATATTACCAAGACCCTCAACGATCAAGGCACGACCATCCTTCTGGTGGAACAGAATGCCCTGATGGCACTCTCCATCGCCCACCGCGGCTACGTTCTCCAGAACGGGGAAATCGTGCTCAGCGATACCGCCGACAATCTCCGTCGCAACGAGGCGGTCCAGAAGGCATACCTAGGCATCAATTAGGCAAGGCCGTATCCCCGGACCGGCTCGACTTGCCCTGCATCCCAAATCACCATAGATTTCCCGATCCTGTGAGGGCGGCCCCACTCTTTTGCCGGCGCGCTCTTTTTTGTTGTGCAACGATTGGGGGAAGGAGTTTATAGTGCCGAAGGTGGGTGCCTCAAGGGCGTTGCCCGGGCTCGACAAACCAAGGCTTTTTAGCGGCACGGAAGTTCCGGCCGGAGGATGATATGCAACGGATACTGGTGGGAATCTTGACTCTGCTGTGCTGCCTGGGATCAACCAGCCAGGCGGCGGAGGATAAAATTACCTTGGCCGACCTGACGAAGATCAAGGTGCTCGACCTGCGGACCGCCCAAGCCCTGGCCCTGTCGGGCAACCCGACGATGGAGGCCTCCCAGGCGCGGGTGGAACAGGCCAAGGCCCGAGTGAGCCAGGCCGCTGCCGCCTGGTGGCCGAGCCTGGACGTCACCGGCTCCGGTGCCCGAATCCGGCTTTCTGAAAGCAGCTACCAGCAAAACAAGGGGCTCGCCGCGCTGTGGGGCGGGACCACCGACCAGACCACCGACCGGTACGGTGCCGGCGTCCAGGCCACATGGGTGCTGTTCGATGGCTTTTATCGAAATTTCAAGCAGCAGCAAGCCGCCTTTGATGAGCAGTCGGTGGCCGCTGCCCTGGTTGACAGCCGACGCCTGCTGGTCACCGCGGTGGCTGAGGCCTTTTTCAACGCCCAACTGGCCCAGACCAGGGTCGATATCGCCCGCGCCGACGAGGGCTTTTACACCCGCCAACTGGAAGATGCCCAAAACCGTTTTAATGTGGGAGCAGGTCCGTGGGGCGATGTCCTCAACATCAAGGTACAGCTGAACACGGCCAAAACCGGCCTGATGCTGTATCAACGGGAATATGAAGCTGCGGGGTATGGCCTGGCGGCGCTGCTGGGCGTGCCGGAGGCCGAATTCCCGCCCCAGGTCCGGCTGGAAGCCCTGGACCGGGAGACCGCGACCAAAGGGCAGCCAAAATCCCCGGAGGCCCTGATCAAGGAGGCCCTGGCCGCCCGTCCGGATATCCGACGATTGGAAATGGTGGTTAAACAGGCCGAGGCCGCCAAGGGGGTGGCCAAAGCGCCGTTGTACCCCAAGGTGCAGGTCGCAGGGGTTGTGGAAGGTGCAAGAGAGGGGAATACCGATCTTTCCCGTGATGATTTCGGCAATACCGTCGCCATGAATATGAGCTGGAACCTCTACGCCGGCGGTGGGGATCAGGCCCGCATGCTCGAAGCCGATCAGGCCAAACGGGAAGCCGTGTACACCCTGGCAGGACTGCGTAACTCGGTGGCCGCCGAAATCCGCCAGGATCTCGCCCTGCTGGCCGCCGCCCAGGAACAGGTGCGGCTGCAACGGGAAACCGTCAAGCTGGTACAGGAAAATCGCGACTTGGCCAAAAACGAATACGAGGCCGGCGAGGCCTCGCTGGTCCGGCTCAACGAGGCCCAACGCGATCTGACCGCCACCTATGGCCGACTGGCCCAGGCCCTGGTTTCCTACCAGCTGGCGATGCAGCGGCTGCTCGCAGCCACAGGGCAAAACCTGGCGGCGTTTGACCCGCCCACCAAGAAAAAACCATGACCGCCATCGGCAAATTCGACCTGGTGGTGCCGGCAACGGTCATCGATGCCAACGGCCACGTCAACAACGTCCAATACGTGCAATGGATGCAGGACGCGGCCATGGCGCACTCGGCGAAACTGGGCTGGCCCCAGGAGCGATATGCCGCAGAGGGCCGGACCTGGATCATCCGCAATCATACCATCGAATACCACCACTCCGCCTACGCCGGGGAGGAGATCACCGTTTTCACCTGGGTCGCATCTTTTGAGAAGATCCGTTCCCTACGCAAATTCAAGTTCTATAGGGCGACCAACGACACGGTGTTGGCAACCGCCGCAACCCTCTTCATCTTCTGCGATCTGCAGACCGGAAAGCCGCTGTCCATTCCTAAAGAAGTCCAGCAGGCCTACACAGTGGTCAGCCAGCAAGACGAACCATAAAATCGGCAGTATTGCTTTGGCTGCCGCCTTCTCATGAAATTCTAATCCGCCATGAGGAGTGCGAAATTGGCCTCGGTGATATCGGGGGTCGCATAATTCCGAAACCGGATCACCCCGTTTTTGTCGGCGATGATGATGGTCGGCACCCCCTGGAGCCGATATCGCTCGGTGACAACGCTGGTGGCATCAAAAAAAACAGGGTACGTCATCCCGGTCTTCTGCGCAAAAGCCTGCGCCCGCTCGACCGAATCGTTGAACCCAACGTTGACGGCGATGAAATCCATCCCCTTGCTCCGAAACTTTTCAGCCAATTGATTGACCTTGGGCACCTCGGTTTTACAGCTCGGACACCACGAGGCCCAAAAAATGAGCATCACCGGTTTACTGCCGATGCTCTGCTGGAGATCGAACGGCTGCCCGTTGAGCGTATTGCCCTTGAAAGGGATAAGTTCCTGCCCCACCTGCGCCCCCAGCAGCAAACTGGGCAAAAGCAGGAGGCCAAGACAAACCAGCAGGGCCGGCAAACGTTTTTTTCCCATGATAATTTCCTGTGCAATCCTGCAAATAATAAACAAAAGGAGCGCGACGCGTCCTTTCAGATAAAAAAGGCTCCAGCCTTGATCAAAAAATATTGGGCCAGCCCCAGCATCATAAAGCCCATCCCTTTCTTAATTTTCTCCATCCAGGCCCCGGACCGGGGCAGCGCGGCGAGAAAACTCGAAAAAGTGCCAACCCCCAGCAACAGCGCACCCATGCCTAACGAAAAAACAAAGAGCAGGAGACCGCCGAGGGCCAGGCTCCGGGAGGATGCCGTATAGGCCAGCAGCGTCCCCAGCACCGGGGTGGTGCAAGGCCCGGCCACCAGCGCCGAAGTGATTCCGGCTAGGAAGATGCCCGCCAACCCCAGGCGCCGGTTAGCGAACCGGCCGGCAATCGTGGGCATTTGAAACACATCCAGCATCCCCAGTCCCAACACCAGGATGATGTTGCCCACCAGGAGCAAGGTCCAGGGGCTGGTGTTCACCGCCCCGAAGAATTGACCGGTGGCGGCGGCAAAGACGCCGAGCCCCGCATAGGTTAAGGCCATCCCCAGCACATAAATCAGGGACAACAAGAACCCGCGCAGTTTGGTGCCCCCGATATTGGCATGCCCGATCACCCCGGCGGTGATGGGGATCATCGGATAGACGCAAGGGGTCAGACTGGCAAGCACGCCACCGAAATAGGCCACCACCAGCGATAACAGCAGGGAACTCTGCAGGGAGGTGTCAATTTGACTGAGAAAGGTTTCCATATTCGGCCCCACTAAACTTGAGATTCAATCTCAAAGATAACCAGCGCTCCCAAGAAGTAAAGGCGTAAGGTCTCGGGAAAATCCCTCTGAGCATCATACCGGATCCAAACCGATCAGGGCGGCGCCGATGGCATTGCCTACCTCGTAATATTCGGGAAAGGACACCGTGGTTCCCAGCCGCCGGGCCACGCCGGGCAGGAAACACCTGGCCGCGGCGCCGATGCCGATGATGGGCAACTTCAGAGAAAATTGCACGGAAAACAGTTCATTGTCCCGTCGGTTGAGAAACGGCACGGCATGATCGCCCTGCCAGATCGTCCGTCCGAGGTAGCTGAGGATAATGGTCTCAATGGCCGCCTCGGTTTCGGCGACCACCCGTTGACAGAAATGCTCCGGGGACAACTGCATCTGCTCGGCCAGGGTGCGGGCGCCGGCCAGGCTGGCGCTGCTTTTGCCGATATCGAGCAAATCCAGGCAATGCAGGGCATCGGTGGGGGTGAAGCCGGCCAGGACGATCTGCTGGAGAAACGACAATCGTTCCAACCGTTTTTCCAGGGTTATGCCGCTGACACCGGTCTGCTCCGCCAGCCTGCTGGGGGGCGTTGGCCCCTCCCTATCAAGGAAGCGGAGGATGGCATCGTCCTCGATCAATGCTCGGTCCAGTCCCGCCACCGGCAGCACCAGGTAGGCATCGGTTCCCGTCCGCAACCATTGGGCAGGATCGGGGAGGTTTGGTGTCATGGCCAGCGGCTGCACCCGCGAGCTTTTCAGGCTGATGCGGCCGTCCCCATGGCAGAGAATATGACTGTCGCCGCCCGCCCCCGAGGTATACATATCCACGGCTTCCACATGGGTCCGCCACTCGCCGATGGTGCACCCTTCGCGGCTGAGCAGCGGTACGCCGTCCTTGATCAGGCAGACGTCGGTGGTCGTGCCGCCCACATCAACCACCAGAGCGGAGGAGTGGCCGCCAGCGGCACCGAACCGGGCGGTGGCCGCCGGACCGCTGGCCATGGTCACCGCCGCCTGGTCAATAATCTGGTCAAGCGCGGCCCCCTTGCCGTTGCCGCAGATTATGGTGACCGGGCATTCGAGCCCCACCGCCTGCATGGATCGCTGGATCGAAGCCAGGAAATCGGTCATCAGCGGCATGAGCTTGGCATGCAAACAGGCCGTCGCCGACCGCTCCAATATGCCGGGATGGCTCGACACCAGGTGCGAGCAGAACACCGGTTTGGGATCGATCATGGATATCGCCTCACGAGCCACCAGTTCGTGGGTGGGATTCTTCATCGACATGGCCCCGCAGACGGCGTAGCAATCCACCTCGTTCGCCAAGCCGGGCAGCAAATCCACCAAAGCTTCGATATCCAGGGGTTCATCTTCGTCGCCGGTGATGGTATGGCCCCCTTTCAGGAAAACGTTGGCAACCACCGGCAATTTAAAATGGCGAACATAGCCCAGGACAAACAGGCCGACCCTGGCGCCGCGCCCCTCGACCACGGCGTTGGTCGCCAGCGTGGTCGACACGGCCAGCGAGGTCACCGCCTCCGGCTTGATCGACTGGCGGAAAAGTCCGCTCAAGGCCCGGCCGACTCCGAGGCTCAGGTCGTGGGGCGTGGTCCGTTCTTTATTCCAGGCAACCACCTGGCCGGTAACCGTATCAATCAGGGCGGCGTCGGTATAGGTTCCGCCGGTATCAATGCCAACGCAGTAAGCACTCATGGTCTTTTATAATACAAGTGAAGGAATCGAAGAAATTCGTGGAGCAAGGTTCCATCGATCAGGAAGAAATCAGGGATAACCCACTTACGCCCCATTTGTATCGGTCGAAACAACCGCAGGGGTCCGTAAAAACGGATTGATGGATACCATTATTAGGCCGCAAAATCAAGCGAAGGATGGATTCAGGCAGGGTTGCGCCCCCCTCCATGAGGTAATGGAAGTTGTCGCAATCAAAGAAAACGGCTCAAGGGACCGAGCATCCATACCAGGAACCGCTCGAACCGATTGCCGCGATCATATTCGGTCAAGGCCACCCGCCGGGATTTTTCCAATTCCTCATCGAACATCCGCAGCACCTCGGCGCCGAACTCCCGGCTGTCGATAATGACGTTGATCTCGTAATTGCGGTGAAAGCTGCGGAAATCGAAATTGGCCGAGCCCAGCGTCACCCAGTAATCGTCGATGAGCATCACCTTGGCGTGGAGGATGGTCCCCTGACGCTCGTAGATCTCCACCCCCGCATCCAAGAGTGGGGCCAGATAGGCCCGACTCATCAGTTGGATGGTGGGCACATCGCTGATCGACGGCACGATCAATTGCACCTTGACCCCGCTCCTCACCGCCCGAAGCAGGGAACGGACCACCCGCGGGCCGGGGATAAAGTAGGGGGTGATGATCCGAATGGTATGAACCGCACCGGTCATCGCCACCCGGAAGGAACTGCGGATTACCGACCGGGTGTGATGCGGAGTACCGTTGACAATCATGACATCGGCATCGCCTGCGGGGATGGGGGCGGTCTGTTGCGCAAATTTTCCGGGGTTTCCCGCCCCGCCCTCCTGCTTCCAGGCCTGAAGGAACAGCCGCTGCAATTCGCCGACCGCCGGGCCGTCGAGACGCAGGCCGACATCGCGCCACCGCAGAAAATTCTCTCCGAAACCGGCATACTCATCGCCGACGTTGAGGCCGCCGAGAAAAGCGGTGGTTCCATCCACTACCACTACTTTGCGGTGGTCGCGGATATCGAGCCAATGCAGCTTGGAGAAAACCGGTTTGTTGAACGGCAGACATTGCACCCCAGCAGCCTGCAATCGTTGGAAAAAAGATGAGGGTGTATCGTAACATCCGAGAAAATCATAGATCAACGACACCTCCACCCCCCTGGCGGCGGCAGCCATCAAGGCCTGGGCAAAACTGTTGCCGGTATCGTCAGGTTTGATAATGTAGAACTCAGCGCTAATTGAGGTGGTCGCCGAGTCCAGCGCCTGAAAAAGGGCCGGGAAAAAATCCCCGCCGTGGAGGAGCAGGGCAACCTTGTTGCCGTGGAAATGGACGACCTCGGGGGTGCGTTGCGAACGGGAGAGCGAACTCAGGGTGCCCAAAATCCCTTTTCTTCTCTTGAGCCGCGAAAATTTCATCCTGCCCGCCGCGGGGGATTCGATGCAACGGAGCTGCTGACCATGCTTTTTTTCAAAATCACCTTTTCTGCAACCTATGGGATGGACAAAAACTGTATAATGGAACCCTTGGTAGGGTCAGACGCTGTACAACCACACCAATGTACGTTCCAAAGACGCATCTAACCAGCAAAAAAAGTAAATTCTGCACCCAGAGGGTACACCATGGAAAACGAACCGCAAAAAAACCAATTGATGAAGCGCTACGAGTTGATCATCGAGGGTAAGATGGCCCAGCTAGATTATGTGGAACAGGGGGATAACCTGCTGGTGTTCACCCACACCTTTGTCCCCAATGAGCTAAGGGGCCAAAACGTGGCCGCTCGGCTGACCAAATGCGCACTTGAGGATGCCCGCCGCCAAGGCAAGAAGGTGGTACCCCAGTGTTCCTATGTCGCCACCTATTTGGAACGAAATAAGGAATATGCTGACCTGCGGGCCGAGGCTGGACTGCGCTTGTAACAGGGCGGAGTTCATGCGCGTGTTTGCTTGCAGAGCAGCGCTTCTTAAAAAACATCGAGTTTATCGGTGAAACCGGGTACAATTAAAAGATTGTCTGCCAGGGTAACGGTAACTTTTCAGGTTTCCAGCCATTTTAAAACCGAATGAAAATAGCCCGCACGTGCATCAGGTAATTTTTTAAAAAATCTACGCAACGCTTCAGAGACTCTGAAAAAATCTGCAATCCAATGAGAGCAAGCTCTTGAGGGTTACCTGACAAACAAATCAGTTTATTTTTTGAAGGATAAACGTGATCTCGACCTTGGCCCCTATGGCAATTAAAACTTTGTTTTTTTACCAAAACGTTGCATTATCGGCCCACTTTATAAGCTAATGGGTTGCCCCCACAAGGAAACAGCGACTTTGCCACAAGGCAGGCCAGCGGGAGAGGATAACTGCTCAAGGATGGATATGTCCCAACAATCAAAGAATGCCTTCAAGAGTAGCAAGCGATGATTTCAATTGTTGTCGATAAACTCTCCCTGCAAGGCCGATTGCTCAGGAACCTGATTAACAATCCAAAATTCTGGCTTGTTTTGGGCGTCGACACTCTATTGATCGTGCTAGCGCATTACCTGGCCTATGCGGTCCGATTCGAATCGATACTTCAGGGCCAAACTTTACGGCAATTTACCGGTTATCTCCCTTTAATCCTGGGGGTTAAGATACCATTTTTTTACATCTTCGGACTTTATCGAGGCATGTGGCGATATACCAGCCTCAACGATATATTTAACATACTGACGGTCGCCCTTTTATCCTCAACCGTCATTATCAGTCTGCTGCTGTTCGGCAACCGCTTCACCGACGCTTCTCGATCGGTCTTTATCCTTGACTGCATATTTACTTTCGGCCTGATCACCTGCCATCGGGTGGCCATCCGTTGCCTCTGTCAAAAATTCAGTCCCGGTTACAGCTTTCTCCCTGCAGAAGAGCAACCGGAGAAAAAACGGCTGCTTTTGATCGGGGCCGGCAATGCCGCGGAAAAAGTGCTAAGAGAAATCGACGAAAATAACGGGTTACCCTATGAAGCCATCGGGCTGGTCGACGATGATCCCAAAAAAATCGGCTTCAAACTGCATGGCATCCCTGTCCTGGGATTAACCGACGATCTCGAAGAACACGTTCGCCGGACCAGGGCTCAGGAAATCCTGATCGCCACTGTTATGGTCGACCGGGCTCAGATGCGGCGACTGGTCTCGCTTTGCCAGCGCACCCAACTGCCTTTCAAGGTCCTCCCCAACATGGGCGAGTTGATTAATGGCCAGGTTTCGATCAAAACCATCCGCGACATCTCCTATAAGGACCTGCTGGGTCGGGAGGAGGTCCGACTGGAACAGGATAAAATCGGAGGGTACCTCACCGGCAAAACGGTTTTAATAACCGGCGCAGGGGGCTCGATCGGCTCTGAACTGTGCCGACAGATCCTCAGATTCGCACCCGGCCTTATCCTCCTTTTCGACTCCAGCGAGGAAAATCTCTATAATGTGCAGATGGAACTACGCCATGAGCATGAAAACATCAAGACAATCTCAATACTCGGGAAGGTCCAGGACCTGCGACTGCTGAAAAGTGTCTTTAAGCAATATCACCCCTCCGTGGTGTTACATACCGCGGCGTACAAGCATGTACCGCTGATTGAACGCAATCCCTGGCAGGCGGTGTACAATAACATCTTCGGCACCCAACTGCTCATGGAGGCCTCCATTTTCCATAAAGTGGATCGGTTCGTGCTGGTTTCCACCGATAAGGCAGTCCGGCCGACCAATGTCATGGGAGCCTCCAAGCGGGTGACCGAATTGCTGATGCTTGCGTACAGTGCACCACACTGGGATGGCAACTTCAGCCCGGCATGGCGAAGAATACAGCGGGCTGCCGACCCTTCAACACCCCCCAGTTTTTCGCAGCCGACCAGCCATACCACCCGATTCATGGGGGTTCGCTTCGGCAATGTCCTGGGCTCGTCCGGGTCGGTCATCCCCCTTTTTAAACGACAGATCGAAAAAGGCGGGCCGGTGACCGTCACCCATCCGGAAGTCACCCGCTACTTCATGTCCTCCGAGGAGGCCGCCCAACTCATCCTGCAGACCGGTTCCATGGGCGAAGGCGGCGAAATCTTCATCCTTAAAATGGGCGAGCCAATCAAGATCATCGATATGGCGCGAGAACTGATCAAACTATCCGGGCGCGAACCGGACAGCGAGATTGAGATCCGCTCTATCGGCCTGCGCGCGGGCGAAAAACTGTATGAAGAACTGATCACCGAAGGCGAAGGCATTGTCGACACCTACCATGAAAAAATCATGGTGCTCAGAGGAGAAACGGTGATCCCCTGTCAGGAACTGCACAACCACATGGACCTCCTGGCGCAAAAGGCCAAAACGCTTGACAGCCGGGGGATTAAAGAGGTTCTACAGCAGATTGTTCCCGAGTATACACCTGACTATTCGATTTAATCAGACAGAGGGGACTCCTCCCTGGGACCGATTCATACTAACAAGAGAGCGTCCCTGATTACAGGGATTTACAGCTAACTTATGACAAATGACGATACGCAGGATAGCCGAGCAAGTGACCTTTTGAACCTGCATTGAGGAAACCATATGAGGCTCAAGGATTCCGAGCAGATTGCAATTCTATCTACAGTAAAAAGCCTTGACCCAAATGCCCGGATCTATTTATTTGGTTCGCGTGTTGATGACACCAAGAAGGGTGGCGACATCGACCTGCTCGTCATGTCAGATAGCCTGACCAGGGAAGATAAAAGAACTATCAAGATTAAATTGTACGATCTTCTCGGAGAACAGAAAATTGATATCGTCCTGGCAACGGATGATTCAGATCCTTTTGTAAAGCTGGCAATTGAGACTGGGGTGAAGTTATGACGGATCAGTTGCGACTACTGTTGATCAATGAGCTAAAAGTGCTCGAGAATGCCAGGGAAGTGCTATTATATTCATTCAATAAATGCAGCGCTATTGGTATAAAGAAAGTCTATGAGCCTGAAGAACTTGAAAGTTTTGAGTCCTTCACCGGCAGATTTGCCAGATTGAGTGATATCTTGATTCAGAAAATCTTCCGGCTGGTGGACGAGTTGGACCTGGACACTCAAGGCACTATTAGGGACAGAATCAACAGGGCTGAAAAGAAAGAACTGATTGTCAGTAGTGATGTCTTTGTCGAGATTCGCATGGTCAGAAACGATATTGCGCATGAATATCTTCCAGAGGCAATTCACGACATATTCGGGAAAGTTCTTTCGTTGACGCCGCACCTTCTTGATGGAATTGAACGGACTCTAGCGTATTGCAAGAAATACACAGGGGGTTCTCGGGAGCCGAATCACGCCTAAAGTTCGCCGGATGGAGCAGAGATCGTCGAGCAATAGTCCTACACTCGCCGGTGAGGTGACCTTGGTCGATGAATGGCCGGCGAACTGACAACCGAAGGCGAAGGCATTGTCGACACCTACCACGAAAAAATCATGGCGCTCAGAGGAGAAACAGTGATCCCCTGTCAGGAACTGCACGACCACATGGACCTCCTGGCGCAAAAGGCCAAAACGCTTGACAGCCGGGGAATCAAAGAAGTTTTACACCAGATTGTCCCCGAGTATGTCCCCGACTATTCGATTTAACGATTCATACTCATTCATATCGCTGAAAATGTTGCCAGAATCGAATCGTACACGACCGGCCTCGATTTTTCGGCATTTAAAAAACAAGCCGTGGCACAGGACGCTGTAATCCGCAATCTCCAGTTGCTTGCCGAATCAACCAGCCTCTCTCTGAAGCCGAGAGTCCAGCAACCCTGAAATTGAATGGTATAACTCAAGTTTCGGACTTGCCTTTAAGGACATCATTGAAGCAGATAATTAATTGAAATGGTTAGATTTTAAAGTGAAAAGCCTTTCACTTTCTGATACATTGGATTTGCGAAATACCTAATGATATCAGGAGGGAAAGGCTTAAATGAATCGTACCCAATATTACCAGGAGCAACAAGAGGCAAAACGACTGCATGACCGGATTTCTTCCTTCATGGAAGATTTCAAGGTCGGAACGCTGCTGGGTGGTAGCGGAATTCGCAAGCTGCGTGGGGCAAAACCGCTTGCGGTGTTCACTGCCATCTTTACGTTGCCATTCGGCGGAGTCAATTTCTTTCGAGGCATCGTCAACAACCGTGAACAGGGATTCAAGAAGGATTCCGCCTACGAATTCTTGAAGAACCCTCGGTATAACTGGCGGAAGTTCCTGCTGGGTCTGGTGACTGTGGTGGTCCGGTTCATGGACGTGCTGACCAGTGAACAGCGCGAGAAGGTGTTGATCATCGACGATAGCACCTATGATCGCTCCCGCTCTAAGGTGGTCGAACTGCTGGCCTGGGTTCATGACCACAACAGGAACCGGAGTCTGAAGGGATTTAAACTCCTGACTCTGGGCTGGTCCGATGGGGTGAGCTTTTTCTGCCGTTGGATTTCACTCTGTGTTCCTCGACCAAGGCGTGCAAGCGGCTTCAAGGCGTCAAAAAGGAGTTGGACAAACGCTGCTGCGGGTACAAGCGCAGGATGGAGGCCATGGTCAAGTCCACGAACCATCTGGAAGCCATGGTGAAGCGGGTGCTGGCCCGTGGAATACAGGCCGACTACCTCCTGATGGACAGTTGGTTTGCGTTTCCTTCGATCCTGGCCACCCTTGGCAAGCACCTGCCGGTGATCTGCATGGGCAAGGAAATGCCCAAGGTGTTTTACCGTCACCATGAGCAATGGCTGACCCTGGGCCGCTTGTTCAGCAAACTGAAGAAACGGCCAGGCAAAGCGCGGATCCTCGCCAGCGTGATTGTCGAGACCAAGAAAGAGCAGAAGATAAAGATCGTTTTTGTCCGTCACCGCCACAAACGCCAGTGGCTGGCAATCCTGTCGACCAAGATTGATCTTGCCGATGAGGAGATCGTTCGAATCTACGGCAAACGATGGGACATCGAGATGTTCTTCAAGATGATGAAACATTATCTCAACCTTGAGCGGGAAACCCAATTGCGGGATTTTGACGGCATCATCGGGCATATCACCATTGTCATGAGCCGCTATATCTTCCTGGCATTTGAGCAGCGCTGTCATGACGATCCCCGAACGCTCGGCACCCTCTTTTTTGCCTGCAGCGAGGAAAGGCGGGATCTGAGCTTGATTGAAGCTATGCAAAGACTCCTCAGCCTCGCTTTGAACAAAGTTCGGGCTGCTGGAATAATCGCAGAAGATACAGTCCTTGCCCTTGTTGATGCAGTCATTAGCGTTGCTGTTGATATGCTGCAAAAAGGGAAGAGATTGTCGCAAATTAACAACCTAATCACAGCTCGTTAGGTCAAGTCAGAAACTTGAAGTATAAGTTTCAGGATTACGCAACATCCTGGTTCATGATTAACCACCACTGGTCAACATCGGTTGTGGAGAGGATCTCACTATTGAGATCATTGTTTATGAGCCAGCGCTTAAAGATACCGTGTTCTTTCATTCCAGAGTGGTAAATGATTTGGAGCAATTCAAGAAAGAGGCTGATGTGATCGTTGCCAATCGCATCACAGACGATATCCGGGACGTTGCTAAAAAAATCTATAGCCGCGATTTGTTTGGCAAGGATTGAATAAAAGTCATGTCGATCCTTTCCCTAATTGGCAGAGAAAAAGAACTCTTGACTCACGATGTGAGAGATCACGAGAGCGATTTGCGGAAAATCGTAGCCTCGTCGACTTTTCTTGTCATTGGCGGCGCAGGTTCGATAGGACAGGCGGTAACCAAAGAAATCTTTAAAAGAAATCCGAAGAAGTTGCATGTTGTGGATATCAGCGAAAACAACATGGTCGAGCTGGTAAGGGATATCAGAAGTTCGCAGGGCTACATCGAGGGCGATTTTCAAACTTTCGCCCTCGATATTGGTTCGATGGAATATGACGCGTTCATCAAAGCAGATGGCCAATATGACTATGTGCTTAACCTCTCTGCACTAAAGCATGTGAGAAGCGAAAAAGACCCGTTCACGCTGATGCGCATGATCGATGTGAACATCCTCAACACCGAAAAGACACTTCTTCAGGCCATCGCAAACAAGTCAAAGAAATATTTCTGCGTTTCGACCGACAAGGCCGCCAATCCCGCCAACATGATGGGGGCGTCGAAACGAATCATGGAAATGTTTCTGATGCGGAGAAGCCGGAGCATCAATATATCAACAGCGCGTTTTGCGAATGTCGCGTTCTCGGACGGCTCGCTGCTGCATGGATTTAACCAGAGGATTCAAAAGCGCCAGCCCATCGTGGCTCCACAGGACATAAAACGCTATTTTGTGACGCCCAAAGAATCGGGCGAGTTATGCCTCATGTCCTGCATCTTTGGCGAAAACAGGGATATCTTCTTCCCGAAACTGAGCGAAGAGCTGCACCTGATTTCATTTGCCGAAATTGCAGTCAAGTACCTCAAGCAGTTGGGCTATGAACCTTATTTATGTGCTTCCGAAGACGAAGCCAGGGAGTTGGCGGAAACACTGCCCCCGCAAGGCAAATGGCCGTGTTTGTTCACCGATAGCGACACGACGGGTGAAAAGGATTTCGAAGAGTTCTATACGGAAAATGAAACGCTGGATATGACGAGATTTCAAAATCTAGGCGTCATAAAGAACAAACCGGAATTCGATGATCAGGCACTCAATGAATTCAGCCGTTTCATTGACGAACGCAAAAGATCCATGACCTGGTCCAAAGAAGAGATCGTTGATTTGTTCCACAGGATGATCCCTGATTTCGGGCACAAGGAAACCGGCAAGTATCTGGACGGAAAGATGTAGAGATGATCAAGAAACATCAAAACATCATAGATTTTATCCGTCAACTGTACCAAACGACGGAATTCATTCCATTGCATGAACCCAAATTCATCGGCAATGAAAAAGCCTATGTGAACGATTGTATCGATTCGACCTTCGTATCCAGTGTGGGCAAATACGTCGATCAATTCGAGAAGATGTTTGCGCACTATACGGGTGCCAAATATGCCGTCGCGACAGTGAATGGCACAGCGGCACTGCATATTGCGCTGAAGCTGGCCGGAGTTTCTCCGGGTGATGAAGTGATCACGCAGCCTTTGTCTTTCGTCGCAACTTGCAACGCAATCAGTTATTGCGGAGCAAAACCGGTATTTGTCGATGTGGAGCGGGATACGCTAGGGATGAGCCCGGACTGTCTGCATTCCTTTCTATCCGCCAATACAACACGAACAGACGCCGGATGCATCAACAAAACAACCGGCTGTAAAATATCGGCGGGCGTTCCCATGCACACCTTCGGACTGCCTTGCAGAATCGATAAAATAGCCGGGATTTGCGAAGAGTTCGGCATCGTCCTGATTGAAGATGCCGCCGAAAGCCTGGGGAGTTATTACCAAAGGAAACATACCGGAACATTTGGCAAGCTTGCGGCATTCAGCTTCAATGGCAACAAGACCATCACCACGGGCGGTGGCGGGATGATCATTACCGATGACGAGGTATTGGCAAAGCATGCGAAACATATCACCACCACCGCCAAGGTTCCCCATTCCTACGAGTTCGTTCATGACGAGATCGGCTATAACTACCGCCTGCCAAATATCAATGCAGCATTGGGATGTGCGCAGATGGAAAATCTGCCGCGGTTGCTGAAAAGCAAGCGGACAATTGCATTGGATTACGCGCATTTTTTTTCAACTTCAAACATTGTTTTCGTGGAAGAGCCGCCACAGGCAAATTCGAACTACTGGCTTAACGCTCTCGTACTTGAAGACAAGCAAGCCCGGGATATCTTCCTGAAAGAACTCAATGAAGCAGGTGTGATGTCGCGACCAATCTGGCGGTTAATGAGCGAGCTTGATATGTTCCGCGATTGCCAAGCGGCTGATTTGAGCAATGCCAAGTGGCTGGAAGAGCGGGTCGTCAATATTCCAAGTAGCGCGAGGCTCCAATGAAGCCAAAACTGATACTGATAGGCGGGGGAGGCCATTGCGCGGCGTGTGCCGATGTGATCGAGCTGGAAAACAAATATGAAATTGCCGGCATTGTCGACAAGGATGTGAACTGCAAAGTATTTGATTATCCCCTGCTGGGCGGCGATGAGAGTCTTCAAGAACTTCGCAATCGATATGCTTACGCATTGATAACCGTGGGTCAGATAAAAAGCCCGGCGACACGAATTCGACTGTATGAATACGTCAAGTCGCTTGGATATAAATTTCCAACGATCATTTCACCCAGGGCTTATGTGTCCAGACATGCCTTGCTGGGCGAGGGAACGATCATCATGCACGATGCGTTAATCAACGCAGGCGCCGTTATCGGGCGCAACTGCATTATCAATTCGAAAGCGCTTGTAGAACATGATGCCGTCGTCGAGGATAATTGCCATATATCCACGAGTACCACCATCAATGGCGGTGCAATGATCAGGCAAGGTACTTTTGTGGGCAGCAACGCGGTAACCAAAGAGGGTGCTAAGACAAAAGAAAACGATTTCATCAAAGCCGGGTCACTCTTCACGGGCTACGCAAATGAATAAGACCTTTATTATTGCCGAAGCGGGGGTCAACCATAACGGTTCTCTTGAGTTGGCCAAAAAACTGGTTGATGTGGCGGCGGATGCGGGTGCGGATGCAGTGAAATTCCAGACTTTCAAGGCCGACAAGCTGGTAAGCAAATCCGCGCAGAAAGCCGAATACCAAAAGCAAACCACTTCAAAAGACGAGTCGCAATATGACATGATCAAGAAGCTGGAGCTGGATGAGCATGCCCATCGTGAACTCATTCGATGCTGCGATGAAAAGAAGATCATGTTTCTCTCAACCCCGTTCGATCATGACAGCATTGAGCTGTTGAATGGTCTTGGAATGCAAATCTTCAAAATACCCAGCGGCGAAATCACCAATCTGCCGTATCTGCGGCACGTAGGGCGTCTTGGAAAAGAAGTGATCCTCTCTACGGGCATGTCTGATTTGCGCGAGGTTGAAGACGCGCTAAAAGTGCTGGTTCAGGCGGGCACCGACAAGGAAAAGATCACGGTACTGCATGCCACGACCGAGTATCCGTGCCCCATTGACGAAGTCAATTTACGCGCCATGCAGACGATTCAGAACGCATTCAACGTCAAGGTCGGATATTCTGACCATACGCAAGGAATAGAGGTGCCGATAGCCGCTGTTGCGATGGGTGCTTGCGTAATCGAAAAGCACTTCACGCTGGATCGCACGATGGATGGCCCGGATCATAAAGCGAGTTTGGAACCGGCAGAACTCAAAGCAATGGTACTGGCCATTCGTCATATTGAACAAGCGCTGGGAGATGGCAACAAAAAAGCGACTACATCCGAATTGCGCAACATCATGGTGGCGCGCAAAAGTATTGTTGCAGCCTGTGCGATTAGAAAAGGGGAATTACTGACAGTAAAAAATTTAGCTACCAAGCGGCCTGGCACTGGACTCAATCCCATGCGATGGGATGAGGTGATTGGTACTCATGCTGTTCACGATTATCAACCAGATGAAACAATAAATTTGTTCTGATCCACCATGATTCTTTCCATTCACCAACCGAGTTATTTTCCATGGCTTGGTTTGCTAAACAAAATAGCCAAGAGCGATATATATTTGGTAATGGATGAAGTGCAGCTATCAGACAGCGCTTTTCAAAACAGGAATATATTCCTGAGTGCTGATGGAAAGACAAAATTCCTAACCATAGGATTTAACAAAAAAGGATACCTGGATCGACGTTTCTGCGACCTGGAAATTACTCAGCAGGATTGGCAAGGGATGCATTTAAATATATTGAAATCGTATTATGGAAAGCATCCGTACTTCACGGAGATATTGCATCACATCGAACCGATCTTTCAAAAATCATACACGCTCCTCGTTGACCCGGCGGTCGATTCCATGAAAATCAGCATGCAGATACTTGAAATTCCAACCAAAATCATCTATCAGCATGAATTGGAATACGATCGAGAAGCCAAGAAGAACGACTTGGTGTTGTCTCTCGTAAAATCAACAGGCGCGGATATTTACCTGGCAGGCACAGGCTCGAAGAATTACATGCAATTGGATACATTTTTGGCACAAGGTATCCACGTCCAATTCAACCACTTTGTTCATCCAGTCTATCAGCAAAGAAAAATGGAAAAATTCGAGCAAGGGATAAGCTGCCTGGACTTGCTATTTAATATGGGCATCAAACGATCGCGCGAGATTTTTTGGCAAGCATTGCATGATGAGGCCAATAGTGGCTGAGTATATTCGCCATTCATCCAGTGCTGTGAGTAATACTGATTTCCGCCACATCAGAAATCTGGCGCGGGATAACTTTGTTGGTTACGGCCAACTTTGCAAGAAGCTGGAAACTCAACTGGCAAACAAGTTTAATCGTACGAGTGTTGTGTTGGCTAGCAGTGGTGAAGGTGCATTGGTGCTGGCATTGCACGAATTGAAGAGTCAAAGGTCTGACAAAAATGAAATCGTTGTGTCTTCATATGTATGTCCTGCTGTAGTGAATGCAATTCAGTCACAGGGACTGCAACCGGTCTTTGCCGATGTGGCGCGAGACTCATTGAACCTGAGTGTGCATGATGTTAAACAACGACTGACGAAGCACACCTTGGCAATCATTTGCACTCATATGGGCGGTTTTCCGGACGACATAGATGCGGCATCGCAATTTGGCATAACAGTAATCTCAGACTGCGCCCAGGCAATTGGTTCATCGATATCGGGCAGGCCCCTTCTTTCGTTCGGGGACATGGCAATCACATCGTTTGGTCCTACCAAATACCTGACGGGGGGTCTGGGGGGTGCAGTACTTTGCGACGAAAAAAATACAGCATCGATGAGACGCATGGCGATGCCTGAACTTTCCGTGGCTGAATATCAGGAGCAAGGGTTTATTTCAACGCTGGGCCAGCATTTCAGCGATATCAATGCTGGTTTGGTTTTGGCTCAACTGGAAAAACTGGAACGTTTCGTGCAAAAGCGGAGAAGGATTGCAAAGTTATACGATAAGGCACTGGAAACGGCGTCCGGTTTGGTTTTCCCAGAACAAATTGCAGGAGCTGAGCCGAACTGGTTCAGATATTATTTTTTTAGCGATCATGCGAGTGAATGGCAGCGGCGTCTGCAGAAATTGGGTGTTGACGCCAGAACTTCCATTTCGCATGTGATGACAGACTATTTCCCGGGCTCGGGAGCGAGAGCAGAACTTGCAAGACAGGCGCGACGAGTAGTTTCACTTCCAATATATCCGGTGCTAAATACTGAACAAGTCACCAGAATTATCGAAGCGTTGCAATGCGTTGCAGCGGAGCAAGAGAGGAATACATGAAAAAAATATTGGCGATTACCGGGATCCGGTCCGATTACGATTTGATGAGCGCACTCTACCGAAGACTAAAGGCTGACGAAAGTATTGACCTGCGTTTACTGGTTGGCGGTGCACATATGTCGAAAACTTATGGTCATACTATCGACCAAATTCGACGTGATGGCTTTACCATCCTTCATGCAGTCGAAAGCCTGATTGATTCAGACTCTCTCGCATCCCGCCTCAAGTCCGCAAGCATTATGTTGCAGGGCGCAGTAGATGCAGTAGCAAACTGGGAGCCGGACGTGATTATTTATGCAGGCGATCGAGAGGAAGTATGGATAGGTGCCATGTTGGGGACATATTTAGAAGTTCCTACCGTTCATTTTTACGGTGGTGATCATACCGAGACAGGGCACGTGGATAATCCAGTAAGACATGCTGTTTCCAAGTTGTCGACAGCTCATGCGGTTACCGTCGACGAACATCGTCAACGACTAATTTGCATGGGAGAACCGGACTCACGTATTTGTGTAATCGGAAATATCTCCCTGGATAATTTCGTTCATCATCAAGCTGCAACGAGGCAAGAATTGGAACGGCAGATTGGATTGCCAGTAAATATGCGGAATTATGCACTAGTGCTGTTTCATCCCGATCCATCAGAAAAAGGTATTGCAGCGAGCATTATGGAACGTATCCTGAGGGCTCTGAAAAGTAAAGAAATGGCAGCTTGCGTTGGTTATCCCAATACCGATCCGGCCAACCATGACATTATCGATGTGATCGAAAAGCACCGAGCAGAAAAAAATCTCTTCTTCTATCGCAATTTGAATCGTGATCAGTTCATTTCGATGTACAAGCATGCACGCTTTATCATCGGTAATTCCTCTTCAGGAATCCTTGAGGCAGCAAGCATACCCATCCCCGCTATCAATGTAGGTTTGAGGCAAAGGGGACGGCTGGCGGGTGTAAATGTGATTTTTTGCGACTCAGATGCAACGTCCATTGACGCCGCCATTGCCAAAGCACGCTCGCTACCATTTCTAGAGAAGGTTAAGATCATGTCCAATCCTTATGGCGACGGGAATTCCGCCGACAAGGCTTATCGGATGCTTATGGAAATGGATTTGAATTCTATGCGACTCAAAACAGAAGATGCAATTAATCTCACGGAGTGTAATGATGATATATAGAGCCAAGGACTTCGTAGATGCTTACCGAGCACGTGCGCTGTCGCGCGATATTAACGATATGTCTGGCCGCGATGGGCAGCCAGACATAACTCGGCACATCAGCGAATGTATTGCGGAAGAACTTGGTTTAGAAGAGAACGATTCACTTGTAGATGTTGGTTGTGGAGATGGAACGCTGATAAAAATTGCTATTGAGCGAGGACTTGATCCTAGGCGAGTTATTGGTGTACTGCCCACCGTTGAAGAGGTTGACCGCGTCAGAGAGCGATTCGCAACCCTGGTTGATATTTACGACCATAGATTGATTATTGCGGGATTTTCAAATGATAGTCACGTCCCGTCTGGATTTGCGAATAAATGTGTATGTAACGGTGTATTTCTGTTGCTGCAAAATATGGCGATTGTAGAAGCTTCAATTTCAGAACTAGTTCGAATTACGAGTAGTGGCGGCCTGATTCTTATAGGAGAGGTTCCCGAAATTAGTGAAGCGAACATCACGTCTGATTCTGGAGCAATGCCAGTGACAACTTCGGCACTTCAACGAGCCGTGTTGGTATTTAGGCAGTTTGGTATTCGTGAGTTGATAACTCGCTTGAGAAAACGTTGCGTTGCTGAATTCGGATCTCGGTTAATTGTGCTTGCCCCCCCCCTTACTTTTTTCATATCTCCCGCCGACTTCGAAAATTGCGCCACCCGTTTGGGGCTCAAGTTGATCAAAAAATATCGCTCGCCTTCTTTGTCATCAACTGGCAGACCTCACGAGATTCCGTATCGCTGGACATATATTTTTGAACGCCATTGATCTTTAATGTAACGGCTAATGAAAAATCAAGACGGGAACAGTGAACAATTCTTAAAGGAAAAATGCAATGAATGTAATTAAAAACAATTCCAAGGTTTGGGAGGATCTCTATAGCCAAGGTAAAAGCATTTTGACTTATCCCAGTGAGCCGTTGGTTCGGTTGACATATGGCCTTATAAATCCTCAGTCGCACAATAAAGTTCTTGATTACGGCTTCGGTGCCGCAGCGAATCTGATTCATCTTGCGCGCAGGGGCTTCACGATGTCAGGCGTTGAAGTTAGTCCGAGTGCAGTGGCAATCGGCAAGAAACGCTGTGCACAAGATAATGTACAAGCCGATCTATTCCTTTTTTCTAGCGGGAAACTGCCTTTTGAAAACGAGTACTTTGATGTTGTAATTCCCTGGCAGGTGCTTTGCTATAACAACTGGGAAAGTTTCAGTTCTGCGATGCAGGAGATCGAACGGGTGCTACGCCCCGGGGGCATCTTCATTGGAACAATGACGGGGGTGGGGGATGTCTCTCACCAGCTAGGTAAAAAAATTGGGGATTGCGAATACATCTCTGGAGTAACTGGTCAGGAAGGTGCGCACCTGCTCATTGTTGACAAGCATGATTTACAGCGATGCTTCCCAAATCGGTCAATTACCGTTGGTGAATTCTATTATCAATTTGGGACTGCCGAAAGTCGGCATTTAATTGTTAGTTATCAGAAACCAGAGTGAAATATGAAACCATCAATTTTGGTTGTTGCCGTTCATCCTGACGACGAGACGCTCGGCTGCGGGGGCACTTTATTACGCCTGCAGGAGGAGGGAGCGGAAATACATTGGATGATCGTCACCGACATGACAGCCGATGGCGGTTTTAGTCCAGAGACGATATCCCGTCGCGAAAGCGAAATTGACCAGGTGGCAAAATTGTATGGTTTTTCAAGTGTTCATCGTTTGGGGTATCCCGCGACCAGGTTGGATGAAATTCCCCAATCAAAGTTGGTGGCATCAATGTCCAAGGTGTTCCAGCGTGTTCAACCAAATCAGGTTTTTCTGCCCTATCAGCACGATGTGCATACTGACCATCAGCACGCTTTTGCTGCTGCCTATAGCTGTACCAAAGTCTTTCGTTACCCTTCGGTACACAAAATCATGATGATTGAAGCATTAAGCGAGACAGATTTTGCACAATCAGCCGGCGGTGGATTTGTGCCCAACTTGTTTGTTGACATCACCAGCCAGCTAGAAAGAAAAATGCAAATTTTGCGCGTATTTGAAAATGAGCTACGCCCGCACCCATTTCCACGAAGTGAAGAGGCCGTGAAGGCCTTGGCATTATTGCGGGGCGCTACGGCAGGGTGTCGTTACGCGGAATCCTTTGTCATCCTTAAAGAAATTCAATAAACGAGAATCTTCATGTCCTGGAAACGACTAGCCATCCTTACCAGCGCATCTGTGAAAGATGCCCTGAAACAATTGGACATCACCGCCGAGAAAACTTTGCTGGTTGTTGATGATGCAGAAATGTTTTTAGGCGCACTTACAGACGGCGATATTCGGCGACATCTTATTCGCGGAAAGGGCCTCGACGAAAGCATTGGTACTGTTTACAACACTCAAGCTCACTCAGTTAAAGCAGGATATTTCGATATTGATGCTGTGCGCAGCATGATGCTTGATTTGAAAATATTGGTGGCGCCTGTCGTGGATGACCACGGGAAGATCGTGGACGTGGTTCTTTTCGATGAAGTGATTGATCGCAAGGATTTCACCAATCGGTTTTCTACAGGTCGCATTGATGTTCCTGTCGTGATTATGGCTGGCGGGAAAGGCACTCGTCTTGCTCCTTTCACGCAGGTATTGCCCAAGCCGTTGATACCCTTGGGTGACAAGACCATTCTGGAAATGATTGTCGATGAATTTGAACGATTTAGTGCTACCCAATTCTTTTTTACGGTGAATTATCGCGGAGCGATGATCAAAGCCTACTTTGATAGCATCGAGAAAAAAAGCGATATCACTTATCTTTGGGAAAAAGAATTTTGCGGCACAGCCGGTAGTTTGGTGCTATTGCCCGCAGATATTGCGGATACTTTTATCGTGTCCAACTGTGACATTATTGTAAAGGCCGATTACGCCGAAGTACTCAAGTTCCATAGAGAAAGCCAAGCCGATATCACTGTTATCTCTTCCATACAACACCATGTGATTCCCTATGGCGTTGTTGAATATGGTGAGCAAGGTGTAGTCACCGGTATCAAGGAAAAACCGGAATTCTCCTTCTCGATCAATACAGGCGTTTACGTGGTGAATAAGCCCTGTCTGAGGCTGATTCCCCATGGCGAAGTGTTCCACATGACGCACATGATGGAGGCCTTGATTGCCAAGGGTAGCAAAGTAGTCACCTATTTGGTCAATGAAAAAGACTATATCGATATTGGACAGTGGGAAGAGTACCACAAGGCGCTGGAGCGCATGAAGGGGGTTGTCTGATGAAGGCTCTTGTCCTTGGACATGGGTCAATTGGCAAGCGCCATGCGCGAGTGCTTACTGATCAATTGGGGCTTGACGTCGAGGTAGTGACACGTGTGCCGGAGTGCTCTTACCCTCATTACGTCACTCTGGCCGAAGTGGGCGATTTGCAGCGCTTTGACTATTTTGTAATTGCAACCGAGACAAATCGCCACTTTCAAAATTTATTCGAATTGAATGCGGCAGTTTCAGATCGAACCATCCTGGTGGAAAAGCCCCTGTTTTTCCGGGATGCGAATTTTTCTGATGTGCGCAATCGAATATATGTGGGTTACAACCTGCGATTTCATCCGGCGTTGCAAAAAGCACGGGAACTGTTGCAAGGAAAAATAGTATCGGCTGTAAATGTCCATGTGGGCGAATATCTGCCGTGGTGGCGACCGGGGACCGATTATCGTGCTTGCTACAGCGCAAAGCGCAGTGAAGGTGGTGGCGTGGTCTTCGACATCAGTCACGAAATTGACTACATACAGTGGCTTTTTGGTGCGATGGATAAGCTGGTTTCATTGACTGGACGGTTGTCTGATTTGGAAATCGACTCGGATGATTACTCTTCTGTTATCGCAGTGACCGAGCGTAATGCTGCGATCAATCTGAGCATGGATTACCTGAGCATGATACCTGTGCGTACCATGCTTGCAAGCGCACGGGAGGCCTCGGTGCAACTGGACCTGGAGCATGGCAACCTGACATATTGCGATGAAGAACGCAGCCGGCAAACTTGGAATTTTTCAGCAGTGGAACGTGACCACACTTACCGCGAGATGCATCGCGCGATACTGGAACAGCAAGGCGGCGAAGCATGTACTTTGCAGCAAGGACTTGAAGTGATGCGAACGATTCACAGCATTTATACAAATAATTTAAAGGAAAATTGGCATGAAGCGTGAATCGGTACTGGCGATCATCGGTGCGCGGGGCGGTTCAAAAGGCGTCAAGAACAAGAATATCCGTCCTTTGCTGGGCAAGCCGCTCATCGCCTGGACTATTGAGCAAGCCATCGAATCCAAACTTTTTGATCATGTTGTGCTTACCAGTGATTCAGAAGAAATAATGCATATATCATCCTATTATGGGGCTGATGTGTTCTTTAAGCGACCGGATGAGTATGCGACGGACGCCGCCCCAAAAATTCCCGCTATTCGCCATGCCTTGGTGGAATCGGAAAAACATTTCGGCAAGCAATACGACTGCATCGTTGATTTGGATGCAACTTCGCCGCTACGCATCATCCAGGATCTGGTTGAGGCACTGCAGCAATTTGAGCGAGAAGGGTATGACGCTTTGATTACAGCCATGCCTGCGCGCCGTTCCCCCTATTTCAACCTGATTGAGCAGAGTTCCGATGGGCGAGTGGATTTGGCGAAAAAACTGAATCGACCCATTGTCCGGCGTCAGGATTCACCCAAGTGCTTCGACATGAATGCTTCATTCGACATTTGGAAAAGAGACGTATTGCTCAATAGCGACACGCTATTTACAGGCAATACCGGGCTGTATGTGATGCCGGAAGAACGTTCCATCGACATAGACAGCGAACTGGATTGGCGTATTGTCGAAATGCTGATGGCGGAACGGATCGAAAAGAGGAAGCAATAATGTTTGGGCTGCTTCGAGAAATTGCAGAGCGTATCAAGTGGATGAACAGGCAGGACCGCCTGGGCCCGGATATTCCAACCACTCATTGGCGACTACACTTTAAATCCACAATGAAAACGCTTTGCCAGAAAAAATTCGCATTTTTTGGCGAGGATGCGGAAGTGCGTCCCGGAGCCTATGTTGTCTTTTGTTCCCGTATTCATTTGGGACGTCGCGTCGTGATTCGCCCGGGGTGCATGCTGTTTTCAGATGATGCTGGAGGATTCATTACTATCGAAGACGATGTGATGCTGGGTTCTGGCGTACATATTTACGTGTCCAATCACCAATACAATGACCCGGAAGTACCCATAATTGACCAAGGCTCAAGCAAGTTCAGCCATGTGATTCTGCACAAAGGATGCTGGGTCGGTACCAACACGATCATTCTTCCAGGTGTTGAAATTGGTGAAAATGCGGTTGTCGGGGCAGGTAGTGTGGTGACGAAAACTGTGCCTGCCAGAACCGTTGTTGCAGGCAACCCTGCCAAATGTGTGAAAAGCATGGATTAGGTGAGCTGTATGACAACAGTGATTATGCACGTGCCAGATGTATTCTTTATGATTTGGTAGTGTTCCATCAGTTGAGACACGATGTGAACTTGAAATTGAGGTGGTCGGGGTTAGTGAGACATCCTGAAGTGTAAAATAAGCAATGTTCGTTTTGTTATACAGTTACTGGCTTCAGGCCGCCTTGCTTAATAGTTCGAGTCGCTACGAATAAGCCTCATTTGGAGTTTGTTTGTCAAGTGACGAATGTTTTCTTTTTCGTTATACCAGCTGAACCAGGAAGTCAGGTCTCTGGAAAGCTCAGTTCCCGTTTCGTATGACTTCAGGTAGATTCTTTCGTATTTCAGTGTGCGCCAAAGTCGCTCGATAAAGATGTTGTCCTTGAATCGCCCTTTGCCGTCCATGCTGATTTTGACATTCCAGGTCTTGAGGACGGAGGTGAACGCTTCACTGGTGAATTGGCATCCCTGATCAGTATTGAATATCTGCCTCGTCCGCAGAATCTGTGGGTAAATCTGTGATAATTAGCCCCAGAACCTGAGCCCCGCCGGAGGTGAAGTGGGGGGCACATGCCGCCCCTTCACCCTTGCCAATAGCAGGTCAAGCATGGAGTCTCGACTCTGTCAAGGCTGGGCGCTGCAAGCCCACACCCGCAGGGCTTGGCCTTGATAGAGTCGAGACTCCATGCTACCAGGCAGTGTTGTTTAGTCATGGTTTTTCAACCAAGCCAAGGTATACCGACGAGCGATCCCAGTGTCTCCACTCAAAAAATAAGCGGATAATCACATTTTATCAGGAAGTTACAGGTCGACCTCTTAATGCTAACCCACAAATTCTGCGGAGGAGCCGAATATCTCAGGAGCACCATATTTAAACAAGCTTCTTTTAAAGCTTCAACGCAGAACCTGGTGTCCAGAGTGTTGGATAGTCGCCAGGCAAGAACCTTTCTGGTGGCCCAGTCCATGATCGCTATCAGGTACATGAAGCCCCGGGCCATAGGGATGTAGGTGATGTCAGTAGCCCATACCTGATCGGGCCTGTCAATGGTCACTCCTCGGAGCAGATAGGGATAGACTGGATGCTTCGGCTGCCGCCTGCTGGTGCCCGGCTTGGGTGCCAAAGACTCGATGCCCATGACACGCATCAAGCGGCGGGCACGACCCCTTCCCACCAAGAGCTCGGGAGTTGTCAGGTGATCGGCAAAGGAACGACTCCCCATCCAGGGGTGCTCAATATAGAGCTTGTCTATCCGGGCCATCAGTTCCAAATCACCAACACGTAGGCCGAAACCAAGGCCGCGGTAATTGTTGGAACGAGGTAGTCCAAAAAGCTGGCAGCAACGTTGAACAGAAACTTCAGGATGTCCCATAGCGATCACCTGCTGTTTCTGCGCCCGGCCAAGTTCAGACCGGGCAGATTGGCTAAAAAATCGTTCTCAACCTTGAGCTTGCCGATCTGACGATGGAGTTCGGCCACTTCGGCTTCATGGTTGACTTCTTTCTTCTTGCCCTTGCCAAAAAGGTCGGAAGCGTTCTTGGTCAGATCCTGCTTTCAGCGGGTGATCTGGGTCGGGTGAACCCGGTACTCTGTTGCAAGTTCCGCCAAAGTCTTTGATTCCGACAGAGCAGCCAGGGCTACTGTAGCCTTAAATTCTGCGCTGTGACGTGTACGATGCGGTGGGTTTGACATTGAACTTCTCCTTTCAAAATAGGTTGGTTCATTGCTTATACACCTGTCTCAATAATCGGCACCTCTTCAAATTAAACATTGAGAAAGCTTAAGTGCAGTTGACCCTGCCAGAAGATCACATTGAATATAACCGCTATCAAAACGAGATTTATTGTCTCCGTCGTTGCCAATGCACTTCGCGCAGTGTTTACGTTTTCTTCTGGAATAATAATTGCCAGAGGATTGAGTCCATCAGGGTATGGTGATTTAGCCTTTTTGCTGGGAAGTTTTGTGGCAATTCGTGCTCTATTGGACATGGGAAGCTCCAGCGCGTTTTACACTTTCATTTCCAAAAAGTCCCGTTGCCATCGATTTTATCAGATCTATTTTTCTTGGCTAGCGTTGCAATTTCTGCTTACTCTGGCATTTGTCGCGTTGATTATACCGGCTAGCTTATTCGAGAAAATATGGCTTGGGAATAATCGCGAAATCGTTGTGTTGGCTTTTGTTGCTGTATTCATGCAGCAACAGGTATGGCAAATGATCGTTCAAATAGGCGAGTCAGCTCGAAAAACAATAAAGGTACAGTTGCTAAATATTGCAATATCAATAACTTACTTGAGTACAGTTTGCTTGCTGTCAATGTTTGGAGAAATGACCATACAAGGAATTTTGTGGGTGACGATCACACTATATTCAACATCGACTATTATGAGCTTTCGTCTGCTAAGGGAACGGAATGAAATACCAGCAGAAGTTGCTGTTTCGTATAGTGAAACGTTGAGTGAGTATTGGGTTTATTGCAAACCGATGGTGGGTCTCGCAATCGCTGGTTTTGTATATTCCTTTACTGAAAAGTGGATGTTGCAAAAATTTGGTGGAGCAGCGCAACAGGGATTCTTTCAGATTGCTTCACAATTTGCTCAAGTTAGCCTTCTGGCAACTGTTTCCATATTAAATATTTTATGGAAAGAAGTTGCAGAAGCAACAGCGCGAGGCAACCACAACCGAGTTGCTGTTCTATACAAAAAAATCAATCGAGGATTGGTTATGTTGAGCGCAGTAATTGCAGGATTGCTGTTTCCTTGGTCAAGACAGATTGTTGCAATACTGTTGGGGCCTGCTTATGTAGAAACATGGCCAGTACTTGCAATCATGCTTTTGTACCCGATACATCAATCCATGGGCCAAATAGGCGGGACCATGTTCATGGCTGGGGGTAATACGAATAAATATATGGTATTGAGTATCGCCACCATGGTGTTCACCTTGCCCGTTTTGTATTTTGCTTTGGCGCCAACGACGGGCGAAAAAATCCCTGGCTTGGGTTTGGGGGCTATTGGCATGGCATGCTACATGGTGCTTACCAGCGTTGTTGCGGTCAATATCCAGGCATGGGTGATTGCTCGGCACAATGGGTGGAAATATGACTGGCTATACCAGGCAATCGGGATTCCGCTAACGATTGTTTTGGGATATTGCGCCAAGATTGCCACAGGATTGATTTTGGATGTAGAAGGATCTGAAATAGTTAGCTTGATTGTACCGATACTGTCTACGTGCGTCATTTACCTGATAACAATTCTTGCCATGATATGGCTGTTACCGTGGTTAGTTGGAATGGAAAAAGAGGAAATGAAAAATTTGTTGAGCAAGTTGCGTAAAGGAGCGCGTCATGCAAACTCCTGATCGAAAGAAAAAATACAGACATATCTTCATACTGGATTCCAGAGATTGGTGGGGAAGCTATAAAACGCAATTTGAACCTGAAACAGATGTGGTTTATACCTATGACTTGGGACTTCGGCACGAGGTTGAGCAGCTGGGAGGGCAAGCTTTCTATGTTGATCATCTAATTGATAATGTAGTTATGCAGAAATACAATTTTCTGATCTACAAATTCTTTCGTGAGTGGCACATTGATTCTGAAGGAAAGGACATATTCGAGTATCGTGGCGTGCCGTTCGGATTTTCATTTCGCCTTGAAATTTGGAATGATTTGGTATTTTACGCACGCACTAGAATATGCCTTGAAACTTTGCGTAACGTTCAATTTGGGAAACTATTTGTTGGTACTCAACTGGGCCTTGTTGAATCTGTGTTGAAGGAAATGAAACTGCCTTTCACTTCTGTCCCAGCTAACAAAGTAGGCGCTGAAACTGCATATTATTTTCCGATTCATCGATGGATGGATGAAAAGGTTCGCTACCAAGGGGTTGGCGGACTGAAGTATCAGCTTAGAGATATTGCCAGTGCGATGCAAGGCACTTTGATGTCTTGGCTAGATCATCTGTTTTTCTGGAAGAATAGCAAGCCAGCAATTTTTATTCAGGAATATCACCCAACTCGAAAACTCGTGAAACGATTGCAGCGGGATTCCAGAGTGCGCTTGGTATTAGCTACATTCTCAAGAAGCTTAGGTACATTCAGATATGTTCCGGTCTGGGGGCGTATAAACAAATATCAAAGCAAGGCAGATGTCATGATGGAAAGCTTTCGCACAAGGCGATGTGCAAAGTTAGCATTATCCCATGGTGGGGATATCTCGGAAGGTTTATTTCAGCTAATTGATAAGCGCATTTCAAACCGGATGGCCGAAACGCTCAACAACCTGGAATGCATAATTCGTTATTTAGACAACAACCCAATTAAGCTGGAAGTATTGATTGCAAATATTGGGCAAATGGCAACGTTGGTGGATTGTGTATGTAAGCAACGCGGAATTCCAAGCTACCTCATTATCAATGGCATGCTGGGTAATGAATTTCAGGATGAAAGTAAATATGCGACGGTGATTAACTCGTATTCTGTAAGCATCAAGGAACACTATTTTCGGGGTATGGATAACATCGTCTGCTTGGGGGATCCGCGCATGGATGCCTATGTGCAAAAGTTGCCGAAAAAGATAAACCGAGAAGAACCGACGATTACCATTGGAGCCTCCGGTCATAACAACACGGACTTGAACTCTTATTTGGCAGTTGAATTCGAGTTTTTATACGACGTATTGCAAGCACTGCAAATCGTCAAACAACAAGATGTACACCTTAAAATTATGATCAAGGTGAGGGCGAATGGATATCGTGGGCAATACGAGAAATTTGTTCAGGAGTATTTTCCGGGATTGGTAAATGAGATAGAAGATAATATTTCTATGAATACTATTCTTAAAAAGACAGACTTATTTATTACCATATATTCACAAACGCTTCTCGAGGCTTCCTGTCTAGGAATCCCATGTATTTACTATAAGAAAGATACGGAGATCATGGATCCCCCGTTCGATGGGCATTCAGAACTGGTGACGATCGGAAGCATTGATGAACTTGTGGGGGCCGTTACAGATTTTCGTTCTGGACACAATCGCTACGATGCGTTCCTGAAGAGACATGTAATGGAGAAGTATATAGGGCCTCTGGATGGAAAAAATCTTGAGAGGAATATTGATGTTATCTATGAACTTTTGAACATAGGCAAATGAGGGAGGACCATGTACCCTCTCTTGACTTGGTTTAGGAAATTTCTTCGTAGGTATATCTTGAGGAGAAAATTTTCCACATGTGTTATCTATCCAAGTGCAGTCATGGATAGTAAATCTGTTTTGGGCAACTATAATGTTCTGTTCAATAATGCGACTATTCTCGCATCACATATTGGCAACCATACTTATATTCAGCAGAACTCCATTATATGTGATGCAGAGGTGGGGAAGTTTTGTTCGATTGCTATGGGTGTAAGCGTTGGCATGCCAAAACACTCGATTGCCACCGTCAGTTCACACCCGGCATTTTATCTGCGGCATACACCTTTAGCAAAAACGTACAGTGATCGAGACATTTTTACAACTTCGTATAAAACCATCATCGGTCACGATGTATGGATCGGCCAAAATGCGATCATCATGAGCGGAATCAGGGTTGGGAGTGGCGCGGTTATTGGGGCCGGAGCAGTGGTTACAAGGGATGTGCCAGAGTATGCGGTTGTGGGAGGGGTACCGGCGCGCATCATTAAATATAGATTCGACGGAATAATGAGAAACAAACTACTTGAGAGTAAGTGGTGGGATATGCCGGAAGAATGGTTGGAAAAGAATTATTTTTTATTTCAAGATCCCCAAAAGCTATTAGAAACACTGCGTATCAAGGCAGTGAACGAATTGATATCGAATGGCAATGAATTACCTAAAAGGCAGAAATATGAAAGCAAATGAAGTGACATTGGAAAAATGGCACGAAGACGAAAAGGTATGGTGGAACAAATACGGTAATTACATGACCTACCAGTGGAGGCTGACGCCCGCGCTTAATAAGATTCTCAGAGCAGAATTGGAAGAGGACTACACAAAGTTTTTGCTCCATTCAAATGGAAGCTTACTTGATTTAGGCTGTGGTGGTGGCTGGTTATCTTCGCATTTTGCAGAGTTGGGCATGCAAGTTCTTGGGGTCGATCTTTCACAAGAACAAATTAACGATGCAAACTTATTAAAGACCCTCCGCAGTCTTAACAATGTTGAATTCGAATGTTGCGATCTTATACAATGGGATTCAGGAAAGCATAAATCAAAATTTGATGGCATTTTTGTAAATGCTTTTCTGCATCACCTACCAGAGTTTGAATTGGAAATCTTATTTAATAAGATTGCGGAGGTCTTAAAGACAGGTGGAAAAGTCTATATGTATGAACCATTGAGAGCGCCATCTGGGGAAAGACGTTTCTTTGCACAATTTCTCGATTTCCTCTATAAGCTTATGATGTACGTGTTGATGTCAGTTCTTCCCAAAAGCCTAGGTTTGTTTAATGATCGACATAAAGCACAAATAAAAAACGGTTACCAAATGTGTAGTCCACATGAAAGGCCTGTTGATATTGACGTGATTAGGAAGTGTTGCTCAAATTCATTTGAAATTCTTGAGATAAAAGGCTGGCATCTGTTTAGCATGGGTTTCGCCATGCAAGCCATGGGGTTAAAGGGCTATGTAAGGACAATATATACGCCAATATCTGCTTTGTTGTTTTGGCTTGATAAAATGGTTTTTAGAATTTTTGAATGGTCTGTGTTTTCGAAGCCGCAGCGGTTTATCTTGTGCAGTATCAAATTGGCGCGGAAATAGCGTAACTGGTACAAAAATGATTAGAGCTCTAAGACATCTACTGGGCAGAATAAAATTTAAAGCTGAGATGCGAGCAATCTCCGGAAGAGTTTTCATCGGGGAGCATACGTACGGCGTCACGTCCAAAACCACCTTGCTGATAAAAGAAGGTGACAAAGTCTTCATCGGTAAATTCTGCAGCATTGCATACGGAGTGAAAATTATTCCTAGTGGTGAACATAACTACAAGGCGGTCGCAAACTTTCCTTTTTATGCTCATTTCCTTAAGCAAGGAGTTGAGAAAGATACTTTCAGTAAAGGGGCCGTTCGGATCGGAAATGACGTATGGGTTGGCGCAAGAGCCACAATCCTTTCTGGGGTGGAGATTGGTGATGGTGCGGTTGTGGCTGCGGGTGCTGTGGTCACAAAGGATGTTCCTCCTTATGCAATCGTGGCAGGTGTGCCGGCAAGAATATTGAAATATCGGTTTTCGCAGGAAATCATTAGCGAATTACTGACAATTAAATGGTGGGATTGGGATGACCAATCTGTATTAAATAACATTGATGATTTCTATTTAGATGTAAATGTATTCATTAGCAAGTCGAAACTTCGCCTGAATGAATCAGCTAGTTTAGCCGACAAATGTTGGGATGAAAAAAAATGAATCAAAACATTCTAATTACAGGCGGTGCAGGATTTATTGGCACCAGGTTAGCCAATACATTGGTTGCCAGCGGCCACCACGTAAAAGTCCTAGATAACTTATCTCCCCAGATTCACGGCATCGAACCCGAGTTATCTCCACTGTTTCGCAGCCTGCACGAAAGTATCGAGTTTATCCGTGGCAGCGTGACCCAGCGCGCAGATCTGCTGAGCGCACTATCTGGGGTGCGAACGGTAGTGCACCTTGCGGCAGAAACGGGTACTGGGCAGTCCATGTATGCTATTCAGCACTATTGCGACGTTAATGTTGGGGGTACCGCATTGCTGCTGGATTTGATTGCCAACGAAAAAATGCCGATCAGCAAGATTGTCGTTGCCTCATCACGTGCCGTATATGGTGAAGGAAAGTACAAGTGTGCAACGCATGGCTATGTATACCCAAAATCCCGTCTGGCAGAGAACATGCAGTGTGGTGATTTTGAAGTGCATTGTCCCCATTGTGATGTGCCTGTGGAAATGATTTCGACAGATGAAGAAGCGCCCGTGTGTCCGGCATCTGTATACGGAATTACCAAATTGACGCAGGAGCAGATGGTATTGACGGTTGGCAAGGCGCTCGGTATTTCCGCGCTGGCCTTCCGCTACCAGAATGTATATGGCCCGGGTCAGTCACTTTCCAATCCCTATACGGGAATTCTCTCCATTTTTTCAACCAGAATTCGCAATGGAAGCGGCATCAACATCTTTGAAGATGGCAAGGAAAGCAGGGATTTCGTATTTATTGACGATGTGATTGCGGCGACAACGAGAGGAATAGAACACAAAGAACCGCTAGTAGATGTATTTAATGTTGGCTCAGGTGTGGCAACAGATGTTTTGATGATTGCGAATACGTTGCAATCGCTGCTGGGGGCGGCGGTCCCTATTCAGGTAACCGGGCAATTCCGATTGGGCGATATCCGGCACAACGTTGCTGATCTGACAAAGGTTCAAAATATTCTTGGATTTAATCCTTCGGTTTCGATTGAGGAAGGGTTGGACAAGTTTGTTAACTGGGTTAAAGGCGAACAAGTTCAGACAGATAGATATGAAGAAAGCTTGAAAGAACTCAAAGCAAAGGGACTGTTCAAATGAGTTCAACATTCAAGCCAGGCATGGTCAGTCTGATCGTGGCTAGTTATAACCACGCGGAATATCTTGTGCAACGGATGGAAAGCCTGATCGGACAGACTTACCAGGATATTGAAATTCTGGTGATCGAGGATTGTTCACCGGATAACAGCCTTGAGGTTTTGCGCAGGTACGAATCACATCCGAAAGTAAAACTGATTGTCCGGGAAAAAAATGGCGGATGGGTTGCGGTAAGCAATCAGGGAATAGGACTGTCAGCGGGCGAATTTATCCTGTTCGCCAATTGCGACGATGATTGCGATCCTCGAATGGTTGAGAGGTTGGTAAATGCAATGCAGGGCAATCCAACAGCGGGGATTGCGTTTTGCCGCAGCCAGCTCGTGGACGAGCACAACCATGTGTTGGGCGACGACTTTGTTATAAGGGAGCGCGCATTTCGTAAGAAATGCACAACCGATACTTTGATACTGGGATCGGAAATGAGCCGTTTCCTGCTTCATTCCTGCGTCATTCCCAATCTGAGTGCGGCGCTGATTCGAAAAAACTGTTTTGCTGCTGTCGGGGAATTATCACCGGACTATCGTGTGTGTAGCGATTGGGATTTGTTTTTTCGGATAGCAGCAAGATATGATGTTGCCTATGTCGCGCAACCATTGAACAAATTTCGGCAACATCCCACTACGATACGCAGTGTTACAAAAGGAAAGGTAACTTACGAGGAGTTCTTCCGATTGCTGTTGGGCCAGATAAAAATTTTGGATTTGAGTTTTCTAGAGCGTTGTCGGTTTCGAACGCGTGTAATGTATTTGTGGGGGGGGCATCTGTTTGCCCAACCATGGATAGGATTACGGAATTTCCCGTATCACCTGGGCAGGATTCTTCAATTAGACACCTTGGCACTGGCATTTTTCCTGCCTGGTTTTATGTTGGGTGTATTCAAGGCAATCGAGAAAATAATTGGTCGGCTGAGCCGGATTAAGAGTGCTTGAGCCATTCTATTTGCGTACCAAAGCATGGGATGGATTAATAGTGAGGTGGTTATGTCGTTAGCTGATAAGGTTGTCGTTGTCACGGGCGGAGCAGGATTTCTTGGGAGGCAATTTTGTGTTGCTGTAGCCGAACAAAAGGGTATCGTCGTGGTGGCCGATGTTGATTTGGATGCCGCTGCAGGGGTAGCAAAAGAGATTGCGTTAACCTATCCGGGTCGCGCAGAAGCAGCCTCTTTGGATATAACAAACCAATCATCCATAAACTCACTTATCGATGCGCTCCAGCAAAGGCATGGGCGTATTGATGCACTTGTAAATAACGCCTATCCGCGCAATCGCGAATATGGGAAAAAACTGGAAGAGGTAACCTACGAGAGTTTTTGCGAGAACGTAAGTTTGCATCTGGGGGGATATTTTCTTACTGCGCAACAGTTTGGCTTGCATTTTCGGGGTCATGGCGGCGGCAACATCATCAACATGTCTTCAATCTATGGAACAATGACGCCTCGCTTCGAGGTCTATGACAACACACCTATGACTATGCCGGTGGAATATGCGGCTATCAAGTCGGCAGTTAACCAGCTGACCCGCTATTTTGCACAGTATTTTAAAGGGGATGGCATACGGGTGAATAGTTTGAGTCCGGGCGGTATTCTGGATGGTCAACCTGAGTCATTTCTCCGCAAGTACAATGCGCACTGCAACAGCAAGGGGATGCTTGATTCCATAGATGTATGCGGTAGCTTGTTGTTTTTGCTGTCAGATGCATCGATGTACGTAACAGGGCAAAATTTGCTGGTTGATGATGGATACTCTCTTTAGGATATGCGTTGCTGTTGGGTACGAAGCGTTCTGAATCAAGAGGCTTGATGTCTGAAATTTCTTCGAAATTGATTGAACAAATGAACATGGTGAACGGTGGTAAACATGACCAAGCCTCTTAAGACAGTCATTCTGTGCGGCGGACAAGGCACGCGCATCCGTGATGTAAACGAAAATCTTCCCAAGCCGATGATTCCTGTGGGCAACTTGCCTATCCTTTGGCACATCATGAAGTATTACGCCAGTGCAGGACATAAGGAGTTCGTCTTGTGTCTGGGTTATAAAGGGCAGGTCATCAAGGATTTCTTTCTGAATTACGAAGCGCATACTCGTGATTTTTCTTTGCAATTGGGTGCTACAAAAGGTGTTGAGTATCACACCGATCATGAAGAGGCAGACTGGCGTGTGACACTGGCTGATACCGGCCAAGAGGCGATGACAGGAGCGCGTGTGCGCAAGATACGAAAATATATAGGAGAAGACAAGCACTTCATGCTGACCTATGGGGACGGTGTAGGCGATATTGATATTGAGAAACTGATTGATTTTCATACAGCACATGGCCGCGTTCTGACAGTAACCGGCGTTCGTCCACCGGGACGGTTTGGCGAGTTGATGATTTCGCCGGAAGGTCGGGTGACGGAATTCAACGAGAAGCCGCAGGCAACGGGTGGACGCATATCGGGAGGCTTTTTTGTATGCAGCAAAAAGATTTTTGATTATCTGGATGAACGTGAAGACTTGGTATTTGAACAGGAGCCGATGCGAAAATTGGTGTCAGATGGGCAGATGATGATGTACGAGCACGATGGTTTCTGGCAACCAATGGATACCTATCGTGACTATTCTTATCTGAATGGACTGGTCGAAAAAGGTGAGGCACCATGGATCAAATGGTGAACAAGCGCTCGCTGGAAATATTCCGTGGACGACGTGTTCTGGTAACGGGCGACACGGGATTCAAAGGCTCATGGTTGTGCCTGTGGCTGCACCAATTGGGCGCTCAGGTTTATGGTTATGCGCTGCCGCCGGAACGGGAAGAAGACCACTTCAATCTGCTGGGGCTGGACAATATTATTCTGCATGTCACGGGCGACATCCGGGATTTTGCAGCGGTCAAAGCAGTTTTCGATAGATTCCAGCCGGAGATACTGTTTCACTTGGCTGCCCAGCCGCTGGTTCGTTATTCATATACTGAACCCAAACTTACCTTTGATACCAATGTCGCAGGTTCGGTCAATATGTTGGAAGCGGCTCGACAGTGTGTGTCGCTCAAGGCGCTTGTCTATGTGACCTCGGACAAATGCTATCGCAACAATGAATGGATATGGGGATACCGCGAGAACGATGAGTTGGGCGGTCATGACCCCTACAGCGCCTCCAAGGCAGCAGCCGAGTTGGTGTTCTCTTCATATCGGGATTCGTTTTTCCATGCACGACCCGATTTCGGAGCCGCATCGGTGCGTGCGGGCAATGTTATCGGCGGCGGCGACTGGGCTGCGGATCGCATCGTGCCGGATGCAATCCGCGCGCTGCAAAGCGAAAAAGTAATCTTTTTGCGAAACCCGAATGCGACCAGACCCTGGCAACATGTGCTTGAACCTTTGTCGGGCTATTTACTGACTGCGGCTAAATTACTGAGTGACCCGAAACGTTATGCTGGGGCCTGGAATTTCGGACCGAATGCCCAATCGATACGTACTGTAAAAGACTTGGCAGAGGTGATAGTTGCCGATTGGGGGAGCGGGCGTGTCGAAGTTGCGCCACAGCTCAATGCGGCGCATGAGGCGAACCTGTTGCATCTGAATTGCGACAAGGCACATCAGTTATTGCATTGGCAACCCAAGTGGGATGTGACCCGCGCCATCGGCGAAACCGTTGCCTGGTATCGCGGTGTGCATCTGGGACAAAATGCGCTGGAAATCTCCAGCAGGCAAATATCGGATTACATGGAGACGTAAATGATAGAAGGCGTAAAGATCACTCCCCTTAAACAAATTCTGGATGAGCGCGGCAAGATCATGCATATGCTGCGAAATGATGCAGAAGGTTTTGCCGGATTCGGTGAAATATATTTTTCGTGCGTGCATCCTGGCGCGATCAAAGGTTGGCATATTCACAAGGAAATGGTGCTGAACTACGCTGTGCCGCACGGCAATATCAAGTTCGTTCTTTATGATGATCGAGCCAACAGCCCAACGCGTGGCGAGCTACAAGAAATTTTCATGGGCCCGGATAACTATTGTCTGGTGACTGTGCCGCCTTTGGTGTGGAACGGTTTTAAAGGGATAGGACAGGAGATGGCGATTGTAGCCAATTGCACCACCATCACCCACCGTGCGGATGAAATTGATCGGCTCGATCCGTTTGATCCGTCCATTCCCTACAACTGGGACATCAAGCACCGTTGATGAATAAGCGCGTTCTAATTACGGGGGGGTTGGGCTATCTCGGCGGGAGGGTTGCGGTCGAGCTAGCAAAAAATCCCTTGTGGACAGTCCGTCTGGCAAGTCGAAAGATGCAACCCGCGCCGGCCTGGCTGCCGCAGGCCGAAACCATATCTATGGATTTACTAGATGAACAGTCGCTGCCAGCAGCCATGGCAGATGTGGATTTGGTCGTCCATCTGGCGGCGATGAATGAAAACGACTGTGTGGCTGATCCAGGTAAGGCTGTATTGATCAATACACTGGGAACATTCAATGTGTTGCAAGCAGCGATCAGCGCTGGCGTAGAGCGCTTTATCTATTTTTCTACTGCCCATGTTTATGCTGCTCCGCTGGTGGGCAATATCAATGAACAGAAGATCCCTAGACCGATACACCCCTATGCAATTACGCATCATGCTGCAGAAGATTATGTTTTGGCCGCTCACGACCAGAAGAAAATAACTGGCATTGTGGTTCGGCTATCCAACGGGTTCGGTGCGCCGACCCATCCGGAAGTAGATCGCTGGACGCTTTTGGTGAACGACCTTTGCCGTCAAGCCGTTTCGGAAAGAAAGCTGGTGCTACGCTCTAGTGGTTTGCAACTAAGAGATTTCATCACGCTACAGGATGTCGGTAGAGCAGTAAGGCATTTACTGGAGTTAAATCGCGAGCAATGCAGTGACGGACTTTTTAACTTGGGGGGAGACAACCCGCTATCGGTATGGGATATGGCACAACAGATCGCTCTGCGTTGTCTCGTGACACTGGGATATTTGCCGACACTGGAGCGTCCTGCGCCACGAATAGACGAGAGAGTCGATGCATTAACCTTCAATTCTGAAAAACTTAAAAAGACTGGTTTTATGCTTCAGGGTAATTTGGATAAGGAAATTGACGACACACTTTTGATTTGCGAAGAAGTTTGGGGCCGATAACGATATGACTTCACAGGAGGATTGTAAAAAGCTTCCGCGCGTGTCGGTATTGATGACAATTTACAACGCCGCCCCCTATCTAAAATCTGCCATTGACAGCATCCTTGATCAGACCTTTCGAGATTGGGAATTGATTGCCGTTGAGAATGGGTCTACGGATGCATCCTTATCTATCCTTAAAAGTTACTCGGATTCCAGAGTGCGGATATTTCCGCAAGAAAATAATATTGGTCGAACTCCTGCGCTTCGATATGCATTCGAGAGGGCAAATGGCAACTATCTCGCCGTTTTGGATGCCGATGATGTTTCCTCGCCAGATCGCTTTATGCGACAGGTGAAATTTCTTGATCAAAACACTGACGTGGCACTCGTGGGGACTTGGGCTCAATACATTGATGAGCAGGGTAAGGTATTCGACAATTTTGAACCCCCTGAGAATCAAGAAGAATTATATGATTGCTTAGGATGGACCAATCCAGTTGTACATTCTTCTGCCATGTTCAGGAAGCAGTTTTCGCAGGAGGCTGGGGGGTACCCGGAAGAAATTGTTTGGGCGCAAGACTTTGGGCTAATCTTGGCGCTGGCGCGGCGCGGCAAGATCGCAATGATTGGAGAACATCTGTGTCAATTAAGAGTGTTGACGGCGAGCATGACGCGATCTGCTAAAAACCAGGTTCTGGTTGCTTCAGAAGCGTTGCTGTTATTCAAACGGGCAGCAGATACACTTCAATTGAGCATCAGGTCGCGCCGATTGAACCGCCGCGCTATGGCTATTGCCGAAATAAAACTTGGCATTGCAACCTCTAAATCCGGACAAAAAATTGCCGGTATAAAACTGATTCTGCACGGAGTTGTTTCTGCGCCCTCTGCCTTATGGGGTAATGGCCCAATGCGCCGTTTTCTCGGCGCAAAATATTAAGCTGGCCCCTTCAAACAGAAAGCTCCCGATATGATTGTTGCGATTACTGGTGGTACAGGTTTCATAGGAAAAAATCTGGTCGCACGTCTTCTCGCGCGGGGTGACACAGTCCGGCTGCTGACGCGTTGTTCGGAAGCGGCCGAAAAATCTTCTTTGCTGGAGATACATGAGTGTGATCTACTGACGGTAGACGCCGATGAACTCTCGGCTATGCTGGATGGAGTCGATGTGCTCTATCACTGCGCCGGGCAGCTGAAGGATGTTCGTGCAATGAGGACGTTGCATGTCGGGGCAACGCGCAAGTTGGCCGAAGCGGCCTCCCGGCATGTTTCGCATTGGGTGCAGTTGAGCAGTGTGGGTGTATACGGCCCTGTGTCGCGAGGCGTGATCACTGAAGATTCAGAGTTGAACCCGGTTGGGGAATACGAAATCACCAAAGCGGCATCCGACAAAATTGTTATTGAAGCAGCAAACAAGGGTGGCTTCAGTTATTCCATATTACGTCCATCAAACGTGTTTGGTTCCGGCATGACCAATCAGTCGCTATTCGACATGATAACGATGATAGATCGAGGGTTATTTATTTATATTGGCAAGCCCGGCGCATCGGCAAATTATATTCATGTTAGTAATGTCGTTGAAGGAATGATTTGCTGCGGGACTATGCACTCTGCGAAAGGCGGCACATATAATCTTTCCGATCATTGCACGTTCGAAAAATTTGTTTCCATTATTGTCAGGGCATTGAATAAAGATGCGCCAGGCATTAGGTTGCCTGATGTACCCGTTCGCTTGGTGGCCAAGTGGATTGGAAAGCTTCCTGGTATCCCGCTAACTGAGGCCAGGGTTAATGTACTGACGAGCAGAGCAGTATATTCAACTGAAAAAATCGAGCGTGAACTGGACTATTGCTACCGAGTGACGATGGAAGAGGGCTTGCTGGATTTGATAGCTTCATGGAAGCAAAAGAAAAAATAATGAGAGCCATGAAATACATTTCCCACGCGCAATTTGAGCACTTCCAAGCTATTCAATCTCAAGTATTGCTGGATGTCCGGATTGCACGTTTTTCGACTGTTGTCTGCTTTGCGCATCAATGCGCTAACCAGTTGAGGTGTGTCTTTCTTGATGGGTATATAGGGAAGCAATGGGTTACCTTACGGCCAGGTTGCATGCCATTCTCCAGTAAATTTATAGTGAGGCAATATTGTCCATACAAAAAATACAACATAAAGAGAGAGGCCGACGCGCGATACCGCTTACGGTCATAATTTGGGTAGTGTTTTTTTGCTACGCAATTTGCGCGGCACTGGTATTCCAAAAATTATTGCTCCCGCTGATGCCTTCTTTGCATGCAGGGGGCGGGTTGATGAATAACGACGCCGTCTATTTTGATTCAGTGGCATCAAAATTGGCGGAGCAGATTCATCTGCAAGGTTGGAGTAGTTGGCAACTTTACCCCACAGCTGCTGCGGCAGGTAACGTGGGGATACTGGGTGCGTTGTATGCTGTTTTCGGCCATGACCCAACGCTCATCATCCCGGTCAATGCGGCGATACATGCACTGGGAGGTGTGCTGGTCTTTCTACTCGCGCGCGAGTTGTCCTGCAAAGAGTCCATCGGCATCTATGCTGGCCTCATAGCGGGCAGCCTGTTTGTCATGTTTCCTTCCGCATTAAACTGGTACGGGCAACTTCATAAGGATGGTTACGTGATCGCAGGAACCTTGCTGATATTGCTGACTTGGGTAAAGGCTTTGCGTGGAAACACCGATATGCGTGGTTGGCTGATGCTGTTTTTGGCTTATGTTGCTGGTGTAGTACTGGTAGGGATAATGCGTCCATACTATTTAAAGCTGCTACTGGTTGCAACGCTATTGGCGTGGTTGATGGTCGTGGGCTGGGCGGTGTTACATCGCCAACTCCGACAAGAACTGAAACTGATTGTGTTCCTGTTGGCGGCGGCGTTCACCCTGTTGGGCGGGATGAGTGTTATCTCCTTAAGCTCCACGGGTGCCGCTCAGAATGGTGATTCATATTTGAATTGGCAAGGCAACATACATTGGCAGTGGGAAGACTCCTCTTGGTTGCCGGATAGCATCGAGGGTTATATCGAACTTGCTGCGAGAACACGGGCGGGTTTGATTTATGCTGGATTAAATGTAAACGCGAAATCCATGATTGATCAGGATATCGCGCCGCAAAACGTGGAAGAGGTGTTGGCGTCTTTACCACGCGCGCTACAGGTTTCGATGTTCGCGCCATTTCCAACGACGTGGTTGACAAACATGAGCATGATGCGCTTGGTGGCCGCTGCAGAGATGTGTATATATTACCTGTTCTTGCCGGGGGTATTGCTTTTGCTGCTTTACAACCGCAGCAGAGCTGTGTGGCTGTGCATATACTTCGCAGTTTTTTTTCTATTGGTTGAAGGATTTACTATCGCAAATCTGGGTACATTGTACCGCCTGCGCTACGCGTACGTGTTCGTGATTCTGATGCTTGGCGTTTTGGGCTGGCTCACCTGGCTGGATCGAACCGGTCGCATGCAGCGACTGCTGGCGCGAATGAACTCTGCCACCTATTTGAAGTCTCGAACTAAAGTGTCCACAGAGAACCGCCACGCAAGGAGCTGCTCGGCAGCGATCTTATCGTCGTGGCGCTGACTTTGCTGTGTTTCGAGAGTCTTTTTATACGCAACATTGTGATGGCGCATTTCATTGGTTTGGGAGGAGATCTGAACAATTCCTTTATCGCCCTGATGATCCCGACCGGTTTTAATTTGCAGCAATAATCATTCAAAATTGTTGAAGAGAAGTGATGCCGTTCCACAAAATGCTTGAAAACAAGAATATGCATCGTTCGATGCCGATGGCCCTCATCATTTGGGTGGTATTTTTTTGTTACGCGATTTGCGCAGCTTTGGTATTCCAGAAAGTACTGTTACCTCTGATACCTTCATTGCATGCCGGCGGGGGTTTGATCACCGGTGATTCAATTTTTTTTGATTCGGTGGCGGTGAAACTCGCAGAGCAGATACGCCTGTACGGATGGGGAAGCTGGCAGCTTTATCCTGCAAACGGGGAGGCCGGTAACGTGGCAATACTGGGTGCGCTGTATGCTGTTTTCGGCCATGACCCCACGCTGATCATTCCGGTCAATGCGGCAATACACGCCCTGGGCGGGGTGCTGATTTTTTTACTTGCGCGAGAATTGTCCGGCAAAGAGTCCATCGGTACCTACGCGGGCATCATCGCCAGCGGCTTGTTCATCATTTTTCCTTCCGCATTAAACTGGTACGGGCAACTTCATAAGGATGGTTACGCGATCGCAGGAACCTTGCTGATATTGCTGACCTGGGTAAAGGCTTTCCGGGGAAGCCCCGATATGCGAGGTTGGCTGATGCTGCTTTTGGCGCATTTGGCCGGTGTCGTACTGGTGGGGATGGTGCGTCCATACAATCTAAAGCTGCTGCTGGTAGTCACAATATTCATGTGGTTGATGGTCGTGGGCTGGGCAGTATTACGTCGCCAACTCAGACAAGAACTAATGCCGATTTTGTTCCTGCTGGTGGCGGTGATCACCTTGCTGGGTGGGATGAGGGCCATCTTTCCAAAGGAATTGAGTACCGTCTCAATAAATGGCACGAGTGTCGTTCAGGAGAGTGTCGTTCAGGATGGTAATACTTATAAGAATTGGCAGGGCAATGACCATTGGAAGTGGGAAGAGTCCTCCTGGTTGCCAAACAGCATAGAAGGTTACATTGAGCTTGCTGCGAAAACACGGGCCGCCTTTATCGATTATGGAATACGAGAAAACGCGAAGTCCATGATCGATCAGGATGTCGCACCGCAGAATATTGAGCAAGTTGTGTTTTTTCTCCCTCGCGCATTGCAGATATCCATATTTGCGCCATTCCCAACGAATTGGCTTTCAAATATCAGCATGACGCGTTTGGTGTCTGTTGCAGAGACGTTCATCAGCTATCTCTGCCTGCCGGGCGTGCTGCTGTTATTGATTTACAACCGCAAGCCTGCTGTGTTGGCAGCTATATATTTTACTGTTTTCTTCCTGTTGTCGTACGGGTTCACAACGGCGAACCTGGGTACGCTGTATCGTTTGCGCTATCCCTACCAGTTTGTGATGATCACGTTGGGGGTGTTGGGGTGGCTCACCTGGCTGGATCGAACCGGCCGCATGCAGCGACTGCTGGCGTGGATGAAGTCGACAACTCATTCGAAGAGTCCAAATGAGGCAACAACAGGGGACAAGCCGCCACGCAAAGAAGTGCTCGGCAGCGGTCTTTTCGTTATGCTGCTGACTTTGCTGTGTTTCGTAGGATTTTTTATACGTGACATCATGATGGCGCATTCCTTTGGTTTGGGGGGCGAACTGGATAATTTCTTTATCGCCCTAATGATCCCGATGTTCATTGTCACGGTGTTGTGCATGCCTTTGGGGGCCGCCTTTATTCCGGCATATCTGGAAATCAAGGAGAGCGTTTCGCTGCAGGCTGCCAAATCATTATTGGAAAATACAGCCGCCTGGGTAACCGCAGCTTTGCTGCTGATATGCCTGCTGCTTTACTTGATCGGACCAACCTTGCTTCCGCTTCTGTACTTTAAGGGTGCAACCCCGGATATGGGACAGCTTGACTGGTTGATGGACATCGCCTTGCCCATCCTGCTATTTAGCGGGATGGTGATCCTGGGCAATGCAGCGTTGAGTGCCAACGGGCGGGTTGTCCTGACCAGTGTGGCACAGCTTGTTGTGCCAGTTGTGGCCATATTGGCACTGGCGCTGTTCGGCGCAAGCTATGGCGTCAAAGCGGTCATGTACGGCATGGTGGTGGGCCAGCTGTTGAACCTGTTTGTTGTTCAGTATTATCTCAGGCGGCAAGATGAGTCGCTGTGGTCAAAACTGGGGTCATTCCCGTTCAAGCGGAGCAATCAGCCTGGAAGCGGCCTGTTACTGGTGCAGTATCTGCCGCTGGTGGCGTCGGCATTCTTTATGAGTATCGCCGCGCCAGTGTCGACGATGCTTGCCATGTCATTACCCGGAGGAGCCGTTTCCGCCTTCAATCTGGGTAATAAAGTCGTGTTGTTTGTCACCGGACTTGTGGGTACCGCTGTGGGGACAGTCATGCTGCCCTATTTCTCCACATTGGTGAGCAAAAACCGTCTGGTTTCAGCCCGCCACGAATTGTCGTTTTTTTTGCTGTTTGCTACATTTATTTCGGTGCCAATCAGTGCTTTGATATATATATGGTCGGAGCCGATTGTCCGCCTGATATTCGAGGGCGGTGTTTTTGGCAATGATGCGACAGCAGAGGTGACCAGGGTGATGCAGTATTCCGTAGTGCAACTGCCGTTCTTCATATGCAATTCGCTGCTATTGAAATTTGCGACGGCGACCAAGCACGTTTTTGCCATCAGCGCGGTAGCCATTGTCGGTTTGCTGGTAAATGTTGCAGCCAGCCTGATTTTAATGAAGCACATGGGCGTAGCGGGCATAGCGCTCGGCATGACCATTTCCATGGTGGTATCCACTGTTCTGCTGGTTCTGGTTCTTGTCAGGCATTTCCATATCACCGGGCTGGATGCGGTTGTGATGCTGCTCAATTGGCTTTTGTACCTTACCCTGTTGATGTGCGTGCATTTTGAAAGTATGCCGAGTATTTTTGTGGCGATGTTTGCATACGTGGTTTTGCTCTTGGGGTACTTCAACTCGTTGTCTTATGATGTTTTTTCCAAGATCAGGGTGAGCAGTTGAAAAAGAAGGTATGCCTGGTAGTTTCCAGCGCCATGACGGTGAACGCATTCTTGCGGCAACCGATCAAACGCCTATGCGAGCATTATGATGTGTACGTGGTGCTGAATCTGAATCCCGGAGATTCCTTGTCCGGTTTGGAAGGATTGGTCACAATACTGCCGGTATCCATCGAACGAAAGATCGCCCCGTGGCGGGACCTGCTGGCCTTGTGGCAAATCATAGTACTGTTCCGTCGATACCGATTCAAACTGGTACATTCCATTACACCCAAAGCTGGATTGCTGGCGATGCTGGCGTCATGCCTGACCGGTGTTGAGATTCGCATCCACACTTTTACCGGCCAGGTATGGGTGACGCGCACAGGCCTTGCCAGGCTGATCTTGAAGAGCATGGATAAACTGATCGCACTACTCACCACTTTTGCTTTGGTAGACAGTAATTCGCAAAGGCAATTCTTGCTTGATGAAGGGGTGCTGAGAGATTCAAAATCCGGTGTGCTGGCTCAGGGTTCCATATCGGGTGTAGATACGAATAGATTTTGTCCTGACGCAGAAGCAAGGAAGCAGATACGCGCAGAATTGAAAATCGCCGAAGATGAAACGACATTCCTTTTTTTGGGGCGTTTGAATCGCGACAAGGGTGTGCTTGACCTAGCAGCCGCTTTTTCCGGCATGGATGATGAGCGTGCGCATCTGCTGTTCGTGGGGCCCGATGAGGATGAACTCGGGCCGCAACTGACGCGCCTGTGCGAGAGATGCGGGAAGAGAGTGCATTTCGTTGGTTATGCAGAGAAGCCAGAAGAATACATGGCGGCCGCAGATGTGCTGTGTTTGCCCAGTTACCGGGAGGGCTTTGGTAATGTCGTGATCGAAGCGGCCGCAGTGGGGATCCCAGCCATTGGATCGCGGATCTACGGCGTGGCGGACGCTGTACAGGAGCATGTCAGCGGGTCGCTGTTCGAGACGCGGGATGTGGCGGGGTTGCGGAAAGCCATGCGGCATATGGTCGATGACAGTGAGGGGAGATTGAAACTCGGCAGGCAAGCGCGTGAACGCGCGATCAGTGATTATTCAAGTGACAGACTGTCTGCGGCCTGGCTGGAGTTCTATCAGGCAAGAATATGAAGCGAGCATTTGACCTTATCGCCGCCCTGGTGGCGATCCTGCTGGCTTGGCCGTTGATGGTTGTGGTTGCAGTCCTGGTGCGGGTGAATCTGGGTGCCCCGGTGTTATTTCGCCAACAGAGGCCCGGTCTCAATGCAAAGTCGTTCTACATTTACAAGTTCCGTACCATGCTGTCGGCCTGCGATACAAACGGTGTGAAGTTGCCAGACGAGAAGCGCATGACCCGCTTCGGCAGCTTACTGCGCAGTTCCAGTCTGGACGAATTACCAGAATTATGGAATGTGTTAAAGGGCGACATGAGTCTCGTTGGCCCACGGCCACTGTTGATGGAATATCTACCATTGTACACTCCAGAGCAGGCACGCCGACACGAAATTCGTCCAGGTATTACCGGCTGGGCACAGGTGAATGGACGAAACAGCTTATCCTGGGAAGAAAAATTCAAGCTGGATGTGTGGTACGTCGATAACTGGTCGCTGTGGCTGGATGTGAAAATTATTTCCCTAACGCTTCAAAAGGTGTTCAATCGTGACGGAATCAGCGCACCGGGAGAGGCCACTATGTCACATTTTACTGGCTCTTTAACCAAGGATAAACAATGATCCCCCCCCTGTTTGCGATCTATGGCGCGAGTGGTTGCGGTCGGGGGGTAATGCCGTTGGCTCGCGAACAATTGCGCCACCAGGGTATTCCACCTGAACGCCTTGTTTTTATTGACGACACCATCAAAACACCAATGATAAATAATCACCGTGTGCTGAGCTACGACAATTTTTTGAACATTAAGGCGAGCGAACACTATACCGTGCTGGCAATAGCCAACAGTAGCATCCGTGAACAACTCGCCATGCGCTGTTCCGCCGATGGTATAAAAACATGGGGGGTGAGAGCCGCCAATGTGGTGGTGATGGACCATGTAGAGTTGGGGGATGGCGCTATCCTTTGCCCTTTTGTGACGCTCACTGTCAATATCCGCATCGGACGCCAATTTCATGCAAATATTTACAGCTATGTCGAACATGATTGCTTGATTGGCGATTATGTCACCTTTGCCCCCGGGGTGAAATGCAACGGTAATATCGTCATTGAAGATCATGTCTACATTGGCACCGGTGCAGTGCTTAAACAGGGCCGGCCAGATCGACCGTTAACGATCGGACGTGGAGCAGTTGTAGGAATGGGGGCGGTGGTAACAAAGGATGTCCCTCCGGGGGCAACAGTGGTCGGTAACCCGGCAAAACTTTTGCGTAAAAATTGAATTATGCTGAATACCCCTTTCACCAGCTGGCCCAATTTTACGATTGAGGAGGCGGATGTCGTTCGTGCGGTGCTTCTTTCCAACAAGGTCAATTATTGGACCGGACAGGAATGTCGCCTGTTCGAAAAGGAATTCGCCACCTGGGCAGGAACCTTATACGCGGTGGCCCTGGCTAACGGTACAGTGGCCCTGGATGTGGCGCTGCAGGCACTGGGTGTCGGAGATGGGGACGAGGTCATAGTGACACCGCGCACCTTTTTTGCCTCGGCCTCATGTATCGTCAATGCCGGTGCGGTGCCAGTGTTTGCTGAAGTGAATCGTGACTCGCAGAATATCACGGCCGATACTATCCGTTCCGTGCTGAGCCCGCGTACCCGGGCGGTGATCTGCGTGCATTTGGCTGGTTGGCCGTGTGATATGGACCCGATCATGGCTCTGGCCGGAGAGTACGGACTGTTTGTGATTGAGGATTGCGCCCAGGCCCACGGGGCTCGCTACAAGGGACGTTCGGTGGGTTCCATCGGTCATATAAGTGCTTGGTCGTTCTGTCAGGACAAAATCATGTCCACAGGTGGTGAAGGTGGCATGGTCACTTCTAATGATCGGGAATTGTGGGCCAAGATGTGGTCATTCAAGGACCACGGCAAGAGCTGGGAGGCCGTTTACGAGCGTCAACATCCGCCGGGTTTTCGCTGGCTGCACGAGAATTTCGGTACCAACTGGCGAATGATAGAGGTGCAGGCGGCCATCGGCCGCATCCAATTGCAACGGATGGCTGTTTGGCATGCGCAGCGAGCTGGCAATGTCGAAACGATCTGGACAGCCTGTCGAAATATACGGGGCTTACGGGTGCCGGTGATTCCGCAAGGGATCGAACATGCGGCCTATAAATGTTATGTGTTTGTCGAGCCATCGGTCCTGAAACCGGGCTGGGATCGTGACCGAATCCTGCATGAAATTATTGTCCGCGGCGTCCCCTGCTATTCAGGGTCATGCTCGGAAGTGTATCTGGAAAAAGCTTTTGACGGTACTGGATGGCGGCCTGAGAAAAGGCTGCCTGTTGCCAGAGAATTAGGGGAGACTAGCTTGATGTTTTTGGTACATCCAGGGTTGACCGAGAGGGAGATAAGAAAAACTATCGAAGTAATTGCTGAAGTCATGGGGTTTGCCGCTGGCTAGTGACGCGACGACAGCAAGGAATGGAAAATAATCTTGAAATGGAAAAAAAACGAACTGCGTCTAGTGGTGGTTTATGGCGCGTAAGGGCGGGGCAATTTAGAACGGAGGGTGCGAAAGTGTTGTTTTCCTCCCCTGCCGGAAACGGGCAATCACAGCTCTCTCGTGCATGTCAATGATGTGGTAGTCGCCATGGGCCAGGTTGCCGATGATGATCGGTCACGGGGCCGGACGTACATTTTGGCCGGTCCGAAATCGCCCTGGGCGTTAGTTGCACGACACGACGTGCAAGGCTCTCGGCATACCCGCGTACCGTTGAGCAGTTCCGGTATCTGCGCTGTGTCTTACGGCCCGTTGCTGAGATAGGCTGGAAAAGCAATCCTTAACCTCCGTCTACCATTCGACATTGAAACACTGGGTCGCCTGGTATTCCCCGGCCCGAATTGAGCGGGAACTGGGGTGGCGAGCGGAGGTTTCTTGGGAAGATGGGTGTGGGAGATGTTCGAACAATGAAACGTTTATTCGATCTCGCATTAACCCTACTGGCCTTGGACCTGTGTGCGCTGCCCCCTACTAGTCGTAGCTTTGTTGGTGTTTTTGACCTCATCCGGTCCGGTTTTGTACTTGTCGGATCGAGCAGTTAGGCACAACATGATTTTCAGAATGCCCAGATTTCGCAACATGCCTGCTGGGCCGCCAGCACTCGCGACACATCTGCTGCAATCCCCGGATCTCCATCTGTCGCAGATTGGCAGCACCCTGGTTGGCGACATGAGCTTTGTCGGCCCCCGCATCCAAGCCTTATTCAATCAGGATGACTTGATCTGCGAATTTTATGGCTCACCTTTATGGATAGGTTTCGCCAGGACGATGATCACATCATTAATTGTCCGTTGACAATGCCGAAATCAAGATGAAAAACGCTTTTCAATTCCCATAACATTCGGTCTTAATACATAGAAGGTATAGGCGATGGCCCTACTCGTTACCGGAGGTGCCGGTTTTATCGGCAGTAATTTTGTACTTGATTGGCTCGCCCAGTCTTACGAAGCTATTATTAATCTCGACAAGCTTACCTACGCTGGTAATTTAAGAAATCTCGCCACTCTCGCGGATGACCCGCGCCATGTTTTCGTCCAAGGTGACATCTGTGATCGGGCTTTAGTCGATCACCTGCTGGCCACACACCGCCCCAGTGCCATCGTCCATTTCGCAGCGGAGAGCCATGTCGACCGCAGTATTCATGGTCCGGGTGCATTCATGCGCACCAATATCGATGGCACCTTCACCCTGCTGGAAGCTGCTCGTTCGTATTGGAACACGCTACAAGGCGCAGACTTAAAGCAGTTTCGTTTCCATCATGTCAGCACGGATGAGGTCTACGGTTCACTCTCGCCGGGCGCCCCACCCTTCACCGAAACCAGTCCCTATCAGCCCAACAGCCCCTATTCGGCGAGCAAGGCGGCAAGTGACCACCTGGTACGAGCTTGGCACCATACCTATGGTCTGCCCATCACCATTAGCAATTGTTCCAACAACTACGGACCATACCACTTCCCCGAAAAACTCATTCCTCTAGTTATCACCAACGCTTTGGCTGGCAAACTATTACCCATCTACGGCGACGGTCAGCAGATTCGCGACTGGCTTTATGTTACGGACCATTGCAGCGCTATCCGTCGCATTTTGGAAGTGGGTAAAGAGGGAGAGATCTACAATGTCGGTGGCTGGAACGAGATGCCCAACATCGACATCGTCAATGCCATCATCAAACTGCTAGACGAACTCAAACCTGATCCGATTGGCAGCTATGCCCGCCTGATCACCTATGTAGCGGACCGTCCCGGCCACGACCGCCGTTATGCCATCGATGCACGAAAGATTGAGCGTGAATTGAGTTGGAGGCCGGCTGAAAATTTCGCGACCGGTATCCGCAAGACCGTAGAATGGAATCTTACCAATCAGAAATGGGTTGCCCATGTTACCAGCGGAGAATATCGCCGGTGGGTAGATCGTAATTACGGTGCTCGTATATGAAAATTCTTCTTACTGGTAAAGCCGGCCAACTCGGTTTCGAGTTACAGCGCTCGCTAGCAGCGATCGGTCAGGTTATTGCTATTGATCGGGCGGAATGTGACCTTGGCGATACCGATAACCTCCGGCAACTGGTGCGATCCATAAAGCCAGATCTAATTATAAACCCTGCTGCCTACACCGCAGTTGACCGTGCTGAAAATGAACCGAGCCTGGCTGCAGCTATCAACGCAACCGCGCCCGGCATTCTGGGCGAAGAGGCGGACCGCCTCGGCGCCTGGGTGATTCACTATTCAACCGACTATGTATTCGATGGTGACAGCCAGACTGCGTACCGGGAAGGCGACGCCACCAATCCATTGAGCGTCTATGGCAAAACCAAAAGAGATGGAGACATTGCAATCCAGCAGAGTTGCGCTCGGCACCTGATCCTGCGCACCAGCTGGGTGGTCGGAGCGCACGGCAATAACTTTGTCAAGACCATGTTGCGTTTGGCAGGAGAACGCGACAGCCTCACCATCGTTGCCGATCAGTACGGAGCACCGACCTCAGCCGCTTTGCTGGCGGACGTCACCGCGCAATTGGTTGGCCGTGTGCGGCGCGATAGCTTGGCTGATTTCCCCTATGGCCTCTATCACCTGACTGCAGGCGGTGTGACCACCTGGTACGATTTAGCGTGTTTTATTATTGAACAAGTCCTTCTAGCTGGCAAACCTCTGAAAACGACGCTCGAGAATATCCGGCCGATCGCAACCGAAGCCTATCCTCTACCGGCGAGGAGGCCGTCCAATTCACAATTGGATACCACCTTGTTCCGCAAAACGTTCAACCTCGAATTGCCCAACTGGCAGTCCGGTGTCCACCATATTCTTCAGGAGATTCTGACATCATGATCACACGCAAAGGGATCATCCTTGCCGGAGGATCGGGGACCCGGCTCTATCCGGTTACGCAGGCTATCTCCAAGCAACTGCTCCCAATCTATGACAAGCCAATGGTGTATTATCCGCTCTCCACCCTGATGCTTGCCTCTATTTACGACATCCTGCTGATATCCACACCAGAGGACACACCCCGTTTCGAGTCGCTCTTGGGAGATGGCAGCCAATGGGGCCTTAACCTGTCTTATGCGGTGCAACCCTCACCGGACGGTTTGGCACAGGCCTTCATTATCGGTCGCGAATTTATTGACGGTCATCCCTCAGCGTTAGTATTAGGGGATAATATCTTCTATGGTCATGATTTTTTCCAATTGCTGGGCAGTGCCATGACCCGAAACGATGGGGCCACCATTTTCGCCTACCATGTGCAGGATCCCGAACGCTATGGCGTGGCTGAGTTCGATGCCAATGGCAAGGTGGTCTCGCTCGAAGAGAAGCCCCAAGAACCCAAATCGAGCTATGCGGTCACCGGTCTCTATTTTTACGATAGTCAGGTAGTTGACATGGTAAGGAGCCTCAAGCCCTCCCGACGAGGAGAGCTTGAAATCACCGATCTCAACAGCCTTTACTTGCAGCAGGGTCGGCTCAATGTTGAGATCATGGGCCGCGGCTATGCCTGGCTCGACACCGGTACCCACGAATCCCTGCTTGAGGCTGGCCAGTTCATCGCCACCCTTGAACGCCGTCAGGGGCTCAAGGTCGCCTGTCCAGAAGAAATCGCCTACCGGCAAGGGTGGATCGATGCCACCCAATTGGAAAAACTGGCGCAACCTTTAATCAAAAGCGGATACGGCCAATATCTGCTGCGCATACTAAAGACAAGAGCCTTCTAATGAAAGCCACACCGCTTGCCATTGCTGACGTTTTGTTGATTGAGCCCAAAGTATTTGCAGACACTCGAGGCTTCTTCTTTGAAAGCTTCAATCAGAAACAATTTGAAACCGTCGTCGGCCGAAACGTTTATTTCGTTCAGGACAACCACTCACGCTCCGACCGGGATGTGCTCCGCGGCCTGCACTACCAAATTCAACAACCGCAAGGTAAGCTGATACGTGTTGTTCAGGGTGAGGTGTTTGACGTAGCCGTCGACATTCGCAAAAGTTCACCAACCTTCGGCCGCTGGGTGGGCGAGATCCTCAGTGCGGATAATAAAAAACAGATGTGGATACCGGAAGGGCTTGCCCACGGTTTTTTGGTGCTCAGCGAATCGGCCGAATTCCTTTACAAGACCACTGACTACTGGGCGCCTGAATTTGAGCGCATCCTTCTTTGGAATGACGCGACTCTTGCTATCCACTGGCCCCTCACCAACCCGCCCGTTCTCTCTGTTAAAGATCAGTTAGGATCAACATTGGAGAACGCGGAGTTGTTCCAATAATGAATAACCTGGAAAAAATAACAATTATTAGGGGGGAGGCTAGAAATCTCAGGGTAAATCTTCGAGAAAAATCCGGCGGAGTTTGTAGAAATAATCGAACCCGGACAAGACGGTGAGGATCAGGGCCACATAGACAATGGCCAGGCCGATCTGGTGCAGATAGGGGATAGGCAGGACGCCTAGGGGGAAGATCAGGGTGCCCAGGCCGATATATTGGGTGATAGACTTCCACTTACCCTGGTTGCTGGCGGCGACCATGATGCCGGCCGAAGAGGCCACGCCGCGCAGGCCGGTGATCACGATCTCCCGGCAGATGATGACCAGGGCGACCCAGGCAGGCAGCTTGCCGGTGGGGATGAGCATGATCAGCGCGGTGGTCACCAGCACCTTGTCGGCCAGCGGGTCCATCAATTTTCCCAGGGCGGTAATGCTTTCATAACGCCGGGCGAAATAGCCGTCGATCCAGTCGGACCCGGCGGCGATCGAAAACACCAGCCAGGAAATCATTGCCTTTTCGGTGGTTTGCTCCTGGAGCAAAAGCAACATCAGGCAGCCGGAGAGGATGAACCGGCTGCCTGTGATCAGATTAGGCAGATTAACAATCTTGGCACTGCGTTTCAATTGACGGTCACCATTTGTCGAACATTGATGCTGGGATTTGAGACGGCCCCGACTGCGTTGTTACTATAAAAGCGATCGCTGCGGTAGGAACGGTATGTCTGCAAGACCTTGGCAACGTAGTTCTGGGTTTCGGGAAAGTTGGGAATCATGCCTGTTGGGGTCACATTCCCGGGACCCGCATTGTACGCCGCCAAGCTTAATTCCACATTCCCTTTATAGTTGTCAAGTAAGTATCGCAGATACTTGGTGCCGCCGTTGATATTCTGCAGCGGATCCATGGGATTACTGACCAAAAGATACTTGGCGGTGCCCGGCATCAACTGCATCAGCCCCTGCGCCCCCTTGGGGGAGATCGCATTGGGATCGAAATTGGATTCCGCTTGAATGACCGCCTTGATCAGGAGCGGATCCACCTGATGATGCGTCGCCGCCATCTGAATGTACCTATTCAGGGTTTGGGGGGCCGTCCGGAACAGGGTTCCTTGTTCCAACTCGGCACGGAACCCCTGGCTGCCCTGCGAACGTCGGGTAATGGTTCTGATCAGTTGGTCTTCTGGGGACCCCACCCGCCGGGGCGGACGCTCGCTCATTTTGTACCGCCCGTCGCCCGGCACATTGGTATAATGGCAGATGCCCCGGGCATCCACATAGGCATACATTGCCGCACCTGCCGAAACCGGCAGTGATATCGCCAGAAGGAGAAAGACTGTCAGAAGGAGGCGGGATTCCATAGGATACCTTGGGTTATTTTTTCCGTTTTTCCCAGTCGGCGAGAAACTGCTGCATCCCGATATCGGTGAGCGGATGCTTGGCCAGCTGGGCAATCACCTTGTACGGTATGGTGGCGATATCCGCGCCGAGCAAGGCCGATTCGACCACATGCATCGGACTGCGGACCGAAGCAACAATGACCTCGGTGGCAAACCCATAATTACGCAGTATAGTCATTATATCGGCCACCAGATCGAGACCGTTTACCGAAATATCATCGAGACGGCCAACAAAGGGACTGACGTAGCTCGCTCCGGCCTTGGCAGCCAGCAGCACCTGGGAGGCTGAAAAAATCAGGGTAACATTGGTCTTGATACCTTCGGCGGTCAACCGTTTCACCGCCTTCAACCCCTCTTCGATCATCGGGATTTTAATCACGATATTATCGGCGATCTTCACCAGTTCCCGGGCCTCGGCCACCATGCCGTCGGCTTCCAGACTGATAACCTCGGCACTGACCGGGCCTTCGACCAGACCACAGATGTCTTTAAGAATTTCGGTAAAAGGACGCGGCTCTTTGGCTACCAGAGAGGGGTTGGTGGTGACGCCGTCAACCATGCCCAGCGCCAGTCCTTTTTTGATTTCATCAATATTTGCGGTGTCGATAAAAAACTTCATTTTTCTCCTTGCTCCGGTTGTCCGGCAAATTGGTCACAGCAGGTATCGCTGCAGAAATAATAGGTAATACCATCCCTGCGCAGCCGCAGAGCCTGGTGTTTCGGAAGCAGAACATGACAAACCGGATCCTCGACCAACACGTCCTCGGGTTCCGGGACCTCGACCTGCCGGATGGTGTCCGGCGGTTTTTTCGCGAAGCTCTTGCGAATAAGTCGCCAGCCGATGTAGAAAAGCACCGCGAGGATCAACAGACGAAACGGTGTCATATGCCTTGGAAATCCGCTCCGATCATTGGTATCCCTGCTCTTCTCAACATGGTTTATTATATACGGGTGAATTCATTTGTCTAATTGATTTGTCTGGACAGATGACTTTTTTCAAAAGGTCGGCAAGCAAACCGCCATCGCCCTAATCTGGCCAGGAAAACCGCTCAACCTTTTGATTTTTATAAATTTCATCCAGATTTGCAAGCAAATCGCCCACCCGTTGTCCCCGCACAGGGTGCACCCAGTCACCGGCGATTTCGGCAAGCGGCTCCAGGACAAAAAGGCGCTGGTGCAGCCGTGGATGCGGGACAATCAACCCATCAGAATAATATATAAAATCATCATACAGCAGCAGATCGAGATCCAGGGCCCGATCCTGGTAGCCGATCCCCTGCGCCGGGCGAACCCGGCCCTGGCGAGTCTCGATCGATTGCAGCACCTCCAGCAGGACAGGAGGTGTCAGTGTTGTCCGGACAAGCGCCGCGGCATTGATAAACCAGCGGCTTCGGTCCATGCCGACCGGCTCGCTACGATAGGGCGAAGAGAGCGCGACGGGATGAATGTCCGGATGCTCCAGCAACTGCGCCCAGGCAACCTGCAGAATCTTGAGACTCTCGCCCAAGTTGGAGCCAAAACCGATACAGACCTCGTGGGCCGGATGCAGAGATTCCCCTGGAACCTTCGCAGGGCCGGCCTTAGAAGTCAGTAAGCCCGAGGACATCGAACATGGTATGCATGCCCTTGGGTTGACCGATGACCCAGGCAGCGGCCAGGGCGGCCCCCCGGGCGAAATTGTCCCGGCTGGTGGCCCGATGGACAATCTCCAGCCGCTCGCCCGCACCCGCAAAATAGACGGTATGCTCGCCGACGATATCGCCGCCGCGGATGGTCTGGATGCCGATTTCCTTGTCCGTGCGTTCGCCGATAATGCCGTTGCGTTCCATCACCCCGACCGTGGCCAGGTCGCGCCCCAGGGCGGCCGCCGCCATCTGCCCCAACTTCAGGGCCGTACCCGAGGGGGCGTCTTTCTTCATCCGATGATGGGCCTCGACGATTTCGACGTCATAGGCATCGCCCAAAATCGCTGCAGTTTTCTCCACCAGTTTAAAAAGGACATTCACGCCGACCGCCATATTCGGCGACTGCACACAGGGGAAATGGGCCTCGGCCAATTCTTTAAGGGTGGCAAGCTCAACGGCGTTGAGGCCGGTGGTACCGATCACCATGGCAACACCCTGGGCCGCGGCTTGCCGGGCAAAGGTCACCGTGGCCTCGTGAAAGGTGAAATCGATCAGGACATCGGCCCGATCGATCACCGATTCCAGACCGGCGGTGATAAGCACCCCGGTTTCGCCCAAACCACTGATCGCCCCTGCATCCTTGCCGATGACGGGGCTACCCGGGCGCTCGAAGGCACCGCTCAACTCGAGCTCCGGATGGGCCTGCACCATGTGAATAATCCGCTGCCCCATTCGTCCGGCCGCGCCGGCGACAATAACTCTGGTCATATTTACTTCCTCTTTATACTCTTGACGGTCTTTTTACAGCAATCCAGTAGCCGCCATCGATTTTTTCAGTTGCGCCAGACTGGACTCGTCCATCTGGGTCATAGGCAGGCGCACCTCAGCCGAAGCGATCCTGCCCATCAATTCCAGCCCCTTCTTGGCCGGCGCCGGACTGGGGTAACAAAACATGGCGCCCATAAGGGAAAACAACTGATAATGAAGTTCGTTGGCTCGGGGTATATCATGCTTCATGGCCGCCTCGATCATCGCCACCATTTTAGCCGGCTCCAGATTGGAGACCACCGAAATCACCCCTTTGCCGCCCACCAGAACCGAAGGCATGGCGGTGAAGTCGTCGCCGGACAGCACGATGAAATCGCGGGGGCACAACTGGATCAGTTCGCTGATCTGGTTGAGGCTACCGCTGGCCTCCTTGATGCCGATGACGCCCGGCAGCACGGCCAGCCGCGCCACCGTTGAGGGCAGCATGTTGGTCACGGTCCGGCCGGGGACATTGTAGAGCACCATCGGAATATCGACGGCCTCCAGAATGGCCTTGAAATGCTGATACAATCCTTCCTGACTGGGCTTGTTGTAATAGGGTACCACCGACAGTACCGCATCGGCGCCGCTGTCTTTGGCCGACTCGGTCAACTCGATGGCTTCCAGGGTGCTATTGGCACCGGTCCCGGCAATCACCGGTACCCTGCCGCCCACGGTCTTGACAGTCAACTCGATCACCCGCTTATGCTCAGCAAAACTCAGCGTGGCCGATTCGCCGGTGGTCCCGCAGGGCACAATGCCATGAATACCGCCGGCGATCTGAAACTCGATCATATCGACCAAGCCTTGTTCATCGATTTGGCCGTGCAGCATCGGTGTAACGAGTGCGGTGATGGCTCCCTCAAATTTCTTCATAGTGTTCTCCTTTTCTATAGTCTTGCCAGGTCACGGCCCCGGTGCACTCGCAGGATTTATACCAAAGAAAGCTAGTCACCTAAGTATCCGATGCGAGTCGCTGCCGTGTAATCTTTTGCGACCAAACAGACGACCGCCCCACAACCTCTCTGCCTTGGCCATTCTTTTCTCACTGGTAGAGCCGCCCCGAATTGCCTGCAGGTCGGTCAATCAAGCAGTGCCTCGGCGGTCAGTTGCCCCCGGTAGACAAGATGCGCCGGACCCTTGAGGAGCACTTGCTCAATCGCGCCCTGCTTGCCGGTTGCAAATTGGACCGACAAACCAACCCCGCCGGCGGTTACCATGGCCACCGGCGACGCGGCATGCCCCTGGGCGGCAGCTATCAAGGCCCCGGCAACCACTCCGGTGCCGCAGGCCATGGTCTCGTCCTCGACCCCACGCTCATAGGTCCGCACCCCCCACCCCTGCCCGCATCGGCCGACAAAGTTGACATTGGTGCCAGCCGGTCCGAACTGGGGATGATGGCGGAGCAGCCGCCCTAAGCCGACCACGTCGACCGCATCGAGCTGATCGACAAAGAGCACGATATGGGGCACCCCGGTATCCACCCCATGCACCACCAGCGATTGTCCGGCAACCTCCACCGGCTGGTCGAACCGGAACGAGTGGGGCTGGGTCATGGTGATCATAACCTCGGTATCGACAACCGTGGCCTCAACGATCCCGGCCAGGGTCTCAAAACGCATCGGCGTGGCGGCAATCCCCTGCATAGCGGCGAACCGGGCGACACACCGGGCACCATTGCCGCACATCGCCGCTTCCGAACCATCGGCGTTGAAAAACCGCCACTTGAAATCAGCGCGGTCCGAAGGTTCGATCAAAAACAAGCCATCCGCGCCCACCGAGAAATTCCGCCGGCAGACCAGGCGGGCGAACTCGGCCATCCGTTCGTTGGGGATCAGCGGGGTTCGATGGTCTATGATGATAAAATCGTTGCCCGCCCCGTTCATCTTGCAAAACGGAATCGGCCATTCCAGGTCTTTGATCCACATATCCGGCCTCCTCGATGCCTCGCTTGCGACCATCACTCGGCGATTTTTACCTCGGAGGATTTGGCGCTCTCGTTGGCTGGATTCTGGGTATCGATACTGGTCACGGTGTAGAACAGTTGCACGCCCAACGGGGCGGCCTGGTCAACAAACAGGGTATACGGCAACTGGACCTCGCCGGCCAACTTGGCCTTGGATTCACCTGCGGTCCGCCGATAGACCCGATACCCGCCCAAATCGCTGCCCTCGACATGACTCCAGAAAATCTTCACCCCAACTTCGGTCCTGAGCCCCTGCACGTCGCCGGGAGGCGGGGGCGCGGTCTTGTCCAGCGGGCTGGCGTCGACCGCAGCGCTCATCAAGCCGCCGATAACCGTTCCTTCCTTGCCGATGGCCAACGCCTGGACCTGGTAACTATACACCTTGCCGTTCTCAACCCCGGTATCGAGGTAACTGGTCGCCGCGGTCGGCGGTCCCACCTTGGCATAGGCGGCATCAAAAGTTTTACGATAGATCTGATACTGCACCTTATCGCCCAGCGGGGTCGCATCCTGCCCCTGACTGACCGGATGCCATTTGAGACTGCTGGCGCCGTCACCCCCGGTGGCGCTCACGCCTTCCGGCGCCTTGGGCGGGCTGTGCCACAGGAAGGAGACAATATTGGAATCCTGGGATTCAATCCACCAGCCGATCTTGCTGCGCACCATGAAAAAATACAGATTCCCGGGCCGCAAAGCGGTCGCCTGATAACTCGCGGTCTTGGTTCCCTCGCCTGACGGCATGCCGCCGGGCAGAACGAGGGGGGAATCAAAGGGCAGAGGACAGGTTTTACAATAGTCTTCCTCGCGAACTTCATACCGATACAAGGCAAAACCGCTGATTTCGGCAACTTGGTCGCCGGTGACGGTCTGGCCTGGGTAACTCCATTGCAGCGTCGCCCCCTTGTCATCGAGCTGATACCCCAAATCAATGATCGATTTGGGGATCAAGTGGGTGGGAGGTACCGGTTTGTCCTTGTAGCCGCAGCCGCCGAAAGCCAGCAGGCTGCCCAGCGCCAAGAGAAGGATAATCGCCTTCAGGAACGGTCCGCTGCCTCGATTCATAAGGTTATCCCCAAAAATTGCTCGACCTTATCCAGCGCTTCCGCCACCCTGACCCCGGCGGTACCGCCGGCCGAGACCCGGCTATTCACCGATCCCTCCACCGAGAGTACCGCAAAGATGTCGGCCTCGATCAATACGGAGAATCCTTGCAGCTCGGCGAGCGTCAGATCGACCAGCTCGCAGTCTCGCTCCTGGCAAAGGGCCACGATCCTGCCCACCACTCCGTGCGCCTGCCGAAACGGCATATTGCGGCGCACCAGGTAATCGGCCAGATCGGTGGCGGTCATGAAGCCGCCCACGGTCGCCTGGCGCAGCCGCTCCACATTGAACTCGGTGTTATCAAGGAGTTCGGCGGTGATCGACAAACTGGCCTTGACCGTATCGAGGGCATCGAACACTGGCTCCTTGTCTTCCTGCAGATCCCGGTTGTAGGTGAGCGGCAGCCCCTTGACCGTCATCAGCAGCCCCATCAGCGCCCCGGTGACCCGGCCGGTCTTACCGCGGATCAGTTCGGGGATATCGGGATTCTTCTTTTGCGGCATGATCGACGAGCCGGTGCAGTAACGATCGCCGATACGGATGAACTCAAATTCCTTGGTCGACCAGAGCACCAGTTCCTCGGCCAGGCGGCTGAGATGGAGTTGGATCAGGTTGAGGCAAAAGAGCAGTTCCAGGGCGAAATCGCGGTCGCCGGTGGTATCCATAGAATTGGCGGTGATTGCCGCAAACCCCAGTTCCTCGGCCACCGACTGCCGGTCGATGGGCAGACCGGTGCCGGCCATGGCGGCCGCACCCAGCGGCATGATGTTGATCCGCTGACGGCAACCGGCCAACCGGTCCCGGTCCCGCTGGAACATTTCCACATAGGCGAGCAGATGATGGGACACCAGTACCGGCTGCGCCCTCTGGAGATGCGTATAGCCGGGCATGATCGTGCCGAGGTATCTCCTGGCCATCCGGGTGAACGCCCGCTGCACCTCACCAAGCAGGCGATCCAGCCCATCGGCCTCGTCGCGTAGGTAGAGCCGGAAATCCAGATTGACCTGATCGTTGCGGCTCCGGGCGGTGTGCAGCTTCGCACCCGCCGGACCTAGACGGTCGGTCAGCGCCTTCTCGATATTCATGTGGATATCTTCGAGCTCGGACTTGAATTCGAATTCGCCCCGTTCGATCTCCCCCTCGATCTCGGTCAGTCCGCCGACAATGGCCGCAGCCTCCTCGGCGGTGATCAATCCCTGGCGCGCCAGCATTCTGGCATGGGCCTTGGACCCCATAATATCATGGCGATAAAGCCTGGCATCGTAGTGGATCGAGGCGCTGAAGGCCTCCACGGAGGCGGCGGTGGTCTCGGAAAACCGGCCGCCCCACATCTTGCCGGACTGTTGTTTGGGTTCCACGGTCATTTCATCCGTTGGTGGGCCTGAATCCGCAGACGCAGGGCGTTGAGCCGGATAAAGCCGGTGGCGTCGGCCTGGTTATAGACCTCGTCCTCCTCAAAGGTGGCAAACGACTCGGAATAGAGCGAGTTCACCGATTTCCGCCCCACCGGGGTGCAGTTGCCCTTGTAGAGTTTCAACCGGACCGTGCCGTTGACCGTGGTCTGGGCATCATCCATGGTCCGCTGCAGCAGCTGCATCTCCGGCGAGAACCAGAATCCGTTGTAGATCAGCTGGGAGTAGCGCGGCACCAGGCTGTCACGGATGGACAGCACCTCCCGGTCCAGGGTGATAGTCTCCAGATCGCGGTGTGCGGCCCGCAGGATGGTGCCGCCCGGGGTCTCGTAGACGCCGCGGGACTTCATCCCGACAAAGCGGTTCTCGACCATATCGAGGCGGCCGATGCCGTTGGCACCGCCCAGCGAATTGAGTTTGGTCATCAGCGCCACCGGACCGAGCCGCTCGCCGTCGATGGCCACCGGGGTGCCTTGCTCGAAATCGATCTCGAGGTAGGTGGCCTTGTCCGGCGCTTTTTCCGGGGACACCGAGAGCTTGAACATATCTTCGTCCGGCTCGTTCCATGGGTCCTCGAGGATGCCGCCCTCGAAACTGATATGGAGGAGATTCTCGTCGGAACTATAGGGATTCTTCTTGGTCACCGGCACCGGGATTTGGTGCTCCTTGGCATAGGCCACCAGTTTCTGGCGGCTGTTGAGATCCCAAATCCGCCAGGGCGCGATGATTGTCAATTTCGGATTGAGCGCCATATAGGTGAGTTCGAACCGGACCTGGTCATTGCCCTTGCCAGTGGCGCCGTGGCTGACCGCATCCGCCCCTTCGGCAACGGCGATCCGCACCTGTTCCTTGGCGATTAGCGGCCGAGCCAGCGAAGTTCCTAATAGATACGAACCTTCATAGATGGCGTTGGCACGAAAGGCGGGAAAAATGTAATCGCGGACAAACTCCTCGCGCAGATCCGAGACCACCACTTTATCGGCCCCGGTGGCCAAGCCCTTGGCCGTGACCGCTGCCCAGTCTTCCTGTTGGCCGATGTCGGCGGAGTAGGCGACAACCTGGCAGCCATATTCATTGGCCAACCATTTTAAAATAACCGAGGTATCCAACCCGCCGGAATAGGCGAGCACTATTTTTTTTACACTCATGATTCTGCTCTGACGGCGCCCCAATAGAGCCCGATTTCTGTTAGTTGTTCTTATTTCGCGCCGGTGATAAAGGATTCCAGTATCGCCGCATGGATGTGCATTTTATTTTCGGCCTGATCGAAGACCACGCTTTGCGGACCCTCGAGCACCTCTTCGGTGATCTCCTCGCCCCGGTGGGCCGGCAGGCAATGGAGCACAATCGCCCCTTTTCCGGCCTGGGCCAGCAATTCGCTATTGAGCTGATACGACTGGAACAGCCCCAACCGCTTTTCCTGCTCGGCCTCCTGGCCCATAGAAGCCCAGACATCGACATTCACCACATCCGCCCCCCGGATCGCCGCGGCAGGATCGCGCAGCACCTCGATGGGCCGTGGACTGCGGGCACGGGCCTGTTCCAGGATGGCTCCATTGGGATCGAATCCGGCCGGACAGGCCAAGGTCAAGGGAAAGCCAAAAACCGAAGCCGCCTCGATCCAGGAATTGGCCATATTGTTGCCGTCACCGATCCAGACCGTTTGCAGATCGCTCAATTCGCCCTTCTCCTCGATCACGGTCATCAGATCGCTGAGCACCTGACAGGGATGGTGGAGATCGGTGAGGGCATTGATTACCGGCACGGTCGCATACCGGGCGAGTTCCTCCACCACCTCCTGGCCAAACGTCCGGACCACGATGGCATCGACATAGCGGGACAGCACCCGGGCGGTGTCTTTCAGGGGTTCGCCGCGGCCCAGCTGCGATTCCTTGGCGGACATGAAAATTACCTGCCCGCCTAGGCCGTACATGGCCGCTTCAAAGGAGACCCGGGTACGGGTCGACGGTTTTTCAAAAAGCAGACAGATTTTACGACCGGCCAGGTGTTGATGGCGCACGCCGGCTTTGCCCTCAGCCTTAAGCGTCAAGGCCCGATCAATTAAACGCTGCAGCTCCGGCCGGGTGAAGGCTCCCAAGGCCAACAAATGGTTCTTCATAAGACTATCCCATGGAATACGGGAACGATGCAGCATATCCATCTTAGAGCGCAACCCGCGCTATGCATGCCGACCGTTCGTACAGGTAAAAAATTAGTTGATACATAAAAACAGGTCGTTTGCAAAGGGTTTTCAAAGGAAAGGACCTGTTTACCGGAGTTTGGGACTAAAAAGGAAATCAGTTGATGATTGCGACCGCATTTTGGCTGAAAAAAAGCGCTGAGGCCAGAATCTTCAGGCCAATCAGGATCAAAATAACGCCCCCCGCGACCTCGACCCACTTCCCCCAGCGCTCGCTCGCCCGGGTGCCCAAAAAAAGTCCCATGACGGTGAAGCAACAGGCCACCAGCCCGATCACCAGGGAGGGGATCCAAATGGTCACATCGATCATCGCCAGGGTCAACCCCACGGCCAGGGCATCGATGCTGGTGGCCACGGAAAGCGCCACCATGGTCAGGCCACGGCTGGGATCGTTGGTGCGCTCGACGCCTTCCTCGGCGGTGAGGGCCTCGTAGACCATGCGCCCGCCAACACCCAGCAGCAGGAGAAAGGCCAGCCAATGACTCCAGGCCGCCACAAACGATTGCACGGTCATCCCGGCCAGCCAGCCGATCACCGGCATCAACCCCTGGAACAGGCCGAAATGGAAGGCCAGCCGGAAACAAGGGCGAAAGCTCAACGGCTGGAGGATGGCACCTGCGGCCAGGGCCACGGCAAAGGCGTCCATGGCCAGGGCCACGGACAAGGCAATCAGGGAAAGCGGATCCATGGTCAGGTTCGGACTTGCCGACGGGCGCCGCCGATCATGCCAGCTCGTCGAACACCAGGCACAGCTTGGCAATCAGTTGGTCGATTTCGTCGAGACTGACCACCAGCGGCGGCACAAACCGTAACACCCGGTTGCCGGCGAAATTGATCAGCACCCCCTGCTCGAACATTCGCTGGACGATGGCTATCCCCTGCTCGATGCCCTGTTCGGTGAGCACCAGCCCCAGGAGCAGCCCCCGGCCGCGGACCCCGGTGGCCAGATGGGGGTAACGGGCCGCCACCCCCTCCAGCTTTTCGATAAACAAGCGACTCTTGTCCCGGACCGATTCGAGAAAACCGTCGGCCAGCATGATCCGCAGGACCTCGACCGCCGCGGCCGCGGCCACCGGGTTGCCGCCGAAAGTGGAGGCATGGGTGCCGACGGTCAGCGAGGCGGCGATGGTTTCCGTGGTCAGCATGGCCCCGATGGGTAACCCGTTGCCGAGCGCCTTGGCCAGGGTCATAATATCCGGTGTGACGCCCAGCTGCTCATGGGCAAACAGGGTGCCGGTGCGGCCCAGGCCGGTCTGCACCTCATCGAAAATCAACAAGAGCCCGTAACGGTCGCAGAGCTCGCGGATGGCGAGCAGATAGTCCGGCGCCAAGGGGCGAACCCCGCTTTCCCCCTGCAGGGGCTCGCAGAGAATGGCGCAGGTCTGCGGGGTGATCAGGGCCTCGATGGCCTGGGGATCGCCAAATGGCGCATGGACAAACCCCTGGGGCAACGGCTCAAAACCCTGGTGAAAACGCGGTTGACCGGTGGCGGCCACCGCCGCGAGCGTCCGCCCATGGAAGCTGCCTTCCAGCGAGATGATCTCGTATTTGCCCGGACCGCTGTGAATGCGGGCCAGCTTGATCGCCGCCTCGTTGACCTCGGCCCCGGAGTTGGCCATAAACACCCGGTCAGCAAAGCTGTGGGCGACCAACAGCTCGGCCAGCTCGATCTGCGGCGGGGTGTGAAAGAGGTTGGAGACATGCACCAGAGCACCGGCCTGACGGCAGATCGCTTCGGTGACCTGCGGATGGCAGTGCCCGAGCGAGCAGACCGCGATCCCGGCGAGGAAATCGAGGTATTCCTTGCCGTCCGCGTCCCAGAGCTTGCATCCTCGCCCCTTGACCATCGCCGCCGGAAACCGGCTGTACGTCCCGATAAACACGTTATTGCCCCTGGTCGCCCACTCGTCGTTACTCATGCCACCAACTCCGTCCCGATCCCTTGCCGGGTGAAAATTTCCAATAAAATTGCATGTTCCTGTCGGCCGTCGATAATGTGGGCTTTGGCCACCCCACCGTCCAGGGCCGATTTGCAGCAGTTGACCTTGGGGATCATGCCACCCTTGATGACGCCGGCTGCAATCAAATCGTCGATCTGGTCGCGGTAAATGGTAGAAATCAACTCACCGCTGCTATTCTTGACCCCTTCGACATCGGTGAGCAGCATCAATTTGACCGCATTAAGTTCGGCGGCGATAGCGCCGGCAACGAGATCGGCGTTGATATTAAAAGCCTGGCCGTCCTCGCCGACCCCGACCGGGGCGATTACCGGAATAAACCCCTGACGGTCAAGGGCCTCAAGAATTTCGGCATTAACCTTGGTCACTTCGCCGACCCGGCCGATATCGATCAGCTCCGGCGGTCGATCTTCGCCGGTGGGCTTACCGTGAATGGTCAGCTTCCGGGCCTGGATCAGATCGCCGTCTCGTCCGGAAAGCCCGACGGCCTTGCCGCCGCAGTGGTTGATCAGACCGACGATCTCCTTGTTGACCTTGCCCACCAGCACCATCTCCACCACATCCATGGTTTCACCGTCGGTGACCCGCATGCCCTGGATGTAACTGGGGGTGATATGCATCTTTTCAAGGAAACGGTTGATCTGGGGTCCGCCGCCGTGAACGATCACCGGATTAATGCCGATGTATTTCATCAGGATCACATCCAGGGCAAAGCTGCGCTTTAAGGCCTCGTCGACCATGGCGTGGCCGCCATATTTGATCACGATGGTTTTTTCCCGGAACTGGCTTATATAAGGAAGCGACTCCACCAGCACCTTGGCCTTGGCGATTTCTTCACGTATCATTTTACCCCCTGTGTCTTACACCCGCGGTTGCTGCCAAAAATTGGAGGGTGCATTTTACCCTTGCTTTAACTCCATGTAAACCTTTCTATTTCTACCCTATACAAAAGAAGGGGTATAACGACCCGAAGCCCTTTACAATTGCAGAACAACAAAGTACTATGCCACGCACTTGCAAAAACCAATCCCGAAACAATAACGGTGCCTTTTTCATCTTCATTTTCGAGGACATTACCATGGGGCAGCTCTTTGCCTTCGCACGTAGAACCCTGGGGATAACCGCGCTGGCCCTGCTGGCATGCGCGACTTCCTGCATCGCCGCCGAAGAGCCGTCCGAGCCGATTAACATCGAAGCCAACCGGATGGTCTCCCAGGAAAATGCCAATAGCGTGGTCTTCATCGGCAACGTCGATGCCCGCCAGGGCAAGCTCACCATCCTTGCCGACGAAATGACCGTGTATTATACCGAGAAAAAAGGCCATCAAGACAAGACCGACAAAACCTCCAGCCAGATGGAAAAGCTGAACTGCAAAAACAACGTCAAGATCACCCAGGGCGACTGGCTGGGAACCGGCGACCGGATGGATTACACCGCCAAAGAACGCAAAGTCGTCCTCACCGGCAACGCCAAGGCCTGGCAAGGGCAGAACATGGTCGCCGGCAAGACCATCATCTACTATCTTGACGAAAAACGCTCGGTGGTCGAACCGGATGCGACCAGCAAGGAAAGGGTCAGGGCCGTGCTCCATCCGGAGTCCAAGAAAAAGCCATGACCGGGCCATCGGTCCTCGAAACCCGGGGCATCGTCAAGGAATACCGCAGCCGAAGGGTGGTCGACCAGGTCAACCTGCAAGTCCAGAGCAGTTCGGTGGTCGGCCTGCTGGGGCCCAATGGCGCCGGCAAGACCACCACCTTTTATTCGATCGTCGGCTTTATCCGTCCGACCAGCGGCGCTATTTTTCTGGACGAGGAAGATATCACCGGGTTGCCGATTCACCTGCGGGCCTCCCGCGGGATCACCTACCTGGCCCAGGAACCGTCGATTTTCAAAAAACTGACGGTGGAGGAAAACATCCGGATTGTGCTGGAGCCCATGGGACTGCCGCGCAATGAAATCAACCAGCGGATCGGCGACCTCCTGGCAGAGCTCAAACTCGAACACCTGGCCGGCAACAAGGGCCATGCCCTTTCCGGAGGGGAACGGCGCCGGGTGGAAATCGTCCGGGCGCTCGCCACCCGGCCGCGCTTTATCCTGCTGGATGAACCGTTTGCCGGGGTCGATCCCCTTTCGGTCGCCGACCTCCAGCAAATTATCCGCGACCTCAAACAGAAAGGTTTGGGGGTGCTGATTTCCGATCATAATGTCCGGGAGACCTTGCAGGTCTGCGACTTCGCCTATATCATGAACAATGGCCAGATCCTGACCAGCGGGGTGGCCGAGGATATTATCCAGAGCGCCGTGGCCCGAAAAATGTATCTCGGCGATAACTTCCGTATGTGACCGCCGACCAAGGAATTCCCGTGGTTAACCCCGAACCTAGGCTACCGATCCAATAAACCATGGCACTTGAACTCAGACAAAGCCTCAAGCTCGCACAGAAACTGGTGATGACGCCGCAACTGCGTCAGGCCATCAAACTGCTGCAGCTCGGCCGTCTTGAGCTCACCGAGGCCCTGCAGGCGGAAATCGAGCAAAACCCCATGTTGGAGGAGATCCCTCCCCTGCTTGAACAGCCGGTCAACCCCGACGCCCTTTCCGCCGAAGAGACCACCTTTGTCACTGAAGCCCCCATTACCGATCGGGTCAAGGGCGATGACCCGGCCACCGTGGCCGAGGTCAACTGGGAAGACTACTCCAACAATTTCGATGCCGACTTTTCCTTTGCCCACGAAACCCCGGCAGCGGACGCGCCCTCGCAGTTCGATTTCATCTCCGCCACCCCAGGGCTGGATTCGTATCTGCAATGGCAGCTGACCCATCTGGAACTGACCGATCAGGACATCGAACTGACCCACTTCATTATTGGCAACCTCGACGGCCACGGTTTTCTCGAGGCCAGCATCGAGGATATCTGCCAACACTGTCACTGCACCGAGGAGGAGGCCGAAGGCGCCCTGCGGCTGGTGCAAAGCCTCGATCCACCTGGGATCGCGGCCCGCTCCATCCAAGAGTCCCTGCTGCTGCAGCTTGACCGGCTGGATTACTACGACACCCTGCCCTACCGGATCGTCGAAGACTACATGCCCCTACTGGAAGCCAGGAATTATGCCCAAATGGCCCGTGATACCGGCGCCCCCTTAAAAAAGATCAACGAGGCGGTGACCGTCATCCAGCAGCTGACGCCTTTCCCCGGCAACGAATTTTCCAACGAGCAGACCAATTACGTCATCCCGGACGTCTATATCTACAAAATCGACGGAGAATTCGTCATCAACCTCAATGACGACGGCTTGCCGCAGCTGCAGATTTCCAGCCAATACCAACAGCTGCTCAAGCAAAAGAATGACCTGACCCCAGAATCACGCGGTTATTTGCGCGAGAGCAAACGCAACGCCGAATGGTTCATCAAATCGATCGAACAGCGGCAACGAACCATCTACCGGGTCATGGAGAGTCTCTTAAAATTTCAGCGCGATTTTTTCGAAAAAGGGGCGGGGGCGATGCGGCCGCTGATCCTGCGAGATGTGGCCGAGGATATCAGTATGCACGAGTCGACCGTCAGCAGGGTCACCTCCAATAAATACGTGCATACCCCCCAGGGCATCTATGAACTGAAGTATTTTTTCAGCACGGCGGTGGCCACCACCGACGGCGACACCGTGGCGGCCGAAGCGATTAAAAACCGCATCCGGCAACTGGTCAGCCACGAAAACCCGGCAAAACCGCTCAGCGACAACACCATCTCGGAACTCTTGGCCGGCGAGAACATCACGGTAGCCCGACGCACCGTGGCCAAGTATCGAGATCAGTTGAAAATTTTGCCGGTTAAGCACCGGCGCCAAACCCGGTCCTCCTGAACGCCCCCATGGTCCGGCTCAACAAAGCATCAATCCTGCTCGAAATGAAGGCAACCAGCAAGGAGGGCGCCCTGCGGGAACTGGCGGCCCTGGCCGCGGTGGAATGCGGCCGCTTCACCGAGGAAATTCTCTATTCCGTGCTGCTGGAACGCGAAACGCTGGGCTCGACCGGGGTCGGCAACGGCGTCGCCATTCCCCACGGCAAAATCAAAGGCCTCGACGACATCCTGCTTTGTTTCGGTCGTAGCCGCGCAGGCATTAACTTCGAGGCCATCGACAACCGGCCGGTGCATCTTTTCGTCCTGCTGCTTTCCCCCGCCAGCAAGGCTGCAGAATATCTGCAGGCCCTGGCCCAGGTCAGCAAGATCCTCAAAAATATCGATAAACGGCAACAGCTGCTCAACTGCACCACCAGAGAAGAGATCGTCGCCCTGTTCACCGCCGCTCAGCCACCCTCCTGAACCAACCGGCAAAACCCCGACAGACAGGGCCTTATCGTTCCCGATCAGGTCCGGATCATCTCGGCAATCTGAAACGCCATCTCCAGGGCCTGTTCCGCATTCAGCCGCGGATCGCAGGTGGTCAGGTACCGTAATCCCAACTGGTCGCCGGAGAGTTGCCGTGCGCCACCGATGCATTCTGTCACATCGTCGCCGGTCAATTCGAAATGGACCCCGCCGGGGATGGTGCCCTCCACCCAGTTCAACTCGAAAAAACAACGCAATTCCGAAAGAATGTTTTCAAAATCCCGGGTTTTATGACCGGAGGGGGCGCTGAAGGTATTGGCGTGCATGGGGTCGCAGGTCCACAGGACATGGAGGCCCGATTTCCGCACCGCCCGCAGCAGCGGCGGCAGGTGCTTCTCGATCGCCTTGGAGCCGAAACGGGTGATCAGGGTGATGCGGCCGGCCTCATTTTCAGGATTCAACCGCTCGATGATGGAGAGAATGTCGTCGACATTATAGTTCGGCCCCACCTTCATGCCCAGAGGATTACGCACGCCCCGCAGAAATTCGATATGGGCGCCGTCGATCTGCCGGGTGCGGTCGCCGATCCATAGCATATGGGCGGAACAGTCGTACCAGCCGCCGGCAATGGAATCCTCACGGGTCAAGGCCTCTTCGTAGCCCAGGAACAAGGCCTCATGGGAGGTATAAAACTGCGCTTCCTTCAACTGGGGGATGTCGGTGGAGATGCCGATGGTCTCCATGAATTTGAGTGCGCTGCTGATCTGCTTGGCCATCCGCTCGTAGGAACGCCCCATGGGCGACTGCTTGACGAATTCCTTGTTCCAGGCCTGGACCCGGTGCAGGGAGCCAAATCCACCCCGGGTAAAAGCCCGCAGCAGATTCATGGTCGCCGCCGACAGGTGGTAGCCCTTGAGCAGTCGATCCGGATCGGGAATCCTGGCCTCCAGCACCGGATCGGCGGAGTTGGCCATATCGCCTCGGTAGCTGGGAATTTCGACGCCATCGACGATTTCGGTATCGCTGGAACGCGGTTTGGCGTACTGGCCTGCGATGCGGCCGACCTTGACCACCGGCTTGTTGCCGGCATAGGTCAGAATGACCGCCATCTGCAGCAGCACTTTAAGGGTTTCCCTGATATTGGGCGCGGTACAGCGGGAAAACTCCTCGGAGCAATCCCCGCCCTGGAGCAAAAAGGCCTCACCCTTGACCGCCTTGGCAAGCATGGCTTTGAGGTCCCGGATCTCGCCGGCAAAGACCAGCGGCGGCAACAAGCTCAGGGTTTGGACTATTTCATCGAATCGCCCCTTGTCCGGCCACTTCGGCTGTTGCAGGGCGGTGAAATTATGCCAGCTTGTTTTACTCCAGGTTCCTGTGTTCTTCATGATTTTCTTCTACTTTATCTTTATTGATAGTGTCGGACTGCTGCTTCCGGCCATCGGCAGGTGCAGCGATTCCACCCTTTATTGATTTGCCTCTGGTGCGCAACTGGTACCGGCGCAACAGACTTCCTGATCAAAAACATTGAGAATCCGCAGGGCCTTGTCCCGCCGCCCCGGATCGGTGAACGGCTCAAAAACAAACTCATCCAGCATCGCCTCCGCACGCTGCCGGTTGGGGATGCAGGCCATGCCGGTGGCCAGGACTTTCCCCTGGACGGTTTCGAGCAACTCCGCATCCCTACCGTTGGTGACAATGGCCAGGGGAATACGATACTCGGGATCGAGAATCCGGGCCGCAGCCATTGCCGCCGTTTCCCGGGTCACCAGGGAACCGGGACCGTAGCGAAGGATGAACAGCCGCCTTCCCTTGATCCGCACGGTCAATTCAATCAGGGTCCGAACCCGGCTGTTATTAAAACAGCTGTCGATGGCCAGGCGGGGTTCCAACTCCTCCTTGCCATAGCCGAGCTGTTCCACCAGCAGGCGGGCCAGTTCCTGCCTGACTCGTTCGTCGTCGGTATCGGGCAGAGTCTCACCGGTGAGATAGTCCTGGAGCACACCGTAGACAAGATGATGTCCCGAAGTATCGATCATGGGGCAATCCTGAGTAAAACCAATGAAGACAACCGGGATGAGGAACAACTTGCGCTGCCCGCCGACCACCTACAGCGGTTCCGACGTGCTGCGCCCTCTCGTTTCGAGGCAACGGTCCGAGTGGCGACCTTGTCGCAAAGGAGAGCAGATTAGGTAAGCGTATACCGACCTTTTTGTCAATGGCCAAATGGCCGGGTTGCGCTATTACCTGAGGTAATAGGGGCTTACCTCAGGCCGCCGCGGCCTGCAAGGAAACGCTGGCTCTGCGTGCGGAATCCGGGTATTTTAAGCTCAAATTTTACTTCCCGATTTTGCAACCGTGAGGTTGCGCGGGCTTTCCTCTTCTTTTATCGAGATATGTTCCATGGCGTCCCCCACCGGCAACACACCCGCTGACCGACAATGGCTAAAGATCACCTTTCTCTGCCCGCTCCCGCTGCTCGACCCGGCCGCCGATCTTCTGGGCGTGCTCAGCGGTGTCGGCGTAGAGCAGAGCCCGGAAAGTCCTTCCGGGGCCCTGGTCAGCGGCTTTTTCCAACTGGGAGGCCCCGACGATGCCCCACCGGACCAGGTTGAAACCGTCGAGACCATCCTGGCCAAGGTCACCCAAGAGATGACCGAGCTTTTTGCACTCTATGCATGCACCCCGGAACCACCGACGCATACCTTGCTCGCCGACCAGGATTGGGCCACCAGCTGGCAACAGTATTTCAAACCCTTTGAAATCGTCCCCGGCCTGGTGATCAAACCTTCCTGGGAAACCTATCAGCCCGGCCCCGGCCAGCACATCCTCGAACTCGATCCCGGCATGGCCTTCGGCACCGGCCAGCACGCCTCGACCCAGATGGCCTTGGCCCTGTTGCAGCTGTCCATCCGGGAAACCGCCCCCACCCAAGCCCTGGATGTGGGCACCGGTACCGGCATCCTCGCCATGACCGCCGCCCTTTTCGGGGTGGGCCGAATTATCGCCATTGATAACGATCCGGATGCGGTAAGGGTGGCGCAGGAAAATATCGCCAACAATCGGCTGGCAGGGAATATCGAGGTCAGCACCACCCCGGTTACTGAAATTACCGGCACCTACCAGCTGGTCAGTGCCAACATTGTCCACGATGTGCTGGTGGAGATGGCCCCGACCTTGGCCGGACTGACCGCAGTCGACGGCCAACTGGTCCTGGCCGGCATTCTCAGCGGCGAGCAGGAAGACAACATCATCAAGGTGTATGCGGCTCTGGACTGCCGGCTGCTGGACCGACGGTACCAGGAAGAATGGACGGCGCTGCGATTGCAGCGAGCGGAGCAGGATTGAACCATCCCCGGCAAACTACCGGGGACGATTCAATACACGATTGCGGCGGACCTCAGACTTCCACGACCTGAGATCGTCTTGACCTACGGTGTTCAGGCGACATCACTGACCGAGCTGTTATTCTTTCCGAACAATGCAAAAAAAGCCCAGTAATCCTGCTGTCCCCCAAGCGCCGCCATCCTGTATGGTAGCATGGCGAGGTGATGCTGCCGGAAGGCCAACCGCAACTTTTTCTTGACGGTCCGCAGACTCTGTGCTAATTAGCCATTCTCGAAATGACCTTGATTCCAATACGGAATCGCGATCTTTTTGTCTTTGAGCACCATTCCTCGGTAGCTCAGTTGGTAGAGCAGGCGGCTGTTAACCGCCTTGTCGGGGGTTCGAGTCCCTCCCGGGGAGCCAGATATACGTTTTAAGAAGTACAGAGAAGTACAAAAAACCCGCACTCCTTCTAGGTTTGCGGGTTTTTTGTTGTCCAATGGGATGTAACGAAATTCGGTAGCAGTTTACTCGTTAAGTGAGTAAAATAATGAGTAGAGATATTTACTCGATTTCCTTTACTCGTTACGGAGGTTGACACTCATGCCGAAGATTGGGAAAAACCTACTTGCAGATACTTCCGTTAAAAATGCCAAACCACAAGACAAGCCGTATTCCCTGCGTGATGGCGCTGGCCTATGGCTTGTAATCGAGCCCAAAGGGAAAGAGTCCACTGGAAAGAAATGGTGGAAGCTGAGAACGACCTTTGCAAAGAAAGCAAATTCTTTTTCCCTGGGCGAATACCCGACAGTCTCCTTGTCAATCGCCAGAAAGGAACGGGACAAGATCAGGGGGCAGATAGCGGCAGGCATTGACCCGGCAGTTGCAAAGAAGGTCGAAAAAGCTATGGCCAGCGGTGAAGGTAGCTTCGAGATTGTAGCGAGAGAATGGCACCGGAAGTTCAACGATCAGTGGAGCGCAGACCACGCTAAAACCATTATGACCCGGCTTGAAAGGGATGCTTTCCCATATATCGGTATCAGGCCGATAGAAGAGATCAGCAGCCCTGAGATGCTTGCGGTCCTTGAAAGGGTAGAAATCCGCTCACCGGAGCTTGCAAAACGGGTAAAGATTGCCTGTGGGCAGGTCTTCCGTTACGCTATCGCCACCGGCAAAGCCACCCATAACCCCGTTGATGCATTACTTGGAGCACTGCCGCCCGTAAAATCAAAGCACATGGCGGCACCAACTGACCCAAAACAAGCCGCGCCACTCCTGCGGATGATTGCAGACTATGACGGATCTTTCATTGTTGCCCGCGCCCTAAGGCTGGCACCGCTTTTTTTTGTCCGCCCTGGGGAGTTGCGGCAAGCAGAGTGGAAAGACATTGACCTTGATCGGGCAGAATGGAATTTACCGATTGAACAATTGAAGCTCAAAAAATCAGAGAAAATCAGGCGCGCCGGGGAACTTCACCTTGTTCCCTTAGCTTCACAGGCGGTTGCCACTCTTCGCGAACTCCACGCCTTAACTGGTCAAGGGCGGTACGTGTTCCCCTCTGCCCGTTCGGTATCAAGACCGATGAGCAACAGCGCCGTCAACGCAGCCATGCGCCGCATGGGGATTGACACCAAAGAAGAATTAACCGGGCATGGCTTCCGGGCGATGGCGCGGACGATCCTTGATGAGGTTATGGGGTTTCGTGTGGAACTGATAGAGCATCAGCTTGCACATACTGTCCGCGATCCTCTGGGCCGTGCATACAATCGCACAACCCATTTACCCGAGCGCAAAAAGATGATGCAGGCATGGGCCGACTACCTGGATAAGCTCAAGGCAGAAACAAAGATTATCCCCCTACGGGCGGTTGCAGCTTGATACAGGGAAATACAAGAGCATCCAGCAACGTATTGACGCTATGAAATAAGTATGGTACTATTTCATTATGCTGGCGAGATAGTCAGCAGAGACAAGGCCGACCCTTAACTGGTTCGGTCTTTTTTCGTTTATGCTCGTTCATCAAGACAAGGAAGGAAATTATTTATTTTTCAAAAAAATTGCACTTAATGGTATTGACAATAAAAATTAATAAAATAAACTGGTTAAATGAGATTTACTCGAAGTTTATCTTTCTACCCTTTCAATCCCCCCCTTGCTCACTGACGCAAGCTACTGATTAAACGTTGATAAACGTGCCTGAACGTTCTTGTTGCAAAAATTGAACGGACATGGTATCTTTTAAATATATTAGAGATTTTGCGAGTCGAACTGGGGGGACCTGATTCGGCTTTTTTTATTTCTGCCCAATTCACCCCGTTAGCTCTGTGCTGGCGGGTTTTTTTTGTTTTAGGAGGTCGATAAAATGGACGAACCATAAATTGACCTTCACGCCTGAAAACTATTGACCCGCTTCGGCCATGTGCTGACAGCGGGTTTTTTTTGTTTAAAATACGTCCACCTGACCCGCTCCGGCATTTTGCTGAAGCGGGTTTTTTTGTTTGGGCGATACCTATTAAGGATATAAAAATGGAAAAAAATTCACTTCCCACTACCGGTTACTTGCGCTTGTCTCAGATCGTCGGAAATCCAAAAGCGACACCGCCAATTCCGGCACTGCTCCCGGTCTCCCGCAGCACCTTTCTTGCTAGTGTTAAGTCCGGGAGATACCCTCTAAAACCCGTAAAATTATCCGAACGTTGTACAGCGTACCGCGTGGAAGAGGTCAAGGCGCTACTCACTCAACTTTCCGGGGTGGCGGTGTAATCATGACCGCCAAAAGAAAAGCGGCTTTACCCGCTCAGGTTGGCACCCTGGGTAAACCCGCTTCAAAATCAACTGCCTACTATTTATTTTATAATAAAAAAACAGTTACTTGTCAATTGTTAGATCTACTCAGAAGCCTACCGCCTGACCGCCTGGCAGCATTAATTTTGCTGATCGAGGTGAAGCTATGAACGCGAGCCGAGCCAGTATTGCAGATGTCGCTCTTGAATGTCTAAATAACCGCTTGTCAGTAATTCCCATACGACCAGGGACCAAGCAGGCCGCCGTCAAGTGGGAGCCTTACCAAAACCAGCTGATGCCCCCCGAGGGAATAAAGCGGCTCTTCACTCCAGGTTGCAACCTGGCCCTTGTCTGCGGGAAAGTGTCGGGCGGGTTGGAATGTTTGGATTTTGACGACCCTTCCTTGCGCGGGCCTTTCACCTCGACCTTGGCGGCCCACAACCCTGAGTTAAAACAACGTCTGACCTGCTGGCAGGAAACACCTTCGGGCGGATTTCATCTTATATATCGGTTCACCGGGCCCGCCCTTGGCAACATCAAGTTAGCGATGGGGGCGAAATACGAGGCGGACGGCCGGCCACGGCAAGACGTCAAAATTGAAACCCGGGGGGAGGGCGGCTATTTTCTGACTGAACCAAGCCAGGTTGACGGCAAGCCTTACGTCTTTCATGGTGGTCTGGGAGCGATCCCAGTTATCACGGCGGCAGAACGCGACCTGTTACACGCAATCGCCCGAAGTTTTGACGAGGGGGGCCAGGATTCGCGCCAGGGGACCACCAGGCCAACAACCCCAACAGGCGACCGACCAGGCGACCGCTACAACGCTAAAACCGATTGGCACCCCCTGCTTGTAAGTTACGGCTGGCGGTATCTTAGGACGGCAGGCGATCGAGAACAATGGCAGCGACCCGGGAAGGACGGCGACGAGGCAAGCGGCACCCTGAACGAACAAGGGTTTTACTGTTTCAGTACAAGCACCCCGCTACCTAACCAAGCCCCTTTGGACAAGTTCGCCGTTTTCACCTGGTATGAGCACGGCGGCGACTTTGCAGCGGCTGCGCGGGCCCTGGGATCTTCAGCACCGGCAGTCGAACTAACAGAGCGAGCGCAAGACTGGCCGGAGCCCCTACCTTTGATTGCTCACGAGCAGTCAACCCCCTACCCGTTGGACGCATTGCCCGAAACTATCGGCGCGGCGGTGCGGGAAGTGGTGGGTTTTGTGCAAAGCCCCGTTGCCTTGGCAGCATGTTCCGCCCTGTCTGTGGTTTCCACAGTGGGGCAAGGGCTGGTGGACGTTCGCCGGGCGGTTAAGCTGGAAGGGCCGACAAGCCTTTACCTGCTGGCTGTCGCAGATTCAGGCGAGAGGAAAACCACGGTTGACAATTTCTTCTCGAAGCCGGTTCGAGAGTGGGAGGCGGAGCAGGCGGAAGCGGCAAAATCTGACATCAAAAGATTCCACGTCGATGACGAAGCATGGACGGCAAAAAAAAGCGGTCTATTGACGGCAATCAAAGACGCCGCCAAGGGTGGCAGGGACACCGATAACCTTGAGCGCAACCTTGCCGACCTTGAAACGGACAAGCCCCAGTCGCCGAAGGTTCCACGCCTACTGTTTGGGGACGCAACCCCCGAAGCGCTGGCGCACCGACTAGCGCGAGAATGGCCTGTGGGCGGTGTTTTGTCCAGTGAGGCCGGGTCCGTGTTTGGCAGCCACGGAATGAAGTCTGACTCGGCGATGCGGAACATGGCGATGTTGAATAGCCTGTGGGGTGCTGAGCCGCTGACCATTGACCGACGATCTGAAAATGGATCTTTTATGCTCCGAGGCGGTCGTCTGTCCATGGGCCTTGCTGTTCAGTCCGAAACGGTACGGTCCTTCCTTGATGGCTCAAAGGGCCTTGCTCGTGGTATCGGCTGGCTTGCCAGGTTCCTGGTGGCTTGGCCGGAATCAACGCAAGGTAGCCGCCTGTACAAGGACCCGCCCGAGCACTGGCCATGCTTGGCAATATTCCATCGACGCCTTGGGGCGCTACTTGACCACCCGCTTAATTTCAACGACATGGGCGAGCTTGAGCCGGAAACTCTGGAGCTGTCACCAGAGGCCAAGTCTGTATGGATTTCCTTTCACGACGATATTGAAGCTGAATTGAACCCCGGCAGGGACATGGCAGAGGCACGAGACGTGGCTTCGAAGGCGGCTGACAATGCGGCGCGATTGGCAGGATTATTCCACCTGTTTGAGAATAAGCCCGGCGGAACCATCAGTGCGGACCATATGCGGAGAGCGGCGGTGGTGACACGTTGGCACTTGTACGAAGCCCGGCGCTTCATGGGCGAGATTGCCTTGCCTGCTCAATTGAACAGTGCGGCGAAGTTGGACTCCTGGTTGCTGGAACATTGCAAGCAGAACCGGGTAGAAGAAATTTCCACAAGGGACATTCAACGACTCGGCCCCAACTGCACCCGTGAGAAGGCAACTCTTGATGCAGCACTGCAAGAGCTAATCGAATCCTGGCGGGTCAAGATCGAAGAAAAAAAGCGAAGTCGTTTAGTTAAAATCAACCCTGCACTTTTGGGAGGCTGAACGGATGGCGTTACGTGACTGGATTTCTTATTCTGGGCAAGTTGCGACTGCGACAGTTGCGACTCCTGCGACACTCGACCTTGAATATCAGCTTACTGTCGCAACTGTCGCAACTGTCAGTGTCGCAAGGAAGGGAAAAAATGAAGAATTGGCACTCTCGGTGCTTGCCGGGAAGGCTGCGGGGGCTCCGGCAGGAACCGTGAACTTGCCGAATTGGTGCCGGATTGGTTGTCAAGAATTGGCGGCGGTTACTCTGCCTGTAGAGGGGCCGCGCTGGGGTTGCGTCCAACAGCGCAACGACTGCGAGCAATGGACCCGGCTTGATTGGCTGAACCGTTGCCCGAACAGATCAAGGGTGGTGCATTGATATGAAATCAAAAAATCAAGAAAAGAAACTCCCCATGGAGACAGATATGATACAGCAGCCTCATAAACTGACCCCGAAACAGATACTTTTCATCGACCAATACCTGATTGACTTGAACGCTACGCAAGCCGCTATACGCGCTGGGTACAGTTCAAGAAGGGCTGACGCTATTGGGTACGAAAACCTGAGAAAACCTGAGATTGCACTCGCTATACAGGCGGCTATGGAAGCACGGCAGGCGCGCACCCATATAACCGCTGATGGCGTCTTGGCAGGATTAGAGGCCGTCAAAAGCGACGCAATGCGTCCAAAAGATGGTGGGGGGATGGTGAACCCCCAGGCTGCATTGAAGGCGTTGGAACTGCAAGGCAAGCATCTGGGCCTTTGGAGGGAAAGGGTGGAGGTCACGGGCAAGGATGGCGGGCCTATAACGTCGCTGATTGTGACGTACGTGTAATATGGAGTATTGCCGCCTCAATCCTTACCGATACATAGCCCATGACATGTAGGGAAAAGTAGGGGTTCGGGGCGGTCCATTTGATTTTTAATCAATATTTATCAAAAATCAACCTCTCTCCCGCAGCTACAGAAACAAACCCTGTGACTACCCGTCAAAACTCAACATCTCTCAACATCTCTGCCGCGATCCGGGAATAGGGTGATGCTGTGATCGGACAAATAAATAGTTGAGTTGAGCACGGGGGTAATCTTTTCACTCTCAGCGTAGTTTTTAACCCAAGCTACACCGACCTTTAAGCAACCCTTCCAAACATGGTCCACGGGCTTCCTGTGGCCTCAGTTACCCATGTTGCGCTGGCAGTCTCCCTGTTTCTTTTGCTGTTTCTTTTTGCAAGCCTCTTCGGTACAGGAATTGCCGGTCTGGCCGCAGTTGGCAGGAGAAAAAAAGTTAATTGATTTTCCGATAAATCGGAATCGCAAGGCAGGGCTTAACGGCTCTGCCTTTTTATTATTCCTCATGTCCTTCCAGGTTAATATGAGCGAGATGATTGTTTAGTCGCTGTACCGATGGGCGCTTCCACGCGGTGGAGGATAAAGACGAGGCCCCCATGGGGGGTAATATGACGACAGTGGATGGCTTTCAGGCATTGCTGGGGTGCGGGCTGGAGTCATCTGTATCGGATGGCTTGTAGCCGTCATCTATCAATTTTCCGGTAAAAATTCCGATTTGTCGGAATATAATCCCGTTGTTATGAGTGATGAACCCAGGTAAAATATAAGTTACCTGTACAGTTACAGTGACTTAATTGATTGTAATATTTTCCATGATAAGATGGCCAGTTATTTGCAACGTGTAAGGTGATCTGTTTTCCATAATCCTTTTTTTCATTGCAGGGCGATAGGCAACTGCAAAGCTTTTTAAACTACAACTCGGAGGGAGAAGGCATGCGTAAACAATTAATGGCGTTATTGGTGATTGTCGGGCTTTGTGCACCGGCAACTGTTATGGCAGATCAAACATTAACTTTTGAAGGTTATCCAGACAGTACCCTGCTAACCACCCAATATGCTGGGATTAATTTTGGAGGGGCACAAATCTTATCAGCAGGTGGCTCACTCAATTCTACTCAATTCCCTCCGCACTCTGGTATCAACGTGATCTACAACCCAAATGGTGCCATGCAATTGATCTTCGACACTGCGATCGACTATTTCTCCGGTTATGTAACATATAATTATAATATGACGATTCAGGGGTTTGATTCCATAGGCACTCAGTTGGCTATTACGTCTGGGGCTTATAGTGCCAATTATATTGGGTCGGGAAATGATTTTCCGAACGAACTCCTGACGATCTCGGCTTTAGGCATCACGAAGGTGGTACTGACCGGCGGTAGCGGTAACAACTTCACTCTGGATGATGTGAAATTCACCAACTCTGTCGACAACCAGGTCCCGGAACCCGCCACCATGCTCCTTTTCGGCACAGGAATTGCCGGTCTGGCCGCAGTAGGCCGCAGAAAAAGAAGTTAATCAATTTTCCGGCATATCGGAATCAAAAGGCAGGGCCTAACGGCTCTGCCTTTTTTGTTTCAGGGTTGTCTTCGACTGGTCGGGATTTTTCTGAACAAGTTTGATTCTTTTCCAATGTTTTTTCCAGTAGGTTTTTATCGGGAATAGGCGTAAAGAGTACAATCGGAAAAAGAGGGGAAAAGGGAGCTGCGGCGCGGTTAACGAGTAATATAACGAGTAGTGAAAAATACCAAAACATTATATACTATATAAAACAATTAGTTAGATGTTCAAATTGACCCCCTCCCGGGGAGCCAAAATATAATTCAGCGCTTATCGCTGGAGCCTTTTAACCCGCATTCCTGCAAAGGTTTGCGGGTTTTTTTTGTCCGGCACATGTTCCCAACCACACGCTCGCGGTGTTCGAGTTTCAACAAGCCGGTCGCCGCTCTCAACGCATCATGCGATCAATCGCGACAGTTCTCGCTGCAGGATTCGCGACGATTCGCGACAAAAAAGCTTGCAATTTGCAGCGATTTGCGACATTGTCAGTGTCGCAAATCGCCGTTACTCTCAACAGTGAGACCTGGATATGACTGTTACCTTGCTGTCGCCCCAACAAGAAGAGATCCTTGCCATCCTGGCCCGTCACCCTGACGGTCGTAGCTGTGAGAGTATTCGTAAAGAACTGAGCAACCCGCCACACCTGCGTACAATACAACGCTGGCTTGCCGAGCTGACGATAAAACGGCACATCGCGGCTGTCGGCAAAGGCAAAGCGTCGATGTATCGGCTGCTCGCGCCAATTGACATCCATATGGCCGCACCTGAATCGGAAGTCACAAGTGGGGCAGAGGCTTATAAAACGTACATCCCGCTCTCCGAAGAAGGCCGCGAGATATTTTCCCAAGTTCGCCGTCCCCGGGGAGCACGAGCCCCTGTTGGGTATGAGCGCTCATTCCTTGATACCTATATCCCCAACACAACATGGTATCTGGGTGAGGTGACCCGCAGGCACCTGCACCGCATTGGCGATACGGGTGCGTTCGAAAAACCAGCCGGGACCTATGGCCGGGCCATTTTCAACCAGCTGCTGATTGACCTGTCCTGGGCATCGAGCCGTTTGGAAGGGAACACCTATTCCCGTATCGACACGCAAAACCTGATCGAATTGGGCCGTTATGCGGAAGGGAAGGATGCCCAGGAAGCCCAGATGATCCTCAACCACAAGACGGCCATTGAGCTGCTGCTTGATGAGGCGGAATCCGTCGGATTTGATCCATACACCTTCCTCAGCCTGCACGGTCTTTTATCAGAAAACCTGATGCCTGACCCGGATGCCAGCGGACGCTTGCGGTCCCGGCCTGTCCAGATCGGCGGCTCTGTTTTTGTGCCGCTTGCGGTGCCTCAGCTCATCGAAGAGTGTTTTCACGACATCCTCGGCAAAGCTGCTGCAATCGACGATCCCTTTGAGCAGGCGTTTTTCATCCTGGTGCATATCCCTTACCTGCAACCGTTTGAGGATGTAAACAAGCGGGTTTCCCGGCTGGGGGCCAATATCCCGCTGATACAGCACAACCTCGCACCCTTGACGTTTATCGATGTGCCGGATAGAGCCTACATCGACGCCATGCTAGGCGTGTACGAGATGAACAGGATAGAACTGCTGCGGGACCTGTTTGTCTGGGCCTATGAACGCTCCGCCAGGAAATATGTCCTGGTCCGCAAGAACCTGGCAGAGCCTGATCCGCTTCGGCTGCGCTATCGCCTGCAACTGCATGAACTGGTGGCCGATATCGTGCGCAACAAGCAGCCGGATATTCTCCAGACCATTGCACAGTTCGCGGAGAAGCGCATCGACGAGCAAAACCGCCCCGCCTTTGTCGAAATGGTCCAGGATGAGATCAAGCGCCTGCATCCAGGGATCATCGCCCGCTATCGCCTGCGCCCTGCGGAATTTACCGCGTGGCAGGAGGTAAGAAAGCTGTAGTGCCCGAACTGCAAGTGGCGAGTCCGTACTCCATCGGAGCAACCAGAAGAAAAGTATGCTCACTTGATCGCAACTTGACTAAAATTTTCAAAGAACAGAACGCCCATGTCGCCGTAGAGCGTATGGGCAATGCAAAATTCCTTGGGAGGTTCGGGAGCTAATAGGGAGTGTTTTTGGGAGACTGCCAAAGTGGCAGGAGCTTCCTTTACCATGGCCACCGACCTTGGAGGTTCAGATTGGGGGAGGGCATACAGAGCCTGCGCCTTCAGTGGCGTGGGCACATGAGCAAACGGTTCACGACTCTGCCCAGGCTGTCGCCTGCATAGTTTTTTCAACAGGTCGGCAGAGTGGTTTTTTTCCTGTAGTAGCTGATGGGGTCACAACCACGCTTTGGTTTATCGCGGATAGCCAGAATTATTGTAACTTTTTTCGCTGGCTCATAGTGGAGACTACAAAAAACCCTGCCGAAATGGAAGCATTCGCCCCATCGGCTTTTCCTTCAGTAGATTTTGTTGAAGGTTCATTCAGCGGTATCAAAGACATGAGGAAGCCTTACTTGGAACTTGTGCAGCCTATAGTACTTCACCTGGGGCAGTTTTCAGATCATGGCGAGCGAATTTTTTCTGGTGCTTGACAGAGCGTCCCAGCAAAATTTGGTTCGCTTGGAGTGGATATATCAGATGAAAATGGAAAAACGAAGGGAGATCATAACGCACATAAACGGCGTACCAGAAATGTAAAGGGAACCGATATTATTTTCTGGTGGCATAGCAAAATCGAGCCGTACAAGGATCGAATTCACATCTACCCTGACAAGATTCCCAGCGGCGGCCGAATGCTTGTCGGTATCTTCTGTCGACACTTGTAAAGCCAAAAAGAATGAGGAATGGACAAAATGCGCTAACTGGGTTATATATCGTTTGCTTTCCTTACCCATGGGTCGGTTTCCGGCCCATTTTTTTTTTGCATTCCTGGTTCTCCAGGGTGCCCAGATGGACAAGAACCAGGAACAATGCCCACGTGAGCAGTCAGCTTCTCAAAGAAATAGAAAAACGCAGAACCTTCGGCATCATCAGTCATCCCGATGCCGGCAAGACCACCCTGACCGAAAAGCTGCTGCTGTTTGGCGGGGCCATTCAGATGGCGGGCGCGGTCAAATCGCGCAAGACTGCGGTCCATGCCACCAGCGACTGGATGGCAATTGAAAAGGAGCGCGGCATCTCGGTAACCACCTCGGTGATGAAATTCAATTACCGGGATTATGAGATCAACCTGCTCGACACCCCCGGCCATCAGGACTTCTCCGAAGACACCTATCGGGTGCTGACCGCGGTGGACTCGGCCTTGATGGTGATCGACAGCGCCAAAGGCGTCGAAACTCAGACCACCAAGCTGATGGAGGTCTGTCGGATGCGCAACACCCCGATCATCACCTTCATCAACAAGCTCGACCGCGAAGGCATGGATCCGCTAGACATCCTCGCCGACATCGAGGACAAGCTGCAGATCGAATGCGTGCCGCTGAGTTGGCCGATCGGCATGGGCAAAGGCTTCAAGGGGGTCTACGACCTCCACCGCCGCCAGATCACCCTGTTTACCCCCAGCCAGGACACCCGACCCGAGGACTGCATCGTGGTCAGCGACCTCAATGATCCCCAACTCGATAGCCTGCTCGGCAAATTCGCGAGCGAAAAACTGCGCGAGGACATCGACCTGCTCCACGGCGCGGCCAATCCCTTCGACCACGAACAATATCTCAAGGCCGGCCAGACTCCGGTCTTTTTCGGCAGCGCCATCAATAACTTCGGGGTGCGCGAAATGCTCGACGCCTTTGTCGAGCTCTCGCCCCCGCCAGGCCCCCGCGCCACCCTCACCCGGATGGTCGACCCGGCCGAAGAGACCTTCAGCGGCTTTACCTTCAAGATCCAGGCGAACATGGACCCGGCCCACCGCGACCGGATCGCCTTTTTCCGCATCTGCTCCGGTAAATTCACCCGGGGGATGAAGGTCATGCATCACCGGTTGGGCAAGGAAGTCAACCTGAGCAATGCCACGGTATTCATGGCCCAGGAGCGCTCGCACGTCGACGAGGCCTATCCCGGCGACATCATCGGCATCCACAACCACGGCACCATCAAGATCGGCGACACCTTCTCCGACAAGGAAGAACTCAAGTTCACCGGCATTCCCAATTTCGCGCCCGAGCATTTCCGTCGGGTGATCCTGCGCAACCCGCTAAAGATGAAGCAGCTGCAGAAGGGGTTACTGCAGATGGCGGAGGAAGGCGCGGTCCAGGTGTTCCGACCGGTGGTCGGCAACGATTACATCCTCGGCGCAGTCGGCGTGCTCCAGTTCGAGGTGACCATGACCCGGCTCAAGGATGAATACACCGTCGACGCCACCTACGAGCCGCTCAGCTATACCCTGGCCCGCTGGGTGAGCAGTGACAACAAGCAGCAGATGCGCGATTTCGAGAAAAAATGCCAGTTCAACCTGGCCCTGGACGCCGAAGGCCATCTCAGCTATCTGGCGGAGGGCAGCTGGCGGCTCGCCCATACCCAGGAGTTGTTTCCCGAGGTGGTGTTCCACAAGACCCGGGAATCGGTCTGATTGACCTGACGATTCCCGGACCGCTCTCTCGTTCCCCAGCACCGGAGCCCTTACACCTCCCGTGATCCTGCTAATTGCCCCACCCGTAGCCAAACCGGGCGAACCTCCCGCGGGCATCGCCTACCTCGCCGGTGCCCTGCGCTGCCAGGGAGTCGCCTGCACCATTCTGGATGCCAGCCTGGAGGGCTTGCTGTTTCTGCTCGGCCGGGCCGGGGAGGCCGAGGATACCTGGTCGAAGCGGGCCCTGCGCAGTCTCGATACCAACCTTGCCGCCATCCGCTCGCCAGGGCTCTATCGCCACCCTGACCGCTACCAGCGGGCGGTCCGCGACCTCAACCGGGTCCTGGAACTGGCGGCCCGCACCCATCCCCAAATCAGCCTCAATTTCGCCAACTATCGGGACGGTAACGCCAACCCGCTGGACAGCCGCGACCTGCTGGCGGCCGCCGAGCACCATCAGGACCATATCTTTGCCCCGTATTTCCACCAGCGGCTGCCCGGACTGCTGGAAGCAACACAGCCCCGGATGGTCGGCATCTCGCTCTCCTATCTCAGCCAGGCCCTGCCCGCCTTTGCCCTCATCGGTTTTCTCAAAACCCACTTCCCGCAGCTGCCTCTAGTGCTGGGCGGCGGCCTGATCACCTCATGGATGAGCGCGCCGGAGTGGCACGACCCGTTCCGCGGCCTGGTCGACCACTGCATCAAAGGTCCGGGCGAAGAACCGCTGCTCAAGCTCCTCGGCATCGATGGTCCCGCCGGGGAACCGATGCCCGACTACACCGGCCTGCCCATGCAGGACTACCTCGCCCCCGGCCCAATTCTACCCTATGCCGCCAGCCGCGGCTGCTACTGGAATAAATGCTCGTTTTGCCCGGAAACCGCCGAGCAGAGTCGCTACGCCCAGATCGACCCGGTGACGGTCACCCCCCACCTCCGCCAGCTCTGCGCCCAAGTCCGCCCCGCGCTCATCCACCTGCTCGACAACGCGATCAGCCCGGCATTGATGACCGCCCTCTGCGACCGCCCGCCCGGCGTGCCCTGGTACGGGTTTGCCCGGGTCCATGAGCAACTGGCCGATGTGGACTACTGTCGCCGTCTCCGCCGGTCCGGCTGTGTCCTGCTCAAACTCGGCCTGGAATCAGGAAGTCAGGCGGTGCTTGACTCTATGCACAAAGGGATCAGTCTCGACCTGGTGGCCAGGGTTCTGGCCAGTCTCCAGGCCGCCGGCATCGCCACCTATGTGTACCTCCTTTTCGGCACCCCCTCGGAATCGCTGATGGAAGCCCGGCAGACCCTGGAATTCACCGTCCGCTACCGGGAGGCGATCACCTTTCTGAATCTGGCCATCTTCAACATGCCCCGAACCAGCAGCGAGGCCGCAGAGTTGCCGGGTGTGGAGTTTTCCGAAGGCGACCTCTCGCTTTACCGCGATTTCACCCATCCCCGCGGCTGGGACCGGCGGTCGGTGCGGACCTTCCTCGACCGGGAATTCAAACGGCAACCTCAAATCGCCCAAATTCTTCGCCGCGATCCACCGCTGTTCACCTCCAACCATGCCGCCTTTTTCAGCGGGGCGTTTCCCTGGACCATGCCGATGAGCAATGATAATTTGGACCCAGTGCCTCACTTTAAGGCGGAAAAAAATCGGCTTTAATGCTAGGTTCAGGTTGCCGTTGCGCTCCTGTCAGACAGCGAAAAACCGGACGCGACAGTGACAGCCCTGCTGTCGACACCATCAGCATCCAATTCTTTCCCGGTTGCAAACCGGTTAGATTCTCTTAGCTTAGGATAAAAAGGAACACACCCATGGCTGCTTTCGTTACCCAACTCCACCGTCAGCTCAACCCCAGCTTTGCCTACTGTTTCAACGTCGAGTCCAGCCGGGTGCTGGAACCGAAAGAAATGGAGCGGCTGCGCCTGATCCTGGCCGACGGTTTTCTCATCGATACCGTGACGTTTACGCCCCTCCTGCAGGGTGAGCGGGTGGTCGAGGTCGGCCCCCGGCTCAATTTCGCCACCGCCTGGTCCTCCAACCTGGTCTCGATCTGCCGGGCCGTGGGCCTGGAGGCCGTCACCCGGGTGGAGCGTTCCCGCCGCTACCTGGTGCCGGAGGACGAAGCGATGCAGGCCTTCATCGATGGCCACCACGATCGGATGACCGAATGCCCATACCCCGCGCCGCTCACCAGCTTTGAAACCGGGATCGTGCCCGAGCCAGTCTACGATGTCGATCTGATGAGCAAAGGACCGGACGGCCTGCTCGATATCCCCGGCATCTCCATGGACCAGTGGGACCGCGAACTCTATTACCGCTATTTTGTCGAGCGGTGCCATCGCAACCCCACCATTGTCGAGATCATGGATCTCAACAACGCCAATTCCGAGCACTCCCGTCACGGCTTTTTCCGAGGCAAACAAGTGATCGACGGCCAGGAGTACGAGAAAACCCTGTTCCAGGTGGTCACCGATACCCTCAATGCCAACCCCAAGGGCAGCAAGGTGGCCTTCAAGGACAACTCCAGCGTCATCCAGGGCCATACCATCCAAACCCTCCATCCCGCTCAGCCCGGTTCGCCCTCGGCCATGCAGCCGGCGGAGGTCTGCTATCACCCGCTGCTGACCGCCGAGACCCATAACTTCCCCACCGGCGTGGCCCCGTTCCCCGGGGCCGAAACCGGAACCGGCGGCCGTATCCGCGACGTCCAGGGCACTGGCAGGGGCGGTTTTGTCATGGCCGGCACTGCCGGCTACTGCGTGGCCAATCTCCATATTCCCGACTACCCGCTGGAGTGGGAAAACCGCTACGCCTGTCCCGACAACCTGGCCCCGGCCCTGGAGATCGAGATTGAAGCCAGCAACGGGGCCTCGGACTACGGCAACAAATTCGGCGAACCGCTGATCCAGGGATTTACTCGCTCCTTTGATCTGCGCCTGGAAACCGGTGAGCGCTGGGGCTTTCTCAAGCCGATCATGTTCACCGGCGGCATCGGCCAGATCGATGACCGCCACACCGACAAAAAAACCGCCACCAAGGGCATGTTGATCGTCCAGGTCGGCGGCCCGGCCTACCGGGTCGGCTTTGGCGGCGGCGCGGCCTCGAGCATGATGCAGGGCGAGAATGTCTCCAAACTCGATTTCGACGCGGTCCAACGCGGCGATGCCGAGATGGAGCAGAAGATGAACCGGGTCATCCGGGCCTGCAACGAGATGGGCGATCGCAGCCTGATCGATGTCATCCACGACCAGGGGGCCGGCGGGCCGGCCAACGTGCTCAAGGAGCTGGTCGAGCATGCCGGCGGCCGGGTCGAGATCCGCAACATCCGGGTGGGCGACCCCACCATGTCGGTGCTCGAGATCTATGTGGCCGAATACCAGGAGCGCAACGGCTTCCTGATCAGCCCGGAAAACATCGACCGCTTCCAGGCGATCTGCGACCGGGAAAAGGTCGGCTGCGAACTGCTGGGCGAGGTCACCGGCGATCTTCGCTTCATTGTCCATGACAGCCAGGACAATTCCTTTCCGGTGGATATCGAGATCACCCAGCTACTCGGTGATATTCCGCAAAAAACCTTCACCGACCAACGGGCTGTCCCAATCCTGTCGCCCTTTGTCCCCCCTGTCGACCTGGACGTCCGCGACGGACTGTACCGGGTGCTGCGCCTGGTCTCGGTGGGCTCGAAACGGTTCCTCACCAACAAGGTAGACCGGGCGGTGACCGGCTTGATCGCCCAACAGCAGTGCTGCGGCCCGCTGCAGTTGACCGTGGCCGACGTGGCGGTGGTCGCCCAGTCCCATTTCGGAGTGACCGGGATTGCCACGGCCATCGGCGAGCAACCGATCAAGATGCTGGTGAACCCGGCTGCCGGGGCGCGGATGGCGGTGGGAGAATCCCTGACCAACCTGGTCTGGGCCCGAATCGACGACCTCGACCAGGTCAAATGCTCGGCCAACTGGATGTGGGCGCCGAAGCTGGCGGGCGAAGGAGCGGCGATGCGGGATGCCGCCGAGGCCATGGCAACGGCGATGATCGCCCTGGGCATGGCAGTGGACGGCGGCAAGGACAGCCTGTCCATGGCCACGATGGTGGCCGACGAGGTAGTCAAATCGCCGCGCCAGCTGGTAATCTCGGCCTATGCAGCCATGACGGATATCGGTAAAAAGGTCACCCCGGACATCAAGGAGCCAGGCTCGGTGCTGTTGTGCATCGACCTGGCCAGCGGACAATGTCGCCTTGGCGGCAGCAGCCTGGCCCAAACCTTCAGCCAGATCGGCAACGAGGTCCCGGACATGGACGACCCGGCTCTGGTACGCCGGGCTTTCCTCGCGGTCCAGGAACTGCTCGACCTTGGCCTGGTCCTGGCCGGCCATGACCGCAGCGACGGCGGCCTGATCACCACGGTGCTGGAGATGGCCTTCAGCGGCAACTGCGGCCTCACCCTGGCCCTGAACGGATCGACCGCCCCTCTGCAAGCCCTCTTTGCCGAGGAATTGGGTCTAGTGATGGAATGCCGCTGGGAGGATCTGGCCGAGGTCAAAAAACGGCTCACCGCCGCCGATCTGCCCTACGCGGTGCTGGGCACCAGTTCGGAAGAAAAAACCATTTCCATCCGGTACAACGGCGAGGTCGTCCTGGAAGAATCCATGGTGCTGCTGCGCCAGTGGTGGGAGGAAACCAGCTACCAACTCGAGCGGCTCCAGGTCAACCCGGCCTGCGCCGAGGCCGAGCGGAACAACAGCTTCGATCGCCAGGGACCGCGCTATCAGCTCAACTTCAAACCGCAACTCCCCAAGGCTGACGTGCTCCAACGTCAGGACAAACCCAAGGTGGTGATCCTCCGCGACGAAGGATCAAACTCCGACCGGGAAATGACCGCGGCCTTTTTCAGCGCCGGTTTCGAACCCTGGGATGTGACCATGACCGACCTGTTGAGTGGCCGGATCGACCTCGCCGATTTCCGCGGACTGGCGGCGGTGGGCGGTTTTTCCTACGCCGATGTCCCGGAGAGCGCCAAGGGCTGGGCCGCGACCATCCTCTTCAACGATACGCTCAAGGCCAAATTCCAAGCCTTCTACGACCGCCCGGACACCTTCACCCTGGGCATCTGCAACGGCTGCCAGCTGTTCGGCCTGATGGGCTGGGTGCCCTGGCAAGGAATCGCGGCGGAGCAGCAGCCGCGATTTATTCATAATCTGAGCGGCCGCTTCGAGTCCCGCTGGACCACGGTCAAAGTATTGCCGAGTCGGGCGATCATGCTCCAGGGCATGGAAGAGCTAATCTTCGGCATCCATGTCGATCATGGCGAAGGCTACCTCCACTTCCCCGATGCGGCCATCCGGGAACGGGTGCTGGCGGAGCAGATGGCCACGGTGGTCTATGTCGATGACGAGGGCCAGGCCACCGAGGCCTACCCCTTCAATCCCAACGGCAGCCCCGGCGGCCTGGCCGGGCTCTGTTCCCCTGACGGCCGCCATCTGGCCATGATGCCCCATCCGGAACGAACCTTCCTCACCTGGCAGGCCCATTGGCTGCCGCCGGAAATGAAGCACCTGCCGGTCAGCCCCTGGCTCAAAATGTTTCAGAACGCCTACGAGTGGTGCCAGCGATAACAACAGCAAATAGCCTGCCGGGATGATTCCGGCAGGCTATTATTGTTTACCCTGATATCCCGGAGATCAACAATGCCCCCCGCAGCACCCCAAACTCCGCCCACCGCCCTTTTCCTCCACGGCCTCGATTCCTCCATCCGCGGGACCAAGGGGCAGTGGCTCCGTCAGCATTTCCCCGCCGTGCGAATGCACGACTACCAGGGTTCGTTGGACCAGCGGTTGGACCAACTGGAGGCAGAAGTTGCCGATCTTGACAACCTCATCCTCATCGGCTCGAGCTTCGGCGGCCTGATGGCCACCTGCTTTGCCCTCCGTCACCCGCAACGGTGCCGACGCCTGGTCCTGCTGGCCCCGGCCCTCAACTTCAGCGGCTTTCAGCCCCCGGCCGTGCCAGTGGCTGTGCCGACCCTGCTGGTCATCGGGACCCAGGACACGGTCTGCCCGCCGGAGCTGGTCCTGCCCCAGGCCCGGACCACCTTCAGCGCCCTGGAGGTGCTGCTGGAGGAGGACGATCATATGCTCCACCGCACCTTCCTCACCCTGGACTGGGCGCGACTGCTTACCTGAGCACCGGTTTGGGCATCGGTACCGGCCGGGGCATCTTCGGTGGGGGTTCGGATCGCCCCTCCTCCTGCCCCGACTGTACCTGCCGTTGCTGGGCCAGCAGCTGGCTGGTTTCGACCAACCGGTACAGTTCGGCCCGATAGCCCTCCGCATCCGCGCCCCGACTCGCACGCGCCATCTCCAGGCATTGCTCCCAGGTAAAGGTGCCCAGATGCTCCGACCCGCTGAGCAGCATGCCGTACCCGGCCACCGCTGCGGCAAAACCGAAATCCGCGCTGGGCTTGGCAAGCCTATCCGGCACCGCCAAGCTGATCAGGCGGGAGCTGGTAGCTTTTAACGGCTTGTAGCGCAGCTTGACGGTCAGCAGTTCCCGGCCGCTGTCCGACCTGACCTGTTTCGGTTGCTGATACTTGAGCGGATCAAGCTCGGGGATCGCCTGGTGCCCGGCCGGAATAAGCTCGTAAAGGGCGGTCACCCGATGCCCCACGCCGATCTCGCCGGCATCCTTGGTATCATCGCGAAAATCCTTATCCGCCAACACCCGGTTCTCGTAGCCGATCAACCGGTAAGCCCCCACCCGCGCCGGGTTGAATTCCACCTGGATTTTGACGTCATTGGCCAGGGTGTACAGGGTGCCGCTCAACTCCTTGACCAGCACCTTCTTGGCCTCCAGCAGACTGTCGATATAGGCGTAGTTGCCGTTACCCTTGTCCGCCAGGATTTCCATGGTGTCATCGTGGTAATTGCCCATGCCGAACCCGAGTACGGTCAGGTAAATGCCGGCCTGCCGTTCTTTTTCAATCAACCGTTGCAGCTCGTCCCGGCTGGTGACCCCTACATTGAAGTCACCGTCCGAAGCCAGGATTACCCGATTGTTACCATTGGCCATAAACCCCTGCCGGGCCAGCTCATAGGCGGTGCGGATACCGCCGGAGGCGTGGGTCGAACCGGACGCCCGCAACTGATCGATGGCCGCGATAATCTCCTGCTGCCGGTTGCCGGTGGTGGGCGGTAGCACCACCCGATCATCCCCGGCGTACACGACCAGACTCACCCGGTCGCGTGCGCCCAGCTGCTTGATTAACAGCGGCAGGGCCTGTTTGAGCAACGGCAGCTTGTTGGCGTCCTGCATGGACCCGCTGACATCGACCAGGAACACCAGATTGGAAGCCGGCAGCTGCTCCTTGGCCAAATCCTTGGCCGCCAGCCCAATACGGACCAGCCGGTAGTCGGCATGGAAGGGGCTGAGCCCGACCTCGGCGCTGAGGGCAAAGGGCTCGCCATGTTTGGGCGCCGGATACTCGTAGGAGAAATAGTTGATCATCTCCTCGATGCGGACCGCGCCTCTGGGCGGCAGGTTGCCGCATTTGACAAAGCGGCGGACATTGGCGTAGCTGGCGGTATCGACATCGATGCTGAAGGTGGACAACGGATCCCGGCCGGCAGGCACAAAGCCGTTTTCCTGGTCGGCATTGTAGGATTCGCGGTTCCAAGACGACACAGGAGGACTGCTGGGCAGGGTCGCATATGCGGCGGTCCGGCCGACGGCGCCCGAGGTCTTGTTGGCGACGCTCCCGGCACGACTGGCCACCGCTTCCATCGCTACAGCTGATGACGGTGGCGGCTGGGCTTGCCGATCCCGTTGCTTATCAGCCGTTTGCTGTGTTTCGGGACGAGGGGCTGCAGGGTCGGCGACCTGCTCCCGAATTGACGAGTTTTCTTTTTTTTCCACATCCGTGGCTGGGGACGAGCATCCCGCCAGGATAAGAACGGTGAACAACAGGGTCAGAGATATCCGTTTCATGCAAAGGCTCCTTGAATGGTTTATACTTGGGTTGACCTGGAGGAAGGCACCATCTCCTTGTTGTTCATTTGGACGGCATGGGAAGACTGATGTGTCGCGGGTTGAAAAAATATTTTCCGCCCGAGGAAAGAGGCGGACCTACCAACAATATCCTCGCCCGGGCACTGGCCGCACCGCCAGCCAGGACCGGTCGCTTTCTCCTGCTGGAGCACGCGCATGCATAACTGTGACGGACCGATACTGATCGTCGAAGACGACCCCAACACCAACACCCTGATCAAGACCTACCTTGAGCGCGAGGGGTTCACCACCCTCATCGCCACCGATGGCGCCAAAGCCCTGCAACTGGCCCGACAGCAGAACCCCGGCTTTATCATCCTGGACATTATGCTGCCCAAGGTCGACGGCTGGGAAGTCTGCCGCCAGCTACGCACTTTTTCCAATGTGCCGGTACTGATGCTGACCGCCCGGGAGGAAGAGATCGACCGGGTCACCGGGCTTTCCATTGGCGCCGACGATTATATGGTCAAGCCCTTCAGCCCCAGGGAACTGGTGGCCCGGATCAAGGCCATTCTGCGGCGATCGCGGCCGCTCATCCCGGAAAAAGAACACAAACTCCGCTGCGGCGCGCTGGAACTCGATCCTGAAAAACACCGGGTCAGCCTGGAAGGGCACCCGATCCACCTGACCACGGCCGAATACAAATTGCTTAAAACCCTGATGCAGGCTCCCGGCCGGGTGTTCAGCCGCGACGAACTGCTCGATGCCTTCTATCAGCACGGCGAGATCGTCATTGACCGGGTCATCGATGTCCACATCGGCAAGCTCCGGCAAAAAATTGAAACGGAACCGGCGCACCCCCGGTTCATCCTTACCATGCGGGGCTTCGGCTACTGCTTCACCGATCAGGAGCCGGTATGAGACCGTTCTCGCAACACCTGCTCTGGAAGCTGCTGCTGATCAATGTGGTACCGGTGATCGCGGTCATCATTCTGGTGATCTGGATTGCCATCGACCAGCTGGCGGCCTCCTACTTCATTGCCCTGATGCAGAAATACGAGATCTCGCCCAACGAGATCCACCGGATGTTTCTCTCCTCAATCCACTATTATTTGCTGTGGGCAAGCCTGGCGGCCCTGCTGCTGGCCTTTATCCTGAGCTACCTGCTGACTCGCCGGGTGCTGCGGCCGCTTTCCCAAATGAACGCCATCACCCGCGAGGTGGCGGCGGGCAACTTCTCCGCCCGGGTGGAGGTGGCCACCGAAGACGAGGTCGGCCAGCTCGGCCATTCCTTCAACCAAATGGCCGACAGCCTGGAGCGCATCGAACAGCTCCGCAAAAACATGGTGGCGGACGTCGCCCATGAACTGCGGACCCCGCTCACCAATCTGCGCGGCTACCTGGAGGCCCTGAACGACCAGGTGATCGCCCCTTCCCAGGAAACCCTGCAGATGCTCCAGAGCGAAACCATGCGCCTGGTCAAACTGGTCGACAACCTGCAGCAACTCGCCCGGGCCGAGGCGGCCCGCCATTATCTCCACCGGGAGCCCCTGGCGATCGCCACCCAGATTGGCGAGTTGCTGACCCTTTACCGACCGGTGCTCCAGGAAAAAGACATCGCCATCGAAACCGATTTCCCCCCTGAGGCGGCAACGGTTTTCGCCGACCGCGATAAATTTCTCCAGGCGGTGCGCAATCTGCTCGATAACTGCGTCAAATACACCCCGGAACACGGCCGAATTGCCATCACCAGCAGGCACGAAGGCGGGGAAATAGTGATCCGCTTTGCAAACGACGGTCCTCCCATTGCGGAGAAGGACCTGCCCTATATCTTCGAACGCTTTTTTCGTACCGACCGATCCCGTTCCCGCGATGTCGGCGGTGCCGGCATTGGCCTGGCGATCACCAAGGAACTGGTCGAGGCCCATAATGGCCGGGTCGGCGCGGAGAGCAGTGCGGGCCAGACCACCGTCTGGTTCAGCCTGCCCTGCGCAATCGATCCTGCCGCCATCTTTACCTGATCTTTACCTGGGCGTTATCCGCCCTTCACATCGGTGTCTTACAGTGGAGGCAACGGCAGGGGAACAGCTTCCTTGCCATCCCAACCTTTGAAGGAGACCCATGATGAAGACACCCCGTTTACCAAGTATCCTGTCGTTCCTGCTGTTCGCCGCGCTGCTGGGTTTCCATGTGGCAACGGCCGCGACCGAACCGGCCGAAGCCACCTTTGTGGTCGCTTGATACGATGTCGGTCAGGCAGCCCTGGAAGGGCGCCCCGGCGTGCTTATTGTTAAGAAAGGCTGGCACGGCCCTGCTGAAATCAACCGGGTCCGGTACGACCCCCAACAGGTAGACCGCCAGCAGCTCGAAGAATGGCTCAAAGAATCGCACACCTATATACGGACCCTGCCGGAGCGGCACCAGGAGTGAGCTCCAGCAGAAATACCATTGCCCCAGGAGGTCTGTCATGAACGCACTTTGTACAAGTATCCTCGCAGTTCTCGTCTTGCTCGGCGCCGCTTGCGGCCAAGCCGAAGAAACGACCAAACCCAACCCTGCCATGGTGCAGAATACAGCCCTCACCGCCAAGGCCCTTTTTGCCGGGGGCTGCTTTTGGTGCATGGAAAAACCGTTCGAAACAATGGATGGGGTGCTTTCGGTAACTTCCGGCTATGCCGGCGGCGGCACCCAAAACCCGACCTACCAGAATTACGGGGCAGGCGGGCATACCGAGGTGGTCCAGATCCTCTATGATCCGCAAAAGGTCTCCTACGGCCGACTGCTCAACACCTTCTGGCGTCAGATCAATCCCACCGATGACGGCGGCCAATTCGTCGACCGGGGCCATGAATATATCTCGGCGATCTATGTCTATGACCAGGAACAGCGCCAGGCGGCCGAGGCCTCAAAGCAGCTGCTGGCCGCCAGCGGCATCCTCAAGAAACCGATTGTTACCCCCATTCTCGAGGCCCCGACCTTTTGGCCCGCGGAAGCATATCACCAGGATTATTATCAAAAAAATCCCGTGAAATACTTTTACTATCGTTCCCAGTCCGGTCGTGACGACTTTTTGGATACAACCTGGAAGGGAAAAAACATCGATCTCAGCGGCGGCCCGCAACGGCCATCCAAGACGGAATTGAAAAAGCGGCTGACCGCCCTGGAATATGAAGTCACCCAGGAAAAGGGCACCGAACCGCCGTTTAAAAATAGCTATTGGGACAACAAACAGGCCGGGCTCTATGTGGATATCGTCTCCGGGGAGCCCTTGTTCAGTTCCGTTGACAAGTTCGATTCCGGCACCGGCTGGCCGAGCTTTACCAAACCGGTACGGCCGGAGAATATCGTCGAGCATGAGGATCGAACTATTTGGTCGGTTCGGACCGAGGTGCGCAGCAAAGCGGGCGATTCCCATCTCGGCCATGTATTTGACGATGGACCGCCGCCGACCGGTTTGCGCTATTGCATCAATTCCGCAGCGCTCCGTTTTGTTCCGGTTGCGCAACTCAAGGAAGCGGGCTATGGAGAATTTGTACCGATGTTTTAATAGGTGCAGACTCGCCGCTCCCTTATTTGCCTTGGGTCGACACCCATCCCAATCACGGGACATTTCCAGCAACCTTAGCCAGAAAGCAAAAATGGTACCGAGAGCGGAGCAAAACGGGTGAACCCCTGGCAGCAACAGGCCCTGGCCCACTGGGACATGATCAACCGCATGGCCGGACGCCGTTTTCAGCAGGCCGTTCTCGCCGAAGAGGCGGCCCTGTTTGTCATGGACGGGCTGGCGCGGGATGATTGGCAGCGACTCCAGGCCTTCACCGGCCGGTCAACGCTCGCCACCTATGTGGGCGCCTTGACCCTGCGGCTGCTCGAAGATTTCGCCCGGATTCGCTTCGGCCGGGTCAAGCCGCCGCTGTGGATTCAACGCCTCGGCGGCATCTGGCTGACCCTGTTCCGCCTGCTCTGCCTGGAACGGTTTTCCCCGGACGAAGCCGTGGCCATGGTCGGCAACCGCCATCCGGGCCAGGAGCGGGTTGCGGAAAAGGCGGCCTTCCAGATTCTCGGTGAGATTCCCACCTGCGGCGAACATCGGGGGGAGACCGGCGAGTTTAATGAGGAAACCACCCCGTCGCCCTCGGCAACGGATTGCTCCGATCAGGAACACAAGGTGGAAGCCGAAGAACGGCGACAGCTGTTTACCCTGTTGGGCCGGATGTTTTTTGATACGGCTGGGGCGGACCAGCGGCTGCTGGAACGGGTGGCGGAGGTAGGCATCAGGCTGGAGCCGACGGAACGACTGCTGCTGCAGCTCTGCTACCGCGACGGTGTGGCGGTGGCGGAAGCGGGTCGGATGCTGGGGCTCAACCGGCACCAGGTCCACGGTCGCCTGCGTCGGCTACTGGAACGGCTGCGACAGGATTTTGTTGCCGCCGGGTTGGCGGACGAGCTGCGATTGCTGCTCTGAACCAAGGCCGACACAACCCCAGGCCAAGACCGTCCGACCCTCAAGAATGGAAAAATCAGGAAAAACACGCCATGGCCGAACCCGTAGACCTTGAGGAAAAGCGAACAGCAGAGCAGCGACTGGCCCTGCTGGCCCTGACCGGTGCGCAACCGGCACCCTCAGGGTCCTGCCTGGACGCGGAGGAGTTGTCCGCCCTGGTCGAGGGCAGGCTGACACCGGCACAGATCGAACCCTGCCTGGCCCACCTGGCCGGCTGCGAGCACTGCTACGCCACCTGGCGACTGCTGGATGAGGACTGGCAGCTGCGAACCCGGAATACCGACCGTAACCGACTGCGTCAAATGCTCGGCCGACCCCGATTCCTGGCCACCGCCGGAACGCTCCTGGCGGCAGCGGCGAGTATTGCGGTTTTCCTCAATATCACCATGCAGGCCGATCGCGGGACCCTACTGCGCCCACCCGCCCCACCCTCCCAGGAGCAGGTCCAAACCGCACCCACCTCGGAGGCCGCCAACCAAGCCCAGCCCCAAAAAAAGGAATCGCCCGCCCCGGCCCCTTCGCCGGCATCCCTGGCCCCAAATGCCATGGAGCAGCAGGCCGCCGCACCGGTGGCGCAACCAGCTGCACCCAGCAAGAAAAAAGCCCGGCCCGATCGGATCGAGCCCGGGGAACAAGAGGCGGCGAAACCAACCCAACCATCGGTTCCAGCCCCAAAACGGGAAGTGCAAGCGATACCGGCCCCAGCGGCAACCGCGCCGGCTGGCGCCGAGTCCGAACGGGCAACCGATGACAAGATGAGGGAAGAAAAAGAACGTACGGTACCAAGCCTTGGCAGGGCAAGCGATTCCGCCCCAGCGACCCCACAGGCGGACATGCAATCCGCCGCTAAGGCGGCAACATCCCTGGCCGTGCCAATAGCCGGGACCACGCCCCTGACCCTGGCCGCCTGGCACACCCGCATCCACGAAGGTTGTCAGGGCCAACCCGACGCGGCTTTTTTTGACGAAATCAGCAAACAGGGCCAACAACTCCTCAAGCAATCCGCTTCCTTGCAAAAACCGGAACGGCGCCAGATCGAGCGTATCATTGCCCTGCTTGCCGACCGGCAGTCCATGGATCGGCAATGCCAGGCACTGCGCGAAATCCTTGGGCCGGTGGCGTCAAGCAACACGCCCTGATCCTTGCCCGCTCAGATCGGCGGGGCGATGGTCACGACGATGCGCATGTCGGTGGTCGCCTTGACCCCGTGCGGCTCCCGAATGTCCGAGATCAGCATGGCCCCGGTGTTCGCCGGCATGGTCATCTCGTTGTCGGCAAGGAACAGCCCCTCACCCTCGATCACCAGAATGGACAATTGACCATCCAGGTCGTGGGAATGGATCGGAAACAGCGCCCCGGCCTTGAGGTTAAAATTGAGGATCTTGAAATGTTCGGAGTCGTGGAGCACGATACTTTTCATGCCCAGGGGATTGAATTTCCTTGTGTCGGCAAGCTCAATTTTTTTCATATTCTGCTCTCCTCAAGCTGACTGTTGCCGCTCCCATCATTGTAAAGAAACGGCTGAAAGGCACTAGTGTCTTGTCAAATTTCTAATGTCGGATAAAGGCGTGACAATTTTATCCGCGCATCCTTCGTTGTGAATTGCCAGTTTACTTTGGCCTGTCGATTGTTCCGGTGCTTTTGCCAAGCATTCACCTCTTTTCTTGCAACTTCTACATCGTCAATTCGTCGGTTCAGACATTGGCCAGTGAGGACGTTCAACTCAATCTCGGCCATGTTCAGCCAACTTCCATGCTTCGGTGTGTAAACAAATTCGAATCGATCCCATAACGCCTTGGCTTTTGCCGGCGGAAACGCTTCATAAAGCGCACCGGGTTCATGCGTGTTCAGATTATCCATTACCAGTGTTATCTTGTCGGCGTTGCAATAATGGTCGGCAATCTGTTCCAGAAAAACAGCCCAGTCTCGTTTGGTTTTTCGCTCGGTGATTGTCACCAGTCGCTTGCTAGCCAACGGTTCACAGGCAAGAAAAATATTGCATACTCCCACGCGGCGATACTCGTAGTCCTGCTTGGCCGGTTGCCCTGGCGAGACCGGAATCGGCGGTCGCACCTCGCCGATCAATTGCTTGGGCGACTCGTCCATGCAGACAACAGGGTGCAAAGGATCAAACGGACGCTTGTAGACATCCAGCACTCTTTCCATGTTGGCCGCAAAGCTGCCATTGTGTTCTGGTGGGATCACCCATCCTTTGCGTTGCCAAGGTTTGAGTTCGTTTTTTTTAAAACGCGACGAACCGCTTCATGGGAGATACTGTCGATGTAGTTCAACTCAACCATCTTGTCTGCCAACAGCCTTAATGACCATCGGGCAAAGCCTTCAGGCGGATCACTGCAACTCAAGGCGATTAAATGTGCCTCGAACTCTCCGTCCGCTTTCTTTTCATAGACACGCTCCGCTTTTCTCTTGTCGAGAGCTGCGTCGAATCCTTCTTCGACAAAGCGCTTTTTCACCCGGTCAATCTTCCGCATGCTGATATTGAGGACGCGGGCAATTTCCTCGTTCGTTGATCGATTCGTCTGATAATCCCCTGTGTCGCAATCAAGCAAAATCAGTGCATTCAATATCTTTTGCGATTGATGCTTCCCCTTTGAAACCAAACTGCCAAGCACTTCTCGTTCTTCCTTGCTGAGCGTTACGATGTATTTCTTCATAGTCAAACCTCCCGGAGTGATAATGAAGAAACCTTACCATAATTTTACGACATTTCAACGTTGACGTGACACTAGC
>CAZJEX010000006.1:0-152685 GCA_964545155.1 uncultured Desulfobulbus sp. | reverse complement strand
AATACAAAAAACACCAGAAAAATCATCGACATTTAACAGAGTATCTACCTGGCTTCTTTGCGGCCCTCCTGATGGGGCGGTCAAGCATGACAGGAACGCCACCCTTAACGCCCGCCATGAAACTTGGGCTTCTTTTTTTCGGCGGAGCTTCTGGTCATTTTTTGGCGAAATTGCCGAGCATCGCTTCGGCCTGCGCCCGTCCTCTGAAGTTTTGAGCAGTTGTCATTGCCGCCTGTAGCCATTTCTTGGCTTCTTCCGCTTGATGGTCCCGATAGTAACCAACCCCAAGATGATACATCACCAGCGGATCGCGGGGCAGCAACTGCTGAGCCTTGTGGACAAGTTCAAGGCCAGTCTTGAGTTGCCCTTGCTGAATCTGCACCCAGCCCAGGGCGTCGAGCGATTCCGGATTCTGAGGCGCCAGTTCGACGGCTTTTTCGGCAATTTTCAAAGCCTCGGCGCTCTGGTCAGGTTTTTCGGTCAAGAGGATGGCCAGCGGCGGATACCCTGGCAGCGATTCGGGTTTGATCTCAATCGCCTTCTGGTACCAACGAATCGCTTCCGCATCCTTGCCGGTCTGGTAGTAGATATTTCCCAGGGCAATGGCGGCCGGGACATGGGAGGGGGCCAGTTCAGCCACCTTTTTATACGAGATCAGGGCATTGGCCGGGTCGTTCATCAGCGTATACGCGTGCCCGATTTCCATATGGCCCGCGGTGAGGTCAGGTTCAAGTTTGATCAACTGCTTCAAGCTGGTGAGCGCATCCGGATATCGTTTCTGGGCCATTCTGGCCAGCCCGTTGTACCACAAGGCAAACAAATCGTTCGGGATCGTTTTGGTAATGGCGGCGCTTTTCTGGGCGGCTTGCTCGTACCAACCGTTGAGGTAATAAAGCACCATCAGATTACGCAATTCCGCGATGGCAACCGCTTCCTTGCCAGGCGGCAGGGCTCGGAGGGTGTCTGATTGCATGCCGGGCACCAGCGCCTTGCCTTGCTCCATTTCCTGCTGGTAGTCGACCAGCTTGCCTTCGCCCAGGTAATTGTTGGCACGGAGGTAATGAACCAGGGCGGGCGTTTCCTTTTGGGTGAGCATCACCCCCAGGCCGTTAAGCGCCTTGTCGCGGTTGCCTCGCAGCTGCTCGATAATCGGCAGGAAAACAAAACTCCGGCTGTTGTCCGGGTCCAGGGCCAGGACCAGCTTGAATTGTTCCTCGGCTTGATCGAGATCGTTCAGCGCCAGGTAGCAAAGGCCAGCTTCGTGGTGGGTTTTAGCGACTCTGCCGCCCTCGGACAGCAGACTGGCAATGCTGGTTCGGGCGGCTTCGCCCTGGCCTTTGTTGATCAGCGCCACAGCCTTGATGTAGTGTCCGCCGGGGAAGGGTTTGTAGACGCCCAGCAAGGTGTTCGCCTGGTTGATCGCCTCGTCGTAGGCGCCGCGGTGGAGGAACTCAAGCCCCTGCTCGATCGAGCGTTCCTTGACCCCCGGTATGAAATAGAGCATTTCCATGGAGGCCTTGTTTTCCGCTTCTTTCTGCCCGGTGGCCTTATAGATGGCGATGAGCTGCTGGCGATAGAGGAGGGTGTCGGGTTCGGCGGCAATGGCTTTCTGGTACGCGGATACCGCCTTTTCGGTTTGTTTACCCTGCCAGTAGGACTGCCCCAGGCCCGCCAGGGCCGGAGCGAAATTGGGGTCGATGCGCAAGGTGGCCAGCAAGGTTTTTTCGGCCTGTTCAAGTCGGCCCTGAGCCAGCTCCAGGCTGCCCGAGTAGTAGAGGGCCAAGGGATGGTCGGGCTCTTTCTGCAGCACCATTGTCAACTGCGCCTGGGCCTCCTGGTACTTCTTTTTTTGACCGTTTAAGACCGCTGCGATCAGGTCCGGATAGAGGCCGGCCGCGGGTTTCCCTTGCACAAACGCCAGTTCTTTCTCCGCCGATTCCTGTTGCCCGCCCAGAGCTGCGATCACCCCGAGGATGGCGTGGGCCTTAACGTTTTCCTTGTCCTTGGCAAGCACCCGCTCCGCCTGCTGGGCGGCTGCCTGCCAGGCCCCTTGCTTGAGCCGGTGTTCGGCGAGGAGCAAGGCGGAGTTGACCCCATCCTGGCGAGATGGTTGCTGCTGCTCGAGCCCAATTACCAATGGATCCTTGGGAACGGTCAGGGCGTTGTTGACTGAGACTGATAAGGCGGGGTGGAAGCCGCCAAGAATCAAAAGCACTGTAACCGCAGTGACCCGCGCCAACGGGAATGAGGGAGCTTTATCTGGCGAGATGATCGGCATGGAGTTCTCCGGGTTGGTTGGGTTGGTTAACTGCAGCCTTGCTCTATACATCGTGCCCAATAGGGGTTGCTAAATCCCGAGTTGTTTTTTAGCTTTTGGGGGGAGAACCATGGGAGCCGGAAAAAGGGGGAGGGGCCCGCCCGTTTCCGGCTCCGTGGTTTTCTGTCGGTTAGGGTTTCAGGTTATCCTTTTCTTCGTCGGGCAACACGGGCAAGCCCGATCATCCCGGTCCCGAAAAGAAGGAGTGTTCCTGGTTCCGGAACCTTGTTGTCCGGAATGGTCGTGGCGTTAAGAATGTTGATGAACCAGGGGGTCGCAAGGACATTGTTCCAACTTGAATAGCCATCCCAAGATCCAGTTGATGCCCCTATTTTATTTTGAGCCTCAACAATCCACTGGCAGTAATCCTCCCACCAGTTCCATACATCATTCGGATCGTCCTTAACCCGGGCGGCTTCAGAATAATAGAAATTGTCAATCTGTGTACCGGTCAAGCCAATGGTGGATTCCAGCCCCTTGTAGATGCTCCACATGGCATAGGGGTGAGCGAAGTTTCCATCCCAGCCATTTTGACCATTTTTCCAATTGGTATTAAGGAAGTTTAACGCCTCTTGCTTGCCTAACGTATCGTCTGCTTTGTAGCCATTATAACCGGCAAACTTCATCTCCAGCAGCAGTCCGCCTGTCTTTGATTCATTGGGAAGGCTATTTGGGTGATCATAACCTGAAGCTCCAGAAGTGTTTTGGATATAATCGATCCAGGTCTTCATTTCGGTTTTGACAAATCCGGGCACTGTGGCTCCGGCCGCCTCAGCATACAACATGCCAACAACCGGCCATTGCGCGGTGGAGTTGTCGGCTTGACCGGAATTGGCCTCATAGCGCCAAGCTCCGCGTGCATAGCCACTATCGTTCTGACCCCAAGCAAAATAATCAACTGTGTCCTGGATAACTTTGGCATAAGTATACCCTTGGCCAGCCAAAGGCCCAATGTTAATCGCTGTGGTCTGCAGGGTGTTCAAGTCTCCATATTTAGCTAAGGCCGGTAGAACAAGACCAGTGACATAGGTATCTCTGCCTTGTGAGGCAAATTTGACACCTTTAGCATTTCCGTTAGTATCGGGGTTAGGATCACCAAGAGATTCAGGACCAATTGTAAGAGTTTGAGCCTGTTTTAATAAATATTCGTATCCCTTGTTAACTTTAGCCTGATAATCAGCGATAATGGTTAGATCAGTCCCCCACCCCCCGGGTTTGCTTTTTTGTTCCTGGAACGCGAGGAGTGCCGCTGCAGTCGCTGCGGTATCTCCATAGCTGTTATCGTAAAACCATCTGCCATCCGCTTGCTGAGTGGAAGCCATCCACGCCAATCCTTTCTGGATAGCAGCAGCTTTCTGCGCCTCAGTGGCCGCTTGAGCCATCCCCGCCGCTCCCATCGCCAGGGCCAACAAAATGCTCGTTGAAATCAATGTCTTTTTCATAAGTCCCTCCTTTTTCTTGTTTTGATAATGCTGCCCGCCGTAAACCGGTTGGCAGCAGAACGCATGATGAGCAGGCTGGAACAGTGGCGGCCAGCACGATCAGCCGTAGTATTCCGTGAAAGGCTGTTCCTTGCAGGTGCATGCTCCTTCCTGTCATTTACTGACGATTAGGAGACGATCAGGAATAGCTTTCTTTGAGGGGGATTATGACCAGGTTTGGCTGGAAATTCAATGGGGTAAGTTTATAGCCAAAAAGGATAGGCAATGTATCTACTCGATGGTTTTTGCTAGGAAAACCCGACGTCGATACGTTCTTTTTCTAGATCGAACTTGAACTGATTGTCCAGGGGTGTCGGCGAGGGGAATTTGTTCGTTGACGGGCCAGGTCAAGATGGAAATTTTTTTATATAAACATCTGTTTTTATGTATTTTTTAGCATATGTTATTTGGGCGGTAAGTACAGGAGGGGTGGGACACGGGAGGGGACGACCATAGAGGGCGTCCTGTTGCTGGAGGCAGGTTTGGAGATTAAAAGAAGGAGAATGGATAGAAAACCGGAGGTAAAACGAATAGGCTGGATATCTATCGCAGCTGTGCCTTGGTTGCCCTACCCAAACGGATGTTGGCGGGTATGCCGCGTCTGTCGATCCGGGTGGGTCGGTTGTCCTTTTAGTTTTCCTCGATCCGTTTTCGGAACCGGGCCAGTTGGTGATCGCGGATTTTTTGGAGGTCGAGGTGATAGATATCCGGTGGGAAGAGAAATTCGACCACCCCGGTATCGAAGATCCGCTTGACCTCGTATTCGTCGTGGGCCACATCGCGCTGGTAGATGTAGTTGAGGTAGGAGCGGTTGGTGTGGATAATGAATTCGATCCGCATCCCCCCGGTTCGGGCGAAAAATTTGAGCATCGAGGTCTTGCCCGAACTGCCGGTGTTGGTGCTGGCGTATTCGCCGTCGGTCAGGGTGTCGGAGATGTCTTCCAGGGTCATGAACGACTCGGCCCTGGTGGCGCTGCGGGTCAGGTGGCGGACGAACCACTTGACATCGTTGACCGAGTCGAGCACTGCCATCAGGCCGAGCTCGTCGTCGACCGCGGCGGCCGGATTTTTTTCGTTCTTGCGCAACAGTTTGAGCACCTTGGCCGCGGGTGGTTTTTTGCGGATGGTCACATAAACCGGGATGTCGGTACCATGGTCGCGGAACCGCCGCCGCTTGATCAGGGTCAGTTTTTCGCCGGCAGCAGGCGTCACCAAGCGCGCTTCCTCTTCCGAGAGCACCGTGACCCGGGTGCAGCTGAAATCTTCTTTGCTATGGGTGCTGTAGAGATAGCGGATATCGACCTCGCCGATCTTGTAATCCGGGCTCCAGACGTAGGCATTGAGAAAGTTGAGGAAATCCGAGAATTTTGCACCTATTTTGGTTTCCCGTTCCCGTTGGTCGATGGAGCCGGCCAGTCCCATGAGCGCCAGTTTTCGTTTGGCTTCAAATCGGGCCTTTTTGTGATAACGATCATCGAATAGGGCCAGCAGCAGCTCGACCGGATCCCAGGCGGTGACGATTTCGTTGGTGGTTTCGATATGGGAACTGTACGGGGCGAGCACCTTGGATCGCAACGAGTTGATCACGTCGTCCGCGGTCTGCGCGTATTCGTGGAGTTGGCGGACGATCTCCCGGTTGGAGCCCTCAATGCCGAACATGTTGCCGAGCAGCAGGTGGGCGTGTTCCGCCGTCTTGGCCCGGCGCTTTTTGTCATGGATCAGCACCAGGATCTCGTCGAAGGTGTTGATGCCCAGAAGATCGAAGATCTGGTTGCGAACCGAGCGGTATTTGGTCTTGAGCAACTGGTTGCTATGGATTTTTTTTATCCATTCCTTGGTCTCGCGGGAGAACGGGTGGGCCAGCGGCGGACTGTTTTCAACGGCAAAGGGACCTTCTTGGAGCATGGCCGAAAAAACCGATTGCTGGGAAGTCAGGAGGCTCATGGCTGGTATGCTTAGGGTTGCGTAAACGGCAACGGCTGCAGGTTATGGGTGGCAACGCCGCACCGTGGCCAAAGGAGACCTGAAATCCAGGACCGTTTTGGAGGCAAGCAGCAGCAATTTAAAAGATACCCTCATGGTCGCCGCCCGGATGGCCGATACAAAAAAGAGGCATCCGTTGCGACAGCCTCTGTACTACCATGCTCTCCTTTGGGGGTGCAAGAAAAACCCTACTCGCGGAGGTCCGCTCCGGTCGGTCTTTCTGGGTCATCATGCCGGATACGCTGGTTGGTCTGCTGGCTGGAGCAGATATTTTTTGCAAGCGATCGGGCGCCCCGCTTTGAATACGAGGGTGCTGATCAGTGCTGATAATGCTGTTGTTCTGAGACAATATTTCCAGTCGTTTGTTTTTGGCGACAATGGTTAGTGGCGAAAAGGGGCGTGGGGCGGACCGTTTTCATTTTGACGAACCGGTTTTGCATTGATACCATAAACCTATGAGGGTATTGCGGGGTGGTTGCCTGGCTGGCGAGCTAACCGCTTATCCAATCATCGACAACCGTGGAATTTTGGTCTTGGCACCAAGGCCGAGCCTGCAATCAAGGAGAATTACCGTGAGCTTCGGGACAATTTTTGCACCCATCGGGCGTTGGCTAGACGCCACGCATCTGGTGGAACAGATAAAAGGAGTCGACTTTCCGGGATTATTCACCAATCCCTGGTTTATAGTGCCGTTCGTTGCTTTGGTCGGCTATATGCTTTTCAAGCAGGCCTTTCGGGATTTGACCATTCTGGGGCTGCTGGTGGGCGTCTGGTATGCTTCTGGGACACCTTACATGCAAACCTTGGTGGTGGGCAATGAACTGAGTATCTCCAAGATCTTGCCGGTGCTCTTTGGTGGTGCGGCGGTACTCGGCCTGATCATCTATCTGCTGCTCGGTCGATCCGACTGAAATAACACCGGCCGGCTCGGGCCTTATCGACAATTTTTAGCATTTGCATAGTCTGAACAAGGAGTGGCATGGAGTATCGTAACGCAATTTTTATCGTCACCGAAGAGCGTTCTTGCCCGATATATAATGTCGGCGAAGAGTTTAAGGTGGAAAACGATGCCCTGACCGTACCCGAGGCTAAATCCACTTGCCTGCTGCTGGTGCGGGAACTGATGAAAGCTGTTGTCGAAAAAAAGAGCCTGGAGCGGTATTCCCCGGCAGGGGTGAAAAAAATCAAGTTTGAATGCGGCGGATGCGTGGGCATGATTCGTTTTGAATTTAAAAAGGAGAAGGAATTCGCCACGCTGCAGATGAAATTGCTGGCCGCCGCCGAGCAGCGGGCTAAGATGCGCCATATGGACCGGTTTTTCGATATTCTCCGCCAGCTCGAGATTTTTGAGCCACTGGACGAGGATAGTCTTCGCGAGCTTTCCGCCCAGCTTGAGCTCAAGGAATATGAAGCCAACAAAATCGTCTTGAAAAAAGGTGATCCCGGCACCAATTTGTATATCGTGCTTGAAGGTCGAATCGCAGTGATCGGCGATGACGGGCAAACCCTTTCCGAGATGACCATGGGGGACATCTTCGGCGAAATGAGCCTGTTGTCCGGCGAGCCGGTAACCACTTCGATCCATAGCCGGGAAAAGACGCGATTGGCGACCCTCTCTAGTAAAAATTTCAAACATATTCTCAATAAGTATCCGGTGTTGCAGGTGTTCTTTTATAGGATGCTGGTTGATCGTTCCCAGGCCAACACCCTGCGGGCCGGAACCATCAGCTCGGGTATGACCGGCAGGCTTTCGGAAATCAATGCGGTCGAGCTCTTCCAGTTGATCAATTCCAGCCAGAAAACCGGCAGGGTGCAAATGGTGCTCGACGACGGCACTGCTTTGGTCGTCTTTAACGAAGGCGAACTGGTGGCGACCCAGTACCGGGGCGCCAACGGCAAGGAGGCGTTTTTCGCTTTGCTGGCCAAAGGCGAGGGGTCTTTCACTTATACTTCCGGCCTTTCGCCCGAGGAAAAGGCACTCCCGGTCATCGGCGGGTTCATGGGCTTGATCATGGAAGGGATGCGACGGGTGGACGAGCGGGAGGCATAAGGCGTTGCGTTGTCTGCAAAGCGTGGCTTGCTCCGATCCCGGTCGAAAAATTGTACCCAAGGAGTCTGTCTTGGCGGATGAGTACAACCATATGACTCAAAAAGAAGGCTTGAGATCTACAGGCTTCGGTTTGGTGCTGCTTTGCCTGCTGCTCCAGCAGCCGGTTGCCGCAACAGCCTCCGGATTCCGCATTACCAACCAGTCGTTGGGCGCCGTCGGGCAGGCGGGGGCGCACATCGCCTATACACCGGGTCCGGATGCCAGCTATTACAACCCCGCCAATATGGTCGAGCTGGCCGATGCCTGGCAGGTGGAAACCAGTCTGACGCTGCTTAATCTGCCCTCGGTCGAATACCGGGACGCCCGCAGTCCTCTGTTCGACGGTTCCTCCGAAAGCGAGCTGTTTGTTATGCCGCTGCTGCATGCGGTCACCCCGCGATACGGTGATCTGCGCTTCGGTTTTTCCCTGACCTCTCCCTTCGGGCTTTCCAAGCAGTGGCAGCAACCCTTTCCCCGGGCGAGCGCCGAGCAGTTTTCGCTCACGGTCGTGGAAGGCAACCCCACCGTTGCCTACGAACCGGTCTCCTGGTTGAGCATCGGCGGCGGGGTGCGGGTCGTCTATGGCAAGGGGGAGGTAGACAGCACGGTTTCCAATCCACCGTTTACCCAATTGGCCCCGCTGACTGCGCTTTCCCGTTCCTCCGAAGGCACCGATACCCAATTGGGTTATAATCTTGCCCTCACCGTGCGGCCGCAACCGAATTGGCGAATTGCCGCGACCTACCGTTCCGAGGTCGACCTCGACCTGTCAGGCAATGGCCAGCTGGGCGCATGGTGGGGCTCTGTGCCGCTGGCTGCCTATTCCGGCAGCACGGCGATCGAGGTGCCGCTGCCGGCGGTATTGAGCCTGGCCACCTCGTACACTCTGGAGCGGCTGACCGTGGAACTCTGTTGGGATCGGACCTTCTGGTCGTCATTTAAGAATTTGGATTTTGTCTACGGCCAAAATTTTTCCGGGACCGTTTTTGATGGCTTTGATCGCCCGATTGCCAAAAACTGGGAAGATACCGATGCCTTTCGGATTGGTCTGAGCTATGCATGGAATTCGCAATGGACCACCACCTTGGGCTTGGCCTACGACCAGACGCCGGTGCCGGACGCCACCCTGGGATTTGAACTGCCCGATGCCGATGCGTGGATCTATTGCGCTGGCCTGCGCTACCGGGCCACCGCCTCGACGGAACTTGGACTGTCCTATATGTACCACCGCACGCAAAGCCGGACCGTCAACAATCAAGGCGTCGCCGGTTTACCCGGAATCGACGGAACCTTTACCGAAGGTGGCGCCCATGCGCTGACCTTCGGGGTGATCACCAGGTTTTAGCACCGTTTCTGCAAACGATTCGTTGTTCAAGAGCTATCATGCTTGTAACAGCCACCAGCCCAAAGGAGCCCAATGCCTAACCAACCCCCCCTCGGATCGACCTCGCTCGAACCTCAGGCTGCCGAACCCTCTGCCATCTCGCCTTTGCTCGAGCGTGTTTTGCTATTGGCCCCGGTTCGTTCCTTCAAGGCGGGCGAGCCGATTCTCGCACCGGGTGCGGCCACGGACGCCTTTTATTACCTGGTCACCGGCACGGTGGAGGTGAGTTATACCGACCCCTATGCGACCCGCATTACCGTTGCCCTGATCGGGGCCGGTGAATTTTTCGGTGAAATCGGTTTCTTCGACGGCGAATCGCGGGTCCGCGATATCCAGGCGGTGGGGGAAGCCCGAATCGGCATTTTCGACACCCGGGTGATGGATTCCCTGCGGGCCGAACATCCGCACCTCTACATGGATTTCATCGTCCTGCTCACCCAGAAGATCTGTGGCAAATTTCGCCGGGTCGCCGGTGAGCGCGAACCGATTGCCGGGTATGCCGAATCGCTCTCCACCCGCCATGCCAGCCGCTATACCGAATCCAGGCCGCTGCCGGCGCCGCTGGTTCGATCTTCCCAATGGCACAGCATCAGCAGCCGGATGGAGGAATTCAAGTCCGAGTTATTCAATCTTTCCCACCGGTTGCAGAAGGTCGAAGGCGAAGGGTCGCAGGACCCGGCCAGCGAGGCCAGGTGTCATGCCGTTCTCGGCCAGCTCAACGGCGCCCTGGGCGAGTTTGAGCAGACCATGCAGGGAAGCGGTTATGAAGAAGTGCTGTGGGGGTATGTCTTTAAAGAGATTTTTCCCTATTTCATGCGTAGTCGATTTGCCGAGCGCGCCTATTTTAAGCCCAAGGGGTATGCCGGCGATTTTTTAATGATGGAACATATTTATGCGGATATTCCCAAGGGCGAGGGCAAGCTGGGCGAGATCATCGACCAATTTTGCCTGCAGCGGCCGGGTTCACTGGCAATCCGTGGCCGGCGGGTGTTGCTCAAGAATCAGTTGATGCGGCTGAGCGGTGCGATTGCCGCCCGCGGCGGCATTACCCGGATCATGAATCTGGCCTGCGGTCCCAACCGGGAGCTGTTCGATTTCCTCACCGAATGCGAATACAGTGAAAGCATTGAGGCCTTGTGTGTCGATATCGACTCCGAGGCCCTGCAATACACCAACCAGTACGTCAATATTTTCCCGCACCGCGCCTCAATCCGGCTGATGAGCGAGAACGTCATCAAATGGTCACTCGGCCGGGCCCGCCATCATATCGAACCGCTGGACATCATCTATTCGGCCGGGCTTTGCGATTATCTCGATCCTCGGCTGTTCCGCGCCCTGATCACCCAATGCCACCGTCATCTCAAGCCCGGCGGCACGCTGCTGCTCGGCAATTTCACCTTCTACCCCGATAGCCTCTTCCTCGACAAACTCCTCAAGTGGGAGCTGATTTATCGCTCCGAGGAGGACTTGCGGGAATTGTTCGCCCCAACGCCCTTTGGCGAGCGGATTACGATTATCGCCGAGCCGGAAAACGTTAACCTCTTTGCCATGGCCACCAAGGAGTAGCCTGCCATGGGCGCCGTGGTCGAACCTTCGCCGGCCATCCAGGCTGGTGCGATGCACGACCTGTTTTATCATCGGACGCGAATCTGTCTGTGGCTGGGAGTGGTTTTCTTCTCCCTCTTTGCCCTGCTTGATTTCATCTACTGCCGGTCGTATTTCGGCCTTTTTTCCTCGTACCGCCTTGTTACGGTGCTGTTTTTTCTCTGTTGCCTGCAACTCCTCAACTATCCCGAGGTAAAACCCCACGTCCGGTCGGTCATGTATGCGGCCATGCTGCTCGGGGCTTTGGCGATTTCCTTGATGACCATCAAGCTCGGCGGCTATGTCTCGGATTATTACGTCGGCATCCTGTTGATGATTGCCGGTGGGTTCTCCGTGCTTCCGCTCAATGTTTCCCAGGCGTTGCTCCTGGGCGGTTCGATCTATCTGGTGTACGCCTTGACCGTGTACTTCGGTGTTGCACCTTTGGACGACCGGGGCGTGGTCTATCTGGTCAATAACAGCTTTTTCTTTTTTTCTATCGTGGCGGTCACCGCGGTCCAGTGTTTTGATGAAATGCAGACCCATCTGAAGTCGCTGCGGGCTAAAATGAATCTGCAGGTGATGCGCTACGAATTTAAACATTACAACGACAATCTTGAAGAACTCGTCAGGCTGCGGATGGCCTTGCTGGAGGAATCGGATCTCAAATTCCGTGATTTGTATAACAATATTCTCGATCTGGTGGTGCTGATCGACCAGGACAGCGTTCTTCGGATGGTCAACCCCCACGGTGCCGCCCTTCTGAAAGGGAGCCCGGAAGGGCTTGAAGGAAAAGCGTTTTCTGATTTTGTGGCGGTGCAGGATCGGGAGGGGTTCTGTAACGCGGTGATCAGCCGGCTCCATCTGGGCGAGGAGGTCCGGGGGGTGCAGTTGCAGTTGCGGACCAGCCGGGGCCGAAATGTCGAGGTGGAGTTGAGTGGCAATCGGGTTGAAATGTCTGAGGGCGGCGAGCGGTACCAGTTGATTATCCGGGATATCACCAGTACCAAGGAAATGGAAAAAAAGGTATTGGCTTCGCACCAGTTGATCGACACCTCGCGGCAGGCGGCGATTTTCGGGCTCTCCCGTCTGGCCGAATGCAGGGACGAAAACACCGGCGCCCATCTGCTTAGAATCCGCGAGTACACCCGAATACTTGCTCTCGAACTGGCCGGAGAACCGGACCTTGCACCTCTGCTCACCACCGAATTTATCGAGGAGCTTTGCTTGTCTTCGGTCCTCCATGATATCGGCAAAGTCGGCATCCCCGACGCCATTTTGCTCAAACCCGGCCGGCTGACCGAAGCGGAATTTGGTGCCATGAAACGTCATTGTGAATACGGCAGCATCGCTCTTTCCTCGTCGGAACAGGATGCCGAGAGTTTTTCCTTTCTTCGCATGGGCCAGGAAATCACCCGATTTCATCATGAACGCTGGGACGGCTCCGGTTACCCGAATGGGCTGGCCGGAATGGCCATCCCGCTTGCCGCGCGGATCGTCGCCCTGGCCGATGTGTATGATGCCTTGACCTCAAACAGATCCTATAAACCGGCCTACAGCCATGAACAGGCCCGCACGCTCATCGTCGAGGAGAGCGGCGGCCATTTTGACCCGAGCATCGTTGCCGCCTTTCTCAAGCGTGAACAGCAATTCAAGCATGCTAGTCAAGCCCAGCCGCAACCGTTGCGGCAGGATGTCTGAGCGGCCCCCTATGCAGTACCTCGAATTGTTTCGTCAGGAATCAGCCCATTTGCATCATCGCCGGGTGTACATCATCTTGTCGGTGGGGATCGGGATGATGCTGTTGTTCACCCTGCTTGATTATATCCTCGTACCCGAACATTTTTACGAATTCCTTTATTATCGAATGGTAGCGGTCGGTTGCAGCGGCCTGCTCATGGGGGCGAATTATCGCGACCAGGGGCAGCGTCGAGCCTGGTTGATTGGTTTTTCCGGTTATCTTTGCACCGGGTTGGTCATTCTCCTGACCATCCACCGCATGGGAGGGGGGATCTCCCCCTATTATGTTGGTTTGATCGTGACCATGACCATCTATACGGTTATCGCCCCATTGACCGCCACCCAGACCTTGATCAGTGGTTTTACCCTGGTGGCGGCATACCTGCTGTCCATGGCAGTTGTTGAATCGCTGGCTCCTTCTCAACGGTTGACCCTGTTCAGTAACCTGTTCTTTATGGTGTGTTTCGTCTTCATCGCCGCCACCCAGAGTTGGGCCGATACCGCTGCCAGAAAGCAGGAATGCCTGTTGCGCACTGCGGAAAATGAAGCGGCAGCCGCTTTGGCCAGGCAGGCCGATACGCTGGAGCATGCAGTTAAGCGGCGTACCGAGGAACAGCAGGCGACGGAACAGCGGTATCGTATTTTATATGAGGCCATGGCCGACGATGTTGTCCTCGTTTCTCCACAGGGCGCCATCCTCCAGGCCAACAATTCCTATCTGCGCCATTTTGGCGGTGGAGCCGAATCGGAGCGCCGATCGTTTTTCGATGCGGTCAATACGCAGGATCGGGAAGCGGTGCAGGCCGTGCTGCTCGATGCCTTTGAGCGGGATGTGCCGCTGTCTGCCTGGCAGGTAACCCTGTGTTCGGATCAGGGCCACCCGGTTGAGGTGGAAATCAGTGGAACGCTCCTCCGCCGTGGAACCAAAAAACTTGGTGTACAACTGGTCCTTCGCGATATCGGTATCCGGAAGCAGCTGGAAGAAAAACTGATCGCTTCGCTGAGCAAGGTCAGGCAAACTGAAAACGCAGCGATTCTCGCCCTGGCCAAATTATCGGAATATCGGGATCTCACTCCCGGGAATCACCTGGAACGTATTCGGGAATATTGCAAGGTGCTGGCAAGTGAACTGGCTCGCCGCCCCGAATATCGGGGTGAAATTACCCCGGAGTACATCCAGAACCTGTATCAGGGTGTGATCCTCCACGACATCGGCAAGGTAGCCATCACCGATGAGATCCTAGAAAAAAACAGTCCTTTGACCGAACAGGAAGAGCTGCGCCTGCGTCATCACACCCTGGCCGGCGGCAATGTCATTCAGGCCATGGAAGAAGAGGCCGGTGGTTCCGGCTTCTTATCGCTGGCTAAAAACATTGCGTATTGCCATCATGAACGATGGGACGGTAAGGGGTATCCCTATGGGCTGCGAGGTTCTGGCATCCCTTTGGAGGCCAGGATCATGGCTCTGGTCGACACCTACGAAACGTTAACCGCCGCCAGTGAAACAAAAAGAAGGCTGTCCCATCAGCAGGCTTTTGATCAGATCCTTACGGGTGCAGGAGAACAGTTTGACCCCTTGCTGGTCCATGCGTTTGTCTTGGTGGAGGAGTCCTTTGATCGGATACGAGCCGAACTGGCGGAAACCAGTTGAAGGGGGCCGTAGCGTTGCCTGCGATCCGGTTATAAGTCATGTGCGGCGATACGTGATCTAGGCAGCGTTCTGCAACATTTCCCTTGCCGTTCGAAACCAAATACACTACAACATTCAGAATTACTTTATACAAGTGCCTTGCTGTAAAAAATATTTCTCGCAAGGCAAACTCTTTGATTATCTGATATTTTTCCAGCAAGCATCCTAACGAAGGAGTGAATTATGAAAGAGAATATGATGCGTACTCCGCTTATCAAATCGGCGGTTGTGCTGCTTGTTTTTGTCCTGCTGGCCTACCTGACCAGCGCCTCTCCCGAGGGGAGCGTCCTGAATTCGGTGGGGCTGATTATCATCGGCGCGTTCCGGTTCGTTCAGTGGCTTATCGCCATGGCCATCGGCTTGACGGTCTGCATTGCCTTTCTCATCGGGATCTTTCTTTTTGCCGTTTATCTGGTCAACAAAGAGACTGCGGCTACGATGTATGCAGGAGTCAAGCGCTCGGTGGCCACCCTCTGCGCGCCGCTCTTTTCCCGGCTGGGATCCTTCTCCTGTAAAGAATCCTCGTGCGCTCAGCCCGTTGCGCCCGTTGCGCCTGTTCAGCCTGTTCAGGCCACGGTTGATACTGAGCAGCTCAAAGGTGAACTGCAAACAATAATTGTCGACGAGGTCAAGAAGGTTGCAGATAACCAGCAGGCACTCCATGAGCAGTTTGCTGCCCTGAATGCGCAGATGCAGGCCATGGAGGAAAAGAGTTCCAGCTTTGCAGCCGCCGGTCAGCTGGAAGCCATTGCCGGTGAAATCGCGGCCTCCGGGAAAGTCCTTGGGACGGTGCAGAGTGCCGTCGTCACCCTGGAAGGTCAGTTGAGCGATGCCGTGCAAAAGCTACAAGCAATTACCCCGGAGGCCATGCTCGGCGATATCCCGGCACGACTGCAATCGCTTGAGCAGCAAGGGGATGGCTTTGATCCCCAGCCGCTCACCGAATCGCTGCAAACCTTACAAAAGGAAATGGAAGAGCTTAAGAAAAAGAATACCGGTGGAGTCGCAAAGGCTACCGGTGGTGCCAGCAAGGCCAGAAAAAAATCCTGAGCCTCGCGGCCGGGCCTGCTCCCGGTCAGCGATCTACAAAAATTCGAGCCATCCCACATTGCGGGATGGCTTTTTTTTTTACCTGACGACTTTTATTTGGGCAGCAGTTCTTTGAAGTATTCAATTGATGGGAATTGACAGGAGTATTGCACCCGCTGCCGGCTGCTGGGGCGTGCGACGAACAACAGGTGCCCCATGCCGTAGGTCTGGGCTGAACAGAGCACCTTCTCGGTATCATCGACCAGCAGGGTTTTGTCCCGGTCAAAGTGCAGCATCTGTTCCAGCCGTCCCCAGAATCGCGGATCTTCTTTGGCCAATCCCACCTCCTCCGCGCAGACAACCCGGTCAAACCAGGGACCGATGGCTGTTTTCTCCAGCTTGATCGATAAAGTGCTGGAGTGGGCATTGGTGACCAGGTACAGCTTTTTTTTGGTTTTAATGCAATATTCCAAAAATTCAACCACATACGGGTGTACACCGATAAGGTGGTTGATGCGGAGTTTCAGTTCCTGGAGGTCCATACCCAGTTCACGTGACCAGAAATTCAAATCCGCCCAGTCGAGGGTATCTTTGACTCGATGATACCGAACCAGGAGTTGCGTCTTGGCTTCTGCGATGGGGATGTCGTGCAGCAGGCTGTAATGCTCTGGCACATATTGTTCCCAGAAGTAATCGTCAAAATGCTTGTCCAGCAGGGTGCCGTCCATGTCCAAAAGCACGGTTTCGATTTCCTGCCAGGGGAATGCGGGATAAATTTTTTCACAGGGGGGCTGGTTGTTCTGCATGGGTTATCCCTTCAAGGTTAACAAGATGTCCCGAATGCGGACGAAGAGATCGTCATGACTCCCCAAAGGCACGATAAGTCGTTGATCGGGGGTCAGGCGGACCGGTTTCGCCGGTCTTTTTTTATCCGGCTTTTGTTGGATAAGGGCGAGTATCCTTTGCGGGTCTATCGGTGAAGGCTGGATGAAGCTAAAGATCAATGCGCCCGGTCCCTGCTCCAATTTGTTGATGCCCAGAGTGCGGAGTTGTTGTTTGAGGTCGATGATTGCCAGCAAGGTCAGCGCTTCCAGGGGCAAGGGCCCGTAGCGGTCGACCAGTTCGTCTCGGAGGTCTGCCAGTTCTTCTTCGGTACCGTTGCCGGCAACGGAAATGCGCCGATAGACCTGGTAGCGTTGGCTGGTATCGTGGATGTAACTGTCGGGTAGATACGCAGCGACCTTGAGTTTGATCTCTGGATCGATATCCGTGGAGGCCAGGGAATCGGTACCTTCCAGCGCTTTTCGTTTGAGATCAGCCACGGTTGATTGCAACAGTTCCAGATAAAGGTCGTAGCCGACTGCGGCGATATGTCCGGACTGGGAGACCCCGAGCAGGTTGCCGCCGCCCCGGATCTGGAGATCGTTCATTGCCAGCTTGAAGCCGCCCCCCAGTTCGGAACAATCCATCAGGGCCCGGAGCCGCTGCTGGGCATCCGGAGTCAGATGGTCCAGGGACGACACCAGCAGATAGGCATAGGCCTGGCGGGACGAACGCCCGACCCGGCCGCGCAGCTGATAGATATCAGCCAGGCCGAGATGGTCGGCGCGATTGATGATGATGGTGTTGGCATTGGAAATGTCGAGACCCGATTCAATGATAGTGGTGCACACCAGAATGTCGAGTTCATGGTTGATGAAGCGGACCATGATGTCTTCGAGCTGCGGACCGGGCATCTGGCCATGGGCCACGCCGATTCGTGCCTGCGGAACCAGGGAGGCGATGTTATCGGCCATACGGTGAATCGATTGGACACGATTGTGGACGAAAAAAAGTTGGCCGCCCCGCGCCATTTCCCGCAGCACCGCTTCGCGGATGACCAGTTGATCGTAACGGGCCAGGAAGGTTTTGACCGCGCGCCGTTGCTGGGGCGGGGTGGAGATGACCGACAGATCGCGGATACCCAGCAGCGACATTTGCAAGGTGCGCGGGATGGGCGTGGCGGTGAGGGTCAGGACATCCACCGAGGCTTTGATTTTTTTAACTTTTTCCTTGTGGGCCACCCCGAAGCGATGTTCCTCGTCGACAATCAGCAACCCCAGCTTGCTGAACTGGATATCCTTGGAGAGGAGACGATGCGTCCCTACCACCAGATCGACCTTGCCGCTGGCCAGGTTGGTGGTGATATCTTTTTGCTGGCGTGGGGTGCGAAAGCGGTTGAGGCAAGCGATCTCCACCGGGAAGGACGTAAAGCGTTCCCGGAAGGTGGCGGCATGCTGTTCGGCCAGAACCGTGGTTGGGACGAGGATAGCCACCTGGAAACCGTCTTCAATGGCCTTGAAGGCCGCCCGGGCGGCGACTTCGGTCTTGCCGTACCCGACATCGCCGCAGATAAGGCGATCCATGGGTTGGTCATGGGTGAGGTCGTCGAGGACATCGTCGATGGCCTTGAGCTGGCCGCTGGTCTCGTCAAAGGCAAAGGATTCCTCCAGTTGGCGGTAGAGATCACCTGGCTGCGAGAAGCGATGGCCTTTGCGCATGGCCCGACGGGCATAAATATCCAGCAATTCCTGGGCGATTTTCCAAACCGCTTCGGTCACTTTTTTCTTGGTAGCTTGCCATCGCTGGGAGCCAAGACTGTCGAGTTTCGGCTCCTGGTCGGTGAGGCCCTGGTAGCGGCTTACCCAATGAAGGCGATCGACCGGAACATAAAGTTTGTCGTCGTCCCGGAAAGCGATCAACATAAAATCGCCCTGTTGACCGGAAAATTCCATATTGACCAACCCCTGAAAGATGCCGATGCCGTGATCCCGGTGGACCACCACGTCGCCGATGGCGAGTTGTTCTATTTGAACCGGCTGGGCTTCCTCCCGGGTGCGGTTTTTGCGACGACTGCTGCTCAGTAGTCGTTTTTCCCCAAAGAGTTCGGAAGCGGAAAGAAAATGGAGCTTTTCGTCGGTAAGATCAAAACCCCGCGATAAAGGTTGTTCATAGCAAAAAACAGTGGTGGGATCCTGGGCGGCGGCCGGATCAAAGGGCGGGGCGAGCAGTGAAGTCCGTACCTGATAATTGCCGAGCATCTCGCGTAAATGTTCGGCCTGGCGAGCCGATCGACAGGCAAGGATGGTGGTTTCCTGCTCCTGCTGCCATTTGAGAATACGGTCAGCCAGCGGCGCGAGCAGGCCGCGTTTTTTGCGCTGCAGTTCGATTTCCTGGGCGAGCAGGCTGTGGTCGCCGGTGGTCACAGTGAGAACAGGGGCTTGGTGGTCCGAGTCCGGTAGGTGCGGCAAGCGTGCTAACAGGATTTTATCGCAACACTGCTGATATTCGGCTTGGGTGAGAAAAAGCTCATCCGGTTCGACTGCGGGAACGCGCTGAGCGACGGCCTCGGCATAATTGGCCTGGATACGGTCGCGAACGAGTTGCATCCGTTGTTTGACGGCTAATGGGTCACTGATGACCAGGGAACCATTGGTAGGCAGGTAATCGAAGAGGGTTTGGACCCCTTGCCGGCCACCGTACAGCAGTGGGAGCATGAATTCCATGCCGGGAAAACGCTGCCGGGTGACAAAGCGCTCCCGGAGGGGTCTAAATTCGTCAAACGGCCAATCCATCTGTTCGGCGGTGGCGTCGAGTCTGGCCAGTAGAGGGCCAAGGGAAGGGGGATCGGGAAACAGCAGGTCAGAGGCCGGCAAGAGAATGACCTCATCTAAATGTTGCCGTGAACGTTGGGTGAGCGGGTCGAACAGCCGAATTGATTCGACCGTGTCACCAAAGAAATCAAGCCGCAGTGGACCGGTTAGGTTGCTGTCAATCGCAGGGGGGTAGACATCGATGATGCCGCCACGCAGGGAGAGGTCGCCCTCTTGCCGGACCATATCGCACAACTGGTACCCCGCAGCGGTGAGCGAAGCAATCAGGCGGTCGCGGTCGGTTTCCTCGCCGGCAATAATCAACTCGCAATGACGGTGCAGTTCGCTGGCCGGGAGCACCCTCCGCAAAATGGCTTCAGCCGAGGTCAGGACAATGCAAGGGGTGCTGCTTTCCTGTAACTGGTAGAGGGCGGACAGGCGGGCGCAGACCGTTGCAGGGTCAGGGGAAAGCGGGGTATACGGGGGGATTTCATAGCTGGGGTGGATCAGCACCCGGACTTTGGAAAAAAAAGCGATGTCCTGGGCCAGGATGTCGAGCTGGTCGTCGGCGGGAACGATGCAACAGATGGTGCGCTGGAGTTCCTCCACGGCCCTGCTGAGCAGCAGGGCCGTGGAAGAACCGTGGAGGCCGTAAATGTCGGGGGGCTGACTGTGCTTACGCAGCCGTGCGAGAATCGACTGCATGGAGGGCGGTCACGTCAACCGGGGGAACTCAGAAGCTTCCGCCCATGCTGAAGTCAAAGGCGGAGTCTTCGTCGCCGGGCTGTTTGTCAAGGTTCCAGGCAACCGCCAAGCGCAGCGGTCCCAGTGGTGAGGCCCACATGATGCCGACACCGGCGGATTTTTTGTAGGTGCCGAAATCCCAGTTGTCATCGGTGGCGTAGACGTTACCGAAGTCAGTGAAAATTTCGCCGTCGATACCCATATCTTTGACGATCGGGTGGATAAACGAAATGTTGCCATACCACATCTTGTCGCCACCAATTTTGTCATCATAGACAGGGTCGACGGGGCTGATCGAATTCGATTTGAAACCGCGGATCGAATTCATGCCACCCAGATAGAAGTTTTCGTACACCGGCAGTTTGCCAGCTTCGTTCTCCCAGACCTGACCAGCCGATCCTTTGACATGGAAGACCGTGCTCCAGAACAGCGGGAAGTACCAGGAGGAAGAGCCTGTTAACTTGGTGAACTCGGCATCGCCGCCCAGGGGGCCGCCCGCATATTCAGTGGTGATGCTGTTACGCGAACCGGAGGTCGGCGAGAAGGCTTTGTCCCTGGTATCGCGGGCCAAAGTGACCTCAACCGAACTGGTCCAGTGGATATTCTCTGACTGGACAATCTGTGGAGCCACGTTGCCGTAATCGATATCGGTCAGGTTGGTGTCGGAAATGGTGTAGCCGTAAAAGATCCGCCATTCTTCCCAAAGAGGATGCCCCAGGCGCAGGGTGGCACCGGTGGAATCTTTGGTGTAGTCGTCATACTCGCGCTCCCAGTTGAACAGATCGACACTGCCGGAAACCTGGGAGTCGTAGAGCCGCGGGTTGGTAAAGTTCAGGTTGTAGCGGGTGCTGCTGCTGCTGGTGTTGGCCGCCAGGGCCAGTCTGTTGCCGGTGCCGAAAATGTTGTTCTCGGAAATCTCGCCCATGAACATCAGGTTGTCGGAAGATGAGTAGCCGGCGCCGATGCTGAATTGTCCGGTGGATTTTTCTTTGACGTCAACCACCACATCCATCTGGTTCTCGACCAGGGTGGGCTTGGGGGTTACGGTGACTTCTTCGAAAAAGCCGAGTCGGTTCAATTTTTTAGTGGAGGTCCGGATGGCCTTGGAATCGAAACGACCGCCTTCCTCAACTTTCACATCACGGCGGATGACATTGTCACGGGTGCGGGTATTACCCTTGATCTCGACCCGGTTGATGTAGGCCAAGGCACCTTTTTGGACTTGCAGGAGAATGTCGATCTTCTGGTCGGCATCGGGCTTGCTGGTTCTGGGAAGAACCTCGGCAAAGGCATATCCCTGCTCCGAATACAGATCGGTGAGCCGGGTGATGTCATCCCGCAAAACCTGTCGGTTAAGGTACTCTTCATCGCGGATTTTGAGGACGGCTATCAGGTCGGCTTTATCTTTGATCAGGTCACCCTGGATGTCGATGGTGCCTACTTTGAAACGAGAACCTTCGGCGATGGGGAAGGTGATGAACAGGGCTCCTTCCTTTTGCTCAACGAGGGGCTCTCCGGCCTTAACTTCAAGGAAGCCATGGTTCTGGTAGTAAGTGGCCAGCCTTTCGGCGTCCTGCTTGAGGACGTCCATTTTAAGGACACCGGCATCGGTCAGCCAGGAGATATACCATTTGTGGGTGCTGGTTTGAATGACACCGTTCAGGTCGCTTTCCGAGAAACTGGAATTACCGGTGAAGCTGATTTTTTCGATGGTGACTTTTTTGCCTTCCTTAATCTCAAGCACAACCTCGGCATTGGCTTCCTTCGGATAGTTGATTTTGGCAATGACCTCGGTGTTGTAATAGCCTTTGGATTTATAGAGGTCTTTGACCTTCTGCACCGCATCGTTGACCTTGGATGGATTGAGAATCGAGTTGGTGCTGATGCCGGCGGCATCGCGGACGTCCTCCTCCTTGATCTCACTGGCGCCGGTGATGACCACCTTGCCGATCAAAGGTTTTTCCTTGACCTGGAAGATGATTTTCTTGCCGGCCGGGGTGTCGGTGGCGTCGATTTCAACGTTGTCAAAATAGCCCATGGCAAAGACGGCTTTCAGGTCCTGGCGTAGGGTGCTCGGATCATAAAGATCGCCGGGCTTGGTCGAAATTTTTAGGAGGATAGCACCGGCATCGATACGCTCGTTCCCCGCCGGGGCAACGGAGGCCACCGTGAAGCTCCGGTTTGAATAGGTCAGGATGGAGGCGACGACCTCGCCAGTCACTTTTTCCAGGCCTTTGACCGAATCGGCTTCCCGGAAGGCTGAATGCGGCGACTTGGGTGCGAGCACATCGAAAATGCTGCAGTCGACACTGATCCGGTCGCCGAGTTTATTCAGGCTGCCCACAACGATGTAATCGGCATGTGCCGCTTCGGCAATGGCGTTGAGCTTGGCGGCTGGAGGCGGCCAGGTGCCGTTGTAATCCACCAGTTTTTCTGCCTGGCTACGGGGCATCATGGTCAGCTTCTTAGCGGCCACTTCCTGTTCCAGGGCTTTGTCCGCCATGCCTGCGATCTGAGAGGCGTCCGGCGCGTTGATCTTAAACGGCAAGAAAGTGGTGTTTTTTTCCACCGCCATGGAAACGCCGGGGAAAATGGCGATGGCGTTGAACAACAGAGCACAGAGCAGGACCGTAAAGGTCAGGGGTGTACGCCGGGTTCTTGATGTCGACAGCATAGGGTTGTTCCTGTTGTAGAGTGTTCCTTTGGCCGGTTGAAGCGTGTGCGTTCCTACCCGCCGAAAGAGGGGATTAGCGGCTACCTGGCGGTAGCCGGTTGATCTACTCATAAATTGGGGCGCATTATGACATGTTTCATTGTTTTTGCAAGGGATTCTATCGGATTTTACCTCGTTTGGCGAGCCGGCGTTCTCCCCTGAATAAAAGCTTTTTTTCCGCTTGTGCTCAGGATGGATGGAAAAAAGACAGTTTTTTATTCATCGACGGGGTGATATCGATCCTCTAATAAATTGGTGACCAATGCATGCAGGTTGCGGGCGAGTTCCTGCTTGTCGGCGGTTTTATAGTGCTCGGTGGGGATCGGTTGGCCGATGCGGATGGTGATGACGCCGCTTTTGGGCAGCAGTTTCCCTTTGGGCAGGATTTCAAAAGAGCCGTTGAATCCAAGGGGAACGATAGGAACGCCGGATTTGATGGCCAGGAGTACGGCTCCGGCTTTAAACTCCTGCACTCTGCCGTCGGGGCTGCGAGTGCCTTCCGGGAAAATGAGCACAGAACTGCCGGCGGCGATTCGTTTAGCGGCCTCGTCGAGGCTTTTTAGTGCCTGTCGACCATGTGAACGGTCGATCGAAATATAGCCGATCTGCTCCATGGCCTGACCGAAGAGCGGGATTTTGAAAAGCTCTTTTTTGGCTATCCATCTGAAATTGTGATTGAAATACCCTTGAAAGGAGAGGATGTCATATTGGCTGCAGTGATTGGCGGCAAAAATATACGTCTGCTGTGGATTGATCTTCTCCATGCCTTCCACGATAACCCGGACTCCAGCGAGTCGGCAGAGTGAACGGCCCCAGTAGCGTGGAAAGTCTTGCGCTTTGCCTTCCGATTTTCTGACCCATCGTAAATCGATTATGGAGAGAGCCGAAGCCAAAAAAGTCAGGAAGGGTGCAAGCAGCAGGGTAAGAAGGCTTCGGAGGGTCTGGAGTGGTGACATGGGTGGAATCCTGGAGAAAGAGAGTTTGTAACTGGTTGGACTGTAGCCGCGCCCCGGTCTTTCTCTCCGTCCTGCCTAACGGAGGCGCCGGTGGGGGAGGGCACGGAAGTCACCAGAGGGTATCAAGACTGCGCATTTCTTAGCAGGGCAACCAAGGAAGCGCAAGAAATTCATGCAATGTGCGGGCATTGAGGTCGTTGCGTTGACCGGGATACGGCAGGATTGACGGAAGGGTTGCAATCGAATATATTTCCCACACTTTTTTGTTTATCAATCCCTATATACCGATGATACTGTATACGGATTACATGTATATATCAGCTTCTCAAGGAGTCTATTTTGGCTGAAGATATTATTTCCATCAAAGCTGATGGCATGCTCAATGTGCCGGCCAACCCGGTGATTCCTTATATAGAAGGCGATGGTATCGGTCCCGATATCTGGGCGGCGGCCCGAATGGTGCTGGACGCTGCGGTGGCCCGCTGCTATGGCGGGGAAAGAAAAATTAAGTGGATGGAAATCCTGGCCGGCGAGAAGGCCTTTGCGCAGACCGGCGAATGGTTGCCCCAGGAAACCATCGATGCCCTGAAAAAATATGTAGTCAGTATCAAGGGCCCTCTGACGACCCCGGTCGGTGAGGGGATGCGCAGTCTTAACGTCACGCTACGCCAGGTGCTGGATTTGTACGCCTGTGTTCGTCCTGTCCGGTATTATCAGGGGGTCGTCTCCCCGGTCAAAGAACCCGGGCAGGTTGACATGGTCATCTTTCGGGAAAATACCGAAGATGTCTATGCCGGCATCGAGTGGCAGGCCAGCACCGAAAAAGCCAACCGGGTGATTGAATTTCTCCGCAATGAAATGGGCGCCCATATCCGTGACAACTCGGGGATCGGCATTAAACCAATTTCCGAATTCGGGACCAAACGGCTGGTGCGCAAAGCCATTCAGTACGCCCTTGATCAGGGGCGAGATTCCGTAACTTTGGTGCATAAAGGCAATATCATGAAATTCACCGAGGGCGCTTTCCGCAACTGGGGGTATGAATTGGCGGGGGAGGAGTTTGCCGATGCCACCATCACCGAGGCCGCGCTGTGGGAACAATATAACGGTAAGGTTCCTGAGGGTAAAATTGTGATCAAAGACCGGATTGCTGACGCCATGTTCCAGCAGATTCTCCTGCGTCCCATGGAATATTCGGTGCTGGCTATGCCTAATCTCAACGGCGATTATATGTCGGATGCTCTTGCGGCCCAGGTAGGTGGGCTGGGCATTGCGCCGGGTGCCAATATCGGCGACGGGGTCGCATTGTTTGAGGCTACCCACGGCACCGCCCCCAAATATGCAGGGCTGGATAAGGTCAATCCCGGTTCAATTCTGCTCTCCGGGGTGATGCTGCTCGAATACATCGGCTGGCAGGAGGCCGCTGACCTGATTAAAACCGCTTTGGAAACGACCATCTCCAGCAAAACAGTCACCTACGATCTGGCCCGTCTGATGGAGGGTGCCACCGAACTCTCCTGTTCTGCGTTTGGCCGCGCCATTATTAATAACATGTAGGAGGCGCAGCGTAGCGGGTGACCTCTTATCTCGAGGCCTTTAAAGATCTGCTGTTTCCCCCGCGCTGCCTCGGGTGCGAGCGGCGGCTGGAATCTTCCCGGCTACCGCTTTTCTGTCCCGACTGTCAGTCCCAACTGACCTATATCCAATCGCCTTGCTGCCAGCGGTGCGGCCTGCCCTTTGTCGTTGGGGTCGATCATCTCTGCGGCGACTGCCTTACCGGCCATTATGCCTTTGACTTGGCCCGGTCGCTGTGGGCCTACCAACCCCCTGTCTCCACCTTGGTGAATGCCCTTAAATTCCAGGGACAGTTGACCGGCGTCGCCACGCTGGGTTGGCTGGCGGCCGCCTCGGGCTGCATCAAGGAATTTGGTGAACCCGACCTGGTGATCCCCGTCCCGCTGTATCTCGATCGACTGCGAACTCGCGGTTTCAATCAGGCGGTGATTATTGCCCGAGGTTGTTTCCCGCAGTGGAGCAACCGGATCGAATCTGGGGTGCTGCACCGCACCCGGGCCACCAAACCCCAAACATCCCTTTCCGGAAAGGAACGAAGGCGTAATCTTCATAAGGCCTTTGGTCTGGCTGACCCTGCGAAGGTCAAGGGACGACGGGTTCTTCTAATTGACGATGTTTTCACGACCGGAAGCACTTTGAACGAATGCTGTGCAATCTTGCGTTTGGCCGGGGCGGAACGAATCGAGAGTTTTACCTTGGCTAGAAGTCTGGTGCGTTGACCTGCGGGCTCGGCAAGGCGTCAAAATGGACGCACCCTGAACAGGGTGCAGAGCATAATTGCCTGGCAATTGCCGGGGGCGAATTAATTGACGCCTTCTGGAATCGTCTTGACGCCGGAAAACTCTGTTTGTACCTTGCACACCGATAGGCTGTTTCGCTCTTTTCTCCTTCCGGAGCTTGAACAGATCGCTGTAGGTTTATTACTTACTTGGAAACGCCACTTCCCATGATCGATCAGTCGCAGCAATTATTTATTCGCCGGTGTGTCAGTGATATCCTCAATGGACTTATTGACGGATTGACCCATTTTTCCGGGACAACCCGGGCCGCCGTCATTTTTGCCTTGCGACCCGATGGACCAATGTTTCTCTGCGATCCGCAGAACCTGCTGAGTGGTCATGAACCCATTTTCAAGACTCTGTACCTCGATAACCAGAAGTGGCGGGCAAACGAGAAAGTCTCCAGCGATGCAAAAATGTTTGCCGATATCATACCAGTCAAGGACCTCGGCCTGGCCGGGCTCCTTTCCCACGGGGGGTATTCCGGTTCGGTATTTTTTCAGCAGTGGTTTACCGAGCATCATCCTGATCTCTGTTCCACCGGGCCAACCGAATGCTGGCTTGAGCATGCGGTTTGGCGTTTTTCCCATGATCTCGCCAATGAGCAAGAGCTCTACACCGGTATTTCCGGCTATTTTTTAAAAGAATACGCCACCCATGCGGTTCGGGATTTTATCATCGACCAGATGAATCTGTTGCTCGGCTGGGACACGCAGATTCGGGTCTACCCGGTGCTCGATGCCATCCTGATCATTTCCGAAACCGTCGAGGAAGGCTCCTGGCCGGAAGGACGATTGCTTTTTGTCGACCCCTGCATGCTTAATCAAGTTGAGTTTCTGGTCAAATTCCAGGATGAGGTCCGGCCGCAGCTGGTTAATTACAAGCATGTGCGCAAGCTGCTGTTGACCGTCGAGCGTTCGGGGCGGTATCTGGTGAGTGACGGGCGATCCATTTTAGGGATTTGTGGAGATGCCTTGCCGCCCTTTTCCCTGTGCGCCGATTTTCGCGGGCGGCATGGTTTTTTAAAGGTCAACCGTACCAAGGTGTGCAGCTTTGCCGATGGCCGGTTCAGTTCGACCACCTATCAGGCCAAGCTGGTGCAGTTGGAGGAGTTGCTGCTCGAATCCACCCTCGATCGGTCTGACAGCTATTTTATCTTCAAGATCGTGGTCAGCCTGGTGCATCATTCCCAGCGGCGCAAACACGGCTGTACCATTGTGATAGATCTTAACCCGAACCCGGTGGCTATCTCAGGGCAGACGCTGTCTCCGCCGCTGGATTTGCGCAAACCGTACATGCTGAAAATGACCAAATCACTGGCCAAGGTGGACGGCGCCCTCCATGTCGGGGCGGACCAACATCTGCACGGCTTTGCTTGCCTTCTCGACGGTCGGTCCTTCCCTGGGGAGGACCGCGCCAGAGGCGCACGGTACAACTCCGCGCTTCGTTTCACCGCCGAGCACGAGCAGGTTATCGTAGTGGTCGTTTCCTCGGACCGCCCGGTTTCGGTGATTCACCAAGGGGTTGATATTCATGGGGTCTGTGCGTGGAATCAGCGGGTTGGGTGTGTGTACGATTTGGATAGGCTTGATTACTGGGTCGGCCTGTAGGGTAAGCACCTTTTTTTTTCTGAGATTTCCACTGTCATATTTCATGGTTTCGCGTCGCGGCGCTACCCCGGCGCCAGCGGTGTCACCCACCGGAAAGAGCTCTTTCTGCGAAGATCAAGTTGCGTCTGTCCCCGTTTTTCCCTCATGCTTTCCTGTTTGTTGGGCGAAAGATCTGCCCTTCCGTTGGCGGGATTTCGCGTCACGGGAAAATTCCAAGCCTTTCCGGAGATGGTGGACCCCACTCGATGTTTTTTAATCAACAATCCTCTGATAATCATCCTATGGCTTTTATATCCACCCGTGAACAAGTGAAAAATTTGGTCAAGGATGCCGCTGATATTGTTCAGGTGATCGGCGAGCATGTCGAGCTTAAGCGTGCGGGGACCCGTTTCTCCGGACTGTGCCCCTTTCATAATGAGAAAACACCGTCGTTTTCTGTGAATCCCCAGGGGCAGTTTTTTCACTGTTTCGGCTGCGGCGAGTCAGGGGATGTGTTGACCTTTGTGATGAAGTATCACCACCTGGACTTTCCGGAGGCTTTGAAAATCCTCGCGCAAAAATTCAGCGTCGACCTGCCGGAGCGACAGTTAAGCGACGCCGAACAGGAACAGCTGCGGCGGCGGGAGACGCTGTATGCGGCCAACGAGGCCGCAGTCATGGTCTATCAGCGCTGTCTCCACCATCCAAAATTGGGACGGTCGGCCAGGGCCTACCTGGAACAGCGGGGCGTGCCTCCCGCGATCATCGACCAATACCGGTTGGGGTATGCTCCCGATCCGGAAGAATCGAGTTGGAGTTATCTCGCCGAGCAACTGCTGGCCAAGGGTTTGACTCCGGAAACCTTGGAAAGCGCAGGGTTGGCTGTCAAAAAGGAACGGGGCGGCCAGTATGATCGGTTCCGTTCGCGCATCATGTTCCCGATCACCGACATGACCGGCCGGGTGGTGGCCTTCGGCGGGCGCATCCTGGGTGAGGGCAAGCCGAAGTACATGAACTCTCCGGAAAGTCCGATATTTAACAAGAGTCGTCTGCTCTTCGGTCTCCATCAGCATCGGGAAGCTATCCGCAAACAGCGCCGCAGCCTGGTGGTCGAGGGCAATTTTGACCTGCTGCTGCTGGCGGTGCATGGCGTCGACAACGTGGTGGCGCCGCTGGGCACGGCCCTGACCCGTGATCATATTCATTCGTTGCGGGGATATGGCGACGAGGTGGTGCTGCTTTTTGATGCCGATGCCGCCGGATTGAAGGCGGCTATGCGCTCCATTCCGTTTTTCCTGGCCGAGCAGGTCGACGGCCGGGTGGCCCTCCTTCCAGCAGGCCACGACCCGGACACCTACGTCCGTAGCGAAGGTCCCGCAGGGATCGCTGCCTTGGTGGAAAATGCCCGTCCCTTGGCCGAATTTGCCTTTGACACACTGGTCCGCGAGCACGGCTTGACCCTGGCCGGGAAAAATAAGATTATTGCCGAGTTGAAACCCTTGCTCGCGGAAGCCGCCGACCCGGCGCAGCAAGGCTTGATGGTTGCCCATTTCTGTGAAAAATTGGGGGTATCTCCTGAGTATTTCAGAGCCGGGCAGGGTGTCTCCGGCAACAAACAACTCCAGGAGACCTCAGGTGCTGCTCGTCAAGGACTCGCCACCCTGCCCAAGCAAATCCGTGATTTGGTAAACTTTCTCATTATGTTTCCCGAATTTCTTGGTGACTTAAAGGCTGCCGGTCTTGACGAAATTGTCCAGGATCCGGCTGCGGTCCGGATTATCAACCTGCTGGAGCAATTGCCCAAGGAGCAAGCCGGCCAGCCTGAGCGATTGCTCGCAGCTCCCCTGGATGTCGAGGAACGGGCCTATGTGGTCAAGGCACTCACTGACACTCCCCCTTTCGGACATGACGATAAGAATGATTACACCCGGGGGATGTGCCATTCTCTGGTGGTCTGGATGCAATCGATCCGGCAAAAGCGCAGCGGCGCCGATCTGCAACTGCAGATACAGGAAGCCGAGCGTCTCGGCAATACCGACTTGGTCATGGAATTAATGCGGCTCAAGCTGGACGTCGGAAAAAAAAGGACGGGTTTCTAATATAACGTGTTGAAAAAAGATAAAAACATGATAAGTTCAAAAAATTGTATTTGAAGCCTGTACCGAGGGAACTCTTGTGATATTGGCAAGTTGGACTTCAAATGCGACCGTTTTTCCTTATCCTCTTGATATTTAACATAATTTTTATTTTTTGTTACTGTCGGATGGTTATGGGGATATCCAGGACCGCTTTTTCTTTTTCTTTTTCTTTTTCTTTGACAGCAGCTCTAAGGAGGGGTGATGGGCACAGATGATTTAGCCTATGACGATGATCTGGAATCAGAAGAGTTTGTTGAGATAGGTCGACCCGGCCAGCATTGTGACACGGAAGAGTCAGAGCAGGATTGGGCGTTGGCTCACGGTATCGATCGTCGTTTGGGAGATGATCGTCGGGGGCTGGATCGTCGTGGTTTAGGCACCAGCATTGATCCGATGAACATTTATCTTCGGGAGATGGGTGATCAACGATTGCTTAGTCACCAGGAGGAAATGGAACTGGCTCGCATGATCGAGGAAGGGGAAACCTGTATCCAGCATGCCGTGCTGCGGCTCACCTTGGGGGTCACAGCCCTGAACGATCTTGCCGAAAACCTGCTGCGGGGTAACCTGCGGATTAATTCGGTTGTCAGGGGGCTCTCTGAAAATGATGAACAGGAGTTGGTCTCTGTTCGTGACGCTTTCCTGGATCAGGTGGAAAAAGCCAACGAATTGGACGCCAGGAGGCGTGAACTTTTTGTCGAGTTGAGAAAAGTTGCGGGCGATTCCGTCAAGGAGGCACAGCTCGTCGAAGGTATACTCGCCTTGGGGGGAACCATATCCAACCTCTTTCAGGAATATAGGTTATGCTCCAAAGGTATTTTATCCGTGGCCGACGCTGTAAAGGAGCTGGGGTATAAATTTAATAAGGTGCGAGTGGTGGCCCGGCAGCAGGAATTGTTGCAGGCTGCCCGCCGTCATCATCCGGATTCCTGCGAAAGCGACATCAGGCCAGCGGAAATTGAGCAACGGGTGACCCTTGAGCTGGCGGAAACCATCGGCATTTCCTGGCCGGCCTTTATTGAAACCCTGCAGGACATCGAAACCGGCAGGGAAACGGTTAAGCAGGCTAAGGAAACTTTGGTGCGGGCCAATCTGCGTCTGGTCATTTCGGTTTCGAAGAAATTTATGAATCGCGGCATGCAACTTCCCGATCTTATCCAGGAGGGTAATATCGGGTTGATGAAAGCGGTGGAGAAGTATGACTATAAACGCGGCTATAAATTTTCCACCTACGCCACCTGGTGGATTCGTCAGGCTGTGACCCGGGGTATTGCCGACCAGGGGCGAACCATTCGTTTACCGGTGCATATGATCGAGACTATCAATCGCATGCTCCGGTTTTCCAGGGATTTCCAGCGGATAGAAAGCCGCGAGCCTACTCCCGACGAGATGGCTTCGCAACTGGGCACCGAGGTCGAAAAGGTACACGTGGCTCTGAAAACCGCCAAGGACGCCATCTCCCTGGATGCGCCGATTAACGATGAAGAAGATACCATGCTGAGTGATTTCATCGAAGACCATGCCCACCCTGATCCACAGGAGAATTCGATCACCGAAAGCCTGAAACGGTGCCTGTGCAAGGTGATGGGTTCGCTGACGCCACGGGAGGAAAAGGTGCTGCGCATGCGGTACGGTATCGAAATCGGCTGCGATCATACCCTGGAAGAGGTCGGGCAATGCTTTGCGGTAACCAGGGAACGTATCCGGCAGATTGAGGCGCAGGCCTTGAAAAAGCTTCGGCATCCGGCCAGAAGTCAGGAATTGCACTCCTTTATGACCGATTAGGGCTGCTTTGCCGATCTGTCCGGACGCCGCAGGCTGGCTGACCCTTTCGTTTTTGCCCGGTTTGGGTTGTACCCTGATCAACCGGTTGGTGCAGGTGGCCGGTACCCCCGGAGCGCTACTGCGGCCCGGCGGTCTGCCCAAGAATCTTCCTGGATTCGGGCCGCGACTTTTCGACCTGCTTGCCGACACCAAGCAGGTGGCTGCGGCTCGCGAGCGAGCGCAGCGAGAGCTTGACCAATTGGCGCGCCTTGATATTTCACTGCTCTCCCCAAGCAGCGATAACTACCCAGATGCGCTTCGTTTCATCCCCGATAGTCCTGTGCTCCTCTTTTACCGTGGTCACCTGGAATGTCTTGAACTTCCGGCCGTGGCTATTATCGGGAGCCGGACCGCCACCGAGTATGGCCGCCGGGTTAGCGCCCTGCTGGCCGCTGAACTTGCCGCACTGCAGATAACCATTGTTTCCGGCGCGGCCTACGGCATTGATGCCGCCGCCCATTGCAGCGCTCTCAAGGCTGGTGGCGGAACGGTCGCCGTGCTTGGCTGCGGCATCGATATTTCCTATCCCCGCGCTCACGCTGGGATGCTGCGAGAGATTGCCGAACACGGTCTGGTTCTGTCTGAATATCCGGTCGGCACCCCGCCGGACGCGTTTCGATTCCCAGCGAGAAACCGAATCATCAGCGGCTTGGTCAAGGGGGTGATTGTGGTTGAGGCCACCGGCCAATCCGGCTCGCTTATCACTGCTCGGCTGGCGTTGGATCAGGGGAGGGAGGTGTTCGCCGTGCCCGGAAGGATCGATTCGCCCCAAAGCGCCGGCACCCATCGGCTGATCCAGCAGGGCGCCCATCTTGTCCATACGGTTGCCGATGTGCTGGAAGGACTCGCCTGGGGGAACGATCCTCGTTTTTCCGGGTTGCAGCAAGGGCAACCGAAGAATAGCATTGCAGTTACCCCTCAGGAGCAACAACTCCTTGGTCATCTTGATACCTACCCCCGCGATATCGACACCATCGTTCGCACCACCGGTTTGTCCATGGCCGAGCTCTCCACCTTGCTGCTTCAGCTTGAAATTAAGGGGTTGATCCGTCAATTGCCTGGACAGCAGTATGAACGATTGTCGTAGGCTGGTTTTTCCTGGCCGGCTTGTCGTGAATAGTCTGCTTTTTTCCGGGTAATCTGCTATATTTGCCGGCAAATGAAGTCGTGTTGCTCCCTGTTCCCCGATTAATCCTCAAATCTTCCTTGGATACGACTATGAGATCCGTGATGATTGCGCCCTCTATCCTGTCCGCCGACTTTTCAAGGCTCGGCGAAGAGATCCGGGCCGTTGAAGCTGCCGGTGCCGATGTTATCCATGTTGATGTCATGGATGGTCATTTCGTTCCGAACATTACTATCGGCCCTTTGATAGTCAAGGCGGTACGGGCGGTCACCCGCATGCCGGTTGACGTCCATCTGATGATCACCGATCCGGACCGCTACGTGAACGAATTTATCGATGCCGGCGCCGATTGGGTCACTGTCCATGTGGAGGCCTGCACGCATCTGCATCGCACCCTCGGGATGATCAGAGAACGGGGGAAAAAGGCGGGGGCGGTGCTGAATCCTGCCACTTCGCTGTCAACCCTTGAATATGTGCTGGCCGATCTGGATCTGGTGATGTTGATGAGTGTCAACCCCGGATTCGGCGGTCAATCGTTTATTGAATCTTCTCTTGTTAAAATCAAGCGGTTGCGGCAGATGCTTGATGCCGTAAACCCCGGGGCAGGAATCGAAGTGGACGGCGGTATCAGTCCCGCGACCATCAAAAGAGTTGCGGCCGCCGGTGCTAACATCTTTGTCGCAGGTTCAGCGGTTTACGGGCAGGACGACTATCAATCGGTCATCCGCGAAATGAAGGGACTGGCGATGCAGTAATTAACAAGACCATGGAGGGGGTATGCAATTTCAAGATTTTTCCGATCATGCGGCCGTAGCCCAGCTTGTAGCCCTGGCTCGTGCTCCCCACGATTTAACGGCCAGCGACGGTTTTTCACCAGCAAGGGTCCGAGAGTATACCGCTTCTTTTTGCGGATTTGATCTGTTGTATGCCACCCAGCGCATCACCCCGGAGGTGCTCGATTCCCTGCAGGATTTGGCCGATCAGGCCAGGCTGGTCGACGCCTTCAAGGCGATGAAACAGGGGGCGGTGCTCAATTGTATCGAAGGGTATGCCAGCGAAAATCGCCAAGTTCTCCATACCGCTTCCCGGGATGTCTTCGAATCGGTCCCGGAAGCGCCAGCGGAGACCGCCAAGGCCAAGCAGCAATTGGCCAAGCTGCGCGTCTTCCTCGCTGACCTTGACAGCGGTCGGCTGGTAAACGCTCAAGGGCAAACCTTCACCACCATGGTACAGGTCGGCATCGGCGGCTCGGATCTTGGACCCCGGGCGCTGTATGTCGCCCTGAAATCCTTCAGTTTGCCGGACCGGGTGGCTCGATTCATTGCCAATGTCGATCCCGACGATGTGGCCGAGGTGCTGCAGGGGCTTGATCTCTCCAGAACCTTGTTCAATATCGTCTCCAAAAGCGGCACCACCCTGGAAACCCTCACCAATGAGCAGTTGGTGCGGGCCGCCTTGCTCCGGGAAGGCTTGGATCCGGCCCGTCATCTGGTGGCGGTGACCGGCGAAGGGAGCCCTATGGATGATGCGGCTCGGTATCTGGCATCTTTTTATATGTATGATTACATCGGCGGCCGGTATTCGGCCACTTCCATGGTCGGCGCCGTGACCCTTGGCTTTGCCCTCGGTTTTGAGGCAGTCATGGACCTCTTACAAGGGGCGTACCAGGTTGATCGAGCCGCCGAGGACAGGGATATCCGTAACAATATACCCCTGCTTATGGCGCTGCTGGGGATTTGGAACCATAATTTTCTCGGTCATGCCACCCTCGCCGTTCTTCCGTACAGCCAGGCGCTGGCTCGCTTTCCGGCCCATTTGCAGCAGTGCGACATGGAGAGTAACGGCAAGTCCGTCACCCGTCAGGGACAGCCGGTGGCGTGGAAAACCGGTCCGGTGGTTTGGGGGGAACCAGGCACCAACGGTCAGCACGCCTTTTACCAGCTGATGCACCAGGGCACTGAGATTGTTCCGGTGGAGTTCATCGGTTTTCGTCAAAATCAATACGGCCTTGACCTGGAGGTTGAAGGCACCACGTCACAGCAGAAACTGGTCGCCAATATGCTGGCCCAGTCCCTGGCCCTGGCAGTGGGGAAGCAAGACGCCAATCCTGTTCGATCTTTTCCGGGGAATCGGCCCAATTCGGTCCTCATCGCCGAGCGGCTGACCCCTCGTTCGATGGGGGCTTTGCTGGCGATCTTCGAGCATCGCATTGCCTTCCAAGGCTTCTGCTGGAACATCAACTCCTTTGATCAGGAGGGGGTGCAGTTGGGCAAGGTACTGGCCGGGCAGCTGTTGCGGTTGATAACCGGGGAAGGGCAGCTGGGGCCGGAAGGCGCCACCCCTGGCAGCCGCGAAAAAATGCTATTGCAGCAGGCGGGTATGCTCCATCTCTGACCAGGCCCATCACCCCTGTTTTTCAGGTGTTCCAGTGGGGTTTGATTTTTTGTTGACAAAGACATTCCGGGCGTTTATGCTCGCCTTCTGAATGAGCATTCAATATAGTATTGCGCGTTCTTGCCTGTATTGACGTGCATTCTTGTTCAGGTCATTTTAATTCACAGGTATTTTTTTAAACCACATAATCTCTAGGAGGAACACTGATGGCAAAGCATGAAACGCCTCTATTGGACGAACTGGAATCAGGTCCATGGCCGAGTTTCGTTACCGATCTCAAACAGCAGGCGGCAACCAAGCCTGAGTGCTGGGACATTCTTGGCCAGCTTGAGCTTTCATTCAAAGATCGGATCACCCATTGGAAGCATGGCGGCATCGTCGGTGTTTTCGGTTATGGCGGTGGTATCGTTGGTCGTTATTCAGATGTGCCGAAGCAGTTCCCTGGTGTAGAGCATTTCCATACCGTTCGTATTGCCCAGCCTTCTGGTTTGTATTATTCCACCGAGAACCTTCGTGGTTTGATGGATCTGTGGGAAAAATACGGTTCCGGCGTTACCAATATGCATGGCTCCACCGGCGACATGATCCTGCTCGGTACCCGCACCGAGAATCTTGAGCCGTTGTTCTGGGACCTGACCCATGATCTCAAACAGGATCTTGGCGGCTCCGGCTCCAACCTGCGTACCCCTTCTTGCTGCCTGGGTAATTCCCGATGCGAGTGGGCCTGTTTTGATGCCCAGGAAATGTGCAACAGCTTAACCCAGCGTTATCAGGACGAGATTCATCGCCCGGCCTTCCCGTATAAATTCAAGTTTAAATTCTCCGCTTGTCCGAATGACTGCGTCGCCGCCATTGCCCGTTCCGACTTCGCTGTTATCGGCACCTGGAAAGACAATATCCGTATCGACCAGGCCGCTGTTAAAAATTATATCGCAGGCGATGCCGAGTATCCGGCCAACGCTGGTGCCCACAAAGGCGGTAACTGGGGCAAATTCGACATCGAGAAAGAAGTTGTCGCCCTGTGCCCCACCCAGTGCATGTGGATGGAAGGCGGCGAGTTGAAGATCGACGACGCCGAGTGTACCCGTTGTATGCATTGTATCAACGTTATGCCCCGTGCCCTTCGTCCTGGCGCACAGCAAGGCGCTACCATCTGTATCGGCGCCAAAGCCCCAATCCTTGACGGTGCCCAGTTCGCCACCATGGTTATTCCCTTCATCGAGTGCGATAAAGAAAACGACTTTGAAGCCGTAGTCGATGTCATCGAGAAAGTCTGGGATTGGTGGATGGAAGTTGGTAAGAATCGTGAGCGTGTTGGTGAAACCATGCAGCGTATCGGCCTGCCGACCTTCTTGAGCGTTATGGAAGTCGAGGCTTTGCCGCAGCATGTTAAGGAGCCGCGTTCCAACCCGTACGTCTTCTGGAAAGAAGAGGAAGTACCTGGTGGCTGGGAGCGTGACGTTGTCGAATTCAGGAAGCGCCACGCTGCCTGATAGTTGTCACCAACATACTCTAACGGAATACTTTTTAAGGAGATATTATAATGGGTTACGATCCGAAAAATCCTATGGTAGGTCGGATTACCGACTTGGGACCGCGATATTACGGGGATTTTCTGCCGCCAGTCATTAAAGCCAATAAAGGCACTTGGCTCTATCACGAAATTCTTGAGCCCGGCGTCCTGATGCATGTTGCTGAGAACGGTGACAAGGTGTTTACCATTCGTTGTGGTTCTCCCCGTGTGGCAACGGTCAACTATGTTCGCGATATCTGTGATATCGCCGACAAGCATTGCGACGGTTTCCTTCGTTTCACCACTCGGAACAACATTGAGTTCATGGTTGACTCCAAGGATAAAATTGAGCCGTTGAAGGCAACCATCAAAAGCTATGGCAACAAGTTCCCCATCGGTGGAACTGGCGCCTGTGTGACTAACATCGTGCATACCCAGGGCTGGCTCCATTGCCACACTCCTGCGACCGATGCTTCCGGCCCGGTTAAGGCCGTTATGGATGATCTGTTTGAGTATTTCGGCTCCATGACCTTGCCGGCGCAGGTTCGTATCGCTCTGGCCTGCTGTCTGAACATGTGTGGTGCCGTCCATGCGTCCGACATCGCCATCCTCGGCGTTCACCGCAAACCGCCGATGATCGATCATGCCCGGGTTACCGGTGTCTGCGAGATCCCTCTGGCCATTGCCTCCTGTCCGCTAGGAGCCGTCAAACCCTTCAAAGCCATCGTTAACGGTGAAGAAGTTAAATCCGTCAAAGTTAACGCCGAGCGTTGTATGTTCTGCGGTAACTGCTACACCATGTGTCCGGCCATGCCGCTGGCAGATCCGGAAGGTGACGGCATTGCTATCCTGGTTGGTGGTAAGGTCTCCAACTCTCGGTCGGCCCCCAAATTCTCCAAGTTGGTCGTGCCGTTCCTGCCGAACACCACCCCGCGTTGGCCTGAAACCGTCGCTTGTGTTCGTCAGATCCTGGTAGCCTATGCCAAAGACGCGAAGAAATACGAGCGTATCGGTGAGTGGGCGGAGAGAATCGGTTGGGAGAAATTCTTCGAAAAAACCAATCTTCCCTTTACCGAGAAGTCAGTGGACGACTACCGTCTGGCGTACGATACGTGGCGCACCACCACTCAATTCAAATACACCAGTCATACTGCCGCATACACCAAATAACAGCAGGAACACGATGATCGGCTCTGATTTTCAGAGCCGATCTTTTCTTGTTTTATCATTCCCTTTTTAGGAGCGCATTATGGCACTGAGCAAAGAAGAGTTAAAACTTGCCATTATTGAAAAAGCAAAAAAATCCCCAAAACCCCAGTTGTACATTAAAGATTTTTATGAGTGCGACGTGGATTCCAAACCGCGTGAGATCAAAAATATCGCCAACGAACTGGTTAGAGATGGCGAATTAATGTTCTGGTCTTCGGGTTCCACCACCATGTATGCCCGCCCGGACCGCATTCAAAACGAGGAAAAATAAGTCCTTTTTTCGTTCTGTACCGCATCTGTTAAGCAGAGATCCTTTCGGGTCTCTGCTTTTTTTATTGGGTGCAATATTCATCCAGAGTCTTGCGTGCAAAGTGTGCTGCCATATGATTATCTATTATGATCAGATCGATTCGACCAATCGAGTTGCCAAGGAACTTGCCAAGGAGGGGAAGCCTGCTGGAACCGTGGTCCAGGCCGGGCAACAATCGGCAGGAAGGGGGCAGTATGGTCGCGCTTTCAGCTCCCCTCAAGGTGGGTTATATTTTTCCCTGATTCTTCGGCCTGACTTGAAACTTGCGCATCTGCCACTCGTAACCTTGGCGACAGGTTTGAGCTGCAGAGAAGTGCTCCAGTCGTCCTGTGGAATGGACACAAGGATCAAATGGCCCAATGATATTTACCTGGGCAATAAAAAAATTGCGGGTATGCTCTGTGAGAGCGTGCTCATCGACAGTCCTGAAACAAGCTCATCCACTGTTGTGGTAGGGGTTGGGCTCAATGTCAACAGTACCGTTGCCGACTTCCCCACTGAATTGCAGCCCATGGTCACAACCTTATTCGCGCATTTGAAAAAGGAAATACCGCTTCAACCACTACTCTCCCTCCTTGTGGATACCATCAGTGCAAATGTGGAGGTTCTTAGCCGTGAACCGCAAGTTATTCTCACACAATGGCAACGATATGATTACCTGCAGGGAAAGAAGGTTGTGCATACTGCCGGTTCCACCACGATTGTCGGGACAGGGCGAGGTCTTTCCGCCCAAGGTCATTACCGGGTACTGGACGAGCAAGGTGTCGAGCACTGTGTTACCGGGGGGCAACTGCGCCCGCAGACTGCAGATGCCGCCATCGTAAAGCCAACCCCAATGATCGCACCATAAAATATGACCTTTTTTAACCTGCCAATCAACTGACAGATGATGAAAGACGCTCCCTTCACTCTCGTTTTCACTTGCTTCTCCACTTGAATACTGTGTTATGAAAGATGTAACCTTTTCGGCATTGGTTGTTTCTGAAGAGACCAATAAACATTTCAAGCGAACGATCAGTCAAAGAAACATCAGCCAACTACCGCCAGGAGATGTTCTGGTCAAGGTCGAGTATTCCTCACTTAATTACAAGGATGCCCTCTCAGCCACCGGGAACCGCGGCATCACCAAACTCTATCCACATACACCAGGAATTGATGCGGCAGGAACGGTGGTTCATTCTTTGGATCCACGCTGGACCCCAGGGGAGCGGGTGATTTGTACCGGTTATGATTTGGGCATGAATACTTCAGGAGGGTTCGGCCAGTACATTCGTGTTCCCGCTGGATGGCTGGTTGAAAAACCAACTGGCCTTTCATTGCTGGAGAGCATGCAACTCGGCACTGCTGGTTTCACGGCGGCCCTATGTGTTTCCGCCTTGCAAAACAACGGCGTTTCGCCGTCCAGCGGCTCTGTTTTGGTAACGGGAGCCACCGGTGGGGTTGGCACCATAGCGCTCATGTTGCTGCACCATTTAGGGTATCAAACCGTAGCGGTGACTGGTAAGAAGACCGCGCAGGCATTTTTGAGTTCGCTGGGGGTGTCTGCCATCCTTGATCGGGAAGCCGCGCTTGCCGGTCATAATAAGCCCCTGCTCACCGCGCGGTGGGCTGGAGTTATTGATACAGTTGGTGGCGACATGCTGGCAGCCGCTGTCAAGGCCACTGATTATGACGGGGTTGTTACTAGCTGTGGGAATGCCGCCTCTGGTGATTTACCGCTTAATGTGTATCCTTTTATTCTACGAGGGGTGCATTTGGTTGGCATATATTCTGCGAATTGTCCGATGGCTCGACGTTTACTTGTGTGGAACAAATTAGCGGGTGATTGGAAAATTTCTGAACTTGCGAGCATCAGTCGCCTCGTTACCCTCAACCAAATAGAAGAGGAGGTCTTCGCCATGATCGCAGGCAAAACTCAAGGCCGTTGTGTGATAGATTTGGAGGGGAAAGCGTGACCATTGCACTCGCAAAGGAAGTACTGACTATAGAGGCGGAAGGAATCCTGGCGGTCAGAGACAATCTAGGGCCAGAATTCGAACAAGCTGTCGATATCATCATGGCCTGTCCGAGTCGTCTGGTCGTAACCGGCATAGGTAAATCCGGTCTGGTTGGGCAGAAAATTTCAGCCACCCTCAATTCGACCGGCACGCCTTCGTTTTTTCTTCATCCAGTGGAAGCCATGCACGGCGATCTCGGCATGGTCGCACCCACCGATGTGGTCCTGGCTATTTCTTATTCAGGGGAAACCTCAGAATTAAACCGACTCCTTGGAAGCCTCAAAGAGCGGAATGTCAAGATCATTGCCATCAGTGGCGGCGGCCATTCCAACTTGGCACGACATGCTCTTGTTACGTTGAATGTCTCAATTCCTAAAGAAGCTTGTCCGCTCGGCTTGGCACCGACCACGTCGACCACTGCGACGCTTGCTATTGGCGATGCTTTAGCGGTGTCCCTGCTGAACAGGAAGCAATTCCGGGCTGAGGACTTCAGGCGAAATCATCCCGGAGGCAGCCTTGGTGAGCGCCTTAAGGTCGCGATCCGGGAAGTGATGCTCAGTGGGGAGAGGATGCCTGTGGTTACCGAAGATGCCTCGATTGCTGCGGCGCTTACCGAACTGAACAAAAAGAATCTTGGCGCGGTGTTTGTCGTCGATGATTCAGGGATTCTCTTGGGTATCATCACCGATGGTGATATCAGGCGGATGCTGTCATCGGGGGGGACCCTCGATGCTGGCGCTTTGGCTCAAGAGATGATGACCAGAGATCCGATAACTATTGTGAGTTCGCTGATGGCGGCCGACGCCTTGAGCATCATGCAGCAGTATGAAATTACCGTGTTGGCGGTGGTGGATGGACAAGGGCAACTCCTTGGGATTCTGCACCTGCACGAGCTTTTGGGGAAGGGTGAATTCAGATTTTTGATTTAGTTGCATGCTGGGCATGGCGGGAAAAGGCAGATATGAGCGCAGGCTTCAGTGTCTCCTCAGGGCGTGGCAAGATAACCTATCCTTATAGGATAATATTGCCATAGAGTTCGGATTTCCCTGGAGGTCGTTGGTTGAAAATTCCGGTCTCGCCCTATTTAATGCCCATGGTACACTGACCATTTGCCAGTGGCTGGGTCAAACATGTAATTCAGTTCCAATTTGGAAGAGCTACCTTGGCCACGTTCCAGACAGGTGATGGTGAATATTGATTTATTATCGATTTTTTTAAGAAACACCGCTTTAGGTTGCAATAGTTTGGAGCCTTGAAAGGTAGGGTAATGGGCACGGAAGATTTCTTCATAGTGTTCTTCCAGCCAGGTTATTTTCTCGTTTAGTGTGATAAGCCCTTGTTGTTTTTCTATTTTTTCATTGATCTTTTGCGCTACAGTTTTTACTGCCGGGTCGTTAGCGTGATTGCTGGACCGGATCAATTGGAGGATTTCCTTGCAGGCGGTAATCACTGAAGCAGTGTCGCTCTTGTCTTCCGCAAGCAGTATTTTTTCCTGAAGTGGGGCTATCTTGACCAGCAATAGGGTTTTCTCTATTTTAGCAATGGATTCGACCATCGAGTTTTCCAGCGTTGCTGATTCGCCGGCCAGCAAGGTCAGGGCGTTTTGGTATTCCTTGATTGCCAATTCCCAATTTTTTTGCTGGTAGGCTTCTCGCGCCGTTGAGAGCATTAGGTAGAGTTGAGAATTCACCAGTAATTTATGCAGCTCCTGGCGTTCTTTGTTTGTGGCTATGTTGGGATTAGCGGTCATGGCCTTCTGGGCTTGTTCAAGAAATTTGATGGTTTCCTGCCATTGCGATTGGGTGAAGGCCTTTTTGGATTGATCTATTTCATGGCGGAAGGCAGCGGCGGTCAATCGCTGGGTAATATCGTCCGTTGTCCCAAGGGTTTTTAATTTGCCAGAGAGGTTGAGAGCCTTGCGGTAGGCGTCGGTCGCTTCCTCCCAATTTTTTCCTTGTTCGGCTTTTTCGGCCGAAATAAGGGTGAGTCGCAGTTCAAGCGTTTGAATAGTTTCATTAATAACTACTTGTTGTTGGGCAAGGTCATGAGCTGCTGCATATTTAAGTGCCTGCCGGTAAATGACCAGGGCCTCTGTGCCTTTGTTCTGGCTGACCAACGCCTGGGCCTGCTCGGTCAATACCGCAAGTTCATTAAGGGCGGTTGCCGTTTGCACCGGGATATATTCATTTTGATAGCGCACCCGCCCTTTTAATCCTTCGCGAAGATCGGAGGACCCTATCAGCTTGTTGATTTCCTGCTCCAGTGCGTTTTTACGAAAACGGAGGACAGTGAGGCCGCCAAGAATAGATTTGGCCCCATCTAGAGTTTCAAGAGCGGGTTCAAACTGTTTTTTTTCTATTAATAACTGTCCTTTAAGTATATGCGCCTGTGATTGACTAAGAACATTCTGATCTTTAAAGAAAAGTGAAAGTGTACCAATGCAAACAAAAAGGATCAAGGCGATCGCTATGAGAAGTTTATAGGGAATATCCTTTAAAAAGGCTGGTCTCGTCAAAGGTTTAGGGAGGGCGGGGGCTGTTTTTTTGGTTGTGTCTTCTGGCTTTTTCTCAACCCGCTCCTCTTTCTTTTTTGGGGGGCTGCTCATCGGTTTGGCATGAACAAACGATTGTTGGATACGAGCCCGGAGGGCATCAATTCCGGGGGTGTCGATGGCAATTGCCAGAAGATTATCGGTGACCTCGAGCGCTTCCTCGCTTTTTCCGGCCTCTTCGAGTTGTTCGGCGAGTTTGAAGAGCTGGTCGGTTTTGCGAAGAACCTTGCCTATAGTTTGTTGTAACTCTTCGCGATCAGGGATTTCGACCTTTACCGGGATGTCGGTCAGCAGTTTGTTGGCGGTAAAAAATTTGTTTTGAGTTATCAGTTGGCGGATATATTCGATCTCCGAGGCATCCACTGTTTTCTCAGGTTTGAGGAAATCATCGTTTTCTAAACCCAGAGAGGCAAAGGTGTCGTCAACAAGCGAATTAAGATCATCAATTGATTCTTCGATGTCAGCGATACTGAGCGAATCCAAAGGCAATTGGTTTTTATGGGTTTTGTACCAGTCAGCCGCTTCCTGATTAAAGGGGTCTTCAAGATTGTATGCATTACCGCTGATCATTTCCCCGATATGGAGCACAAGCTCCGACAACGAAGGGTTTTGCTGCCAACGTTCAGCAATTCGGATGGCAGCCGGATCGAAATCGGGATGGAAAATAGCGGTCAGCGGCTTGGCAATCGGGGCAAAATGAGGATAGCCAAAAGGGAGACTGATTCGTATTTTATGGGTATCATCGATAACTATAGCTTGTGCGACGGCATCCTTGACAAACCCGCGAAGTTTGTATTCGATCTCGTAGTTATCTGGCGGTTGGCCCTCGGTTTTAAGGATCGCTATATTGGGATATAGTTCGAGAAGCTCTTTCAGCTGTTCGTAATCTTCAGCAAGCTGCTGGGAACCCATGGCCATAAAAATATCCTGTGTCGTTTTGCTGTTGTTCGATGTACCCCGGGTCTTGCCGGAGAGCGGAAATCCTGATAGAGGGCATTTTAATCCTGGTAATGATTACAGCTGATATATTGTCTTTTATTGTATAGTATTTACTAAAGGGAAACAAGCTGGCTTTGACAGGGTGCCTGAAAAAATGATCAGCTCAATTCCGGACAACATTCCATTGAGTGAACCTGGTTTCGTGTGTACAATCAAAATATCGTCGAACAAACATATCCTCCAGGAGATTGATGGACGCTTTTAAAGCCCCGTTTGAAATAATCAATGCCAGAAATTGTCCGCTGTACAATCAGGATGATTGTTTTCTGCTGACCGATAAAGCGCTGGAGCTGCCGATTGGCCGTTCGTCGTGTCTCATTCTTGTGCGGGAATTGACGGGGTTGCTGTTTGCCCTCATGCCGTATGTGGCGACTCATTTTGCAGAACAGCGTGAGACCGTTTTTACCTGCGGTGGGTGCACCGGGCTGATAAAATTTCAATTGACCGAGAAGTCTTTTGCTAACAATTCAAAACGAATTCTTTCAAAAATTCAGGAAAACAGTGAAGCCGTGATCAGCGGCAAGATCGAGGCGATCGTCCCGGCGGAACTGCTCCAGGTTTTCCATATGCACCAGAAGACCGGCAGGTTGGTCATGGAGTTCGAGAACGGTTCGGCCCGGGTGACCTTCAGGGAAGGCGGCCTGCTGGCAGCCCGATTTGACGATCTGGACAACCAGGAGGCGGTCTATGCCATGCTCTCCGAGAAAAAAGGCACCTTCCATTTTATCCCCGGTCTGCCGGACGCCTTGATGACGACCAGAGAGATTGGCGATTTTATGATGATTTTAATGGAAGGGCTACGTCGGCTTGACGAAAACGAATAGGAAGGGCGTGTCTCCTCAGTGAATTCAAGTCGTCTGAAAAGGCGGCAAATCTAAAATGCTCATAAAATTATTCACATGATAGCGTGCCGGTAGCGCGCTATTTTTGAAAGCGATCAGGTCGACGCCGACGCTGGCGCAATGCTCACCATCAATGACCGAATCCCCGATGTAGATAGTCTCCTCAGGTCGCACCTGAAAACGATCAAAAATCATCAGCAATCCGTCTGGGGCAGGTTTGGGCCTAGGGGCGACCGTGGCTGTTACCACCATTTCAAACCATGGTCGCAGGCCGAACGAGTCGAGAATTGTTTCCATGGTATCGGTTCGGTTGGTGGAAATAGCGGTATGGAACCGGGGCGTTATGGCCTCCAGGAATTGCACAAGATCGGGCTCCATTTCCATATGTTGCAGGTATGGGGTGTAATCCAAGTTGTTGCGATAGGCATGCACTGTCTCAATGGATACCTGGGGGTGATTGCGGAAGATATGGTCGACCGAATTGTTGACATTATGGATATGCACATACTGGAGTTCGGCCTCGTTCAACGGCGGGCAGGAGAAGGCATGCAGGAGATGGTTGTAATAAATCCGATTGGACTCGCGGGAGCTGAACATGACCCCGTCACAGTCAAAAACAACAAGTTTCAGCATGCGGTTATGATCCGATAAAGGGTTCACGGAAATAATCCGCTGGTTTCCCGGGTGAGTTGCTCAAAAAAAGTTTCCATGAACGCATGTCGTTGCGCCGCCAGCGCCAAACCGACCGGGGTGAGCATCTGCTGCCGCACCCTGGCCATCTTCACGCGGAATTCGCGGTAGGCGGTGTCTTCAAGGGAATAGGGCCGGGTCGAGGCGGGGTCCTGTTCCGGGTTATGCAGCCGGGCACCGATCTGTCCGGCAAAGAGAAAGGCCCGGCCGATCCCGATTGCGCCGATCGAATCCAATTTGTCGGCGTCGAAAAGAATTTTGGCTTCAAGGGATTCTGGTTGGGTGGCACCTCGGAAACGATGGGCGTGGATGCAATGGCAGATGGCCGTAATCGACTCTTCGGTATAGCCCAGATCCTGGAGCAAGGGAGCTGCCAGTTCCGCGCCTCGCCGAGCATGGCATATTGCCCCACGGCTCTGGCTTTCTTCTCGACGGCCGATGTCATGCAGCAGGGCGGCGGGGGCGAGTATGTAAAGCTTCGCATCCATTTGTCGGCCGATGGTCATGGCGGTGTGCAGCACCCGTTCGCTGTGATCGGGGCCATGGGAGCCTCCCTCGGTTAAACAAAATGAGGCGCTGACCGCTCTGAGGCGCTGCAGCTGATCGGGATCCGGTGATGGGTTAGAAGGTATCACTGGCGGGTATGCGCGGTCCGGCATCCTGATTATTCATCGAAAAATTCCTGCATCAGCCATTGGATGCCCAACAGCAGCAGTTCTTCGTCGTCTCCGGTCAGACCGGTGAGTTGCTGTGGGGTCAGGGGCGCGCGCAGGGTGATGCGACCCTCGGTCATTTCCATGCGGAACTGATCGAGATTGTATAATGCTAGCATATACTGGTCGAGCTGCCGCCGTGAGGGCCGGAAGGTCTTGTGCTGCAGGTGTGGATGCTGGAGCAGGGGCAACAGGGCGTCGTTAAATCGATTATAGGGAGCCAGCCCCTGGTCGAGCAGATATGTGCCAATGGTCTGGGGGCCTGTCGCGGTAAATCCTTGGCAATGCGCTTCCCGGATCAACACCAGGGATTCTATGGACTCATGCGCTGTCGTTATGGATGCCCCTCGTCCCACCGGATAGGCCCGACAGCTGCCTGGGCGATCTCCGTACACCGAGCATCCAGCCTCGCGGACAAAGATGCAGCTGGCTCTGCCATCATCAACCATCGTCAGGTAGCAGATCGGAAAGAGCTGCTGTTCTTCCCATTCAATGAGCACATATTCTTCAAGCAACCTGCCCGAAGAAAGGTGCAAAGCTCGTTTGAGCCGAAGCACGTCGTACGGAGTCAGGGCCAGGTCCAGCTCACGACAGCACTCCGTAAAACAAGGAACGCCGGGGTGACAGGAAAATGCAAATTGCTGATTAGCCACCGTCGGCTGGAAATCTACCGGTAATTGGTCTGGCTTCACGGATTCTTACTCCATTTGATAGCCAGAAGCGGGCTGGCGACAAAGATGGATGAAAAAGAGCCTACCAACAGACCGATCATCAGAGCGAAGGAAAAATCATGAATGGCTGAACCACCGAAGAAAAAGAGGGAGGCAACTGTGAAAAAGACGGTGAGCACGGTTATGATCGAGCGAGCCAGCACTTGGTTGGTGGAATTGTTGATGATCTCGTAGAGACTGAGCTGTTCTTCTTTCTGCATGTTTTCCCGGATACGATCAAAGATGACTACGGTATCGTTAAGGGAATAACCGGCAAGCGTGAGCAGGGCGGTAATGAGCAACAATGTTATTTCTTTGTCGAGCAGCCAGAAAATGCCGAGGACGGCAAGGACATCGTGGAAGGTTGCAACGGCTGCTGCGAGGCCGAATCTGAAGTCGAAACGGATTGCCAGATACAGCATAACCCCAATCATGGAAATGATGATAGATATGATTGCCTTACTGCGAAGATCGGCGGACGTCGAGGAGCCGATTTCCGATTTGCTTTCCATGGTAAATCCTTTGTCGGCTTGTTCCTTGTGGAGCACGGAGGTGATTTCATCGCCGACATTCCCGACTTTTTCCTCGGATTTTTTTATTTTGACGATGAGTCGGTTTTCCCCGGTCACCTCTTGGAGGTCGACCCCAGGATGGCCGTTGTTTTGCAGGGTGGTCCGGACTTCATCGAGGGCAAAGGGTTTTTCTGCTTTATATTGCAGTAGAGCACCGCCAGAGAAATCAACCCCCATGTTGGCCTGACCCCGCAATATCTGGACAAAGGCAACTGTTCCGAGAATTGCAAAACATGCGGATACTGCAAATGCGAGTTTCCTTACCCGCATGAAATCGAAATTTGATTTTTTGATTAACTGAAAAAAATGAAGCTCTTTCAACTTTTTGTAACTGAACAGGGTGTCATAAACCAGCCGGCAGCAGAAAAGTACGGCAAAAAGATTGAGCATCAACCCCAAGGAAAGGGTGATGGCAAAACCTTTAATGGGCCCGGTGCCGAAAAGGAAAAGGGCCAGTGCGGTGATTAAGGTGGCGACATGACCATCGACTATGCTCCAGAAGGCCCGGTTGAAACCGGCATCGACCCCGGATCGTACCGATTTGCCAAGGGCGAACTCATCCCGCATTCGTTCATACACCAGGACGTTGGCGTCCACCGCCATACCGATAGAGAGGATGATGCCGGCAATGCCGGGGAGGGTCAGGGTCGCCCCCAGCATGGCCAGACCGACGAAAAGCAGGAAAATGTTGAGAACCATGGCCACATTGGCAATTACACCGGAGAGCCGGTAATAAAAAACCATAAAAATGACCACCATTAGGGTGCCAAACACACCTGAATAGATACCTTTATTGATGGAGTCCTGGCCCAGGCTGGCGCCGACGGTGAGGTTCTGGATGATGTCGACCGGTGCCGGCAGGGCTCCGGCACGGAGGACGATGGCTAGATCGGTTGCTTCATTGTGGGTGAAACTCCCGGAAATCTGGGCACTGCCGCCCAGAATCTTTTCTCTGATGACCGGGGCCGAACGGACAATGTCGTCTAGGACAATGGCAAAACGTTTGCCGACGTACTTTTCGGTGACTTTGGCAAAGACCTGGCCTCCGTGCCCGGTGAGATCCAGGCTGACATAAGGTTCGTTGAAGGTGCCACCGATCCGGACCTGGGCGTTTTTAACCATCTCGCCGGTCATCAGTACAGGATTTTCCAAGAGGATCGGGATTTTCGATTCCCGTTTGGTCTTGCTGTCGATCACCTTTTCAAAATAAATCTCTGTGCCCTTGGGCAGCCGGCTTTGCAGGGCGAGGTTCAACTGTTTTCGGTTTTCTCCTTCATGCCACTGCCCAGTTTTAATCGTCTGGTTGATCATGTCGGCCAGATCGATTCCCGGGGTATCGGCAACCAATTTGAATTCAAGTTGTGCGGTCTGGCCGATGAGGTCCATGGCCCGTTTGGGGTCCTTAACGCCGGGTAATTGGACAACGATCTGGTTGTCTCCCTGACGGAGGACAATCGGTTCAGCGACCCCGAACTGGTCAATGCGGTTTCTGATAATTTCCAGCGACTGACCGACGGCATTTTTTTGAATAAAATCGATTTCTTCTTTTTTGAGCTGGAGTGTGATTCGGGGAAAGGTGCCCTCTTCGGCCAGCACCTGACTCTCAAGATTGGCAAAATTATCTTTGAGAATTTGTTTAACGGTGTCGATGGCACCGATATTCGGCAGGGTAAATAGAATGATTTTGGGACTTCCCGAAGTCATCCGGACGGCATTAATATTTTTCCCTGCGAGTGCGTTTTTAAAATCGGAGGCGGCAAGATCCAGGGAATTTACCGCTGCCTTTTCCATGTCGACCTGGAGGACGATGTGCATCCCTCCTTGCAGGTCAAGCCCAAGTTTGAGTCCCGGGGGGGCCAGGTATTTTTTCCACCAGTCCGGTACACCTTGATACAAGGAAGGAGTCAGGGCGATGGCAGAAAAAAATAGGAGGAAGAGCACGAGCCCGATTTTAAACTTTAAGCTGGAATTCATTGACAGGGTACCTGTGGCTGGATGAAAGATTGGGTCATGGCAAAATGGCTACACAAAATGGATGGATTATACGTTGATACGATCCATCATGCAACGATGCGATCACTATTTTGGCGGAAAAAGGAAGGTGGATAGGGCTAATCCGGATGGAAACCGCCGCCAGCAGCCTGGAATCGTGGAATCATGGTTTACGGTTAATGGCCGCAGCCATGCAGGCCGCTCCGAACCCGTTGTCGATATTGACCACGGCTAGACCGGGAGAACAGCTGTTGAGCATGCCGAGCAGGGCGGAATAGCCGCCGGCGCCGGCGCCGTAACCTATGCTGGTGGGCACCGCGACCACCGGAGCGCCGGTCATGCCGGCAACCACTGAAGGCAGGGCGCCTTCCATGCCGGCAGCGACAATGATGACCTTGGCGCGGCATAGCAGAGCGGAGTGCGCTAGGATACGGTGAATCCCGGCAACTCCGGCGTCATAGATGGTTTCCACCGGATGGCCGGACCATTGCAGGGTGACTTTGGCCTCTTCGGCTACCGGTAGATCCGATGTGCCGGCGGTGACAATCACCACTGTGCCGCAGGCTTTGCCGACGGGAATGTGCTGATCGTTACCAGTGAGAATTCGTGCTGTTGGATGATAGGTTAGTCCGCTTACATGGGCGAGGATTATCGCGGCCTTTTCCTTCGACACCCGAGTGGCTAGAACCACGGCGGGCATGCGCTGCAGAGCCGCGAGGATCTCGACCATCTGTTCGGCGGTCTTGTTTTCGCCGAAAACCGCTTCGGGCAGTCCGGTGCGGAGGGTGCGGTGGTGGTCAAGCCTGGCGGATTCCAGGATCTCAACCGGCCAGTGGCGGAGCCGCTCAAGAGCCTGGTTGATGTCGATTTCGCCGGTTTGGACTTGCTGTAAAAGGAAGGTAAGGCTTTGTTCATTCATAGAAATTGACTCGTTGAAATTTAACCGGGACTCTACCACGGAGAAATCAGCTCGTAAACAGTTTACGCTGGCTACCTCTTCTGTTACATTGCCGCCAATCATCATTCAAACATGGCTGCCCGGTGCAGCTGGAGAACGTTCTATGCTTAATAATGACCATCTACCTCCTTTTCTGCAGGCGTTGCTGCAGGCTGATTGTTACGACCATCCCGCACCGGACATCCGGCTTGTCCAGACCCACATCTCCTATGTGATCCTTGCCGGAGGGTTTGTCTATAAATTCAAGAAACCAGTGAATTTCGGTTTTCTCGACTTTTCCGATCTGGAAAAACGTCATTTCTGTTGTCAACAGGAACTGCTTCTCAATCGTCGGCTCTGCCCCGATATCTATCTTGGCCTGGTTGAGGTCACCGCCGAGCCGGACGGGAGTTGGCAGCTCAACGGTAAGGGCGAGGTTGTTGAGTATGGGGTGAAAATGGTGCGGATGCCGGAAGAACGCATGATGGCGCAGCTCATCCGTTCAGGCGAGCTGGGCGCCTCCCACATCGATGCTTTGGTGGAGGTGCTAGCGGACTTCTATCAACGGGCCGACGGCAGCGACGAAATCAAGCGTTTCGGCACGGCGGCGGCGGTTGGCGTCAATGTGCTCGAAAATTTCGATCAGACCAGAGGATTTATTGGCCAGGGAGCACTGCGGCAGGATCAGTTTGACCAGATCTCCACCTATGCCCGGAGTGTGCTCGCCAGAGAGGAACTGTTTCAGCAACGGATCGACGGCGGTTTTATCAGGGACTGCCACGGCGATCTCTACTCCGCCAACATCTGTCTGGATGACAAGGCCTATATTTACGACTGCATCGAATTCAACCAACGCTTCCGGTATTGCGATGTGGCCAGCGATGTGGCCTTTCTGGCAATGGATCTGGATTTTTATGGACTCGATGAGTTGGCGCGTCGGTTTATCGAAGGCTTTGTCCGGAAAACGGCTGATCCGGGACTGGCGGGGATGCTTAATTTTTACAAATGCTACCGCGCCTATGTCCGTGGCAAAATAAATCTTTTTACTGCAAGCGATCCGGCGATTGATCCGGCGGTTAAAACAGCCTGCCTGGAAAACGGAGCCAAGTACTTTATCCTGGCCCAGCGATATGCCGCGGCCTGAGCGCGCCCCTTGCCTTCACGGCATCGGCAAACGCCTGGTGGCGGTTTTTTTCGGCATGACCGCTTCGGGAAAATCCACCCTTGGTCAGGCCTTTGCACGGGGCTGTGGGGCGAGTTATCACAACACCGATCGGGTGCGAAAGGAACTGGCGGGGCTGCAGCCTACGGATCGGCGTCCGGATCAGATTGCGGGGGGGATTTATTCCGCCGATTTTACCGAGAAGACCTACCAAGCCATGCTCGACCGTGCCCGTCAGGATTTTGCCCAAGGATACGAGCTGGTGGTCCTGGATGGTTCGTACAGTAGTTGGCAGGACCGTGAGCAGGTCAGGCAGGTAGCGGAGGAAATCGGGGCCCGGAGTGTGTTTATCTTCTGCACCTGCTCGGATGCGGTGGTGCAGTTCCGGCTTGCTGATCGGGCCCGTGATCCGGAGGCCGTTTCCGATGGTCGATGGGAAATCTACCAGCATCAGAAGGCCACCTTTGCAATGCCGGGGGCCGGAGAAGAGGGGACGTGCATCACCCTCAACACCGAGCAAGATGTTGAGGGGATGCTGACATGGCTGGCGGCGCACCCCCTGCTCAGGGATGGCAGCCACGGCTCGAAGGTTACTGCGCCGGTTTGACCTGCTCGTCCACCTTGGCCGGTTCGCTTGCAGGAGCTGTTGTGGTTGGGGCGGGTGCTTCGGCGGGTTTGGTTGTGGCTTTTCGGTCGGCAGGAGCGGTGGTCATGAATTCCGGTAGCCATTTTCGCATGCCCCAGACAGGCGGATTGCCACTCTCTAGCTGTGCCAGTAATGCTTTGGCCTGCGGTACCATGGAAGAATCGGGGTACATGGCGAGCAGGTATTTCAGCCGATGCTTGGCTTCCTCGTTATGATTGGTCCGGACATAAAAAACCGCGACCATGTATTCGTGGTTGACCAGAAATTCTTTGGCGTCTTTAATCCTGGCTTTGGCCTCTTTGGCATATGGTGACTGGGGGTATGCTTGCAGTACGCGGGTAAAGGATTTGATGGCATCCTTGGGGCCGGAGGTGTCTCGGTCAATGCGGTCGGTGCGGCTGAAATCGCACATGCCGATCTGGAACAGGACATACGGAATGGCTTCGTTGGTCGGATGCCGCTCTTCGAACGTTTTATATAGGGCCTTGGCTTCAGTGTATTGCTTGTTGTAGTAGTAGGCGTCGGCGGCTTTCAGCTCGGCCAACATGGCCTGGGCGCTGAACGGATGCTCGTCGAGGATGAGTTTGAAGGACTTGATGGCATCGCTGTAATTGCCGACATCATAGGCATCCATGCCTTGGACAATCAAGGTGTCGGGTGGGAGGGATTTCGGATCCTCTTCCTCGCCGAAAGAGAATTTGTTGAACATGCCGCTGAAGGTCGAACAGCCAGAAAGCGTCGTAGCTGCGAGCATCAGAAAAATCAGCAGGAGATGCTTGCACCGGCTGGATGATAGGATGTATTGAGACATGGTAGAAGCCCCTTATTCGCTGCAGTTGAGAGGTTGGTCCGGTGCTTGGTTGCCGAGGAAATGCTCGGCGGACAATTCGGCGACCGCCCCCTCGCCGGCGGCATTAATGATTTGACGGGAACGTTTACTGCGAATGTCGCCAGCGGCATAGACACCGGCGATATTAGTCGCCATTTCTTGGTCAGTTATGATGAAACCAGCAGGATCGGTCTGCAATTGATCCAATGGCAGAATGGCGGTGTTGGCGACAATGCCGATCAGAACAAAGATGCCGGTAACTTTCAGATTCGATTGGTCGCCGCCATGGTGGACGAGCAATAGTTCTTCCACCCCATTTTTCCCGCCCCTAATTTCCTTGACCTGGGTGTTCCAAAGGAAATCGATCTTTTGATTGCAGAAGGCCTTTTCCTGGAGAATTTTGGTGGCCCGCAGTTCGCTCCGCCGGTGAATGACCGTCACCTTCGAGGCGAATTTGGTCAAATGCAGGGCGTCCTGGATGGCGGTGTTGCCTCCTCCGACCACTGCGATTTCCTGGTTTCGATAAAACGGGCCGTCGCAGGTGGCGCAATACGATACGCCACGACCGGAAAATTCGTATTCGCCGGGGATGTCGAGTTTGCGGGGTTTGGCTCCAGTGCAGAGGATCACGGTTTTGGCAGTGAGTACTTCGCCGTTATCCAGGGTGATTGTTTTGAGATCGCCGACCAAGTTGATGGAGGTGATGGTCGCGAATTTTTTTTCAAGCCCAAAACGATCCGCATGGGCGGTCATCTTGTCGATCAGATCGAATCCGGAAATGCCTTCTGCAAATCCAGGATAATTATCGACCCAGTCGGTCACCAGCACCTGGCCGCCGGTCACGCCTTTTTCAACGAGCAAGGTTTTCAGGCGACCACGGGCGGCATACAATCCGGCCGTCAGGCCCGCCGGGCCGCCCCCGACGATAATGAGCTGATACTGTGCCTGTTGCATGGTCGCTTTTATCAAAAAGAAGGCACGATCCTTTGCGGTGTGCGCAAAAAGGTCGTGCCGGGAAAAAGGGCTTAGATGGCTTTTTTGATCAGATCCTGGAGTTGCGACTTGCCCACGGCTCCGGTAATCTGGTCGACAACTTCTCCGCCTTTGAACAGGATGAGAGTTGGAATGGCGCGAATCCCAAATTTGCCGGGGGTGGCAGGATTGTCGTCCACATTCATCTTGGCGATGACGACTTTGCCGTCAAATTCGTTTGCCAGTTCGTCAATCACCGGACCGATGGCTTTACAAGGACCACACCAGGGCGCCCAGAAATCGACCAGACAGGGGAGTACGTTTCCAACAACCTTGGCATCGAATTCACCGTCAGATATGTGCATTACTTTGTCACTTGCCATCTTAATCTCTCCTTTTGACCAGCCATCGAAAACAGGGGGGAAGTTTTATGAATTCTAAATGGTTAAATAATAAATATATATACAGGCGGCCATTCTACCTTGCGCGTCAAGTGGTGACAAGAAAAAATTGACATCTTTCGGCGCCTGTCAAGTCCGCCATCGGCTCATTTCGTTTTGGTTTTGACATCCGAAAAACCTCCATGCTATATAGGTCCGTCAGGGTAAAATCAGACCCGCATCTTCTTTGTCGGATTATTCATCAGGAGCCCAATGAATACGGATAGATCAGCACATCTTTTTGCACAGGCAATCAAACGCATACCAGGCGGCGTCAATTCTCCGGTCAGAGCCTGCCGTTCCGTCGGCTGCGATCCGCTGTTCATTAAAAAAGCGGCAGGGTGCATGGTTACCGATGTCGACGGCAATACCTTCATCGACTTTGTCGGCTCCTGGGGACCGATGATCCTCGGGCATGCCCATCCTGAGGTGGTGGAGGCGATCCAAAAGACTGCGGTTGATGGCACCAGTTTCGGAGCGCCGTGCCCTTCGGAAGTCGAGTTGGCCGAAATGGTATGCGCCGCCATGCCTTCACTGGAAAAAGTCAGGTTCGTCAACTCCGGCACCGAGGCCACCATGAGCGCTATCCGCCTGGCCCGTGGCTACACCGGTAAAAAGAAGGTGGTGAAATTCGACGGCTGTTATCACGGCCACGCCGATTCCTTTTTGGTGAAGGCCGGCTCCGGGGTAATCACCCTCGGCATCCCCGGAAGTCCTGGCGTTCCCGAAGAGATCGTCCGCAACACCTTGTCGATCCCCTATAATAATGCTGCGATGCTGGAGCAGACCTTGCGGGATGGTACGCTTGATATTGCCTGTGTCATCGTCGAGCCGGTGGCTGGCAATATGGGCGTAGTCGTGCCTGATATGGAATTCCTGCGCAAACTCAGGGCGTTGACCAGCGAGCTCGGGATTGTGCTGATTTTCGATGAGGTCATCACCGGGTTCCGCCTGGCCCTTGGCGGGGCGCAGGAACGTTTCGGCATATTCCCGGATCTCACCTGCCTCGGCAAAATCATAGGCGGTGGTCTGCCGGTTGGGGCCTACGGTGGCAAGGCAGAGATCATGGACATGGTGGCCCCGGACGGTCCGGTCTATCAGGCAGGAACCCTGTCTGGTAACCCCTTGGCCATGGCGGCGGGGCTGGCGATGCTCAAGGTGGTCGGTCGGCCAGGCTTTTACACCGAGCTGGAAGCGAAAAGCCTCTGGTTCGGCGAAGAAATGGCGAAAATCGTCGCTAAGTTTCCGATTCCGACCATCCTTAACCGGATCGGTTCCATGATGACCTGTTTCTTCGCGGCCGAACCGATCACCGATTTCGAGTCGGCCATGCGTGCCGATGCCGGGCGCTACGGGCAATATTATCGGCACATGCTGGCCGGCGGCGTCTGGCTAGCCCCTTCGCAGTTCGAAGCCGCCTTCCTGTCGGCCGCACATGACCGGGAGCATTTGGAAAAAGCGCTGGCGGTGACTGAATCGTCATTCAAAAAATTGATAGTTTAATTAAAAAAATATTGCGCTTGCCAGTCTCGCATGCTACCTGTACCAGCGATTATCAAGTCTCATAAAAAAAGGAGAAGGAACGGTAGATGTCTGATGAGCGCAGAGAAATCTTCAGGCAACTGGCGGTCTACAGTCAGGTCGGCATGACCTTTGTTTTTTCCATCCTGATTGGCTTCGGTATGGGGTGGGCACTCGACAACAAGGTTTTTGACGGTAAGACAGCGCCTTACCTCACCTTTATTTTTTTAGGATTTGGCATCTTGGCAGGTTTTAAAAACCTCTGGGAGTTAACCAGGAAGATGCAGGATGACTAATTTGGATAAGGCCCTTGGGGACCGTGCCGTATCGGAACCCCTCGTGGTCCGTCGGGTCTTGATTTGTAGCGGGTTGTTGATGCTTGTACTAGCGGCTGGCGGTTGGTATTTGCACAGCTTGGCTTTTGCCTGTTCGGTGCTGAGCGGTGGCGTGCTTGCTAGCGGTAGTTTCTGGCTACTGAAAAATGATATTCAGCGGGTAATGCAGCGGGTAGTTGACGCCGAAGGGCTTCAAAACACTGTGTTTACTTTTGAAAAGACCCGGTTTTTTTTGAGGTTTTATACCCGGTTGGTTGTGCTGGGATTATTATTATTTGTGCTTGCCTCGAGGGTGACGATTAATGTGATCGGCTTAACTCTGGGGTTGACCACGGTTATGTTCAGTGTTGTTATCATCGGTTTGAGCACAGGGAAATGCTGGAGACCGGACAAAGCTTGAGGAGAACGTAGGTTATGGAACATCCGATATTATTTATTTCATTGATTCTGCAAGGCTTAGGATTGCCGGTACCGCACACGCCGGTCGGCCATACCCTCCTGGAAAAGCTGTGTGAGCCGTATATGACCTACACCTGGATGGTCATGGCCTTCCTCATCATCGTCCCCAAACTGACCATGGGCAAACTGGAAATGGTGCCTGGGAGCGGCCAGAATTTCTGGGAGGTGATGATCGGGGGCCTAATGGATTTTTTTGCCGAGAATCTTGGCGAAAAAGGCGCGAAAATGCTGTTCCCCATGATGGCCACTTTTTTCTTTTATATCATTTTGGCCAACATGATCGGACTTATTCCCGGTTTCATGTCGCCTACGTCCAGCCTCAATATCACCCTGGGGATGACGATTATTGTTTGGGTTACCCACCATGTCCTGGGCTTCAGGTACCATGGACTGAACTATTACAAGCATTTCATGGGGCCGAGCAAGGTGTTGGCTCCTTTTATGTTTCTTTTGGAAATGATTAGTAACTTCGCGCGGTTAATTTCACTTTCCATGCGTCTTTTCGGTAACATTTTCGCTAAAGAGGTATTGCTGGCCGTGCTCTTCATGCTGGCTGGCGCCTTTTTTGCCCCACTACCTATCTTGTGTTTAGGTGTGTTGGTATCGGTGATCCAGGCTGTAGTTTTTGTTCTGCTCGCCGTGCTCTACTGCGCGGGTGCCATGGAACACGCTCATTAATAGGTTTTTTTAAGTTTCCGTTCAACGGAGAAGAAGGCCAACTTTATATAACTTAAGTACGGAGGAACAAAACAATGGATAAACTTAGTCTCGCCCTGATTTGTATCGGCGCTGCTCTCAGTATCGGCCTAGCCGGACATGGTGCAGGTATTGGTATGGGAAATGGTCTGCGCGGTGCATGTGACGGCGTTGCCCGTAATCCTGAAGCCAAGGGTGCCATCACCACCACCATGATTCTTGGTATGGCTCTGTGCGAGTCCATCGCCATTTATGGTTTGGTTATCGCATTCATTTTGCTCTATGCCAACCCGTTCAAAGCAGCGCTCGGTCTGTAATTCAGACCGTTAGAAGGGAATTCCCTTATGAAGGGCCGCGGCTGTTGCCGTGGCCCTTTTTTATTGTTATCCTTCCGTCATGACCACCTGCGTTATCAACCCTCAAAGAAACCCAGGGGAACCGCGGCTTTCCCCTGCCGGGATTCTGGCCGTCAATCCTTCGGATACCACCGCTTTTCACGATCTGGGCAAACGCTATGATCTGCAACGGGCCTTTCTTTTTAATTCGGAACTCTATGCCGGAAGCGAGTTCTTTCTTTCAGGCCCGGCTGTCGGTGCCCCTATGGCGGTTCTCTGTCTGGAAAAACTCATCGCACTGGGGGCCACCCGTATTATCCTGTACGGATGGTGTGGTTCGCTTGTTCCCTCCCTGGATGTCGGCGAGCTGTTTGTGCCGACTGAATGTTTGAGTGAAGAAGGGACCAGCCGTCATTACCCGCATCCTGGCCATCCTGCTATTGATGATTCCTTATCCCTTGAACTTTACAATGCGTTGTCCACCCTGGGCTATCAACCCAAGCAAGGCCTGATCTGGACCACAGATGCCGTCTATCGGGAAACTCGAGACAAGGTGCGGCGTTATGGTGCCCAGGGGGTCATGGCTGTTGATATGGAATACGCCGCCCTTCGTGCAGTCGCCAATTTCCGCGGTGTGCGTCTTGCTACCGTATTTATGGTTTCAGATACATTATATCAGCAGGAATGGACGCCAAAGTTTCAGAAAAAAACGTTTCGTGCAGCATCGAAGAATCTCCTCGGTCAACTCTGCGCGATGCTTCAATCCAGTGAACTGGTGACGATATGAAGACATTATTTATGGTGAGTTTGGGATGCCCCAAGAATCTTGTTGACACCGAGGTGATGCTCGCAGCCCTTGAGCAGGCTGGATTTACCACGGTGGAACAGCCAGAGGCAGCATCGGTCATCTTGGTCAATACTTGCGGTTTCATTCGTCCAGCGGTGGAAGAGGCGATTGATGAAATTCTCGATCTGGCGGCTTATAAGGAAGACGACCCTGCTAAACTGCTAGTGGTCACCGGATGCATGGTGCAGCGTTACGGAGAGGCCTTGCTGACCGAACTACCGGAAGTCGACCTTTTTGTCGGACTCGATGATTTCCCCCGCATCGCCCAACTCATCAGAGAATTTTCTCCGGGGAACAGGTTGATTACCACCCCCGGGCCGGCTCATTATCTCATGGATCGTACAGTACCGCGCCGGGTCTCAACTCCCTTTTTTCGTTCCTACCTAAAGATTACCGAAGGCTGCGACAACCGTTGTTCCTATTGCATGATCCCGTCTATCCGAGGTCGGCTGCGAAGCAGGACCGTAGACGATTTGATCGCTGAAGCAGTCATTTTAGAACAGTCAGGTGTCAGGGAGCTTTCCTTGGTAGCTCAGGACTTGACCGCCTATGGAAACGATCTGGGGGGCGCTGTTACTCTGACCGGTTTGCTGGAAACGCTTTTGCGAGAGACCTCCATCCCTTGGTTTCGGCTTCTCTACTTATACCCTTCCAGTATAACCGATGACCTTTTGCAATTGATGGCCAAACATCCGCGTCTGCTGCCCTATCTCGACGTTCCCTTTCAGCACGTGAGCGACCGGGTGTTGCAGGCCATGCATCGCCATTACAATCGGCCTTTGCTCGATGAGTTGGTGGAGAGAATCAGAAGATTTGTTCCCGAGTGTGCGATCCGGACCACCATGCTCATCGGGTTTCCCGGGGAAACCGACGATGATATTGCCCAAATGGTTTCAGCCCTACAGACGTGGCAACTCGATCATGTCGGGGTGTTTCAGTATCAGGACGAGGAGGGTAGTCAGGCTGCCGGTTTGCCGAATAAGGTTTCTGATGAAGAAAAAGCATCCAGGTATCAACTGGTGATGGAAACACAGGCGGAGATCAGCGCCAGGAGACAACAGCGTTTTGTCGGTCGCGTGGAACCGGTACTGGTCGAAGGGGTCAGCGGGGAAAGCGAACTGCTGCTGGAAGGACGGAGTCGGTTCCAGGCACCGGACATAGACGGTTGCGTGTATATAACTGCGGGTCGGGTGAACCCCGGTGATATCGTACCTGTACGAATCACCGAGGCGCACACTTATGATCTGGTTGGCGAGGTGGTCAACGGGCAGGAAATCCGTTGATCATCAGGGGCGGTTATTATTTACCGTTGCTTTGATTGACCTGTTCTCGCAAATCCTTGCCTACTTTGAAGAAAGGTAGTTTTTTAGGCTTGACTTTGATCTTCTCCCCGGTTTTTGGATTGCGACCGGTGTAGGATTCATACTCTTTGACGACAAAGCTGCCAAATCCTCGGATCTCTATGGATTCACCCTTGGCAAGTGCGTCGCTCATCGTGTCGATGATGGTATTGGTGATCGAGGCTGCTTCACGGATAGGAATGTTCATCGCCTCGGCCAAGGCTTCAATCAATTCGGATTTGTTCATACTTGTCTCTCCCTGCAATATCCTCTTCGGATTAACTGAAAAACGCCTGACTTTTTCGCCTGGTACAACCGTGAAAATGCTGAAAATTAGAAATATTACTGATTCCAGGTAGCTGTAGGAATTTAAGCAGGTATGTTTTTGATTGTAAAGGGAATTTTTCCGGAAAATATTTTTTTTAGGTCATGTGGGGTTAGAACCCGGTATTTTCCCACAGGAAGCTCGCCAATTCGGAGGTCCCCGTATGCGGTTCTCTTCAAATGCAAGACCCGATGATCGATGGCCTGGAACATCTTTCGGACTTGTCGTTTCTTACCTTCGTGGATGATTATTTCCAACAAAGTCTGGTCTTTACGCCTCTGGAGCACTTTGATTTTAGCCGGGCTGGTCCTGACTCCGTCGATTGCAATACCCCGTTCCAGAAGTTTGAGTCGCTCTTTTGTGGGTGACCCGATCACCATGGCCTCATAGGTCTTGTTCACTTCAAAGCGGGGGTGCAGAATCGCATTGCCCAGTTCCCCGTCATTGGTCATCAGCAAAGCCCCCTCGGTGTCAAGATCCAGTCGTCCAACCGGGAAGAGTCGCAGGGAGATATCGGCCACCAGGTCGGAAACAATGGGCCGCCCTTGGGGGTCGGAGAGGGTCGTGACGTAACCGGCTGGCTTGTTAAGAAGAATGTAAATTTTGCGTTCCAGGTTGATCGGTACGCCGTCACAAGTGATGGTGTCACGGGCAGGGTCGGCTCTGCACCCCATTTCCTGAACAACTTGCCCGTTGAGTTCGATTCTGCCTTCACGGATCAGCTCTTCAGCCCGTCGTCGGGAGGCAATGCCGGCTTTGGCGAGAATTTTTTGTAACCGCTCTTCCATAGAATATTGGGGTACTGCATCAAGAGATTATTGACGGCAACGAGCTCGTCGCCAATGAATTGCTCGGGTTATCGATAGCGGTGCGGCAGAATTGTATCGATTTTGTCGTCCACTTTTTGTTTGGTGACAGAATCAACCTCAAGGATTTCAGTGTACCAGGGTTTCATTCTGCAATCGAAGACGATCGGCGGTTGCAGGCCCACGTGAAACCGGTGCATAGCCTGCTCCCGGCCATGTATGTCCGCGGCAGGCTCAAACCGAGTGAAAAAAGTCCAAAGGAATTCCTGAAGGTTGACAGTGGTGGCCGCGTTCGAGTCCACCAGCAGAATGACCGGCCAAGGGGCTACTCCTGGCCATTGGGCCAAGGTTTTTCCTAACTCGGGCGAGGAGGCATAGGTGGAGCCCTCGACCACCAGGGTGCCGGGGAGATAAACGGATGGCCTTCCGCATTGTTCCGGCAGCGAACCCGAGAATTCGAGGGGGAGTTCGCGGCACTTGGCCTGGCCCAGGCCGAGCATCATAGCTTTGGAACCTTTGTTGACCGATGGACCGGTATAGTCAAGGGTATCCTGGGAAACATTTGCAAAAACAAAAAGATCCCGATCCCAATGGATACGTTCAAGAATGTGTTGCCAGAGCCGGGGGAAGTGAGAGACATCAATGCTGCCGTCGGTAATCAGGAGAAATTTGGTGAGTGAGAGTTGGCCCTCGCCCAAGATGCGCAGGCCAGCGGCAAAGGCCTCGCGGGGGTACCGGTCGGTGACCCGAGCCGCCGCCAGACAATGAAAGCCGGTTTCGCCGAAGGTCTTCAACTGGATAACCCCTTTCATCACCAGAGGAAAGAGTGGTGAGAGCAGATCCTGGAGAAAGTCACCGATGAAGTAATCTTCCTGCCGAGGGCGTCCGACCACTGTTGCCGGGTAGATAGCATCTTTGCGATGATACAGATGGGTTGTCTGGAACACCGGGTAGTCGTGCTGCAGCGAATTGTAGCCATAATGATCGCCAAAAGGGCCTTCAGGCCGCCGGACATGGGGAGCGACGAATCCTTTGATGGCAAATTCGGCTTCGGCAACCAGATGATGGCCGCCTCTGGGGTCGTCGACCATATCCAGCTTTTTCCCCTGCAGCAGTGAGGCGAGGATCAGTTCCGGGATATTTTCGGGTAGCGGGGCAATGGCTGCCAGCATCAAGGCAGGGGGGCCGCCGATGTAAAGCGTTAAGGGCAGCGCCTGGTTTTTTTGTTCGGCGGCAAAATAATGGAAGCCGCCACCCTTGTGGATCTGCCAATGAATACCGGTGGTGGTGTCATCGAACCGTTGAATGCGGTACATGCCAAGATTATGGCCCAGGCCATCGGGGTGCTCTGTGTACACCAGCGGGAGGGTGACAAAAGGTCCTCCATCCGAATGCCATGAAGTGAGCATCGGGAGTTCTGTCAGGCGAGCGGGCTGTTGGCAGTGATCGAGGATTGGGCCGTTTTTTTTACGCTTAAGACCGACATGAAGTCCCTGGGTCAGGAGCGAGCGGGCCTGCCAAAGTGAAGTGAGCGAAGGAGGCATGGAGTTCTCCACCAACGCCACCAAATCGCGGACAAAATCGAGTGGTCGTTTGCCAAAGGCAAGTTCCAAACGGTGGTTGGTGCCGAACAGATTGGTCACCACCGGGAAGGTGGAATTTTTGACATTGGTGAACAGGAGCGCGGGGCCACCCTGGGCGATGACCCGGCGATGGATCTCGGCTATTTCAAGATAAGGGTCGACCGGGGTGTCGATGGTGAGCAGTTGATCATTTTTGCGCAGCAGTTCCAAGAACTCGCGCAGGTTGACAAGTGATTGCATGGTGGTTTGCCGTCGGGGAAAAGGGTTACGGCAATTGCCGACGTCCGTCAGTCATGATGATGATCTTCGCCGAGAAAGAGGGTGTGGTACTCGTCCCCACTCAGATGGTTTCTCATGATGGCGGTCAACTGGTCAACCATCTGATGAATCTCCGGTTCGGTCATGCGGGGAATAAGTATGTTGAGGAGGCGATCGTCGCTGAAGTGTTGCAGAAAGGTGGCCAAGGATTGTTCGTCCGTGGCGCGATTAATGCCAAAATACATGCGGGTTCCTTTGTTGGAATCGGTTTAACCGGCGATGATTTTCCACCAGACCGAACGGTTGCGGGGCCCGTCAAATTCGCAGAAAAAAATGCGTTGCCAGGTTCCGAGCCTTAACTGCCCCTGGTGGATGAATACGGTAAGCGATGACCCGGTAAGAGCGGTCTTCAGGTGAGCGGGGGAATTGCCCTCACCATGCAGGTACGGATAATCGGAGGGGACGATACGGCTAAGGCCACCGAGCAGGTCTCGCTGGACATCCGGGTCCGCCCCCTCATTGATGATGAGTCCCGCCGTGGTGTGGGGATTGTAGAGGTGACAAATACCTTCCTCGACACCGCTGGCAGTCACTGCCTGTTGCGTCCGGCCGGTCAGGTCGATCATCTCGAGACGACCGGTGGTGACGACCGCCAGTTCACCGCTGGGCATGGGTATCTCCTGTGGATGGCTACTGCTGTAACTCCCAACGACCGGACTGGTCACGGCAGGCTGTGCTGTAGGTCCGTTGCGGTTTGCCGTCGATAATGGCTTCGATTTCAGCCTTTCTGCATACCCGATTGGCTGATTGGTTTTGATAGGCTGGTTGCGGCGTGACCGTATATTGGTTGCCAGTGTCGGGGTTGACCCAGGATGATCGCTGGTTGGACATGCCGCGTTCGTAGGTATGGTTGAGTTGCTCCCGATCGTATTTATCCATTTCATTGCCGACGATATAACCCAACATGGTGCCCACGGCGGCGCCGATCAGGGTCGAAGACGTATTGTGGCCAATAGCCTGGCCGACGAGGGCGCCAGCCGCGGCGCCACCGACAGCTCCGGTCTGGCCCTTGGTGGCGCAGGAGGAAAGGAGCAGCATGAAAAGTAGAGCAATAACAGTGAGGTGCTTCATCTTGTTTCTCCGTGTGAGGAAGAGTTGTGCTTGAGTGTTTCTGGCAATTCTTTGCTTGACAGGACTCCCAGATTTCTCAATGCTTCGGTCTTGGCTATTAGGTTGCCCTGACCGGAAGCTAATCTATTTTTTGCAGTATGCCAGGCCTGTTGCGTTTGATTGAGACGGGCTCCGATTTCCTCGAAAGCCTCGACAAAACCAACGAATTTATCATAAAGACTCCCCGCCTGTTTGGCAATGATTAAACTATTACGGTTCTGCTCGTCCATGCGCCACAGGTGGTGGATGGTCTTGAGGATGGCCAGCAGCGTCGATGGGCTGGCGAGGATGACCTTGCGGTGCATGGCATTGGTCAGGATTTCCGGGTCCTGTTCCACGGCAAGTTGAAACGCCCCCTCGATCGGGATGAACAGGAGCACGAAATCCAGCGATCCCGAACCGGTGAGCTGTTGGTATTGTTTACCGGCTAGGATGCTGGTATGTTTTCGGATGGAATCGAGATGGAGTTTGATGTGCTGCTGTTTCAGGCTGCTATCGGGTGCGTGGTGGGCGGCCATGAAGGCTTTGAGTGAAACCTTGGCGTCAATGATCACCGTGCGGTTTTCCGGGAGATAGACCAGGGCATCCGGTTGATACGTCGTTCCTTCAACGGTCTTCATGCTCATCTGGACGGCGAATTCTTTGCCGTTACGCAACCCGGAGGCTTCGAGCAGTTTCGTCAGGACCATTTCCCCCCATAGTCCCTGGAGTTTGTTATTGCCGCGTAGCGCGTCGGTTAGATTTTTAGCGTCCGTGCTGATCTGCTGGTTAAGCTGCTTGAGGTGTTCGATCTCCTTGATCATGGAAATACGGTCTCTCGCATCACGGTCATAGACATCTTCAACTTTTCTTTTGAACTCCTGCACCTGGTCGCGGAAGGGCCGTAGAAGTATGGTCAGGGCCGATTCGTGCTGTTTGTTGAGGAGTTCGCCCTTTTCCGTGATGATTTTTCCAGCAAGCAATTGGAAATCCTGCTCTATCTGTTTGCGGGTTTCACCTAGGAGAAAATCCCGCTCATCCACCTGCTGCTGCATCACTTTGCAGGCAGTTTGCAGCGAGGCGTTATCGGCATCGAATTTTCGGCACTCTCGGGCGAGTTCGTTGCGCTCCAGCCGGAGCCTTTGGATCTCTGTATCAAAACGTCTTGATTCTTCCTGTAAACGTTCCATGCGGATGGAAAGGATCAATTGCCGTCGTTGGGATCTGTTGAGCGCCAGAAGAAAGACAATGATGGCAATGATCGTGCCCGCCGCTATGCCTAAGAAGAAAGCCTGCAGTTGGAGAGGGGCGAAGGGGAGAGATATCATAACTTGAGGGGTAGGAGAAGGGCAGGCATCCTGCAGGATCAGCTGCGGCGGGACAATCGTCGCAGTTCCTCCAGTTCTTCCAACAGTTCGAGCGCCAGGGCGCAACCAGGGAGGTTGACGCGGAGATCGTGTTGCAGTCGCACCGCAGTTTGTACCCGTTTGATCGCGACAAAAGTAAATTGCCATTGTTGCGGCGAAGGTCCTTCGGGGGTGACGATGCCTTCTTCGATCATTTCATGGACAGTTTCTGCACTGACCCCGCAAAGTCTGCAGAGATCGGCAAAGGTGCAGCAGGTTTCTTCATTGAGAATCATGCCCTGGATGTAGATGCTTTGCTCGGTCATATCAGGTACCCAGTTCGGAGCGAGGATTGAACGGCATTTTTTGAGCCATGGCGGCGTAAAGCTGGCGTTGTTCTTCTGTTTTCGGTTCAGGGACCACAATGTGCAAGATGACGATCTGGTCGCCTTGATGCTTGTCAGTCGACAAGCCTTTCCCTTTGAGGCGGAGCTTTTTACCGCCCTGCGAACCAGGCGGTATCTTCAGCTGGACATTTCCGGCCAGAGTTGGGACGGTAAGAGAGGCGCCCAGGGCCGCTTCCCAAGGGGTAATCGGGAGCGTGAGATGAATATCCCGTTTTTCGGCATGAAAAAATCGATGTTCCGCAAAAGCGATTTCGAGAAAAAGGTCGCCGGGTGGGCTGCCGCCGTACCCGGGAAGACCCTGTCCTTCAAGGCGAATTCGTTGGCCTTCGATGATCCCTTTGGGGATGGCAATGTGCAGCCTATGGGGACTGGTCCGGACATGTCCGCGGTCGTCGACCTCCGGGCGGGACAGGGTAATGGTCTGATTCGCTCCAGCGTAGGCATCCGTCAGGTTGATGACAATCTTGGCATGCTGGTCTTCCCCTTTCATCCGGAAAGCGTGCTGGCGCGGTCCTCCCGCATGGGCCTTACCGAACAGCGATTCAAAGAAATCGCTGAACCCGGCGGCTTCGCCACCGGTATACCCGGTACCCCGAAACTCAAAACCGGTATCCCAGTTGGGCGGCGGCTCAAAGTTCTGGCCATCCCGCAAATCGGCCCCGAACTTGTCGTAAGCTGCTCTTTTCTCGGGATCTTTTAAGACCTCATAGGCTTCGATGACATCCTTGAATTTAGCCTCGGCATCTTTAATCTTACTGACGTCGGGATGATATTTCCGGGCAACTTTGCGGTAGGCTTGTTTGATCTGGTCCTGGGTGGCATCGCGGGCTACACCTAAAACCTGATAGTAATCTTTGTATTCCATGCGGCTATCCGGGAAACGGTGAGAAGGAGATTTGATTTACAAGATTAAATAGTAAGGTTAGCCTATTAAAAAGAAAAGAAAAAAATAAAGGAGAGGGGTTTCTCCTTGAAGAGCTGGCAAGGTTTCTTTTATGCTATAAAGTATGAAGGAAAAGAAAAAGAACATCGTTTTGACTGGCTTTCGGGCGACGGGGAAATCCTTGGTCGGCAGGATGCTGGCCGAGCGACTAGGGTATATATTTATTGACACCGATGATTTGCTTTGTGAGCGGCTCGGCGCACCCATTGCCGATATTGTCGCTCGTCATGGCTGGGCCTTTTTTCGGCAGGCGGAACGTGCGCTGCTCACTGAAGTGCCGGCCATGACGGGGACGGTCCTGGCAACCGGCGGCGGTGCCATTGAGCATCAGGAGCAATGGCAGCAGCTCCGCAAATCCAGTTTTGTCGTCTGGCTTGCGGCCGATGTCGCTACCATCAGGCAGCGGATGGGGGCCGATCCTAACTCGCCGGGGCAGCGACCGTCCTTGACCGGACGTCCGATCCATGACGAAATAGCGGAACTCTTGCAACGACGCGAGCCGCTGTATTTGGCCGGTTCGGATTTACGTCTAGATGCCGGTGTGCAAGGGCCCGCTGGTTTGGTGGATTGCATTGTCAGGGCGATGCGGACTGATTTGGGCTCAAACTAAACAAATAGAATGGTGCTTTCAGTGTTGTCGAGGCCCCAGAGGCTGATTTGCAATGGCATCTATAAGGGAAAAATGATGTGAAAGCTGAAGAAGAAAACCAGAATATCCGGTCAGTCTGGATGGTGAGTCGGGAATATGAAGGCCTGGCCGGGGCGGGGGGGGTGAAGGATGTCTGTCGCCAGTTGGCGGAAACGCTTGCGGCCCATGGCCACCGCTCGGTCCGGGTCATCCTGCCTCGCTACGGATTCATGGATGCCGCTCGTCTGGGCTTTTCCCTTGCCGGGATTGGCCCTCAAAGCGGTCGGATCGGCGGGCGTCGATACGGACAGGTTTTTGAGGTTGATATGAATTACACCGCTGAAGAGCGACGGGAAGCGGTGGCGATCTGGAGGGCTGAACTGGGCGGGGTGACGGTATTCTTAGTAGAGGCTGATCGGTTTGCAACCAAGCGCGGGGTCTATACCTATACCGATGAAGATGAGCAGGAGGTTGCGTGGCAGCGCCGGGGTGGCGGACATTTCGATTATTTTGCCATGAATATTCTCTTGCAGAAAACGGCCTTGGATTTGATGATTCTGTTGGATGAGCACCCAGATGTCATTCATTGCCAGGATGGCCATGCGGCCACTCTGCCCGCGATGATGCGGGAGAATAGCGGCTATCGGCATTATTTCAGCCGAACCGGAGCGGTGGTTACCATTCATAATGCCGGCTTGGGCTATCATCAGGAGGTCGATGACCTGGCATTTGCCCAAGCTGTTACCGGTCTGCCGAAACGGGTGATCCTGGCGGGCAGGCTCGGGGTGAACTTCGACCCCTTCATGGCAGCGGCGGGTTATGCTGTCCTTAATACGGTCAGTGAGAATTATGGCCGGGAATTGCAGCAGACACCCGACGATGCCCGAACCGGTTGGCTGGGGCATACCCTCCTCGAGCAGGGGGTGTCCTTGGCCGGCATTACCAACGGTATCGATCCCGCTGCTTTTGATCCAACGCGGCCCGAACGACTTGGGCTGGCGGCCGGGTATGACGTCTGGAATGGAGATATGGTCGGAAAGGGACGATGCAAGGCCGCTCTCCTGGCACAGATTGCCAGCAATGGTCCGTGGGAACAGGTGAAGCAGTTCGGCGCATTAGTGGAACTCGGCAAGGTACCGCTTTTTACTTTTATTGGCCGTTTGACCGAGCAAAAAGGGGTCGATATACTTATTCAAGCGATTGAAGAACTGTTGTCCCAGGAATCGTCGGCTCAATTCCTGGTGTTCGGGTCCGGTTCGCCTGAGTTTGAAAAACAATTGGAATGGCTCGCCACCTCAGTGGTCGGTCAGGGGAAGGTTTGCTTTCTCCGGGGCTATGACTCCTCTTTAGTGCATAAAGTGTATGCGGCCGGCGATTTTTTCTTGATTCCTTCCCGGTACGAACCCTGTGGCCTCACGGATTATATCGCTCAACTCCTCGGGAATTTGCCGATTGTTCATCGAGTCGGCGGTTTGGTCAAGGTTATGGATGGGCAAACCGGTTTTTCTTACAACGATAATTCTTCCGTCTCCCTGGCATCGGCAATGGTGCGGGCCTTAACGGTTTATCGCCAGGACCCCGTGGGGATCAGAGCCATGCAGATGGCGGCGGTTGCACGGATTGCCAAGTGTCATACCTGGGAGAAGGTGATGGACGACTATCTCTCCCTCTATCAACAGGCTAGACCAACTTTGAGCCAGGACTGGTGGTGAGAAAGGTGGGGTACGGCTATAGTGAAACGTCAATCAGTACGGGGGGACGTGGTCGGGACTGGTTCAATGGCCGTCGAGACCATTCTACCCGGCAGGTGCTCAATGATTTTTTTCAACTCGTGGGCTGGTTTCAAAACCTCTATGGTGAGTATTTCCGCGCTGGTCGTCTCGACAAAGCAGGGGATGCCTGTTCGTCCGGCCGGCAAGAACAGGCAATGCAGGCTGCTTTGCTGGAGCAGTTCAGCGCAATGCTGGGAACCGAAAAGAACAATGGCCCGCTTTGGCGACTGAAAGATCTTTGTCATCAAGTCTGGCCGCAGGCGTCGCGGGAACAGCATCTCCAAGGGGGACTGGTCGATTGGTTAATCGGTTCGCTGTTTCACGAGGCGATGAAACTCAAGGAAAATCTCTATCTGCTCAATAATTACGGAAGGGGCGCTGTCGCGGTTGACAGCCTTGCCGATTACAAGAAAGTGCAACGTCCACAATCCCCGGCGATCGCCCGCATGGTTGACATCGGGGTGCTGGTTGACAGAATCACCGGAAATGTTGCTCGCCAGATGGAACGTATGGGGTATCTTTTTGGTCAGGTGAAGTATCTCTTCAGGATGATGCTGCCCGATCTCATTGAAAACCAGCTGATTCTTCGATTGTTGGCCGAACAGGAACCATTGGTTGTCGAACTTTGGGGCGAATCACTTGAAACACTTTTTCGAGATATCTTCGCGGGCGCTCCTGCCGACGGCTTTTGCATGGCCGGTGCCAGTTATCTACGCGGGCAATGGTATCGGCAGGCTCTGAAAATGTACCAGCGGGCCTTGGCCTGTGATCCGCATTGCGATGAAGCCATCATCAGATTAGCGCATCTGGGTGCCATCCTTCGGAATTAGCCGGGCTACCCAGCAAAATAATGACCCAAATGTAATCCTCAACTTTTGCAAAGGAGTAGAATACCATGGCAATTAAAGTAGGTATCAATGGATTTGGCAGAATCGGGAGAAACATTTTTCGGGCCTTGAGCAAAGATCCCGTATTTGCCGGTATTGAAATCGTCGGCATCAACGATCTCACCGATGTGAAGACCATCGCTCATTTGATGAAATACGATTCTGTCATGGGACGATCCGATCAAACAATTACGGTAGGGGAAGACGGTATCGTTGTTGATGGCAAGGCCATTCCCATCACCAGTCATCGCAAACCAAGTGAAATTCCCTGGGGGAGTCTTGGCGCCGAGTATGTCCTCGAGTGTACAGGCCTTTTTTGTGATATGGAGTCGGCTAAAGCCCATATCGATGCAGGGGCGACCAAAGTAATCATTTCCGCTCCCGCCAAAGGGGAGGTGAAAACGATTGTTATGGGGGTCAACGAGGATGAATATGATCCGACCACGCATCACGTGGTTTCGAACGCGTCCTGCACCACTAACTGCCTGGCACCGGTGGCCCAGGTTATTTTGGATAATTTTGGGATTAAACGAGGGCTGATGACCACGGTACACGCCTACACGGGCGACCAGCGGCTTTTAGATTTTCCACACTCCGACCTTCGTCGGGCACGGGCAGCGGCTATGTCGATGGTACCGACTAAAACCGGAGCTGCTGCTGCGGTCGCCTTGGTAATTCCAGAATTAAAAAATAAATTCGATGGGCTGGCAGTTCGGGTTCCCACTCCTGATGTTTCTCTTGTCGACGTCGTGATTGAGGTCGAACGCGAAACCACGGTTCAGGAGGTCAACAAGGCGCTTGCCGCGGCCGCCAACCGATACCTGGCGTACACCGAAGAGCCATTGGTTTCCATAGATTTCCAGGGAGATCCCCATTCCTCCATTGTCGATGGACTATGCACCAAGGTGCTGGGTACCTCTGTCAAGATCATGAGTTGGTACGACAACGAATGGGGTTATTCTAATCGAATGCTGGATTTGGTGTTGCATATGGAGGCCAATAAGCCTCTATAAAGGGAATTGCGGGTAGATGTTTATGGGAAAAACTGCCCGGGGCGCCGTTTATTTGAGCTCTGGGTGGTTTTTTCCAGGTTGAAAGGTGAAAAAAATCGGGTTATTCCGTCCAAACCTGTTGCAGAATGGTTTGGTGGAAAACCCGATTTTTATTTACCGGCAGTGTGCCGAGCGATTAGTTCAGTGCACTGACAAGTCCTTTGTCAATCTTCTATAAATCCGGTTCCTTTACAGGTCGGGCATTTCTGTTCAGGCGTGCAGACTTGGCCATCGTCGTTTTTACCTTTCCATTCACTGCTGGTCTCGCACACGCCATCAATTACCCCTTTGCCCATACAGGTCGGACATACAGTCTTTTTTGCATCTTGAGCCATGATTTGTGTCTCCTCTTGAGGTTAGTAAAATAAAGATTCTAGAAAAATAATTAATGCCAATAATAGGGAAAGACAAGAGAAAATCATGAAATTCTTTCCTCCTTGCTAGGAAGAGTGCTGTTGGATGAGACTGCAAAGGTTTGCAAGCTGCTGAACGCAGGGATGTATTTGAGGATGCGGTCCTCCTCTGCTTGAGACTGGTCAATGCATCCGGTAAATGTACTCCTCGTCGCGTTCGGCATCGTATCAAAGGAGAAAGAGTCTACCAGAATCGTTCGTTTTTGAGAGCTTTTCTGTGGAAGAGTGCGTCACAAATGGCATGGAAATACCCATGATACCATTATGAAGAGGTGTTGAGACCATGCGATATACCCGTTTTGGAAAAACCGGAATCCAGATGCCCGTGCTTTCCGCCGGTTGCATGCGAACTATGCAATCGTGGCAGGATATAGCCGGTGACAGGATTGACCAGCGTAATCAGAAAAATTTTCAAACGGTTGTTGCTGAAGCACTGAGATTGGGGATCAACCATTTTGAGACGGCGAGGGGGTACGGTTCATCGGAGCGCCAGCTTGGTTCGATCTTGTCAGGCCTGCCGAGGGATCAATTTATCCTCCAGACCAAGGTGAAGCCGGAGGATGAGCCTCTAGTCTTCGTGGCGAACATACTTGATTCTCTGCGGCGTTTGCAGGTTGAGTATATCGATCTTTTGGCCTTCCATGGGGTCAATTCGTATAAAGCCTTATGGCAAATTTGCCGCCCAGGCGGATGCCTTGCCGCAGCTAGGGTTTTGCAGCAGAACGGACAGGTGGGCTGGGTTGGTTTTTCAGGGCATGGGCCAACCGAGCTAATCCTCGATGCCGTCATGCATGAGGGGGACGGCGGATTTGATTACCTTAATCTGCATTGGTATACTATTTTTCAACAGCACACCATCGCTCTCTTGGAAGCCGGAAGGCGAGATCTCGGTGTTTTCATCATCAGTCCCACGGACAAAGGGGGCATGTTGTACCGGCCACCTGACAAGCTCAAGGCATTAAGCCTGCCCCTCTCGCCACTCCAGTTCAATGATCTTTTCTGTCTGATGCAGCCTGAGGTGCATACCATCAGCGTCGGAGCGTCTGCTCCAACTGATTTTTTCGAACATATCGAGGCGTTGGCCCATTGGGGAGAACCTGCTCTAGTTCGTGACATCTACCAGAGGTGGCAGGGGGCCATGTGCTCGGCAACCGGTCAATACCTGCCGGATGAACACTGGTGCAAGTATCCCTCTTTTGAGAACATCCCCGGATACATACATATAGCGTATATTTTTTGGCTGGAAAATCTGGTCAGGGGGTGGGGGCTGCTGGAGTACGCTCGGGCAAGGTATGCCCTGCTGGGGCAAGATACCCGTTGGGTACCGGGCAATAATGCGGCGTGTGTCGATGGGTACGATCTTGCTGGCATCGCCGCCGTCGCAAAGTTGCATCCTACGGAACTGGTCGGACGGTTGCGGCGAGCGCATCAACTTCTATCGGCCAAGTAAATAAAGGGGTTTTAGGCTAGAGAGGATTGCCGCAGTTATTTTTCGCATGCGAAAAATAACGTTCTTTGAATGAACTGGGGCTGCAGGGTTGGGAGCTCTCATGCCGGGTCACTTTTCGATTGGTCGGCAAAGAGGGCGTTGTCTTCAAGGGCACGCTGGAGTCGCTGCAGGGTGGCCTGCATCTCATCTTTTCTGATTCGGATGTTGATAATGAATTCGGCATCGTTCATCGGGGACGAAGGGGAAATGTTAAAATCTCGTTTGCTGGCCAGTTCTCCGAAATAGGTGCGTCGAATTTGCTCTACTCTGGTTTCGAAATCCGCGAGCCGTGTTGCTCCTTCGGTTTCTTTTTTTTTGTTCAGTTGCTTGAGAAGAATCGCCGCGGGTTGAGCTGACTTGGCAGCTTTGGCAAGGGCTTGTTGCACATGCTTCATCGCAAGGGCTGTCTGCAGGTTGGGCGCCAGCCCTTCAAGCAGGGTGATAATCTTGGCCAGCTGTGGTCGGGTTGGGGCAAAAGGTCTGATGATTTGCAGATACAGGGCGTCTCGTTCCTTACTGTCTTTTATCGGGGCCAAGGTTTCCGACGCCACCGAGAATTGGAGTTTTTCGTTGATCATGTCGGAGATGATTTCCGGCGATTCGCCGCGAAGGCGGATCTGATTTACTTTCCGGTATTTGTGTATCGTTGAATGCGAGACTTTCTGGCCTGGTTTGCCGATACCAAGCGTTCCGCCGAATTGCTCGGCCAGTTGGGCATTGTTCAATCCCAGCGCTACGCTGGCCGATTCTAAGAAATTGCCGATTTCCAGTGGATTAAGATTGCGCCGTTTGGTGTTTTCTGCCAGCGAAATGTTGAAAAAATCCTCGGGGGAAAAATCGCTTTCCTGATACACCTTGGCTTCGACCGAGGATCGGTGGATTCGTTTCAAGGCCTGGTATCTTCTGAAACCGCAGAGTATTTTGTATCGACCATCGTCTTTTTTCAATAACACCAGCGGGTGCAGCAGGCCGTTACGCTCTATCGAACCGGCGAGTTCCTCAATGTAGGATTCCCGCAATAGATCGGTGTACCTGCTCTCTCCTTGCAGACGAAAAATAAACTCCAAATCTTTAGGACTTGTTGTGTCGATATTGTCGATGGCAATGTTTCTGACCAGCGACATGGCTTGGCTAAACTGTGCAAAGGCCGGAGCCAGCATCTGGGCGATGGATATTGCGGTCTGCTGCTGGTTGACAAGATCGGGTCGGACAGATATGAGCAGGGAGCGAACTTCAGGATCGTAATACCCCTCGAGACAATCCTTCTGGCGAAACAGTTGGTTGATATGCGTGGGCTCTCGACCGCAATGCGGTGAGTCAACCGACGCGATCGCGGTCTGGAGGTGTTGATCCGCAGCGGCTATTCGGATTTTCGATAACAGTGACGGGGAAATCGTGGGACTGTGTGGCGCTTCTGAACGCCCTCGTTCGCCTTGGCCATAGCCGAAAAGCAACATCTCCTGCAATGCATCATTGCCGGAATGTACCTGAAAAACCAGTATAAGCGGTAATAATCCATTGCTGGCGATCTCATCTTTAAATTTCTTGATTTGCAATAAAAAGGTGTCTCGTACCTTGGGGCGACTTTTCACGGCCGTGATATTGGAGAGATCCATGATCTCTTTTTTGTACTTGGTATTGATCACGGCATAGCAATGCAGCTGGTCAGCCAGGGTCATTGCCAAATCGGCCAGATAGTGCCCCTGATGGTCTTCCTGGGATACGCGATAACCATCGGCAACAACGATAAGGATGTTATTGTTGCCAAGTCTTTTATGAATGGTCGGGGGCAGGTCTTGTCGCATGGTTGTTCAATCGCCTGGTGGTTGGATGAAGACGGGGCGTACTTTGAGAGCATTGCTGGCCGCATCAATAGCCTGGGTGGCTAGTAAACCGCCTGTTGTGGCCAAGGTCTCGCTCCCCATGACCAGATGCACAACTTCGCTGGCGTGCAGCTTGGTCGCCGAAGTCACCGGGATCAGGGTTTCTTCATTGTTAGTATCACTGCAGCTGAGCAATTGTCCATTGATCAAGAGCGTGGCGATGGTTCTGATGTCCTTGCATGGGGCAGGTGAAAGTTGGCTGTTGAGTTGGTCGAATGATGTTGGTATCCGTTTTTCAAAATTATCATAGACGGTTTGGAGGATATCAAAAGCCAGCTGGAGACGCCGCTGGGGCGATAGAGTAGTGGAGGAAATGCTGTTGTATTGCCCATGATGCTGGATTGCATGGGCCAAGGATGCGCCGAGGAGGATAGAGGTCCAGCCGATTTGGAGCCAGATCAGAAAAAGTGGGACCGAGGCAAACGAACCATAGATGGCATTGTAGCTGGCAACCCCAACCTGCAGGGCGATGTAGATCTTTTGGAAAATAAACCAGAAGATAGAGGCAAAAAGAGCACCGATCAGGGCAGCCCCGGTCTTAACCTTAACGTGGGGGAAGAAAAGATACATGACCATCAAGGTAATGACAATGAACACAAAAGGGACAAAATTAATGAAAAAAGCAGCAACCCAGGCGGTTGGTACAATCATGCTCACCTGGCTCATGATTTTTTTGCTGGCAAGAATAGCTTCAGCCGCCAGCGCGACATTTAAGGATATGGGCAGCAGTATCAGTAATGCGAGATAATCCATAATCTTACGGAAGAAAGATCGGCCCTTGTGGGTGTGCCAGATGGCGTTCATTGCATCTTCCACTGAGGAAAGCACTAAAATGACCACACCGATCAGGCCGATAACGCCCAGGATGCCAAGGGCGGCGAAGTTTGTCTGGTTGACATATTTAAAGATGAGGTCAACGGCGTTGTGCAGATAGGCAGTCCGGGCCGTTTGGGCCTGAGCGTCGGCTGGTTGCCCTGCATCAATGCTGGAAGGTTCGGTTACGCCAGGGCCTGGGATCTCAATTCTCGTTGTCGGCAGAGATGTTGGGGGCTCAATCTGTTCGATGATTCTGATAGATGCCAGTTTGAGTTGTTCATCGCTGCCGAGTCCTTTGAGAATAGAGGTGCTCAGTGCCAGGATGGGGATCAACGAGAGAATGATGGTGTAGGTCAGCGCCGAGGCCCTTATAGCAAGGTGCGTCCGGAAAAACTCCCGATACATGATCAGTAAGATCCGAAGGCAAATGCGGAAAAAATCGACGACCTTGTTTCTTGAGGGACGCTGCGTAAAGGCCCATTGGTGAATACGCCGGGATCGGGGGAGGCAATCAGCGTGTGCTTGTTCATCGGGATTTACGGACGAATCGTTCATCTCCCCAGTTCTTGATGCAGCCATTTTTCTATAATTTCATAAATTATTTCTCGTTTTACCGGTTTGGTGATGTAGTCATTCATGCCGGCCTCCAGGCAAATTTCACGATCGCCTTTCATAGCGTTGGCGGTCATGGCAATAATCGGGATGGTGGTGAACCCCCTGTTCCGCAACTCTCTGGTCGCGGCAAGACCATCCATTTCCGGCATCTGGATATCCATAAGGATGAGGTCGAATCGATCTGGCGCTTCGGTGAAGGCATCCACGGCCTTGCGGCCGTTGCTGGTCACTTCAACTTTGTACCCCGCTTTGGTGAGGATCAGAACCGCAAGTTTTTGGTTGACCGGATTGTCTTCGGCCAGCAGGATACGGACCGATTGTTTGATTTCCTCGCGAACGCTGTACTGGGTGATAAAAGTTTCCTTTACCGGGCTCGCGTCGTTGGTTTCTTCAGGACTCATCAGTTTCTCGATGGTTTTGAAGAGGATTTCCCGCCGGGTTGGTTTCGTTAGAAAGGCATCGAAGCCGGCGTCTTTGCAGCGTTGGGCGTTCCGGTCCGTGGAGGATGTGTAGGCAAGTAAAGGTATTTTGGCGGTTTCAGGGATCTCATGGCGGATCATCCCGGCCAGGGTGTAGCCATCCGGCGCCGGCATCTGGATGTCAAGAATGATGAGATGGAACAAGGTGTTCTCGGCGATAGCCTGCTGCAGTACGGAAGCGACTTGGCCGCTGTCCTGAATGGCCACGACCTCAAGGTCCGCGGTTTTGAGAATATGCGTTAAGATACTGAGATTGGTGATGTTGTCATCAACAACCAAAATTCGTTTTTTTGCCAGGGTGACTTTGCTAAAGGTTTTGGTGTATTGTTGCGGCACTTTTTTAAGTTTCGAGGTGAAGTGGAAGATGCTTCCCTGGCCTGGTTGGCTTTCGGCCCAAACGTGCCCCTCCATCAATCCAGCGATTTTGCGACAAATGGAAAGTCCCAGGCCTGTGCCGCCGTATTCCCTGGTGGTTGAGCCGTCGGCCTGCCGAAAGGCCTCGAAAATGGAATCCAACTTGTCCTCGGGGATGCCGATCCCCGTATCTCTGATCCGGGCGTGGAGCGTGATGCTGTCTTGGGTCTCTTCATCGACCATAAGGGCCAGTTCGAGCTCTCCTTTTTTGGTGAATTTGGCGGAGTTCCCCATCAAATTGACCAAAACCTGACGGAACCGTCCCGGATCGCCCATGACGTTGGCCGGGAGGGCATCGTCAATCCTGCAGAGCACCTCGATCGGGCGTGAGGCCACCTTGGGCCTGACCAAATCGCAGACATCCTGCACCGTGATCTCCGGGTCGAAGCTGATGCATTCGAGGTCGAGTTTGCCTGCTTCAACCTTGGAAAAGTCAAGAATGTCGTTGATTAGGGAGAGCAAGGCGTCGGAGCTGCGTTTGATGGTCTGAGCAAATTCCACCTGTTCCGCATCCAGCCCGGTATCCAGAAGCATATCGGTGAAGCCGATGATCCCGTTCATTGGGGTGCGGATTTCGTGGCTCATTGCGGCCAAAAATTCACTTTTAGCGATGTTGGCCGCCTCCGCTGCCCTTTTGGCGGTCCGCAATTCTGCCGTCTGCTCTTTTATTTCCGCTTGCAGGGTTTCGGAATAGTTGCGTTGTTGTTCTTGAATCTTGCTGTAATTTTCTTCGTTTTCAACCATGATGTCCTGGAATTTTTTTTCCAGGACCGCAGACTTCCGATCAAATTGTTTTTTCTGGATACGGAGCCTGTTAACGGTTTCCTCGGTTTCGCGGTGAGCGAGAAAGACGCGGACCCCAAGGCGAATAATGGTCGATATCCAACGGCTGGCGTCAGCCGGTTCGGGGTCTTTGGCTGTGGCGAGGACATATCCTTGCAGGTCCGGAACTGCGAGCAGGGCGAACGAACGATCGTTGAGGATAAAAGAAACCTCCGATGATTGTTTTTCTTTTTCCTCGATGCATTGGATAGCCAGTTCAGCCATCAGAGGGAAGTGGTCGGAGGCTACGTGATGGCCGGAATGATTCAGACAAAAAAATAAGAGCAACTCGGTTTCTTGCTCCAAGTGGTTGCGTAATCCGATCAATTCATTGATCGGGTCGACCAGATCGGCAAACAGGGGTGTCATCGTCATAGGAAATAGCCTCAGCCGCCGTACATTTTTTTGGTTTTTTCCAGTTCCTCCGGAAGATCTTCCGCAAGCACCTTGTATTCTTCCACGTTGGCTTGAATATGTGCGGCTAGAGATGGCACAAGGTTGGTGGTGAGTCCGTCCTTGATAGCCGTAAAGCCCAGCTGGTGAATTATATATTCGCTCATTTGGAGGATTCCGGTCGGCGAATGGGGGTTGATGGTACCACTGTCGAGATGATGATCGCGAATGGCTTCGGCAATAGGGTCTGGGATGTGCCATTCCTTGGCCAATATATACCCTATTTGGCAATGGTCGGTGTTGAACAGGTCCTGTTCCAATTCAATCAGGGAGGGGCCGTCGGTACCCAGTTGCTCGATTAATTTGAGAAAATTTTCCTGATCCGTCTCTATCTCAACGATCAGGCCGATGTCGTGCAGGATGCCGCAGAGGTATGCGTCATCGCCATTGAGCGTGAAAATACGTTCGGCAATCATTTTGCAGCAGATGCTTGAAGCGGCACTGTGGAGCCACAGTTGTTGAGGTGAGAATTCTGCGGTCCCGGCAATGTTGCGAAGCAGCCCCTGGATTGCATCGGTCACCGCAATGTTGTGGAGATTTTTCATGCCGAGCAGCGCCACCGCTCGAGAGATGGAGTCAACCTTGCGCGTCAACCCGAAATAGGAACTGTTGACCAAGGTCAACAGTCTGGCTACCAGCGCCGGATCGAGACGGATGACTTCTTCAAAATCCTGCAAAGTCGACTCTTCATCGTTGACCAATTGGACGAGCCGGGCGACAATATGAGGCAAGGTTTTAATTTTTTTAAATTTTTCAATCAGCACTTCGGCTGTAGGCATAAAAGGGCTCCTCACATTTGGTGGGCCACGGGGCAGGCGCGAGCTAGGGTTACGCTAAAATTTCTTTTTTACTTACCGCCTCGGCCTTGATCCGGTCGAGTAACTCAGCGAGTACTGGTTTGATGTTTTCACGGATGTCGCCGGCCACGATAATGAATAACAGGTCGTCCCCAGGGGAAAAACGACCAGAACTGGCTTCGACTATTATCTCATAAATACCAGGCCGTTCAAGGTATTCTTGCCGTAACCGTGCTATCTTCCCGTGATCCACGGTGGTTTCCAGTGCCGTAACCTGTTGCCGATCATGGCGCGACCAACTGCGTACGGTCCCATTATGGATAAGGATCATTCCGACTTTGTCGTTGAAATCATGTCGTTTTTTCAGGTTGGCGATGGTTGCTGAAATGTCCATTTGAGTCCTTTGATGCAGAGGTGATGGTATGTTAGGGTGAATTAGAGATTTTTGCTGGTGGCTACTGGAATGATCAGTTTGTCGCCAATTCGGATTTCGGCGACCCCGTTCCTGCTGTTAGCCGCCAGTAGGGTTTGGGGGGGAAGTCCAAATTGGCGGGCGATGGAGGATAATGTGTCCCCTTTTTGTACCGTATAACTGGCCATGGGTTTGGCTGGTTCAAGTTTTTTCCTGGAGGTGCCCTCTGGTGTGGCGGTCTCGCTTTCGAATGTAATTGCAGAATGTTGAGGCAGTGGCTGCTTGCCAGCGGGCAGTCGTACCAGATATCCTTTCGGTACCGGCTTCCGACCGTCGAGCACAGGTTCCATAAGAGCGGCATTCAGCCGAGCGAATTCTTGCGGGGAGATACGGTAGGAGGTGCGCAGCCGTGCAAGGGGCACATCTTCCTTGATTCGAAATGTGATCGTCGTTTCCGGCCGATCGAAAGGTACTCTCGGATCGGTTGCCAATCGTTTGGCTACCCGCGTGGCGGCGAGAAATTCCGAATAAAAGTTTCGGGAGGCAAATTTAAAATATCCCTGGCTGTAGGATTTGAAGATATTTTCATAATTGCCGTGTTCGTTAACCGCTCGGACCATGCCGGAGCGGCCATAATTATAGGCGGTGATGGCCAGCGGCCAGGTCTCGAGACGGGCGTAGTTTTCTTTGAGCATTTTGGCGGCGGCCTGGGTGGCGAGGTATGGGTCGTAGCGCTCATCTACCAGTTCGTTGATGGTGAGGTATTCCTTACCGGTGGAGCGGGTGAACTGCCAGAGTCCGGCCGCTCCGGCTTTACTGTAGGCTTTTGGATTAAAAGAAGATTCCACATGGGGAAGATAGGCCAGTTCTGCGGGTAGTCCCTGCGAGATGAAAAATTGTTTAAAGTGGGCAAGGTATTTACCGGAACGAATGAGCCCCTCGTAAAACCGGTCTTGCTGGCCAACTTGCAACCGGATGTTTTCCCTTGCCTCGTGATAGTTGGCATGGGACGACTGGGGGAAAAGCGCCGCAATCTTTATTTCTTCCGGGGTGACCGGTTTTTTCCCGGAACCGAGTTGGGTGAGAATATCGTTAATCCGATTTTTTCCTTCCTTTATACGTTCGCTGTTTACCTTAGCCGATCCGGGGGTGTCCCAATCTTCGAGATCAATAACAGCATAGACACGGTTGAGGTCATCGATGTCATGCAATATCCCCTGCCGGGTCGAATATCGGCTGTACACCGCTTCCCAGAATTTGACGTTGGCGCTAATGCAGGGATATGAGGGAAATGATTCGGCCGCAAAGGACTTGGTGACGGCAAGACAGAAGGAACATGAAAACCAGCCAAGGATAAGGCAAAGTAAATGAATCTTTTGCTCTTGTGTTTTCGAAACGATGTATTTCATGATAGTATGATGGTAAAAGACCAGTCAAAGGGGAGTGAGTGGTTGTTAGCTACTAAACGTTTTTATATAATATCATATTGTAAATAAGACGACGATAGAAGTTGCAAAACATGGTTGTCGGCAGGCAACGATATTGTATCGTTAATTATTCAGATGGATCGTGTCCTATGTATAAACCCATAATTGGCACCCTTGGTTATATTCTGTCGTTAGATGGGTTGCAGACGTTGCTTGTGCATCGTAATGCCCGCGCTGCAGACCAGCATTTAGGCAAATATAATGGCCTGGGCGGTAAAATGAAAGCAAACGAAGATGTGCTGAGTTGCATGAAAAGAGAAATTCGGGAGGAGTCAGGTCTGGAATGTATCGGCATTCAATTGCGCGGCACCATTAATTGGACCGGTTTCGGGCCAGCGGGTGAAGATTGGCTTGGTTTTATTTTTTTGGTCACCGATTATAGCGGTACGGCTTTACAGAATAATGAGGAGGGGGATCTGATCTGGCACCCGGTTGCCGCACTCGATCAGTTGCCGATGTGGGAAGGGGATCGGTTTTTTCTACCCCTGGTTTTTGATGGTGATCCTCGACCCTTTCACGGTGTGATGCCTTATGAAAACAATCGGCCTTTATCCTGGGAATTTTTTCGGTGTTAATTTTCTAGTTCTAAAAACGAATACCCACGGTCTCGCATCCTTCCAAAGTCCTTGCGTTCAGGGATGGTGATCTGTATATTAACGCCCTGTTCAGTTCTATTATAATTTCGGAAGGTTATGGTTTTTCAACCTTTTCGGCAACTTAAAAGTCAGAGGAAGCGTCATGGAGAATAATGCGGAATTGGTTCGCTTGGAGGAGTTTGTAGATAAACTGTTGACGAAATACAACAACCTGAAATCCGAGTATCACGCATTGCAGGATACCCTCCGGGAACGTGATGCTGAATGTGCGGATTTGAAAAACACGGTTTTCAATCTCAGTACAGAGCGTTCTGAAGTCGGAAATAGGGTTACTGGCTTAATCGGTCGTATCGAGCAATGGGAAAGTGAACATGATGCTGGTGCTTCTGAAAAAAGTAATAATAGTGGCGTGCAGGGATTTTTATTCGGCGATGACGCTGACAATAAAAACAATTGAGGCTGACGATCGATACTGATGCAGGATCGTCTTGTTCGCTTCCATCTCTTCGGACAGGAATATACTTTTTATAGTGACGCTCCCGAAGAAGAGGTGGAGTCAGCTATCAACCTGCTCCGCCATGAGTTGGAAGGTCATGAGAAAATGAGTCGAAATTCCGTGCCGTCGAATAAGGTGCTCGTTTTGGGGTGTTTGCGCATGGCTGCCAAATATACCCAGCTGAATCGAGAGTATAAAGAGTTTCGGCAAGAGCAAGGACGTACGGTTGCCCAATTGATCGACAAGGTTTCCGTTGTATTGGACTGATCTGTTAGAAAAATATCATTTTGTTTGGGAGATCGTTCTGTTATAGTATTAGGTAATCAGAGAATAGAATGAGGCCCCTGCTCTGTTGGTGATTAACGGAGTATTAAGCCAACTCACATGATTAGGGTAGCTTTATTGTCGAACTATGGAAATCTTAGCTGATTTCCAGACGGCGACATGGGCATTACCCACCTAATTTGATTAGGTTTTGATCATTCCGCTGACACGGCAGCGTGGGGGATTTTTTAATGACCAGCTTATCAGACCGCTGTTTTATATAGACACTGTAATCGGTGTTTAAAGAGGATAGTAGCGTGTGTAGTAGTAACGGACAGTGTAGGTCTAGTGCTAAAATGACAACCCTGATGCGATCAGGTTTACTATATTTGAGTAACCTACCACACAGGCTGTTTCAAGAAAAACACATGCCGGAAAAACGTTTTATAGGCGATGTTTTTTCTTGTAGTTCTAGTGGTCTATGACCGCATGGTAGTGCTAAGCAGATGCTGGACGGGCCCTGGTGGGTCTGCTTTTATTATGGCAGCGTTTCTGTTTTTCAAACTTCCTTCTTCCGAACGTCACTCCCGCTTTCCCGCTCTCCCCTCTCCTTTTGCGGCAACCTTGTTACTTTGAGCGATCAAAGGGAAGGGTTGCGCTATTTTTCATATATTCAAGTAGGTGTCTTGCCATGGAATTGAATGTGATAACCCTGCTATTGGCGTTGGTGAATCTTGTCGCCGGCTTGGCTATTGGTATATTGCTGCGTAAACGTCTGGTGGAGGGTAACCAGAAAAATATCGCCTTGCAGGGGCGACAGATCATTGAAAATTCTATCAGTGAAGCCGAACAAATAAAAAAAGAGGCATTGCTGCAGGCCAAAGAGGAAGCTTTCTTAATCAAGCAGGAGGCCGATCGCGAACTCAAGGCAAGCCGGCAGGAGCTCAAAGATGACCAACGGCGGCTGAATCGCAAATTCGATGAAATCCAACGGGAGTTTCAGATTCTGGAAGAAAAACAGACTAGCCTGAAATACCGCGAAGAGCGTCTAGCGACCAACGAAACTGAGGTTGTGGAAAAAAAGCAACAGCTCGATGTCCTAGTTGATGAGCAGCGCTATAAATTAGAAAAGATCGCCGGCATTGATCGCGATGAGGCCAAGCAGCAACTCATGCAGTCCATCGAAAGTGAGGCGCGCATGGATTGCGCTAAAAGGCTTTCGCGCATCGAGAATGAAATGAAAATGGAAGCTGATCGTAAGGGGAAAAACATCCTTGCGTTAGCTATTTCGAGATACGCCGGCGATTATGTTGCCGATAAAACGGTATCGATGGTTCCCCTGCCTAATGATGAAATGAAAGGACGGATAATTGGAAGGGAGGGGCGAAATATCCGTGCCATCGAGGCGGCCACCGGTATTGATATCATTATTGATGACACCCCTGAAGCCGTTATTCTTTCAGGGTTTAATCCTATTCGACGTGAGGTGGCTCGGCGGGCATTAGAACAACTCATTTCCGATGGACGGATTCATCCGGCCCGAATTGAAGAAGTCGTTGCCAAGGTCACCGAGGAACTTGAAGTCGGGATTCGCGAATCAGGTGAACAGGCGACCTTTGATGTCGGTGCCCACGGTATGCACGTGGACTTGATCAACCTGATTGGCCGCCTCAAATACCGCACCAGTTATGGGCAGAATATCCTGCAGCATTCTCTGGAGGTCGCTTTCCTCTGCGGGGTCATGGCTGCGGAGTTAGGCTTGGATGTTAAAAAAGCCAAACGGGCAGGTTTGCTGCACGATATCGGCAAGGCGGTCGACCATGAGGTGGAAGGTTCCCATGCTATTATCGGCCGTGATCTCGCCCGTAAATACGGCGAGGCTGAAGATATTATTTATGCTATTGGCGCGCATCATGAAGATCAGCCACCTAAAAGCGTGCTGGACGTGCTGGTACAGTCGGCCGACGCACTCTCAGGGGCAAGGCCTGGGGCGCGGAAAGAAATGCTGCAGAGTTATGTCAAACGTCTTGATGATCTTGAAAACATAGCCAATAGTTTCAGCGGCGTCGAAAAATCCTATGCTATTCAAGCCGGGCGTGATCTCCGTATTATCGTAGACAGTCAGAAGGTCAAGGATGAGGAGGCGACCCTCTTGAGTCGCGATATAGCCAAGGCCATTGAAGAACAGTTGACCTATCCGGGACAGATCCGAGTCACGGTCATTCGTGAGACCAGAGCGGTTGAATACGCCAAGTAGGGAGATATAATGAAGTCCGTAGCCGAACAGATAGCCCTGATAGAACGGGGAGCCGTTGATTTTCATTCCAAAGAAGATTTGGTTAAAAAATTGACCCGATCGCTGGAGACCGGTGTGCCGCTCACCATCAAGGCCGGCTTTGACCCCACTGCGCCTGATTTGCATATCGGACATACGGTGTTGATACAAAAAATGCGTCATTTCCAGATGTTAGGGCATTATGTAAATTTCTTGATCGGCGATTTTACCGGTTTGATCGGTGATCCGACCGGTAAGTCCGATACGCGGCCGCCACTCACTCCTGAAGACGTTAAACGCAATGCCGAAACCTACAAGGAACAGGTTTTTAAAATCCTTGATCCCGACAAGACCAAAGTGGTGTTCAATTCCAGTTGGCTTGGCCAACTCACCTCCTTTGAGATGATTCGCCTGGCATCCGAGTTGACTGTTGCCAGGATGCTTGAACGTGATGATTTTAAGAAACGGTTTGAATCCAATAGACCTATTTCCATCCACGAATTTTTGTATCCCCTGATTCAGGGATACGATTCGGTTGCCATGAAAGCCGATGTTGAACTTGGCGGCACCGATCAGTTGTTCAACTTGTTGATGGGCAGGGATTTGCAGCGCAGCCGAGGCCAGGAGCCTCAGGTGGTGCTGACCATGCCACTGCTGGAAGGTCTTGACGGCGTTAACAAGATGAGCAAATCTTTAGGGAACTATATTGGCATTTCAGAACCGGCTGACAGTATCTTCGGGAAAATCATGTCGATCAGCGACGACCTTATGTTCCGATATTACGAGTTACTCAGTGATCTGCCCATGGCGGAAATCGAGTTGTTGAAAGGCCAGATAGCTAGCGGGCAACTCCATCCCAAGGCCGTCAAAGTGCAGTTGGCCAAAGAACTGGTGGCGCGATTTCATAATCAGGATGCTGCTGAAGATGCGGAGCGCAATTTTGAACAGATTTTCGCTCGGCATGAACTTCCCGATGAAATAGAGGAAGTGGCGATCATCTCCAGTGAACTTGAAATTTGGGTGCCAAAGCTCTTGCTGGATGCGGGGTTGGTGAAATCAACTTCCGATGGGCGCCGGATGATCCAACAGCATGCCGTCTCCATCGAAGGGGAGAAAGTAAGCGACATCAATGCTGTCGTCCCCGCGCAAGGGACTGTCTTGCTTAAAGTAGGCAAACGTAGATTTTGTAAGGTGGTTTTTTCCTGATTTTCAGATAGTCGAATAAGAGAGATTCAAGAGAGCGGCATTCTCCGAGGAGAATGCCGCTCTTGGTGTTTCGAGGATTTGGAACTGGTGGGCCGGTCTTACTGGGTAACGTTCTGCTGTTGCTGGCAGGTTTTGCAAATGCCCGTGAATTCGATATGATGCCCGTGGATCAGGTAGGACGTGGTTTCTGCGGCCTGGGCAACCAATTCCTTGATGACGGGAACGTCAATGTCGTCAACTTTGCCACATGCTGAGCAGCGGATATGATAATGTGCCTCTGTGGTGGCATCGAACCGTTTTTGGGTTCCCCCCACCTCTATTTTTAGAATCATCCCACTGTCGGCCATCAATTCGAGATTGCGATAGACCGTGCCCAGTCCGATTCGGGGCAGCCGCTTCCGGACCATGTCGTAGAGTTCGCTGGCGGTTGGGTGGGTTTTGACTTTAGCCAATTCTTCAAGAATGATATGGCGTTGGGTGGTAAGCCGAATCATCGGTGTGGGAGCGTTCATGGATTTTCCTATCATCGAAATGGCAACAAGTAATAAGTAATAGTTATCAATAGGTGAATACATGGTCATTGTTTGTATGTCAAGGTGGAACTGGAAAAAATCGGTACTGTTGGAAATCGGAAAACAAAGATGATCATCAGGCAACAAAAAATTTGGCCACCCCTCTTGTTGGCGCCCATGGCTGGTTTAACCCATTCTGCTTTACGAACGACAATCCTGCATTTTGGCGGGATCGGTCTTTTGAGCACGGAAATGTTGGCCGCGGCCCGTGTTCCTGGCGAAAACGTGCATCTGTCTCCCTACTTGGTGCGCACCGCCGAGGAGCGGCCGCTTTCCTATCAACTGTTGTTGAGCAGTGAACACAATATTCCCAAGATATTTGAAGCGCTCCACCGTTTCGACGCTGACGCTATAGATCTTAACCTTGGCTGTCCTGCACCTGTGGTTCGTAAAACTGGAGGTGGTAGCAGTCTTATGGAAGACCCGCAACGGGTTCGTCAGATCGTTCAATGTGCACGGCGAAACACAGCGTTGCCGTTGACCGCTAAAATTAGGCTTGGTGAAACCCTCGATCCGCAGAAGTTGCGGGATTTTTGCTTGATGCTCGCCGGAGAGGGGATTGATATGCTGACAGTCCATGCCCGTTTGCGAACAGAGTCTTTTGCCAGACGACCTCGCTGGGAGTGGATTTCCAAGGTGAAGGAATGGATAACTATCCCGGTGATTGCTAACGGCTCGATTGATTCGGTCAGCAGTGCCCGAGCTTGCCTTGCGGAAAGCGGCGCAGATGGGTTGATGATTGGGCGCGCGGCTGCTGTAACTCCCTGGATTTTTGCCGATATTGCCCGTGAGGTGTATGGGGCTTCCATCCCGGATTCGGAGGTGTGTCTGCCGCTGCTCTATCAAAGGTTCGTTGGAGGTCTGGTCGAACGGTTTCAGTCAGATCGACGGCTCGGTAGGTTGAAAGAGTTCACCCACTATTTCGCTAAAAATTATTTTTTCGGTCATCATCTCGCTGCCAAGGTTCAGGCCAGTCCTACCCTGGAAGAGGCTTGGTCACGGGCCGTGAGGTTTTTCAACCAAAATGATCCCGGTGGTGCCTCCCAATTGTGTTCGCCATGGGATTTAACGTTCAGGGGTTCAGGGGAGGATTGTAGTATCCAAAACCAAGCGTCGGAAACTTGGCCTTGAGTTTGGTCAGCCATTTCTTGATGCCAAGCGGTGCCGCGGTGGTGTTGTGTCCAATGACTCGCAGATAGGCTTCGGGGTCCATGTTGAGGTTGCGCAACTGAATGAAGTTAGGTTGATATTCAGCAATAAGGTCTGAAAGCGCCGCAAATTCGGCGGGATCGTCGGTGCACCCTGGAAGGATGAAATAATTAAGCGAAACGTGGCGGTTATGTTGCTTCATTACGGTAATCGAGCGACAGGCATCGATCAGTGAAAATCCTTTAGGCTGGTAATAGCGACGGTGCTGTTCGCTTTGCGCGCTGTTTAAGGAAATACGGATCGAGTTCAGTCCGGCCTTGGCCAATTGATCCACCGCTTCGGGCAGGCTGCCGTTTGTGTTGAGATTAATGGTGCCCAAGTCGGTTTGCGACCGTATCAGGCGAATGCTTTTCACCATGACTTCCGCCTGGAGCAGTGGCTCCCCCTCGCATCCCTGGCCAAAGCTGACGATAGGTCGTGGGGCAATTTTGAGGTGACCGACGGCTACCTCGGCGATCTCTTTTTCCGTGGGTACAAAGGTGATACGGTCTTGGGTCGAGGGGCAGCACCCCGAGGGCTGGAGCGAAATGCAGCCGGCACAGGCGGCGTTGCAGGCGGGTGAGCAGGGGAGAGGGGCCTCCCAGCGTCCCAGAAAATAGTTGCGGGCAGCGGGGCAACCGTAGGTCAGGCAGCAATTGCCGAGATGTTGAACCAGGCGGTTTCTCGGAAACCGTTGCAGTTGCTGTTTGGTGCGCTGGTCGAGGCGTCGTTGATTAAACTGATCGGCATCTTGTCGACGGTCCATGTCGCTACGGAACCCGGCCACCCAGAATTTCCCTTCGGCCCAACCGACGGCAGTATAGGCAAAGAGCGGCAGCAGGGCATTCTGGGGATTGCGGTTCTCGAAGGCCGCGGTGTAGATGGCGGTATGGGCCGGCGCCATGAAGGCGGCTACCGCCTGGACGGGTTCGCCGGGCTTGAAGGGGTCACTGTCGAGCAGGGCCGGTTCGCCGGTTTCCGGCTCAATGCCCACGGGTAGACGACCCGGCAGGGCGAAAAGTTCGCTGCCGGGCGGTAGTTCGATCAGGTCATCAAGCCGGGGTTGAAAAAAATGGCCCGCAGCGCTGCCGGCCATAAACAGGCCGCTGTAATCGAGAATTTCTCCTTTGGCGGTGGCGAAAAGCACCGAAGGAAGCGTTTTGGGATGTAAAACCGCCATGATTGGGCGGGGTCATTTGGGGCGAATTTTGGCAAGCACGGAATCAACCGCGCTGTAAATTTCCATGTCATCGCCAAACACATCCTGGATGTGGGAATTGTTGAGCAGGTCCTCAATGATGAACTGGGTAAGATACAGGCTGATGACATTGGGATCCTGGGTAAGATTGCGGATCGGGGCAATCTTAAACTGCATGTCGAATTCTTCCATGTCGCCGAGGCGCTGCAGCTGTTTTTCCATAACTTCCTGGATAGCTTGCACGGAATTGGTCTCGATGATATGGAGATCTAACAAGCGTTGTACCAATGATATGGCGAGCTCAGGGGCGAGTTCACGGGATTTCTTCAACATGAATTGCCGTTCGCGTTCCCTTTTGCGGTCGATAGCGTCTATGGTTTTATTGGTTGAATTGCTGGGGTTGATGTGGCGGGCCATGGATGTGCTCCTCAGGTGTTAATTACGTCTAATCAGGTTTTGCCGTCGCGGGTTCATTTGTTGGCGATCAATCGGCGACGAGCCGCTGCTGCCTTTTTCCGCATCTCTTTAATCCCCCGTCCGGTTGGAACGGTAAAAATGCCTTCGGCATTCTGGTCACGGTCAACGGGATTTTAAACCACAGGCATCTTTGGTTAAGGACAGAAAGGTCGTATTCAAGCTCTCGCCAGGAAGTGCCTGGCCAGACCACCTTTTCGTCTCGAGTTGCAAGGCTGTGCAATGGGAGGGTGAAGGTTCTTATACTGTAACTCACAATGATAAGCACTGCTTTTGTTCAGTAAAAGCCCTTTTCGGTCCTTATCGGCAGATTCTTGATGAAGGAAAGCGGGATGCCTCTTTACGTTAATGATTGTTCGCTCTGATAGAGTCTGTGGAACCGGTCGATGGTATCCTTGGTCTGGGGTTCAAGGTGCAGCCCGTATTGGTCAATATATTCGGCCGCCATTCGATGGGTGTTGAAGATGGGTATGTTGAGCCGCAGGTTGTTGAGCGCTCGCGATAGATATTGCTGCGGCTGGGCGTAGAACATATTCAATACGGAAGGCAGTAATTCATAGAAAGCGTTGGCGTCTTCCGAATAAAGTAATGCATCGGGGGCTTCACTGAGGTCGGCATCGTCAACCGGTCCTTCAAAACCGAACTTCCATCCGGTTTGGCCATCGTGGTACCCTTCAACCCACCAGCCGTCCATGATGCTGATATTGGGGACACCGTTCATGGCTGCTTTCATGCCGCTGGTGCCGCTGGCTTCAAGCGGCCGTTTGGGACTATTGAGCCAGGCATGCACACCGGCCACCATGAGTTTAGCCACTTGCATGTCGTAACCCGGGATGAAAATGAGTTTTCCCAGGCCATTGCTGCGCTGATAGAGTTCTTCCTGATTGTCGAGGATCAGTTTAAGCACGTATTTGCCCGGTTCATCGGCAGGATGGGCTTTTCCGGCAAAAAGAAAATTAACGGGCCAGTTGTTCTTGATGAGCAGGTCGGAAAGCCTCGCAATATCATCAAAAATGAGATCTGCCCTTTTGTAGGTGGAAAATCTTCGGGCAAATCCTATGGTGAACACCCCGGGTTGCAGCCAGTCCGTTTCAGGGAGGCTGGAAAGGAAATTGGGTGGATCAATCCAGGTTTCGACCATCTGCTCGCGATGAAGTTTAAGCATCGCATTGATGGAGCTAATTAGCAATTGATTGTCTTGGTTCCAGGCTTCCTGCAAGGCCGGGGCGAGCTGGGAAAGCTCGTGGTCAGGGGTGGCAACGAAACAGCCCGGATCATCTCGCCAATGCTGCAGCGACGGGGTTCGATCAAAACAGGCGGCGCGGTTCTTGCTGATCCAGGTCAGGTGATGAACTCCATTGGTAATGGCTTTAATTTTATGGGCAAAAGTCGGAAACTGTTTTTTGGTGACATCGCGATGAAGCCGACTGACACTGTTGATTGCCCGGTTGATCCGCATGGCCATGGCCGTGAAATTGTATTCGTGGCTGGTTTCTTCGTCGTGGGCCAGCAGATTGAGAATCCGCTGGAAGGCTTTGTGGCTTATCGCCGAATACACATCACGGGCAAAACGATCGTGCCCTGCCTTCACCGGAGTATGGATGGTGTAGACGATCTTGTGGGAGACCCGCTCCGCGGCGGCGAGAACATCATCGTCCGTGATGATTTCGGGGAAGGTTTCGCCAAAGGTGTTTTTGAGTTCCTGGAGGATAAGGTGCAGGGAAACCGTTACCCCATGCTGTTCGTTGAGATGAATGGTCCCGCAGGTGAACCCCAGGCAGTCAAGAAGCGGCAGAATGGCGGCGCCCAGCATTCGCCGCTGATTTGCCTTGATGATAATCGATTTGGCGTTGTAGAGCTGATGTGCCGATTCCTTGATCCAAGCTGGGGCGTCGGGCAGGCTGTAGTCCAGTAGAAATTCCGGCACGAAATAATCGAGCTTGCCGGCAGTTTCCATTTTCATCCAGACATGCGCTTTGATAAGCGTCGGTATTTGTTGCCCGTTGTAAAAGGGGATGTCGATGGCCAAAGGTAGTTCGGGCGAACCGGGATCACGGAGTTGGAATAGAGTGGGAGTGCCCTCCGGCGTCCAGTAGGTCGCATGATCGATTTGCCCGACCTTGGAGTCGACAATCTGTGAAAAATACCCTTCCCGGTACAAGAGGCTGATGCCCAAAGCCGGGATGTGGGTATCAGCAAAACTCTTGAGGGTGTCGCCGGCCAGCACGCCGAGCCCGCCGCTGTAATTGGGGATTTTGCGAGGACCGTGTAAATATTTTTGTACCAGTGCATGGATCTGCGGGCTGGCATGCTCGTTGATATCTTGTTGTTCGAGAACGTCTTTCAGAGGGTGAAATACATCGGGGTCAGCACCGATCTCCATGGAGACATAGGCAACCGAATTACCTTGGGAATTGGTCAAGTTGTTCCAGACAGCATCAAAAACCTGTTGGGTGACTCCGAAAAAGGTACCGAAACGATTGGAACTGATGAGTTCTTCTGGGTGAAGTCGAACGGTGTTTGGCAGCATATTATGTGAAATTATTATTTTTCTCATTGTTGAAAGAAGGATACTCCCTGGGAAGGGAATCGAAGAAGTGTAGGGAGGCCGTCTGACTTTTGCAAGGAAATTAATATTTCAGGAAAAAATAGTTGTATTTCTTAGTTGGTGCAGTAAATTACGAATTGTGCATTTTATGTGTAATTAACTTATATGGGAGAGAAGGATGATTGGTAAAAAAATGTTGTATTTTGCTGCCTTAGGTATGCTTTTGCTTGGTTTGAGTCTTACGGGGTGCAGCAAGAAGGAGCCAGAAACTGCAACGCAGATGACGGGTACTGAAGGCGCCGGTACAGCAGAATCATTGGAGAGTGCAGACACGGGGATCATGGAAGGGCGAACTTCCGGACCGATGGTGCCGGTTTACTTTGAATACGACAGCTCAAAAGTTACCGGAGAGCAGGTGCGGCGGATCGAGACCAATGCCGACTTCATCAAAAAGAATCCTGCCCTTAAAATTCGCATCGAAGGAAACTGCGATCCACGGGGCACGCAGGAGTACAACCTGGCTCTGGGTGAGCGCCGGGCACAGAGCGCGAAGTCCTATCTCGTTAATTTGGGTGTCAGTGCCAACAACTTGACCACGGTCAGCTTTGGCGAAGAAAAACTACTTCTCTTTGGTCATGATGAAATCTCATGGGCACAGAACAGGCGCGATGATTTTGTCATTGTCAAGTAACATGTGATTTCCAACTGTTATTAACCGGGTTGGGGGTGTTCCCTTGCCCGGTTTTGTTTTTCCCCTAACCGTTTGGCAGCCTTTATGTGCAAGTCTGTCGACGGGTACGTGAATTTTTCTGTCAACATTTTAGGAGCAACGATTGTGGATAGTATGAAAAAAGCGCTTGGCTGTATCGGCAGCCTGTTGATTATGGTAGCGGTCCTTTGTAATGGTCAGGCTTGGGCTGCTGATACCAAGATTGGGGTGATAGATATGAAAAAGGTGCTTTCCACCTCCACCTCAGGGCAGAAAGCCCAAGATATTATTGAACAAAAAATGAAGACCCTGCAGAGTTCCTTTAAAACGGAAGAAAATGAACTTATTACCCTGCAAAAGGAAATTGAAAAGAAGAGTTCCGCCTGGAGTGATACCGTAAAGAAGGAAAAAGCAACGGCTTTTCAGAAAAAACGTGGCGAACTTGCGGCTAAGCAGGAAGAGGCCAATAATGAAATGAAGAAACTGCGGGAGCAGCATGTCAATCCTATTTTGAAAAAACTTGAGGAAATCGTCGAGAAAGTGGCCAAGAGTGAGGGCTATGCTCTGGTCCTGCCGCGCAATGTTGTGCTTTATGCCGCCGACACGGTCGATGTTTCCGACAAGGTTACCGCCGAGCTCAACAAGGTGATGAAGTAATGTCGCCGATGATGCGATAAAGACCTTGGCTGGCGGCATGTATTTGCTTCGGGACCTTGTTCCCCACTTCGCCAAGGCGAGGGTGCTGGTGATCGGTGATATCATTATCGATCATTTTCTCTGGGGCATGGCGACGCGCATTTCTCCGGAAGCCCCGGTACCGGTGGTCAACGTGCAGCGCGAAGACCTCTTGTTGGGGGGTAGCGCCAATGTCCTGCGGAACATCGTATCACTCGGTGGGAACGGCGCTTTATGCGGCCTCATCGGCGACGATGCCATGGGCCGAAAGGTGGTAGAACTGGTAGAGGCCCTGGGGGCCTCTACCGCAGGGTTGGTTGTCGGGCAACGCCCGACCACGGTCAAAACCAGGGTGGTTGCCCAGGGGCAGCAGGTGGTTCGTTTTGATCGGGAGCAGACCGGATATCCTGCAAAACGATCGCTCGACACCCTGTTAGGATATTTAGAAGAACATCTCCACGGCTTTGACGCCGTCATGGTTTCCGATTACGCCAAAGGGGTGGTCAGCGAGCAGCTTATGACCAGATTGCGTCAGCTTTTAGCCGCTGTCCGGAAGCGCGAGCAACGAAAGATTCCCCTGATTGTCGATCCCAAGCCTTCGAATTTTCATCTTTTTGTGGGGGCGACCGTCATAACCCCCAATCATCATGAGGCCATGCAGATGGCCTCCATACGGATTGCCGACGAGCACAGTCTGCTGGCCGCTGCCCGTCAGATTCGCGAGGAGCTAGACTGCGAGGCGGTTCTGGTTACCAGGGGCGAGGCCGGCATGGCTTTGCTGCAAGGCGACGCCGACTTGATAACCATTCCGACCATGGCCAAGGAAGTCTATGATGTCACCGGTGCCGGAGATACAGTGGCGGCCACCCTTGCCTTGGGGCTTGCTTCCGGTTGCTCCATGAACGATGCCGCCGTCCTGGCCAACCATGCCGCAGGTATTGTTGTCGGCAAGATTGGTACGGCCTGTGTCACGGCGTCCGAATTGATGGGCGCGCTCACCCAAGAAGACGTCTGACTCGCAGCGAGTGCTGTTGACAGCGTACCGTTTTTACAGATCCAACTCATCAGGGGTACCAAGAAATGCGACCGAGAAGTATGACTGGGTTTGGCCGTGGCGAAGCTGCAGGCGATGGCCGAACCTGGGTTGCCGAAATCCGTACCGTCAACCACCGTTTCCTCGACCAGCGGGTGATCTTGCCACGTCTTTTTGCAGCATTGGAAGAGCCGGTCAAAAAAATGGTAGCCGCTGCATTTGACCGCGGCCGCGTCGACATCACCTTCAGCCTGGTCGGCTTGTCGATTATTGAACCAAGGTTAGTGGTCAATGAAAGCGTGGCTCGTCAGTACCACCATTGTCTGCAGCAACTGGTCAACGATTATGGACTTGATTCCGCAGTCACTCTTAAAGACATGCTGACCTTTCGAGATGTGGTCAGTTTGGAAGAGCAACGTCCGGATATGGATGCTGAGTGGCCGCTGATCAGCAGGGCCTTGACCGCAGCGCTCACAGACTGTGATGTAATGCGCGAAAAAGAAGGACAGGCTCTGCAGACGGATTTGTTGACACGGATGGCGAAGTTCGAATCCATTGTCCGGCAGATCGAAAACATGCTCCCGGAGTTGCAGCAGCAACGACAAAATGACCTTCGGCTCCGGGTGAATAAACTGCTCGACGGGCTTGATATCGATCCCATCCGGCTCGCCCAGGAAACGGCAATCATGGCCGATAAAAGCGACGTCACCGAGGAAATCACCCGGCTTGGCAGCCACATGGCGCAGTTTCGGTCATTTCTGGTCTGTGATGAGCCGGTAGGTCGACGTTTGGATTTTCTCATGCAGGAATTTCTTCGGGAAGTCAACACTCTTTCGTCCAAAATCGCCAATGCCAGAATTGCCCATCTGGGCGTTGAAATGAAAAATGAGATCGAGAAACTTCGTGAACAAGTGCAGAATATCGAATGAGTCGGCAATGAACCCTGTTTTTCACTCGTTCTCTCGGTCTATCCTTCTAAAATCATTGTGAGTGTCCATGGACAGCAGGTTACTTAATATCGGTTTTGGCAATGCCGTCAAAATCAGCCGCATTCTGGCGGTGGTCAATCCCGGCTCTTCACCGATCAGGAAGCTGAAAGATGATGCCCGGGTGGAAAAGAAATTAATTGATGTCACCGAAGGCCGTCGCACCCGTGCCATTATCATTCTAGATTCCGGGCATCTGGTGTTGTCCTCGGTACAACCAGAAACCATCAACCAGCGACTACTTGCTTTGGAACTGGAGCAGCGCCATTTTGTCGGACTTCCCGACAAATTCCAGGGCGAGGTCGTTCATGAGTAAGGGCTTGCTGCTGGTCCTTTCGGCGCCATCCGGATGCGGGAAAACCACCATCGTCAACCGGGTGATGAAGAGTCTGCCCGGCCTGGTTTTTTCGGTGTCCCATACGACCCGAAACCCACGGCCGGGAGAGATCGATAGTGTTCATTATCATTTTGTAACATCGCAGGTATTTTCCCAAATCCGCGATCGACAGCCAGCAGGATTTCTTGAATGGGCTGAAGTGCACGGCAATCTGTATGGGACCAGTGTCGACGAAGTCCACCGACATCAGCAGGCCGGTCACGATGTCATCCTTGATATTGATGTCCAGGGCGCAGCCCAGGTCCGTGAACATGCCAGTCCGGTCACTATTTTTATTGCCCCGCCTTCATTGTCTGAATTGGAGCGTCGGCTGCGAGGTCGTGGTACGGAAGACGCTGCAACCCTTGCATTGCGACTTGATAACGCCCGAAAGGAGTTGGTTTGTGTTCCAGCCTATGACTATCTGATCATCAACGATCGGCTTGATGAGGCGGTGGAGAGCCTGCGCAGTATAATTATTGCCGAGCGCAGTCGACAGCGGCGTACGTTTTCCGGCCAGACGATGCATTGGGGGACATGATGGAAAGGAAGAAAAAAGAGGTCGGCGCGGTCAGGAATACCAGTCCGCCAGCCGAAGAGCCGCCCGATGACCTGCTCTGGGGCATAAATGTGGTTTGGGAAGCGCTCTCCCAGAATCCGGGCGGGATCAGCGAGGTTTTCGTGCAGGAGGGTAAGGCCGGCGCTCGTCTTCAGCAAATTATCGATCTGGCTAAAGAGCGTGCCATTGTGGTCCGTTTTGTCGATGCGACTCGAATGCGGGTGCCGCACCATTGTCGGCATCAGGGCGTGGTGGCCCGGCAAACCGAGGCCCAACTGATCTCATTGGAAGATTTGCTGGCAAGTCTTGGCAGCATTAAGGCACCGGATGCGCCCAGGCTTCTGGTGCTCGATTCTATCCAGGACCCCCGCAATCTTGGCTCCATTCTTCGTTCAGCTTTGGCCGCCGGGTTTTCCCATGTGATCATGACCCGTGAGCGGAGTGTTCCCATCACCGGGACGGTGGCCCGGACTTCCGCCGGCGCGGTTGCGCATCTGCAGATTTGTCAGGTGGCCAATTTGGCGGAAACTATCAAGATTTTGAAGGAGCACGGTTTTTGGGTCTACGGGGCGGTGGCTGAAAGCGAGGTTGCCTCCTTGTATGCCACCGAATTTTCCGGTCCGATCTGTGTGGTTATCGGCAGCGAGGGCAAGGGCATCCGACCCTTGGTCCGAAAGCAGTGTGATTTTCTGGTGACCATTCCGATGCGCGCTTCGTTTAATTCGCTCAACGCTTCGGTGGCGGCGGCCATCATCATGTTTGAAATCGACCGCCGGTCGATCTGAGCCCCGCTGCGGCCTGTCAAGTGGCGGCCTGCAAACCGGCCCGGGAGAAGCGTCTCGCCGCTCCCGGGCCTCGATCCCTATCTTTTTTTCTTTTCTTGTCGTTTGAGTAGATCGCCAAAGGTGCCCATGGAGGTCGCTTCCTTGGTTGCAGGTGGCGGTGTGTATTGCTGCTCTCCTGCCGGTTCCTTGGCGACATAATCCTCAGGTGTTAGGGCCAGCCGTTTTTGGACGGTATCAACGGATTCGATTTTAACGGTCAGTTCTTGGCCAACTTCCAGCACTTCGCGGGGATGATGGATTCTTCGTCCTGCCCCGATCTTGGAAATATGGAGCAGGCCGTCTATGCCCGGTTCGAGGGTGACAAAGGCGCCGAAGTCAGCCAAACGGGACACTTTGCCTTGCTGAACCGAACCCACCGGATACTTGGTCAGCACCTGATCCCAAGGGTTGGCTGTGGTCTCCCGCAGGCTCAATGAAATCCGGTCTTTGTCCCAGTCCAACCGCTTGATGATCACCTGGACTTGCTGACCGCGACTGAGGATGTCCTCGACCCGTTCGGTTTGGCCCCAAGCCAGTTCCGAGATGGGAATGAGTCCGTCCACCCCCCCGATATCGACAAAGGCCCCAAAATCGCGCAGCGAGGTGACCGTGCCGCTGATCTGCATGCCCTCTGTGAGGGTTTCCTTGAGCAACTCGCGCTCCCTGGCTCTCTGATCTTCCTGGAAGGCGCGCGCCGAGAGGATGATGTTTCTTCCCTGGCTGCCGAACTCGATGATTTTAAAGGTCAGGGTTTTGTCGATATAGTCTTCCCCGTTTTCCACCTTGCGGATATCCATCTGCGAATAGGGGCAGAAACCACGTTGGCCGGCAACGGTGACCGAGAAGCCACCCTTGACTTCGCCGGTGACCTTGCCATCGACAGGGAGGCCGGCTTGAAAGGCTTCTTCAAGTTCCCGGGAACTGGTCTGGCCCGAGCCGAGCCGGGTGGTAAACAGCATCTCGCCGCTCCGTGCCCCCAGGAAAAAAACTTTGATGGCATCTCCGCTGGCGACTGACAGCTCACCGACATCGTTGTGCAATTCTGCTGCCTTCAACACGCCTTCGCTCTTGCCGCCGACATCAAGAAAGATATTGTCACCACTGATGCCGACAACGGTGGCTTCCATGCGATCACCGGGCTGCATGGCCTTGCGGGAAACGGTTTTTACCTGGAAAAGATCTGCAAAGGATTCGTCGCTCATTGTTCTCTACTGTTCCAATAAGAGTTATCCAGCATTAAAACTCGGGGCGAGTTTGTGCTGGCGCTGTAATCGCATCCTTTTGGGATGGATCAATCGTCTAACAATAATTTATTACCGACTTTAATTCGGCGCACTGAAAAATCTTCTGTATCGAGCAGGGCAAACGACGGGATTTCATCCTTGCCCAGCAGATCTCCGGGATTGATCAGCAGGCAGTCTTGCAGCCGTTCAACCGCATACAGATGGTCATGTCCATAGCAGACCAAATCAAAGGCGCCCGAGCGCGCCAGTTCACGGGCCAGTTCGGGGTAATGATTAAAGGCGATGCGGTATGAGCCTGCCACCAAGGTTCCGTGCAAGCCATGGTGTCGGATGTTGTCGAACCCGCTGGCGCATCGCGAGGCAATCAGATGCTGATCACCGGCGTTGTTGCCATAAATCAGATGTACCGGGCCTTGAAATGCATGCAGATAAGGCAGCATAAAGGGCGAAATCAGGTCGCCGCAATGAATCAGCAGTTCGGCGTCTTCCTGGTTGGCAAGCCGCACAGCCCGCTGCAGGTTGGGGATGTGGTCGTGGCTGTCTGATGCAATGGCGATACGCATGGGGATCAATGTGCGGAGGTGGCTGCGTCGGGACAGAGCCAACCGTTTTGGGGGCTCCAATTCGTATCTCGATGGTACCTCGGCTGATCTTTTGTAACCCGGTTCCAGTATTGCGGCAACTCCTTTTGCATCGATGACGGTTGTCTGTGGGTCTGGCTGGTGAGCATTGGCCTGCAATCAAGTTCGGAAATGTTGGGGCGGTCGAAGAGCGTGAGGCGTGCTGACCAGCCGGAACGGTCCCAATTCATTGGCTGATAGTTTCGGTGCCGGGTGCCAGGTCGAGTTTGAGCAGCGATTCCGCCCGATGGCGGTCCCCGGCCGGCAGGGTATTGAAGCGGACCTTGGTGAAGGTGAGCTCGGTCAAGGCACCGAAATGATCTTCCATGAGCAGCCGGTGGATGGTCTGGTCCGCGCCCAGCCAGAGTTGGATTCGTTTGAGCTGGGAATGCGGCTGGCGTGGGGTGAGGAGAACCGCCGCGAATCCAACGGGCGGGTCATTGAGGACAAAGTGTCGGTCTGGCTGATCCGCAACGAATTGATCGAGCAGGCTGGAGGTCCCGGTGAAAATGGCATAGGTGATGTCGGATTCCATCTCCCCGGCCGGAGAGACGATCAGTTGCTTGTCCAGTGGCGTGTAGATTGAGAGTTCCTTGCCATCGTTGATAATGGTTTGCACGGTAGGTTCGGTATAGTCCCAGCGCATGATGCCGCCGGTGGTCGATGTGTTACCCGGAGGGGATGCCGGTCGATAAAAGACCGCTTTGCCGCTTCCCTGCTTGATCCGGCCGTTGGTCGCGGTCGCTTGGGAGAATTCGAATTCAAGGCTATGGAGCTGCTGGTATTTTTTCTGTAATTGCAGGATTTTGCCGGCTTGTCCCTGAGGGGGAGCGGCGCAAATGCCGGGATGGGGCAGGGTGACCGCGAGGCATAGGACTAGGGAAAGCCAGCAAGCTCGAAGGGTGCTAGACATCGGTTTTCTCCAAAAGAACGGTGCGGCCGAATATTTTATCGGCGAGGCCATGGACCGGCGAGGGGGTGTCGGAAACAAAAAAGCGGCTGGGGATATCCGGGGCATAGAGTGCGGTGCGAAGGTCCGTGTCGGCATCGAGGAGTTGTTTGAGATGCAGGGCCACTTCAACCGAAGAGTCGATGATGTGTACTCTGCGGCCGATCCGAGGGGCGATGATTTTCTTGAGCAGCGGGTAGTGCGTGCAGCCGAGGATGAGGGCGTCGATCTGTTTGTCACGCAGGGGATGCAGATATTTTTTGACGATCATTTTGGTCTCCCGGCGCTCCATCCAACCCTCTTCGACCAGCGGCACCAATAAGGGGCAGGCCTGGCTGTACACCCGACATTCCGGGCGGGATTCTTGGAGGCGCATTTCATATACGCCGGAGTTGATCGTCGCCCTGGTGCCGATGACACCGATCCGGCCATTCTGGCTGACCGCTGCCGCCTTGGCTACCGCCGGGAAAATAACATCGATGATCGATTGGCTGTAATGGCTTCGCAGGAAACCGGAGGCTGCGCTGGCCGCAGAGTTGCAGGCAATGATGATCAGTTTGGCACCTTGCCGAAGGAGAAATTCGGTATTCCGGTGCGAGTATTCGGTGATCATGGCCGGGCTTTTCGAACCGTAAGGGGTTCGGGCGAGGTCGCCGAGGTAAATCAGGGGAAACCCTGGGCAGAGTTGTTCAACGGCACGGGCGACGGTCATGCCGCCGACTCCGGAATCAAAAATACCGATCATCTTGTCTTAGCTGGTGGCTGGTGATGGGGGGGCGGGAAACGAGAGCAGCCCAACGCATACTGCTTGCCGTGCCGGCCTTGCAGAAGTGTCGAATTCCGGGTGCGGGCAAGTACGGATGGACGGCAACGTCGAAACGGAGCCGTCCAGAGCCTTTCCCCGGATCTGTTTCGAGCGAGAATTTATTTCTTTTTGGTAGTGTCTTTGGTCCGCGCCTCGATGGCTTTGCGAAGGTTGGCGGGCAAACCTCGTTCTTTTCCTGATTGTGAGCGTTTTTCGGAAAGGGCCTTGGCGCAGAGCGGTTGCCGGGCGGAAAAGCCATGTTTCCTCCGGTATTCCTTGGAGTTGAGATCGTGGGACTTCAGGTGCTTGGGACTCAGCATCTTGAACTCATGACCGCATTCCAGGCAAATGATTTTATTTTTCTGGATGGATTTTTTAGGATCCATAACAGGAAGTGATTCTTCCGGCTCTGCATCAATCCCTGTTGATTCAGATTCCTGAAGAGATTTAAGGGTTTGGAATGTGTCGTTAAGCGCCGCCTTTATTTCTTCGGTGGTCATCTGTTTGCTGCTGATTTGTGATTGAATGATTTCGGCGGTCATTTCAACGAGCGATTTACTCATCGGGCTCTCCTGGGTATTAAAATTGTAGGGATGCAAATCGTAATTTTATACGATTGCTGCAAACATAGAACACGGATTAGAGCAATGCAATTGTTTTGTTTGAAGGTATCCATAATCATGGCCCCGTTACAGGGGTACTGCAAGGATGAGTCGATTTTCAAAGGGATATGCCGGCAATCGGCTAACAATTGATGCTGCTGGCAGCGTAAGGATTTGCAGATGATTCATAATAATTTTAAATGTACTCCCTGGCGGATTATTACGCCAGGGGAGTTGACAGGGGGTGTCAGAACCATTAAATTCGTCATGTTTGATGAAGCGGTATTTTTTAACCTTAATATATACTAGAGACAGCGTTGTGAGGTGTTTCCATGCCAGTGTATGAGTATGAGTGCGGAGGGTGCGAAAAGGTCTTTGAAGTGCAGCAGCGCATCGCCGATGGACCGCTGGCCTCCTGCCCTGATTGTGGCGGGGAGGTCCGTAAGCTGATTTCCATGAGCTCTTTTCAGTTGAAAGGCAGTGGGTGGTATAACGACGGCTACAGCGGTCGGTCGAACGATACGGCCGCACCCTGTGCGCCGACCCCCTCTGCCGGCAAGGATGCCGTGGCCACCCCGCCCTGCGGCGGTGGAGCCTGCAGTAACTGTCCGGCCGCATCCTAATTTTTTTTCGTCCCTGCTCTTAACCCGGCCTTGCGCCGGGTTTTTTTGTTTGCCGCATCGTGTCGACTGAGACGGTTACCCCAGACTGGGACGATCAGGGCTTGGTGATAATGGCCATGGCGTCGCCGTAGGAGAAAAATCGGTAACCGCCAACTACCGCCTCCCGGTACGCGGCCAGTATTCTCTGGTGGCCGGCCAAGGCTGACACCAGGAAGAGCAGTGATGATTTTGGCAGGTGGAAATTGGTGATCAGGTTATCCACTACCCTGAATTGAAATCCGGGATAGATGAAAAGATCGCACTCGCCGGTCAGAGGTCGCACCTGTCCTTGTTCGTCAGTCGCAAATTCAAGGGTACGCACCGTGGTCGTCCCCACCGCCCAAATTCTTCCCCCCGCGGCTTTGACCCGGTTAATCGTTGCCGCGGTGGCTGCCGAGACTTCCACCGTTTCCCGGTGAATGACATGCTCGCGGATGTCCTCGGTCCTCACCGGCGCAAAGGTGCCGTAGCCGACATGGAGCATGATGCTGGCCATCTCTACCCCCTTGGCGGAGATGCTGGCGAGCAGTTCATCGCTGAAATGGAGGCCTGCCGTGGGGGCTGCTACCGAGCCGGTATGGCGGGCGTAGCGGGTCTGGTATCGGTGCAGGTCCTCTCCGGAGTTGCCGTGCGGGCGACTGATGTAGGGAGGCAGCGGCATCTGGCCGTGCTGCTCCAGAAGGGTTTCCAGGGTATGACCTTCGTCCGGCTGGTACTGTAGGGTTACCTGCGCTTTGCCGTCCTCGAAGAAACCGTTGATCCTGGCCCTGAGATTGTTGCTGAAATGGAGCAGGTCGCCAGGTTTTGGTCGTTTGGAACTTTTGATCAGGGCGGGTGCCGTGGCTTCCTGCCATGCGGCAGGTATTTCGGCGGGTACGGCCTGCGGATAGGAGAGGAGAAAGAGCTCAACTTTGCCACCGGTCTGTTTGTGGCCCAGCAGGCGTGCCGGAAAAACCTTGGTGTTGTTGAGCACCAGGAGATCGGATTCCCGGAGCCTGTCAATAAGGTCGGCAAACTGATGGTGGGCGAGGGCGGCTTGGGCGGTGTCGAGCACCAGCAGGCGGGAACGGTCACGCTCCGGCGAGGGGTATTGGGCAATTCGCTCCGCCGGCAGGTCGTAATCGTAATCGTCCAGACGATGGGGATATTCATTCATGGGAAGCAGGGCTGTAAGCAGAGACCAGGTGATTTTGTTGCAAAGCCCGATAACCTACTTTACATTGGCCGAAAAGTCTTGGTCCAAATTGGTTGCGGAAGCAAAGTTGAAACTGTCCGATCTGCTGTATGCTGCTACCTTGTGGCCCCTTGCTGGTCTGAATCCAACTCGATCAGACTCCCTCCTTCAATAAATTGGTTCTTTTTTTCATAGCGTTATGTATCTAGTTGCCGCTGCTACCGCCTTTGAAATGGAGGCTTTTTGTCGAGCCTGTTCGCCTGCCGTGCGCTTTGAAAAAGTATTGACCGGTATTGGTCCGGTCGAGGCTGCTGTTCAGGTGACGGCGTATCTGGCTAGGGCTTCTTCCGCATTCAAAGGAGTCGTCAATCTGGGGGTGGCGGGGGCCTACCTGCACGACCACCAACCAGGTGCCGGTCTGCTTGAGGTCTGCTTGGCCGAACACGAGGTGCTGGGCGATCTCGGAATTTGTTATCAGGATGCGGTCGAACCTTTGCGGGGGGAATCGTTCGAAATCTTCGATACCTTTCGTTTGGACAGTCACCTGCTGCACCGGGCGGAATCTCTGCTCGTCGGTGCAAAGATGGCTGTCAGACGCGGGACCTTTGTCACGGTGAGTTGCGTCAGCGGTTCCCGGCAACGAGGTGCCTTGCTGGCTCGGCAGCATCAGGCTCTCTGCGAGAATATGGAAGGCGCGGCGGTGGCCCGGGTCTGTGTGCAGTTTGGTCTGCCGCTGCTTGAGCTGCGTTGCATCTCCAATCTGGTCGAGGATCGCAATCTGCAGAACTGGCAATTAAAGAAGGCCAGTATCCGCTGCGGCGAAGCTGCGGCGCTGGTCCTGGAAGGACTTTCGCATGACTGAAAACCAGAACGTTTCGCTGGGCTTTTCGCCCTGTCCAAATGATACCTACATCTTTCACGGGTTGGTCCACGGCAGGGTGTCGTTAGCCGGGATGGGCTTGGCCGAGCCGTTGCTGGAGGATGTGGAAACGCTCAACGATTGGGCTCTGGGCGGGCGGCTTGATGTGACCAAGCTTTCCTTCCATGCCTTAGGACATGTGCTTGACCGTTATGCCCTGCTTCGGGCCGGGGCGGCGCTGGGTCGGGGCTGCGGCCCCTTGCTGATCACCGGAGACGGCGATAAGCCGGCCAAGGTCAGTGACTGGAAAATCGCCATCCCCGGCACCTTGACCACTGCGGCCCTGCTGCTGCGCCTCTATCAGCCGGCCTGCCGCAATCTGGTGGTCCTTCGGTTTGACCGGATCATGGAGGCCATCGCCAGTGGCGCGGTCGACGGCGGGGTGGTCATCCACGAAAGCCGGTTCACCTACCAACAGCTGGGGTTGCGCAGCGTCGAAGATCTGGGCCAGTGGTGGGAGCGGACCACCGGTCTGCCGATTCCCTTGGGGTGCATCGCCGTGAAAAAAAGTTTGACTTCGGTGCGCCGTGAAGCCATCGATGCCGCAATCGGCGCCAGTATCCGCTGGGCCGATGCCCATCCCTTTGATAGTTGGGAATATATCCAGGCCCATGCCCAGGAAATGGATCCGGCGGTGATTCGCAATCATATCGGGCTGTACGTCAATCAATATTCCCGGGATCTCGGCGACGAAGGCTTGCATGCCGTGCGCGAATTGCTGCGGCGCGGCGCGGCAGCCGGCCTTTTTCCCCAGGGATCGGACTGGCCATGATTCCTGAAAACCCGGAGGCTGGGACCCCGGTCTGGGGTTGTGTGCTGATCGGCGGCAGAAGCAGCCGTATGGGGACGCCCAAACATCTGATCGAGCAGGAAGGGCGGACTTGGATCGAGCGGACGGTGGCGATGCTGCGTCCCAAGGTTTCGCAGGTCGTTATTGCCGGTGGCGGTGCGTTGCCCCCGGCGCTCGCCAATGCGCTCCGGGTTGCCGATATCGCCGGCCTGGGCGGGCCGCTGGCCGGTATCCTTGCCGCCTTTCGTGGGTATCCGCAAGTTTCCTGGCTGGTGGTGGCCTGTGATCTTCCGGACATGGAGGAGGCGGCGCTCCAGTGGCTGCTCGATTGCCGGCGGTCCGGAGTCGTGGCCGTGCTGCCGGAGTTGGCGGGGGATGGTCGGATCGAGCCCTTGCTTGCCTACTACGATCAAGCCTGCCTTCCCCTGCTGGAAGCCATGGCTGCCGGTGGGCAACAGCGGATGAATCTGCTCCGGACGGGGGCAGGGGTGATAACTCCGCAGCCGCCATCCCATCTCCGGACTTGCTGGCGCAATGTCAACACGCGCGAAGAACTCGGCCGGGAAACGGCTGGAGTCAAGTTGTTTCGGTCCGTACCCATAATCAACAAGTGAATGCCTAACGACGAAGGACATCCAAATGGAGCACATTCTGGCAACCATCACCCAGAGGGATCCTGAGCAACGGGAATTTCATCAGGTAATCAGGGAGTTCCTGGCAACCATAGCGCCGGTTCTAGCCCGCCGCCCCATCTATCGTCAGCAGGCGATTGTGGAGCGAATGATTGAGCCTGAACGGACGATCCTGTTCCGGGTGCCCTGGATGGATGATCAGGGGGTGGTGCAGGTTAACCGTGGGTTTCGGGTGGAGATGAATTCCGCCATCGGTCCCTACAAGGGCGGCCTCCGTTTTCATCCCTCGGTCAACCTTTCGATTATCAAGTTTTTGGCCTTTGAACAGGTGTTTAAAAACAGCCTGACCACTCTGCCCATGGGGGGCGGCAAAGGGGGCGCAGATTTCGACCCCAAAGGGCGATCCGATGGTGAGGTCATGCGATTTTGCCAGGCCTTTATGGCCGAGCTCTTTCGGCATATCGGCGAGGATACCGATGTGCCGGCCGGCGATATCGGCGTCGGCGCTCGGGAGATCGGCTATCTTTTCGGGATGTATAAGAAATTGCAGAATAAATTCACCGGGGTGCTCACCGGTAAGGGGTTGGGTTGGGGCGGCAGTCTGATTAGGCCGGAGGCAACCGGCTACGGGGTGGTCTATTTTGCCGCTGAGATGCTGGGGGTTTCCGGGGAGAACCTGGTGGGCAAGCGCTGTCTGGTTTCGGGATCGGGTAACGTAGCCCAGTTTACTGTGGAGAAAATCCTGCAGATGGGCGGCAAGGTGCTGACCCTGTCAGACTCCTCCGGCTATATTTATGACGAAGAAGGCATTGATAGCGGCAAGCTGGATTTTATCAAAGAACTTAAAAATGTTCGTCGGGGTCGCCTGGGCGAGTATGCGCAGCAATACCCGCGAGCCTCCTATGTTGCCGTCGATCCGACCCTGGATTACAATCCGCTCTGGATGTACCCGGCCGATTGCGCGATTCCCGCCGCCACCCAGAACGAAATCGGCGGCAGGGATGCCCGTCATCTGGTCGAGGGCGGGGTGCGGCTGGTCTGCGAGGGGGCGAACATGCCTTCGACCCCTGCGGCTATCGAAATTTTCCGGGAGCATCGCATACTGTTCGGGCCGTCCAAGGCTGCTAATGCCGGGGGGGTGGCGGTGTCCGGCCTGGAGATGGCCCAGGATTCCATGCGCATGAGCTGGTCCCGTGAGATTGTGGATAACCGGCTGCAGATGATTATGAAAATTATCCATCGCACCTGTTTGGAGGCGGCTTCGACCTATGGCATGCCAGGCGAATATCTGGCCGGTGCCAATATTGCCGGATTCGTCAAGGTCGCGGATGCCATGCTCGATCAGGGCTTGGTGTAGCCGGGGCTGGGAGGTTCAAGGTGACGGGAAGGGAAGAGGCGGATCAAGGTATTCCGCCTGGGCTGGATCAGGGATTGGAGCGTTTCTTTGTCAATGCGGTGGCCGAGTGTCCCTATGGCATGGAGCAGCGGGCCATCTATCATCAGGCGATGCTCGGCCGACTCGACGACCTGGCCATGGGGGAGTTCCTGGCCTACGGGTACCGCCGTAACGGTAATTGCATGTATAATATGCGCTGTCCGGGATGTCGCCTGTGCGTGCCGATCCGGCTGCGTCCGGAGCGGTTTCGTCCTAATCGTAACCAGCGACGCGTCTGGAATAAAAACCAGGATGTGGCGGTGGAAATCAGTCCGCTGACCATGTCGCTGGAGAATCTGGATCTACTCCAGCGTTTCCTTTCGACCCGTTTTCCGGGTGGGAGCAGTCGGGCCGATAGTTATTATACCGGCTTTTTTATCACCAGCATCAGTCGATGTTTTGAGGTCCGCTATCGGATCGGTGAGCAGCTGCTCGGGGTGGCGGTGGTCGACGCGGCGCCGTCCTGGCTGAATGCGGTCTATTTCTTTTTCGACCCGCAACAAGGGTGGCGCAGCCCCGGCACCTTGAACGTCTTGACCTTGAATCACATCTGCAAGACGCAGCAAATCGATTATCTCTATCTCGGCTACTGGATCGACAGGCACCCCGGCATGGATTACAAACGCGGTTTTCGCCCCCACGAACTGCTGCTTAACGGGGTTTGGCAGTCGCAGGACTGAGTCGTCCGGGTCGGGCTGATTGGCCGGCTGTCTTTTTCGCGACCTCTGTCGCTTTCAGGTCCAGGTTATAGGCAACACCCCGTGCCAGGAACCATTCGCCGGTCCCCGGCACGCGGGTTGATAGTTCTCGCCAACCGGCTTGTACTACTCTTTTTCCTTCCAGTCAGGCCGCAGGTGCAGTTCGGTCAGCTGTTTGCGGGCCACCGAGGACGGCGCCTCGGTGAGCGGACAGGTGGCTTTTTGGGTCTTGGGGAAGGCGATGACGTCGCGGATGGAGGAGGAACCGGTGAGCAGCATCATCAGTCGATCCACGCCAAAGGCGATGCCGCCGTGGGGTGGGGCTCCCAGTTCCAAGGCGCGCAGAAGGAAACCGAATTTCTCCTGGGCCTCCTCGGCTTCGATGCCCAAGGCTCTGAACACCGTTTTTTGCATGGCTGGGCTGTGGATACGGATCGAGCCGCCGCCGATCTCGTTGCCGTTGAGGACCAGGTCATAGGCCCGGCTGTTGACGGCGCCGGGGTCGGTTTCCAGCAACTCCAGCTGATCTTCATTGGGGGCGGTGAAGGGATGATGCACCGCAGTGTAGCGCTTCTGCTCCTCGTCGTACTCGAGCAGCGGAAAATCGGTGACCCAGAGGAAATTGTAGGACCCTTCTTGCGCCAGGCCGAGCCGCCGGGCCAACTCGAGGCGAAGCTCGGCAAGGACCTGATGCACCGTCTTGGCCTTATCCGCTCCGAAAAGAATCAGGTCGCCGGGCTGGGCGTCAAGGGCCACGGCCATGGCCTTGATTTCCTCTTCGCTGAAAAATTTAGTGATCGGCGATTGCCACTCATCTTCTTTGATTTTGATCCAGGCCATCCCGCGGGCTCCGAAACGGCCGGCGAACTCGGTCAGGTCGTCGAGGTCCTTGCGTGAGAAGCCGCCGCAGCCTTTGGCATTAATCGCCTTGATCACGCCACCTTTTTCAATGACCGTGTTGAAGACCTTGAAACCGCAGGATCGCAGGGGCTCGGTCAGGTCAACCAGCTCCAGGCCGAAACGGGAGTCCGGCCGGTCGGTGCCGAAGCGCCGCATGGCTTCGGCGTAGGTGATCTGCTGGAAGGGCGGCTGCAGCTCGATGTCCTTGACGGCTTTGAACAGGCTTTTAATCATGCCTTCGACAATGGTGATGATCTCGGCTTCGGTGATGAAGCTCAACTCCATATCGATCTGGGTGAATTCGGGCTGCCGGTCGGCGCGGAGGTCTTCGTCCCGGAAGCATTTGACGATCTGATAATACCGGTCCATGCCCGCAACCATCAGAATCTGTTTAAACAGCTGCGGCGACTGGGGCAGGGCAAAAAATTTACCGGCATTGACCCGGCTCGGCACCAGGTAATCCCGTGCGCCTTCCGGGGTGGAACGGGTGAGCATCGGGGTTTCGATCTCAAGGAAATTGTGGTCGTTGAGGTAGGCGCGGACGTTTTGCAGCGCCTGGTGGCGGAGAATGAGATTTTTGGCGATTTCCGGCCGTCGCAGGTCCAGGTAGCGGTACTGGAGGCGGAGGTTGTCGGAAATCTCAATCTCTTCGTCCAGCGGAAAGGGCGGCGTCTCGCTGGTGTTGAGGATCCGCAGTTCGTCGACCAGGATTTCGATGGCGCCGGTCTTGAGTTTTTGATTTTCCATGGAGGCCGGCCGCTTGGCCACCCGGCCGCGAATGGCAATGACCCATTCGCTGCGCAATTGGTGCGCCTTAGTATGAATTTCGCCGTTGATTTCAGGGTTGAAGACGATCTGGGTAATGCCCCAGCGGTCGCGCAGGTCGATGAAGATAACCCCGCCATGATCGCGGCGCCGGAGTACCCAGCCCATAAGAATGATTTCCTGGTCGAGGCAATCGAGGCCGAGGTCGTTACAGGTGTGTGTGCGCCGGAGCGCTCCCATTGATTCCATGTCTGTTCTCCAAAGATAAAGCAGGTCAGCCGACGGGCTGATCTGGAAAAAACCATATTGGCGTCCTGCGTCCTGATCGAACGCGGCGGGGCGACGCCGAAGGGTCGGTTGTTAATCGGTGGTGGTTGCCAGCCGTTGCCGCAGGTGGTGGCATTGTTGTTCCGGGGTGCCGGTCAGGGCGAACGGCTGCTGTTCTTGGGTGCGCATGTTCCTGAGGATGCCTTCCTGTCGAGCCCATTCTTCATCGCCGACAATCAGGGTGAAACGGGCGCCCACCCGGCCGGCTTGTTTGAGTTGGGCCTTGAGGCTGCGGCCGCTGTAATCGATGGCTGCCTTGATGCCCTCTTTACGGAGGAGATGGGCCAGCAGGCTGCAAGGGGCGAGAATGTTGCTGCCCAGAGCGGCCAGGAAGATATCCATGCCCGCGTCAGCCTGATGGGTGCCGGTCTGTTGTTCCAGCAGCAGGGCAATCCGTTCCATGCCCATGGCGAATCCGATGCCGGACAGTGCTGGCCCGCCCAGGCTTTCGATAAGTCCGTCGTATCGCCCGCCCGCACCCACCGCCGCTTGGGCACCCAGATCGGTGGTGAGGAATTCAAAGGTGGTGCGGGTGTAATAGTCGAGACCGCGGACCATGAAGCGATTGAGCCGGAAAGGAATCTGCAGGGCCTGCAACGCCTCCTGGACTTCACTGAAATGGTGATCGCATGCCGGGCAGAGCGCCGCAAGCATGGACGGGGCCGCCTGCACCAGAGTTCTGCAGGTCGGTTTTTTGCAATCCAGCACCCTGAGGGGGTTGGTGTGGGTCCGGCGTTTGCAGTCGTCGCACAGGCCGTCGATGGACTGCTCGAGAAAGGTCACCAGGGCGGCCTTGAACGGGGGGCGGCATTCCGGGCAGCCGAGCGAGTTGAGCTCCAGGCTGACCGTCAGGCCGAGTTCGTCGAGCAGCATCTGGCCCATGGCGATCAACTCCGCATCGATGCGCGGTTCCACGGCCCCGATAATTTCTGCGTCGAGTTGATGAAATTGCCGGAGCCGGCCTTTTTGCGGCCGTTCATGGCGGAACATCGGGCCAATGGTATAGAGCCGTTGCACCGGTTGCTGAACATGGAGGCCGTGTTCGATGAAGGCCCGCATGATCGACGCGGTGGCTTCGGGCCGCATGGTGATGCCTTTGTCGGCAAAGGAGTACATCTCTTTCTCAACCACATCGGTGGCTTCGCCGATGGAGCGGACAAACAGTTCCGTCTTTTCCAGGATCGGCATGCGAATTTCCTGGAGGCCGAAACGCTCAAAAATCGACCGGGCGCGCTGCTCGATCAATTGCCACCGACCCACTCTGTCGGGCAAAATGTCCTTAAAGCCATTGATAGCTTGAATTTTCAAGGAAAACTCCATTTTCTTCGATGGGGAGGTGCCTGGCGCCAGCCCATAACCGTGTTGATACTGCTCATAAAAAATAAGAATCTAATCGCAAAACGGGTGAAAAGTCAAGCTGATGTGGCTTTTTTGTGGTAGAATACAAATTATCTCTATTTAAATCGGCCCTGTTGTTCCGGGCCGGTCTCCACGCTTGACAAACAGACAGGAGCTCGGCATTCTTTTTGGGTTCCAAAGGTGGGTTATCTTGGGGTAGGGAGTGTTCCCCCCGATGTTTGCATTGTGCACCGTAACAATAGATCAAGAGGATTGAATGAAACTGCCAGAATTGAAAATAGGCTCACTTATAGCAAGAATACCCATCATCCAGGGGGGGATGTCCATTCGGGTTTCCACCTCCGCACTCGCCATACCGGTCGCCGAATGCGGCGGTATCGGCACCATCGGCGGTTCGGGGATTCCCGTGCCCGAATTGCAGGAGGATATCCGCAAGGCCAAGAAGGCCACCAAAGGGGTCATCGCCGTCAATATCATGTACGCCATGAAGGATTTTTACGAGTTGGTGATGGCATCGATTGAAGCCGGCGCCGACATGATTATCACCGGGGCCGGTTTTTCCCGGGATATTTTCAAGATCGGCAAAACCCATAATATTCCGATCGTCTCGATCGTCTCCTCACCGGCCTTCGCCACGTTGGCCGAGAAGCTGGGGGCCGCCGCGGTTATTGTTGAAGCCGCCGAGGCCGGGGGGCATCTTGGCACCGATATTTCATTGCGGGAGCTCTTCCCCACGATCCGCAAAGTAGTGTCCAAAGTGCCATTGATCGCCGCCGGCGGGATTACCGATGGCTATGAAATGGCGGAGATGATGGACAAGTACGGTGCCGATGGCGTCCAGATTGCTTCCCGCTTTGTTCTGAGTGAGGAATGCTCCGTTTCGCAGGAATTCAAGGATGCCTACCTCAAGGCTCAGGAGAAGGATATCGTACTGGTTTCTTCGCCGGTGGGCATGCCGGGGCGGGCGGTCAAAACTCCTTTTGTCGAGAAGATGCTAAGCGGGGCGGATATTGCAGCGGACAAATGCCGTTTCCAGTGCTTGAAGAAATGTAATTACAAGTACTGCATCAATGACCGACTGACCGCTTCCCAGCAAGGCGATGTCGAAAATGGCTTGGTCTTTTCCGGCGCCAACACCTTTAAGATGAAAGAAATTCTGCCCGTCCAGGAAATTTTTGCCCGTTTTGTCAAGGCCGCGGAATCGGTATACAAGGAAAAGACCGTTCAAGCTTAAGTCAGTGAGGATTGTATCCGTGATAAGTAGCCTTTTTAGGTCAAGCGCTTCATGATCGCTCAACCGCAGGATCAGGTTTCCGTCCAGGAAGCCGCGCCGACGGCGATCGCCACGATCATTCCTGAATCCGGTCATCCCATACGTGAACAGCAGCTTGACCGCGAAGCGCTCAAAGTGCTCTACCGTCTGCGCGATGCCGGATTTAAGGGATACCTGGTTGGGGGCGGCGTTCGCGATCTCTATCTCGGCCGCACTCCCAAGGATTTTGACATTTCCACCGATGCCCGACCTGGCCAACTGCGGCAGCTGTTTCGTAACAGCCGCACCATCGGGCGTCGGTTTCGTCTGGTCCAGGTTTTTTTTCGAGGAAATAAGATCATTGAGGTATCGACCCTGCGTTCGAGTAGTGAATACGAGATCGATGGCGACGAGCAGGTGCTGCCGTCGAATAATACCTTCGGCACCCTTGAAGAAGATGCCTTCCGGCGCGATCTGACCATTAACGCGCTTTTTTACGAAATCGAAAGCCACACCATCATCGACTACACCGAAGGCGTCCTCGATCTTGACCGGGGCATCATCCGGGTGGTTGGCGATCCGGACCGGCGTTTTGTCAGGGATCCGGTGCGGATCATGCGAGTCATCCGGCATGCCGCCCGAACCGGATTTACCATCGAGGCGGAAAGCTACGCCTCGCTCCAGCGGCATCGGGATAAACTGCAGCTCTGCCCGCCTTCCCGGATCCGTGATGAGATTCTCAAAGATCTGCAGTCCGGGGCCAGTCGCCCTTGGGCCGAACTCTGCATGCAGGCATCGCTCTGGACCGCACTTTTTCCGTTCTATGAGGAATGTTTGCAGGGCGAGCAGGGCGATACAATTCGGCAGGAACTCCTCCTCATGCTTGCGGCCTTGGACCGACTCCACGTTCGCACAGGGGATGCCGAACCGGTGAAGATACCGGAATCCGTTCTCTTGGGGGCGCTTTTGTTGCCCTGGGCCTGCCATCGTTTTAATCTGCCGGAGACCAATGTCCGTGGGCAGAAATTTCACGGATTGTCGCGTCAAATCCGGGATGATGTCGACCACCACTTCGGCGCGCCGTTTAATGTGCAGCGGATGGCCAAAGAATCCATGGCGACCCTGCTGATCAATCTTTCGACCTTCCATCATGTGCGAACCCAGGGCGGTGATCCTGTGTGGCTGAGGAAAAAAAGTTATTACAAGGATTGCTCGTGTTTTTACGACCTCTATCTCGAATCGCAAGGAGTGGCGGCTGTCAAACCGGAACACTTTGTGATCGATCGAAAGGAAACGGAAGAGGTGGTTGAAGTGGTTGAGGCGGTTGAAGCGGTTGAAGCGGTCCGGACGGTTGGGGAGAACGGTGGTGAATCGAGACCCCGCGGCAGGGGCGGCGTGAATCCGGCGTTCAGCAGTGCGCAGCATGGGGTGTTCGGTCTGCGAAGGCCCCGTGGTTAGCGGGTTGGGAGGGTGATGGTTGCGGTTTTTACTCTACAATATCCGCTATGCCGCCGGCGTTGGCGGTCGGTTTCATTTTCCCTTTCCCTATGCCGGTTATCTGCGGCGTTCTCACCTTAATTTCGATAAAATTCTCGAGTTTATCAGGTCGGTCAATCCTGATGTCATGGGGCTGGTGGAGGTGGATGGCGGTTCTTTTCGTACCGCCCAACTGTGCCAGGCGGAAATGATCGCCGAACAACTTGGCTATTACCATGTGATTGAGACCAAGTACGGTTCAGCCTCAATGGCGCATAAAATTCCCCTGTTACGAACCCAGGGCAATGCCGTGCTCACCAGAATGCCGATTATCAGCCATCGGTTTCATTATTTCGATGAAGGCGTGAAACGGCTGGTGATTCAGGTGTGTACGGAACGGCTGACTATTTTTCTGGTGCATCTTTCCCTGACCTACCGCAAGCGGCAGTATCAGCTCGAACGGCTGTACAAGCTGATCCGCGAGGTTGACCGGCCGCTGATCCTTGCCGGGGACTTCAATGTGCTGTGGGGCATGCGGGAACTCGAACTTTTCCTGGGCGCAACCGGTCTGGTCAGCGCCAATCCCGAAAAAAAACCATCCCATCCCAGTCGGGCGCCGAAACGGGAGCTTGATTTCATTCTCCATAGCCCTGAGCTGAAGGTTGTCCATTTTCAAATCCCCAAGGTCACCTTTTCGGATCATGCCCCGTTGGTGTGTGATTTCGATTTTTAAATTGGGTCTGTTCGCGGTTTTTATTTGTTTCATTGCCGAAACGTAGCCCGCGGCGGTAGGCCGATGATCGAACCGTTGCGGCCGGTGATCCCGTCGGCTGTTTTGGTCGCCCTCCGGTAGGAAAAAAACTGCTGGTTACACCGGGTGCAGATGGCGGCGACATCGATGTGTTCCGGCCGTACTCCAGCTTGGACCAGCTGGTGGCGGCTGATGGCCCAGAAATCAAAATACAGGGGCTGGACCTGAAACGCGTGCATCCACGCGGGCAGTTTCTGGCGGTATTGGGTGAATTCGGCGCAGCATGGCCCAAGCGACGGGCTGACAACCGCCATCAGGTTTTCGGGGGCGACCCCAAAGTCTGCTTGCATACATCGAATCGTTTTGCCGATAATGTCGAGCACGCTGCCCCGCCAGCCGCTGTGGATAGCAGCAATGACTCCCTGTTGCGGGGCGGCGAGCAGGATGGCCTGGCAATCGGCCTGCTGGATCAACAGGCCTGTCCCCGGCAGATTGGAGATCATGGCGTCATAGCCTGCCATTTCGGTGGCCAGGTGGGCAGGTTCAACAACCAGCACCTGATCGGCATGGACCTGCTTAACCGAAACCAGGTGGGGTAGGTGCAGGGCTTCGGCAGCCCTGGATCGGTTCACTTGGACTCGATCCGCCAGGTCGCCGACCGAGTTGCTGAAATTAAGGGAGGCAAAGGGGGCAGTGCTGACGCCGCCCGAACAGGTGAACATGCCATGGGGAACGGCCAGTAACGGGCTGGTATAATAGGGCAGCGGGGTTTCTCGGAATTGCATCGGCGTGGCAGTAATAAAAAAGGGAAGGCCTCAAAGGCTTTCCCTTTTTTACTTATAGAGGTTGAAGAGAGCTGATTATAACTAAGCCTCAAAGGATAGTTACTCCTGGTTGGCGGTTTCGCTGGATTCAGGCCAGGTGTCTGAAGTTGATATTTTTCGATATCAAAGGTCTGGATGTTGAGTGGACACAATCCTTTTTAGCCGACCTTTCAATAGAGAGCAGCGGAATCGTTATTGTCCAGATTGGTCGGAATCATTTTCATACTGGAGTCCGTTTTCAAAACTTCGACCGTCGCAATAGGTTTGGAGGGGAATCTGTCGGGCGGAAGAGGTACCCCCGACCGATAGGGTATGCTTACAGATAGGTGAAAATCGTCTTGTTATTTTTTCGACCTATCTTCACCTTGCCGCCCTTGGTCAGCGAACCGAAGAGGATTTCTTCGGTGAGGACATCGCCGATTTCTTTCATGATCAGGCGCCGTAGCGGCCGGGCGCCAAAGGCCGGTTGGTAGCCTTCCTGGGCGAGCCAGGCGCGGGCGGCTGGGGTCAGGGTAATCTGCACTTTTTTATCGGTGAGTTGCTGTTGCAGTTCCTGTACCATCTTGTCGACCACCTTTTCGACGGTTGGAATCTCCAGCGGCGCGAAGCTGATGGTCGCGTCGAGGCGATTGCGAAATTCCGGAGAAAAGAGGTTTTTTATCGCCTTTTGCTCTTTCCCTTTGGAGTCGCCGAGGAAACCAATGGCGCGCTCGCTCATTTCCCGGGCGCCGGCGTTGGTGGTCATGATCAGGATGACATTGCGAAAATCGGCGCGGCGGCCGGCATTGTCGGTCAGGGTGGAGTGATCCATGACCTGGAGGAGGATGGAAAAGACATCGGGATGGGCCTTCTCGATCTCGTCCAGCAGCAGCACGGTGTACGGGTGCTTGCGGATGGCGTCGGTCAGCAGGCCGCCCTGGTCAAAGCCGATATACCCGGGAGGAGCGCCGATCAGTCGGGCGACCGCATGTTTTTCCATATATTCGCTCATGTCGAAACGTTCGAAATGGACGGCCAGGGTGGCGGCCAACTGCCTCGCCACCTCGGTCTTGCCGACACCGGTCGGGCCGGCGAAGAGGAAGGAGCCGGTGGGCGATTGCGGATTGCCCAGACCTGCCCTGGAACGTTTGACGGCCTTGACCAAGGCGTCAAGCGCCTCGTCCTGGCCGAAGATCACCGCTTTGAGTTTGTCCCCTAGATGGAGCAGTTCCTTGGTGTCGCTCCCGACTTTGCTGTTCACCGGAACCCGGGCGATTTTGGTGACGATCTGTTCCACATCCCGAACCCCGATGGTGCGGCCGGTCTTCCCGGTAAGCCGGAAGTAGGCACCGACTTCATCCATGACGTCAATGGCCTTGTCCGGCAGGAAACGGTCATTGATATAGCGGTGGGCCAGTTCGGCCATGGCCTCGATCGCCGGTTTGGCGTAATGGATATGATGATGCTCTTCATATCGGTCCTGGAGGCCGCGGAGGATCCGGCAGGTGTCGGCCACCGAAGGTTCTTCGATGTCGATTTTCTGAAAACGGCGCGACAAGGCCCGGTCCTTTTCGATTTGGTTTTTGTATTCCTCGTAGGTGGTCGAACCTATGCAGCGGATGGTCCCGGCTTGGAGCGCGGGTTTGAGCAAGTTGGAGGCATCCATCGAGCCGCCGCTGGTCGCGCCGGCGCCGATGATGGTATGCATCTCGTCGATGAACAGGATGGCTTTTTCCTTTTTCTCGATAGCTGCCACCACCTCTTTCAGCCGTTTCTCGAAATCACCCCGGTACTTGGTGCCGGCCACTAGGGTGCCGAGATCGAGCATGTAGATTTCCGCATCCTGCAGCAGGTCGGGGATCAGTTTTTTGGGGTCCGGATGCGCTGTCTGACGGGCGACGCTGTCTTCATGGATCCGCAACGCCAGTCCCTCGGCCATGGCGGTTTTACCGACACCGGGTTCGCCCACCAGGAGCGGATTGTTCTTTTTCCGTCGGCAAAGCACCTGCATCATCCGATAGACTTCCTTGTCTCTGCCGATCAGCGGGTCGATATGCCCCTCAGCGGCGCGCTTGGCGAAATTAACGGTGAATTCGTCCAGGGCATCGGTGGGTTTGTCCTGTTTCCTTTTCTGCTGCTGGTACTGATCCGGCGGCGCCTGACGGAGCGGTTCGCGCTGCAGGTATTCCGGCAGGTTATGGGAGATGTACTCGACCACCTCAAGGCGTCCGACGCCTTCGCTGCCAAGAAAATAGACGGCATGGGAGTCCGGTTCGGTGAAAATGGAAACTAGAACGTCACCGGTATCCACCTGTTTTTTGCCGCAACTTTGCACGTGGCTCACTGCTCGCTGCAAGACCCGGTTAAAAGCGACGGTCTGGGCCGGCTCACTGTCGGTGTCCTTCATAACCGGCATGCCGGTTTCAAAGAACCGTTCCAGGCGATCCTTGAGATTCTGATTGTTGCCGCCGCACTTATCGATAATGTGGCGGGCGAGATCATCATGCAGCAAACCGTAGAGCATATGCTCGACGGTGACGTACTCATGCCGGTGGATTTTTGCTTCTTTGATCGCCTTAATCAGGGCCAGTTCCAATTCTTTGCTCAACATAATACCTTACCTCTATGGGAATCGAACACTCCCTTCTTCTCCGGAATGAATGGTCTTCGGAATAAACTCCGATAATTCAGCAGTCTTTTTCGAGCGAACATTTTAATGGAAATTGATATTTTTTGGCCAGCCGGTGGACGATCGCTATTTTGGTTTCGCCGACTTCCCGGGTGAATATGCCTGCTATTCCAACCCCTTGATGGTGGACGTTGAGCATGATTTTAGTGGCTTCATCGGTGTTTTTCTGGAAAACAGTCTGCAGGATCATGACGACAAAGTCCATGGTGGTGTAGTCGTCGTTGTGGAGCAGCACTTTGTAGAGCGGCGGTTCCTGCAAGGACTCTCGGTTGGTTGTCTCGACTTCATCCTGTACGATTGCATCTTCTTTGGCCATAGGAGTAAACTCAACAGGTAAAAACGACCAGCTTCCCGTCGCCACAATGTTTTTAAATCACCAGTGAAACCTTCCGGTCAAGGTCCTAAATGGGCCGTCGTGGGGGCTGGTCGTCGGTGTTGCAAGGCACTCTGGCGATGATCAGTACTGTTATTTTAATGCCCACCGCCGATTTTGCAAGGTCGGGCGGTGCGCTCTTTAAATTTTTGCCGAGTCCATGGTGAGCATGGAGAGAAGCAGATGCTGTAAAACGTTGGTGGCGGCGATCGGTGAACCCTTGAGGCGGAACTCGGCTTCGAGCAGGAGTCGCATCCAGCCGGAAAGCACCGGCAGGGTATAATTGGCCGCTGATTTGAACTGCATGAACAGGGCAAAGGGGTGGCCGCTGAGTTCTTTTTTCCACAGTTCGCGCTCTTTGAGGCGCGGCAGGCATTGCTGCTGGAAACCGGCGGCCGACATCGATGGTTGAAATTGCAGGCCTGGCTGCTCCTGGAGGGCGCGAAATAAAAGCAGGCCACGGACAAAATTGCGCAGGGTGGCCACCACCGCCAAGGGATGGATGCCGTTTTCCTGCAGTCGATCGCCGATGGCGAGCACCTGTTCGCGGTTACCCCGGGTGAGGGCACCGGTCAGCTCAAACAGCGCTTCCTGGCGGGTACGCCCGACCAGGAGATCGAGATCGTCACGGGTGATCTGGTGCCGCTCGCCGAGAAAGAGCATCAGTTTGCGGAGTTCCATAACCACGGCCACGGGATGAAAGCCCACCCGTTCAAAGAGGAGATCGGCTAGGCCCGGGGCCATGGTCTTGTTCTGTTCCTTAAGAGTTTGCTGGAGTAGTTCCTGTAAGACGACCTTCTGTTCTTTCTGGGCCTTTGCTCCGGCCCCGCTTTCCACGCTTAGGTCGATGACGGTTTGTTCGTCTTTGAAGAGTTTAAATAATTTTTTTCGTTTATCGACTTCCTCGGCCAGGAGGATGAGGATGTTGCCCGCCGGGATGCCTGAAGCCAGCGCCTGACTCAGCATTTCCGCCGGATCTTCCGTCGCGGTGGTCGTCTTCGTTCCGCCCTGACCTTGATTGCTGGCCAGGTAGGGCCGGGTCCAGCTCAAATCGCCGGAAGGCTTGGCAAACCCGAAGCAGTGTTGCCATTCCGACGCCACCAAGGCTTCCAGGTCATTGTCAGGGGCGCAGGAATCGAGGCCGCCGCTCTCCATCAGGGCGCGCAGGGCACGACCGGCCTGCTCGTTTTTGTTGTCGGCATGGGCCTTGGCCGCCCTGTCCCAAATGTTTTTGGCGACTTGTTTGGAAAGGAATAACCGGGTATCGGTCACCCGGTAGACCTGACGGCCTGGCAACAGGCTATAGCTGCGAAGCTTAGCCAGGGTGGCGGCCATGTTTTCCTGGTCGCCGTCAATGGAATGGACAATGCCCCCGGCTTGCAATAGGACCTTTTCCAGCTGTTCGGTCGCGTTCTGGCAGAGATAGCGCTCCCCGAACAGCAGGTAGACCTGTGACTGCCCGGTTGCCGGTTGGGCCAGCAGGCCGGGCAGGGTGTCACGGGTATAGAGGGGCATGGACGGTCTCAGTTTCGAGGTCGGCTGGATTGATTCCGCTGCGGCACACCCGAGGCATGCTGGTTCTCGTCGACGATTTTATGGAGAATGGAGGTCAGCGAGCCGGGCTGGAGGTAGTCCTGCCCTCTCCCGTCCTGGAAGATAAAGGCGGTTTGCTGGGCCGTGGTTTTCCAGGTGATCGACGGGGAGTTGTTGGCGACGATCTCGAAAAATATTTTGTTATAGGGGTCATTGATCAAGGCCAGGCCGGTGCCGATGGTGGCAAGGATATCCACCGACCCGGAAAACAGCCGGGTGAGGTTGGTATAGGCCTTGGTTCCACCGCAGGAGCCAAGGCTGAGGAAGCGTTGTTTGCCTCGCAGGTCGGCCTCGGTCACTTTGTTCTCTTCGAGCAATTCAGTCAGGGGTTCGACGATCTGTTCCGAGCGCCAATAGCTGTGTCCCCGCTGGGCGAGCATCTCATCCTTGGATTGGATGAACCGTCTGAGCATCTCGGCCTGGTTTTCCTTGTCGGAATAGATGAACTGGGTGTGGGTGATGGTGACGTTGCCGACCTTTTTAACAAAGGCCACGGCAAAGTGCCGGTCGCGCATGGCCTGGAATAGCGAAGGCAGACCGGAATTGGACCACCGTGCAATCTCCTGCTCAAAGGCAGGGGTGAGCGGTTTGATGGTGTACTGGGGCGAGGCAACCAGGGTGTAGCCGTTTTTCAGGAGCAGGTTGGCGTTGGACACAAACGATTGCCGGCCGTCATCATCGGGGTGAAACATCGACACCGAGTTAAGCCGGCCGTCCTGTTTCCACTCGGCAAAGGGCGTGACCTGATATTTATCGAGATTGATCGCCCCATACCGAACCACCAAACGGCTGATCAGGTTGCGGTCCGCCGGGCCGAGCAGTTCCGGGTAGGTGGTTAAATAGTATTGTAGAATAACGTTGATCAGCTTGGCAAAGGCCGCGTTTTCAGCCTCCGCATTCTGGGACATGAGGGTAATGAGGTGGGTGCGGGCCTCGGGCTCGATCGACTTGAGCAAAGGGGTCAATGTCGCCGAGAAGAGCAGGATGGAATCCTCGTCACGGAAAGCCGAGGTGGCCACCAGACTGAGGATATCTTTTTGTTTTTTGCTGTCAGCCGGGAAAAAAGTGGTGAGCTTGCCTTTTTGGGCACAACTGACCACGAAATCGGAAACCAGACGGTTTTCCGGATCAATAGCCTTCAGGAAAGTGAGCAGGTCGCCCTGGTATTTGGCGGCTATCCGGCTGTGGATCACCGGAACGGTGATCTCGCGGAACGAGGAATCGTAGAGTTCGCTCCCCTGGGCCATGACCGCATACAGATTGGCAGTGGACAGATCTCGGGCGGTTTGCATCCGGCCGGCGGAAGTCGCCTGCTTGAGGATGCCGATGGCCTGGCCTCTGCCCGCCCCCTGCAATTGGGCGCCGAATCGGTCGCGCACCAACGGGGGCAGCTGGTCGAATTTATCCTGGATCTGTTTCATCGACCAGCCGCTGAGGGCCGCCTCGGAAATCTCGTAGCCGTCTTGGTCGGTGATGGCATGAAGGTTGTTGATTTTCCAGAGCACTTCAGTGCCGCCGTCGTAGAGCGCCTGGAGGATAAACGATTTTTGCCGGCCATCGAATTTGTCGTATTGGGATTCCTGGAGATCGTTGGGCAGGGCAAAATAGCTGACCAGCCAGTTCCAGGCTTCTTTGCTGGTCAGGGATTTATTGGTGAACAGGCAGCGGGCATTCCAGGCATCGTCCTGGTGCAGTTTCTGGATCAGTTCCAGCCCGTCGAGCATGGTTTCGGTGTCCATGCCGCTGATTTTCGCATAGGCTTCGGCAGCCTTGGCCTGATTTTCCCGGAGACGTTTCAGGGCGGTCAACCCTTTCAGGGCTATTTCGATCCGCATACCTTTCACGGCAAAAAAAGCCTGGGCTGCCCGATTGTTGACGCTGTCCATGTTGTTGAGCATTGGGATGGTGCCGAGCGCCTGAGGGGCGGTGACTCCCTGGACGCCCGTAAAACTGCGGAACGACCGGCTGGAATCATAATGCATCGATTTGGTGGCGTTGAGGCCGGACAGTCCCTGTCTGATATCCAGGCCGCCAAGGTTGACTAGGGCCTCGAAGGCCTGGACCTGCTCGAAGTTGAACCGTTCCCGGTTGAGCATCTCCATGACGTCGCGAGCTTGTTCGAAGGTCACCCCCGGTATGGCGCAAATCTTGCGAAAGATGCGCTGGGCGTTATAGTTCATTTTGGGTATAGCTGTTTTGCCGTATTCAAGCTGTTGACTGGTCAAACCGGGAATTGCCTGGTATTGCGTCAGGGTTTGCCGCAAAGCGGTATCGTCCATTTGCGGGCTGGCTGCGAGTGCAGACGGGGCCTGGACGGCCAGAATGAGAACAAGCACAACAAGCAGCAGCAGGTTGTGGATACAGTGCCGGTAGAGTCGGTGACAGAGTGTGTGATGTTGCATAGCGTACATAGTCGGTTGATGGTGTCTGGTGGTTTGCAAAAGATGCTCCCGTTCCTGGGGCTGCTGCTGGCCATGGTACTCTGGGGCAGCTCTTTCGTGGCGATGAAATACAGTTTTCAAGGGATGCACCCCATGTTGGTTATCTTGGGACGGATGGTGGTCGCAACCCTGTGTTTCCTTCCTTTTATCTGCTCGTTTACCAGAATGGGCGTGCGCCGGCATCACCTGCTGCCGATTCTGGCAATGTGTTTGTGTGAACCCTGTTGCTATTTTCTCTTTGAATCAGCCGCGCTTATCTACACCAGTGCTTCTCAGGCTGCAATGATCACCATTATGCTGCCGTTGCTGGTGGCCTTGAGCGCCGGAGTGGTGCTTGGTGAAATGATTTCCGTTCGGACCATCATCGGTTTCATTCTGGCCATCGTCGGTGGCTTGTGGCTCGGCCAGGGCGGGACGAGTACTCAATCCGCCCCTAACCCCGTCTTGGGTAATTTTCTTGAATTCATGGCGATGATTTGTGCAACAGGATATACTATTCTAATGAAACGGTTAAGTAAAGAACTCCATCCTTTTTTTCTGACCGGAATCCAGGCCTTCGTAGGTGCGCTGTTTTTTTTGCCGGTATTGCTGTTTGTCGAGGTGGATGTGACCGTTCTGCCGGCGGGCAGTTTGTACGCGGTGCTCTACCTGGGATCAGTGGTCAGTGTCGGCGCCTATGGCCTGTATAATTTCGGTATTAGCCGTATTCCGGCCAGTCAGGCGGTCGCTTTTGTGAACCTGATCCCGGTTTTTTCCATGGTGTTTGGGTTCCTGCTTCTGGGAGAACGATTAACCTTCTGGCAATGGGCGGCCTGTGGCCTTATTTTCATCGGCGTAGGAGTGAGTCAGGATATTGTTTTTCCGCAGACAGAGAGACGCGTGGCATGAATAAAGCGTTGGTCGCCATCGGTATCGGCTGCGTGGTCGCCGGGCTGCTATGGCCCCTGCTGCGCAGTTTTCCTCTCGGACGCCTTCCCGGAGATTTGGTGATTGTCCGGGAAAATTTTCGGTTCTATTTTCCCCTCTCCAGTTCGATACTCATCAGCTTGGTGGTGACCCTGCTTTTTTGGTTGTTCCGGAAATAGTGTCGCCATTCCGAATTTTTATAGCCTATGTCGCTTGAGCACGTCATTTTTCCTGCAGGTGCAACATCGTTGCCGCCGGCCGCCAGCGGCGGTTGGTGTCGGCGGTGCGGCCAGGTGCATTGGCTGCCATCCGCCCAGGCTCGGCAGGTTTGTCATGCGTTGATGGACCAGCTCGCCAAGCATCGACGGATCGATTTTCCGGTAGCCGAGGCGATGGCGGATCCTCGTTGTGCAACCGGGGAATTGTTTGGGGCGTCGCGGGGCAAGATGTTCGGGGTGCTGACCTGTCGGGACCCGCAGGGGCGCTCGGTGGTGCTGCGGTCCTTTTCTGGCCAATATACCGGGTTGTGGCAGGTGGAGGGATGGGTGGGTCCGCTGTTTGCACTCTCCGCCTTTGAGGATCTCATCCGCGCTCCCGAGCAGGCTATCAAGCGTCTAGGCCGGGAGATGGATACTTGGCCCCAGGGATCCGAGCAGCGTCGGCGTTTAATCATTGGGCGTCGGAAGCTATCGCAAAACCTGATGCAGGAGATCCACGCGCTGTATCAACTGTCCAATTTCAGGGGCGAAAGGGTATCACTTGCCGCCGCCTATATCGGCAACGGCGCCCCGCCTGCCGGCACCGCTGACTGCTGCGGACCGAAATTGTTGCAACATGCTGCCATGCATGGGCTGGTTCCGGAGAGTATGGCCGAGTTTTACTGGGGGCGAAGCAACGCTTCCGACACCAAGCAGCATGGGCGATTTTATCCGGCATGTGCTGCTAAATGTCAGACGATTCTGGGCTTTATGCTCTGCGGATTGCAACCGGGATGAGCGGGCAGGTGATTTTGCAGATCCTGTATCAGGACGATTCCCTGGCCGTTGTGGAAAAACCGGGGGGCTTGTTGGCGGTACCAGGGCGCGGTCCGGATAAGCAGGATTCGGTGGTCAGTCGATTGCAGCAGCTCTTGCCCCGATGCATCGAGCAACCAGCGGCCCATCGTCTGGATATGGACACCTCGGGTTTGATGGTACTGGGGCTGACCCGGGCGGCCCATCGGCATCTGTCGATCCAGTTCGCCGAACGGAAGGTCGGTAAACAATATCTGGCGTTGTTGGAGGGGTTGGTTGCGGGGGATTCGGGCGAAATCACCCTGCCGTTTCGGCTCGATCCGGAGCGGCGGCCGTATCAGGTGTATGACCCGGTGCACGGGAAAGTGGGAATCAGTCGCTGGCGCAAGATCGAAGTGCGGGAAGGGCGGACCCTGGTGGCCTTTACCCCTTTGACCGGGCGGACCCACCAGTTACGCCTGCATGCCAGCCACCCACTGGGGCTGGGGTGTCCCATCGTGGGCGATCGCCTGTATGGGACCGGCCGCCTGGGGGAACCGTTGCTGCTCCATGCCGCCTGGCTGCAATTTCAGCATCCGGTGACCGGGCTGGCGATGGATTTTTTTTCAACGGCTGCTTTTTGCCGGGAGCGGCCGTGAAAGGGTAAGGGGCGATGGCGATCAAGGGGCCGAGGGGCAACGGCTCTTGATCCCTTTGAGCTGCAGTTGCATACCCGGTTGCAGTTTGTTGGGATCGTTCACCCGTTCCCGATTGAGTGCATGGATCTTCTTCCAGGCCTCCTGGTCACAGAACTGTTGCGAGGCAATCAAGCTGAGCGAGTCTCCTGGGTGCACCGTGTAGACTGCTTCCTTGCTCGGTTCGGGTACAGCCGGCGAGGGTTGCACCGTTGCCGGCGGCAGGGTTTTTTCGGGCGGGCTGGCCGGCGGCGGGCTGGCCGGGAGCTCTGTGATTTCAGGTGCCTTTGCCGGTTCGGCAACCGTTGGTTTCTCTTCCGGAGCATTTTCCTGCACGGTTGGTGTCGGCGGCCCCGGAGTAACCGCCAACGAAGCGGTGTTCGGTGCCGGCGTATCGGCTCTTGCCGGAGGGTCGGCGGGTTGCGGGGCGGCTATCTGCACCGGAATTGCCGGCATCGTTTTTTCTGATAAAGCAATCGGCTGTGGAGTTTTAAGAAAAAACAGCAAAGCTCCTCCGGCGATCACGCACACGGTCAAGCCGGTGGCGAGCAAGCTGCGAGGGATGTTTTTGCGAGGTGTTTTGCGGCCCACTTGGGAAGCCTTTCGAAGCCGCTGGCTTCTGAGTCGGACCGCTCTGGTCAGGGCCAGGGACTCTTCGGTCCGTTTGATATGGCTCTGGAGCTCTGGGAAATCAACCGCCAGCAGCAGGGCGGATTCGTAAAGAGTCTTGGCTTCTTGGGTCTGCCCTTCGGTCTCCAGGGATTCGGCCTGGACCACTAAGGCCTCTGCTTCGGCATACAGACGATCCAATTGCTCGACCAGCATGCTTCGTTCTTTCTCGGAAAAAGCAGCGGCATGCATGGTGAGCAGGGTTCTGGCCTCGACGATCCGGCCGGCTTCCAGTATTTCCTGAATGCTTGTTGAGGAGATATTGTCCAAAGTCAGGCTCCGTGAAGGGTTTGTTTATCCTTTTCAGGGAGCGTAGCGGTCGGTGGGGTTGTTTGTCAAGGCGGGAGGGATTTACTGATAAAAAAAGGGGTGCTCATTGAGCACCCCTTGAACCAACAGCAATAATTATAAAAATTATTTAATGCGATCGGCGACAGCGGCTCTCTCGCCGGCCAGTTCTGCTTCGGTTTTTTTGATCATTTCACGGCTGAAATCGCTGATCTCAAGACCCGCAACGATCTTCCATTCGCCGCCTTCGGTGGTGATCGGGAAGGCGAACATCAGATCCTGGTCAACACCGTAAGGGTTGCCGGCGCTGTAAACGCCCATGCTGACCCATTGGCCGTTGCTGCCCAGGGCCCAGCTTCTCATGTGGTCAACTGCTGCGGAGGCGGCAGAGGCGGCGGAAGAAGCGCCACGAGCCTTGATGATGGCGGCGCCGCGCTGCTGAACAACCGGAATGAAGTCATTCTTGTTCCATTCGTCGTTGACCAGGGACTTAACTGCTTTGCCGTCCGCGGTGGCATAGCTGATGTCCGGGTACTGGGTGGCGGAATGGTTACCCCAAACAACCACTTTCTCGACTTTGCTGGAATGGCAGCCGGTTTTCTCAGCGATCTGGGACATGGCGCGGTTGTGGTCCAAACGCATCATGGCGGTGATCTGGCGCGGGTTGATTTTCGGCGCGTTTTTGGACAGGATCAGGGCGTTGGTGTTGGCCGGGTTGCCGACAACCAGGACCTTGACGGTGGGCTTGGCATTGTCGCTCAGTGCCTTGCCCTGCACCTCGAAGATGGCGGCGTTGGCATTGAGCAGATCGCTGCGCTCCATGCCCGGTCCACGAGGTCTGGAACCGACCAGCAGGCCGAAATCGATATCTTTGAAGGCAACATTGGGATCATCGGTGGCGATCACGCCTGCAACCAGCGGGAAGGCGCAGTCGTTGAGCTCCATCAGCACGCCCTGCAGGGCGCCCATTGCCGGCGGGATTTCCAGCAACTGGAGGATGACTGGCTGGTCCGGTCCGAGCATGCTGCCGCTGGCGATGCGGAAAATAAGGGAATAGCTGATCTGGCCGGCCGCGCCGGTAACTGCTACACGTACTGGTGCTTTCATTTGTTTTCTCCTTGCTGTTTAACCTTAACAATTAGTAGTCCAAAAAATTGGCAACCTACCGTAACGTTGTGATGCGTTTCCTCTTCAAGAAATGTCAATCAAGAAGGTGATGTGCTATTGTTTGGAGCATGGTGTGCTGGTGGAGATGAAGAACAGGAGTGCCTTGGGATGGTCTGTACGACCAGGTCGGATGCGTGATCTGGAAACAAACACGCATCTAAGAGACTGCAGAAACAGGAAGAATTCTTGAGCGCTCCAACCAAATATACAAATCCCCTTTCAAATCCGCCGTTATTGATACAAGTCAATGACCGAAAAGTCAAGCGGTCTTTGCCTTTGGGTTGAAGTCTTTGCAGTCTAGTGATTTTTCAGGAAATACGAGGGTATCGGTCGGCGATCACCATCATCAGCGTCTCATAGGTGAAGCCCCAGACAAACCCTTCGGTGGCGGGAATGCAGGGAAAAAGAACCTCCGGGCAGCTCGGACTCATCGCCCGTTCAATGGTATTGGCTTTGTCGGCCACATATTCGAGATCGAGCCATTCATGGCAGCTGATCTCAGCGGTTTGCAACGTTATCGGCGGTTGTACGGCAAGTTCGAACAGGTAGGTGGTGACCGGAACCGGTTGGTTGAGGTGATTGCCAGCCCGGCGAACCGGATATTGTTTGATCAGGAGTTCGGCACAAAGTTGAATGCCGCACTCCTCATAGGTCTCGCGGATGCAGGTCGCCAGCAGGGACGGGTCTTCGTCGTGCCGGCGGCCGCCGGGAAAGGCATAGTGTCCGGACCACGGATCTCGGGGATTGGCCTTGCGTTTAAGGACCAGCACTTCCAGGGTCGGTTGATAGGTGATGATGGTCGCCACCGCAGCTTCCATTTTTAAAAAAGGTTCCATGGAATGCTTATACCAAATATTGGCCGGAGAAACCAGTCTCATGGGAAGGTAGATTTCGGCATCGAGCCGATTTTTATGGGAAATGGCGCTTGCGTTGCCCAGGTTTTTATTATCTAATATTGAATAACATTGATTTTCAGTTGTAGATGATACCGGTTTTTTTATTGCTGTCCAGTACCGTAGGCAGCGCCACCCCGAACAAAGGTCGGGCAGAGAGGCAGTGATAAATCCGGATGTAACGGCACAACGTCGGCAAAGATGAGGCTCTTTTCACAATGGGGGGGCAGCCAGCTGTCAGCTTTCCTCTGGTCAGGCCATCAATAAACAGGATAGGATGAAGATAGTATGGAAACTGATTTTACAGAACGTCGTCGCCACATACGGGTTTTTTTCGATGATTTAGAGGAGGCTAGCTGTCTTTTTTTCGCTGACGAAAAAGCTGTCACCTTATGGTCGGCATCCGTACTCGATTTAAGTCTGGGCGGTTTGCATTTATCTCTTATTGGGGATGCCGATCTATCCGTCGGCGATCGGCTCACCCTTTGCACTCTTAGCCATCGTACTGGCCAGGTGTGTGATGAGCAAATATCCATGGAGGTCCGCTGGGTCTTTGCCCGGCCGGAGTTCCGCCGTCTCTATGCAGGGTGCCGGTTTCTCGCTTTGCCGGAAAAGAGCCGCGGCCATATCGCCAACCTGATCAGCGTCAAACTGCTTGAGGCCAGCACGGTGAGGAACAGTGCCCTCAACAACTGAAGCGCTCGTCTGGTCACCGGTATTCCCTGCTAATCTGTCTTTTTTCAGCACACCGCCAAGGTCTTAGATGCAGACTGCAGAACCCTACGGGGGCTTTGAACAAGGACCGATCCGGCCGCCCAGCGAAAGCGGCAGTCTGCTTATCCGGGTCACCCGCAACTGCCCCTGGAACCGCTGCACCTTTTGCGGGCTGTACAAAGGGGTGGCCTTCAGCCAGCGGCCGGTGGCCCATGTGCTCCGCGATATCGATTTGGTGCGACGGTTCGTTGACTTGCTGACCTCTCGCCAAGGGGATGCAGATGTGGGTGCCGGTGGCAAACTGTCGCCCCGGGATAACTTGGACGGGAGCGAACAGATGGCCTTAGCTGCCGCCCGCAACTGGTTGCTGGCCGGGGCCCGGTCGGTATTTCTCCAAGATTCCAACAGCCTGATCATCAAGCCTGACCATCTGGTCGCCATCCTCCAGCATCTCAAGGCAACGTTTCCCCATATTCAACGAATCACTTCGTACGCCCGTTCGCATACCATTGCCAGGATCAACGACCGGGATCTGGCCCGTATGGCGGCCGCCGGTCTTAACCGGATCCATATCGGACTGGAATCGGGGTGCGACCGTATCCTGACCCGGATCAAAAAAGGGGCTGACCGGGAAACCCATGTCTTGGCCGGCTGCAAGGTTAAACAGGCCGGGATGGAGTTGTCGGAATATTACATGCCGGGCCTTGGCGGCCGGGCGCTCTCCCGTGAGCATGCCCTGGAAAGTGCCGAGGCCCTCAATCGGATCAACCCGGATTTTATCCGGCTGCGGACCCTTGCCGTTCCCGATATCATCGAACTGGCCGGCGAGGTGGCCAGCGGCGCCTTCGAGAAGATGGGCGATCGGGCGGTGGCTGAAGAACTGCTGCTGTTTCTCCGGTCGCTTACCGGGATCACCAGTCAGGTGAAAAGCGATCACATCCTCAACCTGTTTGAAGAGGTGGACGGAATCCTGCCCGATGACCGGGGTCGGATGATAGCCGTGGTCGAACGCTTTCTGGCCATGGACCAGGAAGAGCAGGTGCTCTACCAGATCGGTCGGCGCACCGGAATCTTCAGGCGGCTTGCTGATTGCCGCGATCCGGGCCTTCGCCGCCAGGCCCAACGCTATGTCGAGCAATGGATGGCGACCCCGGAGAATGTCGACCAGATTTGCGACACACTGATGCAGCGGTTTATCTGAAGGGGCCGTAAAGAGAACCTGCGGTTCCGGGGCCTGCTTTCACGCAAGCAACGCGGTCAGGTCCGAAAACAGCTCCGTTGGATCAGGCCGAGAAAATTGTCTGATCCTTGAGGATGGTCGCGGCCCGAGTCAGGTGGACGGCATGCCGTTTGGTCAGGGCCAGCACCTCGTCGCTGACCCCACCGTGCTGCATGTCTTCGTCGGCCGAACGGCCATAGGGACCCCAATGCAGGCCGCCTTTTTTATAATCTGGGGTCATCTTGGGAAGTGGAACGATGAGCATGCCCAGCTCGGCGAAGTTGTTGAGCATGGCCAGCATGGTCAGTTCCACCCCGCCGCCGGCGCCGCCGAAACCGCCGCCCGAGGCAAAGGTGCCGACCGCCTTGCCGTTCATCTTATCCTGCATCCACAGGCCGGAGCAGACCGTGTCGATCATTTTTTTGAGCCGCCAGTCCATGCTGCCCATATGCACCGGGCTGCCGACCAGGACGCCGTCGCAGCTGGTCAGGTCCTCAGCCGTCACCTCTTCGGCTTTTTTTACCACCGCAACCCCGCCCGGCACGGAGACGATGCCGGCCGCTGCGGCCTGGGCCATTTTTTCGGTGCTGCCGTAATCGCTTGCATACACAACTAAGATGGTCGTCATGATGAGCTCCTTGGAAAGTTGCCGAGGTTTGAGGGGGGGCGGTTGTCTCTGCCCATCGCGGGCAGCCGTCCCCTGGTCGATTATTGACCTGTAGTTATAACTAATGAGTGGCGGCTGGATGTCAAGGGCACCAATCGTGCGGATATGCTCCTTTTAAGTGCCACAGGCTGGAGTCGCGGTGATCGTCTTTAAAAAAATTTATATTGAAGTGATCAACAGCTGCAATCTGGCCTGCAGGTTCTGCCATCGCACCGGTCGGCCCAAAGCGTTGATGACGCCGGCGGCCTTTGCCGAGGTTTTAACGCAAATCAAGGCGCACACCGATTTTATCGCCCTCCATGTTCTGGGGGAGCCTCTATCGCATCCTGCGTTCGAGCCGTTGCTGGCGATCAGCCATGCCCACGGCCTGCGGGTTACTTTGACCACCAACGGCACCCTGCTTGCTCGGCATCGCTCGGCTTTGCTCACCGCTCCGGCCCTGCGGCAGGTCAACGTTTCGCTCCACAGTCTGGCCCAGGTCGAATCGGGACTGGCGGAGTCGTCCCTGCAGGAAATCATCGACTTTGCCGGGGAGGCGAGTCGCACCACCAAGCTCTACGTCAGCCTGCGCCTGTGGAATCTGCAGGCCGGCGATGTTTCGGAGGCGGTGGCCTGGAACGATTACGTTCTGGTGCGGTTGGCTGAGGCCTTCGACGTCCCGTCGCTTCGGGACGCCGATCTGACGGCGGCCCGGGGCATCCCCCTGGCACCCCGGGTTTATCTCAATCCGGAGCGCCAGTTCGCCTGGCCGCATCCCTCGAATCCGGAATTGGGCCGACATGGCTATTGCCGGGGGCTGCGCGATCATCTCGCCATCCTGGCCGACGGCACGGTGGTGCCCTGTTGCCTGGATGCGGACGGGCTGCTGGCGCTGGGTAATATTTTCCGGCAATCCCTGGCGGAGATTGTTGCTGGCCCCCGTGCCCGCAGTATGCGTGAGGGCTTCGCCCATCAATGGCTGATCGAGCCGCTTTGTCGCCGCTGCACCTACCGGTTGCGGTTTGCACCGGGTGTAACATCTTGACGATTCGGCCCGGAAAAGTGCGGTTTGGCTCTTGCATGATTTCGCTTTCCTGGCTATGTTCCGGCTTTTTTTGTCCGAGGGTTAGGCAGCGGTTCGGCAGGCTGCCCGGAGGACCCTTGCCCATGAGTTCTTTTTTTCTGTGAGCCGCCATGATCCATCTGACCAATATCACCAAACAGTACGGGTCCCGGACCCTGTTCCGCGACGCCTCCCTGCAAATCCTCCCCAACACCCGCACCGGCCTGGTCGGTCCCAACGGGGCTGGCAAGACCACCGTGTTTCGGCTGATTACCGGGCAAGAGGCTGCGGACAAAGGGGACATTTCCTGCGGCAAGCGGACGGTCATCGGCTATTTTTCCCAGGATGTGGGCGATATGTCGGGGCGGACGGCCTTGGCCGAAGTCATGGCGGCGGCTGGCGCGATCACCGCGCTCGGCGAGCAGATTCGGGAGATGGAAGCGGCCATGGCCACGCCGATGGCGGACGACGAGCTGGCCGCGCTGCTGGAGCGCTATGGTGCGGCCTCCGAAGAATTCGAGCATCGGGGCGGCTATGATCTGGAGAACCGGGCCCAGGCGGTGCTCACCGGGCTGGGCATCGGCAGCGACCGGTATCTGTATCCGGTCGAGTCCTTCAGCGGCGGCTGGAAGATGCGCATCGCCCTGGCCGGGATTCTCACCATTAACCCCGATGTCCTGCTGCTCGACGAGCCGACCAACCATCTCGACGTCGAATCGATCATCTGGCTGGAGCAGTGGCTGGTGAGCGAGTTCAAGGGTGCCTTGCTGATGACCTGTCATGACCGTGAATTCATGAACCGGGTGGTCGGCCGGATTGTCGAGGTCGCTAACCAGACGGTGACCACCTACAGCGGCAACTACGATTTTTACCTGCGGGAACGGGAGATCAGGCGCGAACAGCTGCTGGCCAGTTTTCGGCGGCAGCAGGAGATGCTGGCCAAGGAGGAGGATTTCATCGCCCGGTTCGGGGCCCGGGTGTCCCATGCCGCCCAAGTCCAGAGCCGGGTCAAGAAGCTCGAGAAAATCGAGCGAATTCAACTGCCGCCAGAGCAGCGAACCATCAGCTTCGAATTTCCCGAGCCGCCCCGCAGCGGCGACGATGTGGCGCGGCTGGATAATCTGGCCAAGGTCTGGCTCCAGCCGGACGGCACAACCCGGCGGGTGTTCAGCGGCCTGGCCGGCATGATCCGGCGGCAGGAAAAAATCGCTGTCACCGGCCGTAACGGCGCCGGTAAATCAACCCTGCTCAAGGTGCTGGCCGGGCAGGTGGAGCCGACCACCGGCAGCGCCGTGCTCGGGGCCAATGTGCTGACCGGTTATTTCAGCCAGCATTCGATGGAACTGCTCGATAGCGAACAAACCGTGGCCGCCACCGTGCAGGAGGCCATGCCCCAGGCCAACGTCGGGTCGGTGCGCAACCTCTGCGCCGCCTTTCTTTTCCAGGGCGATGATGTCGATAAAAAGATCAAGCTTCTTTCCGGCGGCGAAAAGAGCCGGGTGATCCTGGCCATGCTGCTGGCCCGGCCGCTCAATTTTCTGATTCTCGACGAGCCGACCAACCACCTCGATATCCTGTCGCGAGAGGTGCTGCTCAACGCCCTGCAGCAGTTCGCCGGTACCTTGATTATGGTCAGCCACGACCGTCATTTTCTCCGCAGTCTGGTCAATCGGGTCTTTGAGATCGATCACGGCCAGATGCAGATTTTCGAGGGCAATTACGACTACTACCTCGAGCAGACCACCCCTACCTGATCAGCTCCGTCTGGCATAAGTGCGGGCGATGCCTGCCGCAGGTTTGTTGACGGCCCTCTAGTGTCAACCCGTAGTGTTCCAGTAAATAAAAACGCCCGGATCACGGCCTCTGCAGGCTGCGATCCGGGCGTTTCTGGTTGGGCCGGTTTTTTTCAGGTCACATCTTCCGGTAGAGCGCAAGGACACGCTCCTTGGTCATGATCTGCTGCCAGTCTTTGCCGAAACAGTTCTCCCAGAGCGGGGCCAGGCCAAGCGCCACGTTTGCCATGGTGTCCAGGGCTTTTTCATCGAGGTCCTTGGTGAGGTTGCGCGGCAGTTGGATGTCATGCTTGGCCATCATCTGGCGGAATTCCTTGACGCCTTGCGGATAGACCTCGTCGAGATAGTCGAAGGTGATGCAGCAGCCGATGCCGTGGTGGGTGCCAAGGACAAACGACAACCCGTAGGACAGTGCATGGCATGCCCCCACCTGGGAGTAGGCGATGGACATGCCGCCGAAATAGGAAGCCATCATCAGCTTGTCGTCTTTGTCGGGGTGATCCTCGAGAAAAACCTGGCGGCAGAGCTCGATCGATTTTTCGCCGTAGGCCCGGCTGAATTCGTTGAGGTAGGTGCCTTCCAGGGACTCGACATCATGGATGTAGCAGTCCATGCCGGTATAAAACCACTGGTCTTTAGGCACATCCTTGATCAGTTCCGGATCAAGCAGGATCTGGTCGAAGAGGGTGTAGTCGGAGTTGATGCCCAGTTTTTTTACCGGACCGGTGAGCACCGTGGTGCGCGAGATTTCCGCGCCGGTGCCGGAAAGGGTGGGCACCGCCACATGGTAGACCGCCGGGTTTTTTATCAGATCCCAGCCCTGGTAATCGGCGGCCGACCCCGGGTTGTTGAGCAGCAGCGAAACCGCCTTGGCGATATCCATGGCCGAACCCCCGCCGATGCCGACGATGCCGTCCGGTGTGCGCGGGCTATAGGCACGGACTTGGGCAACCAGCTGGTCGATGTATCCGGTCTTGGGTTCGTCGTCGACATTGACCGGCAGCAGCAGATCGCCTTTTTTCAGCGGCAGTCGTTGCTCCAGTGCTTTGCCCAGGAAGACATCGTCAAGGACAAAAACCATGTAGGATGCAGGATCCACCCGTCTGGCCTGGAGAATATCCCCCAGTTGATTAAACGAGCCGCGGCCAAAAATGATTTGAGGGACTATTTTGAAATTTCTATACATCGGATATGATACCTGGGTGGAAGTTGCAGGATGTGGATCGGAATGAGACCGGCATCACCGGCTGAAAATAATTTTGCGGAAATCGGGCGCTGGCCCCCAATGCCGGCCAGCGCTGACCGGCAGGCGGTATTGAAAGGGTAAAGGGCTCAATTCCGGCAGGTTACGCAAGGCCCCTGTTTACCAGATGGCGGCTTAAAACTCAAGAATGAATTGGTCTTCGGGCAGGTATGGACGCCGGCCCGGGGGCGGGAGAGGACAAATGATGGAGGGGATCGAACGGCTGACCGGCGCTTTGTATGCCGATACCCCCCAGGGGGTGCTGTATCATTACACCACCTTTACCGGATTGCTGGGGATCGTCAGGAGCCGGGCCCTTTGGGCCAGCGACATCCGCTATATGAACGACTCGGCCGAATTGCGGCATACCTCGGATCTCATCCAGGCGGAGGTGCGGGAACGGATCGACGGCGGTCATCCCAACCCCCACCTGTTGACCCAGTTTGTCGATTGGGTGTCGCATCGTATCACCAACGGCCATCTGCTGTTTGGTGCGTCGTTTCGTTCTCAGGGCAATCTGCTCAGTCAATGGCGTGGGTACAGTTCGCCGGGCAAAGGGGTCAGTCTGGGGTTCAGCCCGGAGTATATCCTTCGATGCGCCGAGCAACAGCGGTTCATGGTGGGCCGCTGCATCTATGAGCCCACCCGACAGCGGCAGCTGATTCGGCAAGTGGTCGATGCGGTGGAGACCCTTGCGGGCAGGTTGGATGTGGGGGAGATCACAGCCGCCGAACGGACTGTGCGCTACAGCGAGACCTTTGTCGAGATGGAGACGGATCTGCTGCGGATCGCGGCAATCCTCAAGCATCCTTCATTTCATGAGGAAAAAGAGTGGCGGATCGTGTCGCCGGTCATCGTCAACAATGCCGAAGCCCCGATCCTGTTCCGGGAAGGGCACGCCATGCTGGTGCCCTATATCGAATTCAATATCAGCCAGGGTTCGTCACCGCTGGCCATGGAGCATCTGTTTCTCGGCCCGACGACCAACAGTAATATTTCCATGCATTCATTGAAGATGTTTCTGGAAAAAAACGGCATCATTCCCAAACGGGGCATCGATTACTGTCAGATCCCCTTTCGGCAGCGCTGAGCCTTGCTGGGCGTCGTGCCGCGCTCAGATGAATTTTTCCTGTTCGATCCAGGCTCGGGTGCCCAGTGAAGTACAGGCCATGCTGGCCACCTCGGCCGCCCGTTCCAGGCTGGGGAGGAACTCCTGCTGCTGGAGGAGGTAATGGCAGAACGAACCCTGGAAGATATCGCCGGCCCCCAGGGTGTCCATCGGTTGAATTTTCATAACCGGAATTTCCATGGTCTCGCCCTGGTGCTGGGCGATGATCGGAAGCTCGCCCCGGGTGATGCCGATGTTTTCGATGCCGGCGTTGCCGAGGTAGGTAAGCACCTCGGTTTTGTCAGCGCATCCCGGCGGGTAAAAGTCGTTGGAGCAGATGGCGTAATCGACCAGGGGCAGGAGTTCTTCCATCCCGTCTTTCCAGCCGCCGCCGTCAAAGACCACCGGGACGTGCAGTTGTCGGGCCCACTGGGCCATCTGGATGGCCTGGGGCAGGAAATGGCCGTCGAGCATGAGGATGTCGGCATCTTCCAGGAACACTTCGCTGAGCGCATCCTGGCGAAGTTTGCGGATATCGGTGTTGGAATAGACCACGCACCGGTCGCCGTTGGACAGGTCGATCATCACCGAGGCGAGCACCGGCGGTCGTCTGGGCTGGTCGGTGCAGTCGATCAGCTGGACATGATGGGCGGTGAGGTCTTTCAGGGCGACCTGGGCAAGGGGGTGGCGGCCGAGTCCGCTGATCAAGGTGGCCTTGTTGCCAAAGGCGGCAAAGGTGACGGCGGCATTGGCAGCCGCTCCGCCGGCAAAGGACAACTGCCGCTCCGCCTTTAATTTCTGGTCGTTGGATGGATGGTGGGACATGTAATAGACAATGTCGGTCGTCACCATTCCAAAAAAAATACCTTTGCGCATAGTCGGTTGTAATCGGTTGTAATCGGTTGAATGGAAATTCAAAAAAAATAGTTTGGCAATAATAGCCGGAATGATACGAAAAAACAGCATTCGTGTGTGATATTTTTGTTGATTGCAAAAAAAGACCGATAGGTCGGGGGAATAGCTGTTGCTGGGCTCGACGCGCAAGATGTCGGTGCGGATGTCTGCAAACCGGGCAACGACGCATCTGTGCAAGGATATCTGGGGGCGGCGCACGAACGCGCCGCTCTTGCAACTTACCATTATTGCCACGGAGGGATATTATGGTCTTAACCGCCTCAACCATGCTCGAGCTGGGAGCTGCCGCTCCGCCTTTTTCCCTGCCGGACACCACCGGCACCACCGTAACCCTTGAGCACTTCCGCGAGTCGGTCGGCCTGGTGGTGGTGTTCCTCTGCAACCATTGCCCTTATGTCAAGCACGTGCAGCATGAACTGGCCGCCATTGGCCGGGAATACGTGGAAAGGGGCGTGGCGATGGTGGGCATCAACGCCAACGACGCCGTTGCCTATCCGGCGGACAGCTTTGCCCGGATGGGCGAAGAGTCGGCCCGGATCGGGTATTCTTTCCCGTACCTGTACGATGCCGACCAGGAGGTTGCTAAGGCCTACCGGGCGGCTTGCACCCCGGATATCTTCCTCTTTGATCGCGACCGCTATCTGGTGTATCGGGGCCAATTGGACGATTCCCGGCCGGGCTCGGAGGCGCCGGTGACCGGCCGGGATCTGCGGTTGGCCCTGGATGCCTTGCTGGCGGGCCAACCGGTCGCCGGGGCGCAGCGGCCGAGCATGGGCTGCAATATCAAATGGCGGCCCGGCAACGAACCTGACTATTTTTCCGGGCGATAGGCGACGAATCCTGCCCGCCCCCTTTTTTTCGCCTCTCAGTCCCCCACCGGGGTCAGGGGAAAAAGGGGGTTCTTCCTCCATCGCATTTTTTCATTCTTTGCAGGGAAAGCGGCCAGGCCTTCGTTTTGGCGCTGCTGACTCCTGCCCCTCCTCCCCGATTTCAGATAATTCCATACGTTATTGCTGTTCTTCTCTGGGTTGCAAAAAGAGAATTTTTCTCATTTTGACACGAAAAAAGCCGTTTTGCCCGTGGTTCGCAAACAACTGGTTGTCAGGAGCGGCGCTTTAATTGCTAGGTGGTCACCAGCTCACTTGCGGCCATTACCAGTGGTCTCCGAATTTGAATGGTGCCACGATGTGCTGCTATTGCTCGGGAAATATCGAGGTTCGACCATCAAGGTCCATTTTTTGCACCGTTCTATGATTGGACTGTGAGCGAGGGGTTCTTTTTTCTGAGGGGAAAAACCGGCATCAAAATCCGCCGGCATCCTGAGAGAGATCTTCATCAAACCTGACAGCCACCCAGCATGGCCATTGGGTTGCCGCGCAACCTGAAGAATAAAAATAACTGTGAGGTCTTGTCATTTCATGCATGCAAAGCGCTCGAAAATATCATCTTTATCCATGTCATCACGACAAGCCTGCCAACGCCACCGGAAGAGGGCCATGCTCCTGGGACGGTTAGAGGCAGGTTGTCGGGCCAACGACCAAGGCGCCGACAGCACGGCGAACGTGCTCAACCTTTGCGACCTGGATGGCTGATGGCAAGCTATCGGGTGAGGTTCTAGCTCTTCAGCTTAGAGGAAAGATTCCTTGACGAAGGGATAATGAAAACAGGATGTCGTTTTCCTGAGGGCAGGGTAAGTATCTGACTTGAGCGGATCATTCAGCGCGGGAATGTTGTGACTGGCCGATCAAAAAAATCACATGTATTTAAGCCGCTGGCTTTGCTGCCGGTCGCGCATTGTTCTTAAGAAGCTTTTTAAATTAGAGGAAACGTCTATGAAGAAGAATCGTTTAACCGTGCTGCTTCTAGCGGCAACATTAACAACCATGTTGGGAGGGTGTGCCACGGAAAGTTCGCAATCCTTGCCGGTGGCGCAGGTGGAAACTGTAAATAAACCCTATGCCGGCCAACGATTTTCGATCTCGGTCGGTAAATTTGACAACCGTTCCAGCTATATGCGTGGAATTTTCTCGGATGGTGCTGATCGGCTGGGGAGTCAGGCGAAAACCATCCTGCTCACCCACCTGCAACAAACCAACCGTTTCAATGTTTTGGATCGAGACAACATGAAAGAATTGTCCCAGGAGGCATCCTTGGCCAACAAGACCCAAAAACTCAAAGGTGCCGCGTATGTCATTACTGGCGATGTCACTGAGTTCGGTCGCAAGGAAGTGGGCGATCAGCAGTTATTTGGCATTCTTGGGCGGGGTAAATCGCAAGTCGCTTATGCCAAAGTCAATCTGGACATTGTCGATACGTTAACCTCGGAAGTGGTCTATTCCACGCAGGGCGCTGGTGAGTACAGCCTGTCAAACCGTGAGGTTATCGGTTTTGGAGGCACGGCCAGCTATGATTCCACTCTCAATGGCAAGGTGTTGGATTTGGCCATTCGTGAAGGCGTTAACAAACTGGCTGCTGCGCTCGACAGCGGCACCTGGCAACCCAAATGATTCAACTTGAGACCTGCAAATTATGACTGCAAAGAAACAAATTCACAAATCCCTTTTGCTCAGCATGGTAGTAAGCGCGACGCTGGTAGGGTGCGGCGGCACAACGTCGAAACCATTGTATCAGTGGGAAAGCTATAACAACCAAGTATACGAATACCTGAAAGGGCAAGGCAATGGGCCGGAAGCACAAGCTAGTGTGCTGGAAGAAGATCTGCAAAAAATTAATGCCGCAGGCAACACTCCACCACCAGGCTATCACGCGCAATTGGGACTATTGTATGCCCAAATTGGCAAAGGCGACCGAGTAGTGCAGGAATTTCAGACGGAAAAAACCCTGTTTCCCGAATCTGCCATCTATATGGATTTCCTCCTGAAAAAACAGAAAAAATGAGAGTATGATATGCACTTGAGCCTGCTGAGATTCTGTTTGCTGTTCTGTGCGGCTGTCTGCCTGCCGGCATGTTCCGCCACGAACAGGCAACTCTATGATTATACAATGTATAAACAAAGCCAACCCCGCTCGATTCTCGTCTTGCCACCGCTGAACAACTCACCGGATGTCAATGCCACATACGGTATGCTTGCCCAGACGACATCTCCACTCGCCGAATCCGGCTATTATGTTTTTCCGGTCGCGCTCGTGGATGAAACCTTCAAGCAAAATGGTTTGACTTCCTCTGCGGATATCCACGCTGTCGCGCCCGCCAAGCTGCGAGAGATTTTTGGCGCGGATGCCGCGCTCTATATTATCGTGACGGAATACGGTGCCTCCTATAGGGTGATAGACAGCACGGTTGTGGTGTCCGCTGTGGCCAGATTGGTAGATCTGAAAACCGGCAACGAAATATGGCAAGGCTCGGCAACCGCGTCCAGTGCCGAGGATAAAAATAACTCCGGCGGTGGAGGACTGGCAGGCGTTTTGATATCTGCGGTTATTAACCAGATTGCCAATAACGTAACAGATTCCAGTTATCGCATGGCAGGTCGTACCAGTTACCGTTTGTTGGCGGCAGGCCACCCCAACGGTATCCTTTATGGGCCGCGCTCACCCAAGTTTGGTGCGGATTCTGGCAAGGAATGATTGATGATCGAAAAGAACTTCCCTAGCATAAAGAGCACAGAAATGGACAGATCTATTTTTGACGGAGGCGAGGGAGTTGGTCCGGAGCACCACCGAGACCATGTTCGAGCAGAGTGGGCTGGCCATGGTCTTCACCACCCGATCCTTAGCGCCTTGCAGATCGCGATCCGGATGAAGTCCTTTGCCGGTGCCTCGGCCGTAATGACCGCGAAAGAGGGAGGGACTCTGCCCCCGTTTTTGTGCGGCAACCAACCAGCGAATTTTTCCGATCGATAGGCGACGAAGCCTGCCCCCTTTTTTTGCCTCTCAATCTCAGGTCGGGATCGGGAAAAAAAGGGGGTTTCTCTCCCCACAGCTCAGTTTTTCATTCCTTGCAGGGAAAGCGACCACGCCTACGTTTTGGCGTTGCTGATTCCTGCCCCCCTCCCCGATTTTAGACAATTCCATCCGTTATTGCTGTTTTCCCCTTTGTCGCAACAAGAGAATTTTTTCTCATTTTGATCCGAAAAATGCCGTTCTGTCCGTGGCTCCATAATAACGGGTCGTCAGGAGCGGCGATTAGATTGCGAACAGTTTGCAGCTCACTTGGAGCCATTACCAATGGTCTTCGGGGGTGAGGGGTGCCACAATGTGATGCATTTGCAGGGAAAGAACAGAAATTCGATATGTTGGCCCGGTCTTTGCTTTTCAATGAGCTGTGAGTAAACGTCGTCCTTTTTCAAAAAAAACGCACCGGCCCCAAGTGGCGCCAGCAAGCCCTGAGATGCCTCCATCCTTGTCCTTCAGGAGGACATTTTGCTGTCCATCGATTGCTCAATCGGGTTGCACCGTTCCTCACGTCCTGAACCTCTAGCCTGTAGTGCATTAGTCTTTTACTAACTCAAACAAGGAAGGGCTGTAATGGGTCTTTTGAGGAATCAGCAAGGCGAATGTTTGCGCCCCCGATCTCGCCAGGTTCGGAGGCGCAGTCTGGTCGTATCCGGCGGTTTGTGTGCGATCGTCATATTGTCGAGTCCTGTTGGTTATTCCAGGGTACACGCAGCCACGCCTGTAGAAAACGCCAGCCAGGAATATCTCCGCCAGCAGGAACGGGAACGGCTCTTGCGACAAGAGCAGGAGCAAACACCCGATGTGCGTCTGCAACCATCAAGGGGACCAGACGATACAGGCCGTTTCCCCAGCGAGGAATCGCCCTGTTTCAGGATTGAGCGCATCGTGTTGACAGGCGATAGCGCCGAGGATTTCCAATGGGCCTTGAAGTTTGTCGACCGCACCGAGGATGGCAAGCCAGACCCCGCCCTGCAGCGTTGCCTGGGGACCCGCGGCATCAACCTGGCGATGCGACGCATCCAGAATGCCATTGTGGAGCGCGGTTTTGTCACCACCCGCGTGCTCGCCGGGCCGCAGGATTTGTCAACGGGCACGCTTCAGCTGACCATCGTTCCCGGTCGTATCCGTACGATTCGGTTCGCGGCCGACACCGATTCGCGGGCGACGCAATGGAATGCGGTGCCGGCCAATCCCGGAGACTTGCTGAACCTGCGTGATATCGAGCAGGCTCTGGAAAATTTCAAGCGGGTGCCCACCGCAGAAGCCGACATCCAGATCACCCCTGCCGAGGGCGATGATGCCGGTCCCGGTGAAAGCGATCTGGTCATTGCCTGGAAACAACGCTTTCCGCTCAGGCTCTCCCTGTCCGTCGACGATTCCGGCACCAGGGCCACCGGCAAATACCAAGGCAGCGCCACCCTTTCCTGGGATCATTGCTTGACCCTGAACGACCTGCTCTATGTCAATCTCAATCACGATTTAGGGGGCGGCGAACCCGGCGAGAGCGGCACCAATGGCAATGTGGTGCACTATTCCCTGCCGTTTGGTTACTGGCTGTTCGGTTTGACCACCAGCCGGAACGACTACCACCAGTCGGTAGCGGGTGCTAGCCAGAGCTATCTGTACCGCGGCGAAAGCACGAACAGCACGATCAGGATTTCCCGGCTGGTGTATCGCGATTCGGTGCGCAAGACCACCCTGTCGCTGGGCGGGTGGGAGCGCACGGCCAATAATTTCATCGATGATACCGAGGTGGAAGTCCAGCGTCGCCGGATGGCCGGGTGGGAAGCGGGCGTCAATCAACGGGAATTCATTGGCACCGCCACCCTGGATCTCAACCTCAACTACCGGCGGGGCACCGGTGCCCTGGATTCCTTGTCCGCGCCCGAGGAGCTGTTCGACGAGGGGACCTCCAGGCCCAAGATCATCCTGGCCGACGCCCAGCTGAACATGCCGTTTGCGCTTGGTTCCCAGCAGTTCCGTTACACTGTCAACGGGCGGGCGCAGTGGAACGACACCCCGCTGGTGCCGTTGGATCGTTTTGCCATCGGCGGACGTTTTACGGTGCGCGGTTTTGATGGAGAGAACACCCTCATGGCCGAGCGCGGCTTGCTGATCCGCAACGATCTGGGATGGATGCTCGGCCAAAGCGGGCAGGAGCTGTATCTCGGCCTGGATTATGGCCAGGTGTCCGGGGCAAGCAGCGACGACCTGGTCGGCAAGCGGTTGGCCGGCGGGGTGGTCGGTTTGCGCGGTGGCTACCTGGGCGGCTCCTACGACCTCTTTGTCGGCGAGCCGCTCAGCAAGCCCGATGGCTTCAAAACCGCCGACGTGGTTACCGGTTTTATGCTGAGCTGGACATTCTGAAACGCAAATCCGGGGTGCCTGCCCACCGGGCGGTTCGCCGTGCTATTTGCACTCTATCGAAAAGAATTGGTTTGCAGGGAGATGTGCGATGAACAAGCGTTGCTACCGAGTAATTTTCAATACAACCCGCGGCCTGCTGATGACCGTCGCCGAGATTGTGCCCAGTCATGGCAAATCCGGCGGTAAATCCGCTCGTCGCAAGGTGGCGTCGGCATCCAAACAGGGCGGCGCATCGGGTGCCTTGGTTTTCGGTGTTTGGGTGGCGCTGGGGTTGTTCTCCGTGCCGGCCGCAACTGTCCAGGCGCAAATGGTCGCCGACCCGAGTGCGCCTGGCAACCAGCGGCCGACGGTGCTGGCGGCGGCCAACGGCGTGCCGGTTGCCAATATTCAAACCCCGAGTAAAGCCGGGGTGTCGCGTAATACCTATAAGCAATTCGACGTCGAAGCCAAAGGCGCCATCCTCAACAACAGCCGCAGTAACACCCAGAGCCAACTCGGGGGCTGGGTGCAGGGCAACCCCTGGCTGGCCACGGGGAGCGCCAAGGTCATTCTCAACGAAGTCAACAGCAACAGTCCCAGCCGGCTGAATGGCTATGTCGAAGTCGCCGGGCAGCGGGCCGAGGTGGTGATCGCCAACCCGGCAGGCATCAATGTCGATGGCGGCGGGTTCATCAACGCCTCCCGGGCCACTCTCACCACGGGTACGCCCCTGATCACTGACGGTAACCTGAACGGGTATCAGGTGCGCAGCGGGCAAATTAGCATCAATGGCGCCGGGCTCGATGGCAGCGTCACCGATTATACCGACCTGATTGCGCGTTCGGTCCAGGTCAATGCAGGCGTCTGGGCGAATCAGCTCAAGGTGACCGCGGGCGCCAACCAGGTGGACGCCGGCAACGCCACGGCCACTCCGATTGCAGGGACAGGCGCTGCCCCGGCGGTGGCTATCGATACCGCCCAACTCGGCGGCATGTATGCCGGTAAAATCACCCTGGTCGGCACCGAGGCTGGGGTGGGGGTGCGCAATGCCGGTACCATCGGGGCGACGGGGGTGAGTTGGTGGTGACCGCCGAAGGCCGCCTGGAAAACAGTGGGCGGATCACCGGCAGCGGCACCCTGAAGCTCGATAGCGCTCAAGGCATTGCCAACAGCGGCATCCTCTACAGCCAGACTAATGCGTCGTTGGCCACCCGCGGCCATATCGACAACAGCGGCACGATTGCCGCCCAAGGCAACCTCAGTCTGGCGGCCACCGGCGCGGACAGCGTCGTCACCTCCATCAGTGCATCGGTGTTGGGGGCGGGCGTGCAGGCCGACGGCAGCCTTGGCGACAGCGGCACCCTCAGCGTCCAGGCCACGCAGCAGGTGGTGGCGCAGGGGGAAAACCTGGCCGGGGGCGACCTGACCCTGGGCGCCCGCAGTCTGAAACTCGCGGGCAGCACCACCAGCGCCAAGAATCTCAAACTGAGCGCCGCCGTGGGCGACCTCGACTTAAGTAGCGCCAGTGTGGCCGTCAGCCGGAGCCTGACCGCAAGCGCCGGGCAAACCCTGCGCACCGATTCCGCCAGAATCTCGGCCGCCCAGCTCACCCTCAGCGCCTACGACCTTTCCAACGTGCTGGGCAAAATCGTTCAGATTGGCAGCGGCGATTTCAGCCTGATAGCCTCAAACGCCTTGACCAACCGTGGCCTGATCGACGGCGGGAACACCTGGTTGGCCGCCGCTACCCTGAACAACCTCGGCACCGGCCGCATATTCGGCGACCACGTGGCGATTGCCGCCGCCACCTTGAACAATAACGTTGAAAACGGGGTGGAGCCGGTCATCGCCGCCCGCGAGCGCCTCGACATCGGAGCGACCACCATCAACAACCGCGAGCATGCGCTGCTCTTCAGCGTGGGTGATCTGGCGATCGGCGGCGGGCTCGACGCCAACCATTGGGCCACCGGCCAGGCCGGCACCCTCAACAACGCCAGCGCCACCATCGAGTCGCTGGGAAATATGTCGCTGAATGTTGGCCAGATTAACAATACTAATGAGCATTTCAGTACCAGGGTCGACAGTTTGCCGGAGAAAACAATTCATGATTATGTGGGAGGTGGTCCGGCGTATGTTGCTAACCCGCCTGAAGTTGCAGTCGTCTTCGTAGGAGGCGCGGGGCGTCGCTATCTGCATACTCCAGATGGTGACTTTTATTCCTATTACCAACGCGACTATATCCGGACCACTTCCGAGACACGGGTGTCCGAGTCCGATCCTGCTCAAATTTTGGCAGGGGGCTCGATCACTTTTACCACCGGGAATCTGCTCAACGACAAGAGTCGGATCATTGCCGGCGGTGCCCTCAGCGGCAGCTTTGGTTCGTTGACCAATACCGAAGTGGCGGGCGAGCGGGTAATCACCGACAATGGCCGGATCGGCTATTTTTCACCACACAAGGACCACACCAATACCCCGGATAATGGTGAAAATGGGGGGTGGCAATCGTACTCTCCTGCGCCGGTCACCGAAACTTTCAACCTTGTCCCCAAGGTCTTTAAGGAGAACACCACCCCAACCGGCACCGGCACCCAAATCAACGCACACTCGACCGTCAACGGCATCAACACCCAGGTGCCGAACAACAGCCTGTTTGCGGTGCGACCCGGCCCGACCAGCCGCTATCTGGTGGAAACCGATCCGCGTTTTACCAACTTCCGGCAGTGGCTCAGCTCCGACTACCTGCTCCGGGCCATGCAAAGCGACCCCGCCACCACCCAAAAACGACTGGGTGACGGTTTCTACGAGCAGAAATTGGTGCGCGAGCAGATCGCCCAACTCACCGGGCGACGGTTTTTAGAAGGCTATGCCGATGACGAGGCCCAATATCTGGCCCTGATGAACAATGCGGCCACCTTTGCCCAAGCCGCCAACCTGTGTCCGGGCGTCGCCCTGAGCGCGGCCCAGATGGCGCAGTTGACCAGCGACATCGTCTGGCTGGTGGCGCAGAGTGTCACCCTGGCCGACGGCAGCACGATCCAAGTGCTGGCGCCACAGGTGTATGTGCGGATGCAGGACGGTGACCTTCAGGCCTCCGGGGCCTTGATCGCCGGTGACAGCATCAACCTCAGGCTCTCCGGCGACCTGAGCAACTCCGGCACCATCGCCGGGCGTAAGGCGGTGGCCCTGACTGCGGAGAACGTCCAGAACCTGGGCGGCCGCATTCAGGGCAACGATGTTGCGGTCCAAGCGCGCACCGACCTCACCAACCTCGGCGGGACCATCACGGCGACGGGCAGCCTGAGGGCCATCGCCGGCCGGGATCTCAAGGTCACCACCACTACCAGGTCCAGCGCCACCGCCCAGAGCAGCCGCACCAACATCGACCGGGTGGCGGGGCTGTACCTCACCGGCGGCAGCGGCAACCTTGTCGCCGCGGCCGGGCGCGACCTCACCCTGACCGGCGCGGTGGTGGCGAACCAGGGCACGGGCGCCACCGTGCTGAGCGCGGGCCACAACCTCAATCTGGATACGGTGCGCGAGTCGTTCCAAGAGGCCATTGTCTGGGACAGCAGCAACTTCCGTAAGGAGGCGAGCCACACCGACATCGGCACCGCCGTCCGGACCGTGGGCGACCTGCGGCTGAACGCGGGCAACGATCTCAACCTCAAGGCGGCCAACGTCACCAGCGAGTTGGGCGCGTTGGTGGCCACGGCGGGCAATACTATCAACCTGACCACCGGCGAGGCTTTTTCATATTACGACGAGGCGCATCGGAGCAAGAGCAAGGGCTTCCTTTCCAGCACTACCACCGCCACCCGTGACACCCTCAACCAGACCCAGGCCCTGGGGACCACCCTGTCCGGCGAGACCGCCACGGTGTTCGCCGGCCGGGATCTCAACGTCCGGGGCGGTAACATCGTCAGCACCGAGGGCACCACCTTGATTGCTGGCCAGGATATCAACATCCTTGCGGCCACCAACCGCTCGACCGAAAGTCATTTCTGGTCGGAGAAGAAATCCGGGCTGCTGAGCTCGGGCGGGGTCGGGTTCACCATCGGCAGCCGGCAGCAATCCACCGACCAGCAGGGCGGGCGGACCACGGCCTCGGCCAGCACCATCGGCAGCATTGAGGGCGATGTCCGCATCCAGGCGGGCCGGAACTACACCCAGGTGGGCAGCAATGTGGTGGCCCCGGTGGGCGATATCGACATCGAGGCCCAGCGGGTGAACATCATGGAGGCCCGCGAGACCAGCAAGGCCAGCATTGAGACCAAGACCAAGCAGAGCGGCGTCACTCTCGGGGTGACCAACCCGGTGCTCAGCGCGGTGCAGACCGGGCAGCAGATGTGGTCGGCCGCCCAGGACACCAAAGACACCCGGATGCGGGCCCTGGCAGCGGCCAGCACCGGGCTTGCGGCGAACAACACCTTGGATGCGGTCGAAACCGGGCAAGGCACCACCATCAACGGCAAGGAGAACCAGGTCCCTACCAAAATTGGTGACGACGGCAAGCCGATCGAGGGCCGCGACGCCACCACGGCGGAACGGATGGGCGGGGTCAATGTCAGCGTCAGCTTCGGCACCAGCAGCAGCCGGTCCAAGACCACCCAGACCAGCGACAGCGCCGCCGGCTCCACCTTGGCCGCAGGGGGTGATGTCCGCATCCGGGCCACCGGGGCCGGAGCGGACAGCGATCTGACCGTCCAGGGCAGCACCATCACCGGAGGCCGTAACGTCAATCTCCTGGCCGACGACGAGATCCAACTCCTGGCCGCCCAAAACCAGGCTGACCAGCACAGCACCAACAAAAACAGCAGCGGCAGTATCGGCATCAGCTACGGCAGCGACGGGTTGCTGCTTAACGCCGGGGCCAGCGGCGGCCGGGGCAAGGCCGACGGTAGCGATATCTACTACACCAACACCCACGTCGAGGCGGGCAACCAACTGACCCTGCACTCCGGCGGCGACACCACCCTCCGGGGCGCGGTGGCCGCGGGCCGCCGGCTCACAGCCGATGTCGGCGGCGCCCTCAACATCGAAAGTCTGCAGGATACCAGCACCTACGCCTCCAAGCAGCAGAGCCTGGGCGGTAGCGTTTCGGTGGGCTCCGGCCGGATGAGCGGCAGCGTCAGCGCCTCCAAGAGCACGATCAACAGCAACTTCCAGAGCGTCGGCGAGCAGTCGGGGATCAAGGCCGGGGACGAAGGGTTTGATGTTGCGGTTAAAGGCCATACCGACCTCAAGGGCGCGGTGATCGCCTCCGCGGACCAGGCGGTGGCGGAGGGGAAGAACCGCTTCACCACCTCCGGCCTGAGCACCAGCGACATCGAAAACAAGGCGGAGTATGAGGGCAAAGGCGCCGGCGTCAACGTCGGCTCCGGCTGGAGCCCCGGCGGCAAGCTGACCCCGCTGGGCACCAGCGCGGGGGTGGGCCAGGACAGCGGCAGCGCCGAAAGCACCACTAAAAGCGGCATCAGCGGAATTGCGGGCAACAAAGAGGTGCGCACCGGCGATGCGGAAACCGGGGTCAAACCGATCTTCGATGCCGACAAGGTGCAGAAGGAGATTAATGCCCAGGTGGCGATTACGCAGCAGTTCGGGCAACTGGCGAGCAAGGCGGTGGGGGGTTACGCCATAAGTCAGTTGAAGAAGGCCGATGCGTTGTATAAACAAGCCGAGCGCTTACCTGAAGGCGATCCTCGGAAGGTCGAGCTGGAGCAGCAAGCGAAGGCATTGGAAGAGCAATGGGATGAAAATGGGCCATCCCGTCTGTTGGCGCATACCGTTATTGGCGGGCTGACCGGCGGCGCAAGCGGTGCCGCCGGTGCAGCGGCAGGCACTCTATCAGCGTCCGCCGTTGACGAGCAATTAACCAAAGCCGGCATCGCCGGGCCCCTGGCCGACGCCCTCATAGGTCTGGCAAGCACGGCGACCGGAGCGGCGGCCGGCATGGCCACGGGAGGCTCTGTCGGGGCGACAGCCGGGGCGACAGCCGGGGCAGCTGCAGCGTTTAACGAGGTGGAAAATAACTATCTCAAGATGAAACAATGGAAAGAGTTGAGTGAGGCAAAAAAGCTAGCCGCGGCAAAGAAAGCAAGTGAAGATGAGCGGCAAGCTGCTCGCGAAAAGGTTGAGGATCTTCAAAAATTGGATTCCGATAATAATCGCAACTTAACCAATAAGTGGGAAGGTGATGCGATACCAGAAGGAAAAACAGCCGAAGATATTGCAGCGCATAATAAAGCTGTTGATCAGTTGAATGCATTGGCCAAAAAAACCGGACTTGAACCAGCCCCTCTGGTGTTGACGCTTATAGATATAGAAACCACTGGCACATCAGACCCTGATAACGGGAGAGGATTGGTTCAATTTGACAAACCTACAGCAAAAGCATATGGATTATCTGACAGGACAGATCCGGAAAAATCATTTGAAGCTGCAATGAGTAAGGTGACAAATGACATTGAAAAACTAAGTGAATTTACTCAAACTCCTGAATTTTATTTGGCTTACTTAAGCTTTCAACAAGGTGAAGGTGGCGCTAAAAAACTACTCATGAATCCAGATAAAAAAGCAGCCGATCTGGTAGGTGAAAGAAGCATTGCTGGGAATCTTCCTGATGGTTTGAAACCACAAGCTGGTACAATGACAGCTAGAGAATTTGTTGATTTTATTAAAAATCACAAGGTGAATTCTATGTATACTGAGTACAAGCAACGAGTCGACAGCGGAGATTATTCAACTAATAGATTTGAATCGAGAAAGTGATATTCAGGTAAATTTTTAACTTCAAGGTAACTTGTATAATTCATTAATTAATAAAATTATCGTAAATCTTAAATGATTATCAGTTATGAATAAATATATAATAATCACAATTTTATTGTTAACATTTTTTCCATATGCAGTGAATGGTAAAAATTATAAAATTCATTCAAGCAATAATATTGCAAGATGGTTTGGTGATAATTATATTTATTCAATAAAATCAGTTGATAATAATAGTGTTACGGAGGTATTCTTGCGTAATAAAGAAATGGCTTTTCTTTTTGAGGTCAGAAAGGTCACGGCTGGCAGGGGATTCTCTGAGGAATCTTCTGTAATAATGGTTAGGCCGACTAAAAAACAAGCAAGAGAGCTAGCGGAAAGAGGAGAATTTTGTTTTTTCGACAAAATTAAAAGCATATATGATTTTGACCATGATGGTGTATCAGAAGTCGAGTTATCCGGTTTTGCTCTCATGAACGGGACAAGCGAAGATCATTATTACCTTGCCCAATTCAACGGTTTTGAGCCAATAATTCTTCATCAGGCAGACTTTTATAATAATTTAGGTTGTTGTGGGCCAGGAGGGGATTGTGGTGAGTGTAAAGTTCAAAATGTTTCATGGAAATTTGTTGATTTAGACGGAGATGGCGTTGATGATTTAGTTGAAGAGGTGGTAACGAAACAGGGGCCAAGTGAAGACAAACTAACAGAGACAAAAACTACCACATCCTATTTGTTTAAAAATAAAAAGTTTATCAAGGTTGATGATGCAAGCAAGTTGCACTTGCCACAATGATCGGACGCCAGCCACAGCAAAATCGCCGAAATGCTGACGACCCAACCTGGGTCGGGCAATAATAACCAGCTGTAGTTGTGTCAAAACATCTAAAAATACAGCTAAAATCAAGGTTAAAAGCACCTTTTTCGGAAAACTGGGGACGGAGCCCAGTTTTTTTCACCGGGAGAAAATCGAGGGGGCGGAGCCTAGTTTTCCTCCGGTCGCCGTGCAGGGCACCATCACCGCGACCAACAGCCTGAGCGCCATCGCCGGCCGGGATCTCAACGTCACCACCACCACCAGCTCCAGCGCCACCAGCCAGAGCAGCCGCACCAACCTCGACCGGGTGGCCGGGCTGTACCTCACCGGCGGAAGCGGCAACCTGATCGCGGCCGCGACCTCACCCTGACCGGCGCGGTGGTGGCGAGCCAGGGCACGGGCGCCACCGTGCTGAGCGCGGGCCACAACCTCAATCTGGATACGGTGCGCGAGTCGTTCCAAGAGGCCATTGTCTGGGACAGCAGCAACTTCCGTAAGGAGGCGAGCCACACCGACATCGGCACCGCCGTCCGGACCGTGGGCGACCTGCGGCTGAACGCGGGCAACGATCTCAACCTCAAGGCGGCCAACGTCACCAGCGAGTTGGGCGCGTTGGTGGCCACGGCGGGCAATACTATCAACCTGACCACCGGCGAGGCTTTTTCATATTACGACGAGGCGCATCGGAGCAAGAGCAAGGGGCTGTTCTCTAGCACAACCACCACCAGCCGCGACACGCTCAACCAGACCCTGGCCCTGGTGAGGCATAGGGTCAGGTCTTGAAATCAAGCATTGTAGGAGAAGGGGGCAAGTCCGGTCTTGTAATCCATCCCAACCACCTCATTCAAAATGAATAGCACAAGATGTGCTTGATTGCAAGACCTGACCCTATTGGTTCTTGAAGCGGTTGGAAGCTGAGTAACCGTAAATTAAACCCCATCTTTTCCCGCATATCATTCGGTGTCATACTGCGGCCGACTTGAACAACCAAGGAGGTCACGCTATGAACACCACGCTTCACGCCGCCCAGCAGTCTGGTCGCCGATTCTGGCAGGCTCACGTCAAGGCCTTGGCCGAGAGCGGCTTTTCCCGCAGCGAATATTGCCGGCGGCACAATCTTTCCTACCATGCCCTGACCTACTGGGTGCGCAAGCATGGGGCAAACATCAAATCCAAGCCACTGCTCGCCCTGGTTGAAGTGCCGGTCCGCTCTGTGCTGCCGGTGCGTCGCCCGCAGGCCGCGCTCCGTCTCCACCTGGCCTCCGGGGCCATGCTCGAAATCGAGCCCGATTTTGACCAGGTTGCCCTGGGCAGAATCCTGACCGTACTGGAGCGACAGCGATGATGGCCTGGCCCACCGACCTGCGGGTATTTCTGGCCACCGGGGTCACCGACATGCGCAAGTCCATCGACACCCTGGCCATCCTGGTGGCCGAGCGACTGGAGTTGGATCCGTTGTCCGGCCATTTGTTCGGCTTCTGCAACCGCAGAAGGGATACGATCAAGATTCTCTACTGGGACCGCAACGGTTTCTGCCTGTGGCATAAACGGCTGGAGCGTGACCGGTTCCGTTGGCCCCAAAGCGTGTCAGAGGTGCGGACGATTGGGACCAGGGAGTTGGCTTGGCTGCTCGATGGCCTATCGCTCGACCAGGCCGCGCACAGACCGATACGTTACGAAAAAATCTGCTGAAAAATAAACAAAAATATTGAAAAATCAGTAATATGTGACATATATTAACCGCATGAACCCCTCCGTCAAAATAGTGCCGGACGACCCTGCCGAACTCAAGCGGCTGGTGGTTGATTTGTGCCAGCAGCATGAGAAGCAGGTGTCTGTACTGCTCGAACAGATCCGTCACCTGCGCCAATTGTTGTTCGGTCGGCGGAGCGAAAAGCTGCCTGCGGATGGATCCACGGTGCAGCTACCGCTGTTCGATCTGCCCGAGCCCGAGCATATCGAGCCGGCCAAGATGGTCGTGGAGGCCCATGAACGCAAGAAGCCCGGCCGCAAGCCGCTACCGCCGGAGCTGCCCCGGGTGGAGATCGTCCATGACCTGCCCGAGGAAGAGAAGGTCTGCGCCTGCGGCTGCCAGTTGAGCCGGATCGGGGAAGAGGTCAGCGAGCAGCTCGACATCGTTCCGGCCAAGATCCAGGTTCTGCGCCACATCCGGCCCAAATATGCCTGCCGGGCCTGCGAGGGCGTGGAAGATAACGGACCGACCGTGCGGATCGCCCCGCCTGCCCCCCAGATCATCCCCAAATCCATCGCCAGCCCAGGGCTTTTGGCCCATGTGCTGACCGGTAAATTTGTCGACCATCTGCCGTTTTACCGGCAGGAGAAAATGTTTGATCGTCTCGGGGTGGACATCGGCCGGGCCACCCTCTGTAACTGGGCCATGAAGGCTGCCGAGGCCTGCGTTCCCCTGGTCAACCTCATCTGTGACGAAATCCTGGAGGCCCGGGTGATCAATATCGACGAAACCACGGTTCAGGTGCTGGCCGAGCCTGGTCGGGCACCCACTTCCACCTCGTATATGTGGCTGTTTCGACGGGGCGACCCCAAAAAACCGGCCCTGATCTATCAGTATCATCCCACCCGGGCCGGCAATGTTGCCAGGGAGTTCCTCGGCGACTTTCAGGGCGTGGTCCAGACCGACGGTTA
>CAZJEX010000005.1:0-176939 GCA_964545155.1 uncultured Desulfobulbus sp. | reverse complement strand
ACTCGATGCCCATGACCCGCATCAAGCGGCGGATACGATCCCTTCCCACCGGGAGAACGCTTGAGGGAAAAATACTCTTCGGCCCGCTGCAAGACGAAGGGGAAATGGCTTTCGGGGATATCCTTGGTCGAGATAATCTTGATACTCTGGATGTGCCATTGGCTGTTAAGGGAAAATTTGACACGCAGGAAGGGGACCCTAAACGTCCGATACAGGAGGTTACTGATGTCGTCATATTTCTTGGCCATATTGCGGCCGAAATAAACGCTGAGAGTGAACTCGTTTGAGCGCAGGTCCTTGAGACTCTGCTGGATCATCACGTCGAAGTCCTCTGACATCAGCTTGAGCACAAAGGGTTTCTGCACATCGAGGATGTTGCGCACTGTCGGGATAGGTTTGTGCCCCCGCGCCTCGGCCAGCAAGGACACGTAATAGCCCTTCGACTGATAACTGTAGGAGGCGCAAAGATTGAAAATTCTGAGTTTTTTAGCCTTGGCCCAGTCCGGATTGGTCAAGTATTCAGAGGAGGAGATGATTGCCAGATTAGCTGCTTTGATCTTCCAGGTTTCTGGATTGTCGACAATTAGGATCTTTTGCATTTCATTCCTTCGGCGGTCGCACAATCAGCAGGTTGGCATCGTAGGTCATGCTGCCGAGGTGGATAGCGTTAATAAGCCGTTGCACCGGCAGTGTGTAATATTGAGAATTACAGAGTGGGTTGCCGCTGTACGGATCGGCGATGCGCACCATGTCGCCAGCCATGTAGTCGGTCAACACCACGAAATGTCCAACCGGTTCTCCGGATATATCGTCGTAATGAGAACGTTTTCCCCTGGTGATTTCCCGCATCGAATTATAGAGGAAGGTGGCGCTAAGCCCTGTCAGTATGGGGATGGAACGCTGCAGGATGTTCTCAAGCAACTCGGGGCTCAATTGATCGAAAAGGATTCGGCCACCCTGGCGGAGAAACGAGATATAGGCTTGGCTGGCTTGAAGAAAAAGTTTCTTCTTTTTGAACTCCTGTTGCTGTTCGAGCTTATTGATCAGGGCTGGGGGAGTAAGACCCGCCCAGGTCGGATCGAACATCTTCAGATTATAGGAATAGATGGTGGCATCCATGTCGCGTTGCAATGCGTCGATCCCGAGGTGAACTGCAAGAGTGCCGCCGGTCTCAAGAGAGCTTATATCAACGATAAGCTGAGCGAGCTTTACTTCGAGGTTAAAGTAGCGATAGACGGCATGTAATGAGGTCGGCCCGCAGCTGGTGTCATCAGGTTGGGGAAGGATCGTCAATTCCATTAAGTGAGTCTCTTGAAAATAAACGGTACTTGTTGCATGGATTTTTTCCTGTACTAACCAACAAGAATAACCGCCAGAGTTTCCCCTTGGACTTTTATATCTCTCATTTATTCGCTCTTATGGCTCCCGGTATAGTTACTTAGTAATAGCAATCTCCGGGCCGATTTTTTGCACAAGATAGCGATCCGTATAACATGCTGAATTTTTTAAGTATTAATCAATGAGTCGTGTCGGGGATGTCCTCGTCTCCTAATCTGAAAAAGGTTACATCTAACCGATGGCTAAATATAACCTTTTCCAGATGCCAGCTAGGATCAGCGTTGCCAGTGACCTGCCCCCTAAGAATAGATCCATAAATTATGTTAGATTTGCGGGAAAAAATGAGGGGGTATTTTTGTAGCAAAACGAGGTTGTCAGCCGGAACAAATCATTTCCAAAATACATGAAGTAGAGTTCCTGCTGGCCACTGGGCACACAGTGCAGACTGCATCTCGCCATATTGGCGTTACGGAGCAAACATACTACCGCTGGCGCAAAGAGTATGGCGGCGTGAAGATCGATCAGGTCAAGCGCCTCAGAGAGGTCAACCGGGGGAACTACTAAGCCCGGCAAGGCGAACGTTTTTACAGCATCAGCCACCTCTTCGGTGCAATAAGCGCATTGGTGGGTCTGGTCATCGTGGTGGTTAGGAGTAAGCAGTTGACCGAGATTGTGAGGTTAACATTCTTGCCAATGGCGTTATCGGCAGTCGTCAGGTTGCTGTCGTAAAAGCGTTGGAGGTGAGAGTGGCCAGTTTTGTTTGCGGGGTCGGTATTCTCCAGCTGGCTCGTGAGACCAACTAGCGGAACAAAGCACGCGCAACTGAAATGCACGTGAGGGGGTTGTACTGCCCGAAGTACATTGGCGGCACCACCAGCGACGGCTTGACGAACTTTTTGACCGCAAGGATCGCGCCCAGCACGCTGTACTCCGTGGTGAACACGATTCCGTTGGGAATCTCTACAAACTGCCCGAGGAACGCGAAGTTCTTTGAGTCTGCCGGCACCACCTCAGGCCGGTCTCCCTTGGCTCTACTGAAGAACTGACTGATGCAGTAGGGCAGCATGCAGGGGATGCAGGTGGAAGTGTCGAGGATCTCGTTTTTTTCCACCTCGTCCTGGTCGAACTGCAGGTGACCCAACAGTTCCTCCAGGATTTCGCGACCGGTACACTCGGGCATGGTCTTTTTAACGAACTTGCCGATGTTGTTGTCCCGTAGCGCCGTCACCCAGATGACGCACGTGTCCCGTGGCTGGTCGGGGAACACGGGCTGGCGGTACGTGTGGAGGTGCAAGATCCAGGGGGAGGCTGTCAAGGGCAGCGGGCTCTGACGACCCATCTGGCGCTCCACTAACCACTCGAACTTGCGCTGGAACAATCCTCCGCGGAAGGTGACGGTGAAGGTCATCATCTTGGACTGCGAGATGTCGCGCAGGAACTGGTCGGGGCGGCCGAAATCGGGCTGCTTGGCGGCAATCTTTTTCCACAGCGTCCACGCTCCGCCAAGGTTCTGGCTGCCGACCGCGGCGGGCTTGTCTACCTGGCGGTCGTGGGCACCGAACGAGGCGTTGCTGATCATGGAGCCGATGGTCAAGAAGACCAGGTCGGTGTCGCGCACCTCGATGGAGGGCTTGGGCTCGCCGCTCTCGGTCTCGAGATGGATGCGCTCAATCCTCCTCTCCTTGCCGCCGGAGTCGATCTTGAAGTCTACATCTGAGATCCTGCAGTTGTAGTGGAAGTTCACGCCCTTCTTCTGCATGAAGCGCAGGGCGGGCAGGATAAACGAATGGAAGTTTGTGTAGCGAGTACGCTCCAGAGCAACCATCGTGTTCATGTTCGGCATTTCGTGAAAAAAGAGGTGCATGTAGCGCTTCATTTCCACCGCTGAATGCCACGGTTGGAAGGCAAAAAGTGCCCGCCACATGTACCAGTAATTACTGGTGAAAAAGGCTTCTCCAAAGATGTCCGTAATCTTTGCACCGTCTGGAATCAAGGACTCGGGTGTGGCTAGAAATTTTGCCATCTTCAATTTTTCAGCAGTGTTGAGACCCAGTTGATATCCGGTGTCCTTCTTGCCGTTCTCATGCAGAAGGCGAACGACCGTGTGAACTCTGCATTCGTCAAGGTTCTTCTGATGGTCTTGTAGACACGATTCATTATCGTTGTAGGGAATAATGGACCACAGTTCTTTGGTACAGGGGTATACCTTGTCTTCAAACATGCGACTGCCCTGCATAAAGTATGCAGGTTGGTCGTCAACCGTCATCTCTGCGGCATCACAGCTTCCTCCAAGCAGATCCGTGTCACCCTTTTGCTCAAAGATATGGATATTGGATGGATTAAAGTCCGCCTTCTGGATCAGATACATCGCAGCAGCAATGGAGCCTAAGCCAAGGCCATTGAGATAAACGTTACCAGAGGAAGCTTCTCTATGTTTCATTTTGGTTCACCTCTACTCTTTAAACCTTATCGACAAAAAGTAATAAGACTGACATCGAAGAAATGTTGTCAATCGTCCGTGACAAGCCCGAATTCTCGCAACAGTGCGCCGATCTGGGTCTTGTCGAGCTTGTTCATCAGCAGGTTACGCACGAACGCAGGCCCCGGGATGTCGATCTCCTTGCCGTCGCGCAGGCGGCCGGTCGCGGACAGGAGCATGCGGATGTCGTAGGTGGAGTTGAATACCTCCGGCACGCCGCGCTCGACGTCGAGCAGTGTATAGACAGCCTCCATCGGCGTTCGCACGGAGTACTCGGTGGTGAAGATGCAGTCACGCTCCTTGGATTCCGCGAACTGGCCAATGAAGGCGAAGTTGACAGCTCCCTCGGGCACCACGTCCGGGCGATCACCGGCCTGGCGTGGCATGAAGAAGGCGGTTACGTACGGCATCATCACTGGCACGGTCATCGCGCCGGTTGCAGCCAGTTCAGTGATGTCCTCGACCGGTACGCCCAGGTGGTAAAGCCATTCCTGGGTGATCTCCTCGCCGCTGCAGTCCTGCATCGGCTTCTTCACGTAATCGCCGGGTTGTTCGACAAACAGCGAGTAGACCCACACCACAATCTGGTCCTTGGGCTGTTGTTTAAAGTGCGGCTGCCGGTTCACCGTCCAACTGAGCAGCCAGGATGAGTCCTTCGCGGTCACGATGCCGCCGGTTACCACCTTGCCGCTGAACGGATCACGCTTGGCGATCTTCTGGATGTACTTTGGGATGCGCTGATCGAGCGTGGTGACGGTGGCCGACTCCCATTTGGTCTCGGGGATGTGCGAGCCGAACACGTCCGGGCGCCCGAACGCCGGATCCTTTGCGGCGATGCGCCGCCATAGATCCCATGCCGGTGCAGGCCCCACATTGAGATTTGCCGGTGTGTGGTGGTCACCGTTGTCGGAGTTCTCGGTGAGCGAGCCGATGGTCATGAATACCAGGTCGTCTGGGCCGAGATCGACTCCGCCTTCAACGCCGTCCCTGCACCAGTGGATGCGGGTAGCCTGTTTGCGTCCGGGTTCGATATTGAAATCGACATCGGTCACCTCAGTACCGTACTCAAACACCACGCCATGTTCCAGCAGCCACTTCACCAGCGGCAGTACCAGCGATTCGTACTGGTTGTACTTGGTGAACTTCAGCGTGGAGAAGTCCGGCATCCCTTTGATCTGGTGGATGAAGCGGTGCAGGTACCGCTTCATCTCCAGTGCCGAGTGCCACTCCTCGAAAGCAAACATCGTGCGCCAGTACAGCCAAAAATTGCTGTCCAGGAACTCCTTCCCGAATACCTCGTTGATGCGCTTGTTTTCCATCTCTTCGCGAGTGGCGAGGAAGAGCTTGACGATCTCCTTCTGCGCCTGCTCGCTGAGCGTGAACAGGCCGTCGGTATGCGCATCCTCGCCTCGATTCACGGTAGCACGCTGCAAAGAGGAGTTCGGATCGTCCTTGTCGAGCCAATAGAACTCGTCGAGCACGCTGGCGCCCTCGATCTCCAGCGACGGGATCGATCGGTACAGGTCCCACAGGCATTCGAAGTGCTCTTCCATCTCGCGCCCGCCGCGAATCACGAAACTTTTTTGCGGCTCCTTGATGCCGTCCAGCGCACCACCGGGCAATTGTTGCTGCTCCAGGATGGTGATCCGGTTACCCGGCATCTGGCCGTCGCGGATCAAGAAGGCCGCGCCTGCCAGTGCCGCCAGGCCCGAGCCAACAAACCAGGCTGTTTTATTCTCCACGCCCTTGGGTTTGCGCGGGCGGGCGAAGGCTGCGTAGTTGCCGCTGCTGTAGTACATAAAGCTCTCCTTTTGTTTGCCTAAGGGGTTGGACATGACACGCTGGTCGGTTTTTTTGCCCGGTCATGGTCTAGGGCCGTGGAAGGGACTCTCTTTTCACTCTAAAAATGAATTAGCCCTTCTTTTTCCTCACTTTTTCCTTTGAAGGTTTGAAATTGGTAGAGACATGTTTTCTCCTATCATTGGAGTTATTGAGGGGTAGTAAGCTTGAGGCCAACGATGCCTGCAAAGATGAGGGCCAAGCTTAACAGTCGAGCTATGCTCAACGGCTCATCAAACAAGACAATACCCAGTATTGCCGTGCCAATGGCGCCGATACCAACCCAAACAGCATAAGCGGTTCCGACTGGAAGCGATTTCAGTGCAAAACCGAGCAAAGCAAGACTGATTATCATCGCGCACACGGTACCGATAGTTGGCCATATACGCGTAAAGCCATCTGTGTACTTGAGCCCGATAGCCCATCCCATTTCAAACAGTCCAGCAACAACCAATAGTACCCAATTCATAATGACCTCGAAGAATTGGGGGGCCTCCCCCTGCTGGAGATGGAGTAGTGAGGTCGTCCTCGATTTCTTATATCCCTAACGAAAAACTCTTCGAAGGGTGTAGCGCTTTGTTAATTTTCAATATGCACCCTGCGAATAAGCAAGATCATAACTATTTGATTAGATTATAAATATGAGGTCAAGTGGGTCTTCTACATAAGCCATTCTGTATGGCTTTTTATCAGGGTAATATTCTCGAATACGCATTCTTTGTTTTCCTCCATGAGCTACAATTTTCGCTACCAACCCTTCAGTATCCGGTTCTTGTACGCCAAAGTGAAACGTGCCGGTCTTCCAATACTCAAAGTCTTTTGGCCTTTCGATATTCTGAAACTCGAAAATTTCAATACCAATTCTATTTCCGGTGGACATATGGGCAATTTTGAATGAACCCCAACCGCTACCAAATACATCAATACACATCTGTTCTATCGGCGTATCTGACTACTCCGTGATTACACTTGGGTTCATGATTACATACCAACCCATAACCTCTCTGCAAAATTCAACTGCCTTCGCTACATCGGGAACGGAAATCCCAATATGTGAAAATGCTCTTGGATAGGTATTCATGCTATTTCTCCTTTATGGAAGTTAATATTTAATCCCACCTACCGATTGAAATCACATGATTTTATGGGGTTGAGGTGTCATCCAAGTGTTTGATAAGAACCTTAGAGCTGAATCGTTCCAAGCATGATAAGCAAGCTCTGGGCCAACTTTCCTGCCTTGCGCTTGGAGTTATCCATATTATTGATACTGATGGATAATTAACGATAAAAGCCTTGATATCGAATCAGTCGCCTTCCACGCTAAAGAGGTCATATGTAACCGATGGTTATATGTAACCGTTCTTTCGTTGCTGAAGGTCGATGGGTGGAAAAAGATGGAGAGGAGGGAGATGTGATAAATATAGGCAAGAGGAATTTTTTTTGGGGCAACCATATTGATTGAGGTGGGTCGTTTGTAATGGATATGCAAATAAATCTAGCATACCTCCTGGCATGTGTCGTTGGGAGCGTGCGGTGTTAGACAGTTGTGGTAGGCCGATCTTGGTGGGCAACGGCAACGAGTTGACAAAAAGTTCCGCAATAGGATGGGTAAATCACTTGCAAGTTCTTAACCGGACACTGCTGAAAAGAATCTTTCAGAAAAAATGGGCTCGAGGTTTGATTTCCACTTTTTCCAAACTACTTCAGGGAAAAAACACAGAGGCTTCGCATTGCACCATTCCGCTGTGATTTTTCCACTGGCCGCCCTCATTCCTCATCTGTTTCCAAGAAATTCTTTGTTCCTGGTTTTCGTTGAACCAAAAAATATCCAAGAGAGAGCGCCAGAATGATCGCCGCTATTCCTACCAGAGCCTGTCCGGAGTATTTTTCGACGTCCAAAATGATGACCTTACGCGCAATGGCGATAATAGCAACGGCCATGACAATTTTCGCATGGTTGACGTTTTTGCTGGAGTAAGTCTTGGCAATGGTTTCCAAGAGTTCGACGCCGATAAGCACCAGCATAAATAAACCGAATATCTCGAAAAGCTCATTGATTTCGAGGAGGAAAATTGGTGGGGTGATAATATCTTTGATGATGATCCATCCCAGTTCGATGGTTGCGAGCAGTACAACCAAAGACATCATGAGGAGCAGAGAGATGAAAATGACCCTCTCAAATTTCTTGATTGCTTCTATCATCGTCTCTCCTTTGTGTGAGTAGTTGCGTCTGAACTTCTGCGATTTCTGATCATTTATCGAGCGATATTATTGGCAGCACGATCGCCCCGACCGCCATTGCGAACATCCAGGCCCGACCAACAAGCGGCGCGGAGTTGAAAAGCGCTGCAGCGGCTACAGGTAAATGAAGCACACCTGGAGCACAAGCAGGAAGCCTATGCCGATAGATACAGGTGGGTTGCTGAAAAAGCCCAGAGCAAACAGACTGTGACGATCGGCCCCGTCGGGGGGCGTCAGTTGCCATTCGGTGCAACACAATATCTAGGGGCTGCTTGCGTTAAATGAATACCCGTTTGTTTAATAGTTAAGACAGAATGTGCTGAATATTTCGCTGCAATCTGACAAGCTACATGAGTCAAAAATATATGAGATAACAATCATTTCTTGAAATCGACGGTGATCTCATGCAAAAACGTAATTCTTTAAGTGGGTGTCTGTGGGTGTGGTAAACCAACACGCAGCCGGTAGCGGGAGAACACTAACCTTGCACATACCAAGAATTTCTTGAATGGTTCGCCAATACCTTATTTTACCCGATGCCGCTCCGGAGGAGTATTGGCGTATCGCCAGATCGTTACAAGGTCACACCACATTTAGGAGCCACTCGCGCTAAGTGGACACCCTGCCTCATTTTTATAAATTTTTGCGCTCAAACCAAACAAACATCCATATAATTCCAGCGAAGAAGACAGGAATAATAAGCCAAGGAGAAATACCCAAGACTTCGACCACCCCGATTTTCCCATAGTCCTTCCATACTAAAACAGTGGATTTGAAAATAGGATAGAGCTCCGCGTAGACAGCTGCCCCCACCACCATGCCAGCAATAGCGAAAACTGCATGCCAACGCCCTTCGCCAAGAGCCCCTATAGATGTGCCTGGACAGAAACCCATCACCGCCCAGCCGCAGCCGAAAAGGGCGCCTCCAACCAAGACAGCTCCAATGTTCATGGCCTTGTGGCTCAAAGCAATGATGCCGAAACTGGCAAGAAGCTGAATTCCAACCATGCCGACCAGTATAGCTGACAGCATGAATTTGAAGATCGTCATGTCTTTCAAGAGCATGGCCCCTACCTGCTTATCAAAGCGCAGGACGCGACCCTTTTGCAGGAGAAATCCGAACAATATCCCAGTAATCAACCCAAGTATCTGATCGAAGCTCATGATGCTCTCCTCCTGTAGACAAGTCCGGCAACGATAACACCGGTTCCGAAGAACATGGCCAGTGCAATAAAAGAGCTGACCGACAATTGCATCATGCCGCTGAGACCGTGTCCGCTAGGACAACCATCTGCCATGCGGGCACCGAGCATGGCAACAATCCCACCGAAGAAGGCGGCTGCACCACGTTTCCCTATCGATGGGCCAAACCGTTCTTCCCAAGTCGGCGGGACACTTTCCAGCTTGAAGCTCTTGTCGGTTGTGGATGCGATCAACGCTCCGAAAAAGATCCCGAGAACGAGCATGAACTGCCAATCCACCCGTACTTTTTCCTTGGTGAAATATTCGTTGGCAGCGACTCGATCCGGAAAGACTGTCCGTTCAAGCAGTCCCGCAGCGCGCACAAAGGTCGTTGATGCGCCAAGGTAATTAGTCTTTCCCATCCATTGAGTAGTTGCATACACAGAAACAATAGCTAACACCCCTACCAAAGCTCCTGCCAGATAAGGACTCCATCCACCATCTTCTGCCTTCAATCTCATCGCTATCTCCTCTTTTCATGTGCTTGTTTCGAATCTAGAGCTAAGAGGCTACGAGTTTTTTCGCAGCCCCGCTTGAGCGCAGGGGTAGACAGACAATTTCGTTTTGCTCCCTCACCTCCCTCTTTGTTTTCTCTTTTAGCTCGGTAGATCCAAGGAACTACAGAAAGGACGAATAGGGATACAAAAGTGCTCAGGACGGCGGTCGATTCCCGCCCCATTCCTGCAGCCATGCCGATTGCTGCCGTTACCCATATGCCTGCCGCCGTAGTCAACCCCCGAGTCTCCACTTGTTTGGTTCCCAAAATTATGGTTCCGGCCCCAAGAAACCCCACACCGGCGATCAAGCCCTGCAATACCCGAGTTAAATCTGCGGTTGATGTCCCGGTTTGCAGGGGAATGAGGACGAAGAGTGCTGACCCGATGGCAACCAGCATATGCGTTCGCACCCCCGCACTCTTACCTCGCTGTTCTCGCTCGTATCCCATTAGGCCGCCAAGGGACGCAGCAACCAGAAGGCGTAACGTGATGCGTGTAATTTGCGTCACATCTGGGATATCGGAGAATTCCGCCAGCACTGTATTCCATATCTCTTGCCACATGCCCATGGTCCTCATTGTCAATTCTCGTTTTTCTCGTGCTACACTTCACTAGCCAGCCTAATCGTGACGACGCAGCCGCCATGAACAAGGAGGTATAAAGTTTATTGGAAACTATGGTGTTTGGAATAATCTTGGCACCGAAACTGTCATCTGGCAGCTATTTTCTAAATGGATAACATAACAAATATCGTGTCAACCTGAAACCAGCCAGGCCAAACCGCCATAAAAATGGCTATTTCCCTGAACCAGGTCTTCAAGCTGCGATACAGTTAACCAGCACTGTTTTTCGTTCCAATTTCACCAAACCCCCGACCAGCATTCCAAATAGCCATAACTGCAGGATGTCTGATAATCCGTTCCACGGAGATCGCATAAAAGCGCTCTCTAACCGCATCTGACCTACCAATGATGGCGACATTATGTTGCTGGCATACTTCCTGTTCTATGATAGACGGTACCGTAAATATCCCGTCCCCAGCCTGGCCGAACACTTTTAATAGGGCATGGTCATCAAATTCTCCGACAATTTCAGGCCGGATGCCAAGCGAGTTGAACCATTGATCCAGGCTTCCCCGAAGTGCTGACATTGGACTAGGCAATAACATGCGCTTATTGTTCAAGGACTGTGGAAATCCCTGCCGCAGCGGACTGGCGAGAGATTCCACAGCACAAAAGGTTACTCCGCATTCTCCCAACAGGTGGCTGTAGGCCTTGACACTTAGGCCAGACTTTACCGGCGTATCGGTGAGTACGATATCCAAACTATGAATGGCCAGTTCCGCCAAGAGTTGCTTCTCTTTTCCCTCGTGACAAACAAGACGCAGTCCTTCAGGAAGAGTCATGGCAGGCTCCAGAATTCTTCTTGCCATCAGTTTGGGGAGCACATCTACGATACCGACCTCAAACCGGAGCGGTCCAGAGACGGACCTTCCTTTTACCGTATCGACCAGTTCCAACCCCAAAGCAAAAATTTCGTCCGCATACCGAAAGACCACACGTCCCAGTTCCGTCAATTCTAGGTGGCGGCCCACCCGTCGGAAGAGCTTGCCCCCTAGAGATTCTTCAAGTTTGCTGATTTGCATGCTGACAGTGGAAGGAGCCAGTCGGAGCCGTTCTCCTGCCCTAGTGATGCTCTCTTCCTTGGCCACAACCCAGAAGTAATGAAGGTGATGATAGTTAAGCCATTCCATATTATATTTCGATTTTATCGAACGATAGTGTTGTTATTATCTATTTGTTCAAACTGACACCTCTTGGTATGCTCTCCCTTAACAAAATTATTAATGGAGGGATTTATGAGCGTCGATGTCAATTGGAGTGCATCGGATTTCAATGAGGAATCAAAAAATATTGTTTCGCGTCAACTGCAATACCTCCTTGGGCGATATCGCGCTGTCACCATGCGAGTTAGAGTCCGTTTCTCTGATGTCAATGGTCCCAAGGGGGGCATGGACAAGCGGTGTGTGGTTTCTGTAAAACTTAGGCATGCGGGCGAAATCACTATCACGGGCGAAGGGGTGAGTTATTTTGAGGTGTTTCAAGCCAGTTTTGAAAGACTTGTTCGTTCAATACGACGCGAACTCGCGAAACAGCGCGACAAACCAATTCGAATTAACCGCAGGGAGGTGTCCGCTGAATTAGTAAAAAATGAACACTTAACAGAGTAGGGCAATCAAATTGATTGTGCCCTGGAAAAGTCATTTGCGCACGCTTTATCTGTCAGGAGTATCCCAACGTTTGTGAAGCATCGCTCATTGGCGGCGTGGGAAATGGTAAGCAATGAGGGGTGGACAGTGACCGCTCTGCAAAAAAACTGAAGTTGGGACCTTCGAGAGCAAGTTGTGGAATTAACTTAAAACCCACGGAACTGTGTAGGCGCCATAACCCTTCCCAAGGAAAAGATAGGAAAACTATATGAAACATATCATTATGTTGGAACTGCTGAGAAAGCTAAAGACTAATCATCCGCTAAGAAGAAAGTTCAAAATATTTTTAGGTGTTGGCCTTGTCGGATCCTTAATGGTAGGAGCTCTTGTCGTATGGGCAGGTTTTGCAACTTTCAAGAGTGTTGCGAACCTTGGGTCAGACCCAATTGTACAGGAGAAGATTTTGAAGATCGAATCGGAAATTGGAAAACTTCCCCCTCTTGCCAAGACTGGTTGTTGGGATGCAGTGAAAGGCCTCATGAATGTAGAAGCTTGGATAGAGAAACCTGTTTCTAATAATTTAAGCAGCCTGAAGCTGGCCTGTGTGAACCAATAGTTCTTCGTTACGGGATGGGGTAACGATGCAATTAACACCTGGGCGCTGATTAATATCATCTCGTGCAAAAGGATCAATAGATGGCCATGGAATGGTTGTGGGACATTAATATTTGGAGTTCTCTCCTGACACTGACCGTGTTGGAAATTGTGCTTGGAATTGACAACATCGTCTTTATTACCCTGTTGGTCAGAAAGCTACCTGTCCATCAGCGCGAATTTGCACGTCAGTTTGGCCTCTTGGCCGCGATGGGAACCCGCATCTTGCTGCTTTTATCGGTTGCATGGTTGGCGCGACTTGTTAATCCGCTCTTTGAAGTGATGGGGCATTCGGTTTCCGGTCGTGATTTGGTTTTGTTATTGGGAGGCCTCTTTTTGATTTACAAAGCAGTCATGGAAATTCATGGGAGCTTGGAGGGAGGTGGGGAGATTCAAGGTCCTAAACACATGGCCAACCAATTAGCGTTAATCATTGTACAGATAGCAGTCATTGACATTATTTTTTCGCTGGATTCGGTTATCACCGCCATTGGCCTAGCAGAACATGTTTCGGTGATGGTTGCAGCTATTGTCATCGCCATCGCCGTGATGATGTTTGCTGCCAGACCGATTGGTGATTTTGTCGAAAAGCACCCGACCGTGAAGATGCTGGCGTTGGCTTTTCTCATTCTCGTCGGTGTCGCTTTAGTGGCTGAAGGGACGGGGCACGAGGTGCCCAAGGGATATCTCTATTTTGCTATGGCATTCTCTCTTATGGTGGAGATGCTCAATCTCCGCTTGCGGCGAAAGGCCGCGCCGGTCCATCTGCACCAGATCTATGATGAACTCAGCAAAGAGGAAGACAGACGGGCGGAGCGTTAACGTATCACTGTAGAGAAAAGTAACTTCTTTTATTTGGGGTATGAAGTCCAACTTTGCGAAAAAGCAACGCTAGCGGTTGAAACAGTGTCCCGGAAATCGATTGTTGTCAATCAGCTTTGAATAATACCACTCAAACCCAATGTCGGAGAACACCCATTTGGAAGCAACAAGCTGCCAACAGAAGGAGAACTTAAAAGATGAGGCGGCTTTTTCCCCCTCGGTAAAGAAGGGGTGGTATCGGCACCTGTCCGACAGTATCGCTTCGGAGGTGCGCCCATGTTGCGGGGGCTATATTCATGTTAATGAAGAAATTGCCACTAAAGCTTTTATGAGGAATTACTTTTTAGAATGTTCCTCATGTGATTGGACAAGTGACAAAAGATATGATCAAAAGTGGTGTTTGAGGGAGCCATGAAAAAATGACATATTAGCGGAGATGCTGCGCCGCAATTTCTTCCATCAAACACTCATCGCTCGACCGGGGCTTGGCTCATTTGTTTTCAGAGGATGGGCCTGCAGCGATAATTGAACTTTGGCACGAATGTTGCCAAGGTGATATTGCTGTTGGGATTAAGAAACAGGTTGAACAAGAAAATAATTTTTAGGTATTTTATACGACCTGTTGTAAGGGCACCGCTATAGGTAAAAATGAGAGAATAAGAAATGAATACACTTTTGAAAGAGCGAATTGTTCGCACTTGGTTAGATTGGGAATTGCTACACCTCGGTGGTAATCTGTATGAACTTTATCGTTTTGTCAATTCAAGTTGGGTCCGCTTTACTATTTTCACTGCTAATAATGATGTGACAGCCCTGGAGCGAATAAACGAGGTGGTTTCTTCTGATATTCAATATTATGATCCATAATATTTACATCCAGCGTTGAGCGTGTACTAATTTCTAGTGTTTAGGTTCCTTCTCTACGCTCCTAAACACACAAGCGAAAAAAACAAAACAATCACCGGGCTTAGGATAGTCTACCACCGATCTATAATGAGCCAGAAATCGACTGGTGGATGTAGCCAAACTACTGAATCGCTGGCGTGATGTTTGCGTGCCAATGTCGGCGGTCCTGTTTGACCATGGCGTACATCCATTCAAACAGGGGGTTGTTTTTTGTTGCTTGCGCAGCCGGTAGAGGCTTATAGAATGGCCGTTGTCAGCTTCCATAATCCATAGCATTGTCCCTCAGGAACCACATGAACACCAAACTTTCGAACGCTCCCCAGGCTACCGCCTGGCACACTATGGCTGCAGAGGCGGTTTTTCAAGCGACTGCCAGCAGCGAGACCGGCCTGAGCAGCGAACAGGTCCAAGAACGGCTGCGGCTCCATGGTCCCAACCAGATCACCAAAAAACCAACAGACAGTGTACTCCAGCTCCTCTGGCGGCAGATCAACAACCCCCTGATCTGGGTATTGTTGGGATCGGCCGCGGTGGCCATTCTGCTCGGCAAGGTAACCGACGGACTGGTTGTCCTCTCGGTGGTGCTGATCAATGCGGTGATCGGCTTTATCCAGGAGTTCAAGGCCGGGCGGGCGATCGAGGCCCTGTCGGGCATGGTGCCGCAGAACGCGATGGTGATTCGCGACGGCAGGAGCGTGATGGCGCCGGCGGTTGAACTGGTGCCCGGCGATGTGGTGCTGCTGGCCGCAGGCGACAGCGTTCCTGCCGATATGCGCATCGTCACCCTGAGAAACCTACAGGTTGAAGAGGCCGCCCTCACCGGCGAATCGGTACCGGTGGAGAAATCGGTGATTCCGGCTGTTGCCGATGCGGTGTTGGGCGACCGAACCTGCATGGTCTACAGCGGTACCCTGGTGACTTCGGGCACGGCCACAGCGGTGGTAACCGGCACTGGCATGGCCACCGAGTTGGGCCGAATTTCCGATATGCTCGACAGCGCGGTCAGCCTTGATACCCCTCTCACTAAAAAACTGGCCGAGGTCAGCACCTGGATCACCATCGGCATCGTCATCATCTCGGTGGTCATCCTGGCAGTCGGCGTCAAGCGGGCTCTGGATATCTCCATTCCGCTCGGCACCGCCCTCAAGGATACCCTTGTTTTCGCCATTGCCCTAGCGGTCGGTGCTATTCCCGAGGGCTTGCCGGCGGTTGTGACCATTGCCCTGGCCATCGGTGTGCAGCGCATGGCAAGGCGCAATGCCATCATCCGCCGCCTGCCTGCGGTGGAGACCCTGGGGTCGACTACGGTCATCTGTTCCGATAAAACCGGCACCCTGACCTGCAACGAGATGACGGTCACCGAACTGATGACCGGCTCGGGTGTCTGCCGGATCAGCGGTATCGGCTATGACCCGGTGGGGAGCTTTTCGATTGATGGCCAGCCGGTAACTGAACTGCCTGCGGCCATGCGTGACCTGCTGGTCAAGTCGGTGTTGTGCAACGATGCCAGCCTGCGTCAGGACAATGGCCAATGGATTATCACCGGCGACCCCACCGAAGCAGCCCTGCTGGTAGCCGCTGCCAAGGCAGACCTCTGGGCCGAGGCGGTCAGTAACCAATATCCTCGCCTGGATGCGATTCCCTTTGCCTCGGAGCTTCAGTACATGGCCACGCTCCACGGCGGTGAGCCGACGATGGTGGTGCTCAAGGGCGCGCCGGAGGTGGTATGGAAACGCTGTCGTCAGGCGGCGGATGAAAGCCTGCACCAACAGGTGATGACCGCCATGGCCCGGATGGGAGCCAATGGCATGCGGGTGCTGGCTTTGGCCTCCAAACCCTGGGAGACGGCTGCCGACCAACTGCCCGATTCCGCTGTGGCCGACGGCTTTGATTTTCTTGGTCTGATCGGTATGATCGACCCGCCACGCACCGAGGCCATGGAGGCCATCGCCGCCTGTCACCGGGCCGGGATCGTGGTCAAGATGATCACCGGCGATCATCGCACCACAGCGCTGGCCATCGGTACGGATCTCAAGCTTACCGACAATGGCCTGGCCGTCACCGGCGTGGAACTGGCGAGCATGGAAGATGCCGCGTTGCAGGAAACGGTGCGGACCACCAACATCTTTGCCCGAGTGGCACCGGAACACAAACTGCGTCTGGTCAAGGCCCTGCAGGGGGATAACCATGTCGTGGCCATGACCGGCGATGGTGTCAACGATGCACCCTCGCTCAAACAGTCCAACATCGGCGTGGCCATGGGCATCACCGGCACCGCAGTATCCAAGGAATCGGCAGACATCGTGCTCGCCGACGACAATTTCGCCAGCATCAGCGCTGCCGTTGAGGAAGGACGGCGGGTCTACGACAACCTGATCAAGTCACTCGCCTTTCTCCTGCCCACCAACCTGGGGCTGGCCCTGATCCTCATCTATGGCATCATGTTCTTTCCCTTCGATCCGGTGACCAAGGTGCTGCTTCTGCCCATGCTCCCCACTCAACTGCTGTGGATCAACCTGGTGGCGGCCGTGGCCCTGGCCCTGCCGCTGGCCTTCGAGGTCAAGGAGCCGGATATCATGCGTCGGCCGCCTCGCAAACCCGATGCACCACTGTTCAACAGCTTTGTGGCCTTTCGGGTGGTGGCGGTTTCCATCCTAATGACCGGCGGCACCATCACCCTCTTCAACATGGAGTACTGGCAGACCCTGGCAGCGGCGGTTTCTCCCGATCTAGCCCTGGCCAAGGCTCAGACCATCGCCGTTACCTTCGTGATCTTCTTCCAGATTTTCTACATGATCCACTGCCGGTCGCTGAAGGACAATATATTTAAAATCGGCTGGTTCAGCAATCCCACGGTCTTTTGGGGCATTGGCGTCATCCTTGCCCTGCAGGCCATGTTCGTCTATCTGCCCTTTTTCCAGACTGTGTTCCAGACCGCACCTCTTTCCTTGAAGGACCTCGGCCTGACAGCGGCTGCTAGCTTTGCCATTTTTCCGATCATCTCCCTGGAAAAATGGATTCGCTCTTTGGCCCGAACACGCACCGGCAAAGGTAGCTGAACAGATTGGACACCAGCGGCAAATGGCGGTGGACCTGATCTATGAGCATTGGGGCGCCTACCTCCAGTTTGGGATTACTCCAAGTAGACACAGACTCCGGGAACCATCCGCAGCCATCGGAACTTGGCGAACACACCGGCTCAAGGCTGATGGTACGATTTAAAGATTCACTTTTCAAATGATACGGATGAATACGATGAACAGGACCAAAGGGCAGATCGAGGCTCAAATCTGCGAAGCGGTGACTAAGTTTGAAAAAGAGTACATGGGGCGAGGACCGCTGGAGATCAAGGCCTATATCCTCGACAGCATCGTGCTGGTTCGTTTGAAGAGTGTCCTGACTCAGGCTGAGATGAATCTGGCCCAGGCGTCCGGGCACAGAGAAGGGCGTGAATTGATCAAGCGTGTCAGGATTGCGCTGCTCGAACAAGGACGGTATTTGCTGGAATCTGTCATCGAAGACATTCTCGATACCAAGATTGTGAGTTTTCATACCGACATCAGTACGGTCACTGGCGAGAAGGTCATTCTTTTCTCGCTTGCAACCCCCGTCCTCTATATCCAATTTCCCCAGTAAGTGCATAACATGCATTCTGATCTTCCCTGTCTTGCCGCATTCGGTGAGGAGGAATAATATCCTTGACAGGCAAAACTGTATAAAGTAATGAGGCGTAAACCAATCGGGAAAACGGCAGGCAACTGCATTTTTCTCGAGGGGGGTGTCACCAAAGTATGTCTGAGAGTTTGAGCGGGCTCTGCGCCGAAAAGCGAGAGTGTGCAAGAAATAACAGGCCGTCATCGGTTTTCATTAACCGATGACGGCCTTTTTTTTTACCTTTTAAGCAAGGAGCAATCATGCAACTGCCTGCCAAATTTTCGTTTTTGCGACAAGGCAAGGTTCGTGATCTGCATGGACTTGATGACGGACGACACCTGTTGATCGTCGCCTCTGATCGCATTTCGGCGTTCGATCACGTCCTCCCGAACCTGATCCCGGAAAAGGGGGCTCAACTCACTCGCTTGTCGAATTTCTGGTTTGAACAGACCAGCGACCTGGTCGCCAACCACGTGGTCAGCACGACGCCATCGCTGGACGGCTGGATTGATGCCGATCGGTGGCGCCGAGAGGAATTGGCCAACAGATCGATCCTGGTGAAAAAAGCCGAACCCTTGCCCATAGAAGCCATTGTTCGCGGCTACATTGTGGGCTCGGGATGGGTGGATTATTGCCGCACCGGTGGGGTGTGCGGCATCACCCTCCCCAAGGGATTGGTGGAGGCCGATCGACTGCCCCAGCCGATCTTCACCCCTTCCACCAAAGCGGCGGCCGGTGCGCATGATGAAAACATCACCTTCGAACAGGCCGCAAACCTGATCGGCCTGCCCTTACTGGAAAAGGTGCGAGACATCAGTTTGCAACTGTATGGCTTTGCTTCTGCCTTTGCCCTTCAGCGTGGCCTCATCATTGCCGATTTCAAGTTTGAATTTGGTTTGATCGATGGTGAGCTGACGGTTATCGACGAGTTGTTCACCCCGGATTCCTCTCGTTTCTGGCCGGCCGACAACTATCAACCCGGCTCGGTCCCCTCCAGCTTCGACAAGCAATTTGTGAGGGATTACCTGGTGCAGATGCGATGGAACAAGCAGCCACCTGTGCCCCCACTGCCAGAGGAGATAGTCAGGAAAACAACAGAGAGGTACCGGGAAGCGGTGAGTCGCCTTCTAGAATAACAAAATTGCCCGCATCTCAATCATTTGTACAGGGGAAGCGGTCATCCCCAAAGTTGGACTGGAAATGGATCACGACTTCCTTGGCAACCGTGCACGCACAATACATCCGGAAGTGGTTTTCGGTCGTTTTTGAGTCAGCGGTTGTTATTTCAAGCAGTCCGCTATGTAACCTATTTGTTTTACGTGGAGTTTATTCAGATGAGTCAAACAGCAACCCCCATCCAGCCACCTGTTGTGGCGATCGTCATGGGAAGTAAATCCGATTTCGAAATCATGAAGGAGTGCAAGAAGGTACTGGTCGAATTCAATGTGCCGCACGAGGTGAGGGTCATTTCGGCCCACCGCACTCCCGACCGCGCGTATGCGTTTGCCGTCGGTGCCGAGGAGCAAGGACTGAAAGTTATCATCGCAGCCGCCGGCAAGGCAGCCCATCTTGCCGGGGTGCTCGCGGCCATGACCACACTGCCTGTTCTGGGAGTTCCCATGACCACATCGGATCTCGGTGGACTTGATTCCCTGCTGTCCATGGTCCAAATGCCCGCCGGCATACCGGTGGGAACCACGGCCATTGGCAAGGCCGGTGCCAAAAATGCCGCCTTGCTGGCGCTCGCTATCCTGGCCCTGTCAGATCCGCGGCTAGGTGAAGCGCTCAAGGCGTACAGGGCAAACATGCGCGCCGAGGTGGAGGCAGCGGATGCCGAGGTGCAGGCGAGCACCGTATAACCTGAGCAAGTGTTGAATGACAAAGCAGATAACTGATTGGATAGGAGAGAAGAATGCACCCGTTATTGGTTGATCGCCCTGGCGATCAGATGCTCATGCTGGGGAACGAAGCCATCGCGCGCGGGGCGCTTGAGGCTGGGGTAGCCTTTACCGCGGCCTACCCGGGAACGCCATCGTCTGAAATCGCCCTGCAGTTCTTTCAGATTTCCATGGAAACGGACCTGTATTTTGAATACAGCGTCAATGAAAAGGTTGCCCTGGAAATCGCAGCCGGCGCAGCCATGTGCGGTTTGAAAACCATGGTCACCATGAAGCATGTGGGGGTCAATGTCGCCGCCGACGCCCTGATGACTCTGGCCTACACGGGCATTGTCGGGGCAATGGTCGTGGTGATCGCCGACGATCCCTACATGTTCTCGAGTCAGAACGAGCAGGATTCCCGCTATTATGCAAAACTCAGCGGCCTGCCCATGCTTGAACCCTCCACCGTGGCCGAAGCCAAGGAGTTGACGGTCTATGCCTTTGCCTTGTCGGCAGAACTCAAGCTCCCCGTGCTCTTGCGCACCACCACTCGCATCAACCACTCCAGCAGCACCGTGACCCTGGGCGCTATGCAGCAACGGCTAACGCAAGGTTTTTTTGAAAAAAACCCCTTTGCCTATGTCTGCATTCCGGCGGTTTCCCGCAACCTCCACCCCAAACTGCTCGAAAAGTACGATCGGGCCGCCGAGCGGTCCAACCGGAGCATGTGGAACCGGATAGAGGGCACGGGCAGATGGGGTGTGGTGTGCAATGGGGTCAGTTACGGCTATGTCAGCGACGCCATCCGGGAACTCGGGGAAGCCGAATCGTTTCGTATCCTGCGCGTCGGTTTTTCCCATCCCTTCCCGGAAACGATGGCCCAGACCTTTCTCGAAGGGTGCGAGAAGGTGCTGGTCGTCGAGGAAGGGGAACCCTGCCTGGAGGAGGCGGTGCGCAACAGTGCGCAAAAGGTTGGGCTCACCCTGGAGGTGCAGGGAAAGGGCGAGGGACTGTTTTCAAGGTTGTATGAATTCAATCCGGCCCTGGTGAAACAGGTCATTGCCGAATTCTTCGGTCTCCCGTTCCAAGCCTATCAACCCATCCAGACCGACGACCTGCCCGAGGCGCCGCCGCGACTACCCAATTTGTGCGCCGGCTGTCCGCACCGTGCCACCTATGTGGCCATCCGGGAGGTGTTCGGCGATCTGGCCATCTATCCCACGGATATCGGCTGTTACACCCTTGGTTTGCTGCCGCCGCTCAACATGGGCGATTTCCTTATCGCCATGGGAGCCGGCGTCGGCACAGCGGGCGGATTCGCCCGAGCCACCGGGCGCAAGGTGGTGGCGTTCATCGGTGACTCCACCTTCTTCCATAGCGGCCTGTCACCCTTGGCCAACGCGATCTACAATAATCACGATTTTACCCTGGTTATACTGGATAACGGCACCACCGCCATGACCGGTCATCAGCCGCATCCAGGAGTTGACCTGAGCCACCTCAATCTGGCGCGGAACCCGATATCTATTGAGGCAGCGGTCAGGGGGCTGGGCGTGCAGCAGGTGATCACGGTGAATCCTTTTGCCTATCGCAAGACCCTGGAGGCGATCCAGGAACTTGCCCTGTATCGAGGCGTGTCGGTGTTGATCGCCCGCGCCCCTTGTCCCCTGCATACCCGGACCTTGCCTTCCTCCAAGAAGAAGAAAGTCTTTCACATCAACAGGGATAAATGCCGCAACCATCGCCATTGTATTGCCAAGGTGGCCTGTCCGGCCATTTATCTCAAGGATGAAGAGGTCTTTATCGACGCCAACAGGTGCGAAGGATGCGCGTTCTGTGCGCAGTTCTGCCCCGAGAATGCCATCGTGCCTGTCAAAAAGGAGGGAAAATGAACACCAGCAAACTGATGATTGTGGCGGTCGGCGGCCAAGGCAATATTTCGGCGTCCCGGGTTCTGGGCGAGGCGGCATTGAGCATGCATCTACCCGTCCGCATGTCGGAGTTTCACGGCATGGCGCAACGGGGTGGGGTTGTGGAGTCCATGGTCTTGTTTGGTGAGGGGGAAAGCTACTGTATCGCCGATGGCGATGCCGATGTTCTGCTTGGCTTTGAACCCTCGGAAACCCTGCGCGCTGCCAGGAAGTGCAACGCCAACACCATCGTTATCACCAACACCGCACCGGTGCCGCCCTACACGGTGGCCTTGGGCAAAGCCCGTTATCCGGACATTGACGGTATCATGGCTGCGATGGCCGGCCGGGTGAAACATCTGATCGCCCTCGACGCCACGGCGCTTGCCCTCCAGGCCGGTTCAGCACTTGCGTTGAACATGGTGATGCTTGGAGCCTTGGCTTCCAGCGGCGGCACACCCTTGGCGGTCGACTTGCTCCAGCGCACCATTGAGCAAAAAACCAGAAAACAACATGTCGATATCAACATGAAGGCGTTTCGATTGGGGGTTGAAGCTTGTAAGGCACAGCCGTAAGCCCGCCCCAGTGGCCTATAAGGTTTTGGTTTTTGACCCCATGACGAGAGGAACAAAACACAATGCCTGGAAATACGAATGAACTTGTTGAAGCAACCCCGGTCGGCCGGTCACCATCAGCTGCCTTTCAAGCCCAATATGCCGTCCGTGATGCTGCAGCTGGCATAATCACAGGAACAATGGCTATTCCCCTTTCCGTGGGAATAGCCATGATGTCCGATTATCCCATCAAGGTCGGCTTGGCGACGGTTGTTTTTGCTAGTCTGATCGGTTGGATGTTCGCCTGGATCAAACCGGGGAACTATATTGGCAGTCCGGGTGTCGCAGCGGGGCTGGCGCCTGTTCTGGCCATGGGGGTCAATTCGTTCGGTATCCAGAATATGGCGTTTTGCATTTTTTTAACCGCCGTGATGCAGGCCATTATCTGGAAGTGCAACTGGCAGAGATATCTGCTGGTTGCGGTGCCGGTTTATCTCGTCGAGGGGTTGCTCGCGGGCGTGGGGTTGAAGATTTTCTTGAAATTCTTCACTTTCACCTACGAGTTGCCGCCAGAATTGGAGCAAACGGGAAGTTTCTTCACTATGGCCCGGATACAGATGCTGCTCATCTCCATCCTGGCCTTTGGCGTCTTCGTTTTTTTGTTCAATAAATTCAAGGAAAAACAACCGGCCATACCTTATTTTGTCCTGATCATCTCCAGTGCGGTGTTCGCCCACTTTGTGCCGGTTCCCATGCTACGCATTGAAGATACCAGCCTTGGTTTGGCACTACCTCTGCCGAAGATCGACGGTCCGCTCATCCTGTTCACCATGGTGGCATTTTGCATGATGCTAGCTGTGATCGATGTGATCGAGCAGGTGATGAGCAATGCCGCCATTGAAAAAATTGATCCCTTGGAAAGAAAATGTGACAGCAACAACAGTTTGCTGGCTATTTGGGTGGCCAACCTGGGGTCGAGCTTCTTTGGCGGCATGACTAATCTCGACGGTCTTGCCAAAAGTACCACCAACAGATTGGCAGGAGCCTATACCAAGTTTTCGCTCCTCTTCATTGCGCTTGTTGTCGGATTTTTCACCATAAATATAGAATATCTGCAGTATTTACCAAAATTTTCCCTGGCGGCGATTATGATGTTTTCCGGCTATAAAATGGTAGCCGGGTTGGTGCATGTTACCCAATATGGTCGTTATCCGCTCATTCTCGCGACGCTTTGTGGTGGTTTGGTCTATGGTGTCGGCATTTTTGAGGGACTGCTGATCGCCATGGCCGTCCATGGAATCATCCACTTCATGGTTTATACCCGAAACGAAAATACTCCTGGTAAGGTGGTTGTGAAAAGGTATTTAGAAAGTTTAAAGAAAGACAGTAGTAAATTTAGCTGACCACAATCGATCTTCTTGTTTGATAGAGTTCCGCTAACGATTGCAACAAACCATGTCCAACAGCATCATCTCAGCAGGGGGTGACGAAACACACACCGTCTTTTTCACGGCTCTTGCAGAAAATGACAACTATATCAAGGCCATGGTCGGATGACTATTTCACGAAAAAGAGGACGATTTCGATGGCGATCAGGATGATGATAATCCACTCCAGCATGCTCGAATGGCTGTGCTTCTGTTCATCCGCCATCATCGCCAGTAGTTCCTGGATGACTTCCAGCCGGTGCCTAAGCACCAAAGCCCTGGGGGCAATTTCCAGATACCGCGAAAGCGTCAGGTAATAGTTCTCCAGCTCGGGGTATTCCCAAATAAATTCAGGGGTATCCAGCAGATTGAACTGGAGGATGATGTGGGATTTTTCCAGATAGACCCGGCCGCGTTCCTTGGCCAATTGGGTGCGGGACATGGCAATCGAGCCTTTTTTCGCCAAAGCCTCGGGGATGTATTTGGTTTTTTGAATGGTCTCCTCGATCGAGGTCTCAAAGGAGGCGAGCTTGGTGGATTGGGCCAGGGCATGGGCCAGGGACAGGCAGACCAACTCGGAAACATCGTCGAGATCGATCAGGTCATGGCGGATACGGACACCTTCCCCGACGCTTTTTTGGTAGTCTAATTCTTCTTCAATAAAAGAAGGCAGGGGGTTGATTGCATATTTCAGGAGGAGGTCGAGCAATCGTTTCTCTGCTTCGTAGTCATAGCGGCAGAGCACGCAGACGCCGTAATCGAAGATAAAGGCAAAGGTGCCCTCGTCGGGTGTGAGCATAATCACGTTACGCATCCGGGCAGCATGTACCTGGCGGCTCAGGAGATCATAGAGGGCATCGAACTCAAATCGTTCGGCAATACACAGGGCACGGAGTTTGTTCATGGGGAGGCGGGCTCTGTTGATGGGGAAGGGGGCTCACCGTTGTCTGGGCCAGGGATGGTGGAGAAACGGGTGCGCTTATTCCGCGCCGTCGGTGGCCGTTTTTCCCTTGGATGCCATTTCCGGGTAGTATTTACGGATGCAGTCCGGGCAGATACCGTGGGTGAATTCGGTCTTGGATCGTTCTGCGATAAATTGTTCAATTCCTTCCCAGAATTCCGGGTCCACCCTGATTTTCTTGCAAGAGGCGCACGCTGGCAGGATACTTTCCAGATAACTCACCCGGGTGAGCAATTTGTAGGTATGACGGATGATAGCCGCGCCGACGACGGCGATGATAACGCTTTCGAAAAAGGATTCCCGCCAGTTGATCGGGGTGGCGGGGCCACCGAGCAGGACATAGGGGATGTCGAGGATTTCGTCGAGCCAGGAGAGCACAATGACGAACACAATGGCCGAAGTTTCGTACCAGGCGACCTTTTTGGCAATCAGGTTGGTTGTCGACGATTTCATGGGAAGCTCCTTTCCAAGTTATCCGTCCCCGAACAGATCCGGTGGGCAGCGTCGGAAATAATCGGTGCCCAGGGGCGCATCAACCCTGTACCCTCAAACAATGAATTAATACCATAACGCGTTTTCCCGGCGATGCACAGGGGAAATGCGGGTTGAGGGGGCCGTCGGCGATAGCGGAACAGGAGAGAGATGCGTCCGCCACCGACCGGTTTTCCGGGTTATTGAAAAGCGACGTGACTGGTGATAATGCGGGGGGCCTCCACGGAGATAATCTCCGGTTCGATCCGAAGCAGATCCTCGACGTTCCACTGGCCGTCCTGCTCCAGTAATTGCAAGGCCTCGGCCTTGGAATCGGCCAGCACGGTGACCTCGGCCTGCAGGTAGTTTTGTTTGTGGATGTGGGGTTCCTCAAGCATGGACCAGCTCGAAAAGCGCTTGCTGTGACGCCAGATAAAAAGTTGCATGGTCTTTCCTCCGGAAAAAGGGATGGGCAGCGGGACAGCCATTCCAGCTGCTGGCGGATTCTACCCGGTTGCGCTTCAGGGCGCAAATCCTTGCATGGTTCGTCGGCGGGCCAGGGTTCGGCATTGATCTTTTTGGGTGATGGTATATAACTGTCGCCAGTGCTGTTGACCCGTGGCGGACCACTGGTTGCCGCCCGTATTCGTTGCCGCCGGGTCGGCAAGGAGAAGAACGATGGAAATATTGATCATCGGTGCCGGGGCCATGGGCGGGCTGTTCGCGGCGTTGCTCGCCCCGCAGGCAAGGGTGACCCTCTATACCACCAATCTTGACCATGCAGCGGCCATCACCCGGGACGGGCTGACGGTTATTGCCATGGATGGGGAAGCGACGCGCAGTGCACTCAGGGTTATCGCTGACCCCGAGGCGTACCGCCAACGGGCCGATCTGGTCCTGATCTGCACCAAGGCCCGTTCCACCAGCCAGGCGGCCCAGGTCGCCCTGCCTCTGCTGGCCGAGGAGGGGTTGGTGCTCACCCTGCAAAACGGGCTCGGCAATCTCGAGCGGATTGCTGCGGTGGTCGGGGCCGACCGGGCTTCGGCCGGGATCACCGCCCAGGCTGCTACTCTTTTGGGGCCGGGGCAGGTCCGTCATGCCGGCAGCGGGCCGACCGTGCTGGCCGCAGGCCCCGGACAATCCGTTCGGGTGGCTGCCATAGCCGCTCTGTTCAACCGGGCGGGCATTGATACCCAGGTGGTTGAGGATGTCGACCGTCTGCTCTGGTCCAAATTGATTGTCAATGTAGGGATTAACCCCCTGACTGCTTTGCTGCGGGTGCCCAATGGTATCTTGGCGCAAGTCCCGGAATGCGCACTGCTCATGGAGCAGGCCGTGGTCGAGGCCTTGGCCGTAGCCCGGGCCCGCGGCATCGAGCTGGAGTATGATCAGCAGTTGCAACGGGTCGGTCAGGTCTGCGCGCTGACCGCGAGCAACAACTCCTCCATGCTCCAGGATATCCTTCGGGGGGCGCCCACCGAGATCGAGGTCATCAATGGCGCCATCGTCGCCCAGGGTCGGTCGGTCGGCGTCCCCACCCCGGTGAATCTGCTGCTCACCCAGATGATCAAGGCCCTGGAGGCCAGTGCTGTTTATCGGATGTAACGCGTATTGCCCAGTTCACTATTGAGCCAAGGAGAAGACCATGCCCCCGAAAAAAATGACCATCCCGGACATCAAAAATCGCAAGCACGGGACACCTATTTCCGTGATGACCGCCTATGACTATCCCTGGGCGCGGTTGGTGGATGCGGCGGGAATCGATATTGTGCTGGTGGGCGACAGTCTGGGAATGGTGGTGCTGGGGTATCCGGATACCGTCTCGGTGACCATGGAGGAGATGCTCCACCATACCAAGGCGGTGGTCCGCGGGGTCGAACAGGCCCTGGTGGTTGCCGACCTGCCTTTTGGTTCATACAACAGCTCGATTCCAGCGGCGATCAACAATGGTACCCGGATGCTTAAGGAAGGGCGGGCCGATGCGGTCAAGCTCGAAGGCGGGGTGACCATGGCCCCGGTGGTGGAGGCCATGGTCCGTGCCGGTATCCCGGTGCAAGGGCACATCGGCCTGACGCCGCAGACCGCCACCAGTCTCGGCGGTTTCAAGGTCCAGGGCAAGAGCGCCCAGGCGGCCCAGCAGCTGATCGAGGATGCCCTGGCCCTGGAGGCGGCTGGATGTTTTTCGATAGTCTTAGAAGCGATTCCCGCGCCGCTGGCCGAGCACATCACCGGGCAACTCACCATTCCCACCATCGGCATCGGCGCCGGTCCAAAATGCGACGGCCAGGTGCTGGTGATTCATGATATGGTGGGCCTCTACGACCGTTTCACTCCGAAATTTGTCAAGCAGTATACCCGCATCAACGAACCCATAGCTGCTGCCCTGGCCGCCTATAAAGCCGAGGTCGAAAACCGGACCTTTCCCGCCGAGGCGCACAGCTTTACCATGAAATCCGAGGAGCTGGACAAGTTGCTGCGGCTGTATTGAGCGCACAATGACTGGGGATGCCAGGGTGAACGCGGGAATTTTGTCCGCCGTCGGAGGACAACGATACTGGCCCCATCCGGCAGGATCGGGCTACGGGTTTTTCCAGTCCTTGAGGCCGTATTTGGTCAGGATAGCCTGCAGCTTGCCCGAGTGTCGTAACGCTTTTATTCCCTGGGAAAAATCGGTCGCGTAACGGGGAGACTGTTCCAGGGCGGGCGAGAAGCCGACATACATCTTGACCTCCGCCAGGCAGCCGGCCTGCTGATACTTCCCGGCCAGGTTGTTATGGTTGAGGTACCAGTCGACCACCCGACCTTCGTCGAGAACGGCGGTCACCCGGCCGAGCTCAAGATTGTTAAAATTCTGCGCCAGTCCGGTTTTTGAGGCCACGGCCTGCACCAGGCCGTTTTGGGCGATGCGGTTCTGCTTGATGTACTCGTCAACCTGCCCGTTGTCATAGGCATAATCCTGAACCACTCCCAGAACAACGGTCGCCAGGGAATCCTTCCCTTGATACCGCCAGGGATTGGTGGCCTTGACATAAAAGCACATCCGGTTGGTGCCAACCGGCTCCTCCGGGTAGATAAAATCAGGGGCGTCGTTTTTTAGCGCCGCTAAGATGCCGGTATAGTGGCCTTTGCGGGTTTCAAAAATGGCTCGTGACCAAGGCGGTGCGCCATAGATGATTCGATGCCCTTTTTCCTCAAAGATCGCTTTGACAATTTCCACCACAACCCCGGGATTGTTTGCCAGGACGCCGGGTTTTTCAGATTCGCAGATCAGCGGGCACCAGTCACCCGAAACCAGAATGAGCGTGTCTGCTCGGGCGGTCATGTTTAGGCACGTGATCAGTACAATGGTCAATACGATGCGACAAATTACATGAGTCATGGATCCATTTTTCTTCCCGCCTCGCTGGGGTGCGCTGTTGCGGTGATGGTACGGTCGTTGACAGCCCCCGTCGGATAAAAGTCGATGCTAATGATCAGGATAGCAGCATTTGCTTGAGACCGTGCAGGAAATTATCAAAAAAGAGCAGATTTTCAACAGGTATTATCCCCGGCGGCTTTCGGGGGATAAGGAGGGCTTATGCTGGCTACAATGCAACAGCTGGTGCGGGAAAAAAACATCTGTGTGCTGGCCACCTGCCAGGAGAACACGCCGTACTGTTCGCTTATGGCCTATGCTGCCAATGTCGACGGTACGGAAATCTATCTGACAACCCTGCGCTCGACCAGGAAGTACAGGAATATTGCCGAAAACCCGGCGGTGAGCCTGATGATCGATACCAGGGAAGCGATGCCCCGTTCCCGGGCTATGGCACTCACCGTCGAAGGCATCTGTGCGCCGATCGAGGATGCCGGCAAGCAGCAACTCGTGCGCGCACAACTCCTGGCCACCCTCCCCCACCTCAAGGATTTCCTCACCCACAGCGACAACGTCCTCCTGTGTGTCACCATCAGGTCCTTTCTCCTGCTCAATGGGTTGACCGAGTCCCATTTTGCCACCCTTGCATAAGACCTCAGCCGGCCAGTCAATATTGGGTTGTTTTTGCGGACCGCTAAAATCCAGTGCCTCGTGGTGCAGGACCCCTCAACGTTCCTGTATAGGGCCGCGCACCGGGCCAGCAAGGTTTTCGCAGTCCGGTGGCTTGACGGGATCGGAGAGGTGGAGCTTGATGGTTTCGAGTGGCGATTTCCGGTCCAGTAGAAATCAGGTGCTTAGCATCGAGGTCTATTGCCGTCACGCTCACCGCATGGGCTGGCGGATGATGGTCTTCCATTTGGCCGGATCGGCCCTGCGGATGTCGCTTAAATAGATTTCGTGGTGCTTGCCGAGACGTTTTTGCCCGCTCGCCCACCGATCATCTCCGGTTACAGGGGCCGTCCCAAACGCTTTTCCACCTGCTCCCGTTCCCATTGGGGGCCGAGCAGGCGTTGAGGTTTGAGCACGGTGCAGGCATGCAGCACCAACCCCAGGCCCCATCCGCCGATCACCTAGAAGACCCACATCCGTTGCGGCGATATCGTCAAATTGATAGCCAGCAGGATCAGCACGACGCTTAGGTATCGAAAAGCATGCAGATATAATTTGCGCAGGCTCCGGACATAGGAAAAAGCTTCTTCTTCCTGCTGGTGGTGGGCGATGTTGGTTGTTGTCGTCATGGTGTCCTCCGGGGTAAGGGTTGCATGGTCCACCTCGAACACGGCGGCAAGGCACTTGAGCGATTCGATGCTGGCGGGGTTGCCGGCTTCAATGCGCTGAATGGTGCGGACGCTGAGTCCGCTGGCCTCGGCGAGTTGTTGCTGGGACCAGCCCTGCTTGAGACGTAATTTTTGAATCAGCATTTTGATCTCCCGGTTGCGGTGGTGTTTCCCTGAATATGACCTTGGTCAAGTCAAAATACAACGACACGAGGCCGCCATGCCACGACAAAGACACGTCACGGGGCCGCCAGGCAACAGAATGAGGCAGAATATGGTGCGCAGGGAGCGTCTTTTGGCGATACGCCGACCGGGTTAAACTGTTCGGGAATGGCAGAGGCCGAAGTCAGCGGGCCGGATGGCGGATGCCGGTGGTCCGGAAGGTTCCAGACCGGAGGCGATTTTGATTTCTACGAATTTTTTGCCGCCGGCTTTTTGATGACTTCCAGCTGAACCAGGGCGATTCCGGTTTTCTTCATGCCGACCTCGGCAGCGGCAGCGGTCGACAGATCAATCACGCGACTTCTGTGGACTGGGCCGCGATCGTTAATGCGTACGTCAACTGATTTGTTGTTCCGGAGATTGGTGACCCGTACATTGGTGCCAAGCGGAAGCACCCGATGCGCCGCTGTCAGTTGACTCTGGCAAAATTTTTGACCACTAGCCGTTTTTTGGCCGTTGAGTTTGTCGGAATACACTGCGGCCAAGCCTTTCATCGATTTGTTGGACTTGGCTTTAACCGCAGTTGACGACGCGGTTTTCCGGGTAGAGGCCACCGATGGTTTTGACTCCATGGCCGATGCAGCGGCGTTTGACGATTGCACGATGGAGAACTCGATTATCGCCAAGCCGATCATCATGATGAGAACAAGCTTGGTGTTTTGCATAGTAGATTTTCATCAAATGAGATTTGTATTGCTATTGTTTATTGAAGTGATAAGGATAAACAAGTTTTCGCATATTGCAATGAAAAACTGCTGAAGCGCCCTCGCTTGACAAGGGATGATTCCGAAATAACAGCAAAATCCCTTGTTTTTTTTGTAGGGGAAAATCTCTTGATGCGGTTCATTTTTTGGGTTACGGGGATTGTTCGGCGAGCCATTTTGTACGCCCGATGAAACTGGATTACCCAAGGGGGATTGAAAGGTGTTGGACGAACCACCCTCAGGCCTCCGGACTTCGAGAGTTGTTGTTGCGATACCAATTCCGGGGGCAGCGAGCAAATATGTTTATTGCTTCCCGTTTTCCAAGGGGCATTTTGCTTCATTTCCCTGGCACTTCAATTGGTCAGCAGGGGCGGCACAGGATATAATGCTTTCCAAATCAAGTTTTCTTGAGGGGTGGGTGCAATAAGGAATATAAATAAACCCACTTACAGTCTGCTGTCTGGTTGGCTTTGCATCTCTTGATTGAGGTCGAGGGTATTGCTCAATTTGGTAATAAATACAGTACGTCATTTGATTGCACCAGTGTTGAAGAGTTGTGCTGCTACCGGGACGGGAAAGGCACTTTGGGGCGTCGCGTGGGTGTGAAATTGTCCATGGCTATCTTGAGTTTACACCATTCACAAACATGGTGGTCTTCCTTGCTCTCTTCGCACAGCTTCTTATCATTTTTACCTCCATTGCACCGATATTCGATACGGTCTTCAGGTGTTGAACATTCTCTATATTTACAATCCATACCTATGATCCATTGTGGGGTATTTTGTACCGGTACATTGAATGCCTGATGCTGCTTATCCCACCGCGATCTTGACAACGACTTTGTGAATTGTCCCTGAAGAAATCAGCGGCATGTGCGCATCTTCCGGGAAGAAGATCGCAAATTCTCCACGTTCGATTGAGAGCCAGGTGTTTGGGCGGTCCGCGAAGAACTGCAAGTCAGATTCATGATCGTATTCACCGGATGGCTGCTGGCACAATGACTTAGGCTTCCATCCTATGTCATCGGTACCATCCAATATCAATTGAATATCGATGTATTTTTCGTGGGTTTCAAGGAGCGCATCCTCTTTCTTTTGACCAAGGTCCTTAGAAACCATTGCATAGACGCGTTCACCATCTATCGCATATTCCCCCACCGGCAACTGGTTCAGTTCCGGTTGCAAGAGAAACTCAATTGCTGTTGTGAATCCCTTGTGCATGACCTTGTAAAGGTGCACGTTTTCAAGTACATCCAGAATCATTTTTGTTCCTATATGAGATAATGTTGCGCTGCCGGTGCTATAATTTCCGGACGACGCGCAGCCCTTGGAAGAATTCGGCTCTTTTCTAGTCCGGTTTGCAGAGTAACACTTTCAATGAGTTTCTGTTTCAGGAGTCTTGGACAAGGCGGGTCGTTTTATGTCCATATTTATCGATTTAACTCGTCGTCTTTCCAGTACTTTGTTCCTTTAACCGTAGCCTGAAGCGCTAGGCCGCTTTGTGTTAACTGGTAAATGGTTATGCCGTCCACTAATGCTTCCCCCCCCACAGCGGCACCTTTGTCGCTGGCTTTGGCAGCGGCATCGGCATGGCCTCCAAACTCCCAGCCACTGTTTATGAATCTATCCAAGGTCGATCGATCATGGAATATAAAGACAGCTCGGAAATCTTTCACACCAAATCCTAGCCCTAGGCCGGCTTCACCCATTTTCATGAAAGTTTGTTTACCTTTTTTGTCACTAACAACACCGTAACCTCCACCGAAGGAGGCAAAGATGACATTAACATTGCCATTGCTGAAGACCGCATAACCTGGCGCTGCTGCGATTTCGGCTTTTGCAAGTGGCTTAACTTTTTAGAGTTCTGCCAACGTCTCTTTCTGCATAGATAGAACTGCCTGTCGTTTTTCTTGTGGGGTTGTTCCTTTGGTGGTTGCGCAACCAATCATAATGGAGGTGATCGCGAGGCTGCACAGCACGAACATTATTGGTTTCATTATTAATTCACCTTGTTACAAAAAAGTTGAATTGTGAGAACACACTCCTTGTTTCCAAGGAAAAGGCGCTGCTGGCCACCTTCAGAACGCGTTTGATTCCAGTCGGTTTATTGAGGCGTTAGGCATTTGATCTGCGATAAAGTGCCAGGAAAAGAGCAAGCGATACCAATGCAGACGCGCAAGCTCGTGAAACAGAAAGAATAATGCATCCTCGTTTGCAAGAAAGCTGCCAATGACCGGCGGTCGGGTTCCGCAACTGCGCGGAGGATCAGCAACATCTTCCCAATCGGCCTCACAACCCATATTTTTTGCTGTACCCCCGGGGGGTGATCATCTTGTCGTGCCAGATGAAGGTTTGGGAGTTGCCGATAATGACGGTGGTCTGCATGCCGATTTCCTGGTCGAGCATGGTGCCCAGGGTGGTCAGGCGCACGGTTTCGTGTTCACGGGTGGCGCCGCTGACGATGCCCACCGGAGTGTCGGGGGAACGGTGGGCCAGCAGGATCTCCCGGGCTCGGACGATCTGGTCGGTGCGTTTCTTGGATTTAGGGTTGTAGATCACCACCACGAAATCGGCCGGGGCCACGGCTTCGAGGCGGTGTTCGATCATTGCCCAGGGGGTCATCAGGTCCGAGAGGCTGATGGCGGCGAAATCGTGCATCAGGGGGGCGCCCAGGATGGCGGCGCAGGAGTTGAGCGCGGCAATGCCGGGGATGATGTCGATCGGTACCTTTGCGTCCATGGATTTGGCCAGCTCGAATACTAATCCCGCCATGGCGTAGATGCCGGGATCGCCGCCGCAGACCAGCACCACCCGTTTGCCCGCTTCCGCCAGTTCCAGGGCCTTGCGGCAGCGGTCGATCTCCTGCATCATCGACGAAGAAATTACTTCGCTGTTCGGATTGAGACAGTCGCGAACCAGGTCCAGGTAGGTGCGGTAGCCGACCACGATCTCTGCCTGTTCCAGGGCGAGTCGCGCCCGGGGGGCCATGAGGTCGATTGCTCCGGGGCCAAGCCCCGTCACCACCAGTACGCCGGTGTTGCTGTCCTGTGCTGTCGTCATTGTTCCACTATTCCTTTGGTTGTGATTACAAGGGGATCGGCGATCTCAGCCACCGCAGTGGTCACGTCGGTCCATTTCATTTTGTTGACCAGCAGGGTGCTCCCGGCTCCGGCGCTGAGCAGGGCTGCGGGTTCGGCCACGCCCTTGGCGCCGGTGGCTTTAAGCACCGCGGCCGAGGTGCTGACGCCGGCCACCTGGTTGAGCTGCTCGCTGGAGAAAAAATCGATGGTCAGTCCCTGGTCGCGGGCAAATTCCAGCAAGCCTGCTTCGTCCTGCTTGAGGTCGATCGAGGCCAGCCGGGCGATGGCTTCGGGCGCCAATTGATGCTGGGCGCAGGTGGCGGTCACCGTCTCGGCAATGTCGGCTTTCGGCGTGCCCCGGTTGCAGCCGATGCCAACCACCAGGGACTTGGGGTGGAGGAGTACTGCCCCGGTGGTCGCTTCGGTACGGGCGTCCACGATCAGGTCCGCCGCGTCCCGTTCCTCAACTGCCCGGAGATCGGGCGGCAGCAGCGGCAGCGGGTAGGCGCTCCAAACCTTGAGTGATCCGCAGTCCACCAGCCGGCCCATGGCCCGGGTGAAGGCGGCTTTGTCGCCGGGGATCAGGCCGAGCTCACGGCACCAGAGGTCCAGGGCGGTGCGACCCAGGACATCGGAGGCGGTGGTGAGCACCGCCTGACCGCCGACGGCTGCGGCCACCCGATGGGCCAGACGGTTGGCGCCGCCGAGGTGGCCGGAGAGCAGCGAAATAGCAAACCGCCCCTGCTCGTCGCAGACCACGATCGCTGGGTCCCGGTATTTGTCCTGGAGCAGGGGGGCAATGGTGCGAACCACTATGCCGGAGGCCATGATGCAGACGATCTGCGGGTAGTCCTGCCAGGCCTGCGCGAAAACCTCAGCCACCCGTCCCTTGCAGGCAAAAAAATCCCCTTCCAGCAATGGTGCCAGCCGGCGGCCCAGTTCATAGCCGCCCTTGGTCAGCGCCAGCACAGCGCAGCCTTTTTTTTTCTGCGCCTCAGTCTGCATCAACGATATTCGTGGGAAAACCCGGCGTCATAGAGTTTTGAGGCGATCTTGCTGTCCTCGGCCAGGGCCGGGCCGACCACGATCATCGCGGTTTTCTTGATCTGCGAGCTTTGCACCCGCTGGGCGATGTCGGCCAGGGTGCCGCGCAGGATCTGCTCGTCCGGCCAGCTGGCCCGTTCGACCACGGCAATCGGGGTGTCGGCCGGATAGCCGCCGGCCCGCAAATCGTCAACCACCCGGCCGATCATCGATACGCTGAGAAAGATGCACATCGTCGCCTGGGCCTGGGCCAGATTGCGCAGGGATTCCCGTTCCGGCACCGGGGTGCGGCCGGCCTGGCGGGTGAAGATCACCGTCTGGGTGACCTCGGGTACGGTCAGTTCTTTTTTCAGGGCGGCCGCCGAGGCAAAGGCTGAGCTGACTCCGGGCACCACCTCGTAGGGGATCGCTCGGGCATCGAGCCACTGCATCTGCTCGCGGATCGCCCCGTAGATGGCGGGGTCGCCGGTGTGGAGGCGGACCGTCCGCTGTCCGGCCCGATACCCCGTGGCCAGCAGCTCCATGATGGCTTCCAGATCCAGGGCGGCGCTGTCATGGCAGGCGGCTTTGATACCGTCCAGCAGGGCCACATTGACCAGGCTGCCGGCATAGACCACCAGATCGGCGGTATCGAGCAGGCGGCGGCCTTTCAGGGTGATCAGTTCGGGGTCGCCCGGCCCAGCGCCGAGAAAAACCACGGGGTGAAGGGTCGCAGGGGGCGTTGTTTGTGAGCTTGGCATCAGACCAGTACCTTCTTTTTGCGGACCAGCATGGTGGAGAAATAATGGAGTTTTTTGCCGCGGGCCTGGCGGATATCGGTATAGACCCGCTCGTCGGGCAGGCCGGAGCGCTCGATCAGCACCGCATGGTCGACCAGGTCGAGTTCGGTCAGCAGGTCGATCAGGGCGTCGAGCCGTCGATGCACCTTCATCAGCACCACCGCATCGAGACTGGTGAGAATGTGCCGCAAGCGGTCATCCTCAAAGGCAGCCGGAACCACGGCCAGAACATCGTCACCCAAGGCCAGCGGGTTGGACTGACTGGCGGCGCAGGCGGCCATGGCGGTGATCCCGGGGACCACGGTGACCTTGGTTTTGGGCCGTCGCTCCAGGATCATGGGCAGGAGGTAAAAGGCGGTGGAGTAGAGGGTGGTGTCGCCCAGGGTGGGAAAGGCTACATCCTGGCCCCGGTCGAGATGGGCGATCACCTCGTCGGCCGCCTTGCCCCAGGCCTGGAGCAGTTGGTGGTCGGTCTCCTGGCCGAGGAAAACTTTTTTCATCGGAAAGCAGAGGGAAAGAATTTCCCGGCCGTTGTCCGGTACCAGTTGACCGGCGATCTGCTGGGCGCTGCTGATGCCATTCTCCCTGGCCGTGGGTACGGCCCAGACCTTGGCGTCGGTAAGGATGCGCACCGCCTTGTAGGTCATGAGTTCCGGGTCGCCGGGACCCACGCCCACCAGGTAGAGATGGCCTGTCTGCGAGGATGCTGTATCGATGCTCATTTGTCGCCTGTGATTAGGGTTATGGGATTGAAGATGCGAGCCGCCCCCTGGGGATAATCCCTGCGGGTAACGGCAAGGGTACTGCTGGCCACCGTGAGTTGCAGGCGATGGAGGCACTGCAGGGCGGTGGTTTCGGTTTGTTCGAGTACGGCGTTGATGACAATGCGGCCGCCATCGGCCAGCCGGGCAACCGCTGCCTCGATGATCGCCTCCAGTCGGCTGCCGCTGCCGCCGACGAAAATACGGTCGGGTGCGGGCAGGCCATCGCAGGCTTCGGGGGCTTCGCCGCTGATCAGACGGATGTTATAGGTCCCGTATCGGCGGATGTTTTCCCGGATGTTGCGCTGGCCTTCCTCCTTTTTCTCGATCGTGCAGATCAAGAGGTCCGGATTGAGCCGGGCCGCCTCCAGGGAGACGCTCCCCGAGCCGCCGCCGATATCCCAGAACACCCCGGAAGCGGGCAGGCGCAGCCGATGCAGGGTGGCTGCCCGGACCTCGTCCTTGGTGATCAGGCCGCGGGAATGTTGAATTTCCTGTTCCCGGAGGCCGAAACGAATGGTTTCGGGTAGGGGCGGCTGTTCGATCAGCATCATGTTCAGCGGCGCAAAGGTTTGGGCAGCAATCTCCGCGAGGCTGCCGCTGGTTAACCGTTCGTCGGCGAGGCCAAGATTTTCCGCCACCCGGAGGCGGATCGAGGTGATTCTTGGCTGGTCCCCGCAGGCTTCAAGGGCGGCAAGCAGGGTGGCCGCCACCCGATCCGGGCTGTTGTCCCGGTCGGTGAACAGCATGGCTCTGGCGTGGCGCAGGACCCGGCCGGGAATGTTGTGATCTACTCGGCCATGCAGACTGACAATGGCCAAGTCGTCCCAGGGAAGGCGAAACCGGGCGCAGGCATGCTGGACCGCGGACAGGGCCGGATGGACCGTGACCGGTTCTGGACCGAAACGTTCGATCAGGGTGCGGCCGATCCCGTAGAAAAGGGGGTCGCCGCTGGCGAGAATGGCGACATCACCCGTCTGCAAGGCCTCCTCCACCTGGGCTAGCATGGCGGCCACCGGGGCAATATCGATCATCCGGCTGTTCAAATTGGCCACCAGGGGCCGGTGGCGACGGGATGTGACGATTGCGGTGCAGCGGTGCAGCATTCCCCATTGCTCGCCGGTCAGAGCCGGACCGCTGATGCCGATCAGTTCAATGCGCGACATGCAGCACCACTCCTTTTTCGGAGGTAACCAGGTACACCTGCACCGGCAGGCCCGACCACAATTCGGCCTGTTGCTGGGCCTTGCGGCAGACGGCCTCCACCAGATCGTTGCGGCCCGCAGCTTGGAGCCGTTCATATATCTCGCGGGCGGTATTGGCACCGGCCATGGTCGTGACCTCCGCTTCCGCCAGGCCCAGACGACCCAGCAGTGCCGCCGCTTGCCGGGTTTCCAGGGCGCCGTTGCGGACATGGGTCTGGGGCACCGCCAGGGCTGCCTTGATCAATTTGGCCCACATGGCGGCCAGGACAATCTCGGTGAAGCCGTGGCGGCCAGCGGCCTCCAGGGCGTAGAGCAAGTAATCGCCCATCATCACCAGGGCCTCCTCGGGCAGGTTGAGCTGCCGTTGGACCGCGGCCTCGGAGGTGCGGCCGGTGGCGAGCAGCACCGTGGTCAGGCCGGCGGCTCGGGCTACCCGCATCGAGGTCTCGATAGTGTCGGTCCAGGCCTGGGCCGACACCGGCTTGACAATGCCGGTGGTGCCGAGGATCGAGATTCCGCCGAGCACCCCCAGCCGCTGGTTGAGGGTCTTTTGGGCGAGGATCTCGCCGTCACGGACAAAAATGGACACTTCCAGGGAGGCTGCCTTGGCTTCCCCCCCGGCCAGGGCCTCGGCCACCGCCGCCCGGATCATCTGCCGGGGCACCGGATTGATCGCCGGTTCGCCGACCGGGACGGGCAGGCCGGGTTTGGTCACCACGCCCACCCCGGGCCCGTTGACCAGGACGATCCGTTCCCCGTCGAGATCTGTCAGCCAGCGAACCTCGGCGCCGATCTCGGCGCCGTTGGTGACATCGGGGTCATCGCCGGCGTCCTTGACCACCGTGGCCATGGCGGAAGGGTGAGTCGGTGTGCCGCCGAACCGGCAGAGGTCGAAACGATGGCGGGAGCCGTCGGGGAAGGGGATTTCGACCCACCCCGGATGCTTCCGGCCCAGCAGGCAAAGGACCGCCGCCTTGGCCGCTGCCGCCGCACAGGCACCGGTGGTATAACCGCTGCGCAGCGGTTTTTTAATTTTTCCGGAACGTGACGCCATTTCGTCCTTAGGCCAGCCGCAGCAGGGCGTTGACCACGGCCACGGCCACCGGGGTGCCGCCTTTGCGTCCCAGGGCGGTGATGTAGGGGTAGTTTTTTCCAGCCAGCAACTCTTTGGATTCGCTCGCGTTGACAAAGCCCACCGGTACGCCGATCACCAGATCGGGGGTGAAAAGCCCCTGGTCGATCAGTTCCATGGCCTTGAGCAGGGCGGTGGGGGCATTGCCGATGGCGACAATGCCGATGTTGTCGGCGATGGCCCGGGTGAGGGCGGCATCGGAGCGGGTGGAGTTGTTTTTCTTGGCCAGTTCGGTGGTCTCGGTTTCCCGCAGCCTGCAGATGACCCGGCCGCCGAACCGGCTGAGCAGGTTGGTGGACACGCCGTTGGCCGCCATGTTGACATCCACCAGGATGTTCTTGCCGGCCCGGATGGCGTTGAGGCCGGCCTGGACCGCATCGGTATGGAAACGCATGTTTTCGGCGAAACTGAAGTCGCCGGTGGCGTGGATGGCCCTGCGGACCACGGCGAACGCTTCCGGTGCAAAGCCGGTGGGCCCGAGTTCGCGCTCGATGATGCGAAAACTCTCGGCTTCAATTTCCTGGGGGGCGATCTGTTGCAAGGTAACCATGGGGCTCAGTTCTCAGGTTAATGGTCGGCAGGCCTGGACAAAACGGGACGCAGCCTCGGGGGTGCGTCCCCAGTGCAAGTGCACATACCCTGCCAGGGTGTGGTGGTGACGGAAGCCCTCGGGGCGGCCGTCGTCGAGGCGGAAGACCGTTTCGATCGCGGGATGGCGGTCGTCGACGGTGGAGTAATGAAATTCGTGGCCATGGAGCACTGTGCCCGCAGGCCCCAGGAAAGTGTCCTGGAGCAGTACCGGCTGGCGGTAGCCCAACCGTCGCAGGCGCGGCTGCATCCGGGCCTGGAAGGGGTAGACGCCGACCATGGGAAACTCGCGACCTTCCAGGTCGGTGATCGCTCGGGTGAGGTACATGAAACCTCCGCATTCGGCGTAGATCGGTCGGCCGGCTTCGGCGAGATCAAGGATCTGACCGGTCATCAAACGGTTGGCGCTTAGTTGCCGGGCATGAAGTTCGGGATAGCCGCCACCCAGGTAGAGGCCTTGCAGCCTTGGCGGGAGTTCTCTGTCCTCCAGGGGGCTGAAAAAAACCAGCTCGGCACCGGCGGCCCGCAGCAGGTCGAAGTTGTCCTCGTAATAGAAGCAGAAGGCGGCATCCCGAGCCACGCCGATGCGCACCCGGCCTGAATCGGCGCCGGTGGCTGGAGGGACAGGGGCTACGGCAAGGTCGCCTCCAACCAGCTCTCGTTTATTGGCCAGTTGGAGGAGGAGATCGAGATCCAGGTGTCGCTCCACCAACTCCGCCAGTTGCACCAGCCCCTCACCCGCCAACGGGTGTTCCTCGCCCATGTGGAGGCCGAGATGCCGGGAGGGAATGCTGATTTCCTCACGGCGGGGCAGGAAACCGATGATCGGCACCGCGCAGTGGGCCGCGATCGCTCCGGCCACCAAGTCCCGGTGTTTGTCCGAACCGAGTCGATTAGAGATCACCCCGGCCAGTTTGAGCGCCGGATCCAGGGTGGCAAAGCCGTGGACTACGGCGGCGACGCTTTCCGCCGCCGAGCGGATATCGATCACCAAAATCACCGGCAGGTCCAGCGTCCTGGCCAGGGTCGCCGCCGAGCCCTCGCCACCGTCAAAAAGGCCCATGACCCCCTCGACCACCGCGCAGCCCTGCTCCGGGCAATGGCTGGCAAAGGTCTGCCGGACAAAGGGGGCACCGCACATGCGGACATCGAGGTTGCGCGAAATGCGGCCGGTCACCATCCGGTGCAGGCTTGGATCGATGAAATCCGGGCCGCACTTGAAGGGCTGGACCGTTACACCGCGTTGGGCCAGGGCCGCCATGATCCCCAGGGTGACCGTGGTCTTGCCGCAGCCCGAATGGGTGCCGGCGATGAGCAGGGCCGGTTGGTTCATCGGCTGGTGATTCCTTCTTGGCCGTAATCCGGGTAGAGCAGGGAGCGGACAAAGCCGATGCCGTCGAGCAACCCCATGGTCGGCCGGGAAACCATCTCCTCATCCACCAGGAAAACCTGATTGTCGCGTACGGCTTTAATCACCGAAAATCCAGGCTCTTTGACGATATCGTCGACGCTCACCGGATTCATTCGGCCGTTCTGGGCGAGATAGAGATCGATCTGGCCGGCCTTGGCGAGGATGCGTTCCTTACCGTAGGCGGCAATGTTGGTCTCGCGCATCCGCTCGGCATCGGCGGCGATATTGATGCCGCCCGCCGACTCCAGCACGAACATGGCCATGGAGTTAGGGGCGAAGGTCTTCATCTGCCGGTGGATCGACTCGAAATAGACCCGTTTGCGTTTTTCCGGGGGGATCTGCTTGAGTTTGGCGGTGATCTTGGCCAGTCGTTTGCCAAAAGTCTCGATCATGGTTCTGGCCTGTGGTTCCCGTCCGGTCAGTTTGCCCAGGGACTCCCAGTAGGTGAACAGTTCGGCGGTCTCGGTCGGCTGCAGCGAGACTACCCGTACATTGTGTTTTTCCAGGGTGCGCACCAGGTTGGGATAGCCCCGGCTGATCATCGGTCGGATCAGGACCAGGTCGGGCTTGAGCGCGAGCAGTCGCTCGGGGTCATCCTGAAACTGGACCTGGGGCAGGCCGGGCAGCTGATTGTCGCTGGGGCCGCAGGCGATGATTTCCTTTTTCAGGCCGAGTTCGAGCAGGTTGGTGGTATGGGCCGGATAGAGCGAGATGATCCGCTGGAAGGGCTTGGTGAAAACCAGGGACCGTTTTTCGCTGTCCGTGACCGTGGTTGCATGGACGGCGGTCGCCAGGAGGAGAAAAAGACATGGGATCAGCAGCAGGGATTTAAAGTTCATCGGTTCGTGGTGGTGCAATTAAGGGGTTGACCGGTAGCCTGAAGCTGACCTGTCGGCAATTGGTAAAGGCGTTGGCGGTGACTTCCGCCTCGACGCCGTAGACGCGGGCAATGGTGGCCGGGGTCAGGACCTCTTCCGTCCGTCCTTGACAGACCACTTCGCCCTGGTTGAGAAAGATGAGTTCGTCGCAGAAAAACGAGGCCAGGTTGAGGTCATGCATCACCGCAATTACCTGCATCCCCTGCTGTTCGAAGCGCTGCCGGATCAATTGGAGGATTTCGAGGCTGTGGTGGATGTCCAGGTTGGAGGTGGCCTCATCGAGCAGGAGCACCAACGGGCGTTGGGCCAAAGCCCGGGCTACGGCCACCCGCTGTTTTTCCCCGCCGGAGAGTCGGGTGACCGGGCGATCCGCCAGCTCGGTGATGCCGGTCAGGGCCAGGACGGCTTCGACCAGGTCCTGATCGGCCTGGCTGGGACCGGCAAAACGATGGAGGTGGGGATGTAAGCCCATCTCCACCACCTCGCGGACCGAAAACCCGAAGCGGACCATGAAGTCCTGGGGGACCAGGGCCAACTGCCGGGCCAACTGTTTTTTTGACCAGGCGCGCAGCGGCCGACCGAGGAAATCGATGGTCCCGGCCTGTGGCGTCAGGAGGCCGCCCAGCAGGTCGAGCAAGGTGGTCTTGCCGCTGCCGTTGGGTCCGAGAATGCCGTAACAACAACCGCGGCGCAGCTCGAGGTTGACCTCGCGGAGCACCGGGGTGGCGCCGTAGCCGAAGCTGACCCCGGCAAGCGACCAAAGCAATTCCTGGTGGGGTTCAGAAAGCAGTGGCGCCATCGCGTTGCCGTTTTTTGAAAATAATGCAGAAAAAAGGGCCGCCCAGCAGCGCGGTGAGCACGCCGATCGGCACCTCCACCGGCAGCACCGCCCGGGTGAGGGTGTCGGCGAACAGGAGCAGGAAGCCGCCGGTGAAAAAGGACAGGGGCACCATGCGGCGGTTATCGGGGCCAACCAGGTGGCGCAGCAGGTGGGGGACAATCAGGCCGATAAAGCCGATGATCCCGGAAACCGAGACCGCCATGGCGGTCATCAGGGTGCCGGCGGTCAGCAGGACGATCCGCAGCCGGACGGTGTTGATGCCAAGCGAGGTGGCGGCCCGGTCGCCGGTGGCCATGATGTTGAGGTCCCGGCTGTAGAACAGGGCGGTCAAGGCACCCAGCAGGGCAGTGGGGGCCAGGAGCAGGATATTGTGCCAGGAGGCCCCGGAAAGGCTGCCCATCAACCAGAAGATGATGATCCCGACCTGTTCGTCGGCGAGGAATTTGAGGAATCCGATGGCCGCGGAGAGGATAGCGGCGACGATTACCCCGGCCAGGATCAGGCTGGTGGAGGAGAGTCGCCGGTCGCCCGAGGCTAGGAACAGAACCACGGCCAGTGTCCCGATGGCGCCGCCAAAGGCAAAAATCGGCACCGAGACCCCCGGTGGCAGCACCAGGCCGAAAATTTGGAGGACAATCACCAGGGAGGCACCGAAGGCCGCGCCGGTGGAAATGCCCAGGGTGTAGCTGTCGGCCAGGGGGTTGAGCAGGATCGCCTGGAAGACGGTGCCGCTGATTCCGAGCATGCCGCCGACCAAGACTGCAGCGAGAACCCTCGGTAGGCGGACATCGGCGACTACCGCGGCTGCCACAGGGTCAATCCCGGCGGGCAGGGGGTATGGGGTCAGCTTGGCCAGGAGGATGGTGGCGGCATCAAGGATGGAAACCTTGAGAAAGCCGAGGGTGGCCGCCAGGGCGATTGAAGCGAGGAGGACTGCGGTCAGCAGGAGCATGATGCGGGTTGTGCTATAGCCTTTGGTGTCCATCAGCGGAGCTCTATGCCGGCATCGGCCGCGGCCTCGGCGGCATGGTCGACGAAGATGCGGGCCACGGCGGGCTGTTCGCCCAAGCCGTTGAGCACCGGCAGGACGTCAAATCCTGCTGCGGCCAGGAGCGATTGCCATGAGTCCGCCCCTGGTCCGGCCAGATCGCGGGTGGCATGGTCGCCGGCCACGACCAGGAAGGGTTTTAAGAGTACCCGCCGCACCGCCCTTTGGCGTAGTTCCGCCAGAACCGAATCAAAAGTGGGAAACCCCTCCACCGTAGCGATCAGGGTGAGCACGTCGGGGTAGAGCTGCCGCATGCGGGCGGCGAATTCCAGGTAAAGGCCGCCCGAGGGAAACAGGTGGTTGCCGTGGCCCATGTAGACCAGGGCTGCCTGGTGGCGACGGGCCAGTTCGGCGTCGTCGGCCAGGGCGACGGCGGCGATCCGGAGGTCTTCGCCGTAAGGATGAGCCAGGCTGTAGGTGCCGAGCAGCGGGCGGCCCAGCGCGATTTTCTCAAACGGCTGCCAGCGGGGCTTCAGCGTGCGGATGGAGGCCAGAGCCCGGACGTAGGCGCCCAGATCGTGAAATTCTTCGGCCGGGGCGATATGGGTCGGCTGGACCACCAGGGTGTGGCAGCCCCGGTCCTGGAGATTGGCGATGGTGGCGAGTACGCCTTGCACCTGGAGGATATTTTGGGGAATGTGCGGGTGAGCGGTCAGATAGGCCGGATCGGCGGCACGTTGGTGCCAGATGCGACGGATCTGATTGGAGGTGAAGGCGAATGTGACCGGGGTGTGCGGATAGGTCGCGGCCATGGCGGTTTGGATGGCCAGCAGCCCGTTCAGAGCCGGCTCGACCGTGGTCCCGAACATGGCCAGCACTATCGCCTTTGTCTGTTGCACTGTTTTTTCCTCGGTCAGGATCCGCAGGATACTCCGGCGGGTAACGGGTTTGTAACGCGTTATCCCCTCGTTTTTCCTGAGTCTCAGGCCCGAAATAAAAAAATCCCGGACCAGAAAAATCTTGATCCAGGATGTCCCTTGTTTACCGCTGGAGTCTGCTTGCCCCGTCTTTTTTGCCGGAAAGGTCGAGGTATTGCTGTTCAGGCAGGTTTTCTGACTTCCGGATCAACCTCCTTCCGCGCCTTCCCGTTTCCATGTGGTCACAGTGGCGAACTTGCGGAATTTGTCCCCGGGTACAGCGGCGGGCCCGTTCCGGATTGTAACCGGATTCCCTTTTCATCCGTTGCTACGGACACCTGAACTTTGATGCGCCCCATCGTACCTGCAGCCACCCCTGAAGTCAAGATGCAAGTCAAGGACGACCTGGAAAAAGCGGCCCAAAGTCAAGGGGCAAGGGGCGGGAGCGCCGATATTCTTTCCGCCGTTAGAAACCGTTCTCGTCGTCCAGGGCGCCGGGATCCATATCCACCAGCGGGGGCAACAGGGTCTTGACCTCGGCCACCGTCCATTCCGGCTGCCCGGAAAGGGTGGCGGCATCGATCCGGTTCAAGGCTCGGGCGATCTCGTCGTAACTTTTGTGGTTCCGACGCAGCCGCAGGATCGAGGCGGTGAGCTGTTCCCGGCTGAAGGCCTTTTTCGCGGGCCTGGGAGACTCGGTAACCACAACCGTCTGCAGATTGCCTCCATCCCGGGGCTCGACCATGCGCCCGGACTGGGCAGGGGTTACTGGGACCGTGGTTTCCCTATGCGGCTGGGGATCGGCAGGGAACTCCATGGGCATGGGCTTATATTCCAGCTGCAACCCCACCATCAGGCGCATGAGATCGTCGATCTGCCGGTCGCGTCGTCCTAATTGTTCGCGCATATCCTCCAACTGGTCGCGGAGCAGTTCGATTTGCTCCTTGTAAGCCACCAGGAGTTCGGCCAGAAACCCTTGGCCGGCTGATATGTCGGGCAACCGGCCTTCGCCAGCGACGACTTTTTGCTTGCCGCTGCCGGTCGCTTCCTCGCCGTCCCGGGCATAGTTGGCCAGCAGCTGGCGGCCTTCGTGCCACCGCTCCAGATCGGTGTAACGGAAGCGCACTTCCTGCTTGCCGGTCACCGGATTGAGGATCAATTTGTAGGGCAGCCCGCGCTTGCGGTATCTGCTGATCGATTTGGTTGAGACGTTGAGGAAATCCGCCGCCTCTTTTTGGGTTACGGTATATTCGTGTTCGCTCATGTCTACCTCATTGTTGAATACTCGGTCATAACCGCTTTTCACGCAGCAGTTCCCGGCCGGTATTGATGACTCCCTGGAAAAAGGTATCGATTTCGGGTTTATCGACGTTGCTGTTGGTAATCAGCAGACGCAGGGTCAGTTGATTGTCGACAAATCCGGTGCCGACCAGGCTGGTGCCCTGTCGGTGCAACCGCTCCCGGAGGGCAAGGTTAAAGGGTTCAACGGGGATGTCGGCGGGTGGCCGATACCGGAAACAGATGTTGAACGATTCGCGCGGCACGACCAATTCCAGTTCTTCGGCCTGGCGCACCCGTTCCTCGGCGTGCCGGCACAGTTCCAGATAGTGTTCTATCCGTTGGGCCAGTCCGGCCTGTCCATAGAATTTCCAGTCGAGGAACCATTTGAGGCTGTCGACCCGGCGGCCGCACTGCAGCGAGAGGGTGCCGAGGTCGCGGACATCGCCGTCTTCGCCGTTGCGGAAAATATAGCTTTCATCGCCGGCGCTGCACACTTCCTTGAGAATAGAAGGCCGATTGTTGAACAGTAACACATTGCACATCAGGGCCGTGCCCAGCATCTTGTGAAAATCAAGGGTGAAGCTGTCGGCGCCTTCGAGATGCGGCAGGTGCTGCTGGCGGAGCTCATCGCTGAAAATCACGGCCCCGCCCCAGGCGCCGTCGACATGCAGCCAGAAGTCGTAGCGTTCCCGCAGGGCCAGCAGCGGTTGCAGCTCGTCATAAGAGCCCCGGACGGTGGTGCCGGCGGTAGCCCCGACAAAAAAAGGCACCCCGCCGGCTTCGACAGTCTCCGCCAGTTGTTGTTCCAGGGCCGGCAGGCTCATGCGGCCATGGTCGTCGACCGGGACCTTAATGAGGTGCTCGGTGCCCAACCCGATGATATTGGCGGCCCGATCCATGGAATAGTGAGCATCGGCGTTGACGAACCCGAACAGCTCCGGCTGGCCGAACAGGCCGCGTTGTTTGATTTCAGGGTTGATCCGGTTGCGGGCCGCCATCATGGCGATCATGTTGGCATTGCTCGAGCCGGTGGTCATCTGGCCGGTGCCGTTGGTGAATCCGACCAGGTCGATCATGGTCCGCAGCATGTATTTTTCCATGAGGGTCGAAACCGGAGCGGTCTCATAGGTACAGGCCGAGGTGTTGGTGATGGCGGTGATCATCTCGCCGATCACCGAGGGCAGATTGGCCCCGGCCCACATGCGGTTGAGGTAACTCGGATGGCTGGTTTTAACGGCATGGGCCAGGTAGTGTTCCACCCAGGAAAACAGCTGGTCCCAGTTCCCGGTTTCCCGGTCGCGGTCGAGATCCAGCAACCGCTCGAGTTCGCTGGGGTCGAGATACTCGACAAAAGCACCGGACTCCCGGTCACGGTAATAGCGGGTGATGATCTGCAGCAGCCGTTCGAAGATTTCTTCCTGCTCCATACTTCTGCGCATGCTCCCTGAGGTCAGTGAAAAATCAATACAAAAACGAAGCCCTAAAGCGACCGGGCAGGACAGCGGTCCGCCTGGTGCACCGTAGCAATTTCAGTCGTTTTTGCAAGGAGGTTTTTTCGAACCGGGCCTCGGAAGGGCGAAACCGTCGGTTCGGTACCGGATAACCGAACGTCCCGCAAAAACGATTGCTCTATACTACACGGGCAACGGATAATCGAACAGAAAGTAGCGGGCGGCGGGGCAAGCAAGGCGGCGGGGCGATGTTCAGGAGTAACCAGTGGGGTGCCGGGAGATCGGAGCGGGGTGCGATTACCGTTCCGGTGAGATGGTGTTGTCGATATAGACCATGCCTTCCAGCAACAGATGGTCGATTCGGGCTTCTAATCGGACCGCTTCGGGAGAAGGTAACTGATCCGGATAAAAAGCAAAGGTTCCTTCCTGCCAGGAAAGCGCTTCAAAGAAGGCCTCCTTGATTTGGCGCAACAGGGAGTCGTCCAGTCCGGAAGGCTCGATATATCCCTGTTCGAGAAGAATCTGGCCAAAGCGCCGCTGAAATAGGCCTTGGGCATGCAACCGCAAGCATTCCTGCAGCTGCTCGGAGCTGATCATCTTCGACTCAAGGAGAATTTCTCCGATTTTTCGTTGATGAATCTGCAGCATGCCATAGGTCAGCACGCCCCCGGTAAAATAAAAATTGCCGATGTTTTCAGGGGCATGGACTTCAAGTTTTCCTGTCAGTTCAGCAAAATCGAGCAGTTGGAAGATGTTGTCCAACGCGATCGCGGCAATGTTTCCCTGCAGGGCAATCCCGTCGTGGGCTGCGGGCGCCGCTGGTTTTTCGGCGACTGGCGTGGGGGCCGGTTGACCTTTTGGGGTCAGATGGCTGAAGGGGCTACGTGGGGGCAATGGTCAACTCGCTTTGATAAAAAACTAATAGTTACATCACTATCTGACTTTATTAGTTGCTTATCTGAAGCGGGTTGTCAAGAATAAAGGCCCAGGAGAGCCAAAGAATAGGAGGCCTCCTGGGCGGGACGGAAAAACAATTTCTGTTTAGATACTGGTGATTCCCAGCGGGGCGCGGGTCAGGACCTGGACGCCGTCCGCGGTCAGGGCATAGGTGTTCTCGATACCCACCGCTCCTTCCGGGAAGACGAACTTAGGCTCCAGCGCAAAGGTCATGCCCACGGCCAGGGGCATTTTCACGCCCTTGGCGAAAATCGGGTATTCGTCGAGCTCCAGGCCGACGCCGTGACCGATGAAGCGGACCCCGTCGCTGCCCATGCCCATGAAATGGTCCTGCAACCCCATCTGTTCGGCCAGCTCCGCCGATTTGATATAGATGTCTTCGCAGATCACACCTGGCTTGATCATCGCGGCGATGGTTTCGAGGATGACCAGGGAGGCGGCGTGGGCCTTTTGCAGCGGATCTGCAACTGAGCCGATCACGAACATCCTGGCCCCGTCGGCGGTGTAGCCGTTGACTACGCAGGTGTAGTCGATATAGATGATCTCGCCAGGATTGATGGTTTTCCAGCCGGCGCCATGGGGATTGTTGGCCGGGGTCAGGCCGCTGCCGCTCACCGGGCCGTCGAAGTACGAGGGCACCGCCCCGCTGGCGCCGGTGGTGACATTGCCGAGGAAGAAATCCTGATTAAAGGCGCGCATTTTACTGCAGCCGCCGTAACCGCGCCGCCGCATGCCGGCCTCGAACAGGCTGGCCAACTCGATCTCGGTCATGCCGGCGCGAACCATGGCCGGCACATCGGCGAAGACCTGGTCGAGTACGGTGCAGGCTCCCTGGAGCAGGCCGATTTCATAGGTCGACTTGATCATCCGAATTTTTTTGAGCGGGTCGGAGATATCGGTCAGGTTCGAATCCTTGAAGATTTTTTTATAAAACTGCCAGGTGTTGTAGGGGATGACATCGAGTTCCATGCCCAGGGTTCCGAGGTCGAAGCCCTTTTCCTTGAGAATCTCGGGGATCATCTTCAGGCTCTTGACCTCCATGATCTGCTCGATCGGCGATTCCTGGAGGGCCCGGCTATAGCTCTTGCGAACCATGAGGATGGGCTTGCCGGTACGGGGCACGAACAGATGGCAGCTCTGCGAGGTGCCGCTGAGGTAAAACAGATTGGTGTGGTGGACAATCAGGGCGCCGTCCTGGCCCAATGCGGCAAGGGTTTCCTGAAAGGCCTGAATGCGGGCATCAATTTCACTTTTCGGTGTGTAGAGCATGTGCGTCATGGATCGTCCCCTTGTGAGTAAGTTCGAAACAACGTACCGGTTTGACTGCAAAGATGTGGGCCACGGTATTCAAGAAACCGGCATCTGTCAATGGGAAGTCAGGGGCTGTCCCGTTCGACCAGTCGGCGGATGGGGGGCTTTTCAGGAAAGTCGGGATTTGAAATCCTCGTAGCCGAATTGCCGCACCAGGGTTAAGGCATCGGTGTCGGGCCGATAAAGGACGATCGAGGGCAGCTGCACCCCATTGAAGGTGTTGGTCTTGACCATGGTGTAGATGGCCATGTCGGTGAACACTAGACGATCTCCGGGCACCAGCGGCGTGTCGAAAGAATATTCGCCGGCGACATCGCCGGCCAGGCAGGAAAGCCCGCCGATCCGGCAGGTCCAGGGTTTTTCATTGGGCGCACCCGAGCCGATGATATGGGGACGGTAGGGCATCTCGAGGACATCGGGCATGTGGGCCGGCACCGACCCGTCGATGATCGCCACCGGGATGTCGGCCTGCACCACATCGAGCACCGTGGTCACCAGGTAGCCGCAGTTGAGCGCCACCGCCTCGCCCGGCTCCAGGTAGACCCGGGTTCCCCAGCGGGCCTGGAAGCGGTTGACGATCGCCACCAGCAGCTCAAGATCGTACCCTTGGCGGCTGATATGATGGCCGCCGCCGAAGTTGACGTAGGCCATCTGCGGCAGCACATCGCTAAACGTGGCTTCGACCGCGGCCACGGTCCGTTCCAGGCAGTCGGCGTCCTGTTCGCAGAGATTGTGCCAGTGAAGGCCAGTGATGCCGGCGAGTTTGTCCGTCTGGAAATCCCGGCGGCGGATGCCCAGTCGCGAACCGGGCGCGCAGGGGTCGTAGATGGGCGTGGCGCCTTCCGAGTGCTCGGGATTGATCCGCAGGCCGAATTCCAGTCGTCGGCCCGCGGCCCCTGCGGCCTGTTCGGCCAGGTTGCGGAACCGCTCCAGCTGACCGAAGGAATTAAACACCAGGTGATCGCTGGTCACGGCCAGTTGCTCGATATCGGCGGCCGAATAGGCGGCGGCAAAACTGTGGACCTCGCGGCCGAATTCTTCACGCCCGAGCCGGGCTTCATGCGGCGAACTGGCGCAGACCCCGTCGAGGATCTCGCGCAGCAGGGGAAAGACCCGGAACATGGCAAAACATTTCAGCGCCAGCAGGATCTTGCAGCTGGTTCGGGCCTTGACCCGGCCAAGGATCGCCAGGTTGTCGGCCAGCAGCCCCTCATCGACCACAAAGGCCGGCGTGGTCACCCGGGTCGGGTCGAACCGGCAGGCATGCCGCCCATCGTAACGCCCAGCGGTCACAGTTCGACCACCTGCCAGGGAAGTCCGTATGTATTGAGCGCATCCATGAAGGGATCGGGATCGAACTCTTCCATATTCCACACCCCGGCCCGCTTCCAGGCGCCGGTGAGCATCATCATCGCCCCGATCATCGCCGGTACACCGGTGGTGTAGCTGATGGCCTGGCTGCCGACCTCGCGGTAGGCCTCTTCATGGCTGCAGATATTGTAGACATAGAGCTGTTTTTCTTTGCCGTCTTTGATCCCTTTAAAGACGCAGCCGATGCAGGTGCGGCCGTGGGTCAGGGGGCCGAGCGAGGCGGGTTCGGGCAGGACCGCCTTGAGGAACTTGAGCGGTACGATCTCGGAACCGTTATATACGACCGGGTCGATCCGGGTCATGCCGACGTTCTCCAGCACTCGCAGGTGGGTGAGGTAATTTTCGGAGAAGGTCATCCAGAAGCGGGCCCGTTTCAACCCTTTGAGGTTGAGCACCAGGGACTCCAGCTCCTCATGGTACATCAGGAAACATTTCTTGGGACCGATGCCTTCGGGAAAGTCATAGTTCATCGACCAGGACAGCGGGTCGGTCTCCACCCATTCGCCGTGCTCCCAGTAGCGGCCGCGCTGGGTGATCTCCCGGATGTTGATCTCCGGATTGAAGTTGGTGGCAAAGTGCTGGCCATGGTCGCCGGCATTGCAGTCGATGATGTCTAGCTGGTGGATCTCATCGAAATGATGCTTCTGGGCCCAGGCGCAGAAGACGTTGGTGACCCCGGGATCAAAGCCGGAGCCGAGCAGGGCCATCAGGTTTTGCTTGGCAAACCGTTCTTTGTAGGCCCACTGCCACTTGTACTCGAATTTGGCCACATCCGGCGGCTCGTAGTTGGCGGTGTCGAGGTAGTCGACCCCGGTCGCCAGGCAGGCCTCCATCAGGGCCAGGTCCTGGTAGGGCAGAGCGACGTTGAGCACCAGGTCCGGCTTGATCCGCTCGATCAGGGCCACAGTCTCAGGGATATTGTCGGCATCGACCTGGGCCACGGCCACGGTAACCCCCATCCGCTGGTGAATCGATGCGGCGATCGCCTCGCACTTGGCCACGGTCCGGCTGGCCAGGGTGATGGTGGTGAAGACCTCGCGCGCCTGGGCGCATTTATGGGCAACGACGCTGCCGACGCCGCCGGCGCCGATGATGAGCACATGGGCCATGATGTTCTCCTTGGGGTTTTTCAAGCTCGGATAACTCTGGTTATCGTTCAAAATAGGTATAGCCGCGCAGCCCAGCCTCATAGGCCTGGACAATTTCCCGTCGTTCCTGGGCGCTGATCCTGCCGGAACGCACCGCCTGTTCGGCGGTTTCGCGGAAACGGACGAACAGGCGCTTGGGATCGTACTGGACATAACTCAGCACCTCGGCAACCGTATCCCCTTCCTGTTCGCTGACGAATTCATACTCGCCGTTCTGCTGGATGCGGATGGTGACCACGTTGGTGTCGCCCAGGAGGTTGTGGAGGTCGCCGAGGGTCTCCTGGTAGGCGCCGACCAGGAAGGCGCCGAGGTAGTATTCCTCGTAGGGCTTGAGTTCGTGCAGGGGCAGGTAGCGCTTGACCCCCCGCTTGTCGATGAACTGGTCGATCTTGCCGTCGCAGTCGCAGGTGATGTCGGCAAGGATGCCTTTGCGATGCGGTTCCTCGTCGAGGCGGTGGATCGGCATGATCGGAAACAGCTGGCCGATGGCCCAGGCGTCGGGCAGGCTCTGAAAGACGCTGAAATTGCAGTAATAGAAATCAGACAGCACCCGGTCGAGGTCGATCAGCTCGGTGCTGGGGTTTTTCAGCTCTTTGGAGAGCCGGCTGATCTCGTTGATGGTGGTCCAAAACAGCTGTTCGGCTAGAGAACGTTCGCGCAGGCTGATCTGGCCGTTTTGAAAAAGCCGCCGGGTTTCGTCGCGGTAGAAGATGGCGTCGTTGAACACCTCCTGGATGTTGCGCACGGTCAGATCCTTGAGCGCCTGCTTCATGTATTCGAGCTGGGGCGGGCTGCCCTCGGGCAGATGCTCCGGCAGGGGGTCGGCCTGGAACTGGGTGACATCGAGGATGTTGAACAGCAGGATCGAATAGTAGGCGACCAGGGCGCGGCCCGATTCGGTAATGATGATCGGATGGGGAATGTTCTCGGCCTCCAGCGAGGTCATGACGGCTTCGATGATGTCGGTGCAGTACTCCTTGAGGGTATAATTGCGGCTGGAGAGGAAATTGGACTGGGAGCCGTCGTAATCCACCGCCAATCCGCCGCCGAGATCGAGATATTCGACCTTGGCGCCTTCCTTGATCAGGCCGGCGTAGACCCGGCAGGCTTCGTTGACCGCGGTGCGGATCTCGCGGATGTTGGAGATCTGGGATCCCAGATGGTAATGGACCAGCTTGAGGCAGTCGAGCATGCCCGCCTCGGTGAGCAGGTCTACGGCCTGGATGATCTGGCTGGTATTGAGGCCGAAGATGGAGCGCTCGCCGCCGGATTCCGACCAATGGCCGCCGGCCTGGGCCGAAAGCTTGATGCGGATGCCGAGGATGGGTTTGGCATTCAGCGCCTTGGAGCGTTCGATGATCAACGGCAATTCGTCGGGCATCTCCACCACCAGGATGCAGGTGAAACCGATTTTGGTGGCATAAAGACCGAGATCGATGAACTCCTCGTCCTTGTAGCCGTTGCAGATCAGCACCGCCTTCTTGTCGCGCATCATCCCCATGGCGGCAATCAGTTCGGCTTTGGAACCGGCTTCCAGGCCGTGATGGTAGCGGCTGCCGAATTGGGTGATCTTTTCTACCACCTGTTTCTGCTGGTTGACTTTGATCGGGTAGGCGCCCATGAAGGTATTAGTGTAGCCCAACTCCTCCATGGCGGAACGGAAGGTTTCGTTGAGGCTGGTGATCTGGGCATCCAGGATGTTTTCGATGCGCAGCAACACCGGCATGTCGAAGCCGCGCTCGCGGATGCCGCTGGAAATGGCGGCAATGCTCACCGCCCGATCGGCGGCGCCGGGTTCGGGCATGACCATCATGTCGCCGTTATCGGCCACGAAAAAATAGCCGCCGCCCCATTCGGAGACCCCGTAGAGATCCGACGACTTGTTAGTGTTCCAACGTTCCATGGTGTAGTTCAACGATACTCCTCCTGCAGAGAAAACTTGTCCTTTTATAATAAACCCGGAGGCCCTGCGTCAAGGCCACCAATGGATTCTATCTGAAATCTAACAAGCCGGCGTCCTTCAGGACAATAACCGGATTTCGCAAGCTTTGCCCCTGTCCATCGGCTGATGGAGGGTGATGTTCCGGCCGGTGGCGACCGCTTCCTGGTAGGCGCCGCGGTAGAGGCTGCCGCCCTGGCGCCGCAGTCGCCGGAGTCGGGGATAGCGGATTGCGACGAAATCATCGAGCCGCTGCTCCTCCCGAAGGGCAGGAAGCCCGGTTGGCGGCGGCGATTGGTCTTTCGAGGCGGCTCCGGCGGCGCGGGAGCGTTCCAGCGTTTCCCGAAATCCGGCCAGCAGGCCGAGGTAGTAGCTCTTTTTGGCGATGCGGCCGTTGCCACCGAAACCGGCCCGGTTCTTCTGCCAGAGGGTCTGCAGTCGGTTTTCGAGAAAATGGTAGCAGTGCTCGGCAATGGCCACCCGTTCCTCACGGCCCAGCAGTTCGATGGTCTTTAACGACACATCGGCATGGGGGTCGTAGAGCGAGGCGCAGATCACCCGCACCGCAAAGCAGGTTTCCAGGAGGCTGCAGATCGATTTGCGGTGCACGGGCAGGGTCTGCTGGCCGGTATTGATGGTCCGGTGCACCAGCCCCTGGTCCTCGGCCAGGGTCGCAAAGTCGAGGCGGTGGCGGTCGAGGAGTTCGCCGGCCCGCTGCAAGGCCAGCGCCGCCTCATGCTCGTTGTCCGAACTGCTCAGGGCTAGCAGTTTTCTGACTTTATCGATGATCTGCCGGCCCTGCTCGGTGGCCGCCGACCCTGCGGGCAAGGCAGCAATTTCTTCCGCCAGATCCGCCGAGGCCCGGTGGAAAGGCGCCTCGAGGCCCAGGAGGGTGCAGGCCTGGCGAAAGAGCGGGCCGTGGCCGGCATCCTCCCGGTGGTAGAGTTCGCTGCAGATCTGATGGGCCATCTCATGCTTGAGCACCTGCAAGGTCAGGCTCCAGGGATGGGCGGCGATCAGGAAACGGCTGAGGCTCAATCTTCGATCCGTGGCCGACCAGCAGCCCAACTGCCGGGTATTGCTGTTGATGGTCAGGATCGGGGGATCGAGATGGACCCGGTATTGATAGCAGATGTCGCGGTATTCCCGATCCAACTGGCAGAGCCAGCTCTCCTCCAGTCGGCTGTCTATGGTTTCCATGGTTCAGGCGCCCTCTGCCTTGACCAGCTGCCGCAGGGCGGTTATCCGCGCCAGCACCGGCGGGTGGCTGTGATTGATCCAGACGTTGAGCGGGTGCGGGGTCAGGTTGGCGAGGTTGTTGACGCTCAACTTCTTCAGCCCGCTGATCAGGGCTTCACCATTGTTGCCGCTCTCGGCGGCGAAGCGGTCGGCCTGGTATTCGTTGCGCCGGGAAAAAGCGTTGAAGCCGATGCTGATCAGGGTGGAGATGGGGGCATAGAGAAAGCCGAAAAAGACCAGGCTGGCGTACACCGAGAGCTGTTCCATGCCAAAGGCGGCGAACAGCCCCTGGTTGCCGAGGAAGAGCGAGAGGATAAAAAACATGATACCCATCTGCAGGATGGAGATGACCATCATGCTGAGGATGTGCTTCAACTTGTAGTGGCCCATCTCATGGGCGAGCACCGCGACAATCTCAGAATTGGTGAGTTTGTCCATCAGGGTATCGAAAAAGACGATGCGGCGGAAGCGGCCAAACCCGGTGAAAAAGGCGTTGACCCGGGTCGAGCGTTTGGAGCCGTCCATGGTGTAGATCCCCTGCATGGCAAAGCGCTGGGACGCCGCGTAGCGGGTGATGGCCTCCTTGAGTTCGCCTTCGGCCAGCGGGATAAATTTGTTGAACAGCGGCATGATCAGTACCGGGGCGAGAAACTGAACCACCAGGACGAAAACTACGGATGCGATCCAGCAATACAACCAGGCGAGCGAGCCGCAGGTTTCAAAAAACCAGAGGATCGCGCCGAGCAGCGGCCCGCCGAGCAGCACGGTCAGGAGGATAGCCTTGAGGCCGTCGAGGATAAACGTGGCAATGGTGGTGGTGTTGAAGCCGAACCGCTGTTCGATCACAAAGGTGGCATACACCGAAAACGGCAACCCCAGGATGGAGGAGAGCAGCGCCAGCATCCCGGTGAACAGCAAGCCGGTGGGGATGGAGGATAACCCGAAGCTCCGGGCGGCTTGATCGATCAGGTTGAAACCGCCCGCCAGGATGAACACCAGGGTCAGGGCCAGGCTGACGGTGGACTGGATCAGGGCAAAATGGGTGGTCGCCCGGGTATAGTCCTGCGAGCGTTCATACTGTTCCGGGTCGTAGACCCCGGTGAACTCCGCCGGCAGTTGCGGGGTCAGCGAGCGGAGATTGAGCACGGCCACCGCCAGTTCCAGCAGGTAGCCCAGGAGGAGAATTCCCAGTATAAAAAGAAGATATCCGTTCATCGTGATCACAGGAAGGTCAGGGTTGTCAAGGGGGTCATTGCATGCCCGGGTGCTGATGAAATACAGGAGATCAGCAGGGGGTGCAAGTCAATAGTAGGGATTGATGGTCAAGATGTTGATGTTTTGTTGGTTTACCGTTTGATTTCGCCGCGAGTGAAGGCCGTTCGGGCAACTCCATCCGGGTGCGAGGGGCTGGCTTGCTGTTTGACAGGGACGGCGCGGTGCCGTATAGAAAAGAAAACAGCCCCCAGCTCAGAGGAAAAAGTCATGGAACAGAACAACCAATCGTCGGGACTCACAGGACTGCAGGTGGTCGGCATCGTGGCGACCGCCATGCTTCTCACCATCGTGGCCACACTGTTGATCGTGAAAATCTGGTTCTTTCCGCAACCGTTTGAACCCGTCGTGCTCAGTCCGGCGGAAGAACAGCGGCTGGAACAGAAACTGGAGCGGTTCGAGCAGTGGGGCCGCGGGCCAACCACCGTTCGGCCGGCACCCAAAAGGACCGACCCGGCGGGGGAGGATCTCCAGCCGGAGGTGTACAGCGAAGCCGGCGCCTCCCGGGAAATCAGGTTGACCGAACGGGAAATCAACGGCATGATCGCCCAGAATGCCGATTTGGCCACCCGAATGGCCGTCGATTTCTCCAATGATCTGGTCAGCGTCAAGATGCTCATCCCCATTGACCCGGATTTTCCGTTCTTCGGCGGCAAGATTCTCAAGATCAAGGCTGGGGCCGAGCTCGCCTTCCGCCAAGGGCAACCCGTGGTTATCCTGCGGGGCATTTCGGTGATGGGGGTGCCCATGCCCAATGCCTGGCTGGGCGGGCTGAAAAATATCGATCTGGTCCAACTCTTCGGCGCCGACCCCGGCTTCTGGCGGGGCTTTGCCGAAGGGGTCGCCGCCATCCAGGTCCGCGACGGCAGCCTGCTGATTATCCTGAAGGAGTAGGCCTGTTGATCGTGTCTGCCGGTTGCCTCTGTGGTGAAGGGTAGGGCCCCGTGGCGGTTTTTGTCTAGTTACCTTCTTTATCTGCATGCACTATCGAATTCACATTGCCAATATTTATCAACCCTTCGCCTAAACCTTTTTCGTCGAACCCGAGTCGACAAGGTCAACATTTGATTGCGGCTTTTCTTTTAAGAAAGCCAGCCGGGCATGCAGGAAGGCGACAAAGTCAATACCGCAACGGGAGAGGTTGAAGCAAGGGGTGTTTTGCTTTTGTAGATGACTTGAAAAGATTGGAATGGAACCCCCTGTAGTCTGGCGCATGGGGTTCGTCCATCAATAGCATGTCAGTTCCTCGTCGTGATATAATATTCTGTATTTAGATATTTTTGCCGATATGATTAATGTCGCTTGATTACATCTAGAATCCCGAGAAGCAATTGGAGTGGAGTCGGTGGGCAGCCGCGAATGACAGCATCCACGGGAATGACATTGGCAACAGCACCGCAGCTGGCATAAGAAACCCCAAACTCTCCCCCATCCACGCCACAATCGCCCATAGCTATAATGATTTTGGGGTCAGGCGTGGCCTCATAGGTACGTTTGAGTGCCGCTTGCATATGTCGAGAGACCGGACCGGTTACCAGAAGAAGATCTGCATGACGTGGGGAGGCGACAAAGTGAATGCCAAACCGTTCAATGTCGTAAAAACCGTTGTTCACCGCATGCATTTCCAACTCACAGCCGTTGCAGGAGCCGGCATCTACCATGCGGATAGCTAGGCTTCTGCCAAAGATGCGGGCAATCTCCTTTCGACAATTGATCTCGAGTTGCACCACTGTTTGGTCGCGGGCAGGAAGTCTTTCTGTCAAACAGCCGGTTTTGAAGCTTTTGGCAAGTACGCTGAACATTGCAATTTACCTAAAATAAATAATGAGTTATGAGCCGAAATGTAAGCGACACTGCATGGATGAGGCCCTGTTGGCCGTCCGCTTTTTGTAAAGTTGGTGTGGCGATCAAGAGCTGATCATGTTCTTCATAGGTGTTTTTTTACAGATCATGCCCAGAATAGGAGCCATTTACCGATTTGTTGCAAAGCGGGAAATCAGGCACGATTTCACCCAGAATCAGGACCTCAAGCGCCGGCCAATTAAGCCAGCTTGGATCGCGGGGAAAATATCTGGAGACGGTTCCATCAGCTTCCAATCGAACATAGGCGATGACCTCTCCCCGCCAGCCTTCAATGCACCCCACGCCACAGCAGGTTGTAGTTATTGATGGCAAAGCACCGCAGATGTCCCCTGCCGGTAGATTTGCTAGAAAAGAATCCAGCAGGTCGAGAGAAACAAGGATTTCGCCGCCGCGAACATGCACCCGGTTGGAGGAGGCCCCTCCAGATGAGAAGGGGACAGCGACCGTAACTTTTTCATACGGAGCATAGGGCGCATCCCGGCGCAGATCCCAGCATTCCCCACAGGCTCGTGCGACAAAGCCAAGAACGCCTAAATTTCTCGCCTTGTTGAGGGATAAGACACCTGTAGTGCGCAAACGATCCTGTAAGGAAGGGTATTCATACAGCAAAGGGAGTAAATCATCCAATTCGTGGCGTAGCTGCTCCACCGCCACCTTCAGCCTCTCAATCTCAACAGGTCCGATATCATGCGTTACTCCGCCGGGAATCACCACGTCCATTAACAAACGATGGCCAAAAACAGCGGCGTTCTCCCTTTGCCACAGCTCCCGAAGACGGCTGAAATGCACCTGGGCAAAGGCAAAGCCGACATCGTTACAGCAGGCCCCCATGTCGCCGAGATGATTGGCTATCCGCTCCCTTTCCGCCAAGATGGCCCGAATCACTAAAGCCCGTGCTGGTGTGGTAAGGCCGATAGCGTTTTCACAGGCTTGGCAAGCAGCCCAGGCATGGGCAACGGTACTGTCTCCAGAGACGCGGGCAGCGAGGCGAGCCAGACCAGCCATGTCCCGGCCTTCAGCACATTTTTCGATGCCTTTGTGGACATAGCCGAGGTGCTCTTCAAGACAGAGAATATCCTCACCTACAGCCTGAAAACGAAAATGGCCAGGTTCAATGATCCCGGCATGCACCGGACCAACCGGTATCTCGTAGACACCTTCGCCTTCGGCAGGAATAAAAGGATACTCGCAATCAGGCGGGGTCTCTTCCGGGGCAGTTCCAGCCTTGGGGAAATCCTTACGCAAAGGATACTGATCAGCATTCCAGGCCAGATGGCGCATCCAGCGGCGTTGATCAGGGTGGTCAGTGAAACGCATACCGAACATCTCCTGCAGATATCGTTCAGGCCGGTTGGCTGCCGGAAAAGATGGGGTTTGCGACGGAAGCGCTCCCTGGATGTCCGGTATGGTGGTTTGAATCAGCAGATGACCATTTTTACCAGCAAGCAAGGCAAATATATTGATCTTCGGGGGGCGGTGCTCTCCCCAGACGGCACACCAGCGAACATGCTGCGCCGCGGCCACCGCTGCAACTTTTCCCCAAAAATGGGCATCCAGGGCTACCGCCTGGGCAGGGCCTTTGATATCGGGCAGATGTCGAACAGGTACGCCGGCTTGTTCGATCAATGACAGCAGCGAATCGACAGTAGGGGCTGCAAGTTGTCCCTGATGCACACTGGTGTTCATAGTACCCCCTGCCCGACGATCATGATGGTTGCCTGATTAAGCCAATCGGCTAGGACCGTCGGAATCGAGATGCCGAGCCAGAGGACCAGGGCCAAGTGGATGATAACCGGCCACATGTTGGCGGCGACCGGCTGCTGACCGGGGAAAGGTTCGCCGTACACCATCGGGTGGAGATTGCGAAACAACCCGGCAAAAGCGACGGCCAAGCCAATGAGCAGGGGGGGGGCCAGCCAAGGATAACTTTTAATGGTGGCGGTGAATAACAAAAATTCACTAGTGAAGACGCCAAATGGGGGGAATCCGGCGATCGCACAGGTTCCAATCAGAAAACCCCATCCGACACAGGGCTGGGTGCGAATCAGGCCGCGTATCTGGGTTATTACCTGGGTGCCTGCAATGTGGGCGGCATGGCCCACGGTGATAAAGATCGCTGATTTTGTCAGTGAATGAACAATCATATGCAAGAGAGCACCAAAGGTTGCCAATGGCCCCCCTATGCCAAAGGCAAGGGTCATCAATCCCATATGCTCAATGGAAGAATAACTGAACATTCGCTTGACGTCTGTTTGGCGATGGAGCAAGAGCCCGGCCACTGAAAAGGAGAGCATGCCAAAACCCATCATGAGGTTGCCGGCAAGATGACTGCCAAGGGACGGGTCGACCAGCATTTTAAAGCGGACGATGGCATAGAGGGCGATGTTGAGCAGCAATCCTGAAAGAATGGCTGACATGGGGGTCGGGCCTTCCGAGTGAGCATCGGGCAGCCAGTTGTGCAAGGGGACCAGCCCGACTTTGGTCCCATAGCCGATAAGAAGAAAAACAAAAGCAAGGGCCATGACCCCCGGATCCATCTGGCTGGCATGTTCCTGCAACACCGTCCAGAGCAATCCCTCACTTTTTCCCGAAAGTGTCTTAGCGGCGGCAAAATAAACAAGGATTGTGCCAAATAGGGCCTGGGAGATGCCGACACCGCAAATAATGAAATATTTCCATCCGGCTTCAATCGATTCACGGGTCCGATACAGGCTGACCAAGAGGACTGTTGCCAGGGTTGCCCCTTCAATAGAGACCCAGAGGACACCAAGATTGTTGGTCGACAGGGCGACGAGCATGGTGAAGAGAAAGCCTTGATACATGGAATAATACAGTCGCATGCGGCCGTTATCCACACGCCCAATCTTCAACTCATGGATCATGTAGGCTCCGGAGAAAACGGCGGTTGTCACGCCGACGAAGGCATTCAACAAAATGAGATAGACATTGAATGCATCAATGTAGAAGAGTTTGCCGGTGGAAAGGATCGGGCCATGCTCAAATATAGTAATGGCCAAAAACAAGGCTGCAGCAAAGGTGATGATGCTGATCACCAAGTTTACACCTCCCGCACACCGCCAATGGCCTATGCATCCCAACAAAAGAATACCAAAAAGAGGGAAAAGTAAGGTCAAGCCAAGAGCGATCATTTTTCGACCTCTGTCAGACGATTGAGGCGATCGGTATCAAGACTGCCTATTTCTGTGCGAATGTGAAAGAAGAAGACGCCAAAGAGGATAGCGGCAACCAAAACGTCAAAGGCAATCCCCAGTTCCACGACCATCGGCATGCCGTTGGTGGAGACCAAAGCCGCAAAGAATAGGCCGTTTTCCATGGACATGAAGCCAACGACCTGGGTGACTGCCTTGCGTCGGGAAATGACGATCAACATGCCGATCAAGACGACTGCCAGGGAAATGGCGATAGTATTCCGCGTTGATAAGAGTGACAATGCGCGGATAGGTAAGGCAACATAATAGCTGAAGAGCACCAGGCCGGTGCCGAAAAGCATAATCAAAAAAGGGTTCCCGAGGACCTCTACCTCACGGCGGACATCCAGATCAACGACCAGGCGGCGTAATCGGATGGGGATAAAGAAAACCTTGAGGAATAAGGTCAAGGCGGCAGAGATGAGCAGATGATATTCTCCGGAAATAACAGCCATGAGAATAGTTGTGAAAAATAAGAGCAAGCCTTGCATGGCAAAGGTGTTGATCAGGCTGTCAAGCCGCACCTGCGCCAGCATGATAAAAGAGGTCAGCAAGATTAAAGCCGCCAGGGTTAGGACCAGTTGTTCCGGGAGTGACAAGGTGTTTATAAGCATTTTAGCGCACCTCGAGAACAATGTGGCTCATCATGCCGAGCAAAGAAAGAATAAACGCCAACCCCAGAAAATGGGGTGCCCGAAAAAGCCGCATCTTGGCTTGTACGGTTTCCGCAATAGCAAGGAAATATCCCAGTACCAACAGCTTGCAGATGATGCTGTACGCGCCGAACGCGATTGCTTTAGGCTCAAGGGTCATGGCCACTCCCCAGGGAACGATAAAATTAGCAATCAAGATCGCGTAGAGGGTGAGTTTGAGCATGGCGGCCCATTCCATCAAGGCAAGATGGCGACCGCTGTATTCAAGGATCATGGCCTCATGGATCATGGTCAATTCAAGATGGGTGGCGGGGTTGTCGATGGGTATGCGGCCAGTTTCAGCGAGCGCCACGAGGATAAAGCCCATCGAAGAAAAGATGAGTGAGGGGTACAGGATGAATTGCGATTGGGCGAGATGGGCGATGACCGTTGACAGGTTGGTACTGGAAGCGTTCATGGCCAGCGTGAAAAAGGCCATGAGCAGAGCCGGTTCTGCAAGAGAGGAAATCGTTACTTCTCGAGACGAACCCATGCCGCCGAAAGCAGTCCCTACATCCATGCCTGCCAAGGACAGGAAAAAGCGGGTAAGGGCGAGAAAACCAACCAGCACGATGACGTCCGCCAGGGCTGCTGTTGGTATTTGCACCGAAAATGTCGGCACAATTGAGACTGCCACAACCGTGACGCTAAAAACTATATAGGGCGCCATCCGAAAAATAGGAGACGCTGTCTCTGCCAGGACTACTTGTTTCCTGGAGAGCCGAAGGAGATCTCGATAGGGTTGCCAAGGCGCTGCTCCCTGTCGATTCTGCAGTTTACATTTGAGCCATTTGACCCAACCGGCCATGAATGGAGCAAATAAAACCACGCAGAGGGTTTGAAGAAGAGCAAATACCCAGCCTTTCATACGATCACCCACAGCAAAAACAGTAAGGTAAAAAAAGAATAGGAAAGATAGACACGAAGATTGCCTCCTTGGAGAAGAGAAGCTCGCGTCGCAAGGTGGAGTGTAAGTTTGCCGATGGGGACATATATGACGAGCCACACCCAGTCGTGGATCTTCAGCAGGTATCTTGGTCCCTTGCCGTGACCCCTTGGTTCAGTTTTTTCATCAATAAAATAGAAATACGAAAATATCCGTCGAATCGGCATGGCAAATGCTGTCGCAGTGTATTGCATGCGGGGAGTTAGTGGCCCAAATCCGCAATCCCAGGCAGGGCCAATGCGTGTCCGATTGTCACCTCGGGAATGGAGGAGAAAATAAACGATCAGCCAACTCGCCAAGAGACCAAATAGGATCGAGAGCGCACCGTATGAGGCGGTTTGTTGCCCAATTGGGGTCAGCCATAACCAGTTATCGCCAGCAGCCTTGGGCAAGCCGGTACCGATAAGATTTTCAGCGATGACATTGATGGTATGGACCGTCCAGGTGGGAAAGATCCCAAAAATCAGACAACAGAGAGCGAGTATTATTTGCGCAGACTGCATGCCAAAAGTTGTTTCCTGGGCCTCGGCAGCTTGGGAAGTCCGGGGAAGTCCCAGAAAAATAACACCATAGACCTTGACGAAGCAGGCTGTTGCCAGAGCTCCGGTCAGGGCCAGCATAGCCGAAGCCACAGGGAGCATTGCGCCCAGAATACCGCTCCGTAGGACCGGCCCCTGCAAGGCCGCCTGATAGGTCAGCCATTCCGAGACAAATCCATTAAAAGGAGGGAGGGCGGAGATGCTGATGCAACCGACCAGAAAGCAGACCGCTGTAACCGGCATTTTCTTGATCAGGCCGCCCATTTTTTCCATATCATGTTGATGGCTCTGCTGCAGGACAGCACCTGCTCCAAAGAAGAGTAAGCTCTTGAAAAGAGCATGGTTTAAACAATGATAGAGGGCCGCGATCAAGGCGAGCGCTGCTATCTCCATGTGACCGGTTGCATGGAAGATCATCGATATGCCAAGCCCTATATAGATAATCCCGATATTTTCGACACTGTGGTAGGCCAGCAACCGTTTGAGGTCGTGCTGCATGAGGGCGTACAATACGCCAAAGACGGCTGAAACTGCTCCAATCAGTAAAACCAGGACGCCCCACTGCCAATGTATGACGCCTAAGAGATCATAGACAAATCGAATGAATCCATAGATCGCCACTTTTAGCATTACGCCGGACATGAGGGCGGAGATATGTGATGGGGCAACCGGGTGAGCTTGCGGAAGCCAAACGTGCAAAGGAACGATGCCGGCTTTCATGCCAAAGCCAATAAAAGCTAGCAAGAATGCGATGGTCGCCCAGGTTGGGCTCATTTGAGCCGTCGCCATTGAGGCAAAGCTGAAATTGTCGCTAAACCCAGCAAGAACACCATAGGCCAGCAAAATAAAGGCTCCGCCCACGACTGCCATCAGCAGATAAATAAAAGCAGCGTTGCGATTCTCAGTTTTATCATGCTGGTAGGCAACGAGAAAATAACTGGCTACGGACATGACTTCCCAGGCGATCATGAAAGAAAATGCATCCGCTGCCAGTAAAACCAGCAACATCCCACACACAAAAAGGCCGGTGAACAATGTCATGGTGCCGATAGGGTGTGGGCCACCAATATGTTCCCGTATGTAGGTGGGGCCATAGCATGCCGCTGTAAAAGTAACAAAGCCAACGATAAACAAAAAAAATCCAGAGAGTGGATCGATGCGTAACAAAATATGGAGCCAAGGGAGACCTATAGGAACAACGATTTGCTCAGCATGGTTAGTGAGCAGTGCCATTCCTCCTGCCCAAGCAGATGCAATGCCGGAAAACCCAAGCAAGATGAAGGATGTTCTAACGAGAAGATATGGATACTGTATAAAAAACAATGGTACTATTGCAGAAAGGAAGGATAATAAAAGAGATAATTGAGCAATAGTTAATGACATGTTTGAATCCATTGTACTGGGATTTTGAAGTGATTTTGTCAGCAATTCTATTTTACTGATTGCCGGATCAACAAGGGTAAGGGGGGCCGTCAACAAGGACAAAAAACACAGGTCCTTGCGTAGAATATCCATCAAAAAGAGCCTGTTGTTCGAGGAGAGGGGGCGGGGCTATTAGCGATGTGCCGCTGGCAAGGGTTATGATGAGATTCATTTTTCCGGTAAAAAAGCAATCCGTTGCCGATAAAAGATAAAAGATTACGCTGGCATGGTTTGCATGCAGAGTAAAAAAATGCCAGGGATGAAGGGGGGAAACAGGCGGGGTCAGCAGGAAACCGGTTGGCGGGTTAAGGGATTGTTAGGAAATGGTGCTCCTGAAACTGACTTCTCTCTTGGTGAGAAAAGGACCAGTCGCTGTCATTGGGGCAACGTACATCCCTTGATTTTGGTGCAGTTTGTCAACTTTATCCTTTTGCGGTTGGATTCTAATCATAATGCTCATTGAACGCTCTTTGTCGTTTATAATGGGAGAACTGTCGTCGGTCATATTAATTAAGCAATTTTCATGCCAATGCAGCGAGTGTTCCCCGGGCGAAGGTCTCCATAGGCAAGAGAAAGACGGCGCGTTCAATATTTTTGAAAAAAAGCACTTGAATCAAGGGCTATATGGGGAGGGGCCTGTGAGCAGCTGGCGGAAAGGTGTTCTATGGTAATACTAATCGAAATATGACCAAACAATTTCATCCGGGGCAAGGTGCCCCATTGGGGCATCTTGCCCCGAATAAAAGGCTAGGCTCCAAAAGGGCCAGGGAACAGTGGTGGCGCTGGTGCGTCGAGATCGTTTTGGTTGTGTAGTTTACGGTACAGGGTCTTGCGATCAACCTGAAGGATCTGCGCGGCCAGGGTCCGGTTGCCTCCGACCATATTGAGGACATGATGCATATAGCGGTGCATCATATCCGCCATGGGGACCAGCTCTCCGGGACCAGGCATGCCACTTATTTTGATGGCCTGATCGGAGCGGAAGGTGAGGATTTTTTCAGGGAGATCGTCCGGGATAATTTTACGGTGATTGGTCAAGGTGACCGCATGTTCCATGGCGTTACGCAACTCCCTGACATTGCCCGGCCATTGGTAGGCCAGCAGCTTTTGGGCCGTGGCGTTGGTCATGCCGGTGATGCTTTTGCCCTGCCGGGAGGTGTACAGCTCTATGTATTTTTCAGCCAGAAGAAGGATGTCGGTACCTCGGGTCCGTAGGGGCGGCACCTTGACGGTAATGACATTCAGCCTGTAGAGCAGATCTTCCCGAAATGCCCCTTCGGTCGCAGCTATCTCAAGATCCCGGTTGGTGATGGCGATTATCCTGACATTAAAGGGTTTTTCGGTGTTGCTCCCCACCGCCCGGACAGTGTGTTCTTCGAGAACGCGCAAGAGTTTGGGCTGCAGAGAAAGTGGCAGCTCGCCGATTTCGTCGAGTACGATCGTGCCTCCATCCGCCGCAAGGAAAAGCCCCTTGTGTTCGGAATGGGCGTTGGTAAAAGCCCCCTTGGCATGTCCGAACAATTCGCTCTCCAGAAGGGCCTCCGGCATCGCCGAGCAATTAATCGCAATCAGCGGCTGGTTGTTGCGGCGGCTGTATTTGTGAATGGCTCGGGCGGCAAGTTCCTTTCCCGAACCACTCTCGCCGGTGAGCAAGACGGAGGCTTCGGAATCGGCGATCCGCATCAGTTTTGAGAACATAGCTTGCATGACCTGGCTTTCGCCGATGAGTTCGTCGAAGGACCGTGTTTGTTCCAGGGCCTTGTTCAACTGTTTGACTGTCTTCTGTAGATGCCGGTGATTGATCGCCCGGCTGAGTACCAACTCGAGGATGCTGAACTCGAAGGGCTTGGGGATAAAATCATAGGCACCGGCCCGGATCGCGGCAATAGCCGCTTCCATGCTGCCATAGGCGGTCATGATCACCACCGGTATCTCCGGCCATTTGGTTGAAATCTCCCGGCAGAGTTCGATGCCGTTCATGTCCGGTAGGCTGAGCGCGGTCAGGATGACGTCGACGTTTTCGCTGGATACGGATGCTAATGCCTCTCGGCCGTAATGGCAGGCCGCGATGCTGAACCCATTTCGAGAAAGATGGTTTTGCAGCATTTGGGACAATTCGCTGTCATCTTCGATGATAGCAATTCTTTTATCCATGCACGTCGTACTCCGGGAGAAGGAAGGCTGAAAAAATAAAAACAGCAGTCAGCTGGTGAACGCTGCAACTGGCGGGGTTAGAAGGCTCGAAATCGAAACTCGTTTGTCCATAAAAAATCGGAAATAATGAATCAATCAAGGATATAACGCTCTGGCCCTGCCATGCAGAGCCAGTCAAACCCGAATCGATATAGGCAAGCCCCTAGCCGGACATTGCTGATTTATACTGGCATAAATGGCTGTTTGAATTCCATTGAATGGATAGTCCGTGGAACTGGTACAGCACTTGGACAGTGTCAAGCTGTTGATCCCCATCGATCATGGGAGGATAGACGCTATTAAGGTCAAGGTCGGGGCCGACCCCCCGATTCTGGAAAGGATTTTCCCTCGGTGTTACCCCGATTGAGGTTCGCGATGGCAGTTTGCTTATTGTCCTGAAGGCGTTGATATATGTATCCTGCCTGCAGGATGGCAAGGTTTAAGTTGCTGTTCGCATCCGGCCTCTTGTCGCCGTGCCTTGCCGTACTCTTTTTAGCCACCCGCCGGTTGTCTCTGCGGTGGAGGGTAGGGCCCCGTGGCGGTTGCGCCTGGGTACCTTGACGGTTTATTTCATTGCATACTGCTTGATATTCTGCCTGTTGAAATAGGTCGACGTTGGCACGGCGATGTGATTTCTTCTTTTTCCGGCATGCAGTATCGCATTCTCATCATCAATAAGCATCAACCTTTCCCTCAGGCCTTTTTCATCAAACTCTGCGCGCGGCTTCAGGATTGCCCTCAGCTCTCCTTCCTTATACAGCTCGCCTTTCTCCAGGAGTTCTTCAAAGTCTTCTGGGGTCACATGGCCACAGACGAGATAGTTGTCAGGTATGGTTATCCTGTCATAGGAGTTCCTGCCTTTGATGGTTGTCAGCGGTCCGGCAACACTTCCCTTGCCCAGGTTGACATTTTCAAGCATGCAGTGAAACAGGGTCGTCGCGTACTCCTCCATCCTGACATTCCTTGTCCATACACCATGGGCTCCGATATTGTGCCCGCAGAAATAGGTTGCCTTCCTGATGTTGTGATCCTGGATGGTGATATTCGGACCGTCGAATTCGCAATTTGCAATGTGAGCAAATGGGCCTATGTAAATATTTTTCACCTGAGGTGCCAATATCTGCATGCTCTCAAGGAAGGCCAGAGGATCGAAGAAACCTATCCCCATCTTGTTCTGTTTGTGATCCTTTGCGACAGAAGCTTTCATTTTGATAAAAGAATGATGGAACTGCTCCCTTTGCCACTTGACTGCTACATCAGGCAGCTGTATCTGATATCCGCCGAACAGCACAGTTCCCGAAGGGACAAGCGACGCGGTGATTTTCTCGGCAATGTAGCAGGCGTCGCCGATTTCGCAGCGATCCGGCAACTGGCAATCGGTATCCAAGACTGTCCTGCTACCAATCAAGACATCCTCGCCCACCTTGCACCCGTGAAAAGTCACGAAAGGATCGGACGAAACTCCTTTCTCGATATAATTCCATTTCCAGTGGAATACGCTTCCTTCCCTGATAACCCCCTTGATTGAAAACCGCTGTCCCTTTGCTGGGTCAGTCTCGTCGCTTCTGATAACCACCCTGTCGCCCAGGCCTGCATAGGGTCCGAATTCAATCGAGTCAGGCAGCCCTTCGATAACGATATCCTTACCGGATGGTATACGGATCTTCGGATCTATTCTGACGTGTTCATATAGCAATCTGGTGTCCGCTAAAACATCGTCGACTTGATTCCCTGTATCGACGAACACGTATCTGAGATTTGGTGTTGGCGTGTCGGTGGGATTGAATGCGTCTGTCAAACGTTGAACTCTGCCGACATTTTTCATAACTTTGTTCTCTGTAACGTTTCAAATTTGCTCATTGTATTGCTGGCCTGTGTGGATGGGGCTCCATGTCTTTTCAAGCGGTGCTCTTCTGTTCTTAGTTTTATTTTTTTGTTTTCTTGGTGGCTTTGTTCTTAGAGCCGGTGTTTTTTTTCTCACCCTTCCCCTTGGGCTTCTTCTCCGGGGGCGGCGCGGTGTAGTCTTCCTGATTGAACTCGGCGAACCAGGAAATGTAGCTGTGGACATCGGCGGGCATCCGGGAGGTGACCCAGGTCCGCAGCGATTCCATGGCGGTTTCCAGATCCCGGTCGGCCGCGGTCTCGACATCTTGCAGTCCGATGAATCCCTTGCTGACAATGCCGTCGTCATAGGCCTTGCGGACGATGTCCATGGACTGGGCCGGATGCAGGTCGCAGAGCGTTGCCGTCAAATTGCCCCAGAAGTGGGATTCGGGTTCGGCTTCCTGGCCTGAAAAGAGACCCTGGCAGAACTCGATCACCTCGTCTCGCCTCGCGGTATCGAAGGCCACCACGTAGGAGAGGGCCTCGGTCGCCGCGCAGCGCACGTACTGGTCAGCCTCCCGGTTGATGATCAATGCTTTGATCGCCTCGATCGAGCCGTTACAGGTTCGGTAGAGCAAGGTGGGCAGGGTCTCGGTGGTCATGTCGCCCCAGAGGTCGACCAGTTGGTCATCGGCAAGGGAGAAGGCCCGGATGAGCGGCAGATGGGCGGCTGGTTCCCGGAACTCGGAGAGCAGCAAGGCGGCGTAGACATGGCCGTTGTGCATCTCCAGTGTGTAGCGCAGCGGATTTTCGGCGAGGGTTTCCAGGATTTGGATCAGGTGCGGGGTGATCTCCTCCTGCCGCGTGAGGGCCTCTTCCACCTCGGCTCGCAGGTAGGTGCTGCTCAACTGGTCAAACTGAAAAAGGAGATTCTGAAGTTCAGGTGCACTCATGCCGGTATGCCTCAAGCGGAAAGAAGATAGGGAAGGATGATAAAAGCAGCGGCACTCTAAAAGTTTTTATCGCTGTCGTCAATGATTGCTCTTGCTTGAGAAATCGGACGTCACGGTGACAAGAAGGTGCCGGGGATGGCCATCCTCAGCCCGACAGAGGCGCTCTCGTGCCAAAAGTCATGCTCTTGCCATGATAAGCACTCCGAGCTTTTTTCTTTTGAGCAGCGATGCGACAGCAGGGCTCTCAAGTGGATAATTCCATGGATTTTAAATGGAATTATGCTATTCTGGAAATACAGGAGGATTCCGCATGGCAACTCACAGCCGTCCAGCATGCCTTGGTCGATTTTTTTATAAGGCATCATTGTTAATTCTGTTTTTCTTCTCCTCTTCCCCCCTTGCCGCGCTCGCCGCCGATCAGATTGTGCGGGTCGGTGTCTATGAAGCCAGACCGAGCATCTTCACCTCTGAATCCGGCAAGCCCGCTGGCGTCTTTGTCGATATCCTCGAACACACCGCCAAGAGCGAGGGGTGGCAACTGCGCTATGTGCCCGGTACTTGGGCCGAGGGTTTGGAACGGTTAGAAAGAGGCGAGATCGATCTGGTCACCAATATTGCTTTCACGGCAGAGCGGGAAAAACGATTTTCCTTCAACAAGGTGCCGATTCAGATCTCGTGGTCCATGGTATATGCCAGCAAGGGCAGCGGCATCATCTCGATCCTTGATTTGAAGGGCAAACGGGTCACCACCGTGACGGGTTCAGTGCAAGAGTCGGGATTTATTCGCTTCAGTGAGGGCTTCAATCTGGGGATCACCCTCATTCCCGTGCCTGATATCCACGTCGCCTTTGCCATGGTCGCCCGGGGGGAGGCGGATGCCACCCTCAGTTACAGCTTTGCCGGCACTGAATACAGAAAACGCTACGGTCTCAACAAGACGGCGATCATGTTCAATGCCCTTGAGGATCATTACGCGGCGACCAAGGACGATCCTAAACGGCTGCTGGGACCAATCGACAAGCATCTCGCGGCGATGATGGCCGATCCGCTCTCGGTCTATTTCGCCGCCCTGAAGCGATGGCAGCCGGAAGATGACGAATTTGTCATGCCTACATGGCTGTCGACCCTCGGGTTTGTTGTACTGGGTTTGCTGATTTTGAGTCTGGTTGGCAGTGCTATTTTACGACAACAGGTCAAGGCACGCACCCGGGAACTGCAGCAGATAAATCAGGAGATGGAGCAACGTATTGCTCAGCGCACGGTTGAATTAGCCGCCGCTATGGAAAAGGCGCAGGCGGCTGATAAGATCAAATCCGCCTTTTTGGCTATCATGTCCCACGAATTGCGCACCCCTCTGAACTCGATCATCGGTTTTACGGGCATCCTCATCCAGGGGCTTGCTGGACCTTTGAATCCGGAGCAACAAAAACAGCTAACCATGGTGCAGAACAGCTCTCGCCATCTCCTCGCCCTGATCAATGATGTCCTTGATATTTCCAAGATTGAGGCCGGACAGATGGTGCTCACCTGCATCTCTTTTGAACTGACGTCTGCTATCGAGAAAGCGGTCAAACTGATTTCACCTCTGGCAGAAAAAAAAGAGATTGAACTTCAGATGGACCTTCCTGGTACCCCGGTGATGCTGACAACCGATCAGCGCCGCCTCGAGCAGGTTGTACTCAATCTGCTCAGCAATGCCGTCAAATTTACAGAGAAAGGCCAGGTTCGCATTGTCTGCCGGATTGAAAATGAGCAATACATCCTGTCGGTTACGGACACCGGAATCGGTATGCGGCCGGAGGACCTCCCAGATCTTTTTCAGCCGTTTCACCAGATCGATACCGGCCTGGCTCGTAAACATGAAGGAACCGGTCTCGGTCTTTCGATTTGTAAAAAGATCCTCGACCTGATGGGCGGTTCCATCGAGGTGGCTAGCCAAAGGGGGCAAGGAAGCACCTTTACCGTCCGCCTCCCCCGACAGAGAGGAGGAACCGCATGAACAACCGGATCTTGATTATCGAAGATAACGAGCAGAATCTATATCTGATGCGTTTTTTGCTGGAAAAGGATGGTTTTGATATTATAGGGGCGGAAGACGGACGAAAGGGGATAGATTTGGCCTTGACCTGCCATCCGCTCGCCATCCTGCTGGACATTCAGTTGCCCGAAATGGACGGCTATGCCGTTGCCGCTGAGCTGAAAAGACATCGAGAACTCGATAAGGTGCCGATCATTGCGGTGACTTCTTATGCCATGATCGGCGACCGGGAGAACATCCTGGCGGCCGGGGCCACCGGTTACATCGAAAAACCCATCGACCCGGACACCTTTGTGGCGGAGATTAGGCGCTATCTGCCGATAGATTGGGACGACAAGGAGAACAAGAATGAAGATCCTGTTAGTAGATGACCAAGAAGGAAATCGATATTTTGCGGAAGTCCTACTCAAGGGTAATGGCTACGAGGTCCTTTCCGCCGTTAATGGCGCCGAGGCCCTCGCGCAGTTGCAATCCGGCGGCCCGTTTGACCTGATCATCAGTGATATCCTGATGCCGGTCATGGACGGTTTTGAACTGTGTCGAAGAGTTAAGGCGGACGAACGGCTGCGTCGGATCCCGTTTCTCATTTATACCGCGACCTACACCAGCCCCGAGGACGAGGATTTCGCGCTGAAAATCGGGGCGGTCGGATTCCTGCTCAAACCCTGCGAGCCGGATGCCTTCATGGAAGCTGTTCGTGATGTGATTGCCTTGGCCCAGCGTGGCGGTATTAGCGCAGAACCTGAGCATATTCCGGAAGAGGATGTGCTGAAACTATACAGCGAGCGTCTGGTGTGCAAGCTTGAACAGAAGATGCTACAACTGGAAGAAGAGACCAGGGCTTTGCGGGAAGCTGAAAAGGCCTTGAGCATCTCGGAGAAAAAATATCGAAGGCTGCACGAAAGCATGATGGATGGCTATTTCGCTGTTGACATGAGGGGGCTGATCCGAGAGAGCAATGCGGCCTTTCGTGACTTATTGGGATACACCCAGGAAGAACTTGCCAGCCTCACCCACCGCGACCTGACCCCGGAGCGATGGCATGCCGACAATGAAGAAATCTTGATAAACCAGGTCTTGCCGAGGGGGTATTCCGATGTCTATGAAAAGGAATACCGCAGAAAAGACGGTACGCTCCTGCCCGTGGAGGTGCGGACCTTTCTCTTGCGTGATGACTTCGGCCAGAAGGAAGGAATGTGGGCCATTGTTCGCGATATCACCAAGCGCAAACTGTCGGAACAAGCCCGGAAAGAACTTGAAGAGCAACTGTATCAGGCCCAGAAAATGGAATCCATTGGTCGCCTGGCAGGTGGCGTGGCCCACGATTACAACAACATGCTCAATGTTATTCTCGGCTATACGCAAATGGCCCTGACCAAGACCGAGCCGACATCCCCGGTGCATCGATATTTGCAGAAAATCCTTGATGCCGGCCAGCGTTCAGCCTCTATTATCCGTCAATTGCTGGCCTTTGCCCGCAAGCAGATCATTGTTCCTCAGGTGTTCGATCTTAACAAAGCTGTTGAAGGCATGTTGGAAATGCTCAAAGGGGTTGTTGGCAAAGGCATCGCTGTAAAGTGGTCCCCTGATCCGAATCTATGCCAGGTGAAGCTTGACCCTTCCCAAGTCGATCAACTGCTCGCCAATCTATGCGTCAATTCCCGTGATGCGATCTCCGGGGATGGGACAATCAGCATCGAGACAGCGATGAAAACCGTTGATGCAACCTATTGCGTCAGCCATCCCGAAGCGATTGCTGGAGAGTACTGTCTGCTGACAGTCAGCGATGATGGCTGCGGCATGGAGCAAGAACTTATGAACAAGATTTTTGAGCCTTTTTTCACCACCAAGGAATTAGGAAAAGGAACGGGGCTTGGATTGGCGACCGTCTATGGCATCGTCAAACAAAATAAGGGCTTTGTTGAGGTCTTCAGCGAACTATGCAAGGGAACGACTTTTAAAATCTATCTGCCGCGACATACAATGTCATAAGCCACGGATGAACGGTTATACTCTGGCACAAATGCTGTTTGTGCGTATTGCCCAGACAGTAAGAGCCTGTTCATGACCCGGAATACGGCTTGCGTCATCGCCAATCAGGGCGCAATCGACGTGGGCGTCAGCATTATTTCAGAAGCCATTTCCAGCAAGGGATCTGACTGCTAAGGTGCGTGCGTGCAGCGCTTTTCCGGCGAGGGGTAATGAAAGTAAAAGGCTGAACTCCAGGAGTACTTCACCGGGGTTGATGGTAGTTGAGCCGGAGGCCGTCGCAGGTGTTGACGGGTTGAATCCCCAGGGGCAAGAGCAATTGGAAAAGAGGGCGGCCGAAGTAGAAGAGTTCCAGGGCCACGCTGAGGTGAAAGGTACTGGCGGTGCGGGAGCGGAAGGCTAGGTCAATGTTGACGTCCTGCAATAGGCTTTCCAGGATTTCTGTTCGCGCCCAGATTTGCGCAAAATCATCGCTAACCGTCTGAATGTCGCGACAGGGGTTATGCTGCTGATGATTGAGAATTACCGCCAGGATCGGATCGTCTTGGTCCATGCAGTCAAACCGGGTCAACAGGTCCTGTCCGGCTATGACCAGCAGTGGCCCGGTGTCCGTGCAGTCGAGCAGCCCGCAGGCCAAGGGGCGGTCGGTATACCGATGGCAACCCCGCGCGGTTTGGTCGTAAAAGGTGCAGCACCAGGTGCCTTCCCGCCCCTGGAGTTTGAGGAATTCATGGACAACCGGGGTGGCGGTGGTGGCCAGCGGCTGGAAGGCCAATTCCCCCAGATTGACGGTGACCAGATCGTCCAGGCGTAGCCGGCCCGAACGGACCAGCTCCAAATCCCCGCCATGCAGGGCCGGCCCGCCCTGCTGACAGCAGGCCCCGCAGCGTTGACACCCCGTAGGGCCGGTCAAGACAGAACATCCAGGCGCTCGCCTCGTCGGAGAGTCCCGGGTACAATCACTTTGGTAAAAATCCCCTCGCGCGGCATGATGCAGTCGCCGACCTGCTTAAATATGGCGCAGCCGTGGTGGCATTTCTTGCCGATCTGCGTCACCTCCAGGACCACCTCGCCGCTCTGCAGTCGGGTGCCGAGCGGGAGTTTTGCCAGTTCGATTCCTTCGGTGGTGATGTTCTCGGCGAAGGCTCCGGGGTCGAGTTCCAGGCCTTTGGCCCGCATGAAATCAATAGATTCTTCGGCCAGCAGACTGACCTGCCGGTGCCAGTCAGCGGCGTGGGCGTCCCCGACCATGCCATGATCGACCCGTAACTCAATGGACTCCACCGGCTCCTTGTTGACGCCTTTTTCCCGGCTGATGTTCAGTGAAACGATTTTCCCCATGATGTTCCTCATCAATTCTTTTGGTGTGGTTGGTCGTTGGTGGTCATGCAAGAGGGGGCGGCCGCCTACCCGGCCTGATGCATTTCTTGGTACACCATCAAATCCGTGCTCAGGTAGCGCTCGCCGGTGTCCGGCAGGATCAGGACAATGCGTTTGGCCTGAAATTCCGGCCGTTGGGCGATCCGCAGGGCCCCGGCCAGGGCCGCGCCGCTGGAGATGCCGCAGAGGATGCCTTCCTGGCGCGATAGGGCCTGGGCCTGGGCGATGGCCTCGTCGTTTGCCACCTGGACGATTTCGTCGATCACGGTGCGGTCGAGGATTTCGGGGATAAAGCCGGCGCCGATGCCCTGGATCTTGTGGGGGCCCGGTTTGCCACCGGACAGGACGGGCGAGGCCGCCGGTTCCACCGCCACCACCAGCAGCGCCGGGTTGCGTTCTTTGAGATAGCCACCGGCGCCGGTGATGGTGCCGCCGGTGCCGACCCCGGCTAGGAAGACATCGATCCGGCCCTCGGTCTGCTGCCAGATCTCCGGCCCGGTGGTCCGCCGATGCATGGCGGGGTTGGAGGGATTGGTGAACTGGTTGGGCATCCAGGAATCCGGGGTCTGCTGCTGCAGTTCGATCGCCCGGGCGATGGCCCCCTTCATGCCCTCGGCCGCGGGCGTCAGCACTAGGCGGGCGCCGAGGTGGACCAGTAGTTTGCGACGCTCCAAGCTCATGCTTTCGGGCATGGTGAGGATCAGGCGGTAGCCCCGGCTGGCGCAGACCGAGGCCAGGCCGATGCCGGTGTTGCCGCTGGTCGGCTCGATGATGGTGGCACCTAGCTTGATCCGGCCGACGGCTTCGGCGTCGTCGATCATAGCCACCGCCAATCGGTCTTTGATGCAGCCGAGTGGATTCATGGATTCTATCTTGGCAAACAGCTCAGCCCCTGCCATCGCCCCGATCCGCGGCAGGCGGACCAGCGGGGTGTTGCCGATAGCCTTGGTAATATCGGCGAATGCGGCTGGTTTCATAGTTTTCCTCCCTGTTCCCGGCCGATATAGACCAGCTTTGGTTGTTCCACCATCACCCGGGTATCCGGCCCCACCGATTCGGTCAGCCAGACGTTGCCGCCGATGATCGAGCGGGCCCCGACCACGGTGGCCCCGCCGAGGATGGTGGCATTAGAATAGATGATAACGTCGTCCTCAATGGTGGGGTGCCGTTTGACGTGACGCAACCGTTCGCCGGCGTCCCGGGGCAGACTCAAGGCGCCGAGGGTGACGCCCTGGTAGAGCCGCACCCGGTCGCCGATGGTGGTGGTGGCTCCGATGACCACCCCGGCCCCGTGGTCGATGAAAAAATGGGAGCCGATCGTGGCCTCGGGGTTAATGTCAATCGCGGTGCGGTGGTAGGCTTGTTCGCTCATGATCCTTGGAATCAGAGGCACCCCCAGCTGGTGGAGCCGATGGGCCAGGCGATAGATCATGGTGGCGAACAGGCCGGGATAGCTGAAGACCACCTCGTCGGAATTGTTGGCGGCCGGATCGCCGGTGAGCGTGGCCTCGATATCGGATTCGAGCAGATTGCGAATGTCGGGCAGGCTGTCGATCAGGGCGGCCGCGGTTTCGTAGCTGCGTTCGCCGCATTGGGTGCACAGCTGGTCGTGGCGGAAGCAGTCGTGGCGGATGGCGCTGCTGATCTGTCCAGCCAGGTTTTCATAGAGCAGGCTGACCTGCTGGCCGAGATGATACTCGAGATTTTCCGGCCGAAGAATGACGCCCGAGAAAAAACCGGGGAAGAGGATGCGCTGCAGTTGTTCGATCAGGTCGAGCACCTCGCTCTTCGAGGGGATCGGCACCGGTTCGATATGGCTGGCCCAGCGACCGCTCTTGAATCCCTGGCTCAGGCTGGCCACCACCGCGGGGATCGGATTGCGCACCGCATTGGCCGAGACCGCCTCGCTGCTGCAGCTGCCGGCCAGCACATCTTTCTGTCCCATAATCAGTTCTTCCTGGAAATAAGGGTTCATTGCACTCGCTCCAGCATCATGATGCCATAAGTTGCGCGTAGATTTTTAAAATAGTTGACCACATTGCCTTTGAAATCGTGGTGGTGGGTGTTGATCGCCACCTCCCTGACCGTGCGGACCCCGAAGATCCGCAGGAACCGTTTGAAATCCTTGATTGAGATCACCCGGATATTGGGGGTGTTGTACCACTCGTAGGGCAGCTGGTCGGTGATCGGGGCCATGCCGGTGCAGAGAATCTGCAGCCGGGCGGACCAGTGAGCGAAGTTGGGAAAGCTGACGATCACCCGCTTGCCGATCCAGAGGAGGTCGATGAGCAGTTCCTTGGGGTCCTGGATCTGCTGCAGGGTCTGGCTGAGCACCACCACATCGAAGCGCCCCTCGGGGTAGTCGCAGACCTCTTTGCGGAAATCGCCCTGGAGTACGGTCAGGCCGCGCTCGATGCAGCGGGCCACTTTTTCCTCGGCAAATTCGATGCCGGTACCCGCCACCTGTTTGTGCTTTTTGAGATATTCCAGCAGGTCGCCGTTGCCGCAGCCCAAGTCAAGGACCTTGGCGCCCGGTTCGATCCAGGAGGCGATGACCTGGAGATCAAAGCGCATGGTCCCCAGGTCCTGATTATAGACAGTGCTCATGAAAGACCCGATCAAGAAAACCGCTGATTAAACCGTCCAATCGCTTGTTCGGTATGAGGAAAGCGTCGTGGCCGCATTGGGCTTCGATCTCGCAGAAACTGACATCGCTGCCGTTTTTTTTCAGGGCGGAAACAATGCCCCGGGACTGATAGGTGGGATACAGCCAATCCGAGGTAAACGAGATCACCAGGAAGGAGACTTCGGCCAGGGCATCGTTGATCAGCAGGTTATGGCCGCCGCGCTCGAGATCGAAGTAATCGGCTGCTTTGGTAATAAACAGCAGGGAATTGGCGTCAAAACGGGTGACAAATTTTTTGCCCTGGTGGTGGAGGTAGCTCTCTACCTGGAAATCGCCGGTAAAGTCAAAAGACAGGGCGCTGCGGTGGAGGCGGCGGCCGAATTTCTCCCGCATCGATTCGTCGGAGAGGTAGGTGACATGGCCGATCATCCGGGCCACCGCCAGGCCGTGCGACGGACCGGGGCCATCGTAATAATCGCCGTTGTTCCATTCCGGGTCAGCCATGATCGCCTGGCGGGCGACCTCGTTAAAAGCGATGGCTTGGGCCGAATGGCGGGTGGTGGTGGCCAGTGGGATGGCCGAGACCACCATCTCCGGGTAGTCGGCACACCAGCGCAATACCTGCATGCCCCCCACCGAGCCGCCGACCAGCGACATCAGTCGGGTGATGCCCAGGTGGTCGATCAGCTGTTTCTGGGCCTGGACCATGTCTTTGATGGTCACCATCGGAAAGGTCAGGCCGTAGGGTTTGCCGGTTTCCGGGTTGAGGGAGGAGGGCCCGGTGGAACCGGCGCAGCCGCCGAGAATATTGGAGCAGATTACGAAATAGCGGTCGGTGTCGATGGGCTTGCCTGGGCCGACCATGTTGTCCCACCAGCCGGGACGGTCGTCGTCTTCGTGCAGATACCCCGCCACATGGGAGTCCCCGGAAAAGGCATGGAGAATGAGGATGGCATTGGTCCGTTCTGGGTTGAGGGTTCCCAGGGTCTCATAGGCGAGGGTAATTGGCCCCAGGCTGGCGCCGCAGTCCAGCACCATCTCGTTGGGGGTGTGGGCGAAGGTGAACTGTTGCTTCTCAACGAGCAGAGGCTTGAGGGCTGTCCGGTCAACGCTGGCCATGGCTATTTTGCTCACTGTGCCTCTGGAAGGCATGTGGTTTGTGCTCCCACAATGTGGGAGTTTTTCGAGGTAAAAAATAAAGGATTCATAGGTGGAGTTATAAGCACACGCCGGGGGGCGCGCTACAAGAAAGTACGTTGGGGCGCAAATGATAGCCTGGCACGGCCTTCAGATTGATAGCGGGGTAACCTGGATAATTATTTCCCGTCATGAGCGTGTGTGTACTTGTTAATCACAATCGTAATCCTCGGCAGGGTCAGGCCAAACTTGCTTATGCTCGAGGTTGGTCCAATGGTGGCGAGTGTTGAGGAAGGCGAGTCGGGGGAGACTGGGGCAATCTTTGGTTGCTGGAAAATATACCTGTCTCTCTCTTGAAGGTTGATCATCTTGCAAAATATTGGAAATTTCACACAACCAAAAAAAATGGTCTTACCATAATGAAAATTTCACATGTTATGCTGTTTAAATTGTAGACTTAAATGCACCAATAAAAATATTGCAGTCATTATAGTGTTTATGTATCGTGATAATCAGATAATATGATTTAAAATTGCAGCGAACAAAGTTTTATTATTGATTATTATGATATTTGTTAAGATGCGAAATATTTTTTAAAAAAATGAGGTGTGGTCATCAAAGTAACACGGTTTTGCTATGTGGTGATGCTTGCAGTTACAATTTCGTTTTTATTTGGTAATTTTGATGGAGCAATTGCTGGAAAATCTAACATTGAGAGGTTTTCAACAATAGAACAAAATATTTTTGAGCAAACAGGGATGTGCATAAATTTAAATTGATATTTTTATATATGATATAAAAATATATTTTTTAATATGTGAATTGTATTCACTGATTAGTAAAGAATCATCATTTTAAGCGGTATGAATTTTCACCTTAAGGCTTTGGGTTTTTAAAATTTGCTCGATGTTTTAACAACGCACAGGTTCATCCGCAAAACGTTGACACTGTCATTTAAATGTTTCTGAGCTAACGATTTGGCCTTTCTCCCCCCCACGTACACTTCTTGCAATCCTGACTACTCTCTTGAAACAAGTTGCGCTTCATGATGTTGTTGAGTAATAGGATTTTAGTCCAGACTTTATCGTTTCCTTCCTCCACTGAGTAAGAGTCTGCGATTTCAACCCATCAGGCCTAAAAAGGTCTCTGCTCAAATTGCAGATCAACTCCGAGAATCTATTTTATCCGGAGATTTTGCCCCCGGTTCCAAACTCCCGCCAGAGCGGGAATTGGCCGAAATGTTTGAAGTTTCAAGACCTTCGGTGCGCGAAGCCATAAACATTCTCGCCTCGGCCGGCCTTGTCATGTCCTATCAAGGTGGCGGAACGGTTGTTCTCTCCCTGGTCGATAACACTCAGGCCAATTCGTTGGGCGAACTGATCCGCAATCAGCAGGGTCGAGCACTAGAAGTGATTGAGGTGCGTAAATGTATGGAATCCTGGACCGCCTATTTTGCGGCTCAGCGTGCTCTCTCCGAGGATATTTGCCGAATGGACGAAATATTGGAGAGCATGGAAAAAAACCTGGTGGGGCAGCGCTCCTCTGAGGACCTCGATGCTAACTTACATATCGTTATCGCCCGGGCTACCCACAATATCGTCTGGTTACATCTGATGCAGAGCCTGTTTGACGCAATGCGAGAGTTTCAGCGCAATGTTTGGAGGGCGGTGTATCTGACCAGCGAGGATCACCATCTGCTCTTCAAACATCATTCTGCCATTGTTTCCTCTATTCGCAGCAAAGACCCTGATGCCTCTCGCGCGGAAATGATGTGTCATCTGAATTTTGCCGAACAACGTTGTATTGATTTCGTGGATCGCGCTGCTGCCTGATTTTCGAGGAAATATCGTCTCCGGTGGGGGCTTCCTGTTCGCTTGCTCCCCTTCAGCACTTCTCATGCATTGCAACCCGCCCAACAAAGTATAATGCAGCCCGCATTCCGATAAAGTTTGCGGGTTTTTCATTCTTGGCGGGTAAAGATAAAGAAGGCAAGATTACTGTCATTTTCCCTGAAAAATCATAATTCGCGGGTATTCCTCCCGCATCTTTTCCCAGAATACGAGGTGGAGCGTGCGCAGGAAGAAGGAGGTCGTACTCCGTCTCCTGCGGGGTGAGTCGCTGGACGAACTACCCGGAGGCAGGTCGGTGCGTGTCAAACCAAGGCTTTTCGCATCCGCTCCAGCGCTTCGATCAGCAGGGAGCGGGGGCAGCCGAAGTTGAGGCGGAGAAATCCGGGCAGGCCAAAGGCGGCGCCGTCGGACAGGCCGACCCCGGCGGTTTCAAAGAAGGCGGCCGGGTCGGCCTGTCCGCATCCCCGCGCATCGATCCAGGCGAGATAGGTGGCCTCCACCGGGGTGACGCGTAAGCCCGGCATGGCGTTCACGGTTTGCAGCACCAGATCGCGATTCCCCCGCAGATACTCGATCAATTCCCGCCGCCAGGGTTCCCCAGATCGGTAGGCCGCCTCGGTGGCGGCGTAGCCCAGCAGGTTGACGTGGGTTACGATGCCGTCCATGGCTCGGATAAAGGCCTGCCGCAGCCGTTGATCGGCAATCACCGCAAACGAGCAGCCCAGGCCGGGGATGTTGAAGGTCTTGCTCGGGGCATGGAGGGTGATGGTGCGACGGGCAAGCGCAGGCGCCAGCAAGGCCAGGGGTAGATGGCGTTTGTCCGCATCAAGCAGCAGGCCCGCATGGATTTCATCGCTGCAGATGATCAGGTCGTCCCTCTCGGCCAACTCAGCGATCGCCAGCAGCTCCTCGCTCGTCCAGACGCGGCCCGTCGGGTTGTGGGGGTTGCAGAGGAGCAAGAGTCGGGTCTTGGGGGTAATCGATCGGGCCAGCGCCTCCAGATCCATCTCCCAACGCGAGCCGTTCAGCTGGAGCGGTACCGTGACAATGGTCCTCCCAGCCAGGGTCGGCGCGGTGAGAAACGGGGGATAGATGGGAGTGACCGTGAGGACGGCGTCGCCGATTTCGCCGACCGCCCGGCAGGCGACATTGAGACCGCAGACCAGGCCGGGCAGCCAGACCAGCCAGCCAGGATCGATGGACCAGTGGTATTGCTCCTGGAGGTGCGCGACCACGGCCCCCGTCAGGGCTTCGGGGGGCATGGTATACCCGAAGACCCCGTGGTCTATCCGTTGATGCAGGGCTTTGATGATTGCCGGGGGCGAACGGAAATCCATATCCGCCACCCATAGGGGCAGGATGTCGCGCCCTAGGTATCGGTCCCATTTAATGCTGGCCGTATGGCGGCGATCGATACTCGTATCGAAATCAAAGCGGGGCGGCTGCATCTAGTCCTTGCGTTCCCAGGCGGTCAGTTCGGCGAGGGTGTGCTGGAATTTCCGCCGGGTTTCGTGGATCACAAAGGGCAGGTCGCGGGGTTCGCCAAGTAAGCGGAAATGCGGAGCCAGGGCCTCTTTCAATCCATCCAGTCCCCAGACCGGCTCGCCGGCATCACGGTAGCCGCCCAGCCATTCTTCTTTCTTGGTGTAGGCTTCATCCCAGGTATAGGGCGAGGTTATGACCAAGATGCCGCCCGGGTTGATCCGTGTATGGATATTGGCCAGGAAAGTTCGTGGCGAATAGAGCCGATCGATCAGGTTGGCGGCCAGCACCAGGTCGTAGCCGGTGAACTTGTCCGGCAGGTTGCAGGCGTCGGCCTGGGAGAATTCGACCCGATCGCGGCTACCCTCCAGGCCGAAATCGGTCAGGCTGATTTCATGAAACGAGCAGATCTCGCCTTCCTCGGCAAAGGCGTAACGCAGGTAGCCTTCCTCCTGCATCCGGGTCGCAAGCCGGAAGAAACGGGTGGAGAAATCCAGCCCCGTGACTTTGGTAAAACCACCCCGGGCCAGTTCGAAAGCGGCCCGGCCGACCGCGCAGCCCAGGTCCAGGGCGTGGCCGAGGGTACGGCCCTGCATCAGTTCCAGGCAGGCGGCGGCACAGGCGGCCGGAAAATTGGCCACGCCGAAATGGGTGGCCCCGTAATGGAAGTCACAGTATTGGGCTGCCAGGGAATCGGTTTCATACTGATCCTGGTGGATGGTCACCGGGGCGTGGCTGGCCACATACCGGAAACCGGCATGCTGGAAGAAATGGCGGCGGAAGGCGTAGCGGGCGTCACGGGTGGCCTCATTGCCGGTGGAGATCCACGAGCCCCCTTTGATCAGATTGTGGCGGGTGTCGAAGGTGGGGGTGGAAAAGTCGTCGTACCAGGGGTGGATCCGGAAACCGTGGAACGGATAGATCGGGGTCTCGGTCCACTGCCAGACATTGCCGATCACATCAAAAAATTCGCCGAAAGCAAATCGATCCACCGGGCAGGAGCTGCACCAGTGTTCCAGGTTGAGGTTGCCGGGGGCCTGTGGCCAGTACGGCTGGTCCGGGATGGCGCAGACATCGTGCAGTCGGTGCCATTCGTCCTCGGTGGGCAGCCGGATCGGTTGGCCGGTCCGGGCGGCCTGCCAGTTGCAGAAGGCCTTGGCCTCCAGCTGGTTGACCTCCACTGGCCAGTTCCAGGGCAGGGGGATAACCTCAAGCATGGTTCGTAACCCCCAGGCACCTCCGGTTCCGTGGTCTTTCACCCAGAACAGGGGATGCTCGGCCTGTTTGAAGCTCCGCCAGTTCCAGCCCTCCTCGGTCCACCATTGTCGGTCCCGGTAGCCGCCGGCCTCGATAAAGGCGGCAAACTCCCGGTTGGCAACCAGCAGGGCCGCGGCCTGGAAATCGGCGACCTCGGCTTGGTGGCGGCCGTATTCGTTGTCCCAGCCGTAGAGGGCATGGTCCGACGGCTTGCCCAGATCCACCTGGCCGCCCTGAACCGGCAGCAGCCGGTTGGCCGGCGGTTCGCCCGATTCCCGGCAGATGGTCCAGAAGGGATGGGCGATTACCTGATCGAGCGGCAGTTGGCGGATCAGCACCGAACTGGTCTCCAGATGGATGCGCTCATGCTCAATCCCCATCAGGATCGCCCAGAAAGGGCTCTCCCAGGAAATCGGCAGAGTGAGCGGCAACTCTCTGATCAGCCCGTCGACCAAGGCCCTGACCTGGTCGCGGTAGCTTTTGACCTCCTGGGGCGTGGGCCAATCGTAATGGCTGGCGTTGAGGTCGTCCCAGGACATTTCGTCCACCCCGACCGCGAACATCGATTCAAAGCGCGGGTTGATCCGGGTGTTGATCAGGCGGGCGATGTTGAGCTTGTTGATAAAAAAGGTGGCGGTATGGCCGAAGTAGAAGATCAGCGGATGGCGCAGCCGGTCGGCCCGCAGGTAAAAGGTGGAGTCAAACTTAAGGGTCTCGTAGAGCCGTTCGTCGATATCAAAGGTGTTGTGGAAATAGCGGAGGATTTCGGCCCGCTTTTGGTCGGGGTCGCCCTGATTAAGGATGATGGTTCGGGTGGTGCGGATATCCATGGAAACCCCCTGGGGAAGAAAGGCAAGTTGCGTTGGCGCTGCAGTCGACAAGGAAGACCCTAAAAAGCGGCGGGTCGCAAGTCAAGACCTTTTCTTGGCACCCGCAGAATGCCGGGGGGCTGTCGCAATGGTGTACAAGTATGAGTCAGCGCTTGGTCGCAGTCTTCGGCTCGTACCCCTCTTTGCAACAATAGGGGTCGCGGTCGTTGAATACGTCGAGGCCGAACCCATGGGTAACGGCGAGGCAGCCCCGGCAGACCGGGCGGAGTTCACAATCCAGGCATCGGCTGCTGCCGGCCCGGTACTTTGCAGCCAGCGGGCCAGCGTAGATGTCGTTGAGGGCTTGGGTGAAAATGTTGCCGATCAAGGAGGGGAATTTTCGGCAGGCGTGGACTTCGCCGTCGGGCAGGACGGAGACAAAATTGAAGGCCGCCCCGCAACCGAAGCCGGTGCAACCGCCGGTCAGCGGGCGCTGCTGCGCTGCCAGCAGCAGGTTGAAAAAGTTGTCTTTGAGGCTGAGGCTTTGATTGGTTTGGGCGGCGGCCAGGAACCCCTCAAGCAGTAAGGGGAACCGCTCCGGTTCCACCGAGGCCAGCTCGGCCCCTTCGCCCACCATAGCCAGGCGATTAAAGGTGAAGAGGTCGGCCCGGCCGCGGAGTTCCTCCGCCAGGGCCAGGATTTCGTCGGCATTGGCACGGGTCAGGGTGAGCATCACCATCGAATAGATACCGTGGTCGCGAAGTAGGTCGAGAAAGGTCAGGGTGCGGTCAAAATGACCCGCGCCCCGGATGTAATCGTTATGGTCGCGAAGTCCCTCTAGGCTGACCTGATAAAACTCGGGTTTTCTGATCGTCAGCAACCGCTCGACGTATCGTTCCACCATGGGGTTGCCGAGAATGGCAACCAGAAAACCGCGATCCACCGCTTCCTGGTAGAGTTCATAGAAGTGCGGGTAAAGCATGGGGTTGCCGCCGCTGAAGCTGACCTGGGCGTTGACATGATGGGACTGGCTGAAGATGTAGAGTTCGTCAAGCACATGGATCGCTTGGGAAAACTCCATATTTTTGCGGTTGCTCCGGTCGTAGCAATGGCGGCAATGGAGATCGCAGGCCTGGGTCAGGTGCCACTGGAGGGCAAAGGTGACCACCCGCGACTGCTCGGGATCGCTCCATCGGCCTTGCATGAAACTGGCATCCCGGATCAGGGTCGAAGGCGGGGTGAGGATCAAACGCTTCCGGGTAGCCCCTGCTAGGATCTCGTCGATTGTGCTGATGCTGACCCCGGCCTCAGCGGCAGCCTCCTTACTGTTGATCCCTTCCGCGACCATTTTCAACGCCAGAAGATCATGGCCGTCCGCAAGGTTGATCTCGACCGCGGATTCGAGCTCGGGCCGGTAGAGCAGAATCAGGGCTTTCCCGGGCTGCGGCGGACGGGTCTGGTCGCTGATGAATTCGGGTAAGCCCTGCCACTGCACTTCGAGTATTTGCACCGTCGGGTTGAGGGTGAGCTTCTCCACCCTTGCTGGAAAGGCCATCGGGGTCGTGGCGAGTTGATGCAAGGTTTGCTCAAGCCGGGCGAGATCGGGAAGGAAGGGGTGGGCGCGGCAGCAGTGTGGGTGCTGGGACAGGTAACGGGGAAAATTCCCGGGTATCAGCGTTTGGGGCAGTGATTCCGCCAGGCAACTGCTCAGGGGGTAGATGCTGGTCAGAGATTGGTTCACAGCGGCGACCGCAAGGTTTGAATGAAAAGCAGGGAAGCTGACGGGTGGCTTCGGCATCCCTGCTCAATGGGTCGTGCCAACTGCACGAGCGTCACTTAGCTGCTTCAGCCGCTTTTTGCTGGTTTCTTGGGTGGTGGTGCTGGCTCTGTTTTTGGCAGGTCTTTACACTTGCCGGTGGTGGGGTCTTTTTCTTTGCATTCTGCAGTGCTCCCGGCACTGTCTTTGTTCCCGCTTCAGCCACTGCCGGCGGGTTTCTGGACATCGTTGGTGCTCCCGGCACCAGGTTTGGCTGTTCAGCCGCTGCCGGCTGCGTGGGCGCCCGGCACAGTGATGCCGCCGGCGCTGATCAGGCCGGCGATGCCTAGCCCGGCAAGCAGCATTTTAAGATCCTTGTTGTTCATGGTACCCTCCTTGTCACGATGATGAAGAGAGAAGTTGATCGGCAAAACCTATGTGTTCAATCTTGCCATAGGGTAAATGTAGACAAGCGGGAATGATTCCTGTCAATATCGCGTTTTGAGGCAGTATTTCGGGGAAAAGATCGTTTCAATTATTTGAAGACAAAGAGAAAAACGACTGCCAAAAGGGAAGATGCCGGTTTCCAAGGCGAGGTCGGCGCGGAGTGGGCGAGGAGAAAAAAAAGTTGGCGGGACAGGGCCCTCGCCGGCGAGGTTAGTACGCAGCTTCGACCCGGCAGGCAGCACCTGCCGGGTCGCGGCGGTTTTGCCTAATCCCGGGTCAGTTGCCGGTAGCGGATGCGGTGGGGCTGATCGGCATCGGCTCCTTTGCGGCTCTTGTAATCGCGCTCGTAGTCGGAATAGTTGCCCTCAAACCAGACCACCTCGGAGTTGCCCTCAAAGGCCATGATGTGGGTGGCGATCCGGTCGAGGAACCAGCGGTCATGGCTGATGATTACCGCGCAGCCGGCGAAGTTTTCCAGGGCTTCTTCGAGGGCACGCATGGTGTTGATGTCGAGGTCGTTGGTGGGCTCGTCGAGCAGGAGAACATTGCCGCCCTCCTTGAGCATGCGGGCCAGATGGACCCGGTTGCGCTGGCCGCCGGAGATCTCGCCGACCTTGTTCTGCTGATCGCTGCCGGTGAAGTTGAACTTAGCCACATACGCGCGGGCGTTGACTTCGCGGGTGCCCAGCCAGACGGTTTCCTGCCCCTCGGAGATCACCTGAAAGATGGTCTGGTTGGGGTCGAGGCTGTCGCGGCTCTGGTCGACATAGGCCAGCTTGACCGTCTCGCCAATGCGGATGGTGCCGGCATCGGGCTTTTCCTGGCCGGTGATCATGCGGAAGAGGGTGGTTTTGCCGGCGCCGTTGGGGCCGACAATGCCGACGATGCCGCCGGGCGGCAGTGAGAAATCAAGCTTGTCGATCAAAAGGCGGTCGTCGTAGGCCTTGCAGAGCCCTTCGGCCTCGATTACCAGTTTGCCCAGGCGCGGTCCGGGCGGGATGTAGATCTCCATCTCGCTGCCGGCCTTGTCGGCCTGCTGGCTGACCAGGCTTTCGTAGGCGGTGATCCGGGCCTTGGATTTGGAGCGGCGACCCTTGGGGCTCATCCGAATCCATTCCAGCTCGCGTTGCAGGGTCCGTTGTCGTTCGCTCTCTTTTTTCTCTTCCTGGGCCAGCCGTTTTTGCTTCTGCTCCAGCCAGGAGGAATAGTTACCCTTCCAGGGGATGCCGTGGCCGCGGTCGAGTTCCAGGATCCAGCCGGCGACGTTGTCGAGGAAATACCTATCATGGGTGACGGCGATGACCGTGCCCGCATACTGCTGCAGGTGCTGCTCCAGCCAGCCGACCGATTCGGCGTCGAGGTGGTTGGTGGGCTCGTCGAGCAGGAGGATGTCCGGGTTTTTGAGGAGGATGCGGCACAGGGCCACCCGCCGTTTTTCGCCGCCGGAGAGCACCCCGGTCTTCATCTCCGGGGGCGGGCAGCGCAGGGCCTCCATGGCCATCTCCAGGCGCGAATCGAGGTTCCAGGCGTCGGTGGCGTCCAATTTGTCCTGGACCATGGCCTGGCGATCGATCAGGGCCTGCATGGCGTCATCGTCCATGGGTTCGGCGAATTTTTCGTTGATGGCGTTGAATTCCGCCAGCAGATCAACCGTGGCCTGGGCCCCTTCCTCAACAATCTCACGCACGGTTTTTTCGGGATCAAGCGAGGGCTCCTGGGGCAGGTAATCGATGGTGAACCCCTCGGAGAGCACGGTTTTGCCGTCAAATTCCCGGTCGATGCCGGCCAGGATGCGCAGCAGGGTACTCTTGCCCGAACCGTTGAGGCCCAGCACCCCGATCTTGGCCCCGTAAAAATAGGACAGGGAGATGTCCTTGAGAATCTGTTTCTGGTTATATTTTTTGCTGACTTTGATCATCGAGTAGATGATTTTATTCACTTCGGTGGCCATACGTTTTTTATCCTCACTGCGGGTCAATGTAAGCCGGGACGGTCTCGAGACCTTCCGGCCCGAGACCTTGCCAGTCTGCTGGTTCTGGTGGTTGTACTAAAAGGGTCGCGCGTCGTCATCGGTCCGGCACAACGGGCGGTATTCTACCCGTAAAGGAACCATCCGGCAATTCCTGTCGCACCGCTCAGTCATTTCGAACTTTTTTTCTGGCAATCAGCACCACCTGGAGCGGTCAGTGCCCTGCGTTGCGGAGCGGGTGCTTTTCCCCTTGCATTCTTGCAGCGGGCCTGTTTTTCTTGCAGGGATGATGCGTTCCGGATGGGGAGGGGGGCTGGTGTAAATCTCCGTTCCGGAAAACGACCGATACTTTTTATGGAGTATGTCTATGCTTAAAATCGTACAGTTGGTCCTGCTGTCCCTGTTCCTGATCAGTGCTTCGGGTTGCGGCACCAAGGAATTGCTGGGCTTCGGCGGCAAGGATAAAAACGCGTATGTTGGCCGGGAGTACCCCGCTACCAGCAAGGTGACCACCGCTTTCCAACCGGCCCAGGTACCCAAGTCCTGCCGGGTTTTTGCCGAATTGCTGGTCCAGTTGCCACCTAAAGTTTCGGGTAAGCAAATCGAGAGCAGTATTTTGGCAGAGGCCGGAAAAAGAGGGGCGGATCAGGTGCTTATCGGGCAGGCGCGTCAGAGTAAGGATAACGATGGCGTCCAATTCCTCTATTACGGCCCGAAAAAAGAATATCCCTGTGCGGAGCAATGGGATGGCTGGAAATTCGGGTATGCCCTCTGGGAAAAACAGGGGGAATGGGTGAGCGTCGGCTACAAAGAATGGGGTAAGGCCGATGTCAGCTATGAGACCCCGCTGGTGATGCAGATGGCCATGCTGCGATGTCAGTAAACAGTCCGCTGCTCAGCCATTACGCTGCCCTCTAGTTTTTTTCGGTGTCGGCCGGCCACGGTCGGCACCGAACCTCCTGTCCGCACCACCGTTTTTTTCGCTTTGTCGAGGCTTCGCGTGCATCGGTCTTTCAACCGGGCGCGTGCATGTCCCTCCTCTCCGATTTTTCTTCCCCTTCGATCCCTTTTGTTTGTTCGCATTGCTGCGTGCAGCCGGTCTTGCAGTGATAACCGAATCCGGATTCCCAGGTTATCGCGCCCCGCGAGCAATGCTGAACATAATCGGCGTATTTGATCAGGCGATCGATGACGGCCTTCGGCACAGTGTGTTCCATCTTGCAGGCGGCCTGGTCGGCCTCGACCGGATCAATGCCGAGCACGGTGGTGAGGAAATGGTGCAAGGCTTCATGGCGATCGACGATCTCCCGGGCCACGGTCAGGCCGGAGGCGGTCAGGGTAATCAGATCGTACGGGGCGTAATTGATCAGGTCCAACGCCGAGAGCGCGCGTAACGCATTGGTCACCGAAGAGGCTCGGACATCGAGCCGCCGGGCGATGTCCTTGGCGCGGGCCACCTGTTTTTCCGCGGCAATATGGAAAATCGCTTCCAGGTAATCTTCCTGGCTGGCGCTCAGTTCTTTGGGGTTCATTGTCGCCTCACTGTCTGTGGTAATCGGTTTTTTAACAACCGTCACCGTACCGGAACGCGGCTGCATTGTCAAAAGGGCATTGCAGGCCCGCAAGATTCTTTCCAGCAATAATATTTGTTAGACACCTAAAACAATATTGACAACGCTGAAAAAAAGGGTAAATTGGCCCTCGTTGTTAGGAGTGGCTAATATTAAAAGGGAGCCCTGGCGCTCGCGAGCGGTGCCGCGTCTTCAGGCGATGCGCAATAGTTTATAGGAAAAAGATCAGGAGGATATATGGAACCCAGCTGTACGAATCAAAGGAGAAAAGTGGACTCGAATGCTTCGTTCTCCCTTGCCCTGGCCGGCGAGGGAGAAAAAGTGAAAATATTTTCCTGCCGGGGCTGCGGGGTGCTGCGGCAACGATTGCTCGGCATGGGCATTCATATCGACGACGAGATTTGCATTGTTCAGCGGCAGAACGGCGGGGCGATGCTCATCGAAAAGAGAGGGAGCCGGTATGCCTTGGGGGGCGGAATGGCCCATAAAATTACTGTAACCAGGTGTTAAGCAATGGAAAAGACGTTGGCTGATATCTCCGTGGGAGAAAAAGGCATAGTGCTCGGTTTTACTGGGGGCGCCAATGGGTGCCGGCAAAAACTGCTGGCAATGGGGTTGATCAAGGGAACGGAATTCGAGGTGGCCAGAATGGCGCCGATGGGCGACCCGGTGGAGATCAGAGTGCGTGACTTCAACCTCAGTCTTCGCAAGGAAGAGGCCAGGGCCTTGCGGGTCGGGGAGGTGACCTTATGAAACCCATGGTTATCGGGGTGGTCGGCAACCCCAACTGCGGCAAAACCACCCTGTTCAACAGCCTGACCGGCGCCAAACAGCGGGTCGGCAACTGGCCGGGCGTGACCGTAGACCGGAAGACCGGGTCCTATCGTTTCCAGGAGCGCAGCGTCGAGGTGGTGGATACTCCGGGTATCTATTCATTGGCCGCCTCGTCTCTGGACGAACAGGTCACCAGGGAATACCTACTGTCGCGGGAGGCGGATCTGGTCGTCAATATCGTCGACGCCTCCAATCTCGAACGCAACCTCTACCTTACCAGTCAATTGCTGGAAATGCGGGTGCCGATGATCGTCGCCCTCAACATGATGGACATGGCGGCGGAACGCAAGCTCGATATTGACGTCCCCGGACTGGCTACCCGGTTGGGCTGCCCGGTGGTGCCGCTGACCGCTTCGAAAAATCAAGGCATTGAGGCGCTGAGAGCGGCGATTGGTGCGGCGGTCGATGCTGCAACTTTGCCGAAGGCCGAAGTGACCTTTCCGGCTTCGGTCCAGAAGGCCCGGGAGTCGCTTGCCGAAGCCTTGTCCACCAGCGGTGCGATTCGGCAAATCGATCCGCATTGGTTGGCCCTGAAGTTGCTGGAAGGGGATGCCTTGGTCGAGGAAACCATCCACCTCGGTCAGGCGATGGCCGCACGAGTTGCGGCCCTGCAGCAACAGATCGAGCAAGCTGAAGACGAGGAGGTCGATATTGTGATCGCCTCGGCCCGCTATGGCTTTATCAGCTGGCTGACCCGTGACCTGGTCAAGAAACACGGTCAGCTCAACACCTCACTTTCCGATCGGATCGACCGGGTGGTGCTCAGCCGGGTTTTCGGCATCCCCATCTTTTTGGCGGCCATGTACCTGATGTTCATGTTCACCATTAATCTCGGCGGCGCGTTTATCGATTTCTTCAAGCAGTTGTTCGGCACCATCTTTGTTGCCGGGTTCTCCGAGGTGCTGACCGCGATCCATACCCCGGAATGGTTGATCACTCTCCTGGCCGGCGGTATCGGCGGCGGCATCCAGACCATGGCCACCTTTATCCCGCCCATCGGTTTTATGTTTTTCTTCCTTTCCCTGCTCGAAGACTCTGGCTACATGGCCCGGGCGGCCTTTGTGATGGACCGGTTCATGCGATTCATAGGGCTGCCGGGCAAGGCCTTTGTGCCGATGCTGGTCGGGTTCGGCTGCAATGTCCCGGCGATCATGGCCACTCGTACCTTGGAGAGCCAACGCGACCGCACCCTGACCATCATGATGAATCCGTTCATGTCCTGCGGGGCCAGATTGCCGGTGTACGCCCTGTTTGCCGCGGCCTTTTTTCCGGTGGGCGGCCAGAATCTGGTTTTCCTGCTCTACCTGATCGGCATCGGCTTTGCAGTGCTCACCGGATTGATCCTCAAACGCACCCTGCTCCAGGGCGAAGTAACCCCTTTTGTCATGGAAATGCCGCCCTATCACCTGCCTTCGATGCGATCGGTGTTGCTCAGGGTCTATGACCGGCTGAAAAGTTTTCTCTTCAAGGCCGGGAAAGTGTTGGTCCCGGTAATCATGGTGCTATCTTTCCTCAATTCCCTGGGCATGGATGGTAGCTTTGGTAATGAAAACACGGGAAAATCCGCCCTGGCCAATGCCAGTAAAAGCATTACCCCGTTACTCCAGCCGCTGGGCGTGACGCAAGATAACTGGCCGGCTACGGTCGGCATCTTTACCGGTATTTTCGCCAAGGAAGCGGTGGTCGGCACCTTGGACGCCCTGTACGCCGGGATTGATCGGCAAGAGGCCGGAGGTGCGCAGGCGGCGGAAAAAGCTCCCTTTGATTTTTGGGGCGGTGTCAGCAGCGCCTTTGCCACCATTCCTGATAATCTGTCGGACCTGCTCGATACCTTCACCGATCCCCTGGGGCTTTCGGTCGGCGACATCAGCGATGCCGCCACCGCCGCGGAGGCACAGAAGGTCAGCGCCTCGACGTTTGGTTCCATGGTCAAACTGTTCGGCAGTCAAAGCGCTGCTTTTGCCTATCTGCTTTTTGTGCTGCTCTATTTTCCCTGCAGCGCCGCCATAGCCGCGGTCTATAGGGAAACGAATCTGGCCTGGACCGCCTTTGTCGGATTCTGGACCACTTTTCTGGCGTATCTGGCGTCCACCCTCTTTTACCAGGTGGCGAATTTTACCGCGCATCCAGGTTATTCCCTGCTGGTCATCGTCGCCGATATAACGGCTTTTACAGGGGTGTTCATGGTCTTGCGGTCGAGAGGGGGCGCAAACCGCTCCTCCGTCACCTTGCCGGGTGTCGAACCGCTGCCTGCCGGTCTGGCTGGCGAACGTTGAAGGGGCCGCTATGGATCTGATTCAAGTCAAGCAGTACCTGCGGGAGCGAAAAATTGTGCCTTTGCAGGATATGGCCCTGCATTTCAAGGTGGACCCCGACACCGTTCGGCCTCTGCTGGCGGTCTGGATCAATAAAGGCAAGGTGCGGAAGATCGCCGGCGCTGGCGGGGCTTGTAAAGGCTGTTGCCAATGCGACCCGGCGACCATTGAGGTCTATGCATGGCGAGAGTGACCATTGTTGGATTGCGACCGAAAAGATAGTTTGTTGCAAAAAGATAGAAGATAGCATTGTATCTGAAAAAACTTAGAAGGTGTGTTTTGTATCACGCCATATAGGGGTTATAACTAATGTCAAAAAAATATGGGCGATGCGTCGGTATCGCTTTGCTGGGACTGTGGATCTGGATGCCGGCAGCGCATGCCGAACGGGCTGTTTCGGCCAACGATGCGACACCGGTCGTCGAGGAAGAACGTGGGTTGGAGCATGGGAAAATCAATACGCCCGACGCTTCTCCGGTTGATCCCGGACATTTTGAAATCGAGTCATCCTATACCTATGTCCATTCCAAACGTTTTTGGGACAACGATGGGAATAGCCATGCCAGGGGGCTTGCCCGAGAACAGGCGCTCAGCCTTTCTGTAACTGCCGGCGTCGTTGAAAACTTCGATGTAGCGGTGGGGGGCAGTTATGTGTGGTTACGAGATAAGGACAACGATTTCGATGCATCCGACGGGGAACTGGGTCCGGCAAACGGTAATAATTTTAGTGATCTGAAGCTCAGCGGCCGATACCGTTTTTTTGAAAGCAAGGAACGCGGCCTTGAGCTGGCCTATATCGCTGGAGTTGCCATCCCTACCGGAAGCGATGCCAGCTTGGAAGAGATCGGTACAAGCCAGGAATATTTGAGTTTCAGTCAAACCTTGGTTGCCACCAAGGACTGGGGCCAATGGACAGCCAATGCCGATATCGGTTACCTTGTTCCTTTCGGTGATAAGCGCGAGAATGCACGGGGGACCTTCAATGCGGATGTGGCTGTGGGCTACCAGGTTCTACCCTGGTTGCAGCCGGAAATAGAACTGAATTACGCCCACGATTTTCTATCCATCGAAGATGATCAGGAGGTCCTGGCGACCACTGTGGGGCTGGTCATGCCCCTTAACGATCGGTTGCGTGTCAATGCCGGCGTGCAGCAAGGCTTGTGGGGTCGAAATGCGAATAAGGATACCACCCTTTGCGCAGCGGTGAAGCTGGCTTTTTAAGGGGAAAAATGGTCAGCGATGGTGATTCGGATACCGAAGGTTACTGTTGCAGTCTCTTCCAACTGGCTGACCAACCATGGGTTGGTCGGTTATCGATATTGAATAGGAACGTGTGCAGAGATGATAGGTCGTTTTGCCAACCTTGGCGTGTATGAAGAACTGCTGCAAAACAGGGCGTTTATCAGAGTGGGTTTGGGGGCGTTTCTGGCGTTGGCCGGGTTTGTCGTCGGCAGGTCTTCGCTGCCTGGGCAGGTACTGGTCGGGCAAGCGCTGATATTGGCCTCGGTGGCCATCAACGGCCTGCCGGTCATCGTCGGGGCCATCAAGGGGATTTTGGAAAAGCGGGTCAATGTCGATGAATTGCTGGCGCTGGCCATTATCGCCTGTTTGCTCAACGGGGAATTGCTGACCGCGGCGGTGGTCAGTGCGATCATGGTGTTGGGGGCGCTCATCGAGGAGGCCACCGCCGAATCGGCGCGTAAATCCATTCAGGCCTTGATTAAAGTTTCGCCGAAGAAAGCTCTGGTGCTTGTCAATGGCGAAACCATGACGATTGCCGTGGAAGAGGTGCGCGTCGGCGACATCCTCCTGGTCCGGCCCGGCGAGCAAGTTCCGGTCGACGGCCTGATTGTGGAGGGCGCATCGTCCCTGGATGAATCGGCCATCACCGGCGAGGCCATGCCCGCGGAAAAAAAGGTCGGCGATCCCGTCTTTGCCGGAACCCTCAATCATAACGGCCTGCTGCGGATGTCCGCCGAAAGAGTTGGGGAGAACACAACCCTGGGCCAGGTCATCAGGCTGGTTGCCGAAGCGGAGGCCCATAAGCCCAAAACCATCGCCTTCATCGACCGGTTCGCCAAATATTTCACCCCGCTGATTTTAGGCTGCGCCCTGATCGCCTGGCTGCTCACCGGGGATTTCAGCCGGGCGGTTGCGGTACTGATCGTCGGTTGTCCCTGCGCCCTCATTCTGGCGGTGCCCACCGCCACCGTGGCCGCCATCGGCCGGGCCGCACGTGCCGGGATTTTGGTCAAAGGCGGGCAGCATATCGAGAGCGTGGCCCTGGCCGATACCCTTCTATTCGATAAAACCGGCACGCTGACCGAGGGGAATCCCCGGGTTGATGCCATCGTCCCGGTCGATGGCGTTGCCGGCGACGATCTTCTCCGGCAAGCCGCCAGCGTCGAATGCAATTCGACCCACCCGCTCGCCCGGGCGGTGATGCAGGCCGCACTGTATGCCAAGCTGTCGATCAATGCGGCCTGCGATTTAATCGCCGAGATCGGCTTAGGCGTTCGGGGCAGCGTCGACGGCAGCCTCATAGAGGTCGGCAGCGTCTACCTCAACGGCGGCACCGGCAGCGTACCCATGGCGCTGCGCTCCCGATTGCTGGCGATCCAGGAACAAGGGGCCACTCCACTGATGGTGTACCGGGACCAGTATCCGATTGGTTTTTTAAGTGTTTCCGATAAGGTGCGAAGCGGCGTCGGCCAAACCGTGGAGCGCTTGCAAGCGCTGGGGCTCAAGGAAATCGGGATTCTCTCGGGCGATCACCAGAAGTCGGTCGAGCTGGTGGGCCGCCAGGTGGGAATATCCCGATGGTGGTCTGGGCTGAAGCCGGGTGATAAACTCGGCATTATTCAGGAGATGCAGCAGCGGGGCGCCAAGGTGATTTTTGTCGGCGACGGCATCAATGATGCCCCGGCCCTGGCTATTGCCGACACCGGTATTGCCATGGGGGCCAAGGGTACCGAAGTGGCGTTGGAAACTGCCGATATCGCTCTGATGGGCGACGACATCGCCAAACTGCCGTTTTTGATTTCGTTGGGCCGCAGGATGTTGTTGATCATCAAGCTCAATATTGCTTTTGGCCTGGTCTTCAACCTGTGCTCGGTCCTGGCCGGTGCCAGCGGGCTGATCTCGCCGATTATGGGTGCGGTGGTCCATAACATCGGCTCGGTTCTGGTGGTGCTGAGTTCGGCGAGCATCGGTTTTTTCAAGGATGATCGTTTGTGAAAAAAAAACGATAGGGGCTGCGCCGCACCAATCAACAAGTGTGCAGCACAGGCCGTGATCACGATGAACAAACGGGTGTCGTAACGGGGGGGAGGCGATTTGCCTTTGCCAGGGGAATTCGATCGACCGCTAAATAGCGGATGTCTGTTAGGCGACCCTGAGAAGGATTGCACTGCGCTGCGAGGTGCCCAGAAAGGCCCCGGTTGCTCCGGGGCCTTTCTGGTTGCGGGACGTCATTGATACGTTTTACTTAGCGATCTGAAACGTGCCGTCCTTGTGGTTGGTGATGGTGGCATCAAGAAAACGGACTTTGTAGCCTTTTTCCTTGAGTACGTTGTAGGCCATTTCAGATTGGGCCCCGGTGGAACAATACAGGACCAGTTCCTTGTCTTTGGGAATCTCGCCCAGGCGGTCGGCAACGTCGCCGGCGGGGATGTTCATCGCGCCCTTGATCTTGCCGGTTTCTTCAACTTCGTCGGGGTTGCGGACGTCAATGATCAGAATGTTGGTCGGGACATTCTTGGCAAAGGTGTCAAACTCGGTAAACGAAATACTGCCAGCCTTCGGCTTCGGTACGTAGACCACTTTATTGGCCGGCTTGCCGGTTTCCACCGTATACTTGGCCGTTTGCCAGGCGTCAAATCCGCCGGTCAATACCCGCGGACCAGGGTAGCCCGCTTTGACGAGTTTCATTGCCACTCTTTCAGCGCTGCCGTCGCCATTGGCGTCATAGACGACAATGGGGGGTTTCATTTCCTTTTTCGGGAAGGACTTCAACGCCTTGTCGATATCTTTTTCCGGGATGTTCACTGCGCCCTTGATGAAGCCTTTCTTGACGTCTTTGCCATTTCTGACATCAAGCAGAACGAACGACAATTCTTTGTCGAGCCATGCCTCTTTGAGGGCTTGTGAACTCAGGACGCTGAAATTACGTTTATTCCATTCCGGCATGCCTTCGAGGAAAACTTTCACATTGGTGTAACCGATTTTCTCTGCCTCACGGGCAGAGGAAGGACTGAGTGCTCACGTGACTCCGGCGCAGAAGTACACGATCAGCTCATTTTTATCCTTGGGGAGTTTGTCGATATTCTTCTGGAATGCTGGAAAGGGAATGTTGATAGCGGTGGGGATGGAACCTTCTTGAAATTTAACCGGCGGGCGGGCATCGATCAGGGTATATTTTTCCTGGCCCGTTATCAGTTTTTCCACGGCTTCAACGTTGAGTTTCTTTTCCGCCGCAACCGTCATTTTGGGTTTGATGGAAATTTCGGATATACTTTTGGAACCATTGGCTGCTTCCACATAAGCTACCCGCACCTCACTGCCCTTTTTAATGTCGCGGAGGGATTTTTCGATATCGCCCGGTGTCGAGCCATTAATGATCGTGAGTTTGTCTTCGTCAAACTTGACCAGTTCGGCTCCAGCATCCAACTTGAGTTGCATCACCTGTGACTTCATTGATACGTCATCAAAAAATGCTCGCATCTGCCCATCTTCCGGGGCATGGCAGACCGCGCAGGATTTGACGTCCTTTGCCTTTGCCGGCGGTGCTTGGTCGGCAGCAAAGGCTGCCGGCGCGATCATCAGCGCGACGACAGCCAGGCCGGCAATCGTTTTCCTTGGTTTATACCTCTTCATGTTTTTCCTCTCTTTGTAGTTTTGGGCCCTACAGGCAGTTGTGGCGCTCTTGTTTAGGCACCATGAATACACCGGCCATCGATAGAGAATAGTTCCCCTGTGCACCGGATAACTCGGTTACTTGTGCTCGAAGTCGATTGCTGTCGAACCAGCCATCCGGCGAAACGAGGGCAAATTACGACGTCGGCAAGTGGTAATTAGCAAAAGGCGTGCCACTCATCGCAAGCTATGGACACGAAGGGGAAGGGCTGATGGGAAAATATCAGTCGCGGTGGAGAAGACCGTAGCGATGTAATCGGTTCCAGACGGTCACCCGGGAAACGCCGAGTATTTTTGCCGCCATGGATTTGTTGCCTTTGGCCTGGGCCAGGGCCTGGAGCAGTTCCTGTTTTTTTTGTTCGTCGGCAGGAAGGGTGGTTGCTGGAGGGACGGTGGTTTGGGGCAGGTTCGGTGGCAAATGCTGGGGCTCGATATAGCCATCGGTACAGGTCACAAAGGCGTAGGCAAAGGCGCTTTTCAGCTCCCGGACGTTTCCGGGCCAAGGGTAACGGACTAAAACGCGCATGGCTTCCGGGGAAATGCCCAGGATCTGTTTATTGCTTTTCAATTGCAGATGGCGAAAAAATCTTTCGGCCAACAGGGGGATGTCTTCGGGGCGTTTGCGCAGGGGGGGCAGTTCGATGGGCAGGACGTTAATACGATAATACAAATCGCTGCGAAACATTCCCTTCGCAACCAATTCCTTGAGATTCCGATTGGTGGCGGTGATGATTCGCACGTCCGCCGGGATGGGGCGGTTGTCACCGACTCGTTCGATGACCTTCTCTTCCAGGACCCGAAGCAGTTTGACCTGGATCGATGGAGGCAACTCACCGATTTCGTCGAGAAAAATATCGCCACCGTGGGCTGCTTCAAAGCGTCCCTGCCGGTTCTGGTAGGCCCCGGTAAAGGCGCCCTTGACATGGCCGAAAAGCTCGCTTTCCAGGACTGATTCGTTGAGTGCGGCACAGTTGACCTGAAGATAAGGCCGGTGTTTCCTGTCCGAATGGAGGTGGATAGCCTTGGCGGCCAGTTCCTTGCCGGTTCCGCTTTCCCCGAAAATGCAGGCAGGGGCGTCGGAGGCGGCAACGTTGGCCAGGAGGTCGAAGGTACGGCGCATGACCGCCGACGTGCCGACCATCCCGTAAAAGGAGTCCTCGGCTTGCAGGTCGTGACGAAATGCCTGGATCTGACTTTCTTTTTCCATCAACTCGGTGACATCCGCCCAGGTCTCAACCGCCCCGATGGTGATACCGCGTTCATCGCGCAACACGGTGGCGTTCTTCATGGCATGGACCAGACCACCGTCTTTTCTAGTCAGGTGGCATTTACGCATGGAGACGGTGCTGTCACGGAACAGCAAACACCAATGCTGGTTGGTGGTGTCGTAGATCCGCTCACAACTGCTGCACTTGAGGATGGCGCAGTTGCTGCCGAGGAGTTCGTCACGTTCATAACCGGTCATTTCAATGAAGGCCCGGTTCACCGAGACGATGATGCCGCCAGGGTCGACCATCATGACGCCATCATGAATGATGTCAATAACGGTTTCCCAGTAGCGGTTGAGGGTTTTGTCCTCCATGGAGCCTCTCTTTATGCGTAAACTGTTTAATCACCCGTTTAAACAGTTTACACTAATTGGGCGCGTGAACAAGGAGAATGTCAGGTTCCGATGTTGTTTTTCAGGGCGAATGGGTATAACTTTCGGTGGAATGTCGGTCGGTACCGCCAATGTGTACGTTGATGAGGCCATTTCTCGCGGCAGCGTGTTTCCGGTTTTGGTGTCCGTCCCTCAGACGTTGAACCTGATATTGAGAATGTCGCCGTCGACCACGGTGTAGTCCTTGCCCTGTACATAGAGCTTGCCCGCCTTTTTCAACTCGGCCTCGCTGCCCAGAGCGATCAGTTCGTCATATTTAATCACTTCCGCGCGGATGAAACCTTTCTGGAGATCCGTATGGATGGCCCCGGCGGCCACCGGCGCGGACGCATTCAGCCGGACAAGCCACTGGCGCACTTCGTCCTTGCCCACGGTGAAGAACGAAATCCGTCCGAGGGCCTTCAGGCACAGTCGGGTCAGCACTTCCAGCGCCGGGACCGTAATGCCGAGATCCTGGAGGAATTCCTGCCGTTCTGCTTCACTGTCGAGCAGAGCGATTTCCGCCTCAACCTTGGCGGACACGGTCATGGCCTCCATTTTGCCGGCTGAACAGAGTTCGCTTACCGACTCGATGAGCGCGGTATCGTTGTGATGGTCCTCGGCAACGTTGAACACCAGAATCAGTTCCTTCCGGGTGATGAAGGGGTAGCTTCGGATCAGCAGTTCGTGTTCTTCGGTAAGCTCCATCAGTCGCAGCGGCTGTTCGTTCTCCAGGTGGGCCAGCATGCGTTTGAGCAGTTCAAGTTCCTTGGCCTGGCGTTCGTCCTTGATCTTTTTCAGACTCGTTTCCAGGCGTTCGATCCTTTTTTCCAGGAAGATCTGATCGTGGAGCAGCAGCTCGGCATTGACCATTTCGACATCGCGCAAAGGATCAACCGATCCGGCGGCATGATAAATCGATTCGTCCTCAAAGGCGCGCACCACATGGCAGAGGACGTCGACGTCGTTAATGTCCCGAAAGATATCGCCTTTGGCAATCGCTTCCTGCTCCATTTTGGGCAGGAGCACCAGGTCGATGCGTGCCCGGGTCTCTTTTTTCGGCTGATAAAGTGCCACCAGGCGATCGAAGCGCTTGTCAACAATGTCCGCCGTTCCGGGGATTGGTTTTTGTGGCCCGGTCACCTCGTGCAGCGCACTGCCGGTTAATACCTGAAAAAGAGTCTTCTTGCCGGTTTGCGGTAACCCCATGATGCCTACTTTCATTCATTCCTCGACTGGTTGTAACGGACCCCTGGGTCCAATTCGGATGGTACTGCCACAGGTGGAAACCTCTCGCCGCGCCATGGTTCCGAGTGGCGGATGCTTACCGCATCTTACAACAGGACGCCGACACAACGCGAACAAAAAGCATTTTTTTGTTGCTATCGATAAGTCACCGGGTTGCGGTGGGGGCTACTAAGGTACTGGCTAATCTGCGGGAGAATCAATATAGTAAGCGCGAGTATCACCAGCAAAGCATCAGGCCCTCGGCCCCTGCACCCTCAACCCACCTGAAAAAAGATCGCTCTTGCGAGGTTTTTAATAATGCACCCGTATCCACAAATCATTGCCAAGGAATTACAGATCAAGGCCGAGCAGGTGCAAACCGTCGCGGCCTTGCTCGACGATGGCGCCACGGTGCCGTTTATTGCCCGGTATCGTAAAGAGGCCACCGGCTCGCTCGACGAGGTCCAGATTGCCGCCATTCGTGATCGTAGGGGCGAACTGGCGGATTTGGAAAAGCGCCGGTCAGCAATCCTCGTTTCGCTTGGCGAACGCGAGCTGCTGGATGACGCCCTGCAGCGGGCGGTCAACGGCGCGGCCGACCTCGCCGCTCTCGAAGACCTCTATCTGCCCTATCGTCCCAAACGAAGGACCCGGGCGCAGATGGCCAAGGAGAAGGGGCTGGAGCCGTTGGCGCAAATGCTCTATGGTCAGGAGGCACGGCAGGTGCGGCCGGAGGCCTACGTCAATCCGGACAAGGGGGTGACAACGGTTGATGAGGCGCTCGACGGCGCCCGCGATATCATGGCCGAATGGATCAGCGAAGACGCGGCGATCCGTGCCCGGTTGCGCACCGTTTTTCAACGAAAGGCGATAGTCACTGCCACCGTGGTGAAAAACCAGGAGGAGAACGGCAGTAAATTCAGGGATTACTTTGATTGGCAGGAGCCCGTCGGCAAGGTGGCCGGTCACCGATTACTGGCCATGTTCCGTGGCGAAAATGAAAAGGTGCTGAGCCTTTCCATCCGTCCTCCCGAGGCGGAATCGTTGGCACTCCTCCATCGTCAGGTTGTGCGTTCCCAGGGATTTTCCGGGCAGCAGGTGGCCCTTGCCGTTGACGAGAGCTATAAGCGGCTGCTCGCGCCTAGTCTGGAAAATGAGCTGCGGAACACGTTGAAAAAACAGGCCGACTTGGAAGCCATCGCGGTTTTTGCGGAGAACATGCGTGAATTGCTGCTGGCCCCGCCCCTGGGGCAAAAACGCACCCTGGCCCTGGATCCGGGGTTTCGGACCGGGGCCAAATTGGTTTGCCTGGGCAATCAGGGCGAGCTGCTCCATTTCTGCACCATTTATCCGGCGCTCTCCCCGAAGCAACAGGAGGAGGCGGCGCAGACGGTGACCGCGTTGTGCCAGCGTTTCCAGATTGAGGCCATCGCCATCGGCAACGGTACCGCGAGCCGGGAGACCGAAGCCTTTGTGCGGGGCTTGGACCTGCCGGCCGGCGTGGTCATCACCATGGTCGATGAAAGCGGTGCCTCGATTTATTCCGCCTCGGAGGTGGCCCGCACCGAATTTCCCGACCACGATATCACGGTCCGGGGCGCGGTTTCCATTGGGCGAAGATTGCAGGACCCCTTGGCGGAACTGGTCAAGCTCGACCCCAAGGCCATCGGCGTCGGTCAGTATCAGCATGACGTCAATCAAAAAGCGCTCAAGCAAAGCCTGGAGGATGTGGTCGTCAGTTGCGTCAATAAGGTCGGGGTCGAGGTGAACAGCGCCAGCAAGGAACTCCTCACTGTAGTCTCCGGACTCGGGGAAACCCTGGCCGCCAACATCCTCGCCTTTCGCAATGCACAGGGTCCGTTTACCGAGAGACGGCAACTGCTCAAGGTGCCGCGTCTGGGGAAAAAGGCGTTTGAGCAATGCGCCGGTTTTTTGCGTCTCCGAGATGGGGCCAATCCCCTGGATAGGTCCGGCGTGCATCCGGAGCGCTACGGTATCGTCGAGCAAATGGCCAGGGACTGCGGCTGCAGTGTGGCGGAGCTGATGGGCAACGAGTCGCGGCGCCAACAGATCGACCTCCGTCGCTATGTCGACGAGGAGGTCGGGATGCCGACCTTGGAGGACATCATGGTCGAACTCGGCAAGCCGGGCCGCGATCCGAGGCAATCATTTGCAGCCTTTGCCTTTGCATCCGGGGTGAACAAGGTGGAAGATCTGGAGGTCGGCATGCGTCTTCCCGGCATTGTCACCAATGTGACCAAATTCGGAGCCTTTGTGGATATCGGCGTGCATCAGGATGGTCTGGTTCATGTCAGTCAACTGGCCGACCGGTATGTCAAGGACCCGGCGGATGTGGTCAAGGTTCGGCAGCAGGTGCAGGTACGCGTGCTGGAAGTAGATGCCAAGCGCCGGCGAATCGCGCTTTCCCTGCGCGAAACGTGACGGCGGAACGGAGAGGGCGCTGCACCGTGTGGTCAACGATGTTGCTCCTTGCAAAGCATTTCAGGTCTTTTTCCCAATCCTTTTTTGATCTATCGCAGAAGCTATGATACCCCAAGAAATTGAGCTCCTGGCTCCCGCCAAAAATCTTTCCTGCGGCATGGCTGCCATTAATCATGGCGCCGATGCCGTCTATATCGGCGGCCCTCTGTTCGGGGCCAGGGCGGCGGCGGCTAACAGTCTGGCCGATATCGAGCAACTGGTGGCCTATGCCCATCAATTTCGAGCCAAGGTCTATGTCGCGCTCAATACGCTCCTTGATGACGATGAGCTTGACCAGGCGTTGGCGCTCTGCCATCAATTGTACGGAATCGGGGTCGATGCCCTGATTATCCAGGATGTCGGTCTGCTGGAATCGGACTTGCCTCCCATTGCCTTGCATAGTTCGACCCAGATGAACAACCGCACGCCGGAGAAAGTGCAGTTTCTGGAAAAGGTGGGGTTCACCCAGGTGGTGCTCGCCCGGGAACTCAGTCTGGCCGAGATCAAAGCTATCCGGGTGGCGGCCCCCTCGGTGGTGCTGGAGTTTTTTGTCCATGGGGCGCTCTGCGTTTCCTATAGCGGGCAGTGTTCTATCAGTGCAGTGATGGCGGGCCGGAGTGCCAACCGGGGCCAGTGCGCCCAGTACTGCCGTCATCAGTACGACCTGCTGGACAACCAGGGGCGGGTGCTGGAAAAAGGCCGTTTTCTGTTGAGCCTCAAGGATTTGGATCTGTCGGCCCATCTTCAACAACTTATTGATGCCGGCATCCGGTCGTTTAAAATCGAAGGCCGCTTGAAAGATGCAAACTATGTGAAAAATGTGACGGCAGCCTACCGGGTGGCTCTGGATGCGATTATCGATGCCAGCGTGGCGCTGGTGCGGGCCTCGTCGGGGCGCTGTCAGTTCGGATTTACCCCGGACCCTTCGCGGTCCTTTAGTCGGGGGCAAACCGATTACTTCCTCAATACGCCGAGAAATGTGGTGGGAGAGCCCCGCAGCCCAAAATCCATTGGCAAAAAACTCGGCCGGGTCGTTACCGTCGAGGCCAGCTCGTTTACCCTGGCGGCGGACGAAGCGGTGCATAATGGCGATGGGCTCTGTTTTTTCAATCAGCACCAGGTGTTGGTGGGCATTCGAGTGAATCGGGTTGAAGGCCTGAAGATCTATCCGAAAGATGGCACGGCGTCGCTGCAACTGGCGGTGGGGATGGAAATATTTCGCAATGCCGACACCCATTTCAATAAACTCCTTGAGCAAAGCGAGCTCTGCCGAACGATCGCGGTCCAGATGACCCTGACGGAAAGAGACGATGGGTTGCAGCTGCAACTAATCGATGCGGATGGCATTACCTCAACCACCACGGTCAATGCGAAAAAAGAGGCGGCTGGTAAAGCCGGGGCCATTGCATCCGTTGCGTTGAAACAACTCAAAAAAAGTGGCGGCACGGTTTTCACGGTGGGTGAAGTGGCGGTTGAGCTATCCCCTGAGCTTTTTTTCCCCGCCGCTCTTTTTAATGAGCTTCGCAGAAAGGCGTTTGCCGGTCATCTGGAGTTGCGGCGCGCATCCTATGTGGTTGCCACCAAAAAGCGCAGCCCCAATACCTTTCCCTGGCCCGTCACTGCGGCGGACCGGATTATCCACTTCACCAATGAAAAAGCCGCCGACTTTTACCGCCATCACGGTGTGGACCCGGGGGATATCTCGACCCTTCGGGGCGGGGCTGGGGAGGATGGTGTGTTGATGACGGCCAAGTATTGCATAAAAGCGCAATTGGGTATATGCCCAAAAAAGAAAATGAAGCGTGACGCACCTGCGGAACCTCTGATTATTGCCGACAACACCGGCCAATATCAATTGGGTTTTGACTGCGATCGATGCGAGATGACCGTGACCAAAAAGGGTGGGGCGTGACCCGTCGGCATTTGTTTCTGCAACTTCGAGGAAGGGTTGCGGGCGGTGATCAGGATGGCGTTAACTGAAATCAGGGAGACAGGATTGAACATTCGAGCCGGGAGGGTGGTCGTTATGGCGGTAGGTTTACTTGGTCTGGTGGGCTGTGCCGGTGACCGGCCCGATAACCTGGGCGTACATGAGGGGCGTCTCACCCCGTGTCCGAGTTCCCCCAACTGTGTCGCCAGTCATGCGGACGACGCGCAACATCGGATTGCACCGCTGGCCTTCACGGGTGATCCGGAGGCGGCATTTTCTCGCCTCCAGCAGGTGCTCTCCCGCAGGAAGGATACCGCCATAGTGGTGCAGACATCCGACTATTTGCGGGTTGAGCTGCGCACGATCCTGTTTGTCGATGACGGCGAGTTCCTGCTCGATCCAATCAACAAATGCATTCACGTTCGTTCTGCTTCGCGACTCGGGTATGCCGATTTGGGCAAGAACCGCAGTCGTCTTGAAGCAATTCGCCGTCAATTCAATGCGGTGGAAGGGGAATAATCACTTGAGGCGCGATGGGGGTGCGTCAGCTTGCACCCTGCACCACCATCGCCTACTGTACTTTGTTCGCACATCAAAGGAACGACGCCAATGATTCTACCCGAACTCTTGCAACTTTCCAGCAGTTACTGGAGCACCTGCACCCTGCATGCCGGTGTCAAGCTGGACCTGTTCACCTTGCTTGCCGAGGCACCGATGACCGTGTCGGAGCTGGCTCGGAGCGTCAACGCCAACGAACGGGGGTTGGCCATGCTCCTGCATGCCTTGGTCGCCATGGAACTGTTGAAGAAAGAAGCGGATCGTTTCTCCGCCACCGGTATCAGCGCCGAGTACCTTTCCAAGTCATCTCCGGCCTACAAGGGTTATATTATCATGCACCATCACTTCTTGGTGGAAGGATGGAGCAAGCTCGACCAAGCGGTCAAAACCGGGACCCCGGTCCGTCGCCGCTCATCCCATGGCGCAGATGGCGTGGAACGGGAAAGTTTTCTGCTGGGTATGTTCAATCTGGCATCCATGCTCGCCCCTCGTCTGGCTTCGGAAATCGACCTGCAGGGCCGGCGCAGGCTGCTTGATCTGGCTGGTGGGCCAGGCACCTATGCCATTTATTTTTGTCAGCAGAATCCCGAGTTGACCGCAGTGATCTATGATCTGCCAACCACCCGCCCTTTTGCTGAGCAGACGGTGGCGAGTTTCGGCCTAACCGAGCGCATTGCCTTTGCCGCCGGAGACATTGTCGCCGATCCGATCGGAACCGGTTTTGATGTGGTGTGGATATCTCACCTGCTGCACAGTGAAGGCCCGGAAACCTGCGCCGCCATCCTTGCCAAGGCCGTGGCTGCCCTCAATGAAGGTGGTCTCCTTCTGATTCAGGAATTTATTCTCGACGACAGTCGGGATGCCCCGCTCCAGGCAGCGCTTTTTTCGCTCAACATGCTGATCGGCACGCCGGCCGGCCAATCGTACACCCAGGGGGAGTTGTGCGATTTGATGACCAGGGCCGGCCTTCGGGATGTGAAGCGACTGGCAATCTCGCTGCCCAATGGCGCCGGTATTATGGCGGGGATACGATAGGGCAACCTTATCCGATCAGCGCCAAGACCGGGGAATCCATGACTGTCACCAAGCGGCAGATGGTTTCTTTGCAACCAAACGATGGCGGAGCGATTGAATACGTAAGATCCTGGCGGAAAAATGCAGCCACGGGCATTGTCAACACCGCCTGTCGATCATATATTCTGTTTACAGTCAAAGTCATCCCGACCAGGATGCCCGACAATCGCTCGGACCGCGCAAGTGGAGTCATCCGGCAACGTCAGGGTGACCAGGCTGAAAGAGTCGAGTCCTCTGGCCCGCTCTCTGGTTATTGTTTCTTGCCAGGGAGGGCGGACACGGCCACGGGAGCTATCCGCCGCGCCAGAACGACTCGGCTTCAAAGTCAAAACCATTCTGGCTCTCCACTAGATGTTCGAGAACGACTCGGAGCGCAAAAACGGAGCCGTCTAGTTATCCGCCAGAATGGTACAAATAAAGTCGAGTCTCTGGCCTCTCAATGGAGCATCCTCCAGTAGAGGTAGGCGGGTAAACAGCCATCCGCTCCGCCAGTCAGACCCGGCTTTTTTTTTGTCACTCCCCTCCGAATCCCCCAGCAATTACGCACAGCCCCTTACTTTCAAGTTTTACCCCAGACGCACCACGCACCACATCAAAGCGTGGATTACCCTTGTGGATTCTCCTGCCTCCTTGGCGCCCCCGAAAGGGTGCTTTCGGTCATGGATGAGCGGTCCGATGAGTTTGCTGTGTTTGAGATTGAAATACCAAGGGAGCGATGGCTCCCTTGGTACGGTTTTGAGCGGCAGTATTGATCGCTGGTTGACAGCAAGGCATTGCTCCACCCGCCTTTCGGTCTCTGCATAGAGTCTCAGCGGCGGGTGGAGTTTGGGTGGGTGACTAACAAAATGTCCGTCTAAAAGCGGCACATTTATTTTTAATGCCTGATTAAATCAGGATCGCAAAGATGCGCAGCATCTGTCGACATACTGCCACAGCCACCGCATACATATTTTATGGCGGTTAGTTTCCCCTCGCAAACTTGGTCTGCAGGAGCGCCGCAAAATTTAACGTCAAGTTCCTCTGTGACTGGATTACAGAGGTTGCTGGAATTATCTGCGGTGCTCCCGCAGTTCTGGCATGTATAGGTCATGGCGATTCTCCTCTTGGTAAAGCTAAATACTTACCCACTTCGCATTGAAAAAAATGCCCGAATGGGGTGAATCAGCCCAATCGTTCACTCCTAAAACGAAATGGGTCTTCCGGGTTGCTTGATTATTGTTCAAGTAACCTGTTTTAAAAATAAGAGGATGACCCCACCTTGTCAATGTTAGGGGCTCCAAAACAAGGGGGCGCGTATTGCTGCTCTTTCGAAAGGCTATTTTTTTGGATTTGCGAGGTGCGCTAAATGGCGGGAGGAGAGCATGTATGAGATGGAGCAGGAGTGGAAAAAGAAAAACCCATTGTCGTGCGGTGGCAACCTTCTCGACAATGGGGTACTCGTTCAGCCACAACGTGGTACAAGGAGTTATGGGAAGTTAACAAAATAGTTGTGGCTGTGCAACTATTATTGCCCGTTTTTTCGTTATTATAATTCTAAGTAGGCCCGTGGTCCTGGCAGCCTTTATCTCCGACATGCTGAAAATGAATAAAAAAAAGCCCCTTTGCTGACTGAAGGGGGTTCATAGCAGAGGGGCTAGGGAGGTAGAATCTAATTGAAGATTTCCATTAAACATCTCCCCTCGGCTGTAGCCGACAGGTTTTCCTTGAACTTTGCCACCCGCGGTACTACTTTATCTCCAGTACCACAAAGTGTCGGTAAAATTACTAGGAATCGATGCATTATTAGCAGGTTATTCATGTGGAAAATGGGTGCTGAGCTGATCGTGCCGAGGCGCTGCAGGTCTTCATGGGGCATGTCTGAAAAAACCTCACCCGCACCAGGCTTGGCGAGCCGGCATGGTTTCAATTCTCATTTCCGCACCAGGGGATTCCAGGTAAACACTTAAAAAAAATAATTTTAACAAAAAGTTGGAGTTACATGCGAGAACTCATTGATTGGCTAAGAGGAATCGAAGGGTTGGCGAGTACAGCCTATCGGCAAGCAGCGTCTCTATATACCGACGATCAGGACTTCCGGTTGTTTCTCGAGCACCTGGCGGAGGATGAGGCCTGGCATTACCGGGTTATGGGCAAGGCGGCCGAGTATCTCCAGACAGATCCTGCCTGTCTTCCCGCCATTGCCATGGATAAAAAAACCAGCAACCGGATTGAGCGCTACTTTATCGATATAACAGAAGGCCTGAAGCAGCAGACGCTTACCAAGCAGGGGCTTGTCGAAAAAATAATCGAGGCGGAACATTCCGAATGGAACGATATTTTTCTGTATGTTGTCAACTTCCTCACCGAAAAGAGCGACGAATTCGGGTATCCGGCGGCCACAATACAGGCACACATAAAAGAAATTGAATGCTATGTTGCATCCCTGGAGAGCGGCGCTAAAATTCTTGAAAAATTCACCCGATTACCGCCGATTTGGGTTGAAAACATCCTGATCGTGGATGATGAAAAAATGATCACGACCTTAATCCAAGCCCTCCTTGAACGATCAGGAAATATCGACGTTGCTCATGATGGCCAACAAGCCTTGCACATGATTACAGAAAAATACTACAAACTCATCGTTACCGATATTGACATGCCGGTGATGGATGGGATCGAACTCTATAAAAAAGTCGTCGAGCAATACCCTGAAGCCCGCAACAGATTTCTCTTCACAACCGGCGATCTCTCCCCTGAGCGGCAAGCATTTTTTGCTGCGCACCAACTACGCTGTTTACCCAAGCCAATGAAAATAAAAACGCTCAAAGAGGAAGCCGCCAGCATCCTGCTAGCCAGGTGAAGACACGGCGACAATATCCCCTCGATATCAGGTTCTTTCTTTACGGAATCGTTGCGTCGCAACCTTGCAACCAAAAATTCGGAGCACCGCAAGCAACCGTGTCCAGCGGTCTCACATCAAGAAAGTTTTTGCATTCGTGAAATAGTCTTTCCATTACCAGGGGTAATCTGTAACTATGACATAACGTTGCGTCGCACTCATCCTTGCCCGGAAACCTATCGCCATGTGGAACAATTTCATACGGAACAACTCATGGGGCCCCTGTTTTTTCCTCATATTCTTCCTCCTCTTCTTCGCATCGCCGAGTTGCGCCGCCGTTGCTGCGGAAAGCACCTCATCTCGTACCATCAAAGTGGTGACGGACAATAATTATCCGCCCTATGTCTTTCTCGATAATAACGGCACCCTCCAGGGGATCCTGGTGGACCAGTGGCGTCTCTGGCAAAAGAAGACCGGGATTTCGGTGACCATTGAGGGCATGGACTGGGGCCGGGCTCTCAAAGCTATGAAGGCCGGGGAGTTTGACGTTATCGACACCACCTTTAAAACCCCGGAGCGCCTTACCTGGCTCGATTTTTCCAAACCTCATGCCCGCATCGAAGTCCCGATTTTTTTCAACAATGAAATCAAAGGAATAACAGATGTCGATTCGTTAAAAGGTTTTATCGTGGCCGTGAAGGAAGGCGATGCCGCCCTCGAGCTCCTGCGCCGTCACGGCATAGAAAATCTCGTTTTCTTTCAAGAGTACGAGGCCATCATCCAGGCCGCGAAAGAGCACAAGGTCAACGTTTTTGTCATCGACAAACCTCCCGCACTGTACTTTCTCTACAAATACGGAATACAGCAACAGTACAACCAATCCACCCCGCTCAATGTCGGCGAATTTCACCGGGCGGTAGCCAAAGGAAACACCCTGTTACTCCAGGAGATCCAGGCTGGTTTCGACCAGATCTCGGACCAGGAACTCCAGCAGATTGAAAAGAAATGGTACGGGTCGCCCCTGCTGAACCCCAACTCCCCCCAGGTCAGGTTCTTCCTGGTCAGCGCAGGCGTACTCTGCCTGCTTATCCTAGGCCTGACCTTATGGAATCGTATGCTCAGCAAGGCTGTGCAGAAGCGCACGCACGAATTGGAACTCCGCGAGGAAGACCTGCGGGAGAGTGAGTCCCGGTACCGGTCGATAATTGAGAACATTCAGGATACCTTCTACCGGACGGACGTACACGGGAACCTCATATTTATCAGTGCCTCGGGAGCGAAACTGCTGGGCTACGATTCGCCTGAGGAACTGATCGGGCGCCACAGCAGTTCTTTCTGGCTGCATCCTGAAAAACGCCAGGAAATGCTGGATATCCTGCGGCGTGACGGCGTGGCCCGCGATTATGAAGTCGTCCTGGTGTATAGCGATGGCACCCCCTTGGCCGTTTCGACCACCACCAGCTTCTACCTCGACCGTACCGGCCAGGAACTCGGCGTCGAGGGTATCATCCGCGACATCACCCAACGCAAGCAGGCCGAGCAAGCCTTACGGATCAACGAGGAACGGATGCGCCTGTTCTTCGAGCGTCAGATTGTCGGCATGGCGATCACCTCTCCTCAGAAAGGCTGGCTGCAAGTCAACGAAAAGTTGTGCCAGATGCTGGGGTATGCACGCGAGGATTTGTTTGATCACACCTGGGCTGAACTCACCCACCCAGACGACCTCGATGCGGACCTGGGGCAGTTCAATCAGCTCATTTCCGGGGAAATCGACGAATATTCCATGGAAAAGCGGTTCATCCGCAAGGACGGCTCCGTGATCCACACCAAACTTTCGGTCGGGTGTGTGCGCTGCCCGGACCATTCGGTGGATTACATCCTGGCGCTAATGGCAGATATTACCGAGCGTAAACAAGCAGAAAAGGCGCTTTTAACGGAACGCCAACACCTGATCGACATCATCGACTTTCTCCCTGATCCGACCCTGGTGATCGATACCGAGCATCGGATCGTTGCCTGGAACCGGGCCGCCGAAGCGCTGACCGGTGCCAGCCGGGAGACCTTGCTCGGCCAGGGCAACTACGCCTATGCCATACCTTTCTATGGGGAACGCCGGCCCATTCTGATCGACCTGCTGAATCTTTCCGACAAGGAGCGAGAAAAATCCTATTCCCACATCAGACGATCAGGCGAAAAAATCTATGCCGAGACCTTCATTCAAGCCCTAAACGGTGGCCGTGGCGCGTACCTCTGGGGCGTTGCAGCCCCGCTCTATGACAGCGCTAACAACCGGACCGGGGCCATTGAAGTCATCAAAGACATCACCGAGCTTAAGCACACTGAAAACGAAAAAATCCTTCTCCAGGAGCAGCTGCTCCAGTCCCAAAAAATGGAGTCGATCGGACGACTCGCCGGTGGCGTCGCCCACGATTTCAACAATATGCTCGGGGTGATCCTAGGGTACACCGAACTGGCCCAAATCCAGCTGCATCCCTCCCAGCCACTTTTTAAAAACCTTGAGGAAATCCGCAAGGCCGCCCAACGCTCCGCCGACATTACCCAGCAGCTCCTGGCCTTTGCCCGCAAGCAGACGGTCGCCCCCAAGGTGCTTGATCTCAACGAGACGGTGGAGGGGATGCTGAATATGCTGCACCGGCTCATCGGCGAGGATGTACAACTCGATTGGCTGCCAAAGGCCGATTTGTGGCCGGTTTGCGTGGATCCTACCCAAGTCGACCAGATGCTTGCCAATCTGTGCCTCAATGCACGGGGGGCCATCACCGATATTGGCGCCATCACCATCGATACCGGCAACTGCTCGCTGGATGCCGCGTACAGCAATGAACATCCGGAGGTTGCTCCCGGAGAGTATGTGTGGCTGCGGGTGCGGGACAACGGCTGCGGCATGGACCAAGAGACACTGTCCCATATCTTCGAGCCATTCTTCACCACCAAAGGCCTCGGCAAGGGGACCGGCCTCGGCCTGTCCACGGTATACGGCGCGGTCAAGCAAAACAACGGCTTTGTACAGGTCGAGAGTACTCCCGGCGCAGGCACGACCTTCACCATTTATCTCCCACGATTTACCAGCCAGGAGGCTGGACCGGTCACGATTGACACGGAGGAGGAACCGCTCGGCCAAGGGTATGAAACCGTCCTGCTGGTGGAAGACGAACCGGGATTACTGGAAATGTTCATGATGATGCTCGACAGCCAGGGATACCGGGTGCTGAGCGCTCATTCGCCCAGTGAAGCGATACACCTGGCCAGGGAACACGCCGGTGAAATCCATCTGCTCATGACCGACGTGATTATGCCGGAGATGAACGGTCGAGACCTGGCCGACACCCTGCTGGCCTGCCATCCGAAGCTGAAAACCCTGTTCATGTCGGGTTATACCGCCGATGTCATCGCCCATCACGGTGTGTTGGAGGCCGGTGTGTGTTTTCTCCAAAAACCGTTTACCACCCAACAGATGGTCCTCAAGATTCGGGAGGCGCTGGAAAGTCAGCCCGATACTACCGCCCTATAAATCGGCCCAGGCGCGGTGCGCCAGTACGGCCGCTCTGGTGCAACCGTCCCGCTTCAGGGTACATCGGATGCATTCCGCCCCTTCTCTTTTCTGCAATCCCTTTGCCAATGGCAAAAAATGACCTATACTATTTGGTGAAACAACAGGTTGCGAGAGCGCTGCTCGCAGGTGTTGTCCTTGAACGTTTTTTTAGATTCTCTGACTTGAAACCATCCGACCTGTGCGAACAGAGGAGAGGCCTTTGTAGTGAACTCAGAAAAAGAACCAAGCGCCTCTATACCCTCATCCCCAGACCGGCTTACCCATGTCGGCGATTTCCTCCCGCTCGCCATTAGCATCACCGCCGCCTTGGCCGAATGCCATCAACAGGGCGTGCCCCACGGCAACGTACTGCCGCGCAATATCCTCATCCCCGTCGACTCCGGCCCTATCGTGCTGATCGATCATCTTTCGGGCGCCAAAGCGCAACCGATGAACGGAGTGTACGACGCCTTGCCGGGCTCCGGCCCCCCTTTGGCCTACCTCTCGCCCGAGCAGATCCGGCGCCTCAACCAAGAAGTGGATTGCCGCGCCGATCTGTACTCGCTGGGCGTCATCTTCTATGAGATGCTGACCCAATGCCTGCCCTTTCTGGCCAAAGACCCGCTGGAATGGGCGCATTGTCATATCGCCCGATTGCCGAAGGCGCCTGCCGAGCTCATCGACAGCCTCCCTTCCCTGTTGTCGGATTTGGTCCTGAAACTCTTGAGCAAGGCGCCCGAAGATCGCTACCAGACCGCCATCGGCCTGCAGCGGGATCTGGAGCAATGTCTCTTTTTGTGGCAGGCCTACGGCCATTTGATCCCTTTTACCTTGGGAGCATCGGACACTTCCGAACAGCTGTACATTCCGCATCGCCTGTATGGACGCGAGCAAGAAAGTGCCACCCTGCTCCAGAGCTTCGAGCGGGTGGCTGATGGCGGCACCCCTGAACTGCTGTTGGTCGCCGGGTACTCCGGTATCGGTAAAACGTCCCTGGTTCGGGAACTCTACAAACCCGTGGTTCGGCGGCATGGCCATTTTATATGGGGCAAGTTTGACCAGTACAAGCGTAACATCCCCTATGCTACGGTTATCGAGGCGTTCGAGGAACTGATCCGCCAGATCCTGACCGAGCGGGAAGAGGTCCTGGCCCAGTGGCGGGTGCGGTTGTGGCATGCCCTGGGGATCAACGGCCAGTTGATGGTCGATATCATTCCGCAGGTCGAGCTCATCATCGGCAAACAGCCGCCAGTGGGGGAGCTGCCGATGAACGAGGCGGAGCATCGCTTCAGGACCGTGTTTCGCAAGTTCATGGGCGTCTTTGCCGATGTACAGCATCCGCTGGTCCTCTTTCTCGATGACCTGCAATGGATTGATTCCGCGAGCTTGGGATTACTCGAATATATCCTCACCGAGCAGCAGACCAGGCATTTGCTCCTGATCGGCGCCTATCGCGACAATGAAGTCAGTTCCGACCACCCCCTGATGCTACGGCTCGACGCCATCCGCAGGGCCGGGTGCAGTGTCCGGACGCTCCAACTCCAACCGCTCTCGTTTGGGCATCTCCGTCACCTGCTGGCGGACACCTTTCGTTCCGGGCAGACCCATGTCGATAGTCTGGCCCGGCTGGTCTACGAAAAAACCGGCGGCAACGCCTTTTTCACCATCCAATTCCTCAAAACCCTCCACGGCGAACACCTGGTAGGGGTCGACAACGAGTTTAGGGGCTGGCATTGGGACATCGAACTTATCCGAACCAAGGGGTATGCGGACAACGTGGTCGACCTGATGGTCGGCAATTTGAAGAAATTAAGCCCGGAGGCCCAGCGGTTGCTGCAGACCGCCAGTTGCATCGGTAACACCTTCAGCATGACCACCCTAGCGGCGGTGAGCAATCTTGCCGAGGAAACGGTGCAGCAAATCCTCTGGGAGGTATTGCAGACAGGACTAGTGGTCTTTGGCTTGGCGGATTACACCTGCACCTTTCTCCATGACCGGGTGCAGCAGTCCGCCTATTCCCTGATTCCTACGAATCGCCGCCAATCAATGCATCTGGGAATCGGCCGTTTGATGCTGGCCAGCATTCCGCCTGACCAGATCGAAGAACGGATTTTCGATCTGGTCAATCAGTTCAACCTCGGCAGAGAGGGGGAGACCGAACGGGACGAGCGATACCGAATTGCGGAACTCAACCTGCGGGCAGGTCGAAAAGCCAAAATTTCTTCCGCCTATGGACTGGCCCTGAACTACTTCACCCTCGGCAGTCAGATGGTCGATGCAGCGGGCTGGGCCGATCACTACCGGCTGATGTACGACCTGCACAAGGAACTGGCCGTGGCCCAGTATGTCAACAGCAACTACGCCGATTCGCAGGCGCTGATCGAACGCCTCCTCGAGCGGTCCGAATCCGATCTGGAACGGGCGGAGCTCCATAATATTCTCATCATCCAGTACACGCTAACCGGCCGGTACGGCGAGGCCATCGAGACCGGCAAACAGGCCCTGCAACTGCTCAAGGTGCAAATCTCGCTGACCCGGTTGCAAGACGAACTCGACGAACAGCTTGCCAAACACCGGGAAATCCTCGGCGAACGCACCCTGGACAGCCTGGCCAAAGCACCGGAAATGACCGATCCGGGCAGCCGGATCGCTCTGGAGTTGCTTTCCAACATGGTGGTGCCTTCCCGCTACACCGACAACACCCTGTTTGCCCTGATCAGCCTGCACAATGTCAATCTCTCGCTGCAATACGGGCCGACACCTAAGTCTACCGTCGGCTACACCTCGTTTGGCATGTTCCTCAACTCGGCGCTGAACCGATTTGCCGATGCCTACGCCTTTGGGCAGTTGGCCCTGGAAATCAGCGAACGCTTCAACGCCCCGGCCCAGAAATGCCAGGCCTGCTTCATGCTGGGCCATTACCTGAGCCATTGGGTCCGCCCGCTCAAGTATTCCGACGGGTTCAACGAGCAGGGCATTGCCGCCGGCTTGGCCTCGGGCGAGATGCAATGGACCGGCTACACTATGGCCTACAAACTGTTCCAACCGTTTTATCGCGGGGTACGGTTGGCAACGATCCGCGCCGAAATCCCCGAACTGCTGGCTTTCACCCAAAAAACCAAAAATCAGTGGGCCACCGACACGCTCCTCGGCCTCGAACTGGCCCTCGTCACGCTTGAACAGCCTGACGGCAACGGCTTGCTTGACCTGACCGGGCCGGCGGACAGGCCTGCGATCAGCGGTGAGCGGGAATATCTGGACTCCTGCCAGGAACACCGAAGTTCGGGAGCCCTGGGCCGCTACCAGGTACTGAAGGTGCAGATTCTCTACCTCCACGGGCGTCTCGACGAAGCCCGGAAGGCGATCACCGCAGCCCAGAGTTTACTCGGCTACTTTTCCAGCTCCATCTCGGTGGCCGGGCTTACTTTCTACGAATCCCTCGTACTTGCCGCGACCATTGATCAGACTTCGGCATCGGTCCACGCTGAGATCCTCGCCAATCTGGAAGACAACCAAGCCAAGATGCACCGCTGGATGGAACACTGCCCGGAGAACTTCAGCCACCAGTTCCATCTGGTCGAGGCGGAACGTGCCCGAATAGCAGGCAAGGAATTTGAAGCCGGTCGGCTCTATGACCAGGCCATACGGGAGGCGGGCGCCCAGGGATTTCTCCAGGATGAAGCGCTGGCCCTGGAAGCGGCCGGCCGCTTTTACCTGCACAACGATTTCAAAACCATCGCCGAAACCTATCTCCTCAAGGCCAGGGCCGGTTATCGACGCTGGGGGGCAAACGGCAAAACCGAGCAGATGGATCGATGGTACCCCTGGCTCCATGCCGCTGCCCACCGGACCGCAGCCGTGGATGAACAGGGAAGCTATATCGGCGCCCTCGATGCCATCGCCGTGGTCAAGGCCTCGCAGGCCATCTCAGGCGAGATCGTTACTGCCAACCTGGTGGAGATCCTGATGCAGACCGTGCTGGAACACGCCGGTGCCCAAAGGGGATTTTTGATTTGCGAGCACGACTCCAATCTGCGCATCGAAGCCGAGGCCTGGATCGAAGGAGCCGCCATCAAGGTCCGGCAACCGGAGACGACCCTGCCGGCCGACGAAACCAGCCTGCCGGTCTCCCTGCTCAACTATGTCAGGCGCAGCCACGAAAACCTCATTCTCGACGATGCTTCGGAGGAAAACCGGTTTTCCACGGACGACTATATCGTCAGGAAAAAACCGGTCTCCCTGCTCTGTCTGCCAATGATGCGCCAGGCACGGCTCTTTGGCTTGCTCTATCTTGAAAACAACCTGGTCAAAGGCGCCTTTTCCTCGAACCGTATCGCGGTGCTGGAAATGCTCGCTGCCCAGGCGGCCATCTCGCTGGAGAATGCCGAACTCTATCAGGAACGGGGACGAGCCGAGAACGCCCTGCGGGAATCCGAGGCTAAATATCGAACCATTTTCGACAACTCGGGCACCGCGCTGATCTTTATTGAAGAAGACATGACTATTTCCATGGCCAACAAGGAGTTCGAAACCCTTACCGGTCGCCTAAGGAAAGAGGTGGAGGGGTGCTTGAAATGGACCGAGCTGGTGGCCAACCCTGAAGATCTGCAGCGGATGGCCCGATACCACCAACTCCGCCGCACCACGCCGGGCGCTGCTCCCCAGACCTACGAATGCCAATTACACGGGGCCAGGGGAGCGGTGCTGGATGTGGTGGCCACGGTAACCATGCTGCCCGGAACCCGGCAAAGCTTGGCGGCGGTGCTGGATATCAGCGAGCGCAAACGGGCGGAGACCGAGCATTTGCGGTTGGTCACCGCGATCGAGCAGACCGATGAGGCGGTCTTCATCACCGACACCAAATTCGTCGTGCTCTACGCCAATCCGGCCTTTGAACGGATGTGCGGCTACGGTCGCCATGAAATCATCGGATTGCACACCCGAATGCTGGAAAACACCAGGCACGGTCGCCATTTTTACCGAGAGATTCGCCAGACCCTGGAACAGGGGAACGTCTGGTCCGGGATGATGACCTGCACCAAAAAAGACGGCACCACCTATGAAGCAGAGGTGACCTCCTCCCCGGTCCGGGATAAAAACGGCACGATAATCAACTATGTGTCCACGCACAAAGATGTCACCCATGAACTGCAGTTGGAAGAGGAACTGCGCCAGGCCCAGAAGATGGAGGCCATCGGCACGCTCGCCGGCGGCATCGCCCATGATTTCAACAACATTCTCACCGCGATCATGGGAAACGCCGAACTGCTGCAACACAGCATGGCTCCGGATACCAAGGAACAGCGGCGCCTGGAACAATTGCTCACCTCTTGCCACCGGGCAGCGGATCTGGTGCAGCAGATCCTGACCTTCAGCCGCAAGGCCAAGCAGGAGCGCAAACCGGTGCATCTCGTGCCCATTGTCAAGGAAACCCTTAAACTCCTCCAGGCGACCCTGCCGTCGACCATCAAGATTACCCAGGAATTCCTGCTGAGCCCGGAAGCGGATGTGATCCTGGCCGATGCGACCCAGATCCATCAGGTCCTGATGAACCTCTGCACCAATGCGGCCCATGCCATCGGTGCCGAGAACGGGAAGCTGGAGGTGACCGTCGCCTCGGTCACGGCGGATACGCAGTTGATAGACCGATTTCCGGAGATGCGGCCCGGTCCCTACCTCTGCCTCACGGTTAGCGATACCGGGCCGGGAATGGAACCGCTGGTGTTGGAACGGATTTTCGAGCCGTACTATACCACCAAGGAAGTCGGCAAGGGGACCGGCCTAGGGCTGGCAGTGGTCCGAGGCATCGTCACCAGCCATGGCGGCATCATTACGGTGACGAGCGAACCGGGGGCCGGAACGATTTTCAACGTCTATTTGCCGACCGCCCACGAATCGGTGCAAACCGAGAGCGCTGATAAAATCATTGCCACCGGCCACGGCAGGATTCTCCTGGTCGATGACGAAGAACTGCTGGTGCAACTGGGAACCGACATCTTGAATTCGCTGGGCTACCAAGTCGAAGCTCAAACCAGCAGCATCGCAGCGCTGGAGGCTTTTCGCAACCAGCCCGACGAATTTGTCCTGGTGATCACCGACATGACCATGCCGGGACTTACCGGTAAGGACCTGGCCCGGGAACTCCTGGCCATCCGACCGGAATTGCCGATCATTCTCTGCACGGGGTTCAGTGAATTCGTCAACGAACAGCAAGCCGATGCCTTGGGCATTCGCGCCTTTATTCATAAACCCTACTCGATCGCCGGATTGGCCGAGGTGATCCATACGGTGCTCGAGGACTCCTGAGCCCGTCCCCGCAATCCGAATGCGGTCCAGGATCCCCAGCAGTATTTATCAACCCTCAGCCCCGCGTGCATGCCATGATGCCTCCTCCTGAAATATGGCCCCAAGATTCCGCGAATCTTTCCCTGATCGCCAACGTCCATCCGCCGGATTGGTGCAATCCGCAGCCGACCGGACGCTACAATCTGGTGGTGATCGGCGCCGGTACCGCCGGCCTGGTCTGCGCCGCCGGCGCGGCCGGATTGGGTGCCAGGGTGGCGTTGATCGAGCGCCATCTCATGGGGGGCGATTGCCTCAATGTGGGGTGTGTACCTTCTAAAGCCGTCATCCGGGCCTCCCGGGCGCTGTTTACCGCCCGCAACAGCGGTCCTTTCGGGGTCCGGGGCGGCGAGACGCTGGGTTTTGATTTTGGTGCGGCTATGGAACGGATGCGCCGCCTGCGCGCCGACATCAGCCGGCACGATTCGGCACACCGCTTCCGCGACGAGTTGGGGGTGGATGTGTTTATCGGGCAGGGGCAATTTGCCGGTCCTGATTGCATCGAGGTCGACGGCAGGCAACTGCACTTTGATCGCGTCGCCCTCTGCACCGGGGCCCGGGCGGAAGGGCCCCCCGTCCCCGGATTGGCCGAAGCCGGTTTTTATACCAACGAAACCATTTTTTCCCTCACCGAACTGCCGCCTCGCCTGGCTGTGCTCGGCGGCGGGCCGATCGGCTGCGAGATGGCCCAGGCCTTTGCCCGCTTCGGTAGCCAGGTCACCCTCATCCAGCGCGGTGCCCATCTGCTTGGCAAGGAAGATACCGATGCCGCCGATATCCTGTATACGGTCTTTGTCCGGGAAGGTATTGATCTCCAATTGGGGGTGCAGATCAGCAAGATCGAGACCAACGGCGCGGAGAAAACGCTCCACCTCGAGTCCGATGGCCAGCCCCGGACGCTGACCGTGGACGCCATCCTGGTAGCCATCGGCCGGACTCCCAACATCGAAGGGCTCGATCTGGAAACCGCAGGCATCGCCTACGACCGGACGGGCGTGCAGGTGGACGACCGACTGCAGACCACCAACCCGCGTGTCTTTGCCGCCGGCGACCTCTGCTCGCCCCATAAATTCACCCACACCGCCGATGCCCAGGCACGGATACTGATCGCCAACGCCCTGTTCGGCGGGCGGCAGAAGCAGTCCAGCCTGACCATCCCCTGGTGCACCTATACCGATCCCGAGATTGCCCACGTCGGCCTGTATGAGCGGGATGCCCGCAAACAGGGGATTGCGGTGACCACCCTGACCGTGCCGCTCACCGCGGTCGACCGGGCGGTCCTTGATGGAGAAAGCGAAGGATTTGCCCGGGTTCACCTCCGCAAGGGCACGGACAAAATCCTTGGCGCCACCATTGTGGCCACGCACGCCGGCGAGATGATCAATGAGTTTTCCCTGGCGATTACTGCAGGGCTTGGCCTTGCCGCCATCGGCCGGACCATCCATCCGTATCCGACCCAGGCCGAGGTCATCAAAAAACTGGCGGACGCCCACAACCGCACCCGCCTGACCTGGGGCGTCAAAAAACTCCTGGGTCTCTGGCTGCAGTGGCGGCGTCGATGATGCTGCCTTTGCCTCTTGCCCCCGATACCCTGCGGCTCGTTGCCTTTCTCTCGGTTTTTTTCGTACTGGCAATGGCGGAGCAGCGCTGGCCCCGACGCCCGCTGACGGTTTCCAAGCCCCATCGCTGGGCGGTGAACCTCACCATCATCGCCGCCAACACCCTGTTGGTGCGCTTGCTCTTCCCCCTAGCCCCCTTTGCCCTGGCGGTACAGGCACGGGCCCACGGATGGGGCCTGCTGCCGCTGCTCTCCCTGCCGGTCTGGCTGGAAATCCTAGTCAGCCTGCTGGCGCTCGATCTCCTCATCTACACCCAGCATCGCCTGTTTCATCGAATCCCGGTCCTGTGGCGCCTCCACCGGATGCATCATACCGATCTGGATCTCGATGTCTCCAGCGGCACCCGTTTCCATCCCCTGGAGATTTTCCTCTCCCTGGCGATCAAACTCGCCGCCGTGGTGCTGCTGGGCGCTTCGCCGCTTTCCGTGCTGCTGTTTGAAATCCTGCTCAACGCCACCTCCATGTTCAGTCATGCCAACCTGAGGATTCCATTGGCCATCGACCAGCGGTTGCGTCGCCTCCTGGTCACCCCGGATATGCATCGGGTGCACCATTCCATTTTTCCGATTGAAACCGACAGCAACTTCGGTTTCAATTTGTCCTGCTGGGATCGGTTGTTCGGCACCTACCGGGCGCAACCCGATGCGGGGCATGATCGGATGCAAATCGGGCTGAAGCAATGGCGAGATCAGGAAGAACTGGGCCTGCGGGCGCTCCTGCTGATTCCTTTTGCCCGAACTTTTACCAGGAAAACACCATGAATCGACCGAAGATCGTCCTACTGGTGATGGCCGCCCTGGCAATCACTCTGTTTTTCGCCCTTGATCTCGGCCGATTTCTGACCTTGGCGGCACTCAAGGCCAACCGCCAGACGCTGGTGGCCTACTATGCCGCCCACCAGGTGGTGATGGTCACCGGCTTCATGACCCTCTACATCGTCCAGACCGCTCTGTCTCTGCCCGGCGCCGCCATCCTCTCGCTGGCGGCCGGGGCCCTGTTCGGCACGCTCCTGGGCACGGTCTACGCCAATATCGCCGCCACCATCGGCGCCACCCTGGCCTTTCTGGTGACCCGCTACCTGCTGCGCGATCTCGTTTTGGATCGCTTCGGCCCCAAGCTCGAAGGCATCAACCGCGAACTGGAGACCCGGGGCTTCAACTATCTGCTGTTCCTGCGACTGGTGCCGGTGTTTCCTTTTTTCCTGATCAATCTGGCCGCCGGGCTGACCCGATTACCGTTGCGCACTTTTTTCCTGGCCACTATGCTGGGCATCATTCCCGGCGGATTTGTCTTCGTCAATGCCGGGGCGAGCCTGGCCACCATCGATTCGCTGGCCAATGTCGCCTCGCCGCGGGTGTTGGGCTCGTTTGCCCTGCTCGGCTTTTTTGCGCTCATGCCGGTGCTCTACACCAAATTCAAAAAAAGGAAGGCGTATGGAAACCTATTATAATCCCGCCGATCTGGCTAAATTTGCCGAAATTGGCAAAGATGCCCCGGAGTTGGCCAGGAAATTCTTTGACTATTACGGGGCCGTCTTTGCCGAAGGCGCTTTGACCGAACGGGAAAAGGCCCTGATCGGCCTGGCGGTGGCGCATGCGGTGCAATGCCCCTACTGCATCGATGCGTATACCCGCTCCTGCCTGGAAAAAGGTTCGAACCTGGAAGAGATGACCGAGGCGGTCCATGTGACCAATGCCATCCGGGGTGGAGCCTCGCTGGTGCATGGGGTCCAGATGCGCACCGTTGCCGAAAAACTTTCCTTCTGATGGCCGATGGCTGACGGATTAGCGACCTTCGCCCAGACCCTGAGCGCCCATGGCCTGGAACTGGTGCGCGGAAAAACCCATACCCTGCAGATCAATGTCGGCTTGCTCTGCAATCTCCGCTGCCGTCATTGTCATCTTGAGGCCGGCCCGCATCGGGACGAGATCATGTCGCTGGCCACCATGGAGGCGGTGCTTGCCTATACCGCCCGGGTCGCTTTCGACACCATCGATGTCACCGGCGGGGCCCCGGAACTGATTCCCCACATTGGGCACTTTCTCACCCAGTTGGTGCAGCGAACCCAAAAATTGATTGTCCGCACCAATCTGGTGGCGCTGCGCTTGCCGGCTGCCGCCGGCCTGATCGATCTTTTTCAGCAATTGCAGATAACCCTGGTGGCCTCGCTGCCGGCCACCAATGCCTCCCAGGCCGACTCGCAACGCGGCCAGGGGGTCTGGCAACAGAGCGTTGAGGCGCTCAGGGCGCTCAATCGGCTGGGGTACGGGCAACCGGGAAGCGGTTTGATCCTCGACCTGGTGGCCAATCCCGCCGGGGCTTTTCTCCCGGCCGATCAGGCGCAGACCGAAAAGCGCTACCGTCGCGACCTCGAAAAAAACGGCATCGTCTTTTCCCAGCTGTTCACCTTTGCCAATGTACCGCTGGGGCGGTTTCAGCAATGGCTGGTGCAGTCGGGCAATGAGCAGAGCTACCTGCGGATGCTGATTGACCGGTTCAACCCCGGGGCTGTCTGCGGGCTGATGTGCCGCTCCCTACTCTCGGTTGCCTGGGACGGATATCTCTACGACTGCGATTTCAACCAGGTGGTTGATTTGCATCACGGTGCGACGAAAACGCATATCTCAGCCCTGCAGGCTCTGCCCCCGGAAGGGACGCCCATCCCGACCGGAGCCCATTGCTATGCCTGCACCGCTGGTGCGGGCTTCACCTGAGGGGGCACCATCGCCGCCTAGGTGGGCGGCAGGTACAGAACACAAACCCAGGGGCAAACCCCCAAGGAGGCATATCCATGCAAATCGGTATGATCGGTATTGGTCGGATGGGGGGCGATATGGTCAGGCGACTGTTGCGCCGGGGACACCAGTGCGTGGTCTACGGCCGGCAGCAACAGGCGGTGGCGGCCCTGGTCGCCGAGGGCGCCATCGGCACCCGGACGTTTTCCGAATTCATTGCCCAGTTGGAAGCACCGCGGGTGGTCTGGCTGATGCTCCCGGCGGCCGCAGTTGACGGGGTGATTGCGGAGCTGACCCCGTTGCTGCGGCCGGGCGACATCCTCGTCGACGGTGGCAATTCCAGGTACCATGACGATATCCGCCGCCAGGAGGCCTTGCAGACTCAAGGCATCGCCTACCTGGATGTGGGCACCAGCGGCGGGGTCTGGGGAATGGAACGGGGCTATTGCCTGATGATCGGCGGCGAGCCCGATGCCGTGGCCCGGCTCGACCCGGTGTTCAGCGCCTTGGCGCCGGGCAGCGGCGCTGTCCAGCCCACCCCCGGCCGGCCGCCGAAGGGATCGACTGCGGAACTGGGCTACCTCCACTGCGGCCCGAGCGGGGCCGGCCATTTCGTCAAGATGATCCACAACGGCATCGAGTACGGCCTGATGGCTGCCTACGCCGAAGGGTTCAACATCCTCCGCCATGCCAATGCGGGCAACCGCGCACAGGCCACAGACGCGGAAACAACACCTCTCCAGCATCCCGAGCATTTCCGTTACGATTTCAACCTGGCCGATATCGCCGAGCTGTGGCGGCGGGGATCGGTGATCCCCTCTTGGTTGCTCGATTTAAGCGCTCGGGCCCTGACCCAGAATCCCACCCTGGAGGGCCTCTCCGGCCGGGTTTCCGACAGCGGCGAAGGCCGCTGGACCATTGCCGCCGCCATCGAGACGGGGGTGCCGGCCCCGGTGCTCAGCGCCGCCCTGTACCAGCGATTCAGTTCCCGCGGCCAGGGCGATTTTGCCGACCAACTGCTCTCGGCCCTGCGCTATCAATTCGGCGGCCATGTTGAAAAACCCATCGACAAGGGGGAATAAGCATGCCCCAACCTGCCAAGCTTGAACCAACCATTCTGGTGATTTTCGGCGCAGCCGGCGACCTGACCCGGCGCAAGCTCATCCCCGCCTTTTACAACCTGCTCTTGGATCGGCAGCTGCCGGAACGATTTGCCATGGTCGGCGTGGCCCGCCGCCACCTGGACGATCAGACCTTCAAGCAGCGATTGCGGCAAGGGGTCGAACAGTTCTCCCGGCGCGGGATAGAGGATGAAAAGGTCTGGGACGATTTTGCCGGCTGCCTTTCGTACCTGTCCGAGGACGTCAGCAATCCCGTCTCCGGCCTGGCCCTCAGCAGCCGCCTCAACGCCATCGAGGCGGACTGGGGGGTGCGCGCCAACCGGATCTATTACCTGGCCGTACCGCCATCGATGATGAAGCCGGCCGCCGCCATGCTGCAGCGGCTCGGCGTCTGCCGGGACTGTCAGCACGACCGGTTGGTGGTGGAGAAGCCCTTTGGCCGCGACCTGGCCTCGGCCCGCGACCTGAATCAATTCCTGGCCGAGCTGTTCGTCGAGTCCCAGATCTACCGGATCGATCACTATCTCGGCAAGGAAACGGTGCAGAACATCCTGGCCTTTCGTTTTGCCAACTCGCTCTATGAACCCATCTGGAACCGACGTTATATCGAGCAGGTGCAGATCACCGTGGCCGAAACCGTGGGGGTGGAAGAGCGCGGCGACTACTATGATCAGGCCGGCACCCTGCGCGACATGGTCCAGAACCATCTGCTCCAGCTCCTCTGCCTGGTGGCGATGGAACCGCCGATCACCTTCGATGCCGAAGATATCCGCAACAAGAAGGTGGATGTGCTCCGTGCCATACGGCCCTTTCCTCCCGAAACGATCCACCGGGTGGCGGTGCGTGGCCAGTATCGCCGGGGCACCATTGCCGGCCAGGCGGTGCCGGGCTACCGCGAGGAAAATAAGGTAGCGCCGGAATCAACCACCGAAACCTACGCCGCCCTCACCTTTTATCTCGACAACTGGCGCTGGCAGGGCGTGCCCTTCTACCTGCGTACCGGCAAGCGCCTCCCGGCCAAGGTCTCGGAGATATCGGTCGTCTTTCGCTCGCCGCCCCATCAGTTTTTTCCCTCGGCGGCGGTGGAAAGCTGGCAGCCCAACCGGATCGTCATCCGGATTCAGCCCGAAGAGGGCATCGGCACCCGCATCCAGGTCAAACAGCCGGGGACCCGCATGCTCCTGGGAGCCGCCGAGATGAAATTCCGCTACCACGAAGCCTTCCGGACCCCGGCCCCCGAGGCTTACGAGACTCTGCTGCTCGACGTGATCCGCGGCGATGCCACCCTGTTCATGCGCGCCGACCAGATCGAATGCGCCTGGCAGGTGGTCACCCCGATTCTCGAGGCCTGGGAATCGGTGCCAGCCACCGATTTCGCCGATTATCAGGCCGGCACCTGGGGACCGGAAGCCGCCGACCTGATGGTAGCCCGCGAACGGCACCGCTGGCTGCCGCCGACGCCGGCCGCGGAATGAGCAGGCTGCGACGGTTTGCCGACCTGGAGGCGCTCAGCCGGGCGGCCGCGGCCCGGTTCGCCGAACAGGCCAAGGCCGCCATTGCCGCCCGCGGCCGATTCAGCGTCCTGCTCGCCGGCGGCGAGACGCCGCGTCGCACCTACGAGCTGTTGGCCGCAGAACCGCTGCGCCACGCCGTCCCCTGGGACCGGATTCATTTTTTCTGGGGGGACGAACGATGCGTAAGCGCTCAAGACCCGCTGCGCAATGAAACCATGGTCCGCCGGGCCCTGCTCGACCATCTGGAATTACGGCCCGATCAGGTGCATCCCATCCGCAGCGACCTCCCGCCTGCGCAGGCAGCAGCCGACTATGGTGCCGAGCTGGCCGGTTTTTTCGCCCCCTCCCCGCCCTGTTTTGATCTGGTCCTGCTCGGCCTGGGCACGGACGGGCACACCGCCTCGCTCCTGCCCGGCTCCGCAGCCCTAGAGGAAAAAATTCGCTGGACCGCTGTTACCCGCCGTCCCGAGGAACCCTTCAGCCGGGTAACCCTGACCGCGCCCCTGCTCAACCAGGCCGCCCTGGTGGTCTTTCTGGTGGCCGGCCACAACAAGGCTGAGGTCCTGCAAACCCTCCTGGCCCGCACCGATCACCGCTCCCCCTACCCGGTCGGGCTGATCCGGCCACTCACCGGAACCCTCGAATGGTGGGTCGATCACGCAGCGGCATCCCTGCTGGCACCCGGCGATACACCGGAGTGAAGCCATGGCAGTCCCCGCAGCAGATCAGTCCAAGCCCCCCCGGCTCACCATCATTATTCCGACGCTCAACGAAGCGGAGCACCTGCCCGCCCTGCTGAACGATCTCCTCCAGCAGCAAGGGGTTGTGCTCGAAATTATCATCGGCGACGGCGGCTCCTCGGATACAACCGCGGCCATCGCCGAAGCCTTCGGCGTCCGCCTGGTCCGGGCCAGGCGCGGCCGGGGGACGCAGATGAACGCTGCGGCCGGCGAGGCCACGGGAAACTATCTGCTCTGCCTGCATGCCGACTCCCGCCTGACTGACCCTTCCCTGCTCAGCCAGGCCCTGGAGGCGCTCCGGCAGGCGGAGCTCGATGATACCAGGGTTGCCGGCCATTTTCGCCTCCGTTTCCTTCGCTCGGACCAGCGAAACCGCCTGGGCTATCGTTATCTGGAGGAAAAAACCACCCAGAACCGGGTCAACACCACCAACGGCGACCAGGGGATGCTCCTTTCCCGGCAATTCTTCACCCAGTTGGGCGGCTTTGACGACAGCCTGCCCTTTCTTGAAGATCAACGGATCGCCGAACAGATCCGCAGCCAGGGACGATGGATCACCCTACCCGGAGAGTTGACGACCTCGGCTCGACGCTTTGAGGCCGAGGGCTTCCACCGCCGCTACCTGCTCATGGGTGTAATGATGGGGCTCTACAACGTCGGCGAACACACCTTTTTCACTAGGGCCCCGGAGGTCTACCGGGTGCAGGAGGAAACCGGCAAGCTGCGACTCTGGCCGTTTTTTGCCCTGCTCTGGTCAATGGTCCGCCGGGACTGGGGGTTTATGGGAACGCTGCGCACCTTCTATCGCCTGGGCCGCTACATCCGCCGAAATTCCTGGCAGCTGTTTTTCTTCCTCGATGTGTGGCTTCGTCCCATCCTCGGGCCAGGCCGATATCCGCTACTCACCTTGCACGACCGGGCGATCGCCCCCTACACCGATCTGAAGCTGCTTGACGGGCTCGTTGGTTTGCTCTGTTTTGGCTGGTACATGGGCATACTGACCGCTTTTTTCGGTCTGACCGAAACGGTCGCCAAGCGATGGCCGCACCACAGGAGGCCGCATGCAACCTCCGGGTGACCCGCCCGTGGTCGCCTTTTTTGTCCGAATGCCTGTTCCCGGCCGGGTGAAAACCCGGCTGGCCAGCGTGCTTGGCGATCAGAACGCCTGCCAGTTGTACCAGGCCATGGTCAGCGATATCCTCGCAGCACTCAATACCTGTTCCCTGCCGATCTATCTGTTCCACGACGGCAGGGAAGACGACGTGCTCCCTGCCGCCTGGATGGCGGCAGCGTCACGGAGTATCGCGCAAAAGGGGGGGGATATCGGCGAGCGGATGGCCGCCGCCTTTGAATACTGCTTTGGAGAAGGCATCCAGCGGGTGCTTCTGGTGGGCAGCGATATTCCTGGCCTTGAGGCCGGGGTGATTGAGGAAGCCGCCGCAACGCTCACCGGACAGGACGCTGTCCTGGTCCCGGTGGTTGACGGCGGTTACTGCCTGATCGGATTGCACTCGACAACCGCGTATCGCCAACTCTTTGCTGGGATCCCTTGGAGCACGGATCAGGTTCTGGAAAAAACCCTGGAGCGATGCACCCGGAATCATCTGCGCGTCGCCCTGCTGCCAGCCCTGCAGGATATCGATACCATCGAAAACCTTGAGGCCTATCGCCGGAATCCCAGTGCCAGCGCCAGGGCGACCAACCGGGCGCTCTTCGGAGACTCCGGCATTGGCCGCAAATGGATTTGAGGGTTACCAGCGTTCCAGATGCACGCAGGCCGGGTTATAACGGGTGCGGGGTGCGGCCTCCTGGGCGGGCCAGCCAAGGGCGATGGCGGCGACCGGGATAACCTGCGCCGGCAAAGCAAACTGTCGGGCCACCGCCGCGATTCGCTCCTCGCGGGGATGGATGCCCAGCCAGCAGGCCCCCAACCCGAGGGCGGTGGCGGCGAGCAGGATATTTTCAATCGCGGCGCTGAGGTCCTGGAGCAGGAAGGAGAGCTGCTGGTCATGGGCCTTGTCGAGGTCGCCGCACACCACGAGGGCAGCAGTGGCCTCGCCCAACATTTTACCGTTGGGCAGGTTGGCTGCCAGTTGATCCAGCGAAGCGCGTGCATGCAGGACAATAAAATGCCAGGGATCCTTGGCCACCGCCGAGGGTGCGGCCATGGCCGCTTCCAGCAGGTCGATCAGCAGACCTTCCGGGATCTCACGTTGGGTGAAGGTCCGGATGCTGCGCCGCGAAAAGATAAAGTTGAGCAAGGGGTTCATGGATAAGTCCTCCAGGGTTGTCATAAGTCTCAAACGTTGCAGCTATTGGTTAAACAAGCTGATCAGAGCGAAGTCCGCCGCTGCTCACCTGAAAACTGGCGGCATTGTTCCATATAGCAGCCGATAATCTCGGCCACCGCCTCCGGTGTATCGACCAGATTAAAAAGATCGAGATCTTCTTGCGCGATACAGCCGTTGGACAGCATCTCCGCCCGAATCCAGTCGAGCAACCCCTGCCAGTAGCTGCTGCCGAACAAAACAATGGGGAATCGGCGAATTTTGGTGGTCTGGATCAGGGTCAGACTCTCGAAAAATTCGTCCATCGTCCCGAAGCCGCCGGGGAAAATCACATAGGCCAGGGCGTAGCGAACGAACATCAGCTTGCGAATGAAGAAGTAACGGAAGGTGATGCTGCGGTTCTGGAAGTGGTTGGGATGCTGCTCCCGGGGCAGGATGATATTGAGCCCCACCGAAGTGCCGCCCGCCTCAAAACAGCCGCGGCTGGCCGCCTCCATGATGCCCGGGCCGCCGCCGGTGATCACCGCCAGCTTTTGCGCGCACAGCAGCCCGGCCGTCGTCCGGGCGGCCGCGTAATAGGGGGAATCGTCGCCAAACCGGGCGCCGCCGAAGATCGACACCGCCGGCCCCAGATCGTTGAGGGTTTCAATACCGTCGATCAGTTCGGCCTGGATACGGAAAATCCGCCAGGCTTCCGAAGTCTTCAAATCATCCATGAACCACCACTCGTCATAAAAAAAGGCAGGGAGGATCATATCCCCCCCGCCTGTTATCGGCGCATCGCCGATGCTTGCGCTGTGCGCACGGCCGGAACCGGGCTGATATTACAGTAGCCCTTTAAAGAAATCGTTACCCTTGTCATCCACCAGGATAAAGGCCGGGAAGTCGACCACTTCGATTTTCCAGACCGCTTCCATACCCAGTTCGGGGTAATCAAGACACTCGACCTTCTTGATGTTTTCCTCGGCCAGCAGGGCCGCCGGACCACCGATGGAACCGAGATAGAAGCCGCCATACTTCTTGCAGGCATCGGTGACCTGCTGCGAACGGTTGCCCTTGGCGATCATCACCATGGAGCCGCCGTTGCTCTGGAACAGATCGACATAGGAATCCATGCGGCCAGCGGTGGTCGGACCGAAGGAACCCGAGGGTTTGCCCGGCGGGGTCTTGGCCGGACCGGCATAATAGACCGGGTGCTGCTTGAGATAATCGGGCAGCGGCTTGCCGGCGTCCAAAATCTCCTTCCACTTGGCATGGGCGATATCCCGGCCGACGATGATGGTGCCGGTCAACAGCAGCGGCGTGGAGACCGGATATTTGGTCAACTCGGCCCGGACCTTATCCAGCGGCTGGTTGAGATCGATCTTGATCGACTGGGAAGAACTGCGATCGCGATATTGGGCCGGGATCAGTTTGCCGGGATTGGCATCCATCTGCTCGATCCACAACCCGTCCTTATTGATTTTTGCTTTGATGTTACGGTCAGCCGAACAGGAAACGCCCATGCCCACCGGACAGGAAGCGCCGTGCCGGGACAACCGGACCACACGGATATCGTGGGCAAAGTACTTGCCGCCGAACTGGGCGCCCAGGCCGAGATTACCGGCGGCTTCGAGCAGCTCCTGCTCCAGTTCCACATCGCGGAAGGCCCGACCGTACTCGTTGCCAGTGGTGGGCAGGGCATCGAGATATTTGGTGGAGGCCAGCTTGACGGTTTTGAGGCAGGTTTCGGCACTGGTGCCGCCGATGACAAAGGCGATGTGGTAGGGCGGACAGGCCGCGGTACCGAGGGTTTTCATTTTGTCCACCAGGAATTTCTTGAGGGTGGTGGGGTTGAGCAGGGCCTTGGTCTCCTGATAGAGATAGGTCTTGTTGGCGCTGCCGCCGCCCTTGGCCAGAAAGAGGAATTTGTACTCCGCCCCCTGGGTGGCGTAGATGTCGATCTGGGCCGGCAGGTTGGTCTTGGTGTTGACCTCTTCATACATGGTCAGCGCCGCATTCTGGGAATAGCGCAGGTTTTCTTCGGTATAGGTGGTGTAGACGCCGGCGGAGATCTGCTCGGCATCGTCGCAGCCCGTCCAGACATTCTGGCCTTTTTTGGCGACTACGCAGGCCGTGCCGGTATCCTGGCAGACCGGAAGGACGAAGTTTGCCGAGACCTCGGCGTTGCGCAGCATGGCCAGGGCGACTTCCTTGTCGTTGGCGGAGGATGCCGGATCGTCAAAAATCTTGGCAACCTGTTGGTTATGGGCGGGACGCAGGAGAAAGGACACCTCGCGCATCGCCTGGTTGGACAGCACCTTCAGACCTTCGGGGACGACCTTCAAGACTTCCTGGCCGTTGAAGGATTCCATCGAGACATACTTGGCGGAACCTTCCAATAAACGAAATTTGGTCTCATCCTTGCCGAGGGCAAAGGGATCCTGATACACAAAACCTGCCATAATCGTGCTCCTTGTTTGAATGAATAGACAACATACATAGACCGGCCGCGCCTTCCGACCGATTATTCGACAGACAAACAACCTCTTGAACAACCAAACCGCCCCTTTCGGGCACGGACATACTCCACCTCACCATCGTCGGACAACCGGCTTCGGGAGAATTTTCCCAACCTGTTCTTTTACCCTGCCCGGCAGACAAAGGCAAGTGCGAGCAACACCTGCACGGTTACCCTCTTATCATCCTGCGGGCAGGGCGCCGGTCCGTCTTTCGGGCCCTGATCAGCCACCTGGGCCATCCGTTTGCCGCCACGTCCTCAGCATTCCCAGCGGGTGCCGGCGGCAGCGAAAAAGAACCGATCGCCGAATTCCTGCTGCAATCGGGCACAATTGGCCAATCCTGTGCAATGGGAAGCCCCCAGGCGCTGCACGCCGAACTGGTGCAGAGCGGCCATGGTGGCACCCATCTGGGCCGGATCGGCAAAGCCGAGGTGCGTGCCACCGATCACCATATGGATCGGCTGGCCGGGGAGTTGGGCGGTGACATGGGTGAGAATATTGATCAACCCGGCATGGGCGCAGCCCAGAATCACCACCAGGCCCCGTTCGGTGGCCACCACCAGGGACATATCATCGCGGAGTTCATCCTGGATCCATGCCCCTGCGGCGGAACGAATTTTCATGGTGGCGTCGGGCGGCTCGAAGTCCGAGAGCCGCGGTACCTCGCCGGTGAGATAGACCTGGGGAAAAATCTCGGTAAAAGTGGACACCGGCTTGAATTGCGCCCCGAGGGATTCCAGGTACCCCTGTTTGTGGCGAATGCCTATTTCCCGGCATTGCCCGTCCTTGAACCAGTAGCGGTCGACAAAACCGTCCGGATGCATGTAGACGTCGGTTGTACCATGCTGAAGCAGGGCGTCGGCCAGCCCGGAGGTATGGTCGTAGTGGCCATGACTGATAATGATCCCGTCGAGCCGGCTTAAATCAACGCCTAGGACGCGGGCGTTGTTGATCAGCCCCAGCCCCTGGCCGGTATCGAGCAGCAGGCGATACGGGCCGATACTAACATGCACTGCCCAGCCATGCTCCCCGATCAGCCCATGGGGAAAAGCAACGGAATTTTCACAGAGAACAGTCAGTTGGCATGGCATATCGACCTCCTTTGAGTTGGGAGAAGCATGGGGATTCCTCTTGATTCGGCAACCGCGGGATCAAACCAGCGCCGCCATCACCTGGTTGGCCAACGGCAATCCCTTGGGGGTGAGCGCCAGCCGACCAGCGCCGACCGCCACCAACTGGTGGTCGATCAGTGGGTGGAGAATAGCGCCGTAATAGGCCAAGAGATCGATGCCAAAGCGTTGGTGCAGCTCGTCAATCGAGACCCCGGCCAGCAGCCGCAGCCCCATGATCACCGTCTCGCGGAACCTGGCTTCCTGGTCGAGTCGCTCGACCTCCTGTAAGACGTCCATACCCTCGTTCAAACGCTCGCAGTAGGCAGCGAGGCCGGCGATCGTCGCCCGCCGCTGACCGCCGTAGGCAGAAACCGCCCCGGGGCCGATCCCGAGGTAACTGCCGTTAGCCCAGTAATTAAGATTATGGCGGCATTGCCGGCCGGCAACCGCATAGTTGGAAATCTCATAACGTTTCAGGGGGCCGGCACCGATGGCGGTGTCGATGGCGGCCATCATGGCCAGGACCGACGCCTCCGCAGGCAGGGTCATTTGCCCCTGCCGCACCTGCAAGAAAAACGGGGTGTCCTCTTCCACCGTCAATTCATAGAGTGACAAATGAGCGGGATCCAGGGCCAAGGCACGCTCCAGGGTTTCCAGCCAGCTGCTCGGGCTCTGTTCCGGTAGGCCATACATCAAATCAACGCTGCAATTATCGAAACCAACTGATTGGGCTGCTTTAATGGTCGACAGCGCCTCACCGCTGGTATGGATACGACCGAGTTGCTCCAACTCCCGGTCGACCAGCGATTGCACACCGATGGATAGCCGGTTGAAGCCGGCCCGGCGCAGCTGGCGCAGCCCCGATGCATCGATGGTACCGGGATTGACCTCGATGGTGATTTCCGGGGTTTCTCCGATAAACGGAAACTGCTCACGGCAATCGGCAAGCAGCGTGGCCAGCACCTCCACCGGCAAGACCGAAGGGGTGCCGCCACCGAAAAAGACAGTGGCGAACCCCAGTGCCCGGACATCCGGATCCCGGGCCAGCCGCCGTATCTGCAAACGGACAGCCTCGACATAGCGACGAATGTCCTCACCCCGGGGGGTAAAGGAGTAAAAGCTACAATACGAACATTTATTCCGGCAAAAGGGGACGTGCAGGTAGAGCCCGGCTCGGGCGGCAAGATCCATCAGCCAGCCCGTTCGAGGATCCGGCGGCAATCCTCGCGGATCCGGGCCATGAGGCCGCTGTCGGCAAAGCTGTACACCTGATCGGACCCGCCGATGATCAGATGATCAAGCAGGCTGATATGCATGAACGAGCAGATCAGGTGGAGCGAGCGGGTCAGTTCTTCGTCTTGGCGGGATGGTACCAATGAGCCGGAGGGGTGGTTATGGGCAATCACCAGGCCGCTGGCATTACGGGCCAGCGCGGCCTTGACCAGTTCCCGCGGATAGACGGTATTGACCGTGACCGTGCCCTCGGCCACCACGGCGGAATCGATGATGCCGTGGGCGGCGTCGAGGAAGACCACGGTCAGCACCTCATGCTGCAACCCCCGCATGGTGTGGATGAGGTAATCGGCCACCTCGCGGGAGCTGTTGATGTAGGTTTTACCGACGATCCGCTGACGGAGATAGCGACGGGCCACGCCCTGGATGAATTGGAGGGCGAAGATGTTTTTCGGGCCGATGCCCTTGACTTGCTGCAGCTGCACCGGCGCGGCATCGAGGACTGCGGGCAGGGTCTTGAACTGAGCCAGCGCCGCGCGGGCGGCCGCCTTGCAGTCGGAACGGGGCGTGCCGAAGGTGAGCAGCAGTTCGATGACCTCGCTGTCGGTAAAGGCCTCGATCCCCTGTTCCAGGAATTTATCGCGGAGCCGCTGCCGATGACCCGCGCCTTGCTGCTGCCAATCGCCCTTGTCCACGGCCGCCGGCGTTTACCCGCCCAACTCCTGGAGGAACAGCTTGTTGGCCAGTTGCGGATTGGCCTGGCCCTTGGTCCGCTGCATCAATTGGCCGACGAAAAAGCCAATCACCTTGGTCTTGCCCTCGCGGTACTGCTGAAGCTGCTCGGGGTTGGCGGCGATAATCTCGCGCACCAGGGCCACCAGCTCCCCCTCGTCACTCATCTGCACCAGCCCCTTGGCCTTGACGATCGCCTCCGGGTCGGCCCCGGAGGCCAGCATTTCGGCAAAAACCGCTTTGGCGATCTTGCCCGAGATCTTGCCCTCCTCGGTCAGCAACAGCAGCCGGGCCAGCTGGGCCGGTCGGACCGGGCACTCGCCAATCCGCTCCGGACCGAAGTCGCGCAACAGTTCGGTGCCAATAAAATTACTGAGTTTTTTGGCGTTACCGAAATCGCGGTAGGCGGCCTCGAAATAGTCGGCCAGCTCCCGGGATGCGGTCAGGATTTCGGCGTCATAGTCGGTCAGTTCGAAATCGCGGCAAAAGCGCAACCGCCGCTTGTCGGGCAGTTCCGGCAATTGCTGACGCAGTGTCTCGATCCAAGCCTCGTCCAGCACCACCGGGATGAGATCCGGGTCGGGAAAGTAGCGGTAATCGTGGGCTTCTTCCTTGCCGCGCATGGACTCGGTGCGATTCTTGTCCGGATCCCACAGCAGGGTCTGCTGGATTACCTTGCCGCCTTCGAGGAGCAGGTCGCGCTGCCGTCTGATCTCGTAGTCCAGGGCCAACTGGACATTGCGAAACGAGTTCATGTTCTTCAACTCGGTACGGGTGCCCAATGCCTGCTGGCCCTTCGGCCGTAACGAGATATTAGCATCGCAGCGGAAACTGCCCTCCTGCATGTTGCCGTCGCAGATGTCGAGATAGCGAACAATGGCGTGCAGCTTTTTCAGGTACGCCACCGCTTCTTCCGGCGAGCGGAGGTCCGGTTCGCTGACGATTTCCAGCAGCGGAGTGCCGGCGCGGTTGAGATCGACATAACTCAGCGGTTCGCGCTCGTCATGCATCAGCTTACCGGCATCTTCCTCCATGTGGATACGGGTGATGCCGATGGTCTGGTGCTGGCCGTCGACCTCGATGTCAATCCGGCCATGCTCGCAGATGGGCAGATCGAACTGGGAAATCTGATAGCCTTTGGGCAGGTCGGGATAGAAATAATTCTTGCGGGCGAACCGATTATCCCGGTTGAGGGTGCAATCGGTGGCCAGCCCCAACTTGATGGCCGATTCGACCACCTTGCGGTTGAGTACCGGCAGCGAACCCGGCATCCCCAGGCAGACGGGACAGGTATGGGTATTGGGCGGCGCGCCAAAGGCTGTGGAGCAGCCGCAGAAAATCTTGCTTTTGGTGTTCATTTGGGCGTGGATTTCCAGCCCGATCACGGTTTCAAATTCCATAAATGCAGCGATACAGGTAAGGGTTAGCCTTGGTGGGTGCCGGATTCGATCCAGGCGCGAATCTTGACCAGTTCCTCGTTCCAGAGGCGCGAGGCCCGGATATTGATATACATACGGAACAGATCGCCCACCAGATGGGTCAATTGTTCAAACAGGCCGATCCGCTCGAGGATGCGCCCCTCCATGCTTTCGGCGTTCTTGCCCTCATCGGCGCTGTCGACGGTCTTGGGCAACCGGACATTACGGAATTCAAAGATCGCCGCAGTCAGGGTTACGCCGAATTCATAATCGCCATACGCCAGCCGGATGCGGGCCTGCTCGGGTTTTTTGGCCAGGCCGAGCCCAGCCCTGGCTTCCTTCAGCTCGGTTTGCAGGCCGCGGCAGATCACCTTTTCGCTGGCATCGCCCTCGCCGTACTCAAGAAGCATATGCTTCTCGAAAACCACCAGGACATCGCCCCGACCAGGCACCTCCACACTGCCGCCGCGTTCTTCCGATTTAAACCACAGCCAGGCGAGAAACTCCTGGCCGAGAAACTTTTTTTCTTGAATGAGATCGACAAGATCCATGTAGTATTCCGTCTACTTGCCGGCACTAGGCCGCAAGGGTTAAATTTCCAGGGTCAGGGCATCCTGCCCGGTTCGCTTCTCAGAAGCCTCGACGCTTTTTTGAAAAATTGCCGAGGCCCGCTGTTGGTACTGCTGGGCTTCTTCCGACTTGCGCTGGCTGGTGCACAACTTGGCCAGTTCCTGGAGCACCGCCGCCACACTGGGATGCTCGACGCCGTGCAGGGTCTCATTGATAACCAACGATTTCTGGTAGCAAGCCTCGGCTTCGGCATATCGCCCTTGGAGGCGATAGGATTCGGCAAGATTGTTGAGACTCAACGCCAACTGGGGATGCGTAGGCCGCAAGGCCTTTTCCCGGATGCGGACCAACCGCTCGTACAACGGCACCGCCTGTTTTTCCATCTCCAGCTCCATGCACAGGGCCGCCAGCTTATCCAGGATATTGGCTAGAACCGGGTGATCCGCGCCCCGTTTCTGCTCGAGGATGACCAGGGCTTTCTTATACACCGAAACGGCCTTATCGTACTCGCCGAGCGTTTCCTGCAATTCGCCGATCTGATACCAGCTGGTGGCCATCTCGGGATGATCCTGCCCCAATTGTTGGGCCAGCACGGTCATCGACTCCTTATAGAGCGGGCCGGCTTTCTGGTACTGGCCGCTAAGCACATAAGTATACGCCAGTTCCCGCTGGGCCAGGGCCTGCTCCACCGGATCCAGATCCCTTTGCTCTCCGGACAACTTGACAAAGGTCTCAAGCCACGGCAAGGCCTCTTTATACCTGTAGAGACTGCGGGCCACCTTACCCGCCGCCCGGAGATATTTGGGACTTGCCGCCTCCAGCTCCACGGCCCGCCGATACAGTTCCAGGGCCTTAAGCAGATCAACCCGGCATTCAGCCAACTGGCCTCCATGAAAAGCGGCCTGTGCGGCAAAGGGGTGCTGGGCACCGCTCAACTCCGTCAAGAAATCTTCCGCGGCCTGCGGCTCCCCTCCTTGCAATTGTTCCCTGACCGTTACCAGCCGGGCTTGGTTGTCGACCTGCAACGCCTCCAGAGAGGCGAGAATCTGGTGATAACAGGTATTCTCTTCGACGTAACTGTCGGCCAGCAAGGCCAGCTTGTCATTCATCATGACCAGTTCGCGCTGCAACTGATCGCGCTTTTGGTCATCCCGACGCCCTATGGCCTGAGCCAGCAAAGCGCGTTGCTTTTCCTCCAGGGTGTTGAGCCGTACCGCATAGGCCTCCAGCGTCAATCCAACCTGTGGAACCCCGACCGATTCAACCGTGGGTTCCGACGGCGGCACGACCATCGCTGCAGCAGCTAAGGCCTCCGGCTCCACGACGGCCTCGACGGTGACGTCTTCCTCCATCGACACAGCAACATCGACGACCTGCTCTGGTGGCACAGGGTGTGCTGTGGTTTCGCCCTCAAGTGCTGGAGCAATCGACCCTGTCTCTTCCAACTCGGCGGCGGTTTCCCCAGCCGGCTCCATCAGTTCTTCCGTTGGAATCGCCTCCACTTTTTCGAGCTCGGCAACCGTCAGCTCTTCCGGGGTGATCACCAGAGAAGACTCTTCCTCTAGAAAAACAACAACTTCTTCGGCAGGCTCATTCGCTTCGGTCAAGGGCGACCTATCTTCAACCGGCGGAGCGACTTCTTCCAACTCGGCGGTGGCTTCCCCAACCAGTTCCATCTGCTCTTCCGCCGGAATCGACGCCGCCTCTTTGGGCTCGGCAACCATCGGCTCTTCCGTAGCGGCCACTGGGGCGGGTTCTACTTCCGAAACGAGCGCCTCTGATACTGCCGGCACCAGCGGAGCTTCCAACGAAATGGCTGGTTCTGCTGTCTGTATCGGTTCTGTTGCCGGGGGCGTGGTATCCACCGGGGCAGCGGCCTCGATTTGGGGAGCCTCCTTCTGCGAAGCACGTCTTCTCAGCAACAGGACAGCGATAATCAAGGCCACCACAACTATGAGCGCAAGTACCGAGCCGTTCATTTTCCCTCCATCATTTTCAGCTTAAGGATGCTCCGATCACATCATTACAACAGCACCGCCGGACGCATCTCTTCGTATCGCTCCAGGGCCTCGCCTTCGGCCAGATGCAAACCGGCGAGCCAGGGGATTTGCAGAATCAGTGACAGTTTAAAAGTTTCTTTAAACAAATCCTCCAGCAAGGCCATAGCCTTTTTCCCGGTGGAAAAGAACAGCAGCGTATTGTCGGCAAGATTCCAGCACAGATCATAGGTCGATGGAATCGCGGGAGATTTTCGGATCAGTTCGGTGCGGATGCGTTCTTTAATCTCCAGACGAACCGACCGGCTGAGCCGAGGCACCTGCTTTTCCCGCTTGATCCGCTCCTCTTCTTTCATTACAAATTTTTTCAGCACGGAAGGATTCACCTTCCGTTCGTCGATCCGCATGGTCAGGGCGACATAATCACCGGCGGCATAGGAGCTGTAGGCAAAACCGGCGTCAAACATGTCGGCCACCGAGACCCAGCCGATGGAATACTCGTCAAGGGTGTCGTCAATATCCTTAAAACTCTGCGCCGCGACCCGCTCGGCCACAAAATCCCAAAAAGATTCAGGAAGTTCCCCGACAACCGAAAATCGCGTCAACGACGCCGAACCAGTCAATAACCCCATAATTCCCTACAGTAGCAGAATTTCAACGAAAGGAAAAATCCTCCGCACAAAGAACAAATGTATGTAGATTGTAGTAGCAAACCTGCTCACAGACCACAAGGAAATTAGCATAACCTAACTGGGAGACCGCAGGGAGAACAGAGGCCTGGCAGAATAATTATAGTTTCCAATTAATATTTTTCATTGACACCAGTATGGGAAATCAGTAAAGAGAGGCTCTCGAAGTCAAAGGGTCGTTAACTCAGCCGGTAGAGTATCTGCCTTTTAAGCAGAGAGTCGCGCGTTCGAATCGCGCACGACCCACCAAGTCAGCATTTGGACTTGTCCCCATCGTCTAGTCTGGTCCAGGACACCGGCCTTTCACGCCGGCAACACCGGTTCAAATCCGGTTGGGGACGCCACATAATGTTCAGCTAAATACTGAACAACATACTCGCCCCCTTGGAAAGCAATTTCCAAGGGGGCTTTTCTGTTTGTGCTGGACTGCACAAAACAAAGGCCCTCTTGGAATCCAATTCCAAGAGGGCCTTTTTGTTTTGGTGCTGGCCTATTCGGACCAGTTAATAAAACAGCTCACCAGGAGATCCTCATGAGCTACTGATTAGAACCCTAAAAAAGCAAAAGGTCTTCGGTGGTGGAACACCGAAGACCTTCTCTTGAGATCTTGAAAGAACTCAATAAGGGAAAGTAAAAATGCTCTTATTGGTTACCCGAAAAAAAAACGGGTGTCAAGTGTTAAGGGGAAATTTTTGCTTTTTTTTCCTGGGTTCAGGGGAAATAGAAATGCAAACGTATACAATCGGTTATGGGAAATTTCGTGTGCAGGAGTGGCTGTTAAAAGCAAAAATTTCGACGAGTGCAAAGATGACGTATACAGTCCTGGCGACATGCTCTGGCGGCAAGGATCACACTTGGCCGAGCCAGAAATATTTGGCTGATCAACTGATGGTATCGGTGCGGAGCATTCAGCGTTATCTGCAGGAACTTGTTCGCGCCGGGTTAATTACAATCTGTTGGGAACGTATCAAAGGTTGCAGCCGCAGGGTGTACTGGTTTCTGCAAAATAAAATAACGGGTCCGGATTCCCCCAATCCAGTGGTTCAGAACAGGAATAGTGGTACGACAAAAATGGTAGACCAACACGACAATTTGTCGCCCCATCTAGATAATAAGGAAAAAGTTATAGAAATACCCCCCTTCCCCCCTTCTGTGGAAAGTAATCTGATCACTTCTCCTGCCGCCTGCAAAGCTGGGGGAAATTTTGAAAATAGAAATTTTGGTGAGTTCGTAGACAATCAGCAATGGCAGGAAGCAAAGGAAAAGCTGCATCAGGAATACCCTGAGATTAGTCCACTGCTCAATCTCCTAACATCCCGGATGACAGATTCCGGTTTTATTCTCGAAGGACCCAACCATATTTTTATGGCCATGATCGAAAAAAATCATGGCAAAAAAATTGAGATTGCCTTGAAGCAAGCAGGGATTTTATTTTTTTCATATGGAATCCAACCTGATGAAATAATGAATAAAATAGAAGAAAATCGTAAAGCGGCCGAAGCCCTACGGGCTGAAGCCAATAGGAGGGCTCAGGCCGCAACAATCTTGGCCGCTAGGGTTGCCGAAGATGAGTTGTCGAAACTGCCGCTCAAACAGCAGTTTGAACTGTTAGCAAATGAATATCCACTGAAGAAATCGCAGTGGATAGCTTGGCAGGTATTCTCACGCATGTCAATGCACAAGGAACTGCCTAACATTTCAATATTATTGAAAAATATTTGTAACCATAAAGCAACGGATACATCCTGGAACAAGGATGGTGGCCGGTGGATACCGGCTTTGTCAAAGTGGCTAAAAGAACGGCGATGGATGGACAAGCCTTATGGCTGAACAGGACAAAAAGCAACAAAAACCAAGGCTAGGGCGTGGCGAGGCCCGAGTGGAGTATCTCGCCTGTTTGGACAAAGTACGAAGACTACTCACAGATGGTCATAATCTCGCAAGCATCCACAGGACATTGCATGAATCTGGAGAGATAACGATGGGGTACAAGACTTTTTACGATTTAGTCCACCCTCGAACAAGAAAAAAATGTAGGTGCAAGTAATGAGAACCTCGAAACGTGGATGGGGCACAGTGGAATTCATAGCTTGCCGAGAGGAAGTTGCACAACTGCTATTAGCGGGCCATACGCTGACAGCTATACATCAGGTCCTCAAGGAAACAGGAAAGATCAGTATGGGGTATTCCCGATTTTATGCGCTCGTGGGTAGGTACAAACTTCTAAAACCAGTATTGCCAAGATTTTCCGATGAAATCACTCATAGCTCCAAAGAACCGGCGATCGCGCCGGTTTCAGCGGTTTCGGCTGTGGTAATGGAGGAAAGAAAACGACCGTTAGGAACCGGTAACAACGATGCGACGATCAAGATTGAGAACGACCCGGAAGAACAACGGAAAAAATTTCTATAAAGGAACCAACCATGGGCACAGTCCATTTCATTCTACAAGGCAAAGGCGGCGTCGGAAAATCTTTAGTTGCGTCAATACTCTGCCAATATTTGAGGCAATACGGCTTGCCTGTATCTGCCGTTGATACTGATCCAGTCAACTCAACTCTCACGGGTTACAAAGAGCTGGAAGTCAAACGTCTCAATATCATGGAGGGTGACGATGTCGATCAACGTCGGTTTGACAAGTTAATAGAAATCATTTTTCAGCAGCCTGAGAACGGCCATATCGTCATCGACAATGGCGCATCCAGCTTTGTGCCGCTCTGCTCCTACCTCAAAGAAAATGACGCCCTCACTCTTATTCGAGATGAAGGACATCAAGTCCTGCTGCATACAATTTTCACTGGTGGTCAAGCTATTGGAGATACAGCCGCCGGGATTGATGTCTTAGCCGCGTCATTTCCCGAAACACCGCTGGTTATCTGGCTCAATCGGTATTTCGGCGACATTGCCACGGATGGGAAAAAGTTCGAAGAATTCAAAATATACAAGGAACGGCATAGCCAGTTTCGCGCTATTATTGAGATCCCGCACCGCAAACATTCGACTTTCGGTAAAGACCTTGAGGAACTGTACGTAAAACGAAGCACTTTTGACTCGGCGATCAATTCCAGTTTGCCAATCATGACCCGCCAACGCCTGAAAATGTTTTGGTCAGAGGTTCAGAAAGAAATCGACAAGGCTCATCTGGTTTGAGGATGCGCGTATTGCGGGAAAGATGATGAATGAAAACGCAACTCATTATGATCCCCCGAGCATGCCGGAATTGCCCGACGGTGTAGGCTTAACCTTGGATGAAGTCCGTGCCCTCCTGGCAGCGAAAAATTCCGTTACAGTCGCTTCGGATGATCCAATCCTCATGATGGTGACTCTGCTTAATGCCTTCCTGACAGAAGAGGAACGGCTTCTGGATCGTCACCGAAAAGCCCTGACCACAATTCTGGCTGATCGAACCGACGGCTACGTCAAAGCCGTGGAACAGACCACGGCAAGCTTAAGCGAAAGCTTGTCGAATGCGTCGTTGTATGAGATCAAAAAAATTTTTCAGGAAAATGGCGGAACGATAAACCGGTTTCGGTCCAACATGATTTGGCTGGCAGCCATTGTCGGAACATCGGCCCTGGTAAATGTAGCGGTCTTTGTCTGGCGGTAAGGTTAACGAAATGGGCATCGACAACAGGCTATTGGCATCGCTGGAACACAATCTCGGTCCGGTCATCATGTCCGCGCTCAGAGATCCGGACGTTGTGGAAATCATGCTCAACCCGGACGGAAGAATCTGGATAGAAAAACTGGGGCACGAAATGGAAGCCGCCTCAGAGATGGCCACTGAACAAGCCCGGCTGGTGCTCTCCTTGGTTGCCAGCGGACTGGATACTGTCGTCACGCCGGAGCAACCGATTATCGAAGGTGAATTACCCCTGGATGGCTCCCGGTTTGAGGGTCTGTTACCTCCGGTCGTTTCAGCCCCGAGCTTCACGATCCGGAAGAAAGCCAGCCGTGTTTTCGGTCTGGAGGAATACGTTCGGGCTGGAATTATGGATGCCGCCCTTATCACAATATTCCGAGATGCTCTTGCCTCACGGATGAATATTTTGGTGGTCGGCGGTACCGGATCGGGCAAGACCACTCTTGTTAACGCCCTGATTCTCGCCCTGGCGGCTCTCTGCCCCGCTGATCGCCTCCTGATCCTGGAGGATACCATGGAACTCCAGTCCAAAAGTCCGAACACGGTTTTTTTCCGAACCTCGGATCATGTGGATATGCGCCGCCTGGTCAAGGTCACCATGCGGTACCGGCCAACGCGGATCATTATCGGCGAAGTCCGCGACGGGGCGGCCCTGGACCTTCTCAAGGCCTGGAACACTGGTCACCCCGGCGGTATCGCTACGGTTCACGCCAACAGTGCCGTCGAAGGGTTGGACCGGCTTGAAGAACTAATTGCCGAGGCTACCACCGCGCCTAAACAAAAATTGATCAGTAAAAGCGTCGGCATGGTCGTTTTCATCGAACGCTCACCTGGAGGTCGCCGAATCTCCGAAGTCTTGCGTGTCACCGGTTATGAAGCCAAAAACCATAAATATCAAACAGAGGTTGTTTATCATGCGTAACAAGATCGTTTTTGCCCTACTTCTTTTAGCTGCAGTCACCCCGGAAATTGCCGCAGCCTCCGGCGGTATCACTGAGTTTTCCAACCCTTTGGAACAAGTGGTCAACACCGTTACCGGCCCGGCAGGTAAATGGATTTCTATTGTGGCCATGGCGCTCTGCGGTGTGATTTTCATCCTCAACAAAGACGATCTTTCCGGCGGCTTTAAACTGCTGCTGCAGGTGTGTTTCGGCATCAGCTTCATTGCCTTCGCCACCTCCATCGTCAACAGCGTGTTTTCCTTCTCCGGAGCGGTCGTCTAATGCGCACCGTGCCGATCCGCCAAAGCCTACACCGGCACAATCAGGTGTTCGGAGCTGAACGCGATATCGTCATGTTCAGCGCTCTGATTGCCTTGTTGGTTGGGATAGGCGGCATGACGCTGATTTCCGGAGTGTCAGCCGGTCTCTTCTGGTTGGGCTCGATCTTCATTTTGCGGCTGATGGCCAAAAGTGATCCGCAAATGTCTCGGGTCTGGATGCGACACCTCAAGCAACAAGACTCTTATCCGGCAAGAAGCCACCGCTGGCGGTCCCAAGGAGGTTTCAAATGCTGAAACTTGCGGACTACAGGTCAAGCGCCAAGGGATTACCCGATCTGTTGCCGTATGCCGCCCTGGTGGCTCCGGGAGTTGTGTTGAACAAAGACGGCTCTTTCCTGGCCACCTGGTCAATCAGCGGTCAAGACACGGCAGGCTCCACGCCGGAAGAATTGGCGTGGGTTTCCCGCCAGGTCAGCAACGGTATCCGGATGTTGGACACCGGCTGGATGCTGCATGTCGACGCAATCAGAAGCCCGCACCAGGCCTATCCGCCCCCGGAAAGCGGATTCTTCCCCGATCCGGTCACTCGGCTGATCGACGATGAGCGCCGGGCGTTCTTCGGGAGTGGCTCTTGCTACAAAACCGAGGCTGTGTTGACGGTCACTTTCAAGCCTGATCTCAAGGCCACGCAGATGGCGCAATCCGTCCGGTCCGGCGCCACTGATTCCAGCATGACCAGGGCGCTGCATGAATTTACCCACACCCTGGCTGAACTCGAGGATTTGCTTTCGTCGGTCTTGCGAATGGAGCGGCTTGGCGAGGTTGAAAATGAAGAGGGCATTCTTTTTTCTCCCTTGTTGTCCCACCTGCAGCGCTGCCTGACCGGCGAGGAGTATCCGATCCGCGTTCCGGCAACGCCCATGTACCTGGATGCCCTTCTTGGGGGCGTGGATGTTATCGGCGGCCTGCAACCACGAGTGGGCGACCAGTTTCTGTCCGTGCTCGCTCTCGATGGCCTGCCTCATGAGTCCTGGCCTTCGATGCTGGCCGCATTGGACAGCCTGCCGTTGGCCTACCGATATTCAACCCGGTTCATCTGCCTGGATCAGATGGACGGCACCAAAGAAATCAATATGTACCGCAAAGGCTGGCAACAGCAGATGTTCCGGTTTTTAGACATGTTTATGAATAATCCCAATGCTCGCGTCAACCGGGATGCTCAGATGATGCGGGACGATGCCGAGGAAGCCCTGTTAGAGGTACAGAGTGGCCTTGTGGGTATTGGCTATCTCTCCGCCTGCATTGTGCTGCTCCACGAGAATCTGGAGCAATTGAAAGCACAAGCGCGGGAGTTTCGGCGGGTTGTGCAGACGCTTGGGTTCGGTTGCCGGATAGAAACCATCAACGCCCTTGAGGCCTGGCTCGGATCGCATCCAGGCAACGGCTACGCCAATGTCCGTAGACCGGTCATCAACACCCTGAACCTCGCCGATCTGTTGCCCCTGGCCACCACCTGGACCGGCAGTCAATTCTGCCCCTGCCCATTTTATCCGCTCCGGTCTCGGACCCTGGCGGTCCTGACCACCGACGGCTCGACCCCGTTCTGGCTGAATCTGCACTCCGGCGACCTTGGGCACACCTTTGTTGTCGGCCCTACCGGCTCCGGCAAGAGTACCCTGTTGGGGTTGATCACCGCCCAATTCAGGGGTTATCCAGCGGCGCTAATCGCCGCCTTTGACAAGGGCATGAGCTTGTACCCTCTGTGCCTCGGGGCAGGCGGTGACCATTACAACATCGGCCAGGCCGAGCTTTCTTTCGCGCCCCTGCAGCATATCGATGAATCCGAGGTTGAATTTTCCTGGGCCGCCAGTTGGCTGGCCTCTTTAGCAGAACTGCAGAAATTGGTCATTCTGCCCGGCCACCGCAACGCCATCCATACAGCTCTCACCACGTTGCGGCATAATCCGCTGTCCATGCGCTCGTTGACCGATTTCTGGCATGTCGTCCAGGATGAAGAAGTCAAGGAAGCCCTGACCCATTACACCCGCCAGGGGGCAATGGGTCACCTGTTGGACGCCAAAAACGACAGTTTGAACCTTTCAAATTTCATGGTGTTCGAGATCGAGGATTTGATGGAAATGGGCGAGACCAACATGATTCCGGTGTTGCTTTACCTTTTCCGCCGGCTTGAAAAATCGCTCACCGGCCAGCCCTCGTTGCTGATCCTAGATGAGGCGTGGATAATGCTCGGTCATCCGGTATTCCGGGCCAAGATCAGGGAATGGTTGAAGGTGCTGCGGAAAGCCAACTGTGCGGTGGTGCTTGCCACCCAAAGCCTTTCCGATGCCCGCAACTCAGGCATTATGGACGTCTTGGTGGAATCCTGTCCCACCAAAATACTGCTGCCCAATCACGCCGCTAAGCAGGAAAATCAAAACCACCTGTACGTCGATATTGGCCTGAACGACCGGCAAGTCGACATTGTGACCAATGCAACACCCAAGCGGGATTACTACATCATCTCGCCCGAAGGCCGCCGCCTGGTGCAGTTGGCCCTTGGCCCGCAAACGCTCTCTTTTGTCGGCGCCGCAGACAAGGAGAGCATTACCCGGATCAGGCAATTGGCCGCAGAACAAGGCCCAAACGATTGGCAGCCCATCTGGCTGCAAGAGAGGGGAAACTGATGAAGAAGAAATTGTTGAAGCTCGGAATGGTGGTGCTCTTGGCGGTCCCGACGCCTGCCGCCGCGATTTTTTGCAGTAACTGCTCAAATATCTTTGTCCAGGCGCTGGAGCGGGTCACCAGTTTGGAACAACTTTCTACCCTGACGAATCAGTATACCGAGGCTATCCAGCAGACCGCACAGCAGGTGCAGATGGTGCAGAACATGATGCAGAATACCGCTTCGCTGCCGGGCAATCTCAAAGGTCAGTTAACGGGACAATTGACACAGCTCGCCTCTCTCACCAGCACCCTGAAAACACAGCGTGGCGAGATGACCGCCCTGGCGGAAGTGTTCAATACGTTGTTCCCCGAACAATCAATGTTTGCCGATTTGGCCGGTGCCGGTCCGGCAGCAATTGCCGCCGCGAATAAAAAATACCGTGACCATTGGGACAGCTGGTCTAGTGAAGTGGATGAGGCCTCGCAAGCCACGTTCCAACTCTCTGGTCAACAGCTTCAGGAAATGCAGGATGCCGGAGAGCTGGAAAATTACATCAGCAGTTTGCTCGATAGCCCCGACGGGCAGATGAAAGCTCTCCAATCCGGGAATCAGTTGGCATCGATCCAAATCCAAGAGGCGCGAAAAATGCGCGAGCTGATGGCGACCAGCGCGCAATCAGCCTTGGCCAGTCAAATGAAGGCGGAAAAAGAGTCGCAGATGCAAAAAGAATGGTGGAAGATTTCAACAAATACTGATGGTTACGATATGGATAAATATAGCAATCCGGTTCCGTAAATGTTTACGGTAGTGGTTTACTGTATTTTTTGAAATCATGACCGGATGTGTCAGTGGCTTTGTTCCATGCTTCTTGTTCTTCCTTCGTTCGACTTGGAGCAGGATCGGTTTTAATATTTTGTGTCTGTGAAACAGAACTGGTACTCACGTTTTTTTGAATGGTTTTAGATTTTCGGTTGTCACAACCTGTAATCATAAATCCAAGAAAAAATAAAAATATTACCGACGTGTATTGTATGCGCATAACAAATTACCCCCATATAGTTTACATTTTTATGTTGTTGATATTATTAATATCGACGAATTGTTACGCTGACACTGGAGATATCGTTTACAATATAGTTGATAAATTTTCAACTAAAGCCTCTGTGTATGGTTCTGCTCTTAAAATATACGCTGAAAAATTATTCTATTGGTGTCTCATTTTAGATATTGCGCTTCTTGGGGCCAGAGTCGTTTTAAATCGTGATGACATCGCAAGTATTTTAAAACAATTTGTTTTCATTTTGCTTTTTGCTGGATTCATTTTTTCAGTCATAAAAAATTATGACGTCTGGTCAATGAATCTCATTAATGGCTTGAAAACAATTGCAACCGGCCTCGGTGGTCCTGATGTCACCTTAGATGCCTTTAAAATGGGGTCTGATATTGTGAAAAAAATTATAGACTCAACCTCAGTAATTTCTCCCATTGATTCGCTTGGTTACCTGATCATAGGTTGTATGATAATGGCATGTTTTGCCTTAATGACGGCCCAGATCGTTCTGATTAAGTGTGAAGCGTATATTGCCATGAATGCCGCTGTCCTTTTGTTGGGCTTCGGTGGTTCCAGTTTTCTCAAAGAATATGCCATTAACACCATGCGCTATGCGCTCTCGGTGGCCTTTAAGCTGTTCGTGTTACAGCTTGTTCTCGGTATCGGCTTGTCGTTTATCAGTGATTTCACTTCTACCCCTACCAAAATTTTCGATCTCCTTGTCCTTATCGGGGCTGCTGTCGTTCTTCTCGCCCTGGTCAAAACCATTCCGGACGTGTGCGCCGGAATCATCAACGGCTCTCACACCGGCAATGGTGGCTCTTTGATGTCAACCGGGGCAATGGTCGCCGGGGTCGGCATGGCCGCCGGAGCTGCCGCTGCCGGTGGAAGTGCGTCTCTTGCTCGCGGGGTCGGCTCGGTGAGAGCGGCGGTCCAGATGGCGGGTTATGAGGGCAAAACCGGTTGGGGCAAACTCGGCGGCGCTGCCCGTAATCTGATGAACGCTAATAGTGCTTCCCGCCGAGATCAAAATGCCTGGGGCTCGATTGGCCAGCGCATGAACTCGCACTTAAAAGAAGGCCGCGATACTGCCGAACTTCAGGCAACTCTCAAAAAAGATCAAGCCGCAGAACCCAGCGGCAAACAATAGCATAATACATCGGATTCCTTGAAAATATCAAGGAATCCCACCCAAAAAAAAGGAGTGAACGATGGAGTTTTTGCAAAAAACAGCACCATCACAGGATCGATCTGTCCAGACGGATAATCCGTATCTCAATGCCAAAGAAGAGTGGTTGGAGCGCTACGGCTCATACATCAGCCGCGCTGCGCAATGGCGAGCGGTGGCCTTTGTGGGCCTGGGCCTTTTGGCCCTGTCCCTCTCCGGCAACGTCATGCAGGCCCGGCAGGTCAAGATTGTTCCGTACATCGTTGAGGTCGATAAACTCGGCAAGGTAAGCAATGTGGCCCGAGCGGATCAATCCGTCACAACGCCGCGTAACCTGATCCAGTCGGAGATCGCCGACGCCATTGTCAACTGGCGGACCGTCACCGCAGATACCGAACTCCAAAAACAAATGATCAAACGGCTGTCCCATATCATCACCGGCAGCGCCAAGGGTGTCTTGAAACAGTGGTTTGAAGAGAACAGCCCGTATGAGATCGCCAAGTCGGGCAAGCTCGTGCACGTCGAAATCAAAGGTCTGCCGCTTCCGGTCAGTGACACCTCGTATCGCGTGGAGTGGATTGAGACTATCCGTAGCCATGCCGGGGCACTGCTTGATCAACGGAGCTATGAGGCCACAGCAACCATTCAGCTCCAGCCGCCTGCTTCTGATGCTGACATTATGACCAACCCCGGCGGGGTCTATATTTCGGCACTGGCCGCTTCCAGGATCATCACCAAAGAGAGGAATTGACCCCCATGAAAAAACTGATTTCTGCTGTGTGTTTTCTGGCTCTGGCCTCTCCGGTCCTAGCAGCCGAACCAACCGAATACCTCAATCCGGTAGCGGTCCCGCTCAGCGCCAAGGAGCAGCAGGCGCTTAAGCTCTCAACGGAGTGGCCGAGTGCCGGTTCCGACACCAAGCCGTACATGGCTGGTGGGGGCAAGCTGATGTACGTGCATGGAGCCAGCACCCCCACCGTCATCGCCGCCCCGTTTCAGGTGAGTGATGTTGAGCTGGAGGCAGGCGAAAGCGTCAACGAAATCGTCGTGGGAGATTCGGCTCGGTGGATGGTGGAATCCGGCACCGCCGGAAACACCACCCATCTTTTTATTAAACCTGCGGATTCCGGGCTGGAGACCAGCGCCGTGATCACCACGGATCGGCGCGTGTATCACCTGCGGCTGATTTCCAGGCTGAAAGGGCATACGCCCTATGTCGGGTTTACCTACAGTGACGCTCTTCGAAGGACGGCTATCCAAAAAAACAACCAGGCCAAGAAGGAGAAAGAATGGCAGTCGACCACCAGCGCGGAAGGGCGGGAAGTTGATCTATCAAAACTCAATTTCAACTACGTGGTTGACGGGAGCGCCGACTGGAAACCGGAACGTGTCTACGACGATGGCCTCAAAACCTATATCAAACTTCCAAGTACAACCCGGTCCGGGGAGATGCCCGCGCTGCTGGTCCGCAAGGGGGATACCGATGTCCTGGTGAATTACCGGGTCCAGGATGCCACCATGATGGTGGATGGCCTGTTTAATACCATCGCCCTGATTGCTGGAGTGGGGGGAGATCAGGAAAGCGTCGAGATCCGGAGGGTAAAATGAACCGGAAAGCACTTCTAGCCCTTATCCTTTGCATCCTCCTGGCTGGTTGCTTGACCGGCTGCGCCGGGAATCATAATGTCGGCGGTTCCTATGTCGGCACCCTGCCCCAAAGCGGCGCGGCCTCCATCGCAGAGGACGCCACGGTGCAGTTGTCGGCACTGTACCCGCCTGGTCACACCTCGATCCGGCTGGTGGCTCCCAAGCAATCCGATGCGTTCAGCCAGGCGCTGGAGAACAGTTTGCGGCAAAAAGGGTTCACCCTTTCACCCAACGGCACGGTGACCATGAGTTATGTGCTCGATGAACTGCGTTCAGCCAAACCCCCGGCCTGGTATCTGCAACTCCGGATAGCGGACAAAAGCCACAACAAGACTCTGGCCCGCTCGTATACGGCCAGCGGTCAACCAGCGGCAGGTTTTTCCAGCCTGGCAATCGGTGGAGGCGACCATGAGTGAGGACAGCCCCAACAGCTTGAAGCCGCCGAAAGTCTCGACGGAGAAAATGAAGAAATGGCCGCTCTATGTGACGTTCTTGGCCGTGTTGAGCCTGTTTGGCGTGCTCTTTTACAGCGTCAACTATGGCACCGGCTCCGGAAAGGAAGCGGAAAAAAAGCCGGTGGAGGTCTCGCCGGAAAAACCGCTGGCCACGTTGGAGGGCCACGGGCTGTCGCTGCAGCCACCTGCCAACACCCCGGCGGTGATCGGGGCTCCTGAGTCGGCTGAATCGAGAAAAAAGGAACCCCTGGTTGTGGTGCGGGACAATGCCGCCAAAAGTCGTGAGGACGTCGTGAAGCAGGAACGTGAACGCCAACGAGCCAAAGACCAGGCCTATATGACTGCTCTGAACTCGCCGCTGATCGCCAAACGGACCGAGGCGGGCAAGGGAGATAAAACCGCCGATAAAGCCGCAAGCGGTTATCGAACCACAGCGGGCAACACCCAGACCGCTGTCATTCAGCAGCCGGTCGCCCTTTCGGCCACGGACAACCAGATCGACCCCAACGCTTCTGATCGGGATAAAGAGCAGTTTTTCAACCGCTCTGGCCGTGATGAATGGCTCTCGCCGCACACTCGCGAGCCAGGCCGTCCTTGTGAGATTAAAACCGGTACGGTTATTCCGGGCATCATGGTCAGCGGGATCAACTCCGATCTGCCGGGGAGCCTGATCGCGCAGGTCTCCCAAAACGTCTACGACACGGCCACCGGCCATTATCTCCTTATTCCCCAAGGCTCTAAACTGTATGGAACCTACGATTCCCGCGTGGTGTACGGACAAAGCCGGGTCCTGGTCGCCTGGAATCGGTTGAACTTCCCCGACGGCTCCGCCGTCACTTTGGGCGCTATGCCGGGAACGGATATCTCCGGCTATGCCGGATACGAAGATCAGGTCAACAATCATTACCTGCGGATCTTTGGGTCTTCGCTGCTCATGAGCATGATCACCGGCGGCACCAGCTACGCCATGGACAGCACCTCCAACAGCAGCAACGACAGCAACAGGACCACGGTTCAGGATTCCATGGCCGCCGCCCTGGCGGCCCAGATGGGGCAAAGCACCATGAGCCTGCTGCAAAAAAACCTGAACATCAAGCCAACCCTGGAGATCCGGCCCGGCTATCAGTTCAACGTCATTGTCACCAAGGACGTGGTCTTTCAGGAACCGTATACCAGGCGGAACAATGGCTGAGCAGTACGGTCATATCAGCCGGACGACAAAAAACAGCCGGTGGCCCATGGTGGCTGTTGTTCTCCTTTTTTTTTGGAGTCTCATGGTGCTGATGTGGACGATCCACCGGATCGCCACTCTGTTCGGCAACCATCCCACGCTCGGTCAACCGTTCACCGCCTTTTCACGGCTCTGGTATTGGCCCTGGGCAATGCTGCAATGGCCTGAAGGCTTCCTTACGTCTTCAGCGGTGCAACCGGTGACGGATCAAGCCCTGCTGCTCTTTGCTGCCCCGCTGATCCTCTCGGCCCTGTTGTATGTAGCCGCCAACCAGACTCCCAAGGGTCGAAAGGATTTGCACGGCACCGCCAGGTGGGCCACCTGTGACGACATCAAAGCCATGGGCTACCTGTCCGGGCAAGGCGTTTATGTTGGCGGTTGGTTTGACTCCAAGAAAAAAGAACAACTCTATCTGCGGCACAATGGCCCGGAACATCTGTTGTGTTTTGCGCCGACTCGTTCCGGTAAGGGGGTCGGCCTTATCCTGCCCACCTTGCTGGCCTGGGAACAGTCCAGTGTTGTGTTTGACATTAAAGGCGAGAACTACGCCCTGACCGCCGGATATCTCAAAAGCCGGGGCGACAAAACACTGCGGTTTGAACCGTCGGACCCCAGCGGGGCGACTGCTTGTTTTAACCCGCTGGAAGAAATCAGGCTGAACGGCAATCGCGCTATCTCGGATGTGCAGCAAGTGGCGAACATGGTGCTGGACCCCGACGGCAAGGGACTCCCGGCCTATTGGGACAAAGCAGCGGCAGGGTTTTTCGGCGGGGTGCTGCTCCACTGTCTGATCACGATCAGGCGGTATAGGGATCGACCGGCGAGCCTCTATGATGTTTCGGTGATGCTGGAGGACCCGGACCGTGAGGGTGGTCCTCGGGAACTGTTCGAGGAAATGATTGCCACCGATCATGCGGCCCTGCTGACAGAGATCTTTGCCGATATGGGGCCGGAGTTAGGCAATGCGGCCCATGTGTTTTGCGCCTCCGCCGCCAGCGGCATGCTGGCAAAGGCGGATAAGGAAATGGCAGGCGTTGTCTCCACGGCCACGGCAAACTTGGCGCTGTACCGTGATCCGGTCGTTGCCCGCAATATCTCCCGGTGTGACTTCCGGATCATGGATTTGATGAATCATCCCTCGCCGGTCAACCTGTATCTGGTGGTCTCTCCTGCCGATATTGATCGGTTGCGCCCGCTCCTGCGCATCTTCATGACGCAACTCTTGGGCAGGTTGACCGAGAAAATGACCTTTGCCGATGGTGCCGGGACCGCCGCCTACGCGCACCGGCTGTTATTGATGCTCGATGAGTTCACAGCTCTGGGCAAGTTGCCGATCATTGAGCGGGCCATTTCCTTCATGGCTGGGTACGGCATCAAGGGCTATTTCATCGTCCAGGACACCAAGCAGCTCAACAGCGTCTATGGCGCGGATAACGCCTTGATGGCCAATTGCCATGTCCGGATCGCTTACGCACCCAACCTGCCCGAGACGGCGGACTACCTCTCCAAACTCACCGGCACCACCACGGTGGTCAGTAAAAAAGTGTCGATCAGTCGCGGCAAAGGTGGCCGGTCGCGTTCAACCAGCATTGCCGAGACCTCCAGGCCGCTTTTAACTACCGATGAGTGCCTGCGGTTGCCGGGACCAACCAAAAACAGCGAGGGCCAGGTCACCGCTCCCGGCGACATGCTCATTTTTACCGCCGGGCAATCGCCGATCTACGGTCGGCAAATTCTCTATTTCATCGATCCGGTCTTTTCAGCCCGTGCCAAGATCCCCGCCCCGACAGTGTCGGATAGCCTTTATACCCCTTCGCGTCAGGAACGACCGCCGGTGCCGCTCTCCCAGACGATCACGGCAGCGGAATATGAAAAATATCTGTGCGATTAGCTTGATCGGCTTGCTGGCATTCGTGGGGTGCTGGGCAGCAGGCTACCGGCTCAACCTGACCCGGTCGTTGCCGGTCGGCCTCTACCGGATCACCGGCGGCCCGGTGCAGCGTGGGCGCTTGGCCTCGTTTTGTTTGGAAGATGCCGAGTCCATCAGCCTGGCGCAAGAAAGGGGCTACTTGGCCGCCGGTTCCTGTGCTTCGGGCTTGCGGCCCCTGCTCAAGGTCGTTTCCGGCCTGGCCGGGGATGTCGTCGGATTGGAAAAAGGATTGATCGCGGTCAACGGCCAACCCCTGGCCGGTACGGCAGGCGTCAGCAGGGACAGCAAAGGGAGGCCTGCGCCGCCCTCGCGCCTTGTCCCCGGCGTTATTGCGCCGGGCAAGGCACTTGTCCTCTCGCAACATCATAGCGGCAGTTTTGATAGCCGATATTTCGGCCTGGTGCCGCTTGCAGCTCTCCGGCCAGTTGAGCCGGTTCTCACCTTTTAAGGAGGAATCACATGGAATACTTGGAAGCCGCAGCGCAGAAAGTGGAACAACAGGCCATGGACAATCCCGGCCTTGGTATCCCGGTCGATCCGGATGTCGCCGACTACATGGGCGCATTCCCCAGCGATGAAGAGATGGGCGATGTGCTGGAGGGGGGAACCAGTGAAGAACTCTAACCGCAAAAGCGTTTCGGAAACCTTTGCCGAGACGATCATCGAAGAGCTGAAAAACGGTACCGCGCCCTGGCAAAAGCCATGGAAGGCCGGGGAATGCCACCGTCCCCTGAACCCAATCACCGGCACGGTCTACAAAGGCGTCAATACGGTGATGCTGGCCCGGCACGGCTATGCTGATCCTCGCTGGATGACTATGAAACAGGCCAACGACCAGGAATGGCGGGTCAAGAAGGGTTCCAAGGCGCAACAGGTCGTGTTCTGGCAATGGACGGATCGCCAGGCCGTACTGGACGATGCCGGTCAGCCGGTTAAAGATGAAAAAGGCGAGGAGAAAAAGGAAAACGTGCAACTGGAACGGCCCCGTCTCCATGTCTTTTCCGTATTCCACGTCAGTCAGTTACAAACCCTCGACGGGCAGGATCTGCCCGCCTATGAACCGCCGGAACTCGGTTGGGACCCGATTGAACGCGGCGAAGAGATCTTGAGGGACTCTGGGGCGGCCATCACCCACGACCAGAGCGACCGGGCCTTTTATCGGATTGCGACCGACGACATTCATTTACCACCGCGCGAGAATTTTCCGGAGTCAGGCAACTATTACAGCACTGCTCTGCATGAACTCAGTCATTGGACCGGGCACGAGTCCCGGATGGGTCGCGAGTTTGGCCCGCATGGATCTGAGGTGTACGCCAAGGAGGAATTACGCGCGGAGATTGCATCTTGGATGCTCAACCAGGAATTAGGCTTGCCGCACCAACCGGATCAGCATGTTTCGTATGTCGACAGTTGGGTGAGCGTTCTTCAAAAAGATCCGTATGAGATCATGCGGGCCTGCCGTGATGCCGAGAAAATAAAGGAGTATGTGATGAACCTGCAACAAGAATTGACAGTGCCACAACCCGAAGCTGGGATTGTGATGGCCAGCGAAACACCTGAAGTCCAACAATCCGCTGAAATCCTTTCTCCAGAGGTTGCGCCTGCGGATCAAGTGTTTGCTGAGACCAAAACATTCTTGTCCGTCCCGTACAAAGAAAAGAATCAGGCCAAAAAAGCAGGTGCGAAATGGGATAGGGATGCAAAACTTTGGTATGTCCCGGAGGGGGCACCCCTGACGGCGCTGGCCGCGTGGCTTCCGGAAAAGGAATCTGCGGTTGCGGCATCGTCTTCGGGTCTACCGCCTGCAGACGAATTTGCTCAAACGCTCCAGCAGGCGGGCCTCATTGTCGATGAACCGGTTTTGGATGGCCAGATTCACCGAGTTCCGGTGGAGGGTGGTAAGCCTGGGGGGAAAGACGGTGCGTATTGCGGGTATGCCGATGGACGCCCTAACGGTTGGGGGCAGAATCACAAGTCCGGTGAGCAGGTCAAATGGATCGCCACCGGCCATTCCCTGACCGTAGAGCAGAAGGATGCACTCAGAACAGAAGCATCGGAACGGTTGGCGGAACGGGCGAACGAACGGAAAGAACAGCAGGCAAAGGCCATGAAGCGGGCCTATGCCAAGTGGATGAACGCCGAGCCCACCGAGGAACATCCGTATCTTCAGGAGAAGGGTGTGTCAGGGTTTGGACTGAAGCAGGACAGCCGGGGTAATCTTCTTATTCCTGGATTTGATCTGCGAACCGGCCGCGTGCAAACACTGCAATGGATCGAGCAGAACGGCACGAAGAGATTTGAATCGGGATGTCCACAGCAAGGGGCGGCCTTGGTTCTACCCTCTCCGGATGCATTGGAAGGCGGGAAAATACTGATAGCTGAAGGTTACGCCACGGCGGCCAGCCTGCACATGGCCACTGGGCAACCGGTAGTTGCAGCGTTTACGGCGCATAACCTGCTACCCGTGGCCGAACTTTTGCGCGAGAAAAACCCACAGGCCGAAATAACTATTTGTGCGGATAACGATCATCATTTACCGGCGCAAATCAATGGTATCCCGCTTGGTAATGTCGGCATGAAACGGGCGCAGGAAGCCGCGCAAGTGGTGGGGGCCACTGTGATTGCTCCGAGTTTCACCAAAGAAGAAAAAATAAAGAAATACACCGATTTTAATGACCTGCACAAATCGCGGGGCCTCGATGCCGTCACCAAGAGGGTCACAACGCGAGTTGTCGAGGTGGCTCGGTGAAACGATTGTTGGTTGCCCTGGTCCTGGCTGGAAGTGTGGTCACCGCTCCGGTCAGGGCGGAACAAATACCTTTCGCCCCGATGTTTAAGGAAGCAGCCCACACCTGGGGCGTTCCGGCAGCATGGACGCAGGCGATTGCCCATGTTGAAAGCGGCCTCTCCCCATGGACGCTCAATATCGAGGGCAAAGGATACCACTTTGACTCCAAGGAAAAGGCTTTAGCAAAAGCCAAGGAAGCAGAGGCGGAGGGGCGCTCCTTTGACTCCGGCGTCATGCAGGTGAATAATTTTTGGCTGAAGAAATACGAAATCTCGCTGGAAGCGGCCCTTGATCCTCTGGCCAATATTTATCTCGGGTCGTGGATATTGAAACAAGAGATCGCCCGGCACGGCGAGAGTTGGAACGCGGTTGGCGCGTATCACTCGCCCAATGAAGACAGAGGCCGGAGATATGCTGAAATGGTTAAGGATGCCCTGGGGAAAGGGCCGGTCAAGGTCTCTGTTCGAGCTGTTGTCTCAAATAAGCCGGTGGAAGAAGGCAAACCCGCTCTCGAAAAACGGCAGCCCGATTACTCACCCTTGGTCGTCGCCCGGCGATCCGGTGACCAAGTCGCACGATCAGGACAACAGCAGGTGAATGCTGTACCATTCGTGCAGCGGATGAACAGAAACAAGATATAGACAGTTTGCTGTAACCAGGCCTAGTCAGATCGTGCGGACCGTTAGGCTTTCTTGTTGTCATGCTGGAAATGAAAAAGCCCCCTTATCGTGCGGTGGGAACCTTCGCGATAAAGGGGAAAAGAGAGGCCACTATAGTCGCCCCCTCGAATAATTACATTGAACAATCATTGAGTTGTTCTGTGCTGGAAATTAGCACCCTTCCCGCAGTCACTCAAATCATATTGTTTTGCTCAAAATATTCACGCAGAATTTTTTCGACAAAGACACTCATGTTTCCAGGGCTGTTATTTTCGATGGCATCCAAAATATCCGTGGGTAGATGGAAGGATTTTTGTTTTTTATCTACCAGGCTTTTTTTCCTGCCTCTTGTTTCAGGTGTGCTTTTCCGCTCAGTTGCATCGGCAACGGCACCATCAAGAAAATTGCTTGGGTCTTTGGTCGAGGCGAATCCGGCAATATCGGGTTTTTTCTTCATGCTGTCACTTCCTTAAAAAAAGACTCTATTTCAGAGATGGCGGTTTGATCTTTTCCCAATTCACCTACGGTTGCACCCTCACCGATAGCTCGGCGAAACGCGACCCGTTCGCAAATCTTGCTTGGTAATACGTTCAATTTTTGTTCGACTAAAAACTCGATCATTTCAGCGGCGTCTTTGGTGCGAGGGTCAATCCTCGTCAACAAAACCAGCACATCGAGATCAGGATTGAAATCACGAGCAAGCTCAACAACTGTGAGAAGATCGGTCATGGCTGCAGCATCAAGGTTAGATGCACCGACCGGCACAATCGCCCTTTGTGCGAGCAGCAAAGCTGACCGTAATCCAACGGAATCACGCCCTCCGGCATCAATGACAACATCCTGAAAACCACCTGCGAGCTGTTTCCCTTCGGTGAGAATGGCTTTACCCGCGAGACAAACAGTTGTGGGGCTCGGGGTGTAAGCAGAATTATCGCGCCGCCAGGCGGCCCAACTTGCCGCACTGGCTTGAGGATCTCCATCGATCAATAACGTCTTGCCATGACGAGAAAGCATGGTCGCAAGGTGAACAGCAGTCGTGGTTTTACCCACGCCGCCCTTCGTATTCACTACTGCATAGATCATTCTCTCTCTCCCCTATAAAAATAGATAATGCTTTGGTGACTCATCTGGAATTGATTAAATCAATACACACCTTGATATGATTTTTCAATTATTTATTATCATAAAAATGATTTTTTTATTTTAAAATGATTAAAAAATGGTGATGTGGGATGTCGCCAGGTCGATGCAGTCTGAATGCTCTTCGTTCTCGCGCAACAAATCGACTTGCAAGGGTGGAAAGGGTCTGCTACTTATCAGGGAAAACTCTGGTTTTTAAATAACCTGTTCCAAAAAGGAGAAAGAGCGTATGAACAAAGGCGAATTGGTGGAGAAGATTGCAAGTGAATGTGCCTTGGGCAAAACGGCTGCCGAGCAGGTGGTGGCCAGTGTATTCGGAGCGATTGCGGATGCTATGAAAGCTGGCGACAAGGTCACCTTGGTTGGCTTTGGTACTTTTTCCGTCTCTGAACGGGCTGCTCGTGAAGGACGTAATCCCCAGTCAGGTGAAACCATCCAAATTCCAGCCAAGAAGGTTGTCAAGTTCAAGGCGGGCACCAAGCTGACTGACGGTGTGAAATAGCCCGAAGACTCGCTGTAAATTTCTAGTCCTCATTAGAGGGTGAGTCTATCGCTCCTTTTTTTTCACTGGTTCAACGGTGGGATTTCAATTACCGCAAGCCTTGCCCTTGTGAGATCTTAGCCCCTCATCAGCTAGGGTCTCTTCAATATTTTCCTGAGTGAATCACTAGCGATTTTAAATGATTTTTTAATAATTTTTATAATTAAAAATGATTTTATTGTCCGGTGTTGACCGGATGGACAATTGCCGGTACGCGTCGGAATTGTCTCGTCGGTCATGTCGTTAGCGGTATCGTTGAATGTGGAAAATTGAAAATATACCAGAATTTTTGGAGTGACCATGAACCAACGTATATCTAATGTTGAATTCGTCGGATATCCGGATGAGTTCATTTCGCAACACATCCCCCTTATCCACGCTGGGGTCTCCGCAGGTTTTCCGTCACCGGCTGATGATTACATTGATCGCAGGCTTGACCTCAACGAATTGTTGGTCACCAATCCTCCTGCTACTTTTTTTGTGCGCGAGGATGGAGACTCGATGATTGAAGCAGGCATTCACCCTGGGGACATATTGTCCGTTGACCGTTCCGAAGAGGCTTTTGACGGCTCCATAGTCGCTATGATAAATGGTGAAATGACCGTCAAAGAGTTATCGCTTTATCCCAAATTGCGCCTCCTTGCGCACAATGAGCAATATCCCCCTGTTGAGCTGAACGAACATGATGATTTTGAAATTTTCGGCAGGGTAAAGGGGCTGGTCAGGGTCTTCAAGTAATGTTTGCCCTGGTTTAATGCCTTTAACTGTCGTGAGCTTTATTCAGTTAGTATCTTCAGAAACTTGTTTAAAAACAAGATCATACTTTTAGTTATTACGATTACTTTTGTGCTGCAAATATTGATAATACAATTTGCAGGAGCATTTTTTGGGACAATCCCACTGAGCTTGATGATGTGGCTGAATATCTTTGGAGTTACATTTAGCGTTGTCTTGGTATCTGAATTTGCAAAGCTATTTTGGAGAAGAGTGAAAGAAGAATCAGCTATCGTTGGCTATTAAGTTGAGTGCTGACATATTGGCACCTCATGGGTTACGCTTCATACACGCTAGAAAACTCAAGAGCTAACAGCCAGAATCTTCGAGTATAATTTTTCCTTACCGTGCTTAATTTTCCGTTTTCTGAAGCGACCCCAAGGGTACGAACATGCAATCTTCCACTTCTGTTGAAAATTTAAAACGGGCGTCACTCACACGTCTTTAATGAAGGCAACCCGCTGGCCGAGAGAAATACCCGATGGGCCGTCGTACTAACTGCCGTGATGATGGTAGCCGAGATCGTCGGCGGATGGCTGTACAACTCCATGGCGCTGTTGGCTGATGGCTGGCGGCACATGAGTTCGCATCCCTTGGCACTGGGGCTGTCTGTATTGGCCTATGGTGCGGCTCGACGTTTCGCCCACGATAAAAGGTTTGCTTTCGGTGCGTGGAAAATCGAGGTGCTCGGAGGCTACACAAGCGCGATTTCCCTCGTGGGGGTAGCCGGGTTGATGCTTTACCAATCCGTTGAGCGCCTGGTCTCACCAACTCCCATCCATTACAACCAAGCTATTGCTATTGCGGTGGTCGGTCTACGCCTCTTCGATCAGGAACGAATTGTCCTGGATCTTCTTGACTTCATTCTTCGCCTCTTCGGTGAATCCAGTGTTACACCAAAGAACGCTCCACACTAGACCTAAACAAAACAGCGTATTCTTTGTCAGCATTCATCCTTCTCCTTTGAATTAAAATTTTCGGCAATTAACGAAGGAAAAAAAGAACATGCAATAATCAAATGGCTGGGTGAGGGCCATTGTGAAATTTTATAGAAACAAAGCTTTCCTTTGGGGCTGTTATTGGAATTCGAGTTGTAAAAGATGAGGTCATCCCACTTCTTTCAGGAATGCTTTTAGGGGAGTAATTAGCGACAGCCTTACAAATAGCATTGCCTGTCTTGTCAATTATTCCTACATCTACATGTCCGGCTATAACGCTTTTTCCGCCAGTTACAGTACGTTTCACCTGGCCATTGACCACAACATACTCGCCATCTTGCCTGGCAGATGTTTGAATAAATTGCACATCAAATGCTGGCAGAATTTTGATGGCCAGCGTGTCAGGAGCTGGAGTTGGCGATGGTTTGGCAGTACAGGCAGACAGAATGCCAACATAGGCAATTATTGATATTATCGTGAATATGAGTTTCGGCAGTTTCATTAAATTCTCCTTAAACATTCTTTTCAGTAAATCTTTTCAATACCTTTAATTGAAACAGGTTACTTGATGAGCACTTCCACAGTTTTTACTCCAGCAGAAAAATGCTGGTTTTTATATGGTCGAGATGATCTCTTTTTATACACAGGAGTCATGGAGATCGTGTTAGCGCCAGCATGCAATTCTATGTCACGCTCCACAAACACATCATCAACTGGAACCGCAATCGTCAGTTTATGTTTGCCAGGGGCAAGGACGATACGCTTGTTGAATTGATATCTCCATCCGGTGCCGCTTTCAGGTGCGTCAGGATTTATTGGTGATCTGTCTTCAAGAACGGGTTCGGCATCAAGAATTGTGGTTTGTCCGTCAATATTCAAATAGACTCGAAGCGGAGGATCGCTGTGCTTGTAGTAAATTTCAAAAAACCGTGATGAAATACTTTTCACGGAAAATTTGATGTCCATTATTGCTTTACCGGCCTCAGTATCCGAATTTGAGGTTTCAGAAAAAATATCGTTTCTGGTTGAGAGGGATGATATTGTGCTGGTTAATTCCCGGTTGGTTGCACACCCACTGATTACGATGCCCGCAATCAAGGCAGCTCCGAGGAGTATTGATTTCTTGTTCATTTATATTACCTCTTGATGGATTACGTCTTTATGGTTCAGGAAAATGCTCTCTGTGAGCAGAGTGGTTGATATTACAAATTACCTGCATTGATTTTTAGAGCTGTTGGTTAAATCGCCGCTTCGCCCCGTTTAACGCTCCAAGCCTTCTCTGGATAGTGTCAACAGTTTCCCAGGCGATATGTAGGCACCTCAACTCGTTTCTGGACGATTAATGGCTCGTGAAATATTGGTTATGTTTTATAGTTATTGCCCCTACCTCATCACGGAGGAGGGGCAATTCAATTACGCCTGTTCTTCTTTGGCAAACTTCAGATAGAGTGATGGTAGCACAACCATATTCAGCACGGTCGAACTGAGCAGTCCTCCCAGGATTACGATGGCCAGCGGCGACAGGATCTCGTTGCCTGGCTTATCTGCTGAGAAGGCAAAAGGCACCAGCGCCAGCCCTGCCGCTAGCGCGGTCATGATGACCGGTCTGAGCCGCTCCATCGAGCCCTGCAGCACGGCCTCCTGAAGACTTTTCCCCTCATGTTCCATCAGGTGTTTATAGTGAGAAATGAGGAGGATGCCATTTCGCGTGGCAATGCCGAACAGGGTGATAAATCCCACCAGCGAAGCGACGCTGATGACCCCGGAAGTGAAATAGACGGCTAGTATGCCACCGATAAAAGCAAGCGGTAGGTTGACCATGACCAGGAAAGCATCTCTGAAGGAGCGAAATTCAATATAGAGGATCAAAATGATGAAGAGTAACGAAACCAGGCTCAACAGGCCAATAGTCCTGGTTGCCTCGGCCTCACTCTCAAACTGCCCGCCATATTCCACGTAATATCCCTCCGGGAGCTTGACCTTCTGTTCTATACGGGTGCGGACATCTTCAAAGACACTGCGCAGATCACGGCCAACCACGTTTGCCTGAACGACGATCTTGCGCTGGGCATTCTCCCTGGTAATCGTATTAGGTCCCTTGGCGGAGACAACCCTTGCCACGGTGGCAAGGGGAATCTTGACCCCGGTCGGGGTATCGATCAGGACGCTTTCTATGGTGCCGGTACTGTTGCGAGCGGTATCAGGAAACTTCACCACTACATCGAAACCGCGATCACCTTCCAGTGTACGGGTTACGACCATACCGGCCGTAGCGGCTTCCATTGCCTCTGCTACACCCGACATGGTCAGGTTGTAGCGAGCCATCTGGGTCCGATCAGGTACAATCCGGACTTGGGGGATATCCTTTTGCTGTTCCACTGACAGGTCAGCCAGCCCAGGGACATCGGCTATAGCACCCCGGATCTCTTCCGCTGAACTCCGCAGCCTGAAAAGCTCCGGACCGTAGACCTTTATCGCAATGTTAGCCATGGTGCCGGAGAGCATATGGTCGATTCGGTGACCGATCGGCTGACCAAAGGTAATAGTCGCCGGCATGCCAGCCATTGATTTACGCAGTTCTGCCATGACATCGCCAAGTTTGTGTTCCTTCATATCGAGCTTGGCTTCGATCTCCGTCATGCTTGCCGCCTTCCCGTGCTCGTCCATGTCACCCCGCCCAGTTCGGCGGGCCGTCTTCTTGACGTTTGGGTGAGCCAACAGCTTTTTTTCAACCTCAAGGGCAATTGCCGCCGACTGTTCCAGCGAGGTCCCCGCCGAGGTAACGACAACGACCGTCAATGCCCCTTCGTTGAAGGGGGGGAGAAAGGAGCGCCCTGTCATGGACAGCGGGATCATGGCCAGGGCAAAGGCCACGACCGATCCCGCAATCACCATTTTAGGCCGGGTGACCGCAAGGTTGAGCATGGGACGATAGAGACGCTTCAACCAGCGGACGACAATACTCTCCTCCTCCCGTTCAAGGCATTTGGCCCTTGGAAGCAGATAGGAGCAGAGGGCCGGGGTCACGGTCAGAGCGACAAGCAGTGATGCGCCGATGGAGACCATATAAGAAATGCCGAGAGGCTGTAATAGTCGCCCCTCGACCCCGGAGAGAAAAAAGAGGGGTAGGAAAACCATGAGAATGATCATGGTAGCATTAACGATGGAAGAACGAATCTCTTTCGAGGCGTCGAAGATCACCTTGCGCGCCGGAGACCGCAAGTTTTCTGGTTTCATTCGGTTTTCCCGTAGCCGCCGGAAGGCATTCTCCACATCGATGATGGCGTCGTCAACAATGACCCCGATGGCAATGGCCATCCCCCCTAACGTCATGGTGTTGATGGATATGTCGAAAATCTTGAGGGCAAAGATTGCAAACAGGAGCGAAAGCGGGATGGCAGTAATAGAAATGAGAGTAGTTCGTACATTCCCCAGGAAGAGGAAGAGAATGGCGATAATCAACACCGACCCTTCGGTCAGCACCTTTTTGATGTTGTCGATGGCCCGCTCGATGAAATCGGACTGCCGGAAGATGTCGGTCTCCAGCTTCATGCCGGCCGGCAGGCTCTTCTGCAATTCCACGAGTTTTACTTCTAGTCTCTTGGTCAACTCAAGGGTGTTTGTAGTCGGGTGCTTCTGGATGGAGATCACCACCCCTGGCTTGCCGTTAGCCGAAGCGTCGCCATATCTGAAGGCCGGGCCAATGACGACCTTCGCTACATCACGGACCAGAACCGGCACCCCACCCCTAGCGGCCACCACCGCCTGCTCAAGATCGGCTGTGGTGCGGACTCTGCCCACGCCCCGGATCAAAAATTCCTGGCCGTTTTTCTTCATAACCCCTGCGGCAAAATTCTCGTTGGCCCCTTTGAGGGCCGTGATGACTTCGCCCACCGTGACACCGAAGGCTTGCAGGCGTTGCGGATCGAGTTCAGCCTGGTACTGGCGGGTGTCGCCGCCGATGTTAGAAACCTGGGAAACTCCTGATATCGCCAGGAGCCGCTTGCGCACCACGAAGTCGGCGGTTTCCTTCAACTCCATGGTGGTATGTTGATCGCTGATCAAGGCAACGTGCATGATCTCCCCCATGATCGAAGAGATCGGCGCCAGTTGCGGAACCGCATCAACCGGCAGGACACCGGCCAAGGCCTGCAGCTTTTCGTTAACCACCTGGCGGGCCCGGTAGATATCGGTCCCCCAGTTGAATTCGACCCATACCGTAGAGAGACCTGCTACTGTGTAGGAACGGACCCGGCGTACGCCGCTGGAGCCGTTTACAGCACCTTCAATGGGATAGGTAACTATCGATTCCACCTCTTCCGTGGCCATACCATGAGCTTCAGTAATAATGGTAACCGTCGGTGCGGTCAGATCCGGCAGTACATCCACCGGCATTTTGACGGTTATATAGGTGCCGACCAGTAGGACCAGCAGTGACGCCACAACAACGATCAGCCGGTTTTCCAGGGCCAGACGGATTATTTTATCGAGCATGAATGTATCTCCTTTTAATGGCCGTGGCCCTGATCTGCGCCACCCTTGGCAGCGGACTCAGCCTGTTTGACATAATAGGCTCCCCGGGTCGCCACGCGCTCGTCGCCCTTGAGACCTGCGGAAATCTGGACAAAACCGCCATCCTCGACGCCGATCTTCACCTCTCGTCGATCAAATGCCTCTCCCGATGACTGGATAAATACGAACCAGCGGCCCTCATCTTCAATCAGTGCGTCCTTGGCCACAGCCAGTGCTCCGGCAACAGAGCCGGTCCGAATGGCGACATTGGCGAACAGTCCAATCTTGAGGCGCCCGGATTCATTGGGGACTTCAAACAGAACCGGCAGGGTTCTGGTCTGGGGATCAAGCATGTCGCCGATCGACACCAACCGTGACGGTATGAATTCGTCAGTCAAACCGGCAACGGTGAAGGTCGCGTTGAGCGACTGGTCGGCAATGCCGATCTCGGTAGCAGGAATATTGGCCTTGAGCCAGAAGGTATCGGTATTGACGATACGCAGAATCGCCTGCCCCGCCTCCACCCCCTTCCCGGGTCCGGCAGTCACCTCTACAACCGTGCCGCTCACCGGCGCTCGCACTGCAATCCGGTCTCCACCTTCTCCTTGGACGTTCCCCATCGCTTTCTTCAGGGGCTCGAGAGCCGCTCGCGCGCTCGAAAGTGTCAGCTCGGCCTCTTCGACCCGCTTCAGTGGCGCTATTTTGGCGTCATGGAGCTGCTTGGCCCGGCTGTACTCCTTTTGCGCAAGTGCAACCCGATTTTTGGCTTCAGCATAAGCCGCCCCCAACTGACCGATCCCGCCTTCTTGCCTGACCGGTGGGTCGATCATAGCTACGACTTCGCCTTTCTCCACCTTCGTGCCGATGAACGGTAGCTGCCTAGTCGTCGAGACAATACCAGAAAGCGGTGCGGCAACCGTTGCCTCGGCATTCGATACCGGCACCAATTCCCCCGTGGTGGTAAGAAACCTGCTCATATCTTTCTTGGCCGGCTGGGTCACCATGAAGTCCACGACCCACTGCTGTTCCTTCAGGTATACTATTGCGCCACCACCACCGGAATGTCCGTCGGCAGGCTTCTCGCCCTTGTTCAATACCAGTACTTCGGAAACCGAAATTTCATCGTCGAATCCCTTTCCATCTGTGATCAGTTTCAGCGAATATTTTCCAGGATTGCCAAGGGTAACTTCAGCCTTGAAGATACCCGGCCGGGTTGGAGCAGGCATGCTGAAGGTTGATGGTTCACCACTCGCAGGGGTGAATACCAGTTTTAGACCGCCTTCAGTGACCGGTTTGAAATCACTCAACCTTGTGAGATGGACGAGAAAGCCTGCCTTTTCTCTGGCTAAAGGCTGGTCATACTCCATAAACAGTTCGCTTTTGGCGGAATAGGCCGTGACCCGGACCGGTTCGGACTTGTCTCCAACTGCGGCGGCAGTGGCCTGTTTCTCATGATTGCAGCCGGTCAGCATGAAAAGCATCGCCATCAATATCCCCATGTACTCCAGGGCAGTTTTATTGGTGTTCATTTATTACCTCCGTCAATATTCTTCAGTTCAATTCCCACGGCAGACTCCAGTTTTGCGACCGCAATGTTTCTATTGTTAAGTGCAGCTAGATAACCGTCATTTACCTCGATATATTTCTTCTGCTCCTCGATCATCACCAGAATTCCAACTTCGCCCGAGCGATAAGCTTTCTCGACCAGCTTCAAGTTTTCACTGAGTTGCGGGAGTATCTCCTTGCCATAGATGTTTGCTGATTTTTCCGTAGCGGCAAGTCGCGCATAGGCTGCCTCTACCTCCCGCTCAATGCTCAGCCGGACGGATGTTTGACGAATTCCAGCGCTGCTTTTTTTTGCATGAGCTTCTACCAGGCCAGCCTGGTTCCGGTCAAAAAACGGAATTGGAACAGAAATCTTCAGTCCGATCAGGTCGTCAATAGACCTATCACCAGTGTCGCCGACTGTGGTCGGCGAATTTTCACGGCTGAAGGCAACTCCCGCCGTTACGTTGGGCAGCTGCTCGGCCCGGGCCAGAGTGAGTTCCGCCTCTCCTTTGCTCTTTTCCGATGCTATGGTCTGCAGATCGGGGCGATTTTTTAGGGCCAGAACCTTGAGGTCGGTAAGATTTGCAACGAACGGCTTTATTTCCGGAGAGACGGCTATTTTTAAATCCGTCAACATGGGTAGCCCCATGAGCGAGAGAAGTCGCTGACGAGACGGGACGAGCTCACGCTCCGCCTCGATTTTTCGTTCTTCACTACGGGATGTTTCGACTCTGGCCAGGTTTACGTCCAGTTCTGCAATATCACCGGCGGTCAGCCGTTCTTTGGTTATCTGCAGGAGTTGATTATTCAGCCCATGGGACTTGTGCGCCAGCTCAAGGCGGCGTTCCGCCAGAAGAAGGTCGTAGAACCCGGTCTTCACTTCCAGCAGCAGCAAGCGTTCCGCATCCTTGATCCGGCTGCCGAACCTAATCAGTTCAGTTTCAGCTACGGCCAACCGTTTATCCCGTTTACCGCCGGTCAGGAACTCCTGGGATAGTCCGATGGCTGTGCGGTTCTCTAACGTGTTGCCGGTAAGTGCTCCGGTTGAACCTTCCATATCCAGCACCGGATTGGGATAAAGACCGGCCTTGATTTTCCCAGCTTCAGCAACTCCGACCTCCTCGCGGAGTGCCTTCAGCTCACCGTTGCTCTCCCTGGTGATTGCCATGATTTCTTGCAGGGTGAAGGTTCGTTCTTTCGCCTGGAGTGGCACCGTTGCAACACAAATAACCGCCGCAATCACGACGACAAATGCTAATCGTATAAAAAATGCCTGTTTCAATTGTTCTTTCCTTGTTGCATTGAGATATGACGCTAATTTGACGCAATTGTGCCAAGGTATCCCTTATGTTTTCCCCTGTCAGGAGACGAAGCGCAGAGCGGTCCGACCGGACAGGGGGAATAACACGCAGAGATACCGCTGCGATCCTGGATAGCAACCAGGCCAACTGACACAATTACGAATTTTGAGTGACGATAGAAGAGGGCGCTGGGGCTAACTGTACATGCAATGACGCAAACAGAGCGATATTGCGGACGTACGAGTAGCTTGCCAGCCCTTCAAACGAGGTTTGGCGGGGGGATGAATTTGTCTAGATAAACTTTGGGGATGAATTGAAAGGGTTCTACGTTGAGGAGAGTAAGTGTCATCGAAGGATGACTATATACTGTTTGAGCAGCCAGTGACATAGAGGTGTGGTGGTCACAACTGAAATGGTCATGGTTGGTGCGGGGATGGTCTTCAGTGGGGCAAGACGGACAATGGCCAGAATTTTCAACGTGCAAAAAATCGATCTCTATAGTGTGCGGAGAGGAAAATCCCGCTTCTTCCATCTCATGGGCAACAGAAAAGACTGTATTAATGGAGAGGCAAACCACCACCGCCACTAGAGACAATGCAATAATTTTTTTGAATTTTTGATTCAAGAGTGTTTCTGCCCATTTTTTTAAAAAAAAGTAATATCAGATTGTTAGAATACTTTTTGTCGAAATGCGTGTCAAGATTTAATAGTCAATGGCTCCAATTCAGTCGTAGCTTGCTGGTCAAGGAAAGGGTGTCTACACCTTAGCGGTTATTAGATAACGACATACTCATGGTGTAACAATGGGACGGCAGCACAATTTGTCGTCCCTTTAGTTTTGGTTAGTGTCCCGTTTGGTTAATTGCGTCTCGTGATTTTTAAGCTGCAAAAGGCTTTTCGAGAGCTTTCCGCAGAGTAACTCGCTGATATTGCATTCAGGTGAGTGCAAAATTAAACGAAAGGACTAACCAAACAGGACATTGATTGATTGTTCACCAATTCAGACCTTCCATGGATACCTGCAACGCTTACCGGGTAAGCGTGATCGTGAGGTGTCAGATCAAGTCGAAATATCTCAGATGATTTAACAGAACTCCCCACCCTGGTGGACAGAAAAATTCGTCGCCACATTGTGGTATACTTGTATTGTTTGTGAGCAAATGATCATGCATGTGATCTATTTTATGAAACACTCCCCCAGCGAAACGTATATGCCCTCGCGGCATAATGACCCTAACCGGGTTTTACGTTCCATTGATCCCTAGACCCTCGAACTGCATTCCAAATTGCCACTACCGCAGGGTGCTTAATGACCCTTTCCACGGAGATCGCATAGTAATACTCTCTGACCGCATCCGATCTGCCGATGATAGCGACATTATGTTGCAAGCACACTTCCTGCTCTATAAGAGTAGGTACAGCAAAGACGCCGTCCCCAGCCTGACCAAACACCGTCAATAATGCATTGTCATCAAATTCTCCGGCAATCTCAGGGCGGATGCCAAGCGAACTGAACCATCGATCCAGACCTCCCCGTAATGCTGACATTGGAGTAGGCAATAACAATCGGGCATTGTTCAACGATTGTGGGAATCCCTGTCGTAGCTGCCCTGCCAGAGCCTCCACAGCACAAAAAGTTACCCCGCATTCTTCTAACAGGTGGCTGTAGGCCTTGACGCTCAGGCCCGGTTTTACCGGTGAGCCAGTGAGTACAATATCCAAATTGTGAATGGCTAATTCCGCCAGGAGTTGCTTCTCTTTTCCCTCATGACAGGCAAGGCGAAGTCCTTCGGAAAGTGCCATAGCTGGCTCCAGGATTCTTCTGGCCATTAACTTGGGAAGTGCGTCCACGATGCCGACCTCAAATCGAAGCGGTCCTGAAACTGACTTTCCCTTTACGGTGTCTATCAGTTCCAGGCCCAGGGCAAAAATTTCGTCGGCATACCGGAAGACCACACGTCCGAGTTCCGTCAGTTCCAGATTGCGACCTGCTTTCTTGAAGAGCTTGCCGCCCATGGATTCTTCAAGCCTGCTTATCTGCATACTGACCGTTGAGGGCGCTAACCGAAGCCTTTCTCCGCCCCTGGTAATACTCTCCTCTTTGGCCGTAACCCAGAAGTAATAGAGGTGATGATAGTTAAGCCATTCCATTTTATGCTTCTAATTTATCGAATTGAAATTTTGTTATTATCTATTTGTTAAAAACGACATCACTCATTATCGTTGTTCATTAACAACAACCTGAATCCGTGACGCCCTCCGCCAGACTTCTTCTTTTAGGTTTGTCGGGCCCCATTTTTAGCCTTGTGGGCTGGTGCTGTTGTTTATAAGCCGAACGCTACGGTCTCTTTGGCGTCTTGTTCTTTGAAAAATCCGTAATTTGGCGAAGCGAAGGCATGGCTACCATATATTATACTGATTTCATTGTACATTTTATCTAGCTGGCCGGAACCAACCGCGAGTACACGACGCTGAATGCGTTGAAGGCCGGGCAATGCCGACTGAAACGCAACTTTAACCGTCGACCTGTGGTGATCAGCCGTCCGGCCAGGTACATCAATTCTTGGATCACGGTTCTCAGCCGTCTGCGTTTTGCCGAATGCCTCACCGGTCCAAAGGGGGCGACCAAGCCCGTTTGCCCGATAAAGCGGAGGATGTTATAGGCAAAGGCGCCCAAAGCCATCACCAGGGCGTTGGTGGCAAACTTGCCGCTCGGTAGCCGTTCGAGATCGAGATCGGTCTTGAACTCGCTATGGAACTGCTCCGACGTGGCATGCTGCCGATAGAGTTCGATTACATCTTCCGCAGCCATCTCAAGGTCGGTCCACCAGCCCTCAAGGGTAATCTCCGGAGTAAGGAGAAACTGACCTTTTTTATCGATGGTCCGCTCGGTCACCCGGACGATTCGCTTGAAGGTATAGGTTGTTTCTTTGATTTCTTTGCGTTCCGCAACGACCATGGTGCCGACCCGCTTACCTTCTCTAGGCGTCTTGACCGGTCCCTCGGCAAACACCTTGTCGCGCCAAGCGATGGTGTCGCTTTTCCGGGGATTCCATTTGACGATGTAGTGCGTTTTCCCAGCGTCTTCCAGGGCGACCAGGGTTTCAAGGGCATCATTGCCCGCATCGGCGCGAACCAGGAGCGGCTGTTTGGTCAGATCCTTGGCACCGGCAATCACCCGGTTGATAAAGTCAACAAACCCATTCTGGCTATGCTGGCTTCCCGGCCGGAGTTCCACCTCCAGGCACCAGCCCTCCATGCCGAGATAGGCGGCCATGGGAGCGTAGCCATCGTAGTTCTTGTAGGTGCGGCTGACGCCCTCCTTCTTGGTGTTGGAGTTATCCTGGGGGAAGACGTCCACATCCAGCGGGACAAGACCGTTTCGGTAGCCGGTGATTGAGGCCTTGAGCCGTTTGAGCATGGTTCGCAAACATCGATTAATGACCGGGACAAGGCCGGTTCCGGCCTTGTCCAGTCGTTGGCGCAATCGCTCGACCGAGGGAACCCGGTTGATCCCCAGGGCCTGCTTGAAGTAGTCGTCCTCCCGCATGGCGGCAATGGCTTGATAATCGCTCTTGCCCAAACAGAGCAAACCGAGATAGCTGCGAAGGATATCGACCTCAGCTATGTGATCGCTACCCTTGGCCACCCTGCCGACATACCGGCCAAGGTCGCTGTACCGGTTGATACAGGCACCGGCTAGGGCCAGCCCGGAGTGGCTGGTGTAGAATTCTTTATTGCTCTGTTCGAGGATTAATCGTTTCATGTTTTCACCTGTTGAGTGAGTTTTCTGGACAGGTGAATATTGCAATATTTATATAAAAATTTCAATATTTTAACTGGAAAACTACATCTTTTTTATTGATGGTTTTTCACTGAATTAGGAACAATTAACAACATCATCAACGGAGAAATTCATGAGTGTCGATGTCAACTGGAGTGCACTGGATTCCAATGAGGAATCAAAAATTTTCATTTTGCGCCAACTGCAATATTTCTTGGGGCGGTATCGTGCCTTCACCATGCGAGTCCAGGTACGTTTTTCGGATGTAAACGGCCCCAAAGGAGGTTTTGACAAGCAGTGTGTGGTTTCTTTAAAGCTCAGGCACATAGGTGAAATCATCATCAAAGGCGAAGGGGTTAATTATCTCGAGGTGTTTCAAACCAGTTTTGAAAGACTCGTTCGTTCCGTTCGGCGTGAACTTGCAAAGCAGCGCGATAAACCGATTCGAATTAACCGCAGGGAATCTTCTGCTGAATTAGTAAAAATTGAATACTAGACAGAGTAGGGCAATGTAATTGATCTTGCCCTGGCAAAGTCATTTGCGCACGCTTTATTTGCCTGGAGTATCCCACGTTCGTGCAACATTGCACATTGGCGGTGTGGAAAATGGTAGGCAATGAGGGGTGGATAGTGACCGCTCTGCAAAAGAGATAGAGGTGGAACCTTCGAGAGCCAGTTGCGGTATCAGCTTAAAATCAACGGAACTGTGTAGGTGCCAGAACCCCAATAAAAGAAAAGATAGGAAAACTATATGAAGCATATCATTATTTTAGAACTACTGAGAAAGCTAAAGACAAATCATCAGCTAAGAAGAAAATTCAAGATATTCTTAGGTGTTGGCCTTGTTGGATCTTTAATGGTGGGTGCTCTTGTCGTGTGGGCAGGAGTTGCGACTTTCAAGAGTGTTGCGAGCTTTGGGGCAGACCCAAGCGTACAGCAGAAAATTTTAAATATTGAATCAGAAATTGGAAAACTTCCACCCCTTGCCAAGACTGGTTGCTGGACTGCAGTGAAAGGCCTCATGAATGTAGAAACTTGGATAGAGAAACCTATTTCTAATAATTTAAGTAGCCTGAAGCTGGCCTGCGTGAACCAATAGTTCTTCTTTTTGGGGATGGGATAACGTTGAAATTAATACCTCGACGCTGATCAATATCATCGCGTGAAAAAGGATCAATAGATTGCCATGGAATGGTTGTGGGACATTAGTATCTGGAGTTCTCTCCTGACATTGACCGTGTTGGAAATTGTGCTTGGAATTGATAACATCGTCTTTATTACCCTGTTGGTCAGAAAGTTACCTGTCCATCAGCGCGAATTTGCACGTCAGTTTGGCCTCTTGGCCGCGATGGGAACCCGCATCTTGCTGCTTTTATCGGTTGCATGGTTGGCGCGACTTGTTAATCCGCTCTTTGAAGTGATGGGGCATTCGGTTTCCGGTCGTGATTTGGTTTTGTTATTGGGAGGCCTCTTTTTGATTTACAAAGCAGTCATGGAAATTCATGGGAGCTTGGAGGGAGGTGGGGAGATTCAAGGTCCTAAACACATGGCCAACCAATTAGCGTTAATCATTGTACAGATAGCAGTCATTGACATTATTTTTTCGCTGGATTCGGTTATCACCGCCATTGGCCTAGCAGAACATGTTTCGGTGATGGTTGCAGCTATTGTCATCGCCATCGCCGTGATGATGTTTGCTGCCAGACCGATTGGTGATTTTGTCGAAAAGCACCCGACCGTGAAGATGCTGGCGTTGGCTTTTCTCATTCTCGTCGGTGTCGCTTTAGTGGCTGAAGGGACGGGGCACGAGGTGCCCAAGGGATATCTCTATTTTGCTATGGCATTCTCTCTCCTGGTGGAGATGCTCAATCTCCGCTTGCGGCAAAAGGCCGTGCCGATCCACCTGCACCAAATCTATGATGACCTCAGCAAAGAGGGGGACGGCCAGGTGGAACATTAACGTGTAAATGTAGGAAAAAGTTACTTCTTCTGTTTGGGGTATGAAGTCCAACGGTACTAAAATGTAAGCTAGCGGTTGAATCAGTGTCCCTGAAATCGATTATTGTCAATCAGCTTTGAAAAATGACACCCCCAAGCCCAATGCCGGAGAATTCCCATTTGGAAGCAGTAAGTTGCCAACAGGAAAAGATCATAAAAGATGAGGCAGCTTTTTCCCCCTCGGAGCAGAAGGGCTGGTATCGGCATCTGTCCGACTGTATCGCTGCGGAGATCTGCCCATGTTGCGGGGGCAATATTTTTGTTAATGAAGAAATTGCCACTAAAGCTTTTAAGGGAAATTACTTTTTAGGGTGCTCCTCATGTGATTGGACAAGTGACAAGAGATATGATCAAAAGTGGTGTTTGATGGAGCCATGAAAAAAATGACGTATCAGCGGAGATGCTGCGCCGCAATACCGACCATCAAGCACTAATCGATCGACCGGGTTTTTTTTGGATCTTCCCTCTTTCCTGTCTTTGTTAGCTCTCAACCCTTGAGGAACGCTCCTTGATGTATCTATTTTTTGGCCTGTACACCTTTTCTCTTGCGCTTATTGTTCTCTACAACCTCCTGCAACTGAATCTATTACGGCACTATATCGGCCGTAAAAAAACCGCTCCCCCTCTACCTTTAAACCAAGAAAATTTACCTTTTGTCACCATTCAGCTGCCGCTTTTCAACGAACCTTATGTGGCGGAACGGTTAATTGACAACATCGTCGCCCAGGATTATCCCCGTGACCGGTTTGAGGTGCAAATTCTCGACGATTCGACCGACAACACCACTAAACTCTGCGAGAACAAGGCGGCATTGCACCGCAGCCAGGGGTTCGACATCAGGGTTATTCGTTGCGACCGCGCTAAACCATCTGCTTGCGGTGGCAGCAGGTAACTATTTGACAGCATTTGTACCGCTATCAACAATGCAAATTGCTGCTGCAGTATCTTTTATTCTGTTTGGCCTTTGGACAATCCGGGGTGACAAGTTGGAAGGTGAAGATAAGCGCTTTTCGTTCAGCCCCTTTTGGACGGTGGCAATTGCTTTTTTTATAGCCGAAATGGGAGACAAAACCCAACTTGCAACAGTTGCCTTAGCTGCCAAGTACCAATCTCCAGTTGCGGTCTGGTTTGGGACTAACATCGGTATGTTAATTGCTGACGCAATTGGAATTTTCATTGGTATTACTATGGGTAAACATATCCCGGAGCGGGCGATAAAATGGGGAGCAGCAATCACCTTCATCGGGTTTGGTATCTATGGAATCCATGAGAATGTTCCAGAACGCATATTAACTCCAATAATCGAAGTAATAAGTCTGCTGACTATAGGAGCCGCTGGCTGGTTGCTTGCTAGATCTTCTCAGGACGTACCAACTCCTGAGCTTGAAGCTTGAAAGGTATCGTCAGTGCTGTCGTTAGTTGCCTGAAGGGGCATAAACGAACGAAACCCAAAAAGTATTCTATTAAAATGGCGACAAGTAAAGCTCACCATGATAGTTGAACATAGCATCGTTGTGCAACTCTGTAATGACATACCATATTACAGGATAGGGTATGTCTCCCCATGTCAAAAAAATTAATTAAACTCATATTAAACACATCATGATCACAAAACTTCATGAAAAATTTAAAAAAAATATTCTGGAAAAACGAAAATACAGAAATTTTCGAGATGCTGGCCTTGTCGGTCCTATAATGGTAGGTGCTCTTGCAATTTCAGTAGGGATTGCGACTTTCAAAAGTGT